>NZ_JBMDIH010000002.1:412500-1862426 GCF_051161885.1 Labrys methylaminiphilus subsp. lupini | reverse complement strand
CACGACGGAACTTTGCGCACAGGCGGGTCTGCGCCTTCCAGGCGATGGCCCGGATATGATCGGGCAGTCCGGCATTGCGTTCTCGCAACGCTCGTCCCTCTCGTGCAGGGTAGCGGTAATGCCACGCCGATTCGATCAACATGGTGCGGCGGCGGCGTTGCCGGTCCGGGTGAGTTCACCCCGCCTGGTCCGCGTTCCGCTGGAATGCTCGGGCGGTACGAGGCCCAGCCAGGCCATCAACTGCTTCGGACTGTCGAACCGATGCAGATCGCCGATCTCCGCGACGAGCGTCACGGCCGCGATGAACTTGATGCCGCGCAGCGACTGAAGCGCTGTGACGATCGGCGAGAGCGGCCAGTCCGTGACCGCTTCCGCAAGCACCTGCTCCAGGCGCCGGCAGCGCTCCTCCAGTTCCTGGATGCGTCGTTTGTATTCCTCATAGACGAACTGCTGGTGGGGAAAGGCAAAGAGCTGATCCGACAGCCAGCGCCAGTGCGCCTTGCCCCATATGGCCTTTCCCGGAAAGCGGCGGTCGTGCCGCAGCAGGAAGCTCTTCAGCGTGTTCTTTGCCGACACGATGTCCTGCTTCACCTGCCGACGCGCCCGCACCACATCGCGGATCGCTTCATGCGCTTCGTCCGGAACCCAGACGGCGGCGAGTGCGAGTTCGCCGGCGCGCAAAAGCCGGGCCAGCGTCTGGGCATCGCGCCGGTCGGTCTTCACCCGATCGTTCGGCCGTTGCGGCATGGAGGATGGCGAGATCACAACACAATCGATCCCGAACCTCTTCAAGAAGCGATAGATGGCGAACCCGCAGGGACCGGATTCATAGCAAACCCTCAGCATCGCACCGTCTTTCCCGATGCTCGTCAGCGCCTTCCGCAGTTGGCAACAGTTCCAAAAAACCGGACCTCCCGGTCGCTCCCTTCGTCAGCAACCGCAATCGATATCGTATCCCGATGAACATCAAGGCCGATGTATTTCGTTGAAATGGTCATATCTGCTTCCTTCCAGTGCACGTTTCTCAACGCGCAACATCCAGAAGGCCCCAGACGCGGGGCAAGTGACCATCATTGGGTCTCTAAAATGATTTCCGAAAGTCGGCTGGAACTATTTGAAATCACAAGAAGATTCTCGTGTGAGGCATGTTCGTTTGCCCTTACACGGCAGCGCGCTAGATGGAATTAACGAGGCGCGAACGCTAACCTACCCGGATTTCGGCGAATAGAGGAAAGGCCCCTGCTTGCTGCAAAGCGCCTGGCTCAATGAAGAGGAGTGCGTCGTCCGAGATTGGTATCCAGTTCGGCTGTGTTCGACAAAGTGTTCGCCCGATACGGTCGCGCCCGCTAGTTACGGCGCTTACGGGACAAACACCTTTACGGCCATGTTTACGAGTGATTTCGTGCGTGCATCGACGGTTGAAGCCGTCCACTTAGTGTTTGCGCCAATATCCCGATTGAGTTTCAGATTTGAAGCTTTCAATACGGTGCGCTTCTCTGCATAAGACTTATTGGCGGCGGCATCATTGTCATTCGGGCCGAAGATCGCCAGATTGCCAATGGTGTGTTTGACCTTTTCCAGAGCGGCGACTTTGTCAGTTCCCTTTACTGACTGCGGATAGACGTGCTCCAATGTCGTGTTCGAGAAGTCGAATACCCGCGTTTTATCCTTGCACTTTGGAACACCCTGGGCACCTTGCTCATACTGAACCGCCCCTGGTTTGCCGGAGGCCGTTTTGTTTGAGTCACGCTGCCATGGCTGGTTCGCTCAGCATCGCGTAGTAGAGTTCTTCGGCTTCGGCCGGCGGGATGTTGCCGATAGGCTCCAGCAGGCGGCGGTTGTTGAACCAGTCGACCCAGGTCAGCGTCGCGAACTCCACAGCCTCGAAGCTTCGCCATGGTCCGCGCCGATGGATGAGCTCTGCTTTGTAGAGGCCGTTGATCGTCTCGGCGAGAGCGTTGTCGTAGCTGTCGCCCACACTGCCGACGGAGGGCTCGATACCGGCCTCGGCGAGGCGCTCGGTGTATCGAATGCTGACGTATTGAGAACCTCTGTCGGAATGATGCACGAGGCCACCCCGGTGCACAGGTCGGCGCTCGTGCACAGCCTGCTCCAACGCGTCGAGCACGAAGCTCGCATGGGCTGTCCGCGACACCCTCCAACCGACGATCCGCCGAGCATAGGCATCGATCACGAAGGCGACGTAGACGAAGCCCGACCAGGCCGAGACGTAGGTGAAGTCCGAGACCCAGAGCCGGTTTGGCGCCGGTGCATGGAAGACCCGGTTGACATGGTCCAGAGGGCACGGTGCGGCCTTGTCCTGGATGGTCGTGCGGATCGGCTTGCCACGAATGACACCTTGCAGGCCGAGGTCGGCCATCAGGCGTTCGACCGTGCAGCGGGCAACGTCGAACCCCTCGCGCAACATCTGCCGCCAGACCTTGCGCGCGCCATAGACCTCGAAGTTCTCACCGAACACACGCTCGATCTGCGGCTTCAGCTCCAGGTCCCGCTTCGCCCGAGCCGACAGCTTCCCCGGATCGATCCGTTTGGCGACATACTCACGATAGGTTGACGGGGCGATCGGCAGCACCTTGCAGATCGGCTCGACCCCATAGGCCCTGCGGTGATCGTCGATGAAAGCGATCATGACCGGCGTCGGCGGTCGAGCTCCGCCTGGGCAAAATACCCCGACGCCTTGCGCAGGATCTCGTTCGCCTGCCGCAGCTCCCGATTCTCGCGTTCGAAGGCCTTGAGCTTGGCCACCATGTCCGTCGTCAGCCCAGACTTGCGACCGCTCTCGACCTCGGCCTTCTTCACCCACTCGTTCAGCGTCTGCGCCGTGCAGCCGATTTTGCTCGCGATCGACGTGATCGTCGCCCAGCGCGACGGATGCTCGGTTTCGTGATCCAGCACCATCCGCACCGCGCGCGCACCTCAGGCGAGAACTTGTTCGTCGTCTTGCTCGTCATAGCCCCATCCTCTCAGGAATTGGGGCCTCCGACAAACCCGGGGCGGTTCAAGATGCTAAGTCTGGTCTAATTCTTCTCGCTCAAGTTGAGAGCGTTCACCACCACGGTGCAAAGAGACTCGGCGATCCAATCTTCAAACCCCCAGCCCCGGAAAGCCGGGTCTCTTTGACACCCAATTATTCCGCATTCACGTGAACCTTGGCCAGGCTGGACGATCCGAGGGCCTGAGCGGATGCTGGGTTGAGATCGACGATCCGTCCTCTGATGAAGGGGCCGCGACCATTGACACGGCAGACGATCGATCCACCAGTGCGCAAGCAAAATCACCCTGAGATGCGAGCCGAACCTGTGGATTGTACCCCTCTGGTGAGACAAAAAGTTTGGGTGACAGGGGGCGTACTGTTTGAGTTTGACGCGGGTGGGTTCAACTGCCGTTCGAAGTCGACCGGGGATTTGTAGCCAAGGGCCGAGTGGAGCCTCTGGCGATTGTAGGTGGTCTCAAGGAAGGGGCCAATATTGCGGCGCGCCTCCTCGATTGTCTGGTAGTTTTTGGAGTCGACTTCCTCCTTTTTCAAAGTCTTCATGGAGCTTTCGGCCTGAGCGTTGTCGTAGGGACTGCCTGGCGCGCTCATGCTCGGGCGGATGGCGTGATCCTCCAGCTGCTTTAAGGTAGTCGGTGCAGGCGTATTGAATGCTCCGGTCGAAGTGATGGATTAGACTTTGGGGCAGCGGCTTCCTTGTGCAACCTGTTCAACCAGTGAATGTGACCTGCCACTGAGTTTTCGTCCAGCGGCGATTAGAGCCTCGGCCGTTTCTGTTACGCCGTGAGGCGCGGATTTGGCAACCGGCGAACCGGTTGCGGCGAGGACCTCAGCGAAGGCCGCCGGGGTCTGATAGCCAAGTGAGGAGTGCGGCCTCGTGGTGTTGAAATCCTTGACCCATTCAGCGATGGCGCTGCGGGCATGGTTGAGGTCGAAGAACAGGCTCTCGTTCAAGAGCTCGTCGTGCATTCGCCCGTTGAAGCTCTCGACGTAGCCGTTCTGCATCGGCTTGCCGGGTGCGATGTAGTGCCACTCGACGTGATGATCCTTCGACTAGGCCAGGATAGCGTTCGAGGTGAGCTCCGTGCCATGGTCGGAAACGATCATTCCCGGCTTACCGCGCCGAGCGATCAGGTCGGTCAGTTCACGGGCAACGCGACGGCCGGAGATCGAGGTGTCGGGGATTGCAGCCAGGCATTCCCGCGTCACGTCATCGACGATGTTCAGCACCCGGAAGCGCCGCCCACAGGCAAACTGATCATGTACGAAGTCCAGCGACCACCGCACATTGGGCTTCGCCTCGACCAGGATCGGTGCTCGCGTTCCCACCGCTCGTCGCCGGGCACGGCGCTTGCGGACCGTCAGCCCTTCTTCCCGGTAGAGCCGATAGACGCGATTGACCCCTGAAGGTTCGCCCTTCCGTGAACCGCTTCCGTTTCATTCGTCCGTCCTTCAATCAGGGCCGCACTCTAATCAAATGTGGAGGAAAAACTCAGTGGCAGGTCAATGCGTCGAACTGCATCCACATTGGTGTCGACAGTCATTGATCCTCCTTTGCCGACAACCAGGGCCAGCCTTTCGATATTCGCCGGTGTCAGGCGATTTTCTGGTGCATGTGACAAATCAAACCGGCGGCCTTGTGCGCGATCGCCATTGCCGGTGCGCTGGTGTTGCCGCTGACGATCGACGGCATCACCGAACAGTCGATCACATGCAGGCCGCCGATCCCGCGCACCGCGAGTGCCGGATCGAGGACGGCCATGCGGTCGTCCTCGGCGCCCATCTTACAGGTTCCCACCGGATGGTAGTTGGTCTTGACCATGCGCTTGGCATGGGCATGCAGCGCCTCGTCGCTGACGGCTTCCTTGCCGGGGACAATCTCGTCGGCGATCATGCCGGCCAATGGCTTCTGGGCAACAAAGCCGCGCGCGGTTCTCATGCCTTTGAGCATCATTGCCATGTCGGTTGGATCGCGGAGGAAGCCGCCGTCGATCACAGGCGGATCATCAGGATCGGCGGAACGAATGCTCACGCTGCCGCGGGACTGGGGGCGCAGCAGGCAGCAAGTCATGGTCAGCCCGTCGCAAGCGTCAACGCCCGAGACGTCGCGGTCGACATACACGGTCGGCACGCAATAGATCTTCAATGTCGCGTCGGCCTGCGGGTCGTCGGGGTTAACGAAGGCGCAGGCCTCGACGCCGATGGTCGCGACCGGGCCGGATCTGAAAAGCAGATATTGCAGCCCGTTGCGGATCATGCGCCAGCCGCGATCCTCGCCGAAATAGCCGTAACGGCCGTTGCTTCTATGGATCACCGGCACTTCGCAGTGATCCTGAAGGTTCTGACCGACACCTGGCAGATCGCAGACGACGGCGATGCCAAGGCCGCGCAGCAGGTTGGCATTACCGATTCCCGACAGCATCAGCAGCTTTGGCGTGACGTAAGTCCCGGCTGCGAGGATGACGCCGGAATTCGCATGGATGCGTTTGCGCTCGCCATTGTGGTGGACCTCCACGCCCTTCGCGCGACCGCCTTCGACAATCACCCGGTCAACCTTGGCATGCGTCCGCAACTCGAACCGGGGATCGTCCAGCACCTGCGACAGGAAAGCATCGACGGCACTGCAGCGTCGCCGGTCAGGTCCGATGGTGGACTGCATGTAACCGACGCCGCGTTGACGGCCAGCGTTGAAGTCGGGATTGAACGGCTCGCCGGCATTCTGGACCGCGGCCACGAAAGCGTCGGTCAAAGCCGCGCGATGGAATGGCGCCGAGACATGCAACCGGCCTTCGTTGCCGTGAAAAGGCGCTCCCAGGTGATCATTCTTCTCCAGCGCCCTGAAATGCCCGAGCATGTCGTCCCACGACCAATCGTGCCCGGTGCCGAGCGTGCGCGCCCAATTGTCATAGTCGCCGCTTTGGCCCCGCATATAGACCATGGCGTTGACCGATGATCCTCCGCCGAGAACACGCGCTTGCGGCACAATGGTGCTGCGTCCGCCGATCTGCGGCTGCGGCACCATCTTGTGCATGTCGAGATAGGTGTCGCGTGCCAGATATTTCATATATCCCGCAGGCATGTGCATGATCGGGCTGATGCGATCAGCGCCGGCTTCCAGCAACAAGACCTTGGCACCGAATTCGCTGACCATGCGCCAGGCTGCGACGCAACCCGAACTGCCGCCACCGACGATGATGTAATCATAATCGTTGCTCATCTTTCGTCAGGCCGGGCGCAGACGCTTTTCGGTCGCGGTGTCGAAGAAGAAGATATGGTCGCGGTTGAGCCTCAGAAACACCGTCTCGCCGATCGTGATCTGGCGGTCCGCGCCGGTGACGGCGCAGAAAAGATCGTCACCGGCCTTGACTGAAACCAGCCTGTTCTGGCCGACGAATTCGGTCGCGAATACCGATGCTTCGATGTCGGCATCGGCCTTGCCCGCCACGGTCACATCGTCCGGGCGAATGCCGAGCGTGACGTCGCCGCCGAGCGAAACCGGCAGCCCATCGATCCGGATGGTACCGGACTGGAAAACGCCGTTGACCATGTCGCCACGCAAGAGGTTCATTGGCGGCGAGCCGATGAAGGCAGCGACGAACAACTCCGACGGGTCGTTATAGATGCGCTCGGGCGTGTCGAGCTGGACGATGCGCCCGCCATGCATCACGGCGACTCGCGTTGCCAGTGTCATCGCTTCGATCTGGTCGTGCGTGACGTAGATCGTCGTCGTTTTGAGATCGTGGTGGAGATGCTTGAGCTCCGCGCGCATTGACACGCGCAGCTTGGCGTCGAGGTTGGAAAGCGGCTCGTCCAGCATAAATAGGCGTGGTGTCCGCACGATCGCCCTGGCCAGCGCGACGCGCTGCCGCTGGCCGCCTGAAAGCGCCCGCGGCTTGCGGTCGAGCAAGCTCTCAAGATGGACTCTGCGCGCGGCCTCGCCGACGCGTCGCGCACGCTCCTCCGCCGGGACCAGGCGCAACCTCAGGGGGTAGCCGATATTGTCGGCGACGCTCATGTGCGGATAGAGGCCGTAATTCTGGAATACCATGGCGATGTCGCGTTCACGCGCCAGTTTGTTCACGACCGATTCGCCGTCGATGCGGATATCGCCTGCGGTCGCCGTCTCCAGTCCGGCGATCATGCGCATCGTCGTGGTCTTGCCGCAGCCGGAAGGGCCGAGCAGTACCAGGAACTCCTCATCGCGGACATGCAGGTCGAGGTTCTGGATGACGCGCACCGATCCCCAACTCTTTTCCACCTTGGACAGCACGACGTCGACCAAAGGCTCTCTCCCGATTTCCATTCTTGACCTCTAATAACTCCGATAATATGACTATTCAAGCGGCGGGATGAAAATTGCCGATCTGGGTGCCAGGGAGGATGTGATGAGCAATCTGAAAATGCCTGTTGGAGGCCTGCACCTGTCGATCGACCGTCGATCGTTCCTCAGGGCAACATCGATACTGGCCGCAGCCGGCGTGATTGGCCTGCGCAGCGGCACGCCGCTGCATGCGGCCGAAAACACGGCTGAACTGGTCAAGCTTTATGCCGATGGCAAGATCGACTGGCAGAAGGAGAAGGGCAAAGCGATCGTTCTCGGCGGGCTCGAGCATCCCTGGATGAATGCAGTCACACCGTTGATTCCAGTCTTCACTGCTTTGACCGGAATCGAGGTCAAGGCCGACAAACAGTCGGAGACGGAATTCACCGCGTCGATGCCGGTCAAGCTTGGCGGCGGCAGCGCTACACCCGATGTCTTCATGATCTGGGCGCTCGGCCAGGCGATTTCGGCGAAATGGCTGGAGCCGATCGATGCCTTCCGTTCGAATGCGGCGCTTTTCGACGCCGCCTGGTACGACGATGACGATATCTTCTCGTCGGCTCGTTCGTTCGAGAAGTGGAGCGACGGAGCCTCCTACGGCCTTGCGATCACCGCCGAGGCACAGACCCTGTTCATGAACAAGGCGATGCTTGACAAGAAGGGTTTTACTGCGCCGGCATCGATGGACGACCTGTTGAAGCTGGCAACGGCGCTTAAAACCGACGATGTCGCCGGTATCGCCATGCGGGCGAAACCAACGGGCGACGCTGCCCCTTGGACGCTGGCCGGCTTCGTCTTCTCCTATGGCGGATCCTACGTGACACTGGACGGCAAATCCGGATTGGCGCTGCCAGAATCGATCGCTGGGCTGGACATGTATGGCAAACTGCTGCGCGAAGCTGGACCGGTCGGCATTTCCAGCTATCACTGGATGGAGTGCCTGAACGACTTCATGCAAGGGGCGCTGGCGATCGGCTGCGATTCATCAAACTTCGCCACTGATATCGAGGACAAGTCCAAGAGCACCGTCGCCGGCAACACCCTGTTCGGAGTATTGCCGGCGACGGCCGGCAAACCCGCCAAACCGAACATGTGGCACTGGATGGCCGGCATCAACGCCAGGTCGGTCAACAAAGAGGCAGCGTGGTTGTTCTTGATGTGGGCGACATCCAAGCAGACTTCCGCGCTGGCCGGCGCTGCCGGCCTGGCCACGCCGCGCAGTTCCGCCTGGCAGACCTCGGCCTTCCGCGACCGTTTCGGCCCGCAGGCGGCGGATGCCGCGCTCAAGAATCTGCAGGCGGCCGATGGCGATCTTTTCAAGGCAGCCTGGTTTCATCCAAAGGCGGCTGAGATCCTCGATGCCGTTGGCATCGCCGTCAATGAAGTCGTTACCGGCAGCAACGATGCGGCGCAGGCCTTTGCGGATGCGGACGGCAAGATCAAGCAGGTGCTCGGCGCATGAGCCCGGATCGCCGTGAAGGATCCTGGCTCCGTTTGTGTGCAATGATTTTCGCCCGCGCCATTTCGGCGGCGCGGGTAGGTGGATGGGCAAAATAGATGGATGCACGCGCTCGCTTCATCGGTCTGATGCTGGCGCCGGCGACCGTGCTGTTGCTGGGGCTGACCCTCTTTCCGTTCGTCGTCTCGGTGGCCATGAGCCTGAGCACCTATTCACTGGTCACGCCAGATACGTTGGCCTTTGCCGGACTGCAGAATTATCTCGACCTCTTCCGGTCAGAGGAGTTCTGGACGGCGTTGCGAGCGACCGCCATTTTCACCGTGCTCGCCGTCGGGATCCAGTTGGTGCTGGGCGTCGCCATCGCGACGCTGCTGCATCACGAGACAAGGGCTGTGCCTCTATTGCGGGCGATCTATCTGCTGCCGATGGCGATCACGCCCGTGGCCGCGGTCTTCACCTTCCGCATGATGCTCAATCCGTCGCTCGGTGTGTTCAACTATCTGCTTCGGTCGGTTGGCCTGCCGCAGCAGGATTGGCTCGGCACACCTGGCATGGCAATGGCTTCGCTGCTGGTGGTCGACACCTGGCAGTGGGCGCCGTTCATCCTGTTGATCGCGGCCGGCGGTCTTGCGGCCATGGACGAGGAGCCTTTGCAGGCTGCGCGCATGGATGGCGCAACGGAGATGCAGGTGTTCTTCCACCACACCTTGCCGGCACTGCTGCCCTATCTTGGCGTCGCCATCGTTTTTCGGGCGATCGACGCCTTCAAGACCTTCGACATTATCTTCGTGTTGACCGGTGGTGGCCCAGGCGTCAGCACGCGCACCTTGAACCTGTTCGCCTACAAGCAGGGTATCGAGTTCCTGTCGATGGGCTATGCCGCCGCCATCGCGATCGTCATGCTTGTGATGACGATCGTCGCGGCGCAGCTTTTCCTGCGGCGCATGCGCATGTTCGTGCCAAAGGCTGCGCTATGAACGCCCCGCGAAACCTCTCCGCTTTTGCACGCCGTCTGCTGCTTTGGGCCTTTGCTATCTGGTGCCTGTTTCCGGTCTATTGGCTGGTGATGATGTCGCTGAAGGCACAGGTCGATGCCATGGCGCGGCAGCCGAAGTTCCTGTTCGTTCCGATCCTCGACAACTATGCCAAGGTACTGTCCGAGCCGGCGATCTGGACCTATTTCCTGAACAGCGCCATTGTCGCGCTCGGCTCGACAGCACTGGCGCTGCTGATCGGCTTGCCGGCTGCTTATGTGCTGGGGCGCTACCGGTTCCGCGGCAATGTCGACTACGGCTTCTGGATCCTGACGACGCGCATGACGCCGCCAGTCGCGGTGCTGATCCCGTTCTTCGTCATGTATGTCCGGACGGGCCTCATCAACACCCATATCGGGCTGATCATCGCGCATGTCGCCATCAACCTTTCCATCGTCGTCTGGCTGATGAAGGGCTTTTTCGAGGATCTGCCCAGCGAGATGGAGGAAGCAGCCGCGATCGACGGCGCCACCTATTTCCAGGCGTTTCGTCACATTTGCCTGCCGGTCGTATTGCCGGGCATTGCCGCCGTGTCGATTCTGGCGTTCCTCTTTTCTTGGAATGAGTTCCTGTTCGCTCTCGTGCTGGGCGGCAGCGACGTGCGCACCGTGCCGCTGGGCCTATATGCGTTCGTCGGCTATCAGCAGGTCCGCTGGGGCGAGTTGTCGGCGGCCTCGATCGTGCTTCTTCTACCAGTCCTGGCTTTCGTGCTGGTCTTCCAGAAACAGCTGATCCGCGGACTGACGATGGGCGCAGTGAAATGATGGGCGATTTTGCCGGGATTTGGAGTACGATGTGACGAAAAGGCGCTCGCAACACTGGTTCGGCGGCATCGGCAAGGACGCCTTCATCCACCGTAGCTGGATGAAGAACAATGGATTGCCGGATGACGCCTTCGATGGCCGCCCGGTTATCGGCATCTGCAATACATTCTCCGAATTCACGCCGTGCCACGTGCATTTCCGTGGGTTGATCGAACACATCAAGGCCGGCGTGCTGGAAGCCGGCGGCCTGCCGCTCGAGTTCCCGGTTTTCTCATGCGGCGAGTCCAATTTGCGACCGACGGCGATGCTGTTCCGCAATCTTGCATCGATGGATGTCGAGGAGGCGATCCGCGGCAATCCGATGGACGGCGTCGTGTTGATGGCCGGTTGCGACAAGACCACACCGTCGCTGGTCATGGGCGCCGCCTCCTGCGATCTGCCGTCGATCGTCATTTCCGGCGGGCCGATGCTGAACGGCCGTTTCCAGGGCCGCGAGATAGGCTCCGGCACCGACGTCTGGAAATTTTCCGAGGACGTGCGGGCCGGCACCATGAGCACTCAGGAGTTCGGCAGCGCCGAAAGCGCCATGTCGCGCTCGCCCGGCCACTGTATGACCATGGGCACGGCCTCGACGATGGCCTCGATGGTCGAGGCACTTGGCATTGCCTTGCCGGGCAACGCAGCCTATCCGGCGGTCGATGCGCATCGCAACCGGCTGGCGCGCATGACCGGCAGGCGTATTGTCGAGATAGTCAATGAGGATTTGCGCCTGTCAAAAATCCTCGGCAAGTCGGCATTCGCCAATGCCATTCGCGTCAATGGCGCCATCGGCGGCTCGACGAATGCCGTGGTGCATCTGCTGTCGATTGCAGGCCGCATCGGCACCGAATTGACGCTGGACGACTGGGATCGCCTTGGCCGTGATGTCCCGACCATTCTCGACCTGATGCCATCCGGCCGTTTCCTGATGGAGGATTTCTGTTACGCGGGCGGGATTCCCGCCGTGATGAAGGAGATCGCCGACCTGCTCGATCTCGACGTGTTGACGGTGACCGGCAGCAGCATGGGCGAGAACATCGCCGAGGCCAGAAACTACAACCCGGACGTGATCCGCCCGCGCGACAAGGCGCTGACGCCTCACGGCGGCATTGCGGTCCTGCGCGGCAATTTGGCGCCGAGTGGCGCCATCATCAAGCCATCCGCCGCTTCGCCCGAACTGATGAAGCATCGCGGCCGCGCCGTCGCCTTCGAGGACATCGACGACTACAAGGCGCGTGTCGACGACCCGGCGCTCGACATCGACGAAACCTGCATCATGGTGCTGAAGAACTGCGGCCCGAAGGGCTATCCCGGTATGGCCGAGGTTGGCAATATGGCGCTACCGCAGAAGCTCCTCAGGAGGGGCATTCGCGACATGATCCGCATCTCCGACGCCCGCATGTCGGGAACTGCCTTCGGAACCGTCGTGCTGCATGCGGCGCCGGAGGCCGCGGTTGGCGGACCACTGGCGCTTGTCAGGTCGGGAGATATGATCGAACTCGATGTCGAGGCCCGCAAGCTGCATTTGGAGGTGTCGGACGGCGAGCTTGCCCGGCGGCGTAGCGAGTGGACGCCTCCATTGCCGGCAATGAAGGGCGGTTACCAAAGCCTCTATGTCGAGCGTGTGTTGCAGGCGGACCGGGGTGCCGACCTCGATTTCCTCGTCGGCTGCCGCGGCCATGTCATTCCGCGCGAAAGCCACTGAGATCGCTCATGACTGAATTCGCTTCTGACAATTTTCATGGCATCCACGCCATTCTCTACGCGCTCTTCGATAGCCAAGAAAAACTCGACCGACAGGCGATGCGCAAACAGGTCCAGATCTGCCTGGCATCCGGGGTCCACGGCATGGCCGCTCTCGGCCTGGCAACGGAGGTCTCGAAGCTGAGCGAAGTCGAACGGCGCACGTTGATGGACTGGACGGCAGAGGATACGGCAGGTCACGTACCTCTCGCTTTCACCATTTCCGGCTCGTCGGTCGCGGAGCAGATTGCGCAGGTGCGCCATGCCGAAAGCGTGGGCGCGGACTGGGTCATCCTGCAGCCCCCTGCGGGCGGATCGTATGGCGCAGCGGAATATATCCGCTTTTTTGGCCGGATCGCGGACAAGACAGACCTGCCGTTGGCGATCCAGAATGCACCCGCCTTCTTCGGGCGCGGGCTGAGCGCCGACGAGATCCGAGATCTGGTCACGCAGCACCCGAACATCCGGCTGATCAAGGGCGAAGGGCCTGTCGTCGACATCGCCAACCTGATCGAACGCACCGAAGGTCGCGTGCCGGTGTTCAACGGACGCGGCGGCCTGGAACTCATCGATAATCTGCGTGTCGGCTGCAAGGGCATGATCCTGGCGCCGGACTGCATTGACTACGCGGTGCGCGCTTATAGGGCTTTTCACACCGGCGACGAAGCCGGCGCGACGATGCACTACGAAAAAATGCTGCCGGCGGCGGTTTTCGTCATGCAGGGGATCGAGAATCTGATCTGCTATGGCAAGCGTCTGTTCGGCGCTCGCGCGGGCATTCCCGTCCATGACCGCGCCCCGGCCTTGCGGCCCACCGAGATCGGCCTTGTCATGGTGGAACGCTTCCGGGCTCAGCTGAACGAATTGCCGGAATAGGCGCTAGGGCGTTATTTCTTACCCCGTAGGCGAAAGGTGCTGGCGACATGACAGACATGCACGAACCAGCCAAGAGCAAGGCCATGGAACCGTTTTCGGCCA
Source organism: Labrys methylaminiphilus subsp. lupini (assembly GCF_051161885.1). Taxonomy (NCBI): domain Bacteria; kingdom Pseudomonadati; phylum Pseudomonadota; class Alphaproteobacteria; order Hyphomicrobiales; family Xanthobacteraceae; genus Labrys; species Labrys methylaminiphilus. The sequence goes on along the minus strand of NZ_JBMDIH010000002.1, from coordinate 1,849,075 downwards.
CTGAACGCGGGCTGCCGGCTCAGATCGCCGCACGTCTGGGGCGGCGCATCATTCAGGGCGAATTGCGCCCCGGAGACAAGCTCCCCAAGGAAAGTGACCTTCTCGATCAATTGCAAGTGAGCCGCACAACGCTACGCGAGGCTCTGACCTTATTGTCCAGCAAGGGGTTCACGGAAGCCAAGCAACGCATCGGAACGACGATCCGTTCTGCCGAATTCTGGAACACTCTCGACCCAATGGTGATGTCCTGGCATGGCGCCCAGGATGAGCACGCGTTGGCGCAGGAATTGTTCGAGATCCGATCAGCCATTGAACCGCTGGCCGCGGGACTGGCGGCGCAACGGGCAACGGCAGACGATCTCGCCCAGATCCGCATCGCGCTGACCACGATGGCGGAAGATCACAAGAATCCGCGCCTGGCGATGGACGCCGACATCGCCTTCCATCTGGGAATCATCCAGGCGGCGCATAATCGTTTCCTTCTGCCCGTCGCGTCGGTCATCCGCGCCGCCCTGACGATCAGCGTGCCAAAGACGTTCCAGAAGTTCGGAGGAATGCGCCACGCGCTCGCCTTGCACGAGGCGATAGCCGTGGCCATCGAGAGGCGCGACGCGGAAACCGCGAGCAAGGCGGCCAGCGATCTGATCGCAGATACTTATGAGCGGAATTTCAATAGACCGTGACGGTTCGCCAATGATCTTTGCAGGAGGCGCTCACCACTCGGCGAACGAGCCGTCCTTGTGGCGCCAAACCGGATTGCGCCAGCGATGCCCTTCCTTGGCGCGCTCCTTCACATAGGCCTCGTCGATCTCCACGCCCAAGCCCGGACCATCCGGAATGGCGACATAGCCGTCCTCGTAGCGGAAGACATCCTTGTTAGCGGCGTAGTCGAGCAAGTCGTTGGCGGCGTTGTAGTGGATGCCCAGGCTCTGCTCCTGGATGAAGCAATTGTAGCTCACCGCATCGAGTTGCAGACATGCGGCAAGGGCGATTGGGCCAAGCGGGCAATGCGGCGCAACAGCGACGTCATAGGCTTCGGCCATCGCCGCGATCTTGCGGCATTCGGTGATACCGCCGGCATGAGAGAGATCCGGCTGGATGATGTCGACGACGCCTTCCTCGAATACGGATTTGAAGTCCCAGCGGCTGTAGAGACGTTCGCCCAACGCGATTGGCATTGAACCAAGCGCCGCGATCTCTCTCAGCGCCTCGCGGTTTTCGCTGAGCACCGGCTCCTCGATGAACATCAACCTATAGGGTTCGAGCTCCTTGACGAGAATGCGCGCCATCGGCCGATGCACGCGACCGTGGAAATCCACGGCGATACCGATGTCGGGTCCGACAGCCTCGCGCACCATGGCGACGCGTTCGACCGCGGCGTCGATCTTGTCATGACCATCGACGATCTGCAGTTCCTCGGTGCCATTCATCTTCAGCGCGGAGAAGCCGCGAGCCACGACGTCCTTTGCGCCCGCCGCCACCTCGGCCGGCCTGTCGCCGCCTATCCAGGAATAGACCTTGATCCTATCGCGCAGCTTGCCGCCGAGCAGTTCATGCACGGGCACGCCGAGAGCTTTGCCCTTGATGTCCCACAGTGCCTGATCGATACCGGCGATGGCGCTCATCATGATCGCTCCGCCGCGGTAGAAGCCGCCGCGATGCATCACCGTCCAGTGGTCCTCGATCAGGCGGGGATCCTTGCCGACCAGGTAGTCTGCAAGTTCTTTGACCGCCGCCTCAACAGTCAGTGCTCTGCCTTCGACGACCGGCTCGCCCCAGCCGACAACGTCGGCATCGGTCTCGATCTTTAGAAACAGCCAGCGCGGCGGAACGACATAGGTCGTGAGCGAGGTGATCTTCATGGACGGTGCCCTGTCTCAGTCTTTTTTGAGTCTCTTGGCGCTGACGAGGTCGCGTGCCGCCAGGTCGAGAATTCTGTTCGCCGCCCTGCGCGCCGCTTCGGCGTCGCGCATGCGCAATGCCTCCACGACGTCGTGGTGTGCGGCCACGGCCTCGGTGCGCCGATCCAGAGAAATCACCGCCGTGGCCTCCAGCGAGAATTTGAGCGCCGTATCGATCAAGCTGCCGATCTGCCGAAAGATTGGATTGTGGCTGGCGCTGTAGACGATCTGGTGGAAGGCAATGTCGGAACGCGAGAACGCAACGAGATCCTCACCGGCACTAGCCATCCCCCGCCAAGCCGCCTCGAGGTCGGCAACCTCCTGCAACGTTGCGCGTGTGGCGGCCAGTTCTGCGACCAGGGGCTCGATGGCGCGCCGCGTCTCCAGGATTGCATCGAAAAGCTTGTCGTCCAGCGCATGCGGCGCATGCCAGGCAAGCACCTGCGGGTCGATGATGTTCCAGTCATCCTCGTTGCACACGATGGTGCCGATGCGGGGCCGCGACAACACCAGCCCCTTGGCCGCCAGGACTTTCAGGGCCTCACGGATGACGGTACGGCTCACGCCGTATTCAACGCCGAGATCATTTTCGGTCGGCAAGGATGATCCTGCGGGGTAGCGCCCGGAAAAGATGTCAGAGGCAATCGCCTTTGTCACATCCGGCATGACGCGCGGGCGGCGCGTGGCACCTTCGTTCTGCGCTCTCTTCGGCACTTCAATCACCCCAGCCTCTCCTCCAAGGCGCATCCTCCTTGTTTGCGTATGACCGGCCCGACCTTGACGGATGCAGATGATTTGCACCAGCGACCACTGATCAGTGCATGTATCTTAATTATCATACCAGATCAATTGACAGGTATGATGAAAACAAATAGAGACTCGGGCGCTTGGGCTGAACGCCCGGCCAATTGCGGGGAGGGAATGATGCGACTTTTGAAGACCGCGCTCGTCGCGGGCGCGCTTGCCATGCTGTCAGTCACGACGATCGCCTCGGCCCATGCCCAGGACAGCAAGATCGGCTTCATCGTCAAGCAACCGGAAGAGCCATGGTTCCAGGACGAGTGGAAGTTCGCCGATCAGGCCGCCAAGGAAAAGGGCTTCACCCTCGTCAAGATCGGCGCGGAGGACGGTGAGAAGTTGATGTCGGCAATCGACAATCTCGGCGCCCAGGGCGTCCAGGGCTTCATCGTCTGCACGCCCGACGTCAAGCTCGGCCCTGGCATCGTCGCCAAGGCGGCAGCCAACAATCTCAAGCTGATGACCGTAGACGACCGCCTGGTGGGCGCCGACGGCAAGCCAATCGAGTCCGTGCCACATATGGGCATTTCGGCGACCAAGATCGGCGAGGCCGTCGGCCAGACCATCGTCGATGAGATGAAGGCACGCGGATGGAAACCCGAAGAAGTTGGCGCGATCCGCGTCTCCTATGACCAGTTGCCGACTGCGGTGGACCGTGTCGAAGGAACGATTTCGGTCCTCAAGGCGAACGGCTTCAAGGCCGCGAACATCTTTGATGCGCCCCAAGCCAAGACGGATACCGAAGCTGCGCTGAACGCTGCTACCACGGTGCTGAACAGCCATGCCAATATCAAGAAGTGGGTTGCGTTCGGCCTGAACGACGAAGCGGCGCTGGGCGCAGTGCGCGCGTCGGAAAGCGTGGGCATTCCGGCCGGCAACGTGATTGCTGTCGGCATCGGTGGCGCGGACTCGGCCATCAACGAGTTCAAGAAGCCTGCGGCGACCGGATTCGTCGGCTCGGTGATCATCTCACCGAAGCGTCACGGCTACGAGACGGCACTCAACATGTACGAGTGGGTCAAGAACGACAAGGAACCGGTGAAGCTGATCTTGACATCGGGGGCCGTTGCCAAACGCGACACCTACGTGCAGGTCCGCAAGGATCTCGGCATCGAGTAAGCCACACCGAGGCATTGGCAGGCGGCGAATGAATCTGCCGCCTGTTGTTAGGCATTGTCTGGAAATAACTGAAGCGCCACTTTTGTCATGCTCGGGCTTGACCCGGGCATCCAGCGGCACCGTCTTCGATGCCTGAAGGGGGTGGATTGCCGGGTCAACCCCGGCAATGACAAAGGTCGAGCCAATTTGACCGCTTATTGATAGGCGAATCCTTAGTGGCAAGGAGGCTTGGCCCGTGTCCTTTCTCCAATTCTCGCACATCACCAAGACTTATCCCGGCGTCCGCGCGCTTTCCGGCGTCTCCTTCGGCGTCGACAAGGGCGCGGTGCATGGGTTGATGGGGGAGAACGGGGCGGGAAAATCCACCCTGATCAGGATTCTTTCCGGCGATCAGCATGCGGACGAGGGCGAGATACGCATCGAAGACAGGGTTCAGGCCTACGCCTCTACCAGGGATGCCTTCGACAATGGTGTCATCGTCATTCACCAGGAGCTGCAGCTCGTTCCGGAACTCACGGTGGCTGAAAACCTCTGTCTTGGCCGTTTTCCTGCCCGCGCCGGCATCATCGCAGGCCGCACGATGTTCGAAGATGTCGGTGCGAAGCTGAGAGCGGCGGGCATCGACATCGACGTGCGTCGCAAGGTGAAGTCATTGTCGATCGGCGAACGACAGATGGTCGAAATCGCCAAGGCGATCATGATCGATGCGCGGGTCATCGCTCTGGATGAGCCAACCTCGTCACTCTCCTCGCGCGAAAGCGAGATTCTGTTTGCCTTGATCGAGCGCCTGCGCCGTGAAGGCAAGGTCATCCTCTATGTGTCGCACCGGCTCGACGAAGTATTCCGGCTCTGTGACAGCCTGACCGTATTACGCGATGGCAAGCTTGCGGCACACCATGCCTCGCTCAAAGACGTCACGCGCGACCAGATCGTCGCCGAAATGGTCGGCCGAGAGATCGCTGATATCTGGGGCTTTCGCCCGCGCGCAATGGGCGACACCCGCCTGAAGGTCGAAGCCCTTTCCGGCAGCGGGTTCAGGACACCGGCCAGCTTCCAGGTCAAGGCCGGTGAAATTCTCGGCTTCTTTGGCCTGGTCGGGGCCGGGCGCTCGGAATTGATGCGACTGGTGTTCGGAGCCGACCCGCGCTCGACCGGCACGGTCACCGTGAACGGCAAGGTGGTCCATGCCAGCGATCCACGCGGCGTGATCCGGGCCGGCATCGTGTTGTGTTCGGAAGACCGCAAGCATGATGGCATCATCCAGGGCCGCTCGATCGAAGAGAACATCAACATCTCCTCGCGCCGCCATCGCAGCCGCCTCGGGGTGCTCGATCGTGCGAGCGAAGCGGCAACCGCCGAAACGTTCATCAAGAAACTCAAGGTGCGTACGCCCTCACGCAAGCAGGACATCGTCAACCTCTCAGGCGGCAATCAGCAAAAGGTCATCCTGGGCCGTTGGCTATCCGAGCAAGGAATCCAGGTCCTGATCGTCGACGAACCGACGCGCGGCATCGATGTGGGCGCGAAGTCAGAGATTTACGAATTGCTCTACCAGCTTGCCGAAAGCGGTATGGCGATCGTCGTGGTGTCGTCGGAACTGCCGGAAGTGATGGGCATCTGCGACCGCATCCTTGTGATGTGCGGCGGGCGCATCAGCGCCGAACTCACGCGCAGCAATTTTGCAGAGCGGATGATCCTGGCGGCCGCTCTTCCCGACAAGAAAACCCCTGACGCGATCGCATCCTGAGGACAATATTGCATGACCGATCGGTTGAATAAGATTCTGCTCGGCGAACAGGGTCTCGTCGTCATCTTCATCGTCGCCTTCGCACTCGTATCGGTATTCGTGCCGAACTTCCTCACCGACAGGAACATGCTTGGCCTGCTGCAATCGGTCGTCACGGTCGGCATCGTCGCCTGCACCATGATGTTCTGCCTGGCGGCACGCGACTTCGACCTGTCGGTCGGTTCGATCGTCGCCTTTGCCGGCATGGTGGCAGTCATGGCATCGAACGCGACCGGGTCGATCCTGCTCGGCCTTGTAGCGGCAATCGCCTGCGGTACCTTCGTGGGCTTCGTCAACGGTTTCGTCATTGCGAAATTCCACATCAATGCGCTCATCACGACACTGGCCACGATGCAGATCGTGCGTGGCCTTGCCCTGATTGCTTCCGACGGGCGCGCCGTCGGTATCAACAGTCCGGATTTCTACCAGTTGGCGCTCTCGAAATTCGTCGGCATCCCCACACCAATCTGGGTGCTCGCCATACTGTTCTGCATCTTCGGTTTCGTGCTGAACCGCACCGTTTTCGGCAAGAATACGCTGGCCATCGGCGGCAACCCCGAAGCATCGCGGCTGGCCGGGGTCAATGTCGACATGACGCGGATCTGGATCTTCGCGTTACAGGGGGGCATCTGCGCCATTGCGGGCATCCTGTTGGCCTCGCGGATCACCTCCGGTCAACCCAATTCGGCGGTAGGGCTTGAACTGTCCGTCATCTCGGCCTGTGTGCTCGGCGGCGTCTCGCTTGCTGGCGGCCGCGCCACCATATCCGGCGTGATCGTCGGGGTCCTCATCATGGGCATCGCCGAGAATGCGATGAATCTTCTCAACATACCGGCCTTCTACCAGTATATCGTGCGTGGCGTGATCCTGCTCCTGGCCGTGCTGCTCGACAATTTGCGCTCGTCAGCCCTGGGGCGGCGCTGAGTCGGAAAAAGGCATGTCCGCTTGGATCCCCCTTGACAGCAAGCGATTGCGAATTCGGATCAGCCCCTGCGGAGGCGCCGTCGTCGACGCGTATACCGTCGAGGGCGTACCGTTCCTGCGTCCCTGCCGGAGCGCGGTCGCATTCGACGTAAAAGATTCTGCATGTTTTCCGCTGGTGCCAATTGCAAACCGCGTCGAAGGCAATGCATTCTCCTACCGCGGCCGAACCTTCACGTTCGCCCGCAATACGAATGATCCGCTCTACATTCATGGCGACGGCTGGCAGGCCAGATGGGACGTCAGGGAGCACCGGGCCGATAGCGTGGAACTTGCGTTCAGCAAGCCGGAAATCCTCGGCTCGCCCTATGCCTATCAGGCTCGGCAGTGGTTTCGCGTCGCCGACGCACGATTTGAACTGCAGCTGTCGGTGACTAATACAGGCAGGATCGACCTGCCGTTCGGCATCGGCTTTCATCCCTTCTTTCCGCTGACACCGCAGACAACCCTTCTTGCACCGGCCACCGCATGGTGGACGGAACGAGATGCACATCTACCCGGCTCCAGAGGCGCCCTTGTCGGCGACGTCGATTTCTCTACCGCACGCCGACTGCCCGATCGCTGGCTGAACAATTGCTTCGAAGGTTGGAATGGCAGCGCACGCATCGTATGGCCCGAGCGTCAACTCGGCGTCGATATTGCCGCCGATAGCATGCTCGATCGCTACATGCTCTTTGCGCCCAACGGCAAGCGCGACTTCTTCTGCCTGGAGCCGATGAGCCACAGCCCCAATGCGCTGAAGCATTTCGAGACCGAGCCGATGGGATTGGCGTTGCTATCTCCCGGCGACAGTCTCCGTGCGGGATTTGCAATGACCGTTTTCGATTGGAGTGAAGCCCATGGCTGAGCGCTTGGCCGGCAAACATATCCTTGTGACCGGTAGCGCCCAGGGTATCGGGCTGGCAATCGCCCAGGCATGTCTCGCCGAGGGAGCAAAGCTGTTCCTGGTCGACCGGGACAGCGGACTATTGAACGCGGCCGTCGCCAGTCTCTCGGCCCCGCAGGGCCAGGTTGGACATATGTCGGCTGATATTCGCGACGAAAGTGCGATCGCCGCTGCCGTCAAACAGGCGGATGAACAGATCGGCCCGGTCAATGCACTGATCAACAATGCCGGGGTCAATGTATTCTCCACGCCGCTCGATGCGAGCGAAGAGCAATGGGCACTTAACTTTGACGTCAACGTCAAGGGAGCTTGGAACTGCAGCAAGGCGGTATTGCCGGGGATGATCGCAAGCGGCGGCGGGGCAATCCTCAACATCGCGTCGACCCATGGCTTCACCATCATTCCGCACACCTTCCCCTATCCTGTCGCCAAGCACGCTCTGCTTGGACTGACGAAATCGCTGGCGCTCGAATATGCGGCGCAGGGCGTTCGCGTGAATGCACTGGCTCCGGGCTATGTCGAAACACAGAAGGCCATCGACTACTGGAATGGTTTTCCCGATCCCGCCTCAGCGCGTGCCAATACGATGGCGCTCCATCCCAGCGGCCGCATCGCCTCGGCACGCGAGATAGCACTTGCCGCAGTGTTCATGATTTCCGACGAGTGCCCGTTCATGAACGCGGCGTGCCTCGTCGTCGACGGCGGGCTCAGCCAATTGCAGCACCCGGCCTGAACTTCACAGAGGAACGCTCAAGACCAAGAGACGATTCGTTCACGCCATCCTGGGCGATTGACCGGAAGGCGTCGACCATGCTGCCGCGGTGGCGATCCGAGCCGATGGTCGACGGCATGGGACCAACGCCGCGCTGGCGACCAGAATTGAAATTCGCGTTGAAGGTCTCGCCGGCGTTCCAGACCGCGGCGAGGCTCCAGTCTCTCGGCGCCGTACTTCACCAACTATCGCGACACACAATGAAAGCGTGAGACTTACTTCGTCGTGACGGCTGATGCGACGTGCGCAAACTCACGCGCTATGCCCCAAAAAGCTCGAATGGCCTTTGCCTCGCTTCGCTCGCTCAGGCAGACCAGCGCTTCTTCCATCAGCATCGGAGGGCCGGAGATCGGGATCCTCGTAAGCCGGCTATCATTGCCGAACTCGGCTTGAGAGACAAAGCCGAGGCCGGCGCCCGAGGCCACGATCTCGCGAACCGCTTCCCGCCCCTCTGCCTCGATTGCATATTTTAGCTTTATGCCGGCATCAGCCGCCCCATCCTCCAGGCGCTTGCGTGTCTTGGAGCCGCGCTCGCGGATGACAAGCGGCAACGCGGCCAGATCCGCAAGGGAAAGCCTCTTGCGCCCGCCAAGGTCGAAGTCGGTTGCAGCGAAAGCGACGCTTCTGTCGCAAACTCAGGATAGCAACGCCGGAGTCATTCGCGCCTGCGGTCACGAGGCGAGGATTTCGAACTGCTCGGAAATCAAAGGGGTGGGATTGTAGGCGTATCTTGCCTGTGTTTTGCGCATCATGTGAACCATCTCGATACCGGACAGGCGACATCCTCGAACAGAATGAGTCCGGCCGCTTGCATCAGCCACAACTCCCGACCGAAACCCGGTTCTGGGGGCGAAGCTAGTTCAAATTCGTAGCTCGCCATTACACGTCTCTCCAATGATCAATGTCGATATAATGCCGCATTATGGGCAACCGCGAAGAGTGCGGGCAAGAGGGGTGCCATTGCTGCAAGCAGCCCTTTCTCATTGAAGAGTCTGTGACGGCGAGGAGCGGCTACGGGATCGATCACGGAGAGCGCTGAAGTCGATCCGCATACTGCAGAGCCAGTATCTCAACGACCGGATCGAGCAGGATCACCGGCGCATCAAGCGCCGTGTGCATTCCATGCTTGGTTTCAAATCAACGACTTGCGCCGCGAACATCCTGGATGGGATTGAGATGATCCACATGATGCGAAAACGACAAGCAAGGGACGCCTATAATCCGGCTCCGTCGCTCGCCGAACAATTCGAGATTCTCGCTGCGTAACACGGAGTTAATGGATTGGAGTTCGGCGTCTCTTCTTCCATTTTGCAACAGAACCGGCAATCGCCGATGACAACCCTCAGCTACACCGCGCATTGGGACACGACCGAAGTCACCGAAGTCCAGGTTCGAATGCACGAATGGAGTGATCTGCTGACTCCAGTCTCCGGCTGTTCGTACTGCGCCAATCAAGCCAGAACGGCGAATTTTCGGGCAACGAACGATACTTGATACAGCAGTGCACCTGCAGCGAAGATGGCGTGAAATGAGCGTCGTTCAGTATGGCTGGCGTAAAGGCTTAGCAGAACGAAAATCGCGATCTGCAGCGGATACTCCAGGCCAAGATTGCGGAAATGCTGCCAACCCTTGAGGAGGGTATCCAGCAGGTCAGCCACGTAGAATGCTGCTAAGAATCCAAAAAAGTACTTCCGTGCAGAAATGAAATAATCGCGATACTCTGTATATTCGCGGCCGTTATCCGGCACGAGGAATGTGCTCAGAATGAAATGTAACGAGGCATAAAATAGAACGAATACGTAAACCCCGAAGCTCCAGATGCTGCTCATGCGCAAACTGAACTCAAACCACCAGAAGTGGACCACCGTCAGCAGCGTAAATGTGATCCACATCAGATGCACTAAATAAAGCTCACTCTTCCTTGGATGCTGGACGAGGCGTGCGATCCCGGTCAGTAGCCGTGAGATGCACAGTCCGACGATCATGCCAACTACAATCCTGATATGAGAAAAAGCCTCAGTTGGGAGCAAGTCGGATGCGCTGGTCATTTTGGCTGAGTGTCCTTCAAACGAGCCGGCGTCAAACTGACTTCGCCAAAAGCGGGGTTACAACGTGTCGAGCTCAGCACGTATCGCTGCAATACATTTTGCTAGAAGATCCCAGACGGTCAGTCTGGCGGCATCAGCCTCCAGACACAGGTGAACTGCGCCTGAAAAGGCCAAATAGGCTCCAGTTGAACGGTTCGGGGTGCACGAGAGCATTGAGGGCCCGAGCATAGTCAAGCACGAGGCCCGGTGTCCACGCCATGCTTTCCGCGCGCTCGCGGATGAGTGATGCTGCCCAAAGCTCCGGGCTGGTGATCATTTTCAGCACAGATACGGCCTTCCCCGGATGCTGGGCCAAAATGCCCTCGAGCGCAGCGTCCAGGGCATTCGCGACCGTGCTGGAGCAATTTCGGTGCGTCAGATTGTAGGTAGTGTCTTGATTATAGGCGGACCAGAAGGCGCGCAGGCGATCAGCCCTGAAATTCTTGAAGATGACCTGCACCGTTGAAGGACACCATCCGGCCGCTTCTTCCTGGTAGCTGGGCAGGAAGCGCCCCGGTACGTCATTGTCGCTGGTTGCGCGCAGGGCGCGACGGAAATCGTCAGGCGATCTCTCGATCTCTGCCGCTGGATAGTGGCTGACATAGATGTTCGCCATTTCCAGCGCGGCATGCCCGGTCGAAATGACGCCGTTCTGATCGACCGCGGCGATGTAGCGGTCGACCGGGGCCCGATGCAGGGGCGTCGATGCCGATCCGGTGGGTGTCCAAACATGAACTACCAGATCCCCTCGGTTCGCCTGCGGATCGGAGGGCCCGAGATCAAATGCCGGCAGGACGGGATCGTCGGTGAAAAGGGCGCTTATCGGCGCGTCTGGCCGGAGTTCACGGATCCGTTTGGCGATCCGAATTAGGGCCAGCCCTGAAATGATCAGGATGATGCTGACGTTGAAGCCGATGGTCGCCTCGTACCAGGTCGGCCAGGGTTCAAGGGTAATGATCGCGATCAGGATTTCCAGGACGCCCGCGACGAGTGATTTCCGCCAACCGGGGAAGCGGACGACATAGGCACTGGCGATGCGCATGGCTCCGTCGACTAGGAATGCAAGTCCCAATGCGATGGCTAGAATGAAGTTGTGTCCGGGATAGTGGCTGAGGATAAGCGCTGCCCCGATCAGGAGGGCAATACCCTTGATTATACGCAACTTTCGGGCGGTACCGCGTCGGCCAAAGGCGGCGATGATACTCACAACGCCCTCCGGAATAATGAGGTAACCGAACAAATGCGGGCGAACCCACGTATGCCCGTCCAGGGCATCGATCATGATGACTGTGCCGAGCATCAGCCATGCCCACCCAACAACAGCGACAATCAGTCCGCGGCGCTGGATGATATCGCGGCCAAGAAGAAGAGTGATGATCTGAAACATACGACGCGCCGTAACTATACTATAATTCGTTCGAATCTGATGATGCCAGTCTTAGGCAGCCTTACGGGTCTGCCGCCTCTTCTCCTACTTGCGCGGGAATATGCGGTGAGCAGTTGGCGATGCGCCGGCTGATGGGGCGCCACAATTGGGGGCTGTTCCTCGCTCGATGCCACCTGCTGCTGCATGAATTGGGCTTAGTCCTGTTTCTCAAGAGCAGCGAACATGATCAGCATTGATCGGCAATGGCCATATCCGGGTTGTGGGATCATGTGGATTTTGTAAGATTCATGGTAATTCGGTCATTTTTTGATAGTTCGTGGGCATCCTTCACTATGCCCCTACAGGTATGGCCAGCTGAGATTACAAGACATTTGGGCGGTTCGTGACTTTTTTCACCACAGTAGAAGTAAAATTTCATTGCGATTTCAGGTGCATACGAGGAATATGTCACTCTCCGCACTTCCGAGGTCCGTTTGTGCTGGTAGAAGTTTCCAAGCGCTTCAGCGTCTTCTTCGGTATAACAAATTCTGATCTTTCTGATAATTTCATGTCAAAAAATGGAAGTTATTCTTGCAGTTAATAATATATATTTCTGAATTACCATAGAATTTCGCTACGTTCTTGGTCGGATCCAAGTGGGGCTGTTCGCATAGTCGTCCCTGGTGATGGGACAGAGGTAAGAGGCGGCATGGTATGGGGTGGTCATTTATCTTCCAGTCGGCACATGCGGCCAGCATGGCTCTGCAGGCTATCGAGTCGGCCTGCGCAGGTGCTGCCGCAACTACTTGCGCTGAGCGCGTTTGGAGGCGCGGGAAGCATCTCCGGCGGCCCGGCGTCCATATCGGATCGAGGACATGACATTGCACCAAGCCTGCGTCTGAGACCGGCCGTTCTACGATGATAATCGCCGAGGTCTCGCCAAGCAGTAACAAAGTTAGGCGTGCGCCGGGGTTAAGCGTGATGCGCCTGCTCGCCCTGGTATTGCTGTCCGTGGTGCCCTGGCAAGCCTGCGGTGCGGAGGAGCGTCTGGAAGGGGATTACTTCTTGGTTGCAATGCCCACGCTGGAAGCGCTCACCGTCACTAATGAGAGCGGCGAGGGCGCAACGCTTGGCCAGGCGCCGCGTCAGCCGGGGCTTGATGCCGCACAGCTCTGGACCCTCATGGCCATCGAAGGGGAGGGCGGCAAAAGCCTCTATCAGATTCGGTCCAAATACAATGGCAGGTCACTATTGGCCGCAAACTGCGACAGAGAGAGTGATGTTGAGGTCAAACTCCTACCGGATGCCGGTTCATTCGACCGGGGCTGGACCGTCGAGCCGGAAGGAAGGGGGCATCGGATCGAGGCTTGCGGTGGAGCCAGGAGGATGACCATTGCCGGAGCCCAAGAACACAATCAGGCAAAGGTCATTCTTGAGCCAATTGCTGGGCAGCCGGGCGGCCAGTGGCTTCTCTATCCGGCCGTCGAGCGCTCGAGGCCATCCGAAGTCAAAATTGCCTCAGCCTACGACAATCTCAGCCGGCGATATTACATTACAGCCCTACCGTCGGCGCGGAGCGAGGAAGCGCGTCTCGACCGTCTGCGCCTATCGGACTACCAGCCCAGCGGCCTTTATGTATATGCTGGCGAGACCCTTTCGGTCATCGTGCGGGGACAGGTCACTCCTCCCGATGGCCTAGCGATCCTCGTGGCACCCGCCAATGGCCAGGAGAGAAGCGGATCAATCTCGCTCCTGCAGGAGGTTGATGCCGCGCCCGGCCGCACGGACCTTGCGATCGAGCGCGATGGGCTGGTCTATTTTCGCTATCTCGACACCGGTTTCAGCGCGTTTGCGCCGCCTCCGCTGCAGGTCGAGGTGGCCGGGGGCACGCCAATTCCGCTCTATGTTCTTGGCAAGACCCGCTTTCCAGATTGGCTGACCATGCTGTCCCAGGCCGCCTCGGCACCTGTCGTGGAGTTCGTCAGCGAGCATGCGATCATTACGGCAACGCGCGCGGTTCACAAGCGGTTCGAAGACCAGGATCCTGCCGCTATTCTTGGGTTCATCGAACGCTTGGTCGCTTTATACAATGAGGTTTCCGGACTCGACGGATCCTCCGCCTTGCACGAACCCTCGCCGTTGCGGCTTCATTACCGGCAGGAGGAAGACGCGGTCGCTCGACCACGCAGACGCCGCGCCATCGTTGCGGACGACGGCGTGATCCACGTGTCTGAAGCAAGCATGGCTGACCTGTTGCGCACAAGGAAGAGCATGCGCTCGGCGTGGTCGATATGGTGCGTGACCGGGCAATCTTATGAACAGTCCCATTGGCCCAGAGAAATCATGGGTGAGGAATTTGCAGGAATTTACGCCCTCCATGCTGCAGAGAGGCTTGGTGTCGCGCCTGAATGGTTGATGACTGACAGCAAGGCCGGGAAAACCTCCTGGCGCTCGGTCGTGCATTATTTCACGCCAGGGACTGATGGGCTGCCGGATCGGAACGAAGACTCTCAAGACATCCACGAATGTGGAACGTTGTCCAGGGCAGGCATTTATGAGCAATTGCGCCAGCGATTAGGGCCACAGTTCTATCCGCGGCTCCATCAATATTACCGGGCCCATCCGCTAGTGGCTGCGGATACGGTGGACGATGATCGTCGCCTGCAGGCCTTTGTGCTGCGGACCAGCATCGTTGCGGGTCGCGATCTTTCCCGCTTCTTCCGTGATTGGGATCTTCCTGTCGCAGCAACAACGCAGGCCGAGCTTCGCCGCGTCGACCTGCCGCCTGTCGGCGACCATCCTTTCGTGCGGCGTCCCGAATGAGTGAACTGATGTTACTTTTTCTCAAGGTCCGGGCTTTGGGGTCGAAATGCTGAACGAGCCGGTCAGAACCACTGCAATCGTGATCCTGGTGGCCGCAACCTTTGGCTTGACCTATGGTTTGTGCGCGCCGTTGATCGCCCTCGAAATGGCGGAAGCCGGTTATTCGGAGACGATGATCGGCGCCAACGGTGCCATGTATGCGCTGGGTGTCCTAGCGGCGGCCCCGGCCTTGCCTCGCCTCATGCGCAAGCTGGGTTACACCAGGCTCGCGAAAGCGGCCTTGCTGGCGGCAGCTGGCCTCTTTACCGCTTTTGCGGCCATACCTTTGATATGGCTATGGTTCCCACTTCGAGCAGGCTTGGGTGCGGCTTCAGAGGCGTTGTTCGTCGTTTCCGAGGCCTGGCTCAACCGCATGGTTCGCGAGGCGACACGCGGGCGGACGATCGCCATCTATGTAACGGCCCTATCCAGCGGTATCGCCCTCGGCCCGGCCATCCTGACTTTTGCCGGTCGCTCGCAATCGCTGGCTTTTCTGATTGGCGCATGCCTGGCCCTAATGGCCTGTCTCGTCCTCATTCTGGGCCGGCCTCGTGAAGCCCCACCCGAACATTCGGAAGCGAGGAACCCTTTCAGCTATATCACCATCGTTCCTATCGCCGTCGCCTCGGCTGCTCTCAATGCCGCCCTGGAGTCGGCTGGTTTGAGCTTTCTGCCGCTTTATGCCCTCAGCATGGGATGGCCGGAGCAATCGGCGACCATGCTGCTCACCGTTCTCTTGCTGGGCGCGATCATCTGCCAGGTGCCGATTGGATGGCTGGGTGATCGGATAAGCCGTCAGCGCCTCGTCGTGGGCCTCGCTACGATTGCGGCGGCAGGGGCTTTGGCCTGGCCGATCGCCTTCACCCAGGCCTGGCTTGCCTATTGCCTGCTGTTTGTCTGGGGAGGCGCGTTCGTCGGTATCTATACGACCACGATTGCCATTCTCGGCGAGCGCTACAAAGATGACGAACTGGTCAGCGTCTATACGCTGCTATCCGTTTTCTGGGGCATTGGGGCGCTGGGTGGACCTCTTCTGGGAGGGGGAGCGATGGCTCTCGCCCAGCATGGTCTGCCGATCTTTGCTGCGCTTGCCTGTGCTCTGTTCGCGGCGGCGGCCTGCTTCGATGGACCGAGGCATCGCGGCCCACGGATGGGCAACGTCACCGTCATTTCGAAACGCGCTACTTAGCGAACCATGCCAGTGCGCCGGCTTTTTAAAAAGACGATACGACAACAAAAACTTACAGCGTCGGATTGCGTTATCATGATCGGATCCAATGCTCTGTAGCTGCATTTTTGCCGCGAGCCCCTCGCCTCATCGAGGCAACGCCCAATCGACAATACGAAAGGCCCCGCAGCTTCACGCTGACGGGGCCTCCGGACTTCAGCTGTAACCGCACTGGCGATTGCAGGTGATCAACGACCTCACTTTGCCTTGGTGCTCTCTTCAGCGAGCTTGCGGGCTTCCTCGGAGGCCTTGGTATGATGCTCGGCCTGCTGCAGGTGATGCTGTACCTGCTGGTGGTGATGAGCAGCCTGCTGATGATGATGGGCAGCCTGGGCCTGGTGATGGGCGGCCTGAGCGTGGTGATGCGCCGCTTCCTTCGGACGGTTGTTCTGGTGGTGATGCGCCGCCTGCTGCAGGTGGTGGGCTGCCTGCTGATGATGATGGATGGCCTGCTGGTGATGGTGGCTCGCCTGCTGATGGTGGTGGCTGGCCTGCTGGTGATGATGAACTGCCTGATGATGATGCTGGACAGCCGTCTGATGATGGTCGCCGGCAACCGGGGCAGTTTGCTGTTGAGCAAAGGCCGGAGCACTCACGACCGCTGCGCTCATGGCGAGCATGCTCGTGACTGCAAGGGCGGCGAGGGTTTTCTTGATCATTGTATGATCACTCCAAATCTTAGTTAAGTCGCAATCTCTTTCGAGACTAAATAGTCAAAGCAATCTTCATGCTAGATTTCCAGTGTTACGTCAGGCAAAGAGGGAATTTATGAGAGGTTTTCGATAAAACGATATTATTTTAATATGTGTATATTTTGTAATAAACTTGAGATATATTTCGTGTAATTTTGTCATATACTCTTGCGTATTTGAATCGTGTGGGAGTCCTATATCTATCAAATCGACTGGACAATCTCGCCCGGCTTGGGAACAGCGGCAGGTGAGGCGGATCAATGGAGTCGCGATTTGCCATAGAAGCAATATTGTACCAGCGTTTGCTGCGCCGGGGGAATGAGAGCATGTTGAGCAAGCTGGAACTGGATGTTCGGGCCCTTGCGGTCGCTTTGGGATCGTCGCCCATTATTTGCGAACAGGGTATCTGGGACCCGCTTCGGACGACGTTGACCGGCGATTCCTATGTTCGGGTGGACGATGCCTGTGTGCTGTGCATCCAGGAATTGCGAGTATTGCGACCTTTTAGCAGCCTCATCATACGTGGCGACTACATAACGCTCCAATATCTACAATTCAGTGGCAATTACTATCATCACTACAACGGGCAGACGCAGCAGGTGCGTTCCGGGTCGCTCTCATTGACGGCGGCAGCAGCGTCGACGACTGAAATTCGCCAGCTCCGCCCGGCATCGTCCACGCGGGCCACCAGAGCCGTCGCCATTCATATCGCGCGTGACCATTTGGTCGGGACATTCGGACTGCGGCCTGATTTATGGCGAGACGAATATCGTGACGCTTTCTTCAACACTGAAACATCTGCTCTTTCGATCGCAACACCGCTCACGCCCGAGATGTGGATGATCATCGACGCCATGATCGATTGTCAGTTCGATGCGCCAGTTCGCAACATTTACCTGAGAGCCAAGGCGACCGAGTTGCTGGCATTGTCCGTCGTGCAATTTAACAATTTCGACCTTCCCGGTGGCACCACGCGCCTAGCCCCGGTGGCAAGGGATCAGCGCCTGATCGACATCGCCGCTCTCATCTATCGTCGCGAACTGAGCAATCCTCCATCGATCGACGCGTTAAGCCGGCGCATCGGCATCAATCGGAACAAGCTCACCAGCGGCTTCCACTCGGCTTTCGGAATGACGCCGGCAGAGTATTCACGGAGGCTTCGCCTTGAACGGGCTGAACGGCGCCTTTCCGAAGGGTTGGATGTCAGGCGTGTCGCAGCGGAAGTTGGCTATGACAGCGCGGCCGCATTCGGGCGCGCCTTCCGCCAGCACTTTGGGCGAGCTCCTTCCGAGATCCGGTCAGCGGCAACCAACCCGCTAGAATAGCCGGATCCGGCAAGCGCTTGTGCTGGCGAAGGTAATCGCCCAATCTGCCTGCCTATAGCGTTTGCGCCGTTGCAAAGGCAATCTGAGCTCAATCGGGACAGCACCACAACGTCGTCCGAGAAAGCCCTCGGAGAGGCCGTGTGAAGAAAAGGCGCGTTTTCGTGAAGCCTTGTTATATCAATAAGTTAAGTCCATCTTGAACCGCCGTGCTCCCTAGGGCTAGCTCTCGAATGGGGGTATTATTATGAGGTCTGTGCCGATGGGTATGGTCTAACTTCGATTGAGGGGCGCGGCTGCACAGCAGCCGGTCATGCAGTATCGGGCGCTATTTTTCTTGTATCGATCGGGCAGCGAGGGAAGCATTTTTCTGCGATGGCTTGCCCCGAACGCAAGATCCCAAAGAGCGCCAAAGATAGCGCCTGATCGAGTTTTGCCGGTACCACATTGCGCTGCCTCTTGCGATAGTCATGTCGCTCTACAGCCCCTAGGAAAGGTGTTGAAGGGGCATGCTCAGAGGCGTACCGGATAAATGGGGTCCAAAGTACCAGGCGGATGACGGGGCGGTGACCCGGTCCCACGCCGAGCCAGACACGATCAAATACACGGCGTCCGTCCATATGGCCCTAGTGCTTCTCACGCCCCAGCCGGACAGGGAAGTCGCCCTCAACAGCGATCGACGAACCGTGGGTGTAGCGCCCGCCGGCTCGCTTGAGATCATTCCCGCTTCGGCTGAGATATTCGCTCGCTGGAAGGTCGAAAAGCAAAGTCTACTTGTCGCCATTGATCCCGGTCGTCTAGCCCGATTGGCCGGGGCGGAGTTCGACAAGGAGTGCTTCGAATTCCATCCCCCACAATTGGGAGTAATCGATCGTCACGCCCATGCCCTCGCGCAATCGATGCGATACGAACTTGAGAACCTGGCTCCGAACTTCGAAGAATGCCTTGATGCTCTTATCACACTGTTCGCCATCCACCTCCTGCGCAACCATTCTTCCTTGAAGCCGCGCTCCTCCCCATCCTTGAACGGGGGGCTGCCGCCGGCCGCCTGGCGTAAAGTGAACGATTTCATCCAGGCCCATCTGGGCGAGACTCTGTCTTTGGAAAGGCTTGCCTCAATCGCGAATTTGTCACCGAGTCATTTCGCCCGCGCCTTCAAGCAGACAGTAGGGCAGGCGCCGCACGGATACGTAGTGGCCTCCCGGCTATCCCGTGCTCGTGAGTTGATCATCAACACGGACACTCCCTTGAGCCAGATCGCAGGAAGTGTGGGCTTTGCCAACCACTCCCATATGACGATGCGCATGAAGGATCTGTGGGGCACGACGCCCGCCGAATATCGCAGAGAGCGCGGTAACCCTGCCAAGCCAGGCACCGCTTCACTTTCCAGGCAAGCAATCTAGATGATCGCGCGATTGGCGTTACCCCGTGGCCCGAAAATCGTCACGATCGCCAAGAACAGCACGAGACTGCTAGTGATGACAATGGACATGCCAACGACACCGAACCTTTCCAGAACCGGTAGCAGCAAAAATGGAACAAGGGCGGCGCCGGCCCCACGTGCGGCCGACGCCAGCGAGGTAACTCTCCCTCGAACCAGAGTGGGGACGAGTTCCGATATATAAACGGTCAGCAAAGGTAGGATGATCGCTACCAACATCTTGAATATTATAGAGCATATTATCAATACGATAGGCGAAGATGCCGCATTGAAGACGAGCATCACACCGGCAGTGAGAACTCCCATTGCAAGAAGTGTGGACTTCCGTTCGAATTTGTCAATGACCGTGCCGGCCACGAAAGCTCCAGCAACGTATCCCAAACTCGCTAAACCGGTAAATAGCAATGTCGACTGAAGAGAGACGCCCTTTGCAATAAACATTGATCCAATTAGAAGAGGGAAACCGATCGTAGAGCATGTTATGATGAACGATATGGACAGGAGATAGACTACAACTAGTAGAAATTTGTCCGGCAGGATTTTCAGGTCGGCCGTGGTCGGGCCAGCCCAGTGCCTTTCATCGATATTCAAGCACTGTTCGACGTCTTCCGCTTCCTGGATCAGTCCCCTAAGGCGTAGCCATTTTGGTGATTCGGGCATTCTCATGAAGATAAACGAGCAAAGAAGCGCTACGAACCCGCACACCAAAAAGGCCCAGCGCCATGCGGCCATACCGAAGGGGTTCGACTGGGATAGATAATGGACAAGAAACGTGATCAACACCGGCCCACAGGCTCCTAGTGCCACGACATTCATGTACAATCGACCGCGCTTCGTGGCGGTGGTGGTTTCGGCAAGATACGTCGACATTAAGGGAGGGTAAGCGCCGAGAAACATGCCTGAGACGAAGCGTATGGCGGTGAGCGACGTGGCATCAGGCGCGAGGCATCCGCCAACAGAGGTCACGAATATCAGGAGCATGATTATTATGAATATTCGGCGCCGACCATAAATATCGGCCAGCAGGCCCGAAATACTGGCTCCAAGAATACCCCCGGCATAGACACTGGAAAGAAGCCAAGTAAGTGCAGCCTTATCGCCCGGATCGCTGGAAAGAATGAAAAATGCTGCCAAGACGCTACCGATGGCATATTCCGCTAAATCTAATGACAACCCGAGCGCGCACCCGTAAAAAACGATCCGGTTTCGTCTATATTTCGACATTAAAACTCCAATTACCAAGTCTAGTTTAGAGATTATATTTGATAATATTTCAAGATCTTGTCTAATATTTTTATATAACCTATGTTTTCTGTCCCGGTAATGTGTGTTGTTTTCCATTTTATAAACTGGTTTTAATTTTCTCAATGAAAATTCACTATCGAGGCAAAACCCGACTAAACGCAAGATAGTCGCGATCGCAACCGCGAGGATTTACCGGGGCGCGCGAGGTTATGCGTAATTTAATCCACCGCAGCGGCAGAGACGCGAGGAGTTTCTTGATCTCACGTAAGTGCGCGGGAAGGGAGAACGCTGCTCTCCCTCCCCAGCAAGCATGAACTGCGGTCTCCCCGAAATTCTCTTCGCTGCGCTCAGACAATCTCGCCGCCGATAGGGGCGGCGCCCTGCGGGCGGGAGATACCCCTCCCCAGTTCAAGCTTGCCCCCACCCACACGCTGTTCCGCACGAGCTCGGAAAGCAGGCGGAGACCTGCTTCGCCGATCCAACGGAAGAGCAGCAAGATGGGCAAGTTGAGCAAAACCGAGATGAAGGCGCACGCAGAGGCGGAAGCCTTGTTGAGGAAGGATGTGCTGAGCGAGGACGAGAGAGATTTTTGTCCTGGAGAGCTGGCACCCAGGCGCGGAGAACAATATCGCAGCCGCAGGCGCGTTCTTCACGCCCACGGACCTCGCGGCTGATTTTGCCCTCGACTAGGGCGCAGCCGAGCGATTGACTTGTGCGCCGGCATCGGCGGCCTCGCCTACTGGGTTCAACAGCGCTCCAAATGGCAGGGCGGGGTGGAACTGACCTGCGTCGAGATCAATCCCCGTTTCGTCGAGATCGGCCGCAAGCTCTTGCCGGAAGCGCGCTGGATCTGCGCCGATGTGCTCAATTGGCGGCAATGGTGGAAGAACGAGCTTGAAGGAGCCATGTTCGACTGGGCGATTGCCAATCCGCCTTTCGGCAAGGTGGCGACATCAGGCAGGCCTCACGGCTTCAAGTCGTTCGAATTCGCCGTGATCGATATCGCCTCGGAGATTGCAGCCAATGGCGTATTCATCCTGCCGCAAGGCTCGACGTCGTTTCGTTATTCGGGCCGCCCCTGCTTCGAGCGTCTGGCCTCAGGGCCAGGTGTCGACTTCGAGCAACGAACGGGCCTGTTCATGGACTGTGGCATCGGCATCGACACCGGCATCTACCGCGATCAATGGCGCGGCGTCGCACCCTTGTGCGAGATCGTCGCCGTGGAATTCGCCGAATGGCGGGAATGAACCGTCCCAGGTTCGCCGGAGGCCGTTTGGTTTGAGTCAGGCTGCGATGGCTGGGTCATCCAGCATCGCGTAGTAGCGTTCTTCGGCTTCGGCCGGCGGGACGTTGCCGATAGGCTCCAGCAGGCGGCGGTTGTTGAACCAGTCGACCCAGGTCAGCGTCGCGAACTCCACAGCCTCGAAGCTTCGCCATGGTCCGCGCCGATGGATGAGCTCTGCTTTGTAGAGGCCGTTGATCGTCTCGGCGAGAGCGTTGTCGTAGCTGTCGCCCACACTACCGACGGAGGGCTCGATACCGGCCTCGGCGAGGCGCTCGGTGTATCGAATGCTGACGTATTGAGAACCTCTGTCGGAATGATGCACGAGGCCACCCCGGGGCACAGGGCGGCGCTCGTGCACAGCCTGCTCCAACGCGTCGAGCACGAAGCTCGCATGGGCTGTCCGCGACACCCTCCAACCGACGATCCGCCGAGCATAGGCATCGATCACGAAGGCGACGTAGACGAAGCCCGACCAGGTCAAGACGTAGGTGAAGTGCGCCGTCCCGATCAAGAAATCCATCACCGCGGATTATCTGATCTGCCTCGAAGACGGCCGTCAATTCAAGTCGCTGACCCGACATTTGCGAACGGCCTATGCCTTGTCGCCCGAGCAATACCGGGAGAAATGGAACCTGCTCGGGGATTACCCCATGGTGGCGCCGAGCTATTCGGCTCAACGCTCTCGCCTGGCGAAGGAACTCGGCCTTGGTCAGGTGCGTCAGAAGGCCAAGGCCGAGCCACCGCCGCCGCCTCCCGCCCCAAGCAAGGGCAGGAAGAAAAAGGCGGCATAGACGCCTCGGTGAATACCACACGGCCGATCGGCGAATGCGGACACGGATTGAGGTCGGGTCTATTTGGCCTCTATCCGGCAGGTCTGAGACGTAAGGCAAAACCGCCATTTGCAAATCATTGTGCGCCATGGCCCTACGCCACGAACTTCGTGCCTTCCTTCGTTCATCGGACAGCCGGGTCTTCTTAGGGGTATTCAACTTACAAGGAGCCTCTGACGCGTCTCGAGTTTGTCAGGCCAAACCTCGCGGTGCCGCGCAATGTCCGAAGGCTGTCGGGCCGACGCCCACATCGCTGGAGCGTCCATTCGCTTCGATGATGAGATACGCTGCCTCCTGACTATGGGCAGCGCGTCGGCGTTTCATACGTCAACCCCGTCGCATAAGTGAAGCAACCGGGAAGGGTGGGATATCGGCACGTTTATTCCTAGCAAACGAGGAAGCTACACAGCAGTGCGAAATAATCCGCTTGGATCATCGGTAAGCAGACTTTCTAGCAGGTCGCGCCGTGCCTTTAATGATCGCAGGTAATGATTAAATCCTACCCTAGAAACAAAAAATCTATAACGATATCAAATGATTAGATCGTCTTTGGCGGGCTTTTTTGTGTGTCGACATGCCTCGCAGACCGTTCCAGCCAAAATCCAAGCGTTCCCAATACGTTACCTGCATTCCGCCACGGATTCCCAACCGTCCGCATATCTTCCGTGTCACATGGCCGGCACATGTTACGACCGAATTCGTTCTATTCCTGTTCACGTGGCGAAGTGGCGAAACAGCCGTAAGCGCCACACCGTTTCCTTCGACGTCAGCATCCGGCGCAGGCCGCATGCTGCTCAGTCCGGTTCCATCGCGTGAGAAGTGTCGGGTCGGCTTTGTGCATTTTGATGAGCTCGATCAGGTTCTCGATTCCAAAGTCGGTGAAGGCCATGACGCCATCTTCGCCGACGCCGCAGACCCAGATAACGCCGTCCTCGATTTCCATTCCATTGTCGACGTCGTACACCCAGTCTTCGTCTTCCACCAGGTCCTCGGCGACGCGCTTGATGGTCGTGACATGATGGACCTTGTTGATGTGCATGGGACATTCTCACCGGGCGTGGCGCCGCCTGGGGTGTTCTGAATGGCTGGGAAATGCCGAACTGGTTCGCGCCGGCGGGGGTAGAAGCTCAGGATCAGTGCTGCCACCAAAGGTTGCGTGAATTCGAAGAGGCTTGAATTGTCGCCTGCGAAGTGGTTGCGTTCAGGTTACTTTGCCTTCGATTTTCTCGCGCTTCATGAATAGTCTCTGTTTATCAGAGGCGTAAGAAAGTACTGTTGGTAGAGTGTGAAATTTCATTGTGACTAGAAATAGAGAATCCGCCTTCACCCTGATCGAAGCTCTTGTCGTTCTCGTCATCATCGGCCTGATCATGGGTCGGGCGGCACTGCGCGTGCTGAACGACCTCTCCAGCTCCAAGGAGAAGGCTGCCCATCTCCAGGTCAAGGCGTTTTCCAATGCGGTCGACCTCTATTATCTCGACACGGGCCACTATCCTGCTGCGACCGAGGGCCTGCAGGCCTTGGTGCAGAAGCCGGTGATCAAGACGATGTAGAGCGGCCCTTAAGCGGGCTCGCCACTTTTGCCCTTGATGCTATCGGCCGTTAGGTCGGCGGACCGGTGGGACGAGGCGCCTGACAAGCGCAACGAGATCACTCTGCCGCGATACACCCATCTTGGCAAAGATGTGTTCGCGATGTGTCCGGGCTGTCGCCTCGCTGACTTGCAGCGCCGCCGCCGCCTTACGGAGTGTCGCTCCCATCATCAATTGCTCAAGCTGACGTATCTCAGCGGGGGTCAAACCGAACGTGCGGGCGACAGCCCCTAGATCGGTCGGCAACGGGGTAGCGTCGAGTGCGATGAAGACGGCGGCCGTTGCCTGGGGCACGAGCCGCGTTCTGCGCTGGCCGCGTGCAAGCGGCAGAATATGAGCGATGGCTGCGACCCCATCGGCCTTGCTGAGAGGCACCCCCAACCCTGCCTCCGGGAGTTGCGTTTCGTCTTCCTGGGCCATCGCAATGGCCTTGCGCAGTTCGTCAGATACACGAGAGTCGAGGGTGGCCAGACATCCGTCGGAAGCCAGGATCGGCGATCTCGCATCGAGCATGCGGCGCGCCATTTCATTGGCGTGCATAATTCGCCCCTTGCCCGTAACGATGACGACACCGGCTGTCACGCTGTCGAGGGTTGCTCCGAGAGCCTGCTGCTCCAAGGTTTTCATATCCAGAAGATCGCTGATCGTCACAGCGCGCCTGATATGCGGGACCAATATTCGCCCGATTACTACCTCGCGGTCGGTATAGACGCCGGTATCCCTGTGGCGGTTGAGGCCGATATGCGCTTGCCGGGTCAGGCTATTGATCAATGTCAACCCAATCGAATCGACGATGCCTTGCGGCTCGCCCCATTCCTTGAGCATTGGTGATTGAGACTGGATCTCCGGGGGTAGGTGCCGCGAGAATACCTGCGGTTCGTCGAGGGGCATGTCGCGGAGGGCCGGCAACTGCTCCCAGGATGCCATCTCTTCCCCATAGAGCGGAAAACGCTCCAGCCAATAGGGATCGATCCCAATGGTCTTGATGAGCGAGGCCCTGCCACCGACAAGATCGATCATGGTCAGCGAGGCATTGTGGGCGCGCAGCATTTCTTTGATGCCAATCAGCATCGACTCCCACAGACCAGGGTCAAGAGCGCAATCATAAATCGTGCCGATGAGCGCCGATAGTTCTTCGATGGAGGGAAGATCCTCTACTTTCGAGGCTCGATCTTCAAAGGAATCCATCGAGTTCAGCATAGCATAGTGGAGCAATATGAGAGATGAGAATCGTTGTTGGCTGCCGCTAGCTAGACTAACTGTTGCATCATTACAACGGTGCGGCGGATTCGCAACCAAAAATAGGGTCTATCGGATAAACATCCGATGCATCGGCGCTCCGCCCCTGAGCATAAATACGGAACGTGGAATTGAGTCCACCCCGCGCCGCGCTGATTTTTGCGAGAGGGCGTAAAGTGCCGGATAGAAGGTGGATAGATGTCCGCGAAGGAGACTAGGCGAGGTGATGGCGCGATCACTCCACTCGTTTATCTTGTTGATGACGATGAGGATTTTCGCGAGGAAATGGTGTCGGGGCTATCCAGATTGGGCTTGAACGTACATGGGTTTGGCAGCGCTGCGGGCCTGTACCGGGCCTATGCTGCCCTGCCATCCGAGATCGTGATCCTCGACCTCAACCTGGGCGATGAAGACGGCCTGTCCATAGCGGCGCATTTGCGAGCATCGCAACGGATCGGCATCATCATGGCCACGGCGCGGGGGTCTATCGACGACCGCGTTGCCGGCCTTGAGAAGGGCGCGGATGCCTACCTCGTCAAGCCCATCGACGTTCGGGAACTGGCTGCCACGGTGGGGGCGGTCCACAATCGGCTCAACAGGGATCGCACGGTGCCCGCCCCCCCTCAGGTCCTGCAGTGGGCCCTGGTGGAAGGGGGGTGGACGCTCACCGACGGCCTGGGCCACCGCCTGCGCCTGACCGTCTCCGAGCAGCGCCTCCTGGGATGCCTGTTCAGGGAGCGCGGCAACACTGTCGAGAGGAGCGTGCTCGTCGAAGCCATGGGAGCGGACGTCTATGACTTCAACTATGCCCACCTTGATACCATCGTCAGTCGCCTGCGCCGGAGGGCAAAAAAATCCGGCATGCTTCTACCTTTGCATGCAATTCGCGGACTGGGTTTCACTTTCGCCGAATAGGAAAAAACGAGCTTACTTTCTGCAATTAAAAAGCACCTCCGGATTGCGGGAAAGTTGATGATAGGAGAGCCCTGATAGTCACCTGCGGCTTCATTCCCAACTTTGCCTGTCTGTCAGAAGTCATTCCCTCCGATGATGCTGTGTGACGCCAATTTTTTTCCAGACTCGCTAGCTGCGAGCGCATCTGGGATCGCCGGTTTCACCAAGTGGCGTGTAATCGAACACTCCTTCCCAGCAATCCATTCTGTATCATCTCAAAAAACCTCTTATCTGGCATGCGAGCGATATTAGCCGCCCTGTTTGGGGGCTCTCTTCAACAGCGCGGAGCTGGCAGCCGGAATAGGGCGAGACTTCCAAGTCATCATTGCCCTCGCGGCCGCCTCCATTTTGACCAATTTCGTTATGCCGTCTAAGGCAAAACGCTATGTCATATAGTGACATTGTGTGAATGGCTGTGAAAGTAAATATTGAAATCAAGGCGAGTTTATTTCGAATTCCATTAAATTTTACTCTGATGTTGCTTATATATCACAGCAAAATTTCGAATAAATCTATAAGAGTAAGAAGTCAAATTCTTGGGGGGATTTCCATGCGTTCCGTGTATCATACCAGTGCAATCTTTGCCGTCTTGTTGGCGTCGACAGCCACTTCCGTTTTCGCTGCGGATCTTTCGCCCTCCCAGCCGTCTCCCAGTCCCCCTGTTGTCGCCTACGATTGGTCCGGTCCTTACGTTGGTACTCATGCCGGCTATGGCTGGGGCAGCGAGAACGACAATCAAAGCCGTTATTTCGGCGGTGGGGGCCCCATCGGCGATGGGGGGACCATCGGCGGCGGCATCATAATAGTCGGCGGCGTCAATGTGACCAACGTTGGGTCGATTATGGCCGACAAATTTAACGTTGACGGCTTCGTGGGCGGCGCTCATGCCGGTTACAACTATCAGATCAACCAATTTGTCCTCGGCATCGAGGGAGACGTTGATTATTCCGATATCAAGGGGCGCCACATATTCAACGGATCGGTGGGGACGGGAAGCCTCTCACTCGACAGCAAGTGGCAGGCCTCGGCCCGCCTTCGTGCGGGGTACGCAATCGATAATCTGCTTATTTATGCGACAGGTGGCATCGCCACCGGTTCTGCCGAACTTTCGACAACCGGCTATAAACTGCTTATCATTGACAATAATTGGTATTTGCGGCGCATTCGCGGAAGCTCAAGCGAGATTCATATCGGTTGGACTGCCGGTGTGGGTATCGAATACGCATTTACCGAGAATTGGATCGGTCGTGGAGAAGTCCGCTACACTGATTTCGGTAAGAAAGCATATGATACGCCGCTGGGATCTGTGAAGTCTGGATGGGATCAGGCCACCGCGACTCTCGGCATCAGCTATAAATTCTAATTTCTTGCTCTGTGTCGAAATTAGGCAGCGAGTTCCTAAACGGATCAGACGCGCAGGAAACTCCAGCCATCTGCTCGGCCTTGATGCATTTGCGTCAAGGCGTGCAACCGCTTCTCTGTGCCGGTGATGTTCTCTCGGGTTGGGGTCAATCCTTCGGTGTCGTGACATCCCACGGGTCTTCTTCGCGCTCCACCTGCTACAACGCTTCGTACGAGGCGGAAGGCGGGTGTTTGAGATCGGATCATGGGTGCCGTTGCCGCTACCTATGACGATGGTATCCAGATGATCGGCAGCATATCCGTCTGCGTCCACCGGCAGGGCGCGACGGAAAAAGGGGAATCGAGATCATTGTCTCGGTCGGTCCCGGGGCGATCTCACGAAGAAATCCACGCGAGTCGCATCAGGTGGTCCCTTTGCGAGAGGGGCGCGATGGCCAATATTCCGCTCAGACCGGCGCCGCTGCGGCGCTGGACAGGCCGGTCGTCGCCTGCTCTCCCATCCAATGGATGGGCTGGAATTCAGAGCTACGAGTTCCGACTCGTGCAGAGGGAGATCAAGCGGGCAACGCTGCCGGGATCCCGAAGGGTATCCTGCCTATTCCGCTGTGCCGAAGCAGGCACCTGATGGCCGGGACCTTGTCGCAGTTCACGCAAACGAGGAGGCCGGTTCCCTTTCCTCGATGTCGGCTCATCGAGTGCAGCCAGGTTCACTGGAGGCGGCGTGGGTAGAATATTGTCCTCGATATGATTAGTCTCTCCTAATGCGTAGATTAAGTGACGAATCATTCCTGTGATAGTTTGTTTTAGTTTGATATTGTTAGTATATCTTCATGTTATTGCACCATAAATTAAAAAAATAGTATTTTATATATCGATATTTTTAAGTAAATTCTGAAGTTATTGAGATTATATATTTTATTCGTGAGTTTTCATTCGAAAATTGCCGATAGTACAAGAATTATCGTCTAAGTTCCAGTGATTTAGGTATTAATCAATCGTTGAGTGACACATCCTATCACTAAATGACACTTAAATTTGATTTTACATAGAGAAATTGTTGCATGATTGCATCATTTCAGAAAAAATCACAAACAATATGGAAATTCATTTCACAAATTGTACATTATAGTTAGGCATGATGCTACCAATGATAGCCGCGTAAGCGATTATTCGAGTGTTGTTTTCTGTCTAACGTTCAGGAAATCCAGGGGCACGTATAAACATGACATGCGGGACGCAGGGGGGCGGATCGGCGCGGGTGGTGGGACGCACATCGGTGTTTCGCCACTTGCTTCAAGGGTGTAGTCCCCGAGCACTGTCCATAGAGAGCGTGTTGTTCGCGACGGTATTGGCGGCAACCGCAATGCCGTCCCAGGCCCAGGCACAATGCGTCCCGGCGTCGGGGCCGCTCAACATCTCCTCCGGCAACAACTGCGTCGATTCGAATGTAACCGGTACTTTCGATCGGTCGAGCGACACCGCGGACGTCGTCAATGTCTCCGGCACGGGGAGCCAGTACACCGGCATCCAGGTCAATCTGGAAGCGAGTGGTCCTGGCTCCGGCGCCCATGCGACCGACGGTGGAACCATTGTCCTGAACGGCAGGCCGGAATCCGATGGAATATACCAAACTAGTGGCAATTTTGCCCACGTCACTACGACCGGCGCAGGCAGCCATGGACTCTATGCCGATAGCGGCGGTCAGATCGCTGCAAATGGTGCACAAATCATTACATCAGGCGACGATAGCCACGGTATCTATGCAACCGGGGCCGGCAGCAAGGTGGATTTGAACTATACCGGGGTGACCCCGCACGCGGGCGATGGGGTCCAGGCGGTGGTCACGGAGGGTGCCAATGCCTATGGCGTTTATGCGACCAATGGTGGGACGGTCACGATGGCCGGCGTCGCTGGCCAGGAAAGCACCAGTATTATCACCAGCGGTGTCGGTGCTTCTGCTTTCGTCGTCGATTCAAAGGGCTCGCTCACCGTAGACGGTATGAGCGCATTCGTCTCCGCCGACGATACAGCGGGCGCCAAAGTTTCCGATGCCGATAGCAGCCTGATACTGACCGACAGCTTTATAAGTACTTATGGCAACAACAGCGCCGGAATGATCGTTTCCGCCGAGGGAACGGCGACACTCAACGGTATAAGCGCCGTCGTAACTGGCAATTATCAAGGCAAACTCATCGACAACTCCGCCGCTCTCGTCGCCCAGGGGCCCGGCAGTACGATCCACGTCAACGATGATAGCAGCGTGACCACTTACGGCGCGAACAGTGCCGGCACCGTAGCTCAGGCTGGGGGCAAGATCGACTTCAAGGGCTACGGTATTTTTACCTATGAGACCGGTTCGGCCGGCGCGGTAGCGGACGGGACCGACGGCAATGGTACGGCCAGCAACGTTACCCTGACCAATACCGTCGTCCGCACGACGGGGCCTTCCGCCGCTGGCCTGAATGTCACTGGCGGCGGCAACATCGTCGTAACTGGCTCTGAGGTCTCCACCGGCTATGAAGACGGTTTTGAGACGTCAGGCGGTCACTATCCGCAGGCTGATGTTGGCAAGAATTCCAATGGCGCGAACGTAATCGGGGTCGGCAGCACGCTGACGGCCACGAACAACAGGATCATCACGACCGGTGACGGTGCCATCGGTATCGCGGCCGACCAATCGGCTATCGCCATCATCTCCGGCGGCAGGATTACGACAAGCGGCAACCAGACCGACAGGGCTGCCGATGGCGTCTGGGCAGCGCACAATGGCAAGGTCACTCTTACCGGGGGTACGGTTGTAGACACCTCCGGCGCGGTCGCCTCAGGCCTGCACGCGGGAGAGCTGGGCGAAATCGACGCCACGAATGCCACGATCGCGACCCACGGCGCGGGGGCGTTCGGTGCCCTGGCCGACGCGGGAGGAGCGGGGAATAACGGAGGCATCGTCAAGATTGTTTCTTCCACCGTCACCACGGATGCATCCGCTGGCCTTTCCGTCGCCGGAAATGGCCAGATAACCACGACCAATACGGCTGTGACGGCAGGGGGGAACAACTCGTCGGGCATTCTGGGCACCGGCGATGGCAGGGTGACGATGACCGGTGGCTCCCTGAGCGCCACGGGCGATCTGATCAGCGGTACCGCCGGAAACGTCGTCGCCGATCTGACGGGCGTCGCCCCTACGACGGGCAGCGGTATCGTGGTGCACGCCCTGGGCGGTACCACCAGCGGTATCTTTACCAACATGGCGCTGACCGGCAACGTCGTGGGAGAAGTCGGCGCCAGGGCCAATGCAACGCTGAAGTCCAGCGTACTGACTGGTGTTGCCATCAATGCCGACAACATGACTGTCGATGCCAACAGCACCTGGAACATGACGGCCAGTTCCACGGTCAACAGCACCGCGACCAGCACCACCAACAATACTGGGTTGATCGTCTTCACGCCGCCTTCGGGCGGCGCCTACAAGACGTTGACGACTTCGAATTTCGTCGGAGGTACAGGGGGCGCAGTCGGCACGGTTGTCCTGAATACCTATCTGGGCAGCGATGGCTCGCCGTCAGACCAGATCGTGATCGATGGCGGCACGGCGACGGGCTCGACGGCCCTGACCATTGTCAACAATGGCGGCCCCGGCGCGGCGACCATCCATGACGGCATCGAGGTCGTGCACGTGATAAATGGCGGAACGACGAGTACCGACGCCTTTCATCTCACCAGAGCCGTTGCCGCGGGCGCCTACGATTACAATCTGTTCAGGGGAGGCCTTGATCCAGATACGGGTACGCCCACGGATGAGAACTGGTTCCTGCGCAATGCCGGCCTGAACGAGTCGACGCAGACTGTTTTGCCCTATGCGCAGATCCTGAGCGATTACAGCTTCGCGACGCTGGGTACGCTGCAGCAGCGCACCGGAAACCGGGTCTGGCCGAACGGCGCTCCTCCGGAAACAATCTGGTGCAAGGACCCGGCTCAGAACTTCAAATGCAGGGTCAGCGGCGAGCAGGCCAGCGTTTATGCCAATGGCGGGCCGGTGATCTATGGCCAGGGCGCCTGGGGGCGGATCGGCGGGCAATATTCGTCTTTTGATCCGAAGATCGGCTCATCCTACACGCAAAGCCTTGGCTTCATGCAAGCCGGCTATGAGGGCTCCGTTTACGAGACCGCCACGGGAATGATGACGCTCGGTGCCTATGGCACCATCGGCACCTCGCGCGCCGATATCGACATCACCCGTGATCCCGCAACGCGCGCGGCGCGAGCCAAGGGCAAGATCACGACGACGGGCTACGGCCTCGGCGCCAATCTGACCTGGCTCGGCAATAATGGCTTCTATGCCGATGCCATTGCCCAGTTCACCTGGTACGATTCGAGCCTGTCCAACAAGCGCGGTGGAAATAACCAGGGATGGTCTGGTGCCGGCAGCGTCGAGGTCGGCAAGCGCATGGATCTCGGTTCTGGCTGGGCGCTGGTACCGCAGGCGCAGCTTGCCTATTCGCGCGTCAATTTCGACCAATTCACCGATGTCAACGGTGCTAGGCAAAAATTGGGCGAGGGCAATTCGCTGCAGGGTCGTATCGGCGTCAGGATCGAGAACCTGTCGAGCTGGCAGAACGCCAACAACAAGACCGACCGCCTGCAGGTTTATGGCATCGGCAACCTCTCCTATCAGTTTGTGAAGGGCACCAAGATCGACGTAGCCAATGTCTCGGTGCAGCAGCAGAACAAGAGATTGTGGGGCGAGGTCGGGCTGGGCGGCACCTATGCGTGGAACGATGCCTGGAGCGCTTATGGTGAGGCCGACTACGCCGCCGCACTCTCCTCGGGCGCCGGCGACAACTATACTGTCAAGGGCACGCTTGGCATACGTTATAACTGGTAGGCAGGCCTTCTACCTGCCTCGGAAAGGATAAGTTCAGAGGCGCGCGTGAATTGCTTCACGCGCGCCTCATCCGCATCGATCCATATGCACATCCATGCGCAGGTTTTCTCGCGTTCCCTGGCAGAGGTGTTCACCAGAGCGAGGCAACATGTGTGGCGCCATCTCAACGAGTTGGCCTGGAAACATTTCAACCCGACCTGCCTTTGCTCTATTCCACGATCACCTTGGCGCCGATACGGGTACGGGCGTAGAGATCGATGACATCCTCATTGAACATGCGAATGCAGCCGGAGGAGGCCTTGGTGCCGATGGTCCAGGGCTCGCTGGTGCCGTGGATGCGGTAGAGCGTATCCTTGCCATTGACATAGAGATACATGGCTCGAGCGCCGAGCGGATTGTCGGGGCCTGGCGGAATGGTGTCGGGCATCCCGGGTGTCTGAGCGAGCATTTCGTCGGTGGGATACCAGCATGGCCATTCAGTTTTGCGCTGAAGATCGGCCGCGCCCTTCCAGGCATAGCCCGCCTTGCCAACAGCAATGGCATAGCGTCGCGCCTTGCCATCGCCTTCGATCAGAAAGAGCTTGCTGGCCCCGGTATCGACAATGATGGTACCGCGGGCTTCGCCGGAAGGATAGTTCACATCTGCGGCGACGAAATCGGCCGGAAAGCGGGCGCGGTTGATGAGGCGCACCGGATAGCGTTCACCCGAAAAGTGCGACGTGTCCGCGGATGCGGGATGGCCGGTGTTCGCGCAACCGCCTAGGCCGCCTGGCAGGAGGCTGAACAGAACGAGCCAGGTTATTGGAGTGATTTTCATAATAATACCTTGCAGGAAAAATCTAGAAAGAGATTAATTTACTTTGCACGGTATCATGACTCCAGGTATTTTCTAAAATTACAGAAATTATACGGTATATTTGGAATTGTTCGAAGTATTGTTTTCACGATAGTAATCATTTGCGTCGCGCTTCTGCGGTTCGAGTCATCTGAATCCAAAGCTCGCCGCATAAGGTCCCGTCGACCTTCTGGCAGAGGCGCTCGACAGGGGAGGGAATTTCGTCGGCGGATGTTGACGCCGCTCTGCTTGAGAAAAATTCAGAAACCGAGCGACGCGATGTCGATTGCAGCACTGAATTAGACAATTCGCGTCGGGGGAATCCTCTCACAAACACATGCGGCAATACCCCCCCAACTCCGCTTGTTGAATCGACTATTTTCCGATTTGCCCAGTGGCTTTTGGAGATGTCCAGCTGTGTCTCCACGCGCTCCCATGTCTCGCGGGCGTTAGGCCTTACTGCCGGCATCGATCATGCCCTGGCGTAACAATGCCATCTGCAGGGCGATGAAGTTATCGGTGAGTTCGAACAAGCTTGCATGAATCTCGATCGCGCGCCCCCCCGAACCATGCAGCGTTACATACCCTGCTTTGGCGGCATTCTCGATCACGCGATACACGTGAACGCGTGAGACGCCGAAGCAATCGGCGACGGCGCCATAATGGAAATGAACGGTGCGATCCTTCGGAATCCCCCCTTTCATTTCCTTTGAGACTAATTTGAGCAGGATCTCGAAGCCGGCATCACGCGCCATAAACGGACGAATCTCCGGCACGAGATCGACCAGCGTGCCGTGGAGCTCGAAATAATTGCTACAATAACGAGCAAGCGTAACAAGAAAGGCATTGTCGATGTCGATGTGGCGAGTGGCACCGCGGGGTCCTTGCAATTGCGTAAGCGCCTGCAGATAGGGTGAAATTATCTGCTTGCAGATCGTGATACCAGCGCGCGTCACTTCCAAGTGTTTGATACGCTTGTCGCACGCATCCTTGATTTGGCGCAGATAACCAGCTTTACACATTGTCATCAGCAAGGCACTGATGCGGTTGCGTCCGGCCAAGCCGTGCGCGCTGCAAAAGGTCTGGATGTCCGCCACCGTGATGCCCGCCGACAGATCGTTCGGCGACGCGGCAAAATGGCGGCTCAGCACGTAAGCTCCGACCATGAAACGGATCTCATCCGTCGCCATGTGAACCAGGGGTAAATTCGCCTCGAGGAAAGATACATAGCGGCGAGCAAAAACAGTTCTCGCTACCCCGAAGTCTGAATGTGTCCGTATGGTTCGGGCGTCTGCCAGGATGGTTGATTGGTAGTTTGGCGATGAAATGTTCATGTATTATTGTAAGATGTGGATACACACATTATGAATCTGCCAAACTCAATTAGAGATATTGCACTTCTGCTGTGGGCATTTATGTTAATTCGAGAAGTGAGGGGCATGCCTTACGCACGTTTCCAAATTGTGCGGAGCTTCCAACGCTGCTATCTTTTTGAATATATTTTTGCCAGTTTGCAATGACAGATAATGTCAGTATATGTCACATGATGGCAGATTTTGTATTTTTACATAAAAAATTTAGATATTTTTTAAAATAAATAGATTTATGATTTTATCAAGATTAGGAAATGCTTAGCTTAAGTTTTAGTATTAATTAGAAAATTATGTAGAATTCACCGAATATTTTTATATAATACTTAATGAATATTATACTATTCGTGTTGATTGAGATTTTTTACTGGAAATATTGATTTTTATACTTATTCTTCCTGCCGCACCTGAACCGCTATGCGGTTTGCCGCATCCGCAAGGGCCGAAGGCCTTAACCGACTTACGCTTGCCGTCCCGCGCAGCTAACGCAGTCGTCCGCTTCCACGGGCCTTGCTCAGCGACTTCGATGGCGCTTCCCAATCCGCGACATTCTCGTTTGCTGACGTTGAGGGAATTTACTAGGAAAGCAAGGGCTTTTCGAGCCGATTCACGTGCAGTCTACTTTTTGTGCAACAATCATTAAGTATCGAAGACGCTCAAGAAACCAAGATCTTCTATGCTGTCTCGCGACGCCGTTGGTTGCGTCGCTTGAGTATCAATCGGCCTTCCCAAAATCCGAGCGCCAGCAAGGTGACGCAGGCCATCCAGGCCATAGACAGCGTGTCCACCACCGGTGCGAGACCAATCACGGCCAGCAACAGGATGGCGCCGATCAGATGCGAGCGGGGAACACGGCCGTAGACCACCTTCTTGTAGATCGCGCTGCCGAACAGATAGATGGCCGGTCCGGCGATCAAGGCGACCGCATGGGCCCAGGGTGGCGCTTCGCGGGGGTGGGCAAGCACCAGATCGTTGCCGACCGCGCCGACGACGATTCCCGCGATCAGGATGGCGTGGATGTAGTGGAAATAGGCGCCGATCCGGCCGGGATCGTCGGATCGCTCGATGGTGCGGGTGGCATCCTCGCTTGAGGTGCCAAAATACAGCCACCACATCGCGACAGTGGTGAGAAAGGCGGCGAGCAGGGCCAGCAGCACTGTCCCGTCCCAGTCCTGGGCGTCGGACAGGGTAGCCCCGGTCGAGACCAGTGCTTCGCCGAGCGCCACGATGACGAAGGCCTGGCAGCGCTCCGCCAGGTGGCCGCCTTCGATGGTCCAGTCTCGCGTGGAGGAACGCCCCAGGCCGGGCAGCGGGAAACCGAACATCGGCGCAAGATATTCGCAGGCGATCGCGATGAGCCACAGCGTCATGCGCCATTGCGGGAAGACGAAGGCACCGGCGATCCAGAAGACGGCCGCGATCGCCAACCAGCCCAGCATGCGCCGATAATTGGGCGCCAGGGGATGATCCGCCGGCAGCCGCGAGACGATGTAGGCGGTACGGCCGACCTGGATCGCCACATAGGCAACGGCAAACAGAGAGGCGCGTTCACCGAAGGCCCCGGGAAGGGCGGCGGCCATGACGAGGCCGAGCAAGGTCACCGCGAAGATCAGCGAGCGGATGGCTGGCCTCTCCGGGTCGAACCAGTTCGTCACCCAGCAGGTATATTGCCACCCAAGCCAAACGGCGAACCACAAAATCAGGGTCTCGGCGACCCCCTGCGCATCGAGATGCCCCAGCAGCTTGTGGCTGAGCTGGGTCACCGCGAAGGCGTAGACGAGGTCGAAGAACAATTCCACCGCGGTCACGCGCGCATGCTGGCCGTCGCGCTGGCGCAGCAGAGGATGCAATGTTTCACCGGCGGAAGGGCTCATCGCCACCATCACGAAAACACGCTCATCGCCTTCGCGATATCCTTGCCCGCATGGGGCGGAAAGACATCGAGAAGCACATCGGGATTGCCGATCAGCATGGCCTTGGTGCTGCTGAGGGCATCGAACCCGGCAGCGGCGGGCCACTGACCCGCCGCTGGGTTCGCTTTACTTGGTGGTGTAGCCGCCATTGACGAGAATGGTCTGGCCGGTCATCCACCAGCCGTCGGAGACGAGGAAGCGGATATAGGGCACGATGTCCTCGATGTCGGTGAGGCCGGTCTTGGAGAATTTCGACAGGGCGCCGGCGCTCTTGTGGTAGGCGACGGCATCGGCGCCCTCAGCGGGATAGAAGAAGGACGTGTCCATCGGGCCGGGGCCGATCGCGGTCACCGAGATGCCGCGCTCGCCGAACTCCTTGGAGGCAGCGCGGGTGAAGTGCTCCACCGGGGCCTTGGTGCCGGCATAGGCGGCATAGAACGGCGTGAAGGCGCCGAGCAGCGAGGTGACGAGCGTGCAGATCTTGCCGTTGTCGTTGAGGTGCTTGCCGGCCTCCTTGAGGAAGAAGAAGGCGGTTTTCGAGTTGACCGCGGTCATCTCGTCATATTCGGCCTCGCTGATCTCGACGAAGGGCTTCTTGAGCACCTTGCCGACGGTGTTGACGGCAATGTCGGGACGGCCGACGGCCGCGATGGTGTCGGCAAACAGCTTCTCGACCGCGCCGGCCGAGGTGAGGTCGCCCTGGAAGGCGACGCCCTTGGCACCGGCCGCGTTGATGGCAGCAACGGTTTCATCGGCCGCCGCCTTGGTGGCAGCGCTGTTGTAGTGGATGGCGACCGCCTTGGCGCCCTGCGCCGCCAGATCGCGCGCCAGAAGGCCGCCCAGATTCTTGGCGCCTCCGGCAATCAACGCCACTTTTCCCTTGATGCTGTGATCGGCCATGCTGGACCTCCTTTTCACGAGTGAATCTTTGCTGAAGGTCAGCTTATCGTCTTGAGTTTCGATATAAAGTTACCCATTGGAACATGATAGCCTATGTCCCAATACCAATCTGGTATTAGGTTCTGGCTACACCAATCTCTTCTCGTATTATTCCTGTCACTTTCTGTCTCTTAATCACCCAATACTGAACTTTGTATCTACAGGTGCATGCAACTCCACGGCAAAGGTCAGATACCCAATGTTGAAGGTGGAATTGTACCTGCACTGATCATCGACGAGCCTGGAGCTTTTTCGCGATAAGTGGCGAACTGCGGTAGTTGGAAGGAGTTGCCGCTTTCGAACGGAAAAGAGGGAAGAACCTACCGGTCGGCACCCTGCAACGCAGCCGTGCCAATTCGGTGTCGGCGGCGGCCCTGCAGTTCCGCCTTGCTCCTCAGATCAGTTCGATGCCGTTCTCATGAGTTTGTTCCGGGAGAGCGACCTCGAGCCGGCCGCCTGGACGGAAAACCGCCAACTTCTCCTCCTGCAATCCAGTGCGTTACACTCGATCCTCCGAGACCGCGATTGCGCGGCCTGTCGCACCGGCGCCCACTTCGGCAATCTCGAGGTGCAGGCATCGAAGTTCCACCAGTCCAGTGCTTTCGTCATCAGCCTCCACGGTGGGATTGGCGTATCGGCTCGGAATATTCCGGTTGGTCGCAATCGATTCGACTATCGCCGGGGGCGCTCGGCTCAATACAGCGCGGAAATGACAAAAGAAATGCTTTGGGCAATATCTTGGGTGTTTATGGATGACCGGATAGATAAATTGCAATCCCAACGAGGAGGAAATCCAGATATGATTTTCTTACTTTCTGGATTCGATCTGAAATGATCAGGTGCCTCACGCTCGAGAGGTTCCTTTCACGAGGGGCAGCGAGAGACAGAATGTGGAGCCGCTTCGGCCACCGGCGGCCAGTATGAGGTCGCCGCCATGCTGGCGAGCAATTTCCCTTGAAATATAAAGCCCCAAGCCGGAGCCATTTATTCGTTGCCCTGCCGCGCGGTAGTATTTTTGGAATATGCGTTCGCGATCACTTTCGGAAACGCCAATACCATTATCTACAACGTCGATGAATACAGTATCTTCGTCCGACAGTAGCTGTACCGTCACGATCATACTCTCAGCCGAATACTTCAAGGCATTCTGGATTAGGTTTAATACCGCAATTTCCAGCAAATTGGGGTCGCCTTTCACCATCGCTTCGCCGCCCCGAATAAAGCGTACACGCGTGGCCGCGGTGTCATCCAATCCTGCCTCGGCGGTGTCCAGAATCTCGTTCAGATCGCACACCTCGAGTATCGGGAACGACCATGCTTGCCCGGTATCGAGCCGCTCTTCAGCCAGAACGTTTTCAATCAGCATCGACATTCTCTCAACGGCCTGCCGGATCTTGGCGGCCCGCATCCTGATACTGTCGACGTCTCCTGCGGCAGAGAACGACAGATTATTGGCGGCGGCCAAGATCACCGCCAGGGGATTGCGAAATTCGTGCGATACCAGAGCAACAAAGCCCCGTTGCTGAGCCAGGGCATCATTGACGGAAGCAAGTGACTGCCTGAGTTTCATTTCAAGCAGGCGCCGCCGATCCATCTCCTCCTTGAGCGACGCGTTACTTTCCGCAAGTTCCACGGTTCTCTCTTGCACCTTGATCGTCAGTTCCTGTTCGGCAAACCGCGCCATGGCAATGACGCGATCCTTTTCCTTACTTAGATTGCGCTCGGCAAGCTGAGCCCGTTTGGCGACAGCAGCGCTTAATAGCGTGAGGTGAATTAAAGTACCAACCGCCAAAAATCTTGACAAAGAACTGTCAATATTCAGTGGATTGAACCCGGTATATTGTAATTGCATGATGGATGCTAGAAGTACTACACTCAAAAAGGCAAATGCCGGTAATATATATCGAAAACTTCGCCGAACGATAAGTAAGTACAATACAAAAAATGCAGCAGGGATGAGATATATCTGTTGCAATCGTGAGACAAAGAAACCAACGTCGCCATATCGTCCTGCAAAAGCGAATATCAAAGCGGCGACATTGAGAAGGACAATGCCGTGGGAAATGCGGCACACAAGAAGTGAATGGCGTCGAAATTCGAAAAGATTTTCTAAAAATAACATCAGGAATATGCTGTACGAACAGACGACAATTCCCCAAAAAATACGTATAAATTCAGAGTTTAGAAAAATTAATACCTCGGATGAATACCCCATATGGTATACACTAATTAGTCCTGAAACTAAAAGCAGTGCAGCATAAATTATAAACAAATTCTCTCTAAGCCAAAAATAATATAACAAATTTGCGAATATCATCGCAAGGATTGAGCCTATTACGACTCCAATAATCCAATCATTAAACTTTATATAATTTTCATATCCTGCTTTCTGCCAGATGTTCAGCGAGGTCGTGATCGAGGTCGATGACTGCAATCGAATGTAATAATCGGTCGGGGCAGGGGGGGCGGCAATTCGAAAAACTGCGGGATACGCGTCGATTCCGTCTCCCGCTTCCAGGCGAAAGGGGCTGGGCGGTACGGCTGCCAGGCGTCCGGTTCCATTCGGGGCGTAGAGAGTGACGTGCTCGATCAGGGGCCTTTCGATCTGCAACAGCCACTGACTGGATGCTTCCGGAGCAGAGAGGGAGAACCGAACCCAGATCGCACCTTTTCGATATCCCTGAGTGAGCATCGAAGGAACGGGAACGAACTGAATATTGAACTGCCCTGAAACGATATCCTCGATGGTGAGTGCGCCACTCGGATCATCGAGGACGGCGAGATGGCCACTCAGGGAAACCGCACCTTTGATGCCGTCCGTCGACTTTAATGAAAGACCCCATGAGGCTTGCACCACAAAACAACTAAACAAGATAGACAATGCAACGATTAGATGGGATCGGATGCTGTGGAACTGCGACATGGAGGGGGGCTGATGTTCGCAAGAGAAGAGACTAAGCAGGGTGATGTCGCGATCGCTCCTCTCGTTTATCTTGTTGATGACGATGAGGATTTCCGCGATGAAATGGTGTCGGGGCTATCCAGATTGGGCTTGAACGTACATGGGTTTGGCAGCGCCGCGGCCCTCTACCGGGCCTATGCTGCCCTGCCATCCGAAATCGTGATCCTCGATATCAACCTGGGGGGCGAGGACGGCCTGTCCATAGCGGCGCATTTGCGAGCATCGCAATCGGTCGGGATCGTCATGGCCACGGCCAGGGGATCTATCGACGACCGAGTTGCCGGCCTCGAGAAGGGCGCAGATGCCTATCTCGTCAAGCCCATCGACGTTCGGGAACTGGCCGCCACGGTGGCGGCACTCCACAGTCGCGCCAAGAGGGATCGCACGGTGCCGGCTCCCCCTCAGGTCCTGCAATGGGCCCTGGTGGAAGGGGGGTGGACGCTCACCGACGGCCTGGATCACCGCCTGCGCCTGACCGTCTCCGAGCAGCGCCTCCTGGGATGCCTGTTCAGCGAGCGCGGTAACACTGTCGAAAGGAGCGCACTCATCGAAGCCATGGGCGCGGACGTCTATGACTTCAACTATGCCCACCTTGATACCATCATCAGTCGCCTGCGCCGGAGAGCGAAAAAGTCCGGCATGCTTCTACCTTTGCATGCCATTCGCGGACTGGGCTTTACCTTTGCTGAATAGTGTAGTTTTTCCGCCCCTGTCCAGGGAAATTTTAGAATTATGTCTGAGAGCGGCGAGGCCAGAATGTATTGCGAAAGCGATAGCGAGTGAAATGATGTGTCAGGAAGTGATTTTTCCTGCAATTGTGAAGAATCTAGGGAGGAAATATGGTCAAAACTACGTCCAGTAACGGAAGCGATTTATGTTCTATCAATCAAACAATAGATATGAGAAGACCTTCTCCACTTCGAGGGGGCGGTTGGTTATTGCGGGTTCCTCCCTGAGGGAGCGGCGCGGTTTGGGCGATTTGAGGGCGGTGACGTCCACTATCGCCATCGCCGCCGCGCTTTCCATCGGCGGTATGATAGTGGCTCCAGATCAAGCGTTTGCGGGCAGTTGCGACCCGGCGACCTTCGTGTGCTCGGGTGCGGCGGGAGCTCCTGGTACGGACACGCCAATTGTTATCAATAACCCCGGCGCAACCGCCGTGACGACTCAGCAGGGCTTCGGCATCAATGCTGGCGGCACGGCTATCACCATCAATGGCAGCGGCACCGGCGATGTCTCCTTCAACGACGCTAACCAGTCGTCGATCACGGGAGCCGGCAATGGCATCGTTATTTCCGGGGGTAATACCGGCACCATCAACGTTACCTCCAACGGCGTCATCACCGCGGGGGGCGGTGATGGCATCATCGGTACCATGGGGGGCAATTCCACGGGTCTGACGATCAATGTCAATGAGGTTAATGCTGGCGATCACGGCATCAATTTGAATGGCAACAACGGCACCGGCGATATTTCGGTCACCGCCAACACGATCAACGCGGACACCGACCACGGCGGCATCGGCACCGGCATCATCTTCGACAACGGTCCGAACACCCACGACTTCACCGTCAATGTCGGAACGATCACCGCCGGCGGCGGCAGCGGTATCTCTGGCTACTCCAGCGGCGATGGTAATACTGATATCACAGTAGGCTCCATCACCACTGCCGGTGGAGATGGTGTGAACCTCGTTGTCGACGCCAGTCCCGGCGCGGGGTACACGAAGGTCAATGTCGGCGACATCACGGCCAATGTTGGCAATGGTATCTTGGTTAACACGAATGCGAATACGACAGACCTTACCATCACAGCCAATAATGTAACCGCTGGAGGTGCTCGAGGCATTTATGCTGTCAACAACGGCACGGGAGCGGTGAACGTTACAGCGACCGGCACGGTGAGCGGCGCCGGCATCGATGGCATCAGGGTGGATAGCGCTGGCACCGACGTAACGGTGAACGCCAAGGATACGAGTGGTCCTTTCTCCGCCATTGCGGTGTTCAATACCGGCAAGGGCGTGACCAACGTAACCTCGACCGGAAAAGCCGCTGGTGGCATGGGGTCGGCATATGCGGGCATCTATGTCAACAATGGTGCTTCGACGACGGGCATCGACATCAAGGCCGTGGATGCCGAGGGTGGCAACGCCATCACTGCGCTGAATGGCGGCAGCGGTACGACGGCTGTCACCGCCACAGGAACGCTGACCGGTAGAGAAACCGGCATCTATGTCGATAATGGCGCCAATACAAGCGGCGTGAATATTGACGCTGGCGGCGGCGATGTTGTGGGTGGCCTACGGGGCATCTATCTTAACAACGCCGGTACTGGGGATGTCACGATCAAGTCGACTGGCAGCCTGACCGGCACGGCTTGGGACGGCATTCGCGTCGACGGAAACGCCAATGCGAACAATATGACCATCGACGTCAATGATGCTACCGGCGGCAATGTCGGTGTTCTTGTCGCGGGGACCGGCACTGGTACAACCGATATCAAGGTGGCCGGGACGGCGACCGGTACCGCGGTCTCCGGTATCCGCGTCATCGGGAGTGTCAATAGCGGCAACTTGAACATTACCTCCAACAATGCATCGGGTGGCGACGACGGCATCTATACCGAGTATTACGGTAAGGGGACGACCACTATCACCACGACCGGTCTTACCGAGGGTGGAGTCCACGGTATCCATGCCTTGTCCACAGGGCAGGCGATCGAGATCAACAACTCCGGCACCGTCCGCAACAAGTCTGGTCTCGCCACCGACGGGGCGATCTTTACCAATGGTCCCGCGACGGTCACCAATACCGGCACGATCATCGGCAACGTGAATCTGACCAGCGCCGCCGGCAACACCGTCAACAACGCCGGCACCTGGGATACGGCGGGCGCCACCAACGAGTTCGGTGCGGGAACCGCCAACAACGGTGTCAACAATACCGGCACGATCATCGCCGCCAAGGACGGCACGACCGCCGCCAGCACCGTCTTCAACAATGTCGGCACCTTCAAGAATGGCGGCGTGCTGACCATGGCTGACGAAGGGGCGGGCGACACCACCATCATCAGGGGTGACTATGTCGGCGATGGCGGTACGGTCGAGATCGACACGGAGCTGGGCGGCGACTCTTCGAAGACCGATAAGCTGGTGATCGAGGGCGATGCCACGGGCTCCACGAAGCTGACGGTCCACAATGTCGGCGGCCTGGGCGCGCAGACCACGGACGGCATCAGAGTGATCGAGGTGGGCGGCACCTCGGACGCGAACGCTTTCCGGCTCACTTCGGCCGTGGCGGCGGGCGCCTATGACTACGGCCTGTATATGGGCGGCGCGAGCGGCGCGAACGACTGGTTCCTGCGTTCGACGAATGAACTGAATTCCGAGGCGCAGACCTCGGTGGTCTATGCCGGCGCCCTCTCGCATTTCGCGCAGGCGACGCTGGGTACGCTGCAGCAGCGCACCGGCGGCCGGATCTGGCCCAATGGCAAATCGCAGGTCGCGGCTGACCTGCCGTCGGATCAGGTCATGAAATACGCTCCCGGCGGACCGGTGATCTACGGGCAAGGCGCCTGGGGACGCGTCGGAGGACTTTATGCCTCCTACGATCCGAAGAAGGGCGGTTCCTACACCCAGGGCATCGGCTTCCTGCAGGCCGGCTATGAAGGCACGGCTTATGAGACGACGAACGGCGAAGTGACCCTGGGCGCCTATGCCACGGTGGGCCGCTCCTGGGTTAAGGTCGACACCACGCGCGATCCCGTCACCGGTGCGGCACGCTCGAAGGGCAAGATCACCAGCAACGGCTACGGCGTGGGC
The DNA here is from genome assembly GCF_051161885.1 of Labrys methylaminiphilus subsp. lupini. Classification (NCBI taxonomy): domain Bacteria; kingdom Pseudomonadati; phylum Pseudomonadota; class Alphaproteobacteria; order Hyphomicrobiales; family Xanthobacteraceae; genus Labrys; species Labrys methylaminiphilus. The sequence goes on along the minus strand of NZ_JBMDIH010000002.1, from coordinate 1,804,606 downwards.
GTCAATGCGACCTGGCTGGGCAATGATGGGCTCTATGCCGATGCGATCGGCCAGTTCACCTGGTATGATACCAATCTGTCCAACAAGAACGGCAGCAGCCAGGGCTGGGCGAGCGCGCTGAGCCTCGAGGTCGGCAAGCGCTTCGATGTGGGATCGGGCTGGTCCGTGGTGCCGCAGGCCCAACTGTCCTGGACCCATGTGGACTTCTCCTCCTTCACCGATACGCTGGGCAACCGGGTAAGCATCGGCGATGGTGACAGCGTGCTCGGACGTGTGGGTGTGCGGGTTGAGAACCTGGCCAGCTGGAAGGGCGAGGATGGCGAGACCCGCCGCCTGCAGTTCTACGGCATCGCCAATCTGAGCTATGAGTTCATGGGCGACACCTCGGTCAAGATCGCCGGCGCCACCGTCGAACAGCAGGACAAGCGGCTGTGGGGTGAAATCGGGACGGGCGCGACCTATGCCTGGAACGACAAGTCCAGCCTTTATGCCGAGGCCAGCTACGGCCACGCCCTCGCCTCGGGCGACAACTATAGCGCCAAGGGAACGGTCGGCTTCCGCTACAAGTGGTAAGTCGAAAGACCTGCCCATACTTACCAGCACTTCTGTCGCCGCCTTCAAGGCGGCGACAGAGAATGAGAACCGCCTGCAATCTATCGAAACGAAATTTAGTGCGGAGAAGACGTTCGAATAAATGCTTCTCTGCCTTCGCATGTCCTCTATAGTCTTGAATCTACGTGGATCTTCGGTTTCGTGATCGCCGCTATATCTAACGATATTTTTCGCTCCTTGTGGTAGCCGGGCGCAATAAGCAATTTCCCAAATACTGTTTTGAAAAATACGCTACATTACGCAAAGGTAATTTAATATTTTTTTTGATATATTTGTTATTTTTTAAGCAAAAATCCCAGCGACTCTTGAAAAAATGCCGGATTTGCGGTATTGATTCGCCCGTTTGGTGATCGTCGATGTTGGGGGAAGATTATGATTCTCAAACTTTCGGTGCATGACCTAGGCTAACCTCTGTTTAGAAGGGTCAATCATGGCCGCACATGGAAAGTTTAGTCTAAGTTGTTCTGTCCTGGCGATTGCGTGCTTCTGGGCACCCGCCACGGGTTGGGCGCAATCCGCGACCAACGAACAGCTCTTCAAAATGATCGTGGATCTCCAGAGCCGCCAGAAGGCGCTGGAAAGCCAGTTGAAGGTCGCGACGTCGGAGGCTTCCAAGGCGAAGGCCGAGTTGCGGCGGCTGGGGCGGAAGACCGCGCATGTGGCGCCGGCCGGAGCCGGGCGCGATTATGTCGAAATGGCCCCGGTTGCCACGCCCGTGGCCGGATCCGTGCAGGCGCCGCCCGGTACGCAGGCTGTGGCCGCGGTCAACGGCAAGCTGGAACTGGGCGGCGGCAACAGCTTTGGCGGCTCGGGCTATGGCTATGCCGGCGGCTCGCTGGCGGTGCCGCTCGGCCAGTCATTTGGCGCACAGGCCGACGTCGTCGGGGGCGTCGCGAGCAATACCGGCTTCTATGGCGCGGCTGGTCATGTCTTCTGGCGCGATCCCACCATCGGTGCGATCGGCGGCTATGGCAGTTTCCTGTATGGCACCGGCTATTTCGCGTCGCGCCAGGGCAACTCGGTCTATGGCTATCAGAATGCCAAGGGCGGCCTCGAGGGCCAGCTCTATTGGGGCCCCTTCACCCTGCAGGGCGTGGCCGGCCTCGAATACGAGAATCTCAACAGCAAGATGCGGTTCTTCGATGATGTTCGCGTCGCCTGGTATGCGACGGATAATCTCAAGCTGAACGTCGGTCATCGCTACACCGGCGGCCGCAACCAGGTCGTCGGCGGCGCCGAATATCTCGTGAACTTCAACACCAATACGGCCGCCTCCATCTTCGCGGATGTGGCCTATGGCAAGAAGGGCAGCGGTTTCGACAGCTCCTTCGGCAGCAAGAAGGGCAACGACCTGACCGTCCAGGCCGGCCTGCGCTTCTTCCTCGGCACGGGCAGCAACACCAGCGTGCCGGCAGTCTCCTATGGCGGCGATGGTTTCGGCGAGAAGCGGGGCGGTGTCTTCACCGCGCCGGATGCGCCGACCGAACGTACCCTCAAGCAGCGTGACCGCGAGGACTATCTGCCGAGTTACATCGGTCGAGACGCCGCCGAGATGCCGAGGGGAACCAGGCGGCCGCCTCCGATCGTGGTCGTCGGTCCGCCGGGGGCACCAGGTACGCCTGGTCAGAATGGTGAACCTGGCGCCCCTGGTCAGCCTGGCGCCCCTGGTCAGAATGGCGAACCTGGCGCTCCTGGTGCTGAAGGCCCGCCCGGTACGCCTGGATCGGATGGAGTTCCTGGATCGGATGGAGCTCCGGGCGAGCCCGGGAAAGACGGACTTCCGGGTCAGCCCGGCGCGCCCGGTGCTACTGGCCCCGAGGGTCCGATCGGTCCGACTGGTCCATCTGGGGCAGATGGCGCGCCTGGTGCAGATGGCGCTCCTGGCCAGACTGGCCCAGTTGGCCCACCTGGAGAACCTGGCCCACCCGGCCCCTCGGGTGCATAAGAGGGCTGATCCAAGCAGATCGATCAATATCAATGATCGGGTGGCTCGCAAAAGAGCCGCCCGTAACCGGAGGAGGCTTCGGGATAGCGGGCGCTATTCCGGAGGCCTTTCGAAGGGCGGATCGGTACAAGATCGCACAAATTCCGAACAGGTGTTCGGGAGGCCCTGCTGGTGTAGAGGCGAGTCGGTGGCACTGTGCGGCTTTCCCATTTCGGTCCCTCTTACGCGCCGCGGCGGCGTTGAAGTTGCCGGGCGGCCACTGAGATTGATGCGCATGACCGGATGTGCTCTAGACGCGAGATCTTGAACTGGCCGGGAGATCGATCGTCGCGAGCCACTTGTCCGGCGTAAAGGCATTGCTTCTCGTTGAATGATGTCCGGAATGCGCGGGTAGCATACTTATTGGGCGCTCCAAGGTTGTTGAGCCCCGCTCCAATTCTCGATCCGATCCGTAATTTCGGGCGAGACGACATATTCAACCGGAATCTTCACCATGCAGGCGCCGAAGCTCGAAGGCTTTTCCATCCATCCCAATCCTGCGCGACTGGTCGCCGCCCGCAGCGAGCGCGAGTGGATGGATCGGACAAGCGATCACTATGCCTATCGCTGCACGCCTTTGGCCATCGCCAATGCGACAGGCTGGGAACTGCTGAATCCATCGGGCTTCTCGGCGACTTGGACCGGTGGCAACGGCCGCAACGACATCATTTTACGCCCACACGTCCCCGGCGAGAAATTGCATCAGACTGGTTTCTTCTTCGGCCACGGCATCATCAGTTTTCACCCCGGCTATCTGTTCCGCACCGATCCGGGGTGGGTCGTCTGGGTTCGTGGCTCGCCGAATCGTTTCAAGGACGGCATCCACCCGCTCGATGGGGTGGTGGAAACGAATTGGCTGCCCTTCACCTTCACCATGAATTGGCGGTTCACGCGGCCCTGTACGGTGCATTTCGAGAAGGACGAGCCCTTCTGCTTCCTGACCCTGATGCCCAGCGTGACGATCGAGGATGTCCAGCCGGTCATCCGCCCGCTTGAAGAAGAGCCCGATTTGCACAGGGAATATCTCATGTGGGCCAGCGAACGCAGCAAATTCAGCGCGGCCAAGGACGCCGGTGATCCTCTCGCGGGCGAGCAGAAATGGCAGAAGAACTATTTGACCGGCAAGTCACCGTCGGGAAAAAGCGTCGCCGACGCCGATCATCGCGTCAAGCGGGGGCTCAACCAGCCCGTCTTCGGCTGCCCCGTGAACCATGGCCCGAAGTGAGAGCGCCGCATGAGTGATCTGGCGATCAGCGCACCGCAACTGCAGTGCTTTTCCGTGATATCAAATCCGCCTCGTCTCGTGCCGGGTACCGCCGAGCGCGACTGGATGGATTTCACCAACCAGCGTTTTGCCTATCGTTGCACGCCCTTGACCATGGCCAACACCACCGGCTGGGAGCTTTTGAATCCGACCGGCTTCTGGGCAAGCTGGACGGGGCTCAACGGCAAGGACGAGGTGATCCTGCGTCCGGACGATCCCCGGGCTCCCATGCACCATGTGTCCCTCGGTTTCGGCCATGGCATCATCACATTTCACCCGGGCTATCTTTTCCGCACGGCGCCGGGATGGATGACGTGGGCGCGCGGTGCGCCTAATCGCCTCAAACATGGCATCCAAGCGCTCGACGGCTTGGTGGAAACCAGCTGGGTACCCTTCACCTTCACGATGAACTGGAAATTCACGGAACCGGGCACGGTCTATTTCGCCAAGGACGAGCCGTTCTGCTTTATTACGCTGGTGCCGAGCCTGCCGATCGAAAGTGTTCAGCCGGTAATTCGCCCGCTAGCGGACGACCCCAAGCTCGAAAGGGAGTACAACATCTGGCTAAGCGAGCGCACCAAGTTCAACATCGGCCTTGCCCAGGGGGATCCGATAACCTTGGAGCAGAAATGGCAGAAGAACTATCTCATCGGTAAGTCCCCGAGCGGACGGACGGTTGCCGACCAGGATCACCGCATCAAACGCAGTCTCAAGCCGCCGGCTTCTGCCGACAAGCTCGAAAGGAGCGAGATCGCGGAGATGCCTGCCCAGGTGACGCCGGCGTTGGAGAGAGAGAAACCCGTCCCGGCTATCGTGATGCGCCAGGCCTTCCCTAGTTTCCAGTCCGCCTTCGGCATGCCTCCGCACGAGCCAACGCAACTGCCAAAGATTGCCGAGCCTTCGCATGCTCGATTGGAAAAACCGGCAAAGCCGCCACGCAGCAAAAAGGCTCCTTCCGGAAATGGTTCTAAAACAGGTAGGACTGGGAAGGCACCCAGATCCAAGAAGTAAGCTCGCAAAACTTGAAAGATGAACGTTTTACATAGTCCACCGATGTCCATTCATACCGAGAGCCATTGAAAATGACTCTCGGTTCCGTCTCGCGGTTTCCGCCAAGTCATTGATTTGGTATCGAAAATCGCGAGGCGCTCAAGGCTCGCATGCGTCAGCATCTTCGCGACTTGGTATCAGGCGCGATTCTTGCCGTATGAGATGCGGCAACCAAATGTCCAAGCGGAAATATAACTTCGCTATGCCACTCAATACACCATGACACGCGTTCCATTGGGAACGCGGCTTGCAAGATCGATGATGTCGGCATTGCTCATGCGAATGCATCCCGAAGAAACCGGCATGCCGATACTGAAGGGATCATTGGTGCCGTGTATGCGATAAAGAGTGTCGGCTCCATTGGCGTAGAGATAGAGCGCCCGGGCGCCAAGGGGATTTTCGGGCCCACCAACGGTTTTCTTCACGCGAGGATCCCTGCCACGCATGTCACTTGGTGGGTTCCAATCCGGCCATTCGGCCTGATGATTGACATAGACCGCTCCCCTCCAGGCAAATCCGTTACGCCCGGTCGACACAACATAACGAATTGCCTTGCCGTTGGAGAGGGTTAAATACAGAAGGTGCCTTTGTGCATCGATGACGATTGTGCCCGGTGGTGCCTTGGTTGGACTGTCAACGACCGTTCGTGCGTAAGCCGGGTTTGTTCTTACATTAGGCAGCAAAGCCAGGAAACGGGCATCGCGTTGCGACAACCCGCCCGCTATCAACTGTCCGGACGCTGATTGCGAAGCCGTTGTGGTCATATTGGGAGCGCAGCTCACCAATACAGCGCCAGCAGCAGCCGAAACGAGAAGACGCATCAAAAAAACCATCATATTTTCTCGCTTCCAAAATAGCTTCGTTCTTTTTTCGAGGTGGACGTAAGGTATCTAGAAAAATATTCTATATAAAATTGAAAGTAAAGCCACAGAATCAAAATTATTATTGGAAGTTGGATTTCAAGTGCTTTTGCGATCCGATAGTTGGCGCCCACTCCGCACCTGTTGCTGCGGTGCCTCGGCTTTCCGGCTTTCGTCACTAAATGCCCGCGCGCGGTTTCACCATTCAACGCAAAAATAAACCAACTCTATGGCTGTGGCAGGAAGCTGATCATCATCGATGAGCTTCCTTAGTCATCACGGAGGGGATTTGAACAAAGTACCCTAGGTGTATCTCTGGTGGTCGAATGCACGTTCGAATTGTGTAATGAAGATACACTATATGTCAGAATGTGCCATTTAGTGATATTGTGAAGAATTTTGGTGGAATATAATCTATAGTGTCCATCGGACGTTCGGAATCATGTGTTTTTTGGATCAATATATATGTATAAAAATCCTAGAATAAATTCAAAGTACAACTTTAAATTTAGAATAACTGCCATGAATTACCAATTTTCTTTAGAAGATTGTGCAGATGTTGCTGTTGTGCGCTCGAGGTCACGTCAGACATCGCCGGTGCCGTAGCGTATTCGTTTGGTTGCCTAGCGGCTGCTCTACGTGTCGCGTTTGGCGTGGCCGTGATTAAGCGGTTGCTGCGCCCGAGAGGGTGGTAATCGATCCGGCTGGAAGCGCGAGCTCGCAGCTTCTTGTCCTAATAGTGGCGGTGACTTTGTATCAGTGAAAATTGCTTGCTTGGATTTCTGCCTGCGCACTAGCGTCGTTAATTCCAGCATCAATGCCATTTTAGCGCTGAAAGTACCACTATTACCTTCAGAAATATCCCGTTTAAACGAAGCAAAAATGAATCATGGGCGAATCATCTAATAGTCTACATGAACGATAGGTGGAATGTATACTAGAGGGGAACTGTGAAGTTCCCGCTTGGAAAGGAATTCGATGATCGCAAGAGAGGCTAAACAGGGTGACGTCGCGATCTCTCCTCTCGTTTATCTTGTTGACGACGATGAGGATTTTCGCGATGAAATGGTGTCTGGCCTGTCCAGATTGGGCTTGAACGTACATGGGTTTGGCAGCGCTGCGGGCCTGTACCGGGCCTATGCTGCCCTGCCATCCCAGATCGTGATCCTTGACCTCAACCTGGGCGATGAAGACGGCCTGTCCGTAGCGGCGCATTTGCGAGCATCGCAACCAATCGGCATCATCATCGCCACGGCGCGGGGTTCTATCGACGACCGCGTTGCCGGCCTTGAGAAGGGCGCGGATGCCTATCTCGTCAAGCCGATCGACGTTCGGGAACTGGCCGCCACCGTGGTGGCGCTCCACAATCGCATTAACAGGGATCGCAAGCTGCCGGCGTCTCCTCAGGTCCCGCAATGGGCCCTGGTGGAAGGGGGGTGGACACTCGTTGACGGGCTGGGCCACCGCCTGCGCCTGACCGTCTCCGAGCAGCGCCTCCTGGGATGCCTGTTCAGGGAGCGCGGCAACACTGTCGAGAGGAGCGTACTCGTCGAAGCCATGGGAGCGGACGTCTATGACTTCAACTATGCCCACCTTGATACCATCGTCAGTCGCCTGCGCCGGAGGGCAAAAAAATCCGGCATGCTTCTACCTTTGCATGCCATCCGCGGACTGGGCTTTACGTTTGCTGAATAGAGGATGCGTGCCTTTCCGTTCAAAGAACGAATAGGCTTTTATGGAAGCGAGTTGGACATGGGGCGCTTTGGGATATGCCTCCAAGACAAGGAGTGTCTGAATCTGCCAGTTTATGAGATTGTGAATAACAACAATGTAAATTATGATTTAGTATATATCGGCCTACAAGAGCAATTCTTGCGCAATAAATTGGTCTACAGCAGAAGTCGGCTTGTATCCGTGGCTCGAATTTTAATGTGTTGCGATGGTTGCAATGATATGGATAAATTTTAGCGGATGTCTTGATAATAAGACGCAAATTCAATTATTACCTAAAAATTAAATGTAGATACAGAATGTTTTGGTATAGGTGGAAATAGGTTTTGAATAACATGTCTCATACGTTGCTTGTATCTACGCAGAACGATGATAATTTCCTGCCACCTTATCATGCTGATGCGCAAGATATACAGAATGTAGCGCTCTGTGGGAGCGCTTTTTTTTATGATGAAGCGCGTATATTCAGGATAATGGACGAAATAAAATACAAGTTTGGCATATTTCGTCTGGTGCGAGGCAAAGAGGATCGTGTCGGAAAAATAACTGATAAATGGTCTCAGCAAAACGGCATTAAAAATATCACGGAGCGGATTTCTTGGTTTAAGCATGGCGGCGTTGCAAGAGCAATGCGAGATGAGCATATACTAAATAAATATTCACCAATATTAGTAGTTTGCTTTATTAGTTTGAATAAATATCCAGATTTATACAAAAGATCAATAAAAAATTATGTAAACGTAATAAAATTCTATTTTCCTTAATATTAAATTTGTAAAAATATTTAGTGATTTTCTCTTATAGTCAACGCATTGGTTGTTGATCTCGTATAGGAAAATATATCTAAAGAGGTCGGCGGTCGTATAAAGGGTAGTCTAATCTAATGAGGGCATGGGGATGTCTGCTATCGATACAATTGTTGTCGTGTGTCCACTGGCCCTTTGGCGCGACTGTGTTGGCCGAGTTCTCGCTACTGAGTTTTCTGATGTTCCAGTCCTGACTTTCTCCGACCTGCTCGGGTGGTGCGCTGTTAGGGATTGGCACGGCCGTCTTCCATTGCTGGTTATATTCGAAATTGGAAATAGTATAAATTTTGACGACCTTCGTGAAATAATTGCACGTAAGTTGGTAGCAGATATTATTATTATCTCTGATAATGGTAGTTCTTCTAGAATATTTGAAGCGATAAATCTTGGAGTAAAGGCCTATATTCCTAGTGACCAAACCCTTGAGATTGCAATTAAAGCAATACGATTGGCAGTGGCCGGGGGCGTGTTTTTGCCTTTTTCCTCATTTCTTATGGATAAATCGACGTGCAGGCCCGCTCTGGTCCGTACACAATCGAGAAGCTGTTTTCGACTTTCTCGGAGAGAATTCGAGGTTATTGGAGGTATTAGTCGCGGTAAATCTAACGCAGCGATAGCTCGAGATTTAAATATAGCGGAAGCAACAATTAAAGTTCACGTCAGGAATATTATGAAAAAGATGAATGTAAACACAAGAACCGCTATTGCTTTCAAATCAAAAGAAATGCCATTATCTTGAGTATTAATCAGGGAATTAGGTATGTGCATGAGTGCGTACTTTACTAGTTGCGTGTTTGATGTTTATGTTCGGAGTCAGAGGCTGTTTGGAAAATCGATTGTGGCCCTCGCCATTCGGCAGGCGCAGGTCTTCGATTTTCCGGTCTGGCGCAGGATCTCATTGGCGCCAATGGTGTTGTCAGACTAACACTAACTTGTCTCGGCCAGCTGTATGAGGGCCTACCGGAGCTCGGTTTAGGCCGCGATGGCCCGCCACTCGGCCAAGGCGCTGAGCGTCTCTGCTCATCGATTTTTCGGCTGACGAGGTGGCGCTCCGAATTAAAGTGATTGTAGATTCGGCTGTGGACGGCGACGAATTTCCGGGGCGTCTTCGTCCTTCGGAATTTGAGCATCGCCGCTTCTCGTCGTCGAAACGGTTGGTGTGAATTCTCCGCCCGGTTGTTCTTCCATTGGCCGACTTCTCGGCGTTTGAGGTTCCCGATTTCCCTGATGGCCGCGCTATAGGAGCGCAACCCGTCGGTGACGATAATCTCAGGACGGTCGTAGCGCCTCACGGCTTTCTTGAGGAATCTTAAGGCGCCAGCCTTGTCTCGCGTTTTGCTCACGAAGAACTCCAGCCCCTCTCCCTCATGGTCGACGGCCCGCCAAAGATAATGGAGCTCGCCGTTGACCTTCACGAAAACCTCGTCGAGGTGCCAGCGCCATCGGCTGAAATCTCGAGCCCTTAGCCGCCTCTTGCGGATATCGCCCGCAAACAGCGGGCCAAAGCGGTTCCATCAAAATCTCACCGTCTCATGGCAAATGTCGATGCCGCGCTCATCCAGCAGGTCCTCCACTTTCCGCAATGACAAGGGGTAACGCACATATATCATCACTGCCAGGCGGATCACCTCTGGCGACGAGTTGAAATAGCGAAAAGGATTGGGTTTGGGGCGCGCCACCCTCGCTCTTCTCTACCCTCCCAGGCCGGCCTTGACAATTTGCTCTGACAGAACCTTTGCAACACACCCAGGCTCATCCGCCCATCTGCGGCACTTGAAGCGGCTTCGGCACCAGCTTGATGTTATTCTCCTGAAGCCTTGCCCGCACCTTCGAAAGGATTGCCTTGCGGATCTGGAATTGATGCCCGGCTCTCGCCTTGTACTTCGCGCGGATCACCAACGTCCCTTCTTCGAGAGCGCCAATGCCCTGGCTCTTGAACGGCTCGATGAGGTCGGCGTTCAGTGCCGGGTCCGTGGCGATCTCCTGCCCGATCTCCTTGAACAGTTTGCGCACGAGTTCGACGTCGGTGTCCAAGGCGACCCGGAAAAGCATCTTCTCAATGACCCATTCGCGGCTGAAGTTCTGAATCTTTCCGATCTGCCCAAAGGGAATTGTCGCAACAGGACCGCGCGGGTGCCTCAGAGAAACCGATCGCAACGAAATTCTCTCGACGGTGCCCTTGGCTCCGGAGGTCTCGATATATTCGCCGTGGCGGAAGGCATCGTCGACAACGAAGAAGAGACCCGCCACCACATCCTTGACCAAGGTTTGCGAACCAAGGCCGACCGCCAGGCCGAAAATCGACAGGCCCGTGATGAGCGGCCAGACGTTGATGCCCAGCATGACCAGGATCGTCAGGGCACCTAGCGTCAGAAGTGCGGCCTTGGCGAGGCCCACGAGCACAGGCCCGACGGTGGTCAGCCGCGTGCCGATCACCGCTGTACCGGCCTGCGGCTGGCCGGGCGCGTGAGGCCTGATGCCTGCGGCCATGATGGCCACCCAGTTCCAGCAGAAGGCGATGACCAGTACGAGCATCAGCATTTCGGCGGCCTTCAGCAAGACAGTGCCTCGAGAAACGCCGGCGACATCCAGAATGGGCAGGAGCCAGAGCGTCGCCAGGATTGCGAGAATCGATGCGGCGACCACGATGCGGAACGTGCGCCACAGCACGCCTCTCAGTTCGCCTCCCTGCGATCGGGCCGCGCGCCAGCCGCGCCGTTCCATGGCAATGTCGAGATGTGGACCAGCGAGTACGAGAAGAAGCGAAAGCACCAATGGCCCGCCCCGCATTGGCCTTCCGAGTGTCATGGCCAGTTGGATGGAGACAAAGGCGAGCACGACGAGCGCCACCACGAGCCAGGGCCAACTCGCGGCGAGCTTCCGGCGCAGCGATCCTGTTGTGCTGCCGAAAGATAGAGCTCTCACCACCAATGCGCGATGGCGAACATACGTCGCCGCGACCATCAGGGTGAACGGCAACGACACGGCGAAGGTGGCAAACAGGTCTCGCAGTGGATCGGCGGCACTCCATGCACGCAGACACGCCAACACCACCAAGCCGGCGGCCGCGATACCGATCGAGATCGCGACGTCACGGCGCCAGGGCCAGCCAACCGACTTGCGCCCGGCCATCAACGGCAAACAGATCGTGGTCGCCAACGCTGCGATCGCGGTGCAATTCAGTAAAGCGCCGCGGAGCACTGGCTCGGTGACGAAACTCAGCAGCACGGCCCAGAACGTCAGCATCACGATCATGCCGGCAGCGAGCAAAGCGACTGCACGCAGCACTGGCCCGGCCTTCCGCTTGCCGACGATCAGCCTGGCAATCGCAGCCGTCGCAAGAACGGCAGCCAAGCAGGTTGCCACCACGCCGACAGCCAGCAGCGCGGGACTGTAACCCGCGACTTCAAGTCCTTGCAGGAAATCACGCCACCCGCCTGGGGCCGAGAGCCACCCCGAGAACCTTGCCGCCAGTCCGTTTTCAATGAGGGCGGTGAAATGACCGAGTATTGCCGATGCAGCCTCGATCTCGTCCATCTTGGAATCAGCAGCCATAATTTCTCTCGTGCACAAGCCGATGATCTTAGACGCTATGAAGCACCAAGCCCTGAACGGTCGTGGTCTGGGAACGCAGCTTCACCGAGGAAAAGAAGGGATCTGGCAGCGCGCTCGTTGAGGTAACCTGGAAAAACCGCCCGTCGACCAGAAAGCCCCAGCGGCCGACATGCATCTCCAGGGAGGCTATCATCGCGCCGTTGAGCTCTTTAAGCACATCGTGGACGCTCAAGTTGATGGCGGCGGCGGGAAGGTTGCGCTCTTTCCGTTGATCGCGGTCGCCCAGATATAGCTCGTGATGAAGAAGTTTGGGCCCGACGCGATGAGGGGCTGGTGCGGCGGGGGAGGCTGAGAGAAATCGGAAGCCCAAGCTGGCGTTAGCAATGATGCCGAAATCAACCCGATGGCGAGATTGCGCACTGTTTTCCCTTGGCATTTCACCGTCGCCGACACGCTCCCGCGAGCAGGGGCCGTTGCACGAGGGGGGGCATGGCCGACGTCCCCGGGAGGCGGATCGTTAGCGCAAGCTGACACCCGCGCCCGGCCGATCGTTTCGGACCGACAGATGGACCTTGTCCGGGGCATTTCGGACATTGGCCGGTCGCCGGTCTTGCCATTTCGCGCCATTCGCCAAAGCGTTTGCGGTTGGAAGCAAGCGCCAGGAGTTGCAAAGGTTGGGTTGCAAACTTTCTGGAAACCCTCTGATGCCTTGAGGCCAACTCCCTTTTCGGAGCGTGTTTCATGTTCAAAGGCTGCCATTTCGATCGCTCTGGGATCCTGCTATGCGTGCGGCGGTATCTGCCTATGGCTTGAGCTTGCGGGATCTGAAGGAGATGATGGCCGAGCGCGGCATCAGCGTCGACCATTCAACAATCCACCGCTGGGCGAGCAATTACATTTGTAGTGCTCTTTATCTGCAGGAACTATCATCCGTCTTCGCTACAATCCAATACCGCCCCGTCTAAGTCACCTTCGTAGTCTACAATGAACAGGGGAGACGCAACTCAGGTTCTCGTAGAGAGTAGCCAAAAACATTGCAGCGCGCTTCTAGAAGCCGCTCGGTGCCAATTGACAAGCCTGACATATCGCGTTTCCAGTCGTCGAAATAGCGTTTATTGATCCCGGTATGAACGTTTTGCCTCAGATCAATAGAAGGCACATCCAACCAAGAAAAGATTCTATTTAGATGTAACTTTGGATTACCAACCAGATCTTCATAATGCAAAACATAATAATGATGCAAATGAGATCGATCCCGTAGAAACCGCTCATAGCATACCAAAGCGTGTTCGATAAGCCAAGGAACAGGTTTAGTGTTCCAACCTCGCTGCCTAAGGGCATATGAAGTCGCGATAGGATGGCGTAAAATAATCAAGAACCGCGAATTGGGAAAGCAATATTGCAGATAACGCGTCCGGATCAGATTTGCTGGCGACTTCTCTACGAACAATGGCCTCGATGAATCCCAATGAATTCCCCATTGCTGCCACAACCGTTCGGCATCAACCGGATTTGCTAGAGAATGACTTTCGTCCATCGCCGAGCCCGTGTAAAATCCGAAATTTCCCACACCGCCGAGCTCCTGATCAATCGGATATACAGTTTGCAGATGTTGCCCTTCATCGTGCGATGCGCCGGTGCTCTCAAAACCGCTGATCATCGGATGAGAGCGCAGGATGCTATGGAGCAAAGTTGTTCCACTTCTGTGTACTCCTCCAATGAAAACGATTTTTTTATCAATACGTCGCACAGTCTCTCATCCGCCTAGATTTTCAGTCCGCCCCAACTACCCAGTGTATTGCGCCCGCAGACTTAGGGGGCCGTAAATTTTGTGAGAATACGACAGCTTTGCTAGCGGCAAATTTGGCACATCCCGACGTCGCGGCTACTTCGGTTATTCGTTTGCATGTATGATTTCAACCTGCGGAAGCCCCAGCACTGCGCATTCATGTCCAGCGCCATTATCCCCAGGCCCTCAGTTTCAATCTCTCCTCGGCCCCAATAGGGATGGCGGGGTCGGATCCTCGGATTGGCGACACCGTAAGGAAACGGTGGAAAGATCAATCCGTCACGATGTAGGTCTGCTTTGACGAGAAGCATCGTTCCTCCAACTGCATCTAGGCGAACGATGTCCCGGTCTCGCAGACTATCCATCGTTTTAGTGCCGTGGTCGCACCAGGCGTTTAAATCGAAACTCGGACCCCCTCGCTTCTTCACGCAATGCGGATGGACGATCTCAAATTGCGTAGCTAACAATTGTTGAATTATATCTTCAGGAAAATCTATGACGTCGGCATCGAGCCACAAAACCCACTCCTCGTTGCGGAGTGCACGAAAGAGCAGTTGATTGCGAGCTCGTGCCAGGATGCAGCGTCTAAATTTCTGGATTTCAGGAGCCCATCTCGGCACTCCTGTCGGAATTCGGAAACCGAAATCTCGCTTGACCATCGTCACCGCGGCAGCGCGGAGTTGAAACACAGATTCAAATCCAAGAAGAGCTTCCCAGGTCCCATCCAAGCTATCACTTTCGAGGAAGCCGATCGATAAACTGTCTTTGGGCCAATCCAATCGCTCGATACGTTGGACATACCCATCCAGATGAGCACGGGCATTCTTGATCGGCGTCAATGTTAGGACGGATGGACGGCTCGTTGCGTCCTCTGCGGTAGCCGTTGCGAAGGTCGATGTCACGTTTTTGCACCAATGCTAGGATAGACGAAATATGCTGCGATGATCTTTGCGCGCCCGGCTAATGCGCGTAGCCCTTGGAAGTCCTGTCTCGGAGAGGAGACTGGCGACTTGCTCCTCTCCATGGCTCATTCCGACCTGCAAGATCAAGTCGATCGGTCGACCCGCGCGTATATTGGGCTATCCAAAAGTGTTAACATGTGATTATTTCTCCAGACGAAGAAAATAATCACAATATATAATCTTGTTCCATTGATATTGTGCTATCACATCGATTGTCTATACTCACGATAGATCGTTTCTTTGATATTTTATACCAAATTTCACTCTGATCTTTCGTTAAAAATACTAGATCGGAAGGCGCAGTGGCTTAAAGGGGTGGCAATATATTGCAACGTAAGCCGATAGACTCCGGTTGCGACAGAGTGGCGCTGCACTGGATGAGAGTAAATACGGCCCACGTACCCGTAAATCACATCGCATGAGGCTGCAACACACCGCCCTTAAGGAAAGGATATAATTAAACCCTCACGAGCTAGAGATACGAGGCAGGCCTCGATATCTGCGCTCGGCTTGGTTTTTAGGCCAAACGATTTTTGAAAGTACTCAACAATATCATCATCACTGTGTTTCCCATCGCAAAGCTCAAATACGATGGCAGCAGAAATATTTAAAAAATGGATATATTCGCCGTCCTCGCCGTAAATTACATACCCATCAGGCGTATTCCTGCATTCGAAACCCAAAGATTTCTTATAGAATCTTGAATTTTCTCGTGTCACGCAACCCTCCTATTATTGGTCGTCAAGCTTCGTCGGCGACGTACAGATCTTCAAAATCAGTTATTCACAGTCACGATATCGGTGAACCCAACTTATATGGGCGGCTCCTCTAGCCAGTAATGCGGCTTATGAACTTTTTTCCGCAAAAGCTTTGAAAGCCCTGGCCGGACAGCTTTGCTCGTCGGCTTGATCTGTCGTGGACGCATCGCCTTTATTCAGGCCGGCCTCAGCATTAGGCACCGCACGCCCGTTGATGGACAATACCCGTTCAACCACGCGCCCGTCGCCGTCTACGCGGATCATCGCGACGATTTCGCAGGTTTCGTTATGCGAGCAATGTCTCTGAGCGCTCGCCTTGGCCGGGATGTCAGCCTCAAGAAAGCAGATCGACCGTCCATCCTTTTCCACGGCCGAGCCAGCCATACCAGATCCGGAACTAAAAACACCGGTATAGACGAAGCGCTTAAGCTGGGGTTCGGCCGAAGCGGTGCCAATAGAACACAACAAGCATCCAAACAGGTAGGCGATAAAATGAAGTCGTGGCATCGATTCTCCCTACGGAAGCCTAATTTTCTTACCTAGGCATGACAAGACATATATTTCTTAAAATCCCTGGATTTTGCAATATCTCGTGAGGCCCGTCTAAATGACGGATCGTGGTGCTTGGGGGACACTTCGTGGTCGTGCGCGGCGGCGCCATGCAGATCCGAGCGCAGATCGAGTTCGAGATATTCCAGTCGCAGATCGTGCGCCCTAAGCGCGGCCGCGCTTGAAAGGATTGAACTGCTGGGGCCTGGACGGCAATTCGCCAAAATGGGCTCAGTTGCTTGGCATGATGTTTTGTTGCCTGAGCCCTCTTTCGAGGTTGCCGGTGGGCGCGCCGCCCCTAGGCAAAGGCCGCGAATCCTTGCTCGGATCGGGTCGCGGCTGTTTCGATCGGGTCGCATCTATTTCGAGAAGTGACACAGGTGCACGTGGTGACCTGCTGGTCGTGTTGCAAACTTTCTGAAAACCCTCTGATGCCATGAGGCCAACTCCCTTTTCGGAGCGTGTTTCATGTTCAAAGGCCGCCATTTCGGTCGCTCTGGGATCCTGCTATGCGTGCGGTGGTATCTGACCTATGGCTTGAGCTTGCGGGATCTGAAGGAGATGATGGCCGAGCGCGGCATCAGCGTCGACCATTCAACAATCCACCGCTGGGTCGTTCATTTTTCGCCTGCGTTGCTGCAGCGGTTCAACCATCGGAAACGGCAGGTCGGAAGCAAGTGGCACATGGACGAGCCGAAGGGCAGCGCGGAGCAGCAAGACCTATATCAAGCTCCGCAGTCAGTGGATGTACCTTTGCCGCGCCATCGACAGCGTCGGCGACGCCGTTGAATTCTGGTTCAGCCAGCACCGTGATCTGCTGGCGGCAAAGCGCTTTCTGCGCAAGGCGTGTGCAGCGCCATGGTCGACCCGATCGTATCGCAATCGACGGGAGCTAGGCCAACCGGGAAGCGATTATCTCTTGCGATGCCGAGAGCCGTTTGCAGGATCGATCGCACCGAGCATTGAAGGGGATCCGCATCCACAAGAGCCAATATATGAACAACAGGATTGAACAGGGGGCCGCCCAAGGCATTGGGCTGGCGATGGTTCGCGCCTTCGTGCGCGAAGGGGCTGGCGTTTTCCTCCTTGATCGGGACGAGAAGCTGCTTGCCGGTGTCGGTGACGAACTGGCGGGGCAGGGGGCGCCCATCGCCTACCGGGCCGTCGACTTCACCGACGAGCAAGGCATTGCACCGGCCGTTTCACAGGCGGCGTCGGCGATCGGCGAGATCAACGCACTCGTCAACAATGCCGGCATCAACGTTTTCGCCGAGCCATTGCAGACCACGAACGAAGAGTGGCAGCGATGCTTCGACGTCAATCTCAAGGGAGCCTGGAATTGCTGCGAGGCGGTCCTGCCGGGAATGATCGCGGCGGCGGTGGCGTCATTCTCAACATTGCCTCGACACACGCCCTCACCATCATTCCCCATACCTTCCCCTATCCCCTGGCAAAGCACGCCTTGCTCGGCATGACCAAGTCGCTGGCACTGGAATATGCCGGCTGCAATGTGCGGGTGAACGCGCGCGAGCCCGGTTATGTCTCGACCCAGAAGGTGATCGACTACTGGAACAGCTTCCCCGATCCCGAGGCCGCCAAGGCGGAGACGCTGAAGCTGCACCCGGGCGGGCGCATCGCCACGCCTAAGGAAATCGCGCTTGCCGCGCTCTTCATGATTTCCGACGAATGTCCTTTCATGAACGCGGCCTGCCTGACCGTCGACGGCGGCCTCTGCGTCCAGCAACACCCCTGAGTATCCGGCGCTCTACGATCAAGAGTCTCGGCGATCTTTGCGCCGATGCAACCACTCCTGCCACGTCCGAAATATGCTCCATCGATGACAACGAAAATCTTTCGGCTTTGCCGGAGGCCATGCACTCGGCTGTTCACGGGCGCTTGCCCCCGAAATAACGAAATTCCTCCTAAGATATTGATAATGCGGTAGAAAACACACTTTCTTGCGGCGTCTCTGCATGCAGGGAAGCCGCCGCGATGTCGGCAGCACCGAGGCGAGGTCCATGGATCTCGGCCGAAAAGGAAATTTTGATATCGTGTCATGCCACAAGTGATGATTGACTCATCATACCAGTGGATCTATAAGCCACCCGAACTCGGGAGGAAATCTGCATGACGACGATCGCGCTCTTTGGCGCCGGCGGAAAAATGGGCTACCGGCTGGCCAGCAACCTCAAAGCGTCGAGCTTCGAGGTCCGGCATGTCGAAGTGAGCGCAGCAGGCCAGGAGCGCCTCAAGACCGGTCTCGGCCTTGACAGCGTAGCGCCGGATGCGGCTCTGGAAGGCGCCGATGTCGTCATCCTCGCCGTGCCTGATACGCTGATCGGCAAGGTGGCCGGCGGCATCGTCGACAAGCTCGAGCCCGGTACCATGGTGGTGGTGCTCGACGCTGCCGCACCTTTTGCCGGACATCTGCCCGATCGCCCGGACCTGACCTATTTCGTCACCCACCCCTGTCATCCTCCGATCTTCAACGACGAGACGGAGATGGCCGCCAAGAAAGATCATTTCGGCGGAATCGCTGCCAAGCAGCATATCGTCAGCGCCCTGATGCAGGGCCCGGAGAGCGCCTATGCGATCGGCGAGGAGGTCGCCAAGGTGATCTGGGCGCCGGTCATGCGTTCCCATCGTGTCACCGTCGAGCAGATGGCGTTGCTGGAGCCGGGCCTGTCGGAGACCGTTTGCGCAACCCTTCTGGTGGTGATGCGGGAGGCCATGGACGAAGTCGTGGCCCGGGGTGTACCGCACGAGGCAGCTCGCGACTTCCTGCTCGGCCACATGAACGTGCTCGGCGCCGTGATCTTCGACGAGGTCAAGGGCGTGTTCTCCGATGCCTGCAACAAGGCCATCGCCTTCGGCAAGCCGGCCCTGATGCGGGACGACTGGAAGCGCGTCTTCGAGCCGAACGAGATCGCCGACAGCATTCGCCGCATCACCTGAACAAGACCCTGCAGCAGCCGTCACCTTTGGTGACGGCTGCTGCATTCGACCGGGCTTTTCGACGAGCAGTCGAGCAGCCAAACGTCGGCGTCCTCCACAAAAGAACAAGCAGGAGGGGACGCCTGGCCTCATGGGGAGGAAAAATGAGTCCGAATACCCTCGCGATCAGCTCTATCGAAACATCGGCCATCCGTAAGGCCACCTGGCGCCTGGCGCCGTTCCTCGGGCTGATGTTCTTCATCAATTTCCTCGATCGGACCGCGATTTCCTTTGCCGGTCCGCACGGCCTGACGACGGATCTGGGGCTCACAGCCACTCAATTCGGGTTCGCCGCCGGCATCTTCTTCATCGGCTATATCCTGCTCGAAATTCCCAGCAACCTGGCCCTGCACAAATTCGGCGGCCGCCGCTGGCTTGCCCGCATCATGGTGACCTGGGGCATCGTTTCACTGCTGTTCACCTGGGTCAGCGGGGTCACCGAGCTCTATGTCCTGCGCTTCCTGCTGGGCATTGCCGAAGCTGGCTTCTTCCCGGGCGCGATCCTCTATCTCAGCACCTGGGTGCCGGCCCGCCACCGGGCCAACATCCTCGCCCTTTTCTACATCGCGCAGCCGATGACGACCGTGATCGGCGCGCCGCTGGCTTCCTCCCTGATCCAGGCCCATGGCTTTTTCGGCCTCGAGGGCTGGCGCATCATGTTCTTCGGCGTCTCGATCCCGGCCGTCCTGGTCGGCATCGTCACCTGGTTCTATCTGCCGGATTCACCCAGGGACGCGAAGTGGCTCAGCCCGGAGGAGAAGGCCTGGCTCACCGGCGAACTCGCCCGTGAGGACAGCACCAAGCGCGAGCCGCACAATGGCTCGATCGCAGCGGCCCTGTCGAGCGGCCGGGTCTGGATGCTGGCGTTCATCTATTTCGGCATGATCTATGGCCTCTACGCGCTGGCCTTCTTCCTGCCCACCATCGTTTCCGGCTTCGAGGCGAAGTTTGCCACCAAATTCACGGTCTTTCAGGCCGGGTTGGTCATTGCCGTTCCCTACCTTCCCGCGGCCATCGCGCTCTATCTGTGGAGCCGGGATGCGACCAGGCGCGGGGTTCGGGCCTGGCATATCGGTATTCCGGCCCTGATCGGCGCGATCAGCATTCCGTTGGCACTCTACATGCCATCGCCTGAGACCACGATTGCCTGCATCACCGTAACGGCCTGCGCCATCTTCTCGGCCCTGCCGAATTTCTGGTCCCTTCCAGGGCGTTTCCTGTCGGGCGCGGCGGCTGCCGCCGGCATCGCCCTCATCAATACCATCGGCAATGTGGCCGGCTTTGCCGCACCCTATGTCACCGGCGCGGTCAAGGACTACACCGGCCTCTACCAGGCCCCGATGATCATCGTGGGAGCCTTCATGCTGCTCTCGGCCATCCTCGCCTTCCTCGTCGGACGGGAGATCAGGAAGGGCGGAGAGGTCTCGCAGGCCTACGCACCCCTCAAGCCATGAGGGCGCATTCGCACCGATAGCCAAGAAAGATCCGCCGGACACAACCGGCGGCCATTGCGGACTGAACCGTCGACAGACAAATGGGAGGACGACATGAGCTTGAAACGACTTTTACTGGGCGCTGCGCTTGCCGGCGTGATGGCATCGGCGGCGATGGGCACGGCCCTGGCCGCTGACCTCATCGCCATCATCACGCCCTCGCACGACAACCCCTTCTTCAAGGCGGAAGCGCAGGGCGCCGAGGTCAAGGCGAAGGCGCCCGGCTACGACACGCTGGTGCTGGTGCATGACGACGACGCCAACAAGCAGTCGCAATTGATCGACACCGCCATCGCTCGCGGCGCCAAGGCCATCATCCTCGACAATGCCGGTGCCGCCGCCACAGTGGCCGCCGTGCAGAAGGCCAAGGATGCCGGCGTGCCCTCCTTCCTGATCGACCGCGAGATCAATGTGGCCGGCGTCGCCGTCGCCCAGATCGTCTCGAACAACTATCAGGGCGCCCAGGCCGGCGCGCAGGAGTTTGTCAAGCTGATGGGCGAGAAGGGCAATTATGTCGAACTGGTCGGCAGGGAGGCCGACACCAATGCCGGCATCCGCTCCAAGGGCTATCACGACGTCATCGACGACTATCCCGACCTCAAGATGGTTGCGCGCCAGTCCGCCAATTGGAGCCAGACCGAGGCCTACAGCAAGATGGAGACCATTCTGCAGGCCAATCCCGACATCAAGGGCGTGATCTCCGGCAACGACACCATGGCGATGGGGGCGATCGCTGCGCTGCAGGCCGCTGGCCGCAAGGATGTGATTGTGGTCGGCTTCGATGGGTCCAACGATGTGCGCGACTCCATCAAGCAGGGCGGCATCAAGGCTACGGTCCTGCAGCCTGCCTATCTCCAGGCCCAGACCGCCGTCGAGCAGGCCGACACTTTCATCAAGACCAAGAAGGGCCCCGCGCAGGAAAAGCAGCTGATGGATTGCGTGCTGATCACGCCCGACAATGCCGGCAAGCTCGAAACCTTCGCGCTGGCGAATTGACGCTGCGATGAAAGATGCCCGGGGCTGCCTCGCTGGGGGCGTCCCGGGCCTGTTCCTGATCCCGACAATCGAGGCCGGAGCCAAAATCCATGCCCAGGCTTGCCAACAGGCTGATGATCGCCGCCATGGCGCTCGCCCTTGCAGCATGCAAGATCGTGCCGACCGTCGAGGTTGAGGCCGCCCGACAGACCGGCGCTTCGGGCGCAGGACCCGTCTTCGACCCGGACAAGGCTGTCGATGCGATCTGGTCAGCCAAGGTGTTGCCCTATCTCACGGCGAAGGCGGGCAACTTTGCCGTCGTCCGCGACCTGGTCGCGAGGAACGCGGACGAGGCCGGGCAGAAATACGGCTATCGTGCCAAGGAAGGCACCGTGCCCTGGGCCTATGTGGTCAAGGCCGAAGGCCGCATCGTCGCGGCGAACACCGGTTCGCGCGCCGCCACCATCGACGTCGATGTCGACAGGGACGGCAAGGCCGACATGGTGGTGCAGATCGGTCCGGCCCTGCGCGGCACGACGCTGCGCGATAGCCTGGATTTCGTGTCCTTCAACGCCTTCACGAACCAGATCGAATACGCCCAGTTCGGCAAGGCCTTCAACGCCAGGGTCAACGCGGACGTACTGCAGGCCCTGCCGCGCGAGCACCTGGTCGGCCGCTCCGTGACGGTGCTCGGTGCCTATGTGTTCGAGCCGGGCGGCAAGCCGCCGCTGGTAACGCCCGCCGAACTGAGCCTCGGGGCAGCGTCATGACGGGGGAAGGCCATCCTGCGACGCCCGATGACGACCTGGTGCTGCGCCTTGAGGGCGTGTCGAAGGTCTATTCCGGGACGGTTGCCGTCAGGCATGCCGATTTCGATGTGCGGCGCGGCGCCGTGAACGTGCTCGTCGGCGAGAATGGCGCCGGCAAGTCCACGCTGATGAAGATCATAGCGGGGGTCGTGCAACCCACCGACGGGCGCATCCTGCTCGATGGCAAGCCTGTCACCTTCCGGGATGCCGGCGAGGCAGTGGCCCATGGCATCGGCATGGTGTTCCAGGAGCTCAACCTGTTCGGCAATCTCTCGGTCGCCGAGAACATCTTCGCCGCCCGCGAAATCGTACGGCTGCCCTTTGGCATCGACCATCGCGCTCAGGAGCGCCGCGCCGCCGAATTCCTGGAGCGGCTCGAGGCAGGCATCGATGCCCGCACGCCGGTGGAGGATTTGCGCATCGGCCAGCAGCAGCTGGTCGAGATCGCCAAGGCGGTGGCGCAAGATGCCCGCATCCTGATCATGGACGAGCCGACCTCCGCCCTCAGTTCCGCCGAGGTCGAGATCCTGTTCCGTGTGATTGCCGACCTCAAGGCGCGTGGCGTCGCCATCGTCTACATTTCCCACCGGCTGGAAGAGCTCATCCGCATCGGGGACTACATCACTGTGCTGCGCGATGGCCGCGTCACCGGACAGGAGCGCATCGCCAATGTCGATGTGCCCTGGATCGTGCACCAGATGATCGGCTCCGATGCCAAGGACTTCGCCAAGACCGAGGATCACCCGCTCGGTCCGGAAGTCTTTCGCGCGGAGGATATCTGCCTGCCACGCGTGAGCGGCGGATTCGCCGTCGACCATGTCTCCCTGTCGGTCAGGCAAGGCGAGATCGTGGGTATCTACGGATTGATGGGAGCCGGGCGCAGCGAATTCTTCGAATGCGTGATGGGACGCCACCGCCACGCCACCGGCCGCCTCTTCGTCGACGGCAAACCGGTGGCGGAAAAGGACGTGACGGGGCGCATCCGCCGGGGCCTTGCCCTGATCCCGGAAGACCGCCAGCGCGAAGGGCTGGTCAGCATCCTGTCGATCGCCGCCAACCTGTCGATGGCGGCCCTCGGTCGCTTCCTCGCCGGCTTCCATATCCGGCGCGCCCGCGAGCAGGACGCCATTCGCGCTGCCGTCAGGGACCTGTCGATCAAGGTAGCCGATCCCGAACTGGAGGTGAGCTCCCTGTCAGGCGGCAATCAGCAGAAGGTGGTGATCGGCAAGGCGCTGATGACCGGCCCGAAAGTGTTGCTGATGGACGAGCCTAGCCGCGGCATCGATGTCGGCGCAAAGGCCGATGTCTTCCGCACCATGCGGCGGCTCGCCGCCGACGGCCTCGGCATCCTGTTCGTGACTTCCGACCTCGACGAGGTGATGGCGCTGTCCGATCGCATCGCCGTGATGAGCAACGGCAAGCTCACCGCCCTCTTCGAGCGGGCCGAGGCCACGGCCGCCAAGGTGGTGGCCGCCTCCGCGCTCGGCCATGGCCCTGTTCCTTCCCCCTCTTCTACAAATCACGGAGCGCCGGCATGACAGTCGCGCAGGACACCTTGAACCATCCGTCCGCCGGAAACGGCTCGCTTGCCCTGAACCTGATGAAGCTGCGCACCTTCATTGCCCTTTTCGCGGTGCTGATCTTCTTTTCGCTGGCGGCGCCGAACTTCCTGAGCACCGCCAATCTCATCTTGATGTCGAAGCATGTGGCGCTGAACGCGTTCCTGGCGATGGGCATGACCTTCGTCATCGTCACCGGCGGCATCGACCTGTCGGTCGGATCGATCGTGGGCCTGTGCGGCATGGTCGCCGGCGGGCTGATCCTCAATGGCCTGGACCTGCGCATCGGCTACACCATCTTCTTCAACATCTATGAGGTGATGGCGATCACACTGCTGGTGGGTATCCTGATCGGCGCCGTCAATGGGCTGCTGATCACCAGGCTCAACGTCGCGCCCTTCATTGCGACGCTCGGAACGCTCTACATCGCCCGCGGCCTGGCGCTTCTTTCATCAGATGGCGCAACCTTCCCCAATCTGGTCGGGCGCCCCGATTTCGGCACGCAGGGCTATGCCATCCTGGGGGCTGGGCGTCTCCTCGGCTTGCCGGCCTCGGTCTGGATCCTCGCCGTGTTGGCGCTGGCTGCCGCCTATATGGCGCGCTGCACGCCGCTCGGCCGCCACATCTTCGCGGTTGGCGGCAATGAGCGAGCCGCGGGTCTGTCGGGCATCCGGGTCAACCGGGTGAAGCTCTTCGTCTATATGTTCTCGGGCTTTTGTGCCGCCGTCGTCGGCCTGGTCGTTTCCTCTGAATTGATGGCTTCGCACCCCGCCACGGGTGAAAGCTTCGAACTCAATGCCATTGCCGCAGCGGTACTCGGGGGCACCTCGATGTCCGGTGGCCGCGGCACCATCGGCGGCACCATCATCGGTGCCTTCGTCATCGGCATTCTTTCGGACGGGCTGGTGATGATGGGCGTCAGCGAATTCTGGCAGATGGTGATCAAGGGCCTGGTGATTGTCATCGCCGTAGTGGTGGACCAGGCCCAGCGCCGGCTGCAGCAGCGCGTTGCCTTGCGCCAGATGGCGAGGCTGGCCTGATGGCGTCCTATCGCGGTGCCCTGGTCGGTTGCGGCTTCTTCGCCATCAACCAGCTTCATGCCTGGCGCGACGCCGAAGGAGCCGACATCGTCGCACTCTGCGATCGCGATCCGGTGCGCCTTGCCCAGGCCGGTGAGCTTTTCGGCATCGACAGGCGCTACGGCGATGCCGAGCAGATGCTTCGGGCTGAGAAGCCGGACTTCGTCGATATCGCCACCACCGTGGCGAGCCATCGCCCGCTCGTCGAGCTCGCGGCGAAGATGGGAATTCCCGTCATCTGCCAGAAGCCCTTCGCGCTTTCGATCACGGATGCGCGTGCCATGGTCGAGGCTTGCCGCCTCGCCGGCGTGCCGTTGATGGTGCATGAGAATTTCCGCTGGCAAAGTGCCATCCAGGCCGTCAAGGCTCGCCTCGACGCCAATGTCATTGGCCAGCCCTTCTGGGCGCGCGTCTCCTTCCGCTCCGGCTTCGATGTTTTCAGCGGCCAGCCTTATCTTGCCGAAGGCAAGCGTTTCATCATCGAGGACCTCGGCATCCACATCCTCGACATCGCCCGCTTCCTGTTTGGCGAGGTGACGCGGCTGAGTGCACGCACCCGGCGCGTCAATCCCGACATCAGGGGCGAGGATGTCGCGACGATGCTGCTCGACCATGAGTGCGGTCTCTCCTCGGTGGTCGATTGCAGTTATGCCACCAGGCTGCCGGTCGATCCTTTTCCCGAAACCCTCGTCGAAATCGATGGTTCGACGGGTACGCTGCGGCTCGGCGCAGGCTATCGGCTCGTCGTGAACGGGCCTGGCGGGCAGGAGAAGGTCGATCTGTCGCCGCCTCTGCTGCCCTGGGCCTCGCGTCCCTGGCACAATATTCAGGAGAGCGTGCTCGCCATCCAGCGCCACTGGCTGCATTGCCTGCGCAACGGCAAGGAGCCTTCCACCTGCGGGCGGGACAATATCGCAACGATGGCCCTGGTCGAGGCGGCCTATGCCAGCGCGTCCACTGGCCAGACGATCGAGATGGCCTCGATATGACGCCGCGCAACCATTGATGCGCGACCTGTCCGTGCTGCCTACGCCCCGCAGCGTCGTTCAGGCCGACGCCGTGGTCTGGTGAACGTAGAGCGAGGCGGAACGATCGAGGTGCCTGACCATCGCCTGCTCCGCCCCGTCCGGATCATGGGCGATGATGCGGTTGAGGATGTCCTCGTGCTCGGACAAGGTGTAGTTCTCCTTGCCGGTCCAGATCAGCAAATCGGTGTGGTACTGCTTCAGCCAGCCGAGCATGGCCTCGCTCATCGCCTCGAACAGCGGGTTGCCGGAGATGGCGGCGATACGCGTGTGGAACAGCATGTCCGCATTGATGAAGGCATCCGCGTCGCCAAGGCTCTCGCGCTGGCGGGCCAGGGCTTCCTGCAGGCCGGCAACCGCCTGCGCATCGGCCTTCTGCGCTGCCTGGCGCACCATGCCCAGTTCGAAGAAGCGGCGTGCGTCCTTCAGATGCTCCAGCGAGGTCGGGGAGCTCGACAGGAGCACGCTGGCAGCATCGTCGACCTGCTGGAAGATCGACCTGGCGGTGGGCTGGCGAACGCGCGCCCGCTCGCCGTGGGAGATGGTGAGCAGGCCGAAGATGCTGAGCTGCTGCATGGCTTCGCGGATGGCGGGACGGCCGACACCGAGGCGGTCCATCAATTCGCGCTCGGAAGGGAAGGGGTCTCCTGGCTGCAACTCTCCGCTGGTGATCAGCGCCTTGAGGCGGTCGAAAACCTCATCGGAGAGCTTGCGACGGACAATGCGTTGATCGGGGAGGGGCATGAGGCATTCCGATTGAGGCAGTAGGTTCGGCGGTCTTTGCCGTCTGTTCTTCCGTGAGGCAAGGCCGCTGCTGCAACAGTGCCACCGCTGTCCGGAAACAGACAAGGCGAATTTCCGTTGCTTCGACTTAAGTCATGATATACTCATCATACCTGTTAAGCAATTCCAGGCCGGGCGCTGCGAGCGCCCCAGACTGAATGGGTGCCATGTCCGTCATCCGCATGACCTATCGCATCGAGACGGCCGGCGACATCGAGAAGCTGGCCGCCAAGATTGCCAGCGATCAGTCGACCGGCACCTTCGTCAGCCTGCCGGGCGAGACGCCGGAGCTCAAGGCGCGTGTCGCCGCGCGCGTCGTGGCGATCCGGCCGCTGGAGGCCCTTGAGGTGCCGTCGATCCCCGATCCCTCCGCGCAGGCCGGCGCCGTGTACAAGCGTGCCGATGTCGACATCGATTTTCCGATCGAGGCGATCGGCACCGATCTGGCGGCGTTGATGACGATTGCCATCGGCGGCGTCTATTCGATCAAGGGATTCAGCGGCATCCGTGTCACAGGCATGCAATTGCCCGCGGCCTTCGCGGCTGCCTATCCCGGCCCGCAATTCGGTACGGCCGGCACGCGCCGGCTGACCGGTATCGCCGACCGGCCGGTGATCGGTTCCATCGTCAAGCCAGCGCTGGGGCTGCGCCCGCCTGAATCGGCCGGCCAGGTGCGCGAACTCGTCGAAGCCGAGGTGGACTTCATCAAGGATGACGAGAAGCTGGCAAGCCCGGCCTATTCCAGCCTCGAGGATCGCGTGAAGGCGATCATGCCAGTCATCCTCGATCATGAGCAGAAGACCGGCAAGAAGGTGATGTATGCCTTCGGCATCTCGCACAGCGATCCCGACGAGATGATGCGCAACCACGATATCGTCGTTCGGGCCGGTGGCAATGCCGCTGTGATCAACATCAACTCGGTGGGCCTCGGCGGCCTCTCTTTCCTGCGCAAACGCTCGCATCTTGCCTTGCATGCCCATCGCAACGGCTGGGATATCCTCACGCGGCACCCCGGCCTCGGCATGGATTTCGAGGTCTACCAGCAATTCTGGCGACTGCTCGGCATCGACCAGTTCCAGATCAACGGCATCCGGGCCAAATATTGGGAATCGGACGAATCCTTCGTGCGCTCTTTCAAGTCGGTGACGACGCCCTTGTTCGAGGGCGAGGTCTGCCCCATGCCCGTCGTGTGTTCGGGCCAATGGGGCGGTCAGGCCCCGGATACCTATGCCCGCACCGGCCGGACGCTCGATCTGATCTATCTGTGCGGTGGTGGGGTCGTCAGCCATCCCGGCGGCCCGGCAGCGGGTGTGCGCGCCGTTCGCCAGGCCTGGCAGGCGACCGTGGAGGGCGTGCCACTCGAAACCTATGCACGCGAGCATCGCGAACTCGCGCAGTCCCTGCAGAAATTCGGCGCCGACACCGATGCGTCCTGAAGCTTCCAAGGAAAGAACGATGCCGGGCTTGCTGCTCTCCTATTATGGCGATGATTTCACTGGGTCCACCGATGTGATGGAAGCGCTGGCCTCGCATGGCGTGCGTACCGCCCTGTTCCTGCAGCCGCCTTCTCCGGCGCAGCGCGAGCGCTTCGGCGAATGCGATGCCATCGGCCTCGCCGGGACCAGCCGCAGCCAGAGCCCGGCCTGGATGGATGCCGAGCTCACGCCGGCTTTCGAATGGCTGAGGAAGCTCGGCGCCGCTACCTGCCACTACAAGGTCTGCTCCACCTTCGATTCGAGCCCGGCTGTCGGCAATATCGGCCGCGCCATCGAGATCGGCAGCAAAGTCTTCGGGCAGCGGCAAGTCCCGCTGGTGATCGGTGCACCCCAGCTCAGGCGCTACACCAGCTTCGGTACCCTGTTCGCCGCCTATCAGGGCCAGGTCTACCGCATCGATCGCCACCCGGTGATGAGCCGCCATCCGGTGACGCCAATGGATGAGGCGGACCTGCGCCTGCACCTTGCCCGGCAGACGCAAAGCGGCATCGGCCTCGTCGACATTGCGGCGCTGGCGGCAGCCGATGTCGACGATACCGTCGATGCCGTCCTGGCGAAGGGCGAGGACATCGTGCTTCTCGATGTCAATGACGATGCCACCCAATTGCAGGCGGGGCGCCAGCTCCTGCGCCTGCAGTCGCGGCTCGGGCCCTTCGTGGCCGGTTCCTCGGGAGTGGAATATGCGTTGCTGCAGGCCTGGCAGGAAGCCGGCCGGATCGGGGGGAGAGCCTCCTTTTCCGCGCCGGGCGTGGCAGATCGTATCGCCGTTGTGTCGGGGAGTTGCTCGCTCACTACGGAGCGGCAGATCCGCCACGCCGTCGCCCACGGATTCGACGGCATTGCCCTTGATCCGCGCGGGCTCATCCATCATGGCGAGGCTGCAATTGCAGAGGCCGTTGCCGCCGGCCTCGAAGGATTGGCCCAGGGGCATAGCGTGATCCTCTATACCGCCCTGGGGCCGAGTACCGATGTCGGCGACGAGCTCGAGACCGAGGGAGACCGCAACCGCATCGGTCTCGCTTTGGGCCGGATTCAAAAGGCTCTGGTCGAGCGCGCCGGCCTGCGCCGTGCCGTCATCGCGGGTGGCGACACTTCGAGCCATGCTTTGCGCGAACTGGGCGCCTTTGCCTTGACGACGAGGCTGCCCTTGCTCTCCTGCCCTGGGTCTCCGCTCTGCACCGTTCATGCGGATGCCGCCGCCTTCGACGGGCTTGAGATTGCCCTCAAGGGTGGCCAGGTGGGTGGCGACGACTATTTCTCGATGATCCGCGAAGGTCGCGCGTCGGTTTCATCCCACTACACGACAGTAGGGTCATCCCCCATCTGCTAAGCAGCGCTGCGTGCCGCCTCGCGTCCCCGCTCACTCCTACGAATGCAGGAGTGAGCTGAGGGCGACCGCGTATACTTTTGTGCCGAGGGTTGTGTCGCAGACTTTTCGGCAAGGCTGCACTGGCATGAGATCGCTCCTCCGCAATTTGGGGACCCCCTCATGTTCAAAGGTCGCCATTTTGACCGATCTCTGACGTGCTATGCCTGCGCTATGGCTATAGGTGCGTGCACGTCCTTCCCGTGCGCGACGGCTGGGCGATCAACATTAAGCGAACACGCAGACTTTACAACGAGTTGGACCTGCAGTTGCACAACAAGAC
Organism: Labrys methylaminiphilus subsp. lupini; assembly: GCF_051161885.1. Taxonomy (NCBI): domain Bacteria; kingdom Pseudomonadati; phylum Pseudomonadota; class Alphaproteobacteria; order Hyphomicrobiales; family Xanthobacteraceae; genus Labrys; species Labrys methylaminiphilus. The sequence goes on along the minus strand of NZ_JBMDIH010000002.1, from coordinate 1,774,824 downwards.
CCCGAAGAGGCGTGTGAAGGCCAAGCTCAGAGAGGACCGATCGGAGGCAACGCGTTGCAACCAGACCTGGGCGATGGATTTCGTTCATGATCAATTGGCGACCGGCAAGAAGCTACGCATTCTCACCATTGTCGACATCTGGTCACGGTTCTCGCCGGCCGTGGATCCCCGCTTCAGCTATCGGGGAGAAGATGTCGTCCTGACGACGTTCGATCTCCTAGTCCGCAATAGCCGCCGAAACTAGGTCCCGTGCAATGAGCGGGAGAAAGTCTGGGGGAGAAAAGCGTGGAAACGGCGGCGTTTGGCGGCAAAAAGTTCGAACAGCGCCCGATTTTAGATTATCGGCGTATTTCAAAGTGACGCGCTACGAGTCTCCCTCTGGAAGCAGGGCATGCTCAGATGGTCGACCGGACTATATGTTCCCCATGTTTCGGCTCATACGAACAGAGCGCTGACTTTTTTCTCCGTTCGACGAACCTCGCCTCCCCAGGCGATACTCACCAGGGGAGCGGTACTGAAGGCCCGGGCGACCCCGCTGCGCGCGAAGCGTATCCACGATCTGCGGCACGATCTTTTCCATGCCGAACGGTGCATCTGGGCGGCCAAGGCCTCTTCACGTTCCGACACGAGGAGATGACAAGTACAGTTCAAGCGTCATTTCGATCGATGAGGCCATCGTCCATCACCTCCGAATCATGGAAGCCCATCGATTCAGAAGCCATCTAAAATCACCAGTTTAATGCCAAGACTACAGTTTTTCAGCAAAGGCTTCCTGCATTGCCCGCAGAATGATGAGGGCAGAAGCTGCGCCGGGATCCATATGGCCCAGGGAACGTTCCCCAAGCCGCGCGGCGCGGCCGCGGGTTGCGACCATGGACCTTGTTGATTGCGCGCCTTCTGTGCCGGCCTCCACAATATGGCGCCACATCTGCCCAGTGGTCAGGCCATTTGCATTGGCATGAACGGCGATTTCCATGGCCGGAATCCACGTGTCGAGCATCGTCTTGTCCCCGCGCTGCCCTTTGCCACGTAATTGGATACCTTTGGTAATGGCTTCGACGATAGCGGCCTGTTCCGGCAGGTCGAGGGACAGTTGGTTTTTCAAGGCCTTGGATGCGTTTTGAAAAGCCGCGGCATAAAGGGGGCCGGTGGATGCGCCGACGGCATCGAGAAAGGCGGAGGCCGCTGCCGCAAAGACATCGGAGGGTGATGCCTGATCGAGATCGAGTTTTGCAAGGGCGCCGTTGACGGCCGAAAAGCCCAGAGCCATGCTGATCCCGTGATCGGCGTCGCCGATGGCGCCGTCGAGATCGGACAGATATTCCTTCTCCGCCTTTATCGACAGGGCAATTAGCTGGAACATCCAGCCGAGGCGGCGCGCTGCGGTTTCCGACATTGTATTGATCTCCCGAACAGCGTGGAATTCTCATTGGGCCGCAGGTAGCGGCCCTTTTTCGGTGATCCGAAGAAAGGCCGTATCGCAAGGATGCGACAGGAGATCGGATAGTTCCTGATCCAGATGCAGGATGGATATGGACGCACCGTTCATGTCGAGCGATGTGCAATAATGGCCGACCCAGTTCGCTACGATGCTGATCCGCTTGGCGCTGAGGCGCTCTTCCACGCGCTTGAACAGGATGTAGAGCTCCATCAGGGGGGTCGAGCCGAACGAATTGACGAGAACCGCCACCCGGTCACCCGGGCCGGCGGTCATCTCGGAAAAGACCTTGTCCATGATGCGGTCGACGATTTCGTCGGCTTGCATCATCTTCTCGCGGATAACGCCCCGCTCGCCATGAATGCCCATGCCGATTTCCATCTCGTCAGGGCCGATCTCGAAGTTGTGCCGGCGAGTTTGCGGCAAGGAACACGGTTCCAGCGCGACCCCCATCGTATAGGTGCGCCTGTTGGCTCTGCGCGCAATGGCCTCGCATTCCTCGAGCGACAGCCCGCGATCGCAGGCGGCGCCGGCAATCTTGAAGACAAAGAAATTGCCCGCCACGCCGCGCCGTCCGTCGCGATCCTCTACCGGTGAGGAGGAGATATCGTCGGTCGTCAGCACTGTCCGTGTGGGGATGTTCGCCTCCTGTGCCAGCTCGGCCGCCATTTCGAAGTTCATCACGTCGCCGACATAATTGCCGTAGACGAAAAGGACGCCGGCTCCGCCTGAGGCAGCCTTTGCGCATTCGAGGATTGGAACAGGGGGAGGCGAGGAGAAGACGTTGCCGACCGCGACTGCGTCGGCCAGCCCCTTGCCGACATAACCGAGAAAGCAGGGTTCGTGGCCGGAGCCACCGCCGATGACCAGACCGACCTTGCCCGCACGTGGACCATTGCGCGCAACCAGGGCACGCTTCGAGCCGTTGATCGGCACGATATGAGCGGCATGGGCCTTGACCACCCCGTCGAGCATTTCATCGACGACATCGTCCGGGTTGTTGAGAAATTTCTTGATGTGGGTGCGATTGTGGCTGGGCGGGGCAGCCTCGGATTCCTGGCGCAAGCGTTGGGCGGGCCTGTTGTGGATCTGCGCAACGCCATCGGCGTTGAGGATGCCACGCCCGGTCGCCGCATCGGTGATCAGCACGCTGACATAGCCGCCTCTCAGCGCCGCCAGAATTGCCGGCACCTTGTCGAAACCGCCGGCAACCGCAATGCGCATGTCGCTATCTCGCAGCCGATCGAGCGAAATGCCGATAGTTCTGTCGTCTAGAGGTCCCGAAACGGGCTGGCCATGGGAGTCGATGAAACGGCCTGCAATCACGCCGACGGCATTTCTGGCCAGATAGTCCTGGATCGACACGTCCTCAAAGAATCCGCTGGTATGGATCGTCGAATTCGGCCGAAGGGACGAAATGCCGAAAAGTGCCTTGTTGGCTCGGGTCAGTGCTTGAAATTGCTCGGCAATGACCGGTTCGTCCAAAAAAGCCGATTTGACCTGCGCATTCGACACGATAGCCGGCGCGGTGATGTTGATGAGATGAGCATTCGTGGCTGTGGCGACCGCCGCCGCGCACAGCTCCGGCGTGTAGGCGAAACCGGCTCGCGTGCCGCCGGTTGCCTGGACGACCGTCACATCCTGCAGATTGGAGATATGCAGGTTTTGGGCAATGGATAGGATTGTGCGCCCCCATGCGACGGCGACCGTATCGCCGGATTTCAGCAGCTTCGCAACCGCTTGCGCGCCGGCGGCTCCCAGGCGGTCGATCAAGGTTCGCGATCCGTCGTCATTGGGCACGACGAGGCAGTCGGTCAATCCGAAATGCTGTTTCAACTCCTGCGCGATTACCAGCGAACTCAGCCGCGAAGGCTCGATGGAAATGCTGACGATTCCACGGCTGCGCGCTTCGGCAAGGTAGCTGTTGACCGTTGCGCGTGAGATTCCCATTATCTCGGCGATATCGCCCTGTGTGCGCCCGTCCTCGTAATAAAGCCAGCATGCCCACACATAGGGATCGTCGCCATATCGCAGCGGTATGACATCGGCCAATTCCGCCTGACCAGGCTTGGCCATCGCGGTTTTATTACTCGGCGCCATCTTGTTTGCCATCGCTCCTGCGTCGGTCGGGAAGGCTTGCAGGACAATGCCTTTGTCTCGTTTTGAGAAAATTCGAAACAAAGGGCGGCCCAACTTTCCAAGCATAAAGTGGGGCCGCCATGTTGCGCAAATCGGCTGTCCCTTATTGCAGTTGCTCGCGGGCGCGAAGTGACAATTCCTTCAGAATGATGGCACAGGAGGTTGCCCCAGCGTCCAGGACGCCGCGGGAACGTTCGCCCAGACGGCTGGCGCGTCCGATCCTGGCCACCAAATCTATTGTGGAATCTCGCCCCTTTTCCGCGGCTTCGACGAGCTCATCCAGCGCTTCGGCAAAGGATCTGCCGGCCATGTTCGCGTCATCGAACGCGGCAAGGGCAGGAACGAATGTGTCGAGAAGCGTCTTGTCGCCGACCTTGGCTGCGCCGATGGATTGAATACCTTCTAGGCCTGCATGCAGCATACGGCTGAAGGCGGTGGCATCGATGGCGTCGACACCGTCGATCTTTTCGGCGAATTCCGTAAACATGACGCCATAGAGCGGTCCCATCGAGCCACCGATTTCGGTCATCAGGACGGTGCCAAGCGTGTCGAGCGAGCCTGAAAGGGATGCGTTCTTGCCCTTGAGCCGCTCGGCAGCCAGGTTGAAGCCTTTCGCCATGTTGACGCCGTGATCGCCATCGCCGATCTTGCCGTCGATTTCGCTGAGAAAGGCCCGATTTTCGATAATGCGTTCTGCCATGGCCAAAACGATGTGGCCGGCTTCTGCATTGTTGAGGGTTTGCATGAGGCGTTCTCTTTACAAGATTGCAGTGCAGCGCACGTCCGTATCGAGCAGTTCCTTCAGTTCGTCGTCAAGAGCCATGACCGTCAAGGTTGCGCCGATCATTTCCAGAGAGGTGAAGTAATTGCCGATATAGGTACGATGGATTTTCAGGCCGCGTTTGACGATCTCGGATTCGATCGTATCGTTCAGGATATAGAGTTCGTTGAGCGGTGTCGCGCCGAGGCCGGAAACCAGTACGGCGACTTCGGTGCCTTCGGGAAGATCGTGGTCGTCGAGAACGATTCCGCACATGTCGCGGGCGATCTCGGCCGCGGATTTCAGCGGCTCCACGCGGACGCCCGGCTCGCCGTGATGGCCAATGCCGACCTCCATTGTGCCCGGGGCGATCTCGAAATTCGGATGGCCGACGGCAGGCAAGGTACATGGACCAAGCCCCACGCCGATCGAGCGGCAATTGTCGATCGCCCTTTGCGCGGTGGCACGGACGGCTTCGAGCGAGGCCCCCTTTGCCGCCTTGGCGCCGCCAACCTTCCACATGAAGATTTCGCCAGCAACGCCCCGGCGTTTTTCGCGCTCTTCGCGGGACGCCGAGCAGACATCGTCGTTGGCGACGACGGTCGCCACTTCGATGCCATCCTTGGCTGCGAGCCGGATCGCCATCTTCACGTTCATGTTGTCGCCGGCATAATTGCCGTAGAGCACGACGACCCCTTTGCCACCATCGGCTTCGCGGATGGCGTCATGGAAGCTTTTGGCCGTGGGCGAGGAGAACAGCTCGCCAACGGCGACGGCATCGAGCATGTTCTTGCCGGTATAGCCGATGAAGGCCGGCTCGTGGCCGGAGCCGCCGCCCGTGATGACACCCACCTTGCCGGCTTGGGGGGCATTCCTGGCGGCGATGACACGGGGATTGTCGGCGAGGCGAACAATATCGGAATGGGCCTTGACGAAACCCTTCACCGTGTCTTCGACGACTTCGTCGGGATTGTTGACGAAACGCTGCATGATTTCTCCTATGGGTTCCTGGAGCGCTTCGGCTCAAAGGATCGTGTAGCCGCCATCGATTAGTAGATCGGCGCCGTTGATCATATCCGCACCGGCGGAAGCGAGGAAAACGGCCGCAGCCGCGATTTCCTCGGGAAAGGCGAATCGACCGGTGGGAATGCGTTTTCGGGCGGCCTCGCCCTTCTCTCCCGCCCAGGCCTTTTTGCCCAGTTCGGTGAGCACGATGGTGGGGGAAAGCGTGTTGACGGTGATGCCGTATTTGCCCCACTCGGCCGCAAAGGTCTTGGACATGCCGATGACGCCGAATTTCGAGGCGCAATAGGCCACATGCTCCTCGATGGCGACAGTGCCCGCCTGCGAAGCGAGATTAATGATCCTGCCGCCCTTGCCGGCGCTGATCATTTCCCGGCCGACAGCCTGCGTGACCAGGAAGCTGCCTTTGAGATTGATGTCGATCGTCCTGGTCCAGTGGTCCAGGGACAGATCCTCGGCCGGAGCCAGGAACACGACACCGGCGCTGTTGACCGCGATGTCGATGCCGCCAAAAGCCGCCTTCGTACCCGCGATCGCGGCGTTGACGGACGCAGGATCGGTGACATCGCATACGAATGCTTGCGCGCCATTCCCAAGCTCCGCCGCCTTCGCGGCGGCAAGTTCGGCGTTGATGTCGAGAACGGCGACCCGGACCCCCTTGGTGGCGAAAGCCCCTGCAATGGCCGCACCGATGCCGGAGGCGGCTCCGGTGATGAGGGCGATCTTGCCGGAGAGCGGGAAGGTCAGGTCGATTTGAGGCGCGATATCGGTCATGTCGATGGGTCCTGGCGGCGGAAGGCGCGGGGCAAGGCGATGCCCCACGCGTAAAAATCACTTGCTGCGGGCAGCGAGCAGCTTGTCGACATTGTCGGCGGTGACGGGCGTCCACGGCACGTTGTATTCCTTGGCGCTGCCATCCTTGAACGGCATGCTGGGATACTGGGCCCAGATATCGGATTGCGGCTTGTAGTTGCCCTTCCTTGCCTGGAAGATGGCAAGGTCCAGGGCTCCCTGCGCCTGGGCGCGGGCGTCCTGCAGGATCGAGGTCATCGTGCCCTGCTTGACAGCATTGAGCGCATCGGTGACGCCGTCGATGCCGGCAATCGCAAAGTCCTTAACATTGAGCTTGGCTGCCTTGATGGCTTCGATCGCGCCGAGCGCCATCTCGTCATTCTGGCCGATGACGCCATTGATCTGGCCGGGATGCGCCGTCAGCCAATTCTCCATCAGGGTCTGCGCCTCGGCGCGCGACCAGTTGGCGGTCTGGTCCTCGAGGATCTTCACATTGGGGCACTCGGCCAGCGCCTTCTTGTTGCCTTCGAGACGGGAGATCTGCGCCGACTGGCCGATCGGGCCTTCGATGATGACGACATTGCCCTTGCAGCCGATCTTGTCGAGCACGCTCTTGGCTTCCAGATAGCCCGAGACCGTGTCGTCGGAGCCGACATAGGACGACAACAGGTCGGAATGGACGCGTGTGTTCGAGCCGACGACGGGAATGCCGGCATCATGCGCGGCCTGGACGGCGGTGGCACCGGCCTCAATGTCGATGGGCACGAAGATGATCGCGTCGAATTTCTGCGTGATCATCGTGTTGAACTGTTCCTGCTGCACGAGCGCATCATAGCGCCCATCGAATACGGTCAGTTCCACCTCCCCATTCTTGACGGCAGGATGCTCCTTCAGCGCTGCCGTCCAGATCTGCATGAACTCGGCGTTGAGGCCGTAGGGGGCCGCACCGATCTTGATTTTCTTGTCCTGCGCCAGGGCAGGCGTCACCAGCAACGCCGTGGCCGCGGCCAGGGCGACAAGCAGTTTCCTCATGGTCGTTCTCCTCCGAAAATTGCCGCAGCCATGACGGCACGCGGTTCTGGATCGCGGGCGCGAGCGTCCGGATGGCACGGGCTTACTCGCCCTGGTTTCTCTTCTGATCCAGCATCACGGCACCGACGATCAGGGCGCCCTTGAGAACCTGCTGGTAGTAGGATTGGATGCCCATCAGATCGAGGCCGTTGTTCATCACGCCGATGATCAGGGCGCCGATCAGTGTGCCGGTGATACGACCGACACCACCCGACAGGCTGGTCCCGCCGATCACCACGGCCGCGATGGCATCGAGTTCGTAGGCGATGCCGGCCTGGGGCAAGGCGGAACCGGTGCGGGCCGCCAGCATCATGCCCGCCAGGCCCGAAAGTCCGCCGGAGATGACGTAGACGCTGAAACGGATGCGGGCAACGCTGATGCCTGACGTCTTGGCGGCATGCGGGTTGCCGCCCACCGCATAGATGTAGCGGCCGAAGCGCGTACGGTTCAGTACCCACCAGGAGAGGGCGAACACCAGAGCGAGCAGGACGACCGGCGCAGGAATGCCGAACAGGTTGCCGGTGCCGATCCAGCGGAATTCGGGCGTGAGGGCAGGCACGGGCCGGCCCCCGCCATAGATGAGCGTCAGGCCACGCGCTGCCGAAAGCATGCCGAGGGTGGCCACGAAGGCGGGGACGGCAAAGCGCGAGACGATGATACCGGCCACGGCGCCGCAGGCGACACCGACGAGGAGGCCCGCAGCCAATGCGAGGTAGAACGGATAAGGCGCGCCCGGCAGGCCCGCCGTTGCCGAGGTGGTGGCGAAGCTGGCGGCAATGATGCCAGTGAGCGCCGCGACCGAGCCGACCGACAGATCGATACCTCGGGTGAGGATGACAAAAGTCATGCCGACCGCCAGCACACCGTTGATGGCGGTCTGCAACAACACGTTGGAGATGTTGCCGGCGGTGAGGAAGTACTGGTTGGAGACCGATAGGATCAGGGCAAGCAACAGGAAGGCGATGAAGATGCCGTATTCCTGGACGATCAGCCGGCGATGCTCCCTGCCGGGCCAGATGCTGGTCGAAGGATTCTCGTTAGCGGACACGTGGATTTCCTTTTTGTGCCAGGCGATACGCCGGGGCGTCGATCTCAGGTGGACAAATGCACGAGCGACTGCGCGTCCGTTTCTTCACGCCGGTGGATCCCGGCGGACCGTCCCTGCCGCATCACCAGGATGCGGTCGGATATGCCGAGCACTTCGTCTATTTCGGATGAGATCATCACGACCGTGCCGCCTGCCGCCGCGAAATCGCAGATGATGCGGTAGATCTCGCGCTTGGCGCCGACATCGACGCCGCGCGTGGGCTCGTCCAGCAGGAGAAGCTTGGGCTGGCGCAAGAACCACTTGCCGAGCACGACTTTTTGCTGGTTGCCACCCGACAGGCCGGAAACCGGCATGGTATCGCGCGCGGCTTTGATGCCGAAACGCGCGATCATGTCTGCCGAGGCGGCCCGTTCCTGCCGGCGCTGCATGATGAAACCCGGGCTCAACTCCGGCAAGCTCGCCAGACAGATGTTGTTGCGCACGCTGTCGGAGAGATTGAGGCCGGTGAGCTTGCGATCCTCGGTGACGAGCGCGATGCCTGCGCGCATGGCATCGGCGGGACGGGAAATGGTGAGCGGCTGACCGTCCAGGGCGATGCTGCCGGCTGTCGGCTTGTTCAGGCCAAACAGGCAGTCGAAGATCTCCGTACGCCCTGATCCCATGAGACCGTAGATTCCGAAGATCTCGCCCCGTCGCACGGAAAATGAAATGTCGTCGATCTTACCGGGAGCCGTGAGGCCGCGAACCTGGAAACTGATGTGGTCGTCGGGAACGTTGGTCTTGACGTATTCTTCCCCGAGCTCCCGGCCGACGATCATGCGGATCAGCTCGGGACGGGTGATATCGGCCAAGGCACCGCTGCCGACATAACTGCCGTCCCGGAAGACGGTGTAGGAGTCGGCGATCTGGAAGATTTCCGACAGCCGGTGGGAGACATAGACGACACCCTTGCCGGCGGCCTTGAGCTGCTCGATGGCCGAGAACAGATGCTGAGCTTCCTTCTCGCCGATGGCGGAGGTCGGCTCGTCCATGAAGATGACCTCGGCATCGTGACTGAGCGCCTTGGCGATCTCCACGAGTTGCATCTGCGCCACCGAGAGATTCATCATGTATTGGCCGGCACGGATATTGAAGCCGAGCTGATCGAACAGCGCCTGCGCCGCCCGGTTCATCTTGCGGAAATCGATGCCGCCGAAGCGCGCCGACGGTTCGCGCCCGAGGAAGATGTTCTCGGCCGCTGTCATGTGGGGAACCGGGCTGAGTTCCTGTTCGATGATGGCAATGCCGGAGGCAAGCGCCTCGGCCGGACCGGAGAACTCCACGGCCTTGCCGCGGCGGCGGATCGCGCCGGCGTCTCTCCGATGCAGCCCCATCAGGATCTTCAGGAAGGTGGACTTGCCCGCGCCGTTGCCGCCGCACAGGGCATGGACGGAACCCGCATGGAGCTTGAAGGCGCCATTTCGCAAAGCAGCAACGCCGCCGAAGGACTTTTTGAGCCCCTCTACCTCAAGCAAGAGATCCACGCTTCCTCTCCTCATATGCGCACGCCGCCTGGCCGGCGGGGCACATCAACGTCACGAGGTCCAAGCTCGAGCGTCGATATTGACAATTGTCAAATAAGGATCGACAAATGTCAATAACTGCAAAAACGAACAAGAGCCGTGGCCGTCGGGCACCGGCATGTCTCGGGAGGGAACCATCGATGAAGATTGCTCTCGGCGCGGATGGCGCGGGAAAGCCCCTGCTTGATGTCATCGCGCATCATCTGGCCGGAAGGGGCGACATTACGGTTACGGATCTGAGCCGGCCGGGCTACTACGCCGACATCTCAAAGGTCCTCGCCGAAAGCGTGGTCAACGGCGAATACGATCGGGGACTGTTGTTCTGCGGCACCGGAATCGGCGTGTCGATTTCGGCGAACAAAGTGCCAGGTATCCGCGCCGCCCTGACCCATGACACCTATTCAGCGGAACGAGCCGCAAGATCTAACAATGCTCAGATTATTGCCATGGGCGCCCGTGTGATTGGCCCGGAACTGGCTAAAGCCATCGTCGACGTTTTCCTCGCATCCAGCTTCGATCCAAACGGCCCATCGGCGGACAACGTCAAGGCGATCGATCGTTTGGACGCGAGGAGGGGAAATGCATCCAATACATGAGGTTGCTGCACCTCAGCGGGTGAGTTGACCTATCCGCATTTGTCATAGCGAACGATGGAGTGCGGCAATGGACTATTGCGCAATCGACAAAGAAGCTGCTCCGCCGGCGGACTTGGCCGGCCTCGCCGGTAAAACATGCTCTTCGGAGACGGGAGGAAAAAGTGTCGTCATATAGCCTGAACCGGCAGGCGCCCTTTCTGCTGTTGATCAATTGCGCGGTGCTCGCTGCCGGGGCTCTATTGGCGGGCTCCAGTTTCATCGACAGCTACAATCTGCAATCCATGGCGTCGCAGGTTCCCGAACTCGGCCTTCTGGCGCTGGGCGTCATGCTGGCCATGATCTCGGGCAATGGCGGCATCGATCTGTCGGGCATCGCCCTGGCGAACCTTGCCGGCATCGCAGCCTTTCAGGTGACAACCCATTTCATCGTGGCCGATGACGCACCGCTGCTGTTCTTCTGGGGCTTCATCGGTCTGGCGCTTCTCGTGGGCCTGGTCGGCGGCTTCGTCAATGGAAGCGTGATCGCCTATGCGCGGCTCACACCCCTGATCGCCACACTGGGGACGCAGCTGCTGTTCACCGGCATTGCGGTGTTCCTGACCAACGGCTCCGCGATCACCATGGGCTTTATCGAGCCGCTGGATGATTTCGGCAACATGCCGGTACTCGGCATTCCCCTGTGCTTTGCGTTGTTTCTGGCAATTGCAGCCGGCCTGGCGTTTCTCTTGAAGTATACGCCGTTCGGCATGAAACTCATGTTGCTTGGAAGTAATTCCAAGGCGGCACGGTACGGCGGCATCAACGAAAAGCGCATGCTGCTTGTTACCTATACCCTCTGCGGCGTGCTGTCTTCCGTTGCCGGCGTCATTATCGCGGCCCGCAATTCCTCGGTGAAATGGGATTACGGCGGCTCTTATGTGTTGATCGCCATTCTGATTGCCGTTCTGGCTGGCGTTAGGCCCGAAGGTGGATACGGCAAGGTGAGCTGCGTGCTGCTGGCTGCGACGGCGCTGCAAATTCTCTCAAGCCTGTTCAACTTCATGAACATTTCGAATTTCTTCCGCGACCTTGCCTGGGGCGTCTTGCTGTTGGCCCTCCTGGCCTTCTCACGGGTGCATCTGGGCGTCTGGCTCAAGCCGAAGCGACGATAGCTCGGTTCGCGATCGGCTCGGCACCGTGAAGATCCCATAGAACCGGCAATGCCGATCTTAGAAGACGATTTTGCTTAAAATGGAGGAAACTATGAGCAAAATTACCAAACTGGCAGCTTGTGCGATGCTGGCAGGCGTGTTGATGGCCGGGGCTTCGTTCGCTCAGGACAAGCCATCCATCGTGACGGTGGTCAAGGTTACCGGCGAAAACTGGTTCATCCGCATGAATGAAGGCGTGGATGCGTTTGGGAAGGACAATCCCGGCTTAAGCGCCAACCAGATCGGCCCCGCCAAGGCGGATGCGGCTCAGCAGGCCCGCATCATCGAAGATCTCGTCGCGAAGAAAGTATCGGCGATCGCAGTTGTTCCGATGGACCCGTCCGCACTCGAAGGCGTGCTTCGCCGGGCCTCTCAGCGCGGGATCAAGGTCATCACCCATGAGGGGGATAGCCTCAAGAATACCGATGTCGACATCGAAGCCTTCGACAACAAGGCCTTTGGTGCGCGTATCAACGAAAAGCTCTCCGCCTGCATGGGCAAGTCAGGCAAATGGACGTCGTTCGTCGGCTCGTTGGGCAGCTTGACGCATAATCAGTGGGTCGATGCCGGCGCGGAAAACGCCAAGAAATATCCGGGCATGGAACTGGTTGCCGCCAAGAACGAATCCTTCAACGATGCCAATCGCGCCTATGAAAAGGCCAAGGAGATCTTGCGCAAATATCCGGACATCAAGGGTTTCCAGGGCTCCTCTGCCATTGACGTGATCGGTATCGGCCGGGCTGTGGAAGAAGCCGGCCTTCAGGGCAAGGTCTGCGTCTATGGCCTTGGCCTTCCCAAGGATACCGGACCTTATCTGGAAAGCGGCGCCGTCAATCAAATCTTCTTCTGGGATCCCAAGGACGCCGGTTACGTCATGAACAAGGTCTCCGAGATGGTCCTGAAGGGCGAAGAGATCAAGGACGGGGTCAATCTCGGCGTGCCGGGCTATGAAAAGATGACCGTCATAAAGGGACCGGGCAAGGGCATCATCATGCAGGGCCAGGCCTGGGTGGATGTCGACAAGTCCAACTACAAGCAGTTCCCGTTCTGACAACGAGCATCGCTCACCGATGCGTCTTCCGATGGGCGTCGATCCCGTCCTGGAAGGCGCATCGGGGAGTTTTAGGAATTTGCCATGCACGCGACCGATCCTACGCCGCGCCTTTTGCCGCCGTTTCTCGAGGTCAGAAACGTCAGGAAGTCCTTTGGCGGCGTTATGGCGCTGAAGGATGTCAGCCTGACGATCGAGGGGGGGCAGATCTATCACCTGATGGGGGAGAATGGCTGCGGCAAGAGTACGCTGATCAAGATCCTTTCCGGCGCCCAGCTTGCCGACGAGGGGCAAATTCTGATCGATGGCCAGTCGACCGGAAGTAGAGCCGGAGATCTGGGCGCGATCGGGGCGCTACGGGCCGGCATCGAGACAGTCTATCAGGACCTGTCGCTCCTGCCCAACCTCTCGGTTGCCGAAAACGTCGCGTTTACCGAGCAACTCGTCGAGGCGTCGGGGCGTCTGGTTCGCAGACTGAACGTCACGGCGCTTCATGAAACGGCGCGCCGGGCCTTGGCGGAAGTGCATCTTCCGACCGGTAGTGATTTTCTCACGCGTCGCACGGACACGCTGCCGCTTGCAACGCGCCAGCTGATTGCCATCGCCCGCGCTATCGCGTCCGAAGCGCGCCTGGTCATCATGGACGAGCCAACGACGTCGCTTACGCGGCAGGAAGTCGAGAATTTGCTGGGCGTTGTCGAGCGGCTACTCGCCAAAGGTGTCGCGGTTTTGTTCGTCACGCATAAGCTCGACGAGTGCAAACTACTCGGGGGCCGCGCAATCATCATGCGCGACGGGCTGAAGGTCGCCGAACTCGATGTCGCCGATCACAGCAAGGCTGAATTCAGTCAGTGGATGACGGGCCGCAAGATCGGCGAGACGCGCTATCGCACCGATCCAAGCCTTGGCGACGTTCTGCTCCAAGTCGAGAAGCTCGAGGATGGCCGCGCTTTTCGAAATATCTCGCTGAGCGTGAGAAAGGGCGAGATACTGGGCGTCACGGGGCTGTTGGATTCCGGCCGCAACGAGCTCGCTCTCGCGCTGGCCGGCGTGAAGCCGGCGGTTGGCGGCAAGATACGCCTGGCCGGCAGGACGATTGCGCCCCAATCGACGCTGCAAGCCATACAAAATGGTATTGGCTATGTGCCCGAGGATCGCCTTACCGAGGGCCTGTTTCTTGAAAAGTCGATACAGGACAACATAACGCTGCCGATCCTGGATCGCCTGCGCAATGCGCTCGGCATCATCAGTTCCCGCAGCGCCCGTCGCACTGCGGAAGCCAGCGTTACCGACCTGCAGATCGTCGCGCCGGATGTAACGGTTCCGGTGCAGTCCCTTTCCGGCGGCAACCAGCAAAGAGTGCTCATCGGGCGGTGGCTTACCATCAACCCGAAACTGCTCATCCTGCACGGGCCGACCGTTGGCGTGGATGTGGGATCGAAAGACACGATCTTCCGGATCATCCAGCGCCTGGCCGATGAGGGCATGGGCGTCATCATCATCAGCGATGACCTGCCGGAGCTTTTGCAGAATTGCGATCGCATTCTCGTCATGCGCCACGGCTGCATCGTGGCCGCGCACGAGGCCGAAGGGCTGACTGAAGACGCGATCTATCAGTCCATGGCCGGCACGTCGAAGGAGATCGCGCAATGACCGAGATTGTATCCGCGACCGCTGCCGCCCCCCAGCGCCGCGGCGTCGCACGCCGCTGGTGGGATTTGATGGGGCGCCGGCCCGAACTCTTCACATTGGTGCTGACGATTGCGACCTGCCTGGTCGTGATCGCCGCCAATCCCGACTTCCTCCAGATGAGCAATATCGTCGACATACTGCGCGCGTCGGTGGTGCGTGGGCTGTTCGCGATGGGGGTGCTGGTCGTGCTGGCTTCCGGGGGCATCGACGTATCGTTCACGGCGATTGCCGCTTTCGTGATGTATGTCCTGACCATGGTCGTGACGAACTGGTTCCCGGGCATGCCGATGACGGTCATCTTGATCCTTGCGGCTCTCGGCGGTGCGGCCTTTGGAATCGTAAACGGGCTGCTCGTACAAAAACTCCAGGCACCTTCGCTGATCGTCACGATCGGCACCCAATATGTCATCCGCAGTTTCTTGCTGACATTCATCGGGACCGCTCTGTTCATGAACATCCCGTCCGCGATGGACGCTTTCGGCAAGGCTTCGCTGTTCACCCATCGCGCCTCGAATGGCGTTGTGTCCGTGTTGCCGGCGACGGTTCTGGTTCTGGTCATTGCCGCTTTCATCACGTGGTACATCCTGGAACGCACGCTGATGGGCCGCGCCATTTTCGCCATCGGTGGCAATTCCGCGATTGCCGAACGTCTGGGTATCAATCTGTTTCGCGTGCGGGTGTTCGTGTTTGCCTATGCCGGGCTGCTCGCCGGCATTGCGGGTGTAATCCACGTTTCGAGCAATCGCCTCGCCAATCCATTCGATCTTGCCGGCATGGAGCTTGAAATCATCGCGGCCGTCGTTCTGGGCGGCGCACGCATCACGGGGGGCTCCGGATCGGTGATTGGGACCCTGCTCGGCGTGCTGTTGATAACGCTGGTCAGCAACGTACTGATCTTCGTGGGTATTCCCAGCACGTTGCAACTGGCCATCGTCGGCATTTTCATCCTGATCGCAGGCACCATTTTCGCCTTGCGTAATCGCAGCTAGCAGGCGCCTGCAGCGCAGCCCCCCATGTATCTTATTTCAAGAGGTTTCCATGTCTCATGATGTGTCAGTCATTGGGCTTTACATTCTCGACGTGCTCGGGCGGCCGGTTGATGCCATTCCACCTGGCGGCAATGTGGAGTTCATTGACGAAATCAGGCTGACGGTTGCGGGTACCGCCGGTGGGACGGTGGTGGATCTTGCAAAGCTTGGGCTGCATTGCCTCGCAGTCGGTGCCGTGGGCGACGACGAGAAAGCCGATTTCGTTCTTGCAACACTTCAGCGCTTCGGCGTCGATACGGCTCAGATGCAGCGCCTGACAGGTGTGCAGACATCGTCGACCATTTTGAATATTCGGCGCAATGGCGACCGGCCGGCGCTCCATGCGCGAGGCGCCTCCGATCATTTCGAGATTGCCGAGAGCGATCTTGATGCGGTGCTGGCTCCGGCGATCATTCACCTTGGCGGTACCGGATTATTGGCCAAGCTCGACGGCGAGCCGAGCCGCAAATTGCTGGCCGAGGCAAAAGCGCGTGGGCGGACGACAACGTTCGACCTGCTCGGTGCCAATGACGGCACGCTCGATCTTATCGCACCCCTGTTTCCCTATATCGACTATTTCATGCCCTCCATCGAGGAAGCGCGGCAGATTTCCGGCGCGTCCGGCATTGAGAGTGCGGGCCGGTTCTTCCTCGATCGCGGCGTGAAACATTGCGTGTTCACGCTTGGCGGTGATGGCGTGTGCTTCATGGACGCTCACGGCGAGATCGTTCGCCAGCCGGCCTTCCAAATCGAGGTCGTGGACACGACCGGGTGCGGCGATGCGTTTGATGCTGGTTTCATCACGGCCCTGCATCGCAGGATGGACCTGAAGACCGCTTTGAACTTTGCCCAGGCATCGGCGGCACTGGTGGCGACGGGTCTCGGCTCCGATGCAGGCATTCGGTCGTTCGAGGACACATTGGCCTTCATGAACACCATGCCGATCAAACACTGAAAACTGAAAAGGAAACATGCCGGAAATCCGGCCCTTCATGATCCCGGAGGCCGGCGGCAGGCTCAGTCAAGGATGCGCTTCGTTCGGGCGAGCAGGGGGGCTTTTGCCGAAAGCGCAGCCGCGAGGCTTGGATCCCCGCCAGCGAAGATCTGCAGAACGACGACCCCGCGCCTGCCGCGCAGGCGGGGCGATATAATTCCGCGCCGCTCTGGCCAGCGGTCTGCATGATCGAAACGGCCTCGACCCATCCTGCGTTCGACCTGATCAAGGGCTGTCGCCCGGTGCTTCGTGCATGCCAGCGCGTTTAGGGCAACGTCAAACGCCGCCGCTAGGCCGCTGAGAGCCGGGCGATCCTTCTCCAAATCCTGCAACGCAAAGACCGTCAACACGGACACCCTGCCGTGAGGCGCCTGATGCCGATGATGTGTTCGTCCGAGAACCTCGATCGTTTCATGGCCCGTCTCCTCTGTCAGAGAGCAGGCTAACCTCAAGGCGAGGACTTTCCAGGGGAGCAGGTCACCGTGAGCCTGTCTGATCCCTTCTGTTTTTGCGGACTTTCACCGAAGCAACGTCCATTTCGGATGCATTCCTCGCCAATCACGATGCCAGGGGCACGCTGGAGAAATTGACGAGCGTGCAAAATGGCGTGCTCATCTCGGAAAAAACCGCCGCCGACTGTCAACTGCAGGCAGGCGATCGCTTGAATCTGAGGATCAGGCTTGCCGGAGGCGACGCTTTCTCGCCGCGTCGCTCGGCACGGCTGTCACCGGCCCGCGGCCGGTCCTTCTAATTCTCAGCTAAGGCAACCCCTTCTACCATGGCTCGCGGCGAGGCGGTGTCTACGGCAGGTCGAGAAAGTTCCTTTTCAGCGATGGCAATATTGGAATTGGTTTCCCTAGGTGTCGCGGCACCCGCGCTAGGTGCCGCGTTCCTCGCCTCCGTCGTCGAGGTGGTCGAAGCGTTCACCATCGTCTTGGCGGTAGGCACCTTGCGGGGTGGCGTCCGGCTTTAATCGGTACAATGGCCGCCCTTGTCGTCCTTGGCCTGCTGATCGCTGTCTTCGGCCCTTTGCTAGGTCTTATCCCGCTTCAGGTCCTGCAGCTTGTCATCGGTATTCTCCTCTTGCTGTTCGGCATGGGGTGGCTGCGGAAGGCTATCCTGCGGAGTGCCGACATCATCCCGTTGCATGATGAGGACGCCATTTTTGAATCGGAATCAGCTCAGCTGGCGGCCGCTTCCGGGCGCGGGTCCCTCTCGTGGATCGCAGGGTTGACGGCCTTCAAGGCGGTTCTTCTCGAAGGCCTTGAGGTGGTTTTTATCGTCATAGCCGTTGGTGCTGGGCGTGGCCTGCTGCTTCCCGCTGCCTTGGGAGCGCTCGCTGCGTGTTTGGTGGTACTCGCAATCGGGTTGCTGCTGCGAAAGCCTCTCGCCCAGGTTCCGGAGAATACCCTGAAGTTTGGTGTCGGCGTGATGCTTTCGGCATTCGGCGTGTTCTGGGCGGGTGAGGGCATGGGGGTACCGTGGCCGGGCTCGGTCCTGCGATTGCTTGGCCTGTTGCAGGCGCCTTTTTCGCATATCGGTCTTATGGAACGACCGATCGCTTCCTCGCGCTCACCAATCTCCTGCCGATCAAATTCCTCCGGTCTTTTCCGAACTAGCCAGATGGGAGCCTCGACACGTTCGTCGCGCAGGCGCTTTTTTATAGTTCCGATCGTATGTCCGCTTCGTAGCGAAACATCTGCTGAACATCGTGAGTGCGGCAGGCAACTCGAGCCACATCACCGCGCTGATCCAGATCCCGCGCGCCATTTGGAGGGGTTCATTCAGGCTTGAATCCGACCACCATCGAATCCGGTCCCAGCAATGGCTCGACGCGTGTGGACACGAAGCCTGCTTCTCGCATCCAAGTCTGGCAGTCCGCACCAGTATAGTCGAAGCCTCCACGAGTTTCGATCAGCATGTTCAAACTCATCAGAAGGCCGAAGGCATTCTTGCGGCGTTCGTCATCGATGACGGCGTCGTAGACGATCAGGGCGCCACCTTTCGGCAAGGCGGCGAAGGCTTTTTGTATTAGCAGCTTCTTCTGGGCGAGGTCCCAGTCGTGCAGGATATGTCCCATCACGATCACATCCGCGTTCGGGATGGGTCCATCGAAAAAACTGCCGGCCTGAAAGCGTATGCGCTCGGTGAGTCCTTGTTGCGCGACGAATTCGTCGAATATCGGCTGTACGGCGGGCAGATCGAAGCCGATCGCGCGCAGATGCGGATGGCTCCGCGCGACCACCACGGGCACCATGCCCTGCGCCGCACCCACGTCGGCAAAAGTCGCATATTTCGACCAATCGAACTTGGCTGCAATCGCATGTGCCGCGCCGGCGCTGATACCGCTCATGGCCTTGAGGAAGCCACTCAGGCGCTCGGGTTCCGCGTAGAGGGCCGCAAAGAAGTCTTCGCTGTGTTTGCCTTCGTTTTGGGCTTCGCCTGTGTGCAGGGCCTCGGTAAGCGAGCCCCAGAAACCGTAGAGCCGGGCATTGGCCATTTCGAGGATACCGCCGATATAGGACGGCTTCGCTTTGTCGAGGAAGAGATCCGTATCGGGGGAATTGCGATAGATGCCATCGTCGCGCTCGAGCATCCCAAGAGCCACCAGGGCATCGAGGAAATCGCGAACCGCACGGGGATGCAATTTCAACTTGGTCTGCAACGTCGGCAGATCGGCCGGTCCCGTAGCGAGTTCGGTGAAGACACCGAGTTCGACCGCACTGAGCAATGTCTTGGAGGCCCAGAAGCCCATGCCGAGCTGCATGATATTGTCTGGTGTCGTCGCGCCCATCATTTGTCCCCCCATGGTTTGTGTCGTTGGACTGCTGTCGAGTGGTAGAGACGGAAAGAATAGGAACGAGCATCCTTGGATGCGGATCGTGATCAGGTGCCGGCGGTTGCCGATGACATCCTAGCGCTGTGAAAAGATGATAAGGTATTTTGTAGTTTTGTGAAATAATTAAAAGCCGTATACGCGTGACATAAAAATAAATTAGAAAAATAGAGACGTGGTGGCGTGTACTAAAGTTCTTTTTTCGAGCAATATTGTGTGCGATGACTTGATTTTTTATTTGAATAAATGAATATATTGTTTGTTTTCACAGAAAGTAAATTTATGGTGTGTGAATGGCGCGTGACCTAGAAGTAAGGGTTGGATATAAAACTCTCACCTTTTTGTTTTCTGGCAGCAACAATTGAAGGCGGTCGGCAATCCAAACGTAACTACGGAATCGAAAGGCAATCCCATCACGTTGCATGGCGTCCAGCGCTGGAGGAAGTTCGTCTCTAAAGCGATTGCTCCTGGGGCGCGTGGCTTCGCGATGTCGAAGCAGTTCGCTTCGCCAATGGCCACGCCCGAATGAGATCTATAAGGGCTCGGAGCCTGGCCGGAATATGTCGGCGTCCGGCGAAGTAAAGGCAAGGCCCCGGATAGGGCGGTGTCCAGTCTTCCAGAACCACCATCAGTCGGTGGGCGGCAATATATTCTGCGACCACCGGCTCGGCGAGATAAGTCAGGCCAACGCCCGCCAATGCCGCTTCCAGCATCAGGCTGCTTTCATCGAGTGTCAGCGTACCCGGCACATCGATCAGCATGGTTTCACCCCGACGCTCGAACTCCCAGCGGTACAGCTTTCCGCTCGCCATACGGGCACGGATGCAGCGGTGACGGCTGAGGTCGGTCGGCACCTTGGGCACACCCCGCCTCTTGAAATAATCGGGGGTGCCGACGACCAGCGAGCGGATCTCCGGGAGTATGGGGACAGCAATCATGTCGGGAGGTACTGCCTCGGCAAGGCGAATGCCGGCATCGAAGCCTTGCCCGGTGACGTCGACCAGTGCGCCCTCTGTGACAATCTCCACCTCCACGCGGGGATAGAGGCTGGCATATTCGAGGAACAATGGCGTCAGGAACATTCTTGCCGCACCGAGTGAGGTGTTGATGCGCAACGTGCCGGTGGGCTCGGCACTGTGTTCGCCGGCGTGATCGATCGCGTCTTCGATGGCCGTCAGAGCCGGCGTGATCTCCCCAACGAACTGTTCCCCCGCCGGTGACAATGCAACGCTACGGGTCGTCCGGTTGAACAGCCTTACGCCCAGTCTTTCTTCCAGTGTCGCGATGGCGTGGCTAAGCGCGGAAGAGGATATACCGAGTTCTCGCGCCGCAGCGCGGAAACCGCCCGAGCGGGCGACCGCAGCGACCGCTTCCAGTTCGACCAGGCTGGCCTTTGCCATTGCGCGATATCCTTCATCAGACTGTCCCGCTTTGGCCTTCTTATCAGATCAGTGGTCGTAGGACATATAGGCCTTCACCAGCCTTCAATGTGGAGCCCTTTCCAATGCGCAATATCGACACGATCTATATCGATGGCGCCTTTATCAGGCCGCAGGGCGAGGAGCGCTCGTCCTTGTTCAATCCGGCCACCGAGGAGCAGATCGGCACCGTCCGCCTCGCGGATGCGCGTGACGTTGATACGGCCGTCGCTGCCGCCAAGCGCGCCTTTTCCGGCATGGCGCGTACGTCGAAGGCCGAGCGCATCGCCATGCTCAAGCGGCTTTCCGCCGTCGTGGCCGCTCGCAGCGATGATCTCGTCGCGACGATGACCGAGGAATATGGCGCACCTGCCATTTTCACAAGCTTTGCCGTGCCGCATGCAGCGTCCGTTTTCCTCGACATGGCGGAGACACTGGAGGGATATCAGTTCCG
Organism: Labrys methylaminiphilus subsp. lupini; assembly: GCF_051161885.1. Classification (NCBI taxonomy): domain Bacteria; kingdom Pseudomonadati; phylum Pseudomonadota; class Alphaproteobacteria; order Hyphomicrobiales; family Xanthobacteraceae; genus Labrys; species Labrys methylaminiphilus. The sequence goes on along the minus strand of NZ_JBMDIH010000002.1, from coordinate 1,753,732 downwards.
CCGCACCATCGGTCGCGCGGAAGTAGAGATGCGCGCATCCGGCATCGCCGCTGCGATCACGCCCTGGAACAGCAATTACGGCTTCATCTGCTCCAAGCTCGCAACCGCAATCGCGGCCGGCACCACGATCGTCATCAAGCCTTCTGAGATGAGCGCGCTCCAGACGCAACTCCTCCTGCAATGCCTGCATGAGGCCGGGCTGCCGCGCGGTGTGTTCAACATTGTCAATGGCATCGGTTCAGTGGCAGGCGCTGCCCTCAGCGCGCATCCGGACATCGCAAAGATCAGCTTCACCGGCTCCACCGCCAGCGGCCGGGCGATCCTCGCTGCGGCGGCCCAGACGATCAAGCGGGTAACACTCGAACTGGGCGGCAAAAGCCCGACCATCATTCTCGACGATGCCGATCTGGATCGCACGATCCCGCAGGTACTGATGACAGGTTTCGGCAACAGCGGACAGGCCTGCATCGACGGCACGCGCATCCTCGTGCCCGAACGCCGTCTCGACGAGATTTTGGAGCGACTGAAGGCGGCAGGCGCCGCGATGAAGGTCGGCCCCGCCAATGATCCCGGCGTCCAGATTGGCCCGATGGTCAGCCTGAAACAGTGGGAACGCGTCCAGTCTTACATTCGGCTCGGGCAGGAAGAAGGAGCCACATTGCTCATCGGCGGTGAGGGGCGCCCCGATCATCTTGATCGGGGCTGGTTCGTCCGCCCGACCATCTTCACAGGCGTCACCAACCAGATGCGGATCGCGCGCGAGGAGATATTTGGACCGGTGCTTTGCGTGATCTCCTATCGGGACGAGGCAGAGGCCATCGCGATCGCCAACGACACCGATTACGGGTTGGCGGCCTATGTCCAGTCTTCCGATCCGGAACGGGCACGCCGGGTCGCGGGACAACTGGAGGCCGGACGTGTCGCGATCAATGGCGCCCCGCACGAGCCGCTTGCGCCTTTCGGTGGGTTCAAGCAGTCGGGCATTGGCCGCGAATTCGGGCCATTCGGATTGGAAGCCTTCCTCGAACCCCGCGCGATCATCACCTGAAGCCTACCGACTTTCGAGGGAAGGTGCGGTCCTCCTTCCGTCACTGATGCAAAGCGATGGCTTGGTCGAGTCGGCCGGCGGCGCAGACGCTGTCTTGTGGGAGCTTCTGCCTTTCTGCCCCCACAACGGCATGAGGCTCGGGCGTGCCTCAGCCAAAGGTAAACGCAAAGGCCTGGGCGCCCGGATCGAGAAACTCGATCTGGAACGTTTGATCGCCAATCGGCTCATCTTGTCGAACCAGTTGGTAGAGGCGCTGGCCAACGATTGTGCCGTTACCCTCGGCATCGATATCTACTCCGTGAGCCGCACCCGGTGCCTTGCCGTCGATCAGCACCCGAAAACGTACAAGCTTGCTGTCGGCGCCAGGACCGAGGACCAGATGCAGGTCACGAGCATGGAAGCGAAAGGTGATGCCACCGTTGGCGGCATTGAGAGAGGCGCTCTCTTTCTCGACCGTCCAATTTCCGCTGAGCGTCCACTGATTGATGTCGAGACTACCGGCTTTGGCATAGACCCGCGGTTTGTTGACGATCATCCCTGACGGCGACACGAAATTGTCCGCACGCTCATAGCCGATATAGGTCTCGGGAGAGACGACGTTGACGGTATCGGCTGCTGCCTCTACCCCTTGGGCCGACAGCCTACTACCGAAACGTCTGCAACAGAACCAAAGGGCCTTCCGACGCTAAGCGCCGCGATCGAACCCGTCATCGGCCACTGCAAGAGTGACCACCGCATGGGGCGCAACTTCCTCGCCCATTCCTCAGGCGATGCCCCCAACGCCGTTCTTGCCGCCGCACGCTACAACTTCAGCCTGCTCCTTAAATGGCTCTGCCTGCTTTGCGCCCTTTTCCTGGCCGCGCTCGGCGGCTCACGAGCACGCGCAGTCAACTGCACCCGCCTGAACGCGACTACTTCACGGGCGACTTTCTTGAAGATCTAGCGAACGCCCCGATTGCCCTTGGCGTAGGTGAGAACTTCTTAGCCGTCCGCCTCTTAGCCCTTTCTCCTCAGCGCCAATTGCTTTCCCGCTCCGAGCTCGGTGCGAATTCCGGTGGCACCACCACCATCGGATTCTCGCCCGGAACATAATTGTCCACCAGCGCGTAGCCCTCGGCGATGATGGTCTCGACGTTCTGACGTGTCATAATCACGTCGAAGGGCAGGTGGGCTGCGAACGGATCCCAGTCGGAACACACCGTGCTGACCTCGCGCATGGCTTGGCGCGGTACCTGCAGGGAGAATTGCACGAGCCCTTCGAAAGAGGTGATGGAGTTGATGAAGAGGCCGTCCGGCATGCGGCCGAGCGCTTCGAAGTGAGCAGTGAGGGCTTCCCGAGCCGATGAAGGACGATAGCCGCAGCAGGCGACTTCAAGCACCATTTCCTGCCCATTGGCTGCCACGGCGTCGCGAAAGCCGTCGATACGGCGGTCGGTGGCATGCTCTCCGGCGACGCCGCCGAGAAAGAGCAGGTCACGCGGTGCTTTCCGACGCTTTCGTAGTTTGGCGATCAGTTTTTCGGTGAGGGCACGCGCACCGCCGTAATTGTCGGTGACCACCGAGGGCGCATCGCTGCCGGGTAAGTCGAGATTGACGCAAGGAATGCCCGCAGCCCGGCACAGGGCATTGAGCGGCTTCGTGTTGCGCACGCCGGCGATGAACAGGAACTCGACCTGTTGGGACAGCAAGGTACTGGTGACGCTGGCCTCGATTTCCTCGTCGCGCCGCGTGCTCACCACAATGGGGCACAGGCCGCGCTGTCGCGTATCCGCCTCGAAAGCCTCGGCAAGGCCGGCGAAGAAGCGGTTGCGGTAATGGGGGATGATCATGCCGGCAAGGCCGGAGCGCGACAGGCGCAAACCCCTGGCCTTCATGTTGACGGCGTAGCCGAGTTCCTGGGCTGCCTTCAGCACGCGCTTGGCGGTTTCTTCCTTGATGCGGTAGCGCTTCCAACTGTCGTTGAGCACGAGGCTCACCGTGGACGGGGAGGCCTGGGTCGCCTTGGCGATGTCATAGATGGTGGATCTACGTGTGCTTGGCGAGCGCGCCATCGTCCCCTCGCTGGCTATACGGATCGAGTTCGGTACTTTCTTAAAATGCATGCTAAATCCTTTCAGCTATCTTGACAATCTGTGCTGAATGGATTTAGCTAAGAAAGGCTTCGGGAGCAGCTAACGCCGTCGCCGGCAAAACAAATTGGGAGGACTCTCGTGACTTCGCATTCTGATTCCATCCGTGCGTCGAAGATCAGCCGCCGCACCTTTCTCTCTGGCTCGGCCCTCGGGGTTGGCGGCTTGCTGATACCGGGCGTGCTCGGTGGCGCCCGCGCATCGGCGGACAAACCGGTCATCGGCGTAGTGGTGAAGATCGGTGGTATTCCGTGGTTCAATGCCATGGAGGCCGGTATCAAAAAGAAAGCGGCCGAGCTCGGCGTCGACGCTTTCATGGTCGGCCCTACCAGCGCCGACCCGGCCCTGCAGGTTCGTGCGATCGAGGATCTAATTGCCAAGAAAGTCGACGTTATCGGCGTCGTTCCTAACGATGCCGAGGTGCTCGAGCCCGTGCTCGACCGCGCCCGCAAGGCGGGCATCAAGGTGATCACCCACGAGTCACCGAAGCAAAAGAACGCCGACTATGACTTCGAGCTGGCGTCCGCGAAAGGCTTCGGCGAGGCCTACGGCAAGCGTCTCGTGGACGCGCTGGGCGGCAAGGGCGAATATGCGGTGTTCGTCGGATCGCTCACAGTGCCGCTGCACAACGCCTGGGCCGATGCGGCGATTGCTTATATCAAGGCGAACGCACCCGACATGAAGGTGGTCGGCGACCGGTACGGTGTGGCGGAGAACGTCGATCAATCGCGGAGCACGGCTCTCGACTTGATTCGCGCCAATCCGAACCTCAAGGCTTTCCTCGCCTTTGGCAGCCAGGGCCCGATCGGGGCGGCGCGCGCGGTGAAGGAGAAGCATCTCGACGGCAAGGTGCTGGTGCTCGGCCCGTTCTCGCCTGGCCAGGGCCGGAAGCTCGTGCATGATGGTGTTTTGACCGGTGGTTTCATGTGGAATCCGGCGCTCGCGGGAGAGATTTTTGTCACCCTCGGCCAGATGGTTGCCAAGGGCGAGCCGATCAAGGACGGGACCAATATTCCCGGTCTCGGTGTCGTGCATCCGGATGGCCACAATCTTATTGTGAACGAGCTGGTAGAGCTCAACAAGGACACGATCGACGATCTGGCGAAGATGGGCCTCTGACCCCTCGACGTATTTGCCTGGAAACACACCCGGTGTCGCCGCCGGGTGTGCTCCCGATGAAGCCCTCATTCCGTGAGCTTTCAGACAATGGCCAATGTCCATGCAACTGCGGCAGGAGAGTCCGCGGCGGCGCCCGCTGTTCCCTTGCTGAAAATCGAGCATGTCTCCAAACAGTTTGGTGGTATCAAAGCGCTCGATGACGTCCGCTTCGACATCATGCCGGGAGAGGTTCTGTGCCTCGCAGGCGAGAATGGCTGCGGAAAGAGTACACTGATCAAGATCATTACCGGCGTGTATCAGCCCGAGCCCGGGGCGGTGATGAGCTTCATGGGGCGCCCGATTGCCGACCTGAGCCCGGCCGGTGCGCGCGGCCTCGGGATTCAAGTCATTTGGCAGGATCTTGCGCTGTTCGCCGAAATGTCGGTGGCGGAGAACATCGGTTTCGAGCGCAATCTCGGCGGCCGTCCGCGCCTCGTGAATTACGGTGCGATGCGCGCCGACGCGGAGAGAATCCTCAAGCGCCTCGGCGTCACGCTCGATCTCGACGCGCCGCTACGCACACTGCCGATCGCCCAGCGCCAGATCGTGGCCGTTGCCCGTGCGCTGGTGACCGAGGCCACGCTCGTCTTCATGGACGAGCCGACCGCATCGCTGAGCCACGCCGAGACCGAAGCGCTGCTCGACATCATCCGGCGCCTTTCCGCCGAAGGCATATCGGTCGTGCTCGTGAGCCATCGGCTCGCTGAGGTGCTCGATGTCTGCAGCCGCGTCACGGTGATCAAGGACGGCAAGCTCGTCGGAACATTTCCGACCGCCGGCATGACCCAGACCCGGCTCACCGAACTCATGACCGGCAAGACCTTCGGCTATGCCGTCAGCCGCCGCGATCTATCGGCCAAGAGGCCGGTGCTCGAAGTCAAGGGCCTGTCACAGGGCCGCGAATACAAGGACGTGTCGCTGACGGTCCGCGAAGGTGAGATCGTCGGGCTGACCGGGCGGCTCGGGTCGGGCCGCACGGAATTCGCGCTGAGCCTGTTCGGCATGACACAGCCGGACCAAGGCGACATACGTCTCGACGGCAAGCCCATCCGCTTCGCCAGCAATCGAGACGCTATCGATGCCGGCGTCGCCTATGTCTCGGAAGATCGGCTGACGCTGGGACTGATCCAGCCGCAATCGATCGAGGATAACGCCGTCATCTCGGTCCTCGATACCCTGCTCGATCCGAAGCCGCTTCTGTCTTTCAGGAAACGGGATACGCTGGTCAGCAAATGGATCAGGGATCTCGGCGTCAAGATCGGCAAGCCGGGCAATGCCATTTCGACCCTCTCCGGCGGCAACCAGCAGAAGGTTGTCCTCGCCAAGTGGCTATCGACCAAGCCCCGCCTGCTAATCCTCGACTCGCCGACGGTCGGCGTCGATGTCGGTGCTCGCGCTGGCATCTTCAACATCGTGCGCCAGCTTGCCGACGAGGGGATGGCGATCCTGCTCATCTCCGATGAAATTCCGGAAGTCTATTTCAACTCGGACGTGGTGCTGCACATGCGTGACGGCCAGATCGTCGGCCAATATCGGCCGCAGGACGTCGAAATCGACGCAATTGAGGAGGCCGTTCATGCGTAGCCTCGGCATCGGCTCTACCGAGCGCTGGCTCATCCTCGTGATTCTCGTCATGGGCGCATTTCTCAGTGTCTCGACCTCGACTTTCCTGACACTGTCCAATCTGTTCGATCTCCTAAACGCGAGTTCGGTCAACATTATCTTCGGCGTCGGCCTGCTGGTGGTGCTGATTGCAGGCGGCATCGATATTTCGTTCGCCGTCGCCGCGTCGATCGTCCAATATCTCACGGTGCTCGCCCTAGGGGCCGTTGGCGACGGAAACTGGGTGCTCGGCTTCATTCTGGCGGGCGCCATCGGCTCGGCGCTCGGTTGCTTCAATGCTTTCTGGATCTATCGGTTCCGCATCGTTTCGATCGTCGTGACGATTGCGACCTATAATCTCTTCTTCGGCCTACTGATGTTCTTCACCGGCGGTTCGTCGCTCTACGACCTTCCGGACTGGCTGACCGATCGGATCACGATCATCAGCTTGGATACCGCCGACGGCCGCGCGGAAATCACGATCCTGGTGGCGGTGATGGCCGCGTGTGTCGTTGCCACCTGGTTGCTTCTCAGGCGGACCAGCACCGGGCGGCAGCTCTACGCGATGGGCGATAATACCGAGGGTGCGCGGCGCATCGGCGTCAGCCTCGGCGCCATGCACTATCTCGCCTTCGGCTGGCTCGGCCTCATGGCGGGCATCGGGGGGCTCATGCAAGCGCACTACGCGCAGGAGGTCGTCCCCACCGCGCTCTACGGTCGCGAACTCGATGTGCTCGCCGCGGTCGTTCTCGGCGGCGCGCGGCTCGGTGGCGGGCGCGGCTCGATCCTCGGCGTCATCCTCGGCATCATCCTTGTGGCGATGACGCAGAACGGCCTGAACCTGCTCGGCATCTCCCCTTATGCCTTCAAGATGATCATCGGCGTGATCATCCTCGTCGCCATCACGCTTTCGAGTGAGGGTGTCAGCAAACTCATCGGAAATTGGCGCGCTGCGCCCACGCGGAGGACGGCCCAGTGACCACTCAAAACAAGACGAGCGGCACGAACCGGCTCTTCGATCCCGAAATCGGGGCGCTTCTTGCCCTGCTGGTCTTCGTCTGTCTCGTCTTCGGCGTGTCGTCGCCGAGCTTCCTGAGCGGCACGACCTTCACCTCGATCGCCTTCCAGCTACCCGAACTCGGGCTCCTGACGCTGGCGATGCTGATGCCGATCATCTCCAACGGCTTCAACCTCTCCGTCACCTTCACCGCCAACCTGTCGGGACTCGCAATGGCGGCGGTTCTGCACGCCTTCGGCGGCGTCGATGCCGGGCCGTTTGCCATCGCGCTCGGCATCCTGGCGGCGCTGGCGACGGGAGCGGCGATCGGCTGGCTTATGGGCCTGATCATCGCCACCACCGGGGCGCATCCGATCCTGGTGTCGCTCTCGATGATGATCTTCGCGCGGGGCCTCGGTGAATTTCTGACTCGCGGCGGTGACATCTCGGGCATGCCCGATGCCGTCCAGGCGATAGGGCAGGGAACCCTGCTCGGCATACCGGCACCGGTGTTCGTCTTCGTCGCAGCGGTACTGATCTGGTATGTCGTGATGTCGCGGACCCGCCTCGGCTTCGCGACCAGGATGATCGGCTCGAATCTCGAGGCGACGCGCTATTCGGGCATCTCGACGCACCGCTCGCTCACGCTGATCTATACGTTGTCCGGCCTCATGTGCGGTCTTGCCGGCATCGTCATGCTGTCTCGCTTCAACTCGGTGCGCGTTGGGCACGGCGAGGCCTACCTGCTCATCACCGTGCTCGGATGCTTCCTCGGCGGCGTTTCTCCGAACGGCGGTTTCGGTCGTGTACTGCCGGTCGCGATCTCGCTCGTCATCCTGCAGGTGATCGCCTCGGGCCTGAACTCGCTGGGTGCCAACCAGCACTTGGCGACCGCGCTATGGGGCGGCTTCCTGCTACTGGTCATGGTCGTGCGCTCGATCTGGGCGAACGGCTTCCCGCCATTCATGTTCATGAGACGATGAACTCGTCCGACCATGCTCACTCGTCACGCCCGGCTGTCGAGGGGCCGTTCGCCGGAGAACTGCCCCAGTCGTCGCCGTGCCAACAGCGCTTCCCATCATATTGGAGATACAAATGAAGTTCGGCATTTACTATTCGTACTGGGAACAGGAGTGGAGCGCGGACTGCCTGAAATATGTCGAGAAGGTTGCCAGGCTCGGCTTCGACGTGATCGAGATCGCAGCGCATCATCTGAACAGCTATAGCCCGGCTCACATTGCGGAAGTTGCCCGCGCTGCTCGAGAGAACGGGATCACGCTTACCGCGGGAATAGGTCCGTCCCACGAGAGGAACCTGTCCTCCCCCGATCCGGCGGTCAGGAAGGCAGGCCGGGCCTTTTTCGAGGAGACGCTGACGAACCTCGCCAAGCTCGACATCCACGTCATCGGTGGCGCTCTCCATTCCTACTGGCCGATCGACTATTCCAAGCCCGTCGACAAGGCAGGGGATTGGGCGAGAGGCGTTGAGGGTATTGCGGGTCTGGCCGATTTCGCCGGCAATCTCGGCATCAATCTGTGCCTCGAAGTGCTCAATCGGTTCGAGAACCACGTTCTCAACACCGCCGAAGAAGGGGTGGCTTTCGTTCGCGAAGTTGGCAAGCCCAACGTCAAGGTGATGCTCGACACGTTCCATATGAACATCGAGGAGGACAGTTTCGCACAGGCTATCCGAACTGCGGGGCCGTTGCTCGGTCATTTCCATACCGGCGAAAATAATCGCCGCGTTCCCGGCACGGGCCGTCTGCCTTGGCACGAGATCGGGACGGCACTGCGCGAGATCGGTTACAGCGGTGCGGTCGTGATGGAGCCCTTCGTCAAGATGGGCGGCCAGGTCGGCAACGACATCAAGGTTTGGCGCGATCTGAGCAATAATGCGGATGAAGCCAGGCTGGACGAGGATGCGCGCCGGTCGCTGGAATTCTCGCGGTTCGTGCTCGGCTGACTGGCAATGTCGCTGGCTTTCGTTCGGGACGGCGCCTGACCTTGTGGGGCCGGCATTCGGCAGGATGCGATTCACATTCATCCGTTGGAAGCAACGGACGATGAGAAGGACATGCCGATGACTTTGCATCAACAGGCGATCGCCGAAGTGGCAGGGCCGCTCAACAAGCTCGACGAGGCTGCCGTCGACAATGCCGTCCGGACATAACATCCGCCAGGCATGTGAGCGTCTATGCGGGAGGCCGCGAGGGCCTTCAGGTCCGCGGCTTTGCCATGGGCCTGTTCCATCTCGGCCTCTCGGTGTCCGCCGATCATGACTTCCAAGAAACCATGATCTTCCCACCGCTGGATTGCGGCCGCCAGGAAGGCGGCCGCATATGCTGCCGAGCTTCAGAACAATGCAACGACGCTTTTGAGCGTGATCCACAGACCCCAGAAAAGCGGGATGGCGACGGCGGCCCAGGCAAGCAGGGCCTTGAAGCAGGGCCTTGAAGCCGGGCCTGGCGACGATCCTTTGCCGATCGAGAAATCCGGCCCTTCTTGGTGCAGACAATATATCCTCTCGTGTGCCCGCATCGGTTGTCATGACACCCCCCGTCTTCGCAGCACCTTGTCGGCTGCGTTTGCCGATTTGATCCGGCCCATCGTTTGGTGGGGCCGATGCTTGGCTCAAGGCCATCGACAAGACGCCAGCAAGACGCATGCCATTCAACATGGTAAGCAATATCAAAGAGTTACTGGAATGTTGGATGGTGGCTACGGGCAATCTGTCCGAGGCGACGAACAAAATGTCCTGCCAAACCGGGGTGTGCATGACCGCAAGCCACGATGATCCGAACGCAAATCCAGGCGTCACCGAGCGATATGAGAACCCAAGCTATGGCCGATGCGTAAACCCCTCGAGCCCCCACAGGGTCGAGACCGCTTCCGGAACCCGCCGCCCTGCGTGCCAATCGTGCCGGGCGCGCGAATGCCGTCGCCTTGATATGTTCGGACGTTTTGTCCGAGCTGGAGACGACAACCTGTCCGATATTGGTCGGTACGGCACGGCAACAAAGCGAAATTGCCGACCGTTTTCGCTTTGGCACGCGTGTTGCTTTGCAACTGGCAGTGCAACAACGCCTGTCTTTCGGCGGGCAGGGATATCGCTGTGTCCTTGAAGGAGGAAACCTCGGACGGATGGTTGATCTCGGTTGACCGCTCCGGCCTGCTCGGGCGCGAAACAGGCCACTAACGTCCTGCCGCCCTGTGGAGCGCAGGGTTCATAGCACGCAACGACAAATCCGCCAGCAAACGCAACATGCATTCTGTTGAACAGGGAAACGACGATGAATTTGCAGCGGCTACAAAGCAAACCACGACAATTTCATAATTCAGGATGCGGATATCGATCGCTCATATGACCCGCCGAAGCCCTTGCCCGCAGACTGGACCTGGCGATCGCGGCGCATGGCGGCGCCTATGGCAAGTGGTTCAGGATCCCGGCCACCGGAAAGACCTGCCAGACAGACTATGACGAGTGTATGCGAACGGGAGGGTGGAAGGTCATTTTGAACCTGCCGAAAGCGCCGCCGCCTTTCAGCCTTCGACTGGCGACAGGCCGTGACGAAATCGGCAATGCGACGGGAATGGAATTTCTTGGGATCGAGCCAGATGATACGTGCGATGGGGGCGTGGTCGGAATTGACCGCCTATTCTGACGCTGGATCGATACGATACTGGATTGGCTGGCGTGTTGGTGCTGCTAACAAAAGCTCGCTTGCAAACCGGAAGCGGAGGCACAGTATTCCGAACTGCCCGTTCCTTCTCATGCGGTGGGGATCTCGAATGGCAGTTTTGCGCATTGCGCGACTTATTTTGCGCTGTAGCGTGACGGGCCCCATCGAAGAATTCGTTGGGGAGGGGCCGCCGCGAAGCTCCAGAACGGATGCCGTCGAACAAAACAGTCTGTCGTCGCGCTTGATCGCAAGTGCATATGGAATGTCTATGAAGGTGCGACGGCAACAGAGGCGCGCTCAACGATCTCCGTCGGCAGGATGATGCGTCTCGCCTCAGCGTCGCTTCCGTTCAACCGCTCGACCAGCAACTTGGCGGCCGCTTCGCCGAGGCGGTAGACCGGTTGGCGGACGACAGTGATGGGGGGCGTCGTCACGGACGTCCAGTCAGCATCGTGGAACGACACCAGCGACAAATCATCGGGAATGCTAAGATCCAGTTCGCGGCGGGCCTTGAACACCTCGAGGCCGATCACGCTGTCTGAGGCGATGATCGCCGTCGGGCGCTGCGAAGATTTGAGCATCGCGGTCGCGATGCGGTGCGTTTGTTCCGGCGTGGTTGCCCCTACATGCACCCAGCTTTCCATGCCTTCCAGGCCTGCTTCGCGACAGATGCCGAGAAAGCCCTCGATGCGTTGGCGTACGGAACCGGTACTGATGTCGAACGGGTTGCTGAAGCGATGGTTCGGCGTGTCGGAGGCTGTAAGATAGGCGATGCGGCGATGGCCGAGCGCGATAAGCCGGCGCGTGATGCTCTCGGCGGCGTGCCGATCGTCGGTGGTCACCGTGTCGACGGATAGGCCTTCAACGGCGCGATCGAGCAGGACGAGCGGACGACCTGAGCGCTCGATATCGCGTAGGTGCTCGATATCGTTGTCGCGCGCGGGCGAAACGATCAGCCCGTCTACCCGCTTGGCGACCAGTGTCTTCACCGCCGCCTTTTCCGCCGCGATCTCCTCGCCGGAATTGGTGAGAATGACATCGAAGCCGGCAAGGCGTGCGACATCGGTGATGCCGCGCACCGCCGAGCTGAAGAAGGGGTTTTCGATGTCGCCGACCACGACGCCGATCGTGCCGGAGCGACCCGTGGTCATGCTACGTGCCAGCTCATTCGGCCGGTAGTCGAGCATCTTGGCAGCAGCAAGGACCTTGATCCTTACCTTATCGCTCACCGTGCCATATCCGCCCAGAACACGCGCCGCAGTTGCTTTCGAAACGCTGGCGACGCGCGCCACGTCGGCGACGGTCACGGAGGGCACCTTGCCATGATCCTGATCCATGGCCTCAGCTTTACAAGACATATTGACGACCGGTCAATGCAGATATAACAATCTAAAAATCAAAAGAGACCGGTCTCAATTAAAAAGAGACCGGTATCATATAAAAAATATATCTCATCCGCGCGGTAAGCGATGGAGGGCCGGACGCACGGCCGAGCACCATAGTCCGGTGCACGATTATGCGTCTGTCCGTCCGGCAAATGACCATCAGAGCAGGAGAACAAGACCGATGACCCATGCAACTACAACCCCCGGGATTCTGGGCCGGATACGGACCGCAGTCCTGGTCCTGGCGCTTGCCATCACCGGTGGCATGGCCTCAGCCGCGCTGGCCGACGACAACCCGCTCGGTCTCATCGATGCCAAGACGATCAGCGTCGGCACCATGGGTGACGCTAAACCTTACGCCTTCACCACCGCCGACGGCGGCTTTACAGGCTTCGACATCGAACTCTTTCTCAATGTCGCCGAGCGCATGGGCTACAAGAAAGATCAGGTCGTCTTCACCGGCCAGGAATTCTCCGCGCTCATGCCTTCGGTCGCCAATGGCCGCTTCGACATTGCTGCCGCAGCGATCGGCACGACCGACAAGCGCAAGCAAACCGTCGACTTTTCCGATGGCTATCTTGCAGGTTTCCTCAGTGTGTTGGCGTCAGATGCCGGCATCACCGATGCGAGCGGTCTCAAAGGCAAGCGTCTCGGCGTGGTGCAGGGCACGCTGCAGGAAATTTATGCCGAAAAGAATTTCGCCGGGACCGACTTGGTGAAGTTCCCCGACAACAATTCGGCTGTAGCAGCGCTCAACAATGGCACCATCGACGCCCATTTCCTCGACTATGAGGCGGCCAAGGACTATTCGGCCCGTTATCCGGCCTTGAAGGTTGCGGTCAACATCCCGAGTTTTGACGCCCCGGCCGGCTTTGTCATCCGGAAGGGCAATGATGCGCTGCGCACTGCGCTGAACAAAGCACTGCATGAGGCCATGCAGGATGGCACCTGGAAGAAACTGCACGAAAAGTGGTTCCCCGACACGCCAATGCCGGCCGACTATCTTCCCAAGCCATGATGCCACTTTGCCGGTCCGAACGCGCCGGCCGGACCGGTCTTTCATTCAAGGGACTTCCCTATGAACTGGCTTGAAAACCTTCGTCGCAGCTTCCTTGACTGGAATGCGATGGCCGAGGTGCTGCCGACCATGATCACGGTCGGCCTGAAGAACACGCTGATCCTGGCCGCAGCCTCCACCGTACTGGGCGTGGCGATCGGCATGGTATTGGCGATCATGGGCATTTCGCGCTCACCCTGGCTGCGCATTCCCGCCCGCGTCTACACCGATGTCTTTCGTGGTCTGCCGGCTATCGTCACCATCTTGCTGATTGGGCAGGGTTTCGCCCGCCTCGGACGCGATCTGTTCGGCCCATCGCCTTATCCGCTCGGTATTCTGGCGCTCAGCCTGATTGCTGGAGCCTATATCGGAGAGATTTTTCGCGCAGGGATCCAGAGTGTCGATCGCGGCCAGATGGAAGCCTGCCGGGCCTTGTCGATGAGCTACGGCGAAGGCATGCGGCTCATTGTCGTGCCGCAGGGCGTGCGCCGCGTTTTGCCGGCACTGGTCAACCAGTTCATAGGTAATGTGAAGGACTCAAGCCTGGTTTATTTTCTCGGCCTGCTTGCGTCCGAACGCGAGATTTTTCGTGTCGGCCAGGACCAGGCGGTGGTTACGGGTAATCTCTCGCCCCTATTGCTTGCAGGAGTTTTCTATCTCGTCGTAACAGTGCCGCTCACCCACCTGGTCAACTATATCGACAACCGCTTGCGCGTTGGCAAACAGCGGCCCACGGCCGTCTCCAGTGGACTGGAGGAAGTCAGCGAGTTGGAAGGTGTCAAGCGCGGCGAGATCAGCACAGTCTTCAAGGGAGGCAGCCTGGACGTGAGCGGCCTCGGTATGGCTTATGGCGAACTGGAGGTGCTGAAGGGCGTCGATCTTGCGGTCAAGCCCGGCAGTGTCACTTGCATCATTGGCCCCTCGGGGTCGGGCAAGTCGACCCTGCTGCGCTGTCTCAACCGTCTGGTCGAGCCGAAGAGCGGCGACATCCTGCTCGATGGCAGCAGCATCCTTGCCATGAAGCCGGAAAAACTACGCCGCCGCGTCGGCATGGTGTTTCAGCATTTCAACCTGTTTCCGGATCACACGGCGCTGGAAAACGTCATGTTGTCGCCAAACCGGATAAAGGGCCTTTCGGCGCAAGAGGCCGAGCGCATTGCCAAGGCGCGGTTGGCGGATGTCGGCCTTGCGAGCCGCCAACACCATCGGCCCGGTGGTCTTTCCGGAGGCCAGCAGCAGCGCGTCGCCATTGCCCGTGCACTTGCCATGGAACCAGAAGTCATCCTCTTCGATGAAGTGACCAGCGCCCTCGATCCCGAACTCGTGAAGGGCGTGCTCAACCTGATGGCCGATCTCGGCAAGCGTGGCATGACCATGGTGGTCGTCACGCATGAAATGGGCTTTGCTCGGCGTGTTGCCGATCAGGTCGTCTTCATGGACGAAGGCTGCATCGTCGAGGCTGGTCCTCCGGATAGCATTTTCGATACCCCGCAAAGCCCGCGCCTCAAGCGTTTCCTTGCCGAAGTGCTGTGAATGCTCGACCAAAGTCCCACGATGACATCGCCATATGACCCGGGCCGTTTGAAAAGTCCGATGTTCTTCAAGGCCCCCAGACGACGCGGGGCTCTTGCGGACGCCGGAAGGTGCCCCAGTCATTTTCATCGCATGATTAGCTGATCGAAAGACCCGACTATGACCGATACCACCATCACCTCGGCCGTCATCATTGGCGCCGGCATTTTTGGCGTTTCCACGGGGGTGCAACTCGCCCGGCGTGGCATTCGCGTCACCATCCTCAATGATGGTCCGCCGGCCAACGGCGCCTCCGGCCGCTCGCTCTCCTGGCTGAATTCCGCCCGCATGCGCTCTGAACCCTATCACCTTCTGCGCATGGCCGGGATCGACCGTTACCGTACGCTGTCGGTCAGGTTTCCAAATGCGGACTGGCTCCGCTTCGAAGGGGGCCTGACCTGGGATGCCAACGATACGAGCAACGAAATCGAGGCGGCATATTGCCATGAAGTTTCCATCGGCTATGACGCCCTGCGGCTTTCGGCTGGCGAGGTCGCCCGTGTTACGCCAGGCGTCGATGCGAGCGCGATCACGCCACAAGGCGCGATCTTCAATCCGGGGGAAGGCTGGGTCGATCTGCCAGCCTTGATCGGCGTGCTCCTCGAGGAATTCGCTGCGCGAGGCGGTGCGCTGGTGACGGAGGAGGGCGCGGCACGCGTCCTGGTCGAGAACGGCCGGGCGGTCGGTGCGCAAACTGCCGCAGGCAACCGCTTTCCGGCAGACGCCGTCGTGCTCGCGACCGGGCCTGCAGTGCCGAGGATGGTCGAGGAAAGCGGCCAGACGATCGGTGACGGAACCCCGGTCGCATTACTGGTCCAGACCAAGCCGTTCGTCCATCCGCTGCGCGCTGTTCTCAACACGCCGCGAGTCGCCGTCAGACCGGCGCCTGGCGGCACCTTTTCGCTGGACGCCGACTGGGCGGCGGACCAGGGGGCGAAACTCCGTCCAGATGGCGGATATGACGTCGACGGGTCGGTGGTTGATGCTCTGCTGGCCGAGGCAGCCAAGGTGATGGAGGGCAATCCGAAGCTTGAAGCCGCCTCCATTGACGTGGGCGGCAAGCCGATCCCGGGCGATGGCGAGCCGGTGGTGGGCGCCCTCGAGGCCATCCCCGGCTATTATGTTGTCTTTAGCCACAGCGGAGCAACCTTGGGCCTCATCGTCGGTGAACTGCTTGCTTACGAGGTGGCAACAGGCGCCGAGCATCCCATGCTCGCCACTTTTCGCCCTGAACGCTTCGCGGCGCGGTAGGTAGAAGAGGAAGCATCCAAACTCGTCGCGTTCGACGAGTTCGGATGCTCGCCGCCGCGCTGCAATATTCGCTGCGATGAATGGGGCTTCGATATGGCACGACCGATGCCGCGTCCAGCGCCGGTGACGAGCGCCACCTTGCCGTTGAGACCACCCATTTTCATCTCCATTTGACAGTGTTGGTGAGCTCTCCACGTGAGGCCGGCGCATAGCCGACACGGTCGAACCACTCGTACATCTTGGCGCCTTCCTCACCCATGTGTTGACGAATGACGTCCAGCGGCACCTGGAAATAGCTGAACGGGCGGCCGGTGACACGCGAGAGAATGGCGACGACGCCGTTGCCTGTGAGTTCGTCGCCCGCGAGGTCGAAGCGCTTGCCGGAAAAGCGACCTGGGTCCTCGAGGAGGCGAACCGCGACGGCTCCCATAGTGGGGACGGCCGATTTCGCGGCTGGTCGAGTGGTGCCGGTGCTGCCGCAATATACGCGCCGCAACCTCTCCATGAGCGTCGTCTACCCCAACCGGGCTCACCTGCCATTGGCCGTTTCGGCTTTCATCGATGCCGTCGTCGGCAGGATACGTGCCGAATTGCTCAGCGAACAAGGATTGACATAGTCCGCGCCGGCGGCCGAGGCTTTCGACGGGCAAGCTCGCCATGCGGTTTGCCGTCTCCCGATCCGCGCTGTACTGGAAAAACCCCCGACCGCTTGCGCGTCGGGGGTCTTGCTCGGCTGATTGCGGTTATTTCGTGCCGTTGGCGGCCTGCTCGATGAGCTTGGCGACGACCCTGGGCTGCGAGACATAGACGGCGTGGCTGCCCTTGGTCTCGACCACGGTGGCGCCGGCACGCTTGGCCATCAGGCGCTGGGCAGGCGGGGGGATCATGTGGTCATCGGTGGCGACCAGATAGAAGCTGGGCTTTTCCTTCCAGGCCGGGACGGTGACGGCGCCCGCGAGTGCTTCGACACCCCATGGCACCTGGGAGTCGGCCATGAAGCCCGCGGTCCTGGGGGCGACGTCGGCTGCGAAGGAAGCTGCGAACTTGGCCTTGTCGAGGAGCAGGAAACCGTCGACCGGCGGCAGGATCGGCGGAACGGGCGCGCCGGCCGGCGGGTTGGCGATCAGGCTGGAAACGGATTCGCCCTTGTCCGGGGCGAAAGCGGCGATATAGACGAGCGCCTTCACCTTCTGGTCGGTTCCGGCTTCGGACACAACCACGCCGCCATAGGAGTGGCCGACGAGGACGACCGGGCCGTCCTGCTGGGCAATCGCCCGCTTGGTGACCGCCACGTCGTCCTTGAGCGAGGTGGTGGGATTTTGCACGATGGTGACGTTGTAGCCGTCCTTCTTGAGGATGTCATAGACCCCCTGCCAGCCAGACCCGTCGACGAAGCCGCCATGGACAAGCACGACGTTCCTGGTGGCGGGGGCGGCATGGGCCGGGGTGAGGGCGCTGGCGGAAAGGGCGATGGCAGCGGCGGCGGTGAGGATCTTGATCATGTTCGGTCTCCCTGTGATATATTGCGACAATCATTATCGCGATAATGATTCTATACGCACTCCCGATTTCCCTGTAAAGATATTTTTTATCGCGATAATGATTTTCGTGGAACGGGGCCGTTGCCCCAGGCTCTCGTGGAGGCTGCCATGACCGATGACACCACTTTGCCGCTGGACAGCCAGCTCTGCTTTTCGATCTACTCGGCTTCGATCGCCATCAATCGGGTCTACAAGCCGATGCTGGACGGGCTGGGCGTGACTTATACCCAATATCTCGTGCTGAGCACGTTGTGGGAAAAGGACGGCCTGACGATCTCGGCGATCGCCGAGCGCCTGGCACTGGAACCGAGCACGATTACGCCGGCGGTCAAGAGGCTGGAGGCGGCCGATTTTCTCGGGCGCAAGCGCAGTACCACCGATGAGCGGCTGGTGGAGGTCCACCTCGCCGCCAAAGGTCGCAATCTACGGACCAGGACAGGCTGCCTGACCGATGCCTTGCTCAGGCATTCCGGCTTCACCGTGCCGGAGATGATCGACCTCAATCAGAAGGTCCAGAAGCTGCGCGATGGCATGCGCCAGGCGCTCGCCTAGGAAGGACCATGCGGTCATGAGGTCGAGCGCATCAGCTGTGCGATGAAAGAATAGCCTGGATTGCTGCCGTCTCTTTCGCGGCATTTTCCTTCTTGCGTCGCTGCTTGGGCCGAGACGGCATCACACCCAGATCCAACAGGTGCCGCTCGATCGCGAGTGCATAGATGACATTAAGAACATTGCGATCGGTTAGCGTCGGGTCGCTGAGTGCCAACATGGATGCCCGTACAACGCGTCCATTGTCGGTCTTTGCCACTTTGGCAGCCACGCCGTCGTAGAGAGCATCACCGCGAAGGCCGTCCGTCGCACCCTTCACCAAGGCTGCGTAGATCTTGTCCTTTGTCTGCCCCATTTTCGTTACTCCGAACTATCGGCGTCGTGAGCCAATCTCAGGCAATTTGATAGAATACTACAAGATTGGCCTTCCCTCTGGTCATGTAGCCTGTGCGGATTGCTGGATCACGGGTCTCAATCCGCGGTGGGCAAGCGGCCACACAAAAGTGGACCTCGCGCCCCTGACAGGGGTTCGAGGCCCGCTAAAACGGCCAGACGATGTGTCCGCACCGATGGAAAGGTCCTGGCGAACTCAGCCCGCGGCCGGTGCCGCGCCAATGCTTGAGTCCCATGCTTGTTTCAGTGGGCGCCGCCGCCACCATTGCCGGCCTGGATCTTCCGGGTCAGGAGCACCGCGACCGCTGCGAGTGCCAGCACCGTGCCAATCACCGCGAACGTGTCGCCAAAGCCCAGAATGAGCGCCTGGCGGTGCACGGTCGCCCCGATCACACCGATCGCCTTGTGCTGGGCAAGGGCGGCATCGGTCACGCCATGCGCCATGAAATACTGTGTCAGGTGATCGATCCTGTCGCGCACCTCGTCTCGAAACAAAGTGACGGACTGGCCGATGATGTTGGAGTGAAACTGCTCGCGCTTGGTGAGCACCGTTCCTAGCGCGGCGGTACCGACCGCGCCGCCCAGATTGCGCAGCATGTTCGAAAGGCCCGACGCCGCGCCGGCGTCGCTGGGCGCGATGCCCGCGGTGGTGATCACGCTGATCGGCGTCAGCACCAGGGCCTGGCCGATGGCGCGCACGATATTGGGCAGGAAGAACTGGTCGCCGGCATTGTCCAGCGAAAGGTTGACATTCATGAAGGCGCTTGCCGCGAAAATGCTGATGCCGACGAAAGCGATGAAACGCACGTCGAAATGCTTGAGCAGCAGTGGCACGAACGGAATGATGAGGAGTTGCGGCAGGCCGGTCCAGGCCAGGACCAGGCCGATCTGCTCGGCATTGTAGCGCTGCACCTGGCCCAGATATTGCGGCAAGATGTAGACAGTGCCGAAGAGTGCTACGCCCACCAGCACGTTGACCACGATGCCGATGCCGAAATTGCGCTGTATCAGGAGGCGCAACTGGACCAGCGGCTTCTTGACGGTCAGCTCGATGACGATGAAGGCGGTCAGGAACAGGCCTGCGATCAAGGCGAGCTTGACGATGAAAGTCGACTGGAACCAATCATCCTTGTTGCCTTCCTCGAGCACGGTCTGCAGAGCCGCAAGCCCGATGGCCATGGTGGTGATACCGGCCCAATCTCCCTCCCTGAGGAGAGAGAGCTGCATCGGCTTCTTTTCCAGCGTGAAATAGAGCGCCACGAACATGAGCAGACTCGGCGGCGCATTGACGAAGAAGATGGTCTGCCAGCCGTAATTCTCGGTGAGATAGCCGCCGATGGTCGGGCCGATGGCGGGGGCGAAAGTGACCGACAAGGCGAACATGGCCAGCCCGATCGGTTGCTGGCTCTTGGGCAGCCTGGTCAGCACCATGGTGAAGGCCATGGGGATCAGCACGCCGCCGGCGAAACCCTGGAGACCACGCAACGCGATCATCGTGCCGAGATCATGGGCGAAGGCACAGGCTGCCGAAAACAGGGCGAACAGCACCACATTCACCAGCATGTAGAGCCGGAACGAAAAGACGCGGCTGAGATAGTCCGTCAAGGGGATCACCACGATCTCGCCGATGAGATAGGACGTCGAGATCCAGGCACCATTGTCGACGCCGGTGCCGATGCCTCCTTCGATGTTGAGCAACGAGGCGTTGGTGATCTGAATATTGAGGATCGCCATGAAGGCGCCGATCATGGCGGCGAGCACCGCGATCCAGGCGTTTGTACTCGCCTTTTCGACCGGCTTCGCCGCAAGAGGCTGGGCTTGAGAAGAGCCGAGCCCAACGATCTGGGTCTGGGTAGACATCGCAGCCTCCTGGCCGCTGTGTGAAAGGGGTGCGCCTTAGTTGATCGCGCCAGCCGCCGAGGCGATCCGCGTCGCCTCCGGCTTGGTGTCGATGGACGGGTAGACCGACATGCCGGGTCTAAGCACGACAGGAAGGGCGCCTGCCTGGTCGAGTACGATCTTCACCGGGATGCGCTGTACGATCTTGGTGAAATTGCCGGTGGCGTTGTCCGGCGGCAGCAAGGCAAATTCCTGGCCGCTTGCCGGCGACAGGCTGTCCACATGGCCTTTGAAGATCTGTCCGGGGAAGGTATCGACCTCAATTTCGACCGGCTGCCCGGCCTGGACATCGGTGAGCTGGGTCTCCTTGTAGTTGGCGATGATGTAGGCCTCGCGGCTCGGCACCACAGCCATGAGCTGTGTGCCGGCCTGGACATATTGGCCGACCCGCAAGGTGCGGTTGCCGACCAGGCCGTCGATGGGGGCAACGAGATTGGTATAAGATAGATTCAACTCGGCCTGGTCCTGCGCTGCCTTGGCGCCGGCGAGCGCGGCCTGCGCCTGGGTAAGCTCGGCCCGGTTCACGTCGAGCTGCTTGGTGGCCCTGGCGAGCACGGCGGTGTCGCGCGTGACTGCGGCGCGGGCGGCGGCAATGCGGGAGGAGGCCTGCTGCGCGTTCTGGAGGCTGCCGAAGCCTTTCTGCGCGAGCTCGGCATAGCGCTTGTCTTCCTGCTCGGCGAAGGTCTGGTTAGCAAGGTCGACGGCGACGGTCGCCTGCGCCGCGTCGATCTCAGCCTGTTCGGCAACCAGGGCTGCCTCCTTGTTGGCGATATTGGCGCTGGCCGCCGCGACCTGCGCCCGGGCCTGTTCGAGGGCGACCTTGAAGTCGCGGTCGTCGATCCGGGCCAGGACTTCGCCGGCCTTTACCGGCTGATTGTCGTTGACCAACACCGTCGCGACATAGCCGGACACCTTCGGGGAAATCGTCGTGCTGTCGGCCTTGACATAGGCGTCGTCCGTGGCGACCAGGAAGCGGCCGACCGTCCAATAGTCCCAGCCATAATGCGCGGCACCTGCAAAAGCGGCAAGGGCAACGCCGGCAAGCAACAGCCAGCGCGCTGGACGTGCTTTTCTTGTCGATTGCTGTGGAACGGGGAGGGTAGGCTCATTGACCAGCTCTATGCCGGGCAGTGCCTCGGCCGCCGGGACGGTCTTCTCATTGGTGAAGACGACTTCATGCTTGCTCATGATCCGATCCTTTCCTGGTGGAGCTGCCGGAATCGGGCTTGCTCTCTTTTAGGAAAATTGTTATTTTCCTAATTAGTCTCAGTTGCTCTTGCTGTCAATAGAATTTGGAAAATGGTGATGATCCTAAATGTGGAAACTCCCAGGCGCCAGCGTGGGCGACCGCAGATCCGGCCGGATGCAGAAACCAGGCAGTTGATCGTCGAAGCCGCCCGTTGTGAATTCCATGGCCATGGCTATGCCGGCGCCAGCATGGGGCGTGTTGCCGAACGGGCGGGGGTCTCAACCAAGACCATGTACCGCCTGATCCCGACCAAGGCCGATTTGTTCCGCAGTGTCGTCGCGGCACGGATTTCGCGCTTCTTTCTGGACCTGGACGAGGAGCGCCTCGAAAAGCTACCGATCGAGGTGGCCCTTGAGCATATTCTGGTCGGCTATGGCGCCTTGACCTTCGACGAGGAGGCGGTTTCGAGCCTTCGTCTCGTCATGGCCGAATGCGACCGCTTTCCCGAGATTGCCACCGCCTTCTATGAACTGGCTTTGCGTCCCACCAGCCAGACCATGGTGGCATGGCTCAAGCGGCAGCACGATCTCGGCGAAATCGAGATCGAAGACCCCGAGGCTGCAGTCGGCATGCTCCGCGGCATGATGACCATGGAGCCGCAGCGCGCCATCATGCTCGGCCTGCGCTCCCCGCCCGGACGCGAGGAGATCGCGGCCCGGGCGCGTCGGTGCGCCCGTCTCTTTCTGAACGGATGCCGGGCTCACAGAGACTAGAATCGATCTTTGCGGACGGTCGCGGTTTCGATCAGTCCGGCGACGGTTGCCGGGCCTCAACGCACTGAACGGAATGTCGCGCGCAGGTCTTGCGATAGGGCCTCTGGCTGTTCCCAGGCCGCAAAATGCGTGCCCTCGTCGTGGCGCTTGTAGAAAACAAGGTTGGGATAGGCCTTGCGGGTCCAGCTTTCCGGCGCCTGGTAGATCTCGTCACGAAAGGCGCTGACGCCGGTCGGCAAGGAGATGCCCTTGGGCGCGAAGAAGGCGAGCTTGCTTTCCCGATACAGCCGCGCCGATGAGACCGCCGTGTTCGTCAGCCAGTAAAGCGTGATGTTGTCGACGATATCGTCTTTCGTCAGGCCTTCCCTGGCGCCGTCGAAGACGCGCGCGATCAGGTTATAGCTGCGGATGTCGTGGTCGATGATCCAGGCCGCGAGGCCGACTGGCGAATCCGCCAGCGCATAGAGCGTCTGCGGCCGGCCTGCCATTTCCTGCGCATAGCCAAGCCCGGTCGAATAGAAATCGACGAGCTGATCCCAGGCGTGCTTCTCCTCGCCATTCAAATCCGCGGGCTCCGGGCCGTTCGGGATCAGCGGAGCGATCCGCGGAGGAATGGTCGCGGGCATGTTGGTGTGGATCGCCGCGAGGCCGGGCGGACGCTGCAGCGCCATCTGCTCGGTCACCGCGTTGCCCCAGTCTCCGCCCTGCGCGACGTAGCGGTCATAACCCAGCCGCTGCATCAGCACGGCCCAGGCACGCGCGATATGCTGCGGGTCCCAGCCATTGACGGTGGGCTTGCCGGAAAAGCCATAGCCCGGCAATGACGGGATCACCACATCGAACGCATCGGCCGCACTGCCGCCATAAGCGATCGGATCGGTGAGCGGGCCGATGATCTTCAACTGCTCGATGATCGACCCAGGCCAGCCATGCGTGACGATGATCGGCAGCGCGTTGGGATGCCTCGACTTCACGTGGATGAAGTGAATGTCAACGCCGTCGATATTAGTGATGAAGTTCGGATAGCTGTTGATCCGCGCTTCGGCACGGCGCCAATCATGCTGGTTCGCCCAATAGTCGGCGAGCTTCTGAATGGTCGAGAGACCAACGCCCTGTGTCGGATCGTTCTCGCGTTCCGGCCATTTGGTCGACTTGATCCGACGCTTCAGGTCGGCAAGTTCGTCGTCGGTCGCATGGTAGCGAAACGGCTGGATCGAACTGTCGCCGATCGTCTTATGGCCGACAGCGGCAGCGTCGGACGACGGGTTGCCGGTGCTCGAAGGGGATGCTGTTGCGGTGGATATCAAGGCAGGAAGCATCACACCGATCGTTCCGGCGACGGCCGATGCGACGAAGTTCCTGCGGCCAATCAAGGGGTGGGAGGCAGGCATGGCAGTTCTCCTGAAGAAGTTCTTGGGAAGCCGATGGGCTTCTTGATGAAAAATGCGTGAAAACAAAGAGTTAGAGGGAAAGTGCGATTTGGGGAATTTGCACTTTTCCCGGGGGTGCTTGAGCGAAGACGCGGCAGGATCGATGAGAAGGCCACGCCGCGTCCTTGGCTCCGCGTGCGTGGGAGCCGTGAGTCCAGAGTCAGCGGGTTTGGACTACGCAGAAACGGCGAACGCGACGCTGGCGGTGATGCCGCTACGGGTCATCTTCGAATAGGGGCAGGTCGCGTGAGCGCGCTCGACCAGCCGCTGTGCGACATCATCGGCGATGCCGGGGATGCTGACGTTCAGGCGGGCGGTCAGGAAATACCCCTCCGCTTCATCAAACGACAGGTTCACCTCGGCGTCGACCGCAGTCTCGGCCGGAAGCCTGATGCCCTGTTCCCTGGCAGCGTGTCCGAGCGCGCCCTCGAAGCAGGCGGACCAGCCTGCCGCGAAAAGCTGTTCGGGATTGGTGCCGGGACGGTTCGAGCCGGGCACCGACAGCTTGACGTCGAGCTG
Organism: Labrys methylaminiphilus subsp. lupini; assembly: GCF_051161885.1. NCBI lineage: Bacteria > Pseudomonadati > Pseudomonadota > Alphaproteobacteria > Hyphomicrobiales > Xanthobacteraceae > Labrys > Labrys methylaminiphilus. The sequence goes on along the minus strand of NZ_JBMDIH010000002.1, from coordinate 1,729,561 downwards.
GCCGTCCGAACTTTTTGCCCAGCCTTCGCGGCCGCCGACGGTGTGGACATGTGCGGTGAAGAGAGTCTTGGCAGTCATGGGAAGTCTCCTGTCGTTGTATTCGGTGATGACCGATACTTGGAGGAGACTTAAGACCGACAGCAGACGGCCAAAACGATAGGCAGCCTCTCAGGCGCTGATATGGAAAACCCCAGGTCGATTGTCGCGACGTGCCATGACGTCACCACCTCGCCTCTCGATTGAACTCAGGTTGGTTTGAACGCGCCGAGATCTTTCAGCTTACGCTTCAGGCGTGGCGCTATCCAATCGATGAAGACTCGTACTTTCAAGGGCAGCAGCCCTTGGCGAACATAAACCAGGTGCACGGGAAATGACGGGCTCTCATAGTCGTCGAGTATCGCGACCAATGCGCCCGATTGCAGATCGCCAGCGACCTGGTAGCGGGGGAGGCGGACGATGCCGACTCCACGCAAGGCCGCGGTCAGGGTAGCCGTCGCGGTATTGGCGCGAATGCGGACGTTGGGCTTGCCTTCCAGCCTGCGGCCTTCGCGCTGATAGAGCCAACCTGGTTCGGTGATGTGGCCGAAGACGGCGCCTTCGTGGCCGGCGAGGTCTTCCGGGCTCAAGGGGCGCCCCTTGCGCGCCAGATATTTCGGGCTGGCGCAGGTCACGAAGTCGAAATCGCCGACCTTGACCGCATAGAACGAACTGTCGGCAAGTTCACCCAGGCGAACGCCAACATCGACATGCTCATCGACAAGGTTCACGACACGATCGAGAGAGAGAATGTTCAGCGTGATCTCGGGGTGTTCGCACATGAAGTCATAGGCGAAGGGCAGCACATGGTCATGACCGAACGCGATCGGCACGGTGATCGTCAAAACGCCCCTGGGCGTTTCATACTCACCTGATGCCCGCAGTTCGGCATCCTCGATTTGCGCGATGATCTGGCGGGCTGCATCGACATAGTCGCGGCCCGTATCGGTGAGCTGGACGTTCCGGCTGGTCCGAACCAAAAGGCGCGTGCCGAGATGGCGTTCGAGGTCCGCGACCTTCCGGCTGACGCTCGGCAGCGGTGCATTCAGCTTGCGACTTCCGGCCGACAAACTGCCGGCGTCGACGACCGCCAGCAAAACCTGCATTGCGTCGAGACGGTCCATAAGGCCATACCCCCCACATTACCGGATTCAGCTCTGATCCGTAGTGCTGATAGGGCATTGTATAGACACATTGCTTGTTCGGCATCGCGCGTAGATGCGCGGCGAGCGATCACGCGAGCTAAAAGATACCCGATCCGGGACAGGACAAGGCCGAGAAGCCTCACATTGCCGTTGAGGTCGGTTGAACGATATGCCGGGCCTTTCGCTTTTTCGAGAGGCTGGTTTTCATTCTTGATAGCTGCCGCGCGACATCCAGAACCACTAGTTTTCCTTCGATCGCCAGGCATCGCAGGAGCTGATGCCCGTGGATAGCTGAGGAGATACGAGAATGTCAGAGACAATGGGGACCGCCGTCGTCACCGGCGCATCGAGTGGAATCGGCGCGGTCTATGCCGACCGCCTTGCCGAACGGGGGTACGACCTCGTCCTGATCGCGCGCAACGCGGACAAGCTCGCACATGTCGCCGAACGGATCCGTGCCAAGACCAGCAGCAAAGTGGACGTCATGTCGGCCGACCTTGCGGATGCCGCGGACCTCGCTCAGGTCGAGGCCTTTCTCAGGGATACCCCGGACATTACCTTGCTCGTCAACAATGCGGGTCTTGGCGGGGCGCTGAAGCTGGTCAACTCCGACGTCGACCAGATGACTTCGCTGATTTCGCTCAACGTCACGGCGCTCACCCGCTTGACCTATGCGGTCGTCCCGCAATTCATCGCGCGCGGCACCGGTACGATCATCAATATCGCTTCGATCGTTGCCATCAATCCGGAGGCGCTGAACGGCGTCTACGGTGGCAGCAAGGCGTTCGTCCTCGCCTTCAGCCAGAACCTTCAGCACGAGCTCGCTGGCACCGGCGTCACCGTGCAGGTTGTGCTTCCGGGCGCTACCGCGACTGACTTCTGGGCGATCGCCGGCCGCCCGCTTGAGCAGATGCCGGCCGCGATGGTCATGCGTAGCGAGGATCTCGTCGAGGCGGCGCTCATCGGACTTGACCGGGGCGAGTTTGCCACCATCCCCTCTCTTCAGGATGGTGAACTCTTCGACGCCTACGAGGCCGCTCGACGGGCGATGATCGGCAAGCTTTCCACGGCTACCCCGGCGCCCCGCTACCGCGACGTGGGTTAGGGCTTTGTCGCAAATCTTCAGTGGCCTGAGGATGTCGACCTAACTCTGCCTTTGTGCAGGCGGCGATCGCATCGAATTGTTCTTTGATGTTCGGGGCTAGAGCGAAGGCGAAACGACCCCTGCATCATGCCACAGTCTGCCTGAGTGAAACGCATCCGCTCAGGCGGGGACCGCCAATTGCCCGACGGGAATGTGGCAACGTATGAAACCATCAGCCGTGCGTTGAAGGGGCGGACGGCTTTGCACGCATCGAGAGTCGATCTGGCGCGGGCAGCGGCCCGCCAATGGGCATCCTTCTCCTTGTACGGGGACGGATTGCGGCATCGCCGGCGGCATCGGCTTATAATCGTCCTTGTGCAGGTCGGGCGCGGCGCGCAGCAGCATTTCCGTATAGGGGTGCCGGGGCGAGCTAAAGAGGGCCTTGGTCCGGCTGACCTGCATGAGCTCGCCGAGATAGAGGACAGCCACCCGGTCGGCCAACTGGCGTACCACGGCCAGGTCATGCGAGATGAACAGCATGGCCACGGCATGCTGCGCCTTCAAGGAGGCCAGCAGTTCGACGATCTTGGCTTGAACGGAGACGTCGAGGGCAGACAGGATCTCGTCGCAGATCAAAAGCTGCGGCTTGACGAGCAGGGCCCGAGCGATCGCCACGCGCTGGCGCTCGCCGCCGGACAATTGCTCGGGAAAGCGCTCGAGGTAGTCGGCATGAAGGCCGACGCTTTCCAGGATATTTTCAAGCGTTGCCGTCTCGAATTCGATGCCGAAATGATCTAAAGGGCGTTCGAGAATGGCCCGGACCTTGCGGCGCGGGTTGAGGGAGGCATCCGGATTTTGGAAAATATACTGGATCTGCCGCAATTGCTGGCGTGAGCGCTGGGAAAGCCGCGGTTCCAGCCGTTCGCCGCCCAGGCTGATGGATCCCGACCGGGGCGCCAGACGGCCACTGATGGCGCGCGCGATCGTCGACTTGCCACTGCCGGATTCACCGACCAGCGCCACGATCTCACCGGCGTTCAGTTCGATCTCGATCTCGCGTGCCGTGACCTTCCCCTCCTGGCCGAGCAAGGTCCTCAGCCAGCCGGATTGAGTGTAGGAGAGCGTCAGATTTTGCAGTGAAAGCAAATTGCCAGTGGCATCGGTGTTGCCGATGGGTGTCTTGTCGAGCACCGGCGGCGTCGCGGGCGGCGCAAGTTCTCTCCAGCGCATGCAGGCCACGGCATGGCTGGCGTCAACCTTGTCGAGGGATTGTGGGGTCGAGCGGCAAGCCTCACTGGCGGCATCGCAGCGCGGCTGGAATTTGCAGCCGCCGGGCATTTGATCCCGCCTCAGGACGCCCGTCAGGCCCCTGGCCCCCAGGGTGGCGTGCTGGATTGTCGGAATGGAGGCGATCAGACCGCGTGAATAGGGATGGAGTGGCCGGGGCAGCAAGGTTTCGCTGTCGGCGGTCTCGACCAATTGGCCGGCATACATGACGCCGACCCGGTCGGCGATCTGGGCTAGCAGGGCAAGATCATGGGTGACATAGAGCATTGCCATGCCGATCCGGCTTCTGAGCTCCGACAGCAGGCGGATGATCTGGCGCTGGGTCGTGACGTCGAGGCCGGTCGTCGGTTCATCCAGGACGAGAAGATCGGGATTGCAGGCAACCGCCATCGCGATGGTGACGCGCTGCTGCTGCCCGCCGGAGAGTTCGTGCGGGTAGCGCCGGCGGACGTCGCCAAGGCCCACCAACGCAAACAGCTCCCGCAACCTGTCATCCATCGAGACATTGTCCGCAAGGGCTCGATGGGTCGAGATCATCTCGCGGATCTGCGACCCGACGCGCATGCCCGGGCTCAAGGCCGTCGTCGGGTTCTGGGGGACGAAGGCAATCTTTCGCCCGCGCAGCGCGGCCAGCGAAGGCGCGTCGAGTTGCAGCAAGTCGGTTCCCTCGAAAAGGACCTGGCCTGTCTGGACCCTGCTGTTGGGCGCCTGGTAGCCGAGCAGCCGATAGGCCACCGTCGATTTTCCGCAGCCCGATTCACCGACCAGGCCGAAGGCTTCTCCACGTGCGATGTCGAACGAGACCCCTTCGACGATATTCGTCCACCCGGCCGGTCCCGCATAGGCGATGGAAAGATTGTTGACGGCAATCAGCTTCGTCATGGTTCAGGCTCCCATCGCCGGCCGCTGGCCGAGCATGCGCGACAGGCCATCGGTGAACAGGTTGAGGCCGATCACCAGAGAGGCGAGGCCGAGCCCGGGGCCGAATACTGTCGCGGGCGAAGCAATCAGGAGATTGCGGTTTTCGCTGATCATCAGGCCCCATTCCGGGGTCGGCGGCCGGATGCCGAAGCCGAGAAAGCCCAGCGCGCCGATGAGGATGGGCGCATAGCTCAGGCGCAACGAAAACTCGACCAGGAGGATGTTGGCAGCGTTGGGCAGGATTTCGCGCAGCACGATCGACCACAGTCCCTCGCCGCGAAGCTGAGCAACGGCGACATATTCGCGCGTGGCGATTTCCATCGCCGCCGCCCTGGCGATACGGGCAATGCGGGGTGCGTAGACCAGGCCGACCACGAAGACGATCAACAGCGGATTTCCCGCCAGTGCCGGGCCTGCCGCAATGATGACGACCAGGGCCAGGGCCAGGAACGGGATGCTGATCATCGCCTCGACCAGGCGTTGGGAAATCTCGTCGAACCAGCCTCCGACATAGCCCGAAATCAGCCCCAGGATCGTTCCTGCCGTCATGCCCAGTATGGTGCCGCCGCAGGCCAGCAGGAGCACGATGTGGGCGCCATGCATGAACCGGCTGAAGACATCGCGCCCGATCTGGTCGACCCCCATCGGATGCAGCCAGGACATGCCCGACAGGGGCATGCCCGTCGCCATCTGGGCGAAGCCATAGGGCGTCCACAGCGCGCCGATGGCCGCGAACAGCACATGGGCGGCAAGGATCGTCGCGCCGATCCGGAAGGGGCCGGGCGTATCACGCCAGCCCCAGCCGCCGATGCGCAGCCTCTGCCGCCTTTGGCGGCTATCGAGCCTGATGAACGTCATGAACCTGTCCTCAAGCGGGGTTGCAGGAGGGTGGCGCCGAGATCGGCGAGCAGATTGGCCGCGATGTAGACGGCTGCGCTGATCATCACCGTCGCCTTGATCAGCGGGATGTCGCGCAATTGCAGCGCGTCGATCAAAAGCGTGCCGAAGCCGGGATAGGAAAATACGCGCTCCACGATGACCACGCCGCCGATCAGGAAGCCGAGATTGAGCGCGGTGACGTTCAAGGCCGGCACGATCGCATTCGGCAGCGCATGGCGCCAAAGCACGGCGCGAGGCTTGAGGCCCTTCAGTTCTGCCAGGCGCACATAGTCCGAGCGCAGTACCTCGATCAGGCTGTCGCGCAGGACCCGGATCGCATAGACGGCCATCATGATGGCCAGTGTGACCGCAGGCAGAACCATGGCGCGCAACGTGCTCGCCCAGCTGCTGGTTTCGGATATGGTCGACAGGGCCGGCAGGATCGGCAATGCCACTGCGAACACGAAGAGCAGGATGGTTGCCAGCAGGAAATCCGGCAAGGACAGCAGCAGCAGCGTGATGAAGGATATCACATTGTCGGCGATGCTGCCTCGTCGTGTCGCCTGGACGACGGCGGGAACGATCGCAAGCACGACATAAAAGGTGAATGCCAGCGAGGAAAGCAGCAGCGTGTTGACGATGCGCGGGGCCAAGACGTCCGCGATCGGCCGGCCGGTGGCAAGCGAAGCACCGAGATTGCCGTGCAGAAGATCGGTGAGCCAGGTCAGATATCGGCTCCAGGCCGGTTGATCGAGATGCATTTGCTGGCGCAGTACTTCCAGAGCCTTCTGCGTGGCATCGCGTCCGAGGATGCGCGAGGCGATGTCTCCCGGTAGGGCCTCCAGGATGAGGAAGATCAGTATCGACACCAGCAACAAGGTGAAGATCGACAGGCCGACCCTGGCAACGACGAGGCGAAGGATCTTCATGGCGCTTCGTTCCCCTGTGTGGTCAGGAAGGTTGCATCGGTGAGAAGATCGCCCGCCCAGACGTAGAGCAGCACCAAGGGCCTGTCGGCCGACAATGTGGCGTGGGGGAGCCAGGGGGGATGGTGAATGATCTCGCCGGCCTGACGCGAGACCCAGGACGAAGTGCCTGCCTGCCAGAACGAAGGACCGGTCAAGGGATAGTAGACTTCGTCGGCGGGATGATGATGGAGCGGGTAATGGGTCTGCGGGCCCAGGAACATCAAGCCGAAGGCGATCTGACTGTCGGTCAGCAGGGTGGGGGGGCCGTTCTGCGGGCCGCAGATGACGGCATAGCCGTAATTGTCCGCAAAGCTCGGGCTGGGCGGGGCGGCGAGATAGCTGGGACTGCGTGTGACATGGACAACAGGCAGGAGGTCGAGGAGGGCGCTTGCCAGCGGCGAAGGATCGCCGTTGGCCGCAAGCTCCGCCTCGCAGGCCGACTGGATCGGCACGCGCGCGCTCGGGATTTCGCGGACGGCCGTGAGGCTCTGGGCCAGAACCCGCAGACGGCTGGCATGGGAGGAAGCCACCGGATGGTGTGGACGGTCCAGGCCGTCAGCGAAATCGAGCATGAATCTTGTCAGACGATGAAGTGGCATGCGCAAACGGCCTTTCTCAGGAGCACTGGGCTCCTGAGGCTGAATTCGGAAAGAGGTGATGGAAAAGCAGCTAGTCGGTGCAGCTCAGTTCGGCATAGTCGATGCGATTGACATCGACATGGGGCGTGTAGCCGCTGCAGCCCTGGCGAAGCCCGGCCACGGCCGAGGTGAAGATCGGCAAGATCATGCCTCCCTCTTCGGCCACCATGCGCTGGGCGTCGCGATAGAGGGCCGTGCGCTGCTGCGGATCGGAGGTTTGTCCTGCCTTGACGACCAGAGCGTCGAAGTCGGGCCGATGCCAATGCGTCTCGTTCCACTCCGACTTGGTGTTGAGCGAGAGCGTCAGGGCCTCGGCCGGCGGGCGGGCGCTGGTATAGGAGATCACGGCCGGCTTTTTTAGCCAGATCGTGTCCCAATAGCCTTCCGCGGGTGAGGTGATGACATTGACCTTGATGCCGGCGGGCTCCGCCATTTGTGCATAGACCTGGGCCAGGAGCAGCATGCCCGGATAGGAATCGGAGGTATAAAGATCGAATTCGATGCCGTTGGGATGGCCGGCCTCCGCAAGCAGGGCCTTGGCCTTTTCGACGTCGGCGGCCTTCGGCGGCGTGGCGAGGCCGAAGGGGGAATTCGGCGGGATGGGCGTATCGCCGCCGGTTTCCCCATAGCCCAAGAGCACGGTGTCGAGGATCTTCTGGCGATCCATCACCAGCTTCAGGGCCTGGCGAACGCGTGGGTCGTCGAAGGGGGCCGTGTCGGTCCATACCGCAAGATAGAGCGAGGTCGCGCCCGGGGTGGAAACCAGTGAAACGGCGGGATTGTCCTTCAAGGTGATGAGGCTGGCCGGATCGACGGCCAGCGACAGGTCGACCGAACCGGACAGCAGGGCCGAAAGGCGCGAGGTCGACTCCAGGCTGGTGGTGATCTGCAGGCATTCGGCCTTGGGCAGGCCCGTGCGCCAATAATGGGGATTGCGCCGCATGACCCGCACCGGCCCGTTGATCGAGAATGTTTCCTGCATGAAGGGGCCGGTGCCGTTGCCCTTGGTCTTCAGTTCCTCGCTTTTGGCGCCGTCCTGCACCATCAGGGCATATTTCGTGGCGATCAGCATCGGCAATTCCACCACCGGCTGCTTGACCTTGAAGCGTACCGTGTGGGCGTCGACCGCCGTAATGCCTTGCGCATCGAGGAAGGCGAGTGTCGAAAACCCACCGGGCGAAACGGCCGGGTCGAGCAGGCGGCGATAGGAATAGACCACGTCGGCCGCGCCGAAATCCGAGCCGTCATGGAACTTGACGCCCTTCCTGAGATGAAAGGTCCACTCGGTGGCATCGGCGTTGGATTCCCATTTCTCGGCAAGGACGGGAACAGCTTCCATCGTCTTGCTGCGATCGACCAGAGGTTCGTAGACCGCTCGTATGTGATAGGCGCTGTCAGTGCCGATCAGCGCAGCAGGATCCATGGTTTGTTTTTCGCCGTCGGATTCATAACCCAGCACACGGACGCATTGGCCCTCGGCAAACGCTGCCGTTGCTGAAAGAATGCTTACGCCAAGCGTAAGCGTGAGGATGGAGTATTTTATGAATTGCTTCTTCACTTGCGTTCCCCGTTTTTATCATTTGAGAGAATGTTAGTGAGCTTTGCCGGCCCCTTGCAAACGACAAGAATTCGCGGCTAGATGAATGAGATTCATGTGGCAGAGCCAAACGTGGTCCAGAGAACGCTTCCTCCCCTTTCCACCTTGCGCGTTTTCGAAGCGGCGGCGCGGCTATGCAGTTTCAAGAATGCCGCTTTGGAGCTGAATCTTACGCAATCGGCTATCAGCCACCAGATCGCGTCCCTGGAGCGCAATCTCGGCACGCAGCTCTTCATCAGGAAGCCAGGACGGGTCGAGCTGAGCCAGAAGGGGACGCTGTATCTATCGGTCATCCAGGATGCCCTGGACCGTATCGCCCTGACCACGGATCTCATCCGCGAGGCGCCGGTCAAGAGATCGCTGACCGTACAGGTCTATGTCACGGTCGCCGTGCGCTGGCTCATACCCAGGCTGCATCACTTCAACGAAGTCTCGCCCGAGATTACCGTCAGCCTGGATGCGAGCCTGCTCGATTGGGATTTCAATCCCGATCACGCGGATGTCGGATTGATCTATACACGCACGCCCGAACGGGCCCGGGTCAGCTACACCTTGTTGAGAAAGGAACGGCTCGTCGCCGTCTGTTCGCGAACCATTGCCGAGGCGATCTCATCACCTCAGGATCTGTCGCATTTCCCCTTCCTGTCGATATCCGGCGCGACCGACGATACCGCGATATGGGCCCAGAGCCTCGGCCTGTCCAATCTCCTGCACAAGAGCGCACCGCGCTACGACAGCACCTTGCTCGCAATCGAGGCCGCGATGAACGGCCAGGGCCTGGTGGTGGTTCCCCATTTCCTGGTCGAGGCGGACCTGCGCAGCGGCAATCTGATGATACCCGTGCCAGCCGATGTGATGCAGCCCGGCGGCTGGTATCTTGCGCATCTGCAGAGGCGCAGCAATGAAAGGCCGATCCGGGAGTTTCTGCGCTGGGTGCAATCCCAGTAGATTGCCCTCGATCCGAACGTTTGGGCACTGAGAGGGATCGGCATTTCGACAAATCTGCCGCCACCTGGGTGACGGCAGAGGATTTGTCGAGCGATATGAGCATCGCTCCTGGCGCGATGCAGGGATCGATTCAATTCGGGTCCCGGCGCCATTCCTTCAAGAAGCTTGCGGCCACCGAAATGTCGGGCGTCAGTGAACGATCCTTGTCGAGGAACGCCACTTTCTTGCGGAAGGACTGCTTGAAAGCGGCTGTCGCAGTCGAGAGAGGGCGATCCTGATGTTCGGCCAGTCGCAGGTCCACGGCCTGGGCTGCTTGGATCAATTCGATGCCGAGAATTGTGAAGCTGTTGTCGATCTGCGCGCGCACCCTGCTCACGACCAGGGGGGCATTGGTGCCGACGTCCTCGACACCGCCGGCAATCGGACGCGAGTCGAAGGAGGTGGGCTGCGCCAGTGCCCGGCTTTCGGTGGCGATCGCCATCAGCGGCGCTTCCACCACCAGGAAGGCATGCTGGGCTTCGCCGGCTGCCAGATAACGCGGCAGTTTGGAGTGCTGGGGATTGTTCAGCTTCAAGGTGCGCTCGGAGGAAGCCGTCGCGTGATGGGCCAGGACGATCCCCAGTTCCTCGAAGGAAATGACCCATGGCAGCGGATCGAAATTGGCGGTCGGCAGGACGGCCCCGCCCTCGACATAACCCCGCTTGGCCTGGGGCAGATCCGAAGCCGGACGCACTCCCAGTGCGATGCCCGGATTGTCGTCGGACGAGTTGATCTGAATCTGGAGCAGGGCCTTGGTCCGCGCGATGCTGTCGGTCATGCTGCCGAACAGATAGGGAGCCGTGCGGTAGCTCAGGGGATCCTGGAGGATGCGTTTGTCGTCCTGCTGCCACAGATAGCTTCCCGACAGCAAGGTCCGCAGTTTCTTGGCTTCGCCGATATAGCTGGGGAAGGGTCTCAAGGCGGTGACGTCATCGAGGAGCGGAGAAACATTCCCGTTCAACCCTTCCAGGCTCAGCGCATAGACCATCTCGGAGCTTGCCATCATCTGCTCCGCATCATGGATCGCCAGCGCCCCGAGCCCGGCTGCATAGGCGTTGGAACTGAGGATGGCCAGGCCATCCTTTCCGAAGGGCTTCAGCGGCTCGATCTTGGCAGCCTGCAAGGCCTGCGCTGCGGGCATGCGCTTGCCCTTGTAGTCGACGTCGCCCTCACCAAGCATCGCCAATCCGACATGGCTGAGCAGTGTCATGTCGGCTTGCCCGACCGAACCGCGCGAAGGCATGATCGGCGTGATCTGTTCGTTGAGAAAGGCAAGCAGTGTTTCGGCGACGTGCTTTTGTACTCCGGGGCCACCGGTAAGGATGTTGTTGAGGCGCACGGCCATCGTTGCGCGGACGATATCCAGTGCGGTATCGGGTCCGACGCCGACGGAATGGGCGCGCAGCAGCCCTTCGTTGAAGTGGCGGGATGCCTCCAGGAGTTCGGGCGTCAGTTCACCCTTGGCATCCACCATCTTCCGGTCCTTGTTCCAGCCCACGCCGACCGTCAGACCGTATATTTCCTGCCCTTCCCTGGCGCCCTGCAGCAGAATGTCGAATGCCTTCGACACCTTTTGGAGGCTCTCGGGCGGAACAATGACCTTTTCTCCCTTGGCAACACGGACGATCATCTCGGGCGTCGTATCGCGACCGTTCAAGGTCACATCGGCCAACGCCCCCGACGTCAGCAACAAGTAGCTCCCGGCAATACAAGACAGCAGCCGATATTTTGACATTTGACTTCCCCTTTGAATTGAAGGGAACCTTGGAAAGTCCGGGATATCTTTGCAAACGATGAAAAATTACGTGCGCGTGAATCCTTTTCATGTCGCGTTACAATGGTCGGTTGGCACGGTGCAGTTCAGCCGACGAAGGCCGAGACTCGCGATCAAACGGGTGCTGCCAACCGCCTGCACCATGGTGATGTATCGAACTGCGAAATCGGTCCCAGCGATATTGAACCGCCCCTGGTTTGCCGGAGGCCGTTTCGTTTGAGTCACGCTGCCATGGCTGGTTCGCTCAGCATGGCGTAGTAGCGCTCCTCGACTTCAGCCGGCGGGATGTTGCCGATGGGTTCCAGCAGCCGGCGATTGTTGAACCAGTCGACCCAAGTCAGCGTGGCGAACTCGACGGCCTCGAGCTTCGCCAGGGTCCGCGCCTGTGGATGAGCTCCGCTTTATGGAGGCCGTTGATTGTTTCGGCGAGAGCGTTGTCATAGCTGTCGCCGACACTGCCGACAAAGGGTTCGATGCCAGCCTCGACGAGCCGCTCGGTGTGTCGAATGCTGACATATCGAGAACCCCTGTCGGAATGATGCACGAGGCCGCCGCGGTGTGCGGGCCGTCGCTCGTGCAGAGCCTGCTCCAGTGCGTCGAGCACGAAGCTGGCGGGCGCGGTCCGCGATACGCTCCAGCCGACGATGCGGCGGGCGTAGGCGTCGATGACGAAAGCGACGCAGACGAAGCCCGACCAAGTACTGACATAGGTGAAATCCGAGACCCACAGCCTGTTCGGGGCCGGTGCCCGGAAGACCCGGTTCACATGATCGAGCGGGCACGGCGCCGCCTTGTCACCGATCGTGGTGCGCACAGACTTGCCGCGGATCACGCCTTGCAGGCCCGCACTGCGCATCAGGCGCGCCACGGTACAGCGAGCAAGCTGATGCCCTTCTCGCTGCATCTGCCGCCAGACCTTGCGCACGCCATAGACCTGGAAGTTCTCGTCAAAGACCCGCTGGATCTCCGGCAAGAAGGCGGCATCGAGCCTCGCCCGGATCGAGAGCTTGGCCGGATCGCCCCGTCGCGAGGCATGAGCGTGGTAGGTTGACGGGGCGATCGGCAGCACGTTGCAGATCGGCTCGACCCCATAGGCCCTGCGGTGATCGTCGATGAAGGCGATCATGACCGGTGTCGGCGGTCGAGCTCCGCCTGGGCAAAATACGCCGACGCCTTACGCAGGATCTCGTTCGCCTGTCGCAACTCCCGGTTCTCGCGTTCGACAGCCTTTAGCTTGGCCGCCATGTCCGTCGTCAGCCCAGACTTGCGGCCGCTCTCGACCTCGGCCTTCTTCACCCATTCGGTCAGCGTCTGCGCCGTGCAGCCGATCTTGGCCGAGATCGACATGATCGCCGCCCAACGGGACGGATGCTCGGCCTCATGATCCAGTACGATCCGCACCGCGCGGGCACGCACCTCAGGTGAGAACTTGTTCGTTGTCTTGCTCATGCGGGCTCCACCTTTTCAGGAGTTGGAGCCTTCGGCAAACCCGGCGCGGTTCATTTCGCCAGCGTGGCGACGCCGGCGAGCTGGTCGACGAGTTCCATTGTCACCACGTCTGGCCGTGGTGACGCCGCGGCCGCGGCCGGGTTGGCGACCTGTCGCCACGCTGCATTGTCCACGGCCGGCGCTGTTGAGCCGCCCACCGGCCCGAAGACATCACATATCGAAGGGCCGGCGGGTTTAGCTGTGGGCAATGCCCGGTATGGCCATCATAGGGCCGTTACTGACTGCGATTAGCAGTCGCGAAACAACAAACACAGATCGCGCCCGCGATTACTTTGGCGGATCGGAAAGAGAGCATTGATGCGGCGGATTGGTCGCGGGCGCGTTGCCCGTCGTATTGGCGTCGGCGCGCTTTTGGCGGCCACAGTGCTGCTGGCCTCTGGCGCAGCGTATGAAGCTATCGCACGCCGGGATGCCGCCACGGCGTTCCCGCCGCCCGGCAAGCTGGCCGACATTGGCGGCCGCCGTATCCCATCGATTGCAGGGGCGACGGCTCGCCGACCGTCATCTTGGAGGCTGGCGCGGACACGAGCGGATCAATACTCTGGTATCCCGTGATGCAAGCCGTCTCGCAGACTACCCGCATTTGTTCCTATGATCGCGCAGGCCTCATGTGGAGCGACCCCGGCCCGCTTCCGCGCGATGGCGAGGCCATCGTCGCCGATCTGCAAAAGGCACTGGCCGCAACGAATGAGCACGGCCCTTATGTCATGGTTGGCGCGTCTCTCGGCGGTCCTCTCGCCATGCTCTACACCAAGCACCACCCGGCCGACGTTGCCGGCGTCGTGCTTGTCGATAGCGCGCACCCCGACCAGATCGCGCGGCTTGAAGACGCCTCCGGCGTTGTGGACGATCCGGCCCCCTTCCTGTTTCGGGCAATCGCGAACGTTGCATGGACGGGCCTGCCCCGGTTGCTCTTGCCTGCACCTGAACTGCCAGAGCTACCCGACCGCGTAGCGGCCGAGGTCGCCGCCTATCAATTGCCGTCGCTGCGCGCCGCGCTTGACGAGGCCGTCGCGATGCCGGCGATCTTCCAGCAGGCCGGCACCTTTCGCGATCTAGGGAGCCGGCCGCTAGCCGTCCTTTCACACGGCAAGCAGTGGCAGGATTACAGTGCCGACCAGCAGGCCGTCGCCGGCATGGGCCGGGAGCAATTTGAACGCCATGAGGCCGCGTGGGCGAAGATGCAGGACGAGCAAACCGCGTGGTCGCGCGACAGCGCCCACCAGACCTTGCGCGATTCAAGCCACGTCGTGCAGTTGGAGCGGCCCGACGCGATAATCGCTGCAATTGCCGAAGTCGTCGCGAAAGTGCGACAGGCACGGCGCGAATGAGTGCACTCTTTAGATATATATGCGCGGTTTATGCCTGCCGTTTGGCCGCGAACTTGTAGAACTTGCTGCGGCTAATTTTCAGTGCCTTGCAAATCTCGGCCGGCGTCCTGTCCGTTTTCGACAAGGCTTGAATCGCCTGCACGGTTTCGTCAGGCACACCCGGCCGACCGCCCACGCGTCCCCTAGGTTCCCGACCTGTTGACGGACGTACAGGCCTGGGCCGGGTTTGCTGGTCATTTCACGCACGTGCGCCCGGGCGAGGGTCCCCCGAAGTGTGCCGGTGGCCTGCTCCCTGAAAAGTCCTCGCTTTGAGGTTAGCCTGCTCTCTGACAGAGGAGACGGGCCATGAAACGATCGAGGTTCTCGGACGAACACATCATCGGCATCCTGAAGGAGCATCAGGCGGGATTGTCCGCGCCTGAGCTGTGTCGCAAGGAGGGCATCTCGGATGCGACGTTTTACACTTGTATGGCGCTATGGAGGTGTCGGAGGGCCGGCGGTCCGGCATGAGCAGGTGTGTCGCGAGGGTCGGTGCCAGTGTCACCCGCAGAAGCCCGCGCACGCTCTGGTCGCGCCCGAAGACGCGCGTTTCCAGCTCCTGCGACGACGCTTCCATCTGGATGGCGAGCTCGAGGACCTCCTCGCCCGCAGCCGTCAGGCGGTAGCCCGAAGGCAGCTTTTCGAACATCTGCGCCCCGAGGCGTTCCTCGAGCTGGGCGATGCGTCGCAGCACGGTCGCGTGGTTCACTCCAAGGCGCCCGGCGACGGCCCGCACTGAGCTGCCGCGCGCAGCGGCAAGAAAGTAGCGAACGTCATCCCAGTCGATCATGGTGCATTCCCGCGCCGCCAGCTGCGCCTTCCGAAGCCCACTCTAACAAGCTGAGCTGTAGTGCACGCGAACGCCGCGGCGTTCAATCGGCTGACTGGATCGTTTTTGCACCACCCATGTGCGCGATTCCGCACTCACCGCCAGTCTCCAGCGAACCCATGTTGAGGTTCTCGGGGGACCTCCCCGTACAGCCAAAGACCCGAGACGGCGAACGAGGACTGCACGACATGACAAGATTAAATGGAAAGACCGCCGTCATTACGGGCGGCGCCACCGGTATCGGCCTCGCCGCAGCAAGGCGCTTCATCGAGGAGGGCGCCTTTGTCTTCATATTCGGCCGCCGGCAGCAAGCGCTCGACGAGGCTGTGGCCGAGCTTGGGTCCAATGCCCGGGCGGTGAAGGGCTCGGTCTCGAAGGAGGACGACCTCGACCGCCTCTACGCGGCGGTGAAGGCCGAGCGCGGAAGCCTCGATATCGTCTTCGCCAATGCCGGGGCGGGAAGCCCGCTTGAGCTCGGCCAGATCACCGCCGAGCACATTGACGAAACCTTCGACACCAATGTGAAGGGTACGATCTTCACGGTCCAGAAGGCGTTGCCGTTGTTGGGCCCGGGCGGCTCGATCATCCTGACCGGATCGAGCGCCGGCACCACGGGCGCTCCGGGATTCACTGCCTATAGCGCGAGCAAGGCGGCGGTGCGCAACCTCGCGCGGACCTGGGCGGAGGACCTGAAGGGCACCGGCATCCGCGTAAACGTGCTGTCGCCCGGGGCGACGGCGACCGAACTCGCGAAGGAGGCGTTGGGCGAGGAGGGCCAGAAGGCCTACGGCGCGATGACTCCGCTCCAGCGCATGGCCGCTCCAGCGGAGATCGGGGCCGTGGCTGCCTTTCTCGCATCGTCGGACAGCAGCTTCATGACCGCCAGCGAGGTCGCCGTCGATGGCGGCCTGGCGCAACTCTGACCCCTGTGTGGTGCCATGCCTGGCCCACGCACAACGAAGGATAAACATCATGAAAAAACTTGAAGGTAAGGTCGCAGTCATCACGGGCGGAAGCAGCGGGATCGGATTGGCCACGGCCAGGCGCTTCGTGGAAGAAGGCGCGCACGTCGTGATCACCGGGCGACGGGAGAAAGAGCTGAAGGAGGCTGCGGGCTTCATCGAGAGAAACGTTACGACGGTCGTCGGCGACGTGTCGCGCCTGGACGATCTGGACCGGCTCTATGCCGTCGTGAAGGAGAAACATGGTCAGATCGATATTCTATTTGCAAACGCGGGCGCCGGAACAATCGCTCCGCTCGCGGCGGCGACTGAGGCTCATTTTGACCAGACCTTCGACGTGAACGTGAAGGGGCTGTTCTTTACGGTGCAGAAGGCCCTTCCCCTCTTCCGGGACGGAGGTTCAATTATCCTGACCTCTTCGGTTTCGAACGTGATGGGGTTGCCCGGGTTCAGCGTTTACGCCGCGAGCAAGGCGGCTGTGCGCAACTTCGCGCGCGCTTGGACATTGGAGCTGAAGGATCGCAAGATCCGGGTGAACACGATGAGCCCGGGACCGATCGAGACTCCCGCCCTGGCGACAACGACGGGCCTTACCCCTGAGCAAGCCGAGCAAGCGGCCGCCCAATTTGCCTCGCAGGTCCCCATGGGTCGCAGGGGCCAGCCAGAGGAAGTCGCGGCTGCCGTCACGTTCCTTGCCTCCGATGAGAGTTCTTACATCACCGGCGTGGATCTCGCCGTCGACGGAGGGCTGGCGCAAGTCTGACCCCCGACATCAGACGCGATCGGAGAGACATCATGACCTATGCAATCATCGGCTTCGGCAATATCGGCCAGGCCCTGGCCAGGGCATTTGCCCGAAGTGGGATCGACGTATCCGTCGCAACCACGCGCGACCCAGAAAGCTTTGCATGCGCCGCGGCCGCGATCGGACCCGGTGTCACTCCCAAAAGGCTGGCGGACGCAGTCAAGGCGGACATCATCTTTTTGGCTGTCCGTTTCGAGTCCCATCCGGATGTCGCGAAGGCGCTCCCAACGTGGCAGGGGAAGACCATCGTCGACGTGACCAACGCCTACGGCGTGCCTCCTGATGAACTGGGAGGACAGCCTTCTTCCGGGTTCGTTGCCCAGGCCTTCTCCGGGGCAAGGCTGGTCAAGGGCTTCAACCATCTGATCGCTGCCACCCTCGATCAGGATCCGGCCGTGCATGGCGGCAGGCGGGTCGTGTTCCTGGCGAGCGACGATGACGCTGCCGCAGCGGAGATTGCTGCGCTCGCGGAAAATCTTGGTTTCTCGCCGATCAAACTTGGCGGGCTGTCGGAAGGTGGGCTGCTCGTCCAGGCACGCGGGAATGGCTGGGGCCATCTGATCTTTAAGGACCTGGTCAAGTTCGACGGATGAACACGACGTGCCAACCGGCAGGCCCACGATGCACGGGGCGGATCGAGCGCGGTCCGATCCAAGCGAAATGGAGAAATTCCCATGAGCATTGAGAAGAACATCCAGACCGTGAGGGACTTCTTCGCCGCAATCGGCCGCGGCGACAGGGAGGCTCTGCTGACGCTGGTCGCCGAAGACATCGAGTGGATCATTCCGGGCGAGCGCTGGTCGCTGGCGGGAACGCGCCACGGACACGCCGGGCTGGCGGATTTGCTTGAGACGGCATCCAAGTCGATAGAGACATCCACGGAACCCCGGGAGTTCGTAGCGCAAGGAGACCGGGTCTTCGCTGTCGGCTTCGCGAGGGGAAAGATAAAAGCTACGAACAAGACGTTCGAGGACGACTGGATCTTCGCCATCACGGTTCGGGACGGCAGGCTGACCAACATCCGGGAATATGTCGACACGCAAGCACTGGCCCGGGCCTCGCGGATGGACGCGTCTGGGCCTGCGTAGCGCTGGCCGTCCGCAGTCATCAACTCGGGGCAGATGGTGGATCAGCCGTGGATTGCCCGCCGCCGCCCACCCATCAAATACCTAACCGTAAGGGAGATTGCGATGTACGACCAATCGAAGCTATCCGAACTGATCCGGTTCGCCCGCATCGATGCGGGTTCCACCGTCATCGACGTTTACCCGGGCGACGGCGACTGGACGCGCCTGTTCTCCGGGGTCGTGGGACCCCAAGGTCGGGTCTACAGCTTCGTGCCGGCCGAAGTCGCCCACTTCAAGAACGATCCGGTCGGCCGCATGCGGACGCTCGCGAAGGAGCCGGGCCGAGAGAACGTCGAAGCCGTATCGGCGGACCTCGTGGCAATGCCGGAGGTCACCCCGCCCGCGAATGTCCTGTGGCTGCACCTGTTCTACCACGATCTCCACACCGCTCTCATCCAGGCCAGAGGCGCGACCGCATCCGACTTCAATCGGGCCGTCTACGAGCGGCTTAAGCCGGGTGGGTACTACGTCATCGTCGACCACGCCGCCGCAGCGGGGACGGGTACGAGCAACACCCAAGCGCTGCATCGGATCGATCCTGCGTCCGTCCGCAAGGAGGTGGAGGCGGCCGACTTCGTATTGGACGCGCAAAGCTCCATCCTCGCGAACAAGGACGACTCGCACTCGATCAAGGTTTTCGATCCCTCGATCAAAGGCGAGACTGATCGCTTCGCCTTTCGATTTTTGAAGATCTGACTCTGACCAAATCCCCTACGACGAGGTCGGCTCTCTTACGGGAGGCGGCGTTAACAAGCGCGATGACCGAATGTGGGTCGATTTCGGAACGACAGCTGACCGCAAAAGTTGGTTGAAACCGGATCGTCCGCTGTCGACCCCGCATTCGACTGTCCGGAACGCGCCCCGTCTCAGCCATTCAACGCGTTGGTCGTAACCCCTGAAAGCCGCTGCGCGATTAGTCGCCTAAGCTTTTGCTCGTCCGTCCAGCCACGCAGCGAGGCCGTCCAGCGTCTGCAGTCCGTATTCCACCGCGCCGAAGCCGATGACCACCTGACGCCGTTCGCGGCTGGGGTGGAGCTGGCGCATGGTCAGCACCGTCTTGCCATCGGCCTGTTCGTCGAAGGTCACCGTGACGCGGAAACGGTTAGGGTCGTCCGGGTCGGGCGTGCCATGGTCCATCACGATCCGCTCGTTCGGCACGATTTCCAGGAAACGCATGAGGTTGGGGAAGCGCTGCTCCTTGCCCTCGAACATGCCAACCATATCGAAACGCCAGAACCCGCCCTCGCGGATATCGGCTTCGTGGTTCTCGATATTGAGGGCGGTCGGGCCGAACCATTGGGCGAGTGCCTTGGGATCCATCCAAGCGGCAAAGACCTTGGCGCGCGGGTAGTTCAGGAGCTTGACCAGCACGATCTCGCGATCAAGCGACCAGGTCTCAAACTGGCTTGCCATGTCTTTCCTCGTCCTCTTCCGTCTTGTCCAGATAGACTTCCAGTCGGTCCAGCCGTTCGGCCCAGCGCTGGCGCTCCGCTTCCATCCAGTTCGCCGCCTCGTCGAAACGCGGCCGCACCAGCCGGCACCAGCGGCTGCGCCCGCGCTTTTCGCTAGCGATCAGTCCGCAATCTTCCAGCACCCTGAGATGCTGGGCGAACGAGGGCAGCGCCATGTCAAACGGCTCGGCCAGGACGCTGACCGGCACCTCACCCTCGGCAAGCCGCGACACCACCGCGCGGCGGGTCGGATCGCTGAGAGCATGAAAGGCAAGGTCGAGGGGGGTCGAATGATAGGGCATGTGCATCCGTAAAATGGTCGCGGGCACCGGTCAATGACAAAAAGGCACTTGCCTTAGTGTCTTTGTTCGAACATAAAGGCATCTGCCTTAGTATTTGGCCCGTGCAGGGCGAGTATGCAACCACACGCAAGGAGGCCCCGGTGGTAGTTCGTGTCGATTTCAACATCTCACTCGATGGTTTCGCGACAACGACGGACCAGACGCCCGAGCAGCCGATGGGCGCCGACTGGATGCGCCTCGTCGGCGCATATATCGCGACAAGGACGATGCGTGAACGCGTGTTCAAGGACACCAGCGGTGAAGGTACGACCGGCGTCGACGACAGGTATGCCAGGGCGTATTTCGACAATATAGGTGCGGAGATCATGGGCGCCGGCATGTTCGGGCTGCACAGCTTCCCCGATGACCCGAACTGGAAGGGGTGGTGGGGCGACGAGCCACCGTTCCGCGTCCCAGTCTTCGTCCTGACCCACAGGAAGCTGCCCTCGATCGAAATGGCCGGCGGCACGATATTCCATTTCCTCGACGCCACACCGGTCGAGGCGCTCCGGCAGGCTGTTGCCGTCGCGGGTGGAAAGGACGTGCGGGTTGGCGGCGGAGCCAGCACCACCCGCGATTTCCTCAAGACGGGGCTCGTCGACCGTCTACACGTCGCCATCGTCCCGATCCTGCTCGGACGCGGCATCCGCCTCTGGGACGACCTGCGAGGCTTCGAACTTGGCTACACGGCAGAGTCAGAAACGGCAGAGAGCGGCACCATTCACCTGACATTCCGGCGCTAACCGCTGGCGCATGGACAGCATAATCATGGACTGCCCATAGGCGTCCATGATGTCGGTTTTTCGAACAGTCAGCACCGGTGGCGCCAGTCCGCTTCTGGGGCGGCATTCGACTGTCCGCAATGCGCCCCATGTCGACCGTTGAAGGCGCGCTAGGTCGCTTCCGAAAGCCGCCGTCATTTAGGTTATGTCATTCATATTATCGCTCTCGAAGAGACCGCGATCGAACCAGCTGTCCTGGCGCAAGGTCGATGATCTGCAACTCACATCCGGTGAACCGTAATATAGAGGATCGGGAGGCCGCTCGAGCCGGAACTACCCAGCTCGCACGAACGGTCTGACTGCCAGTGGCGTTGGCGCGAACTGCATCCATGTCGCCAGCCCGGTTCACCAGGATTATTTTCAATTCCGGGTATATTCTGTCGAAATTTCTGAAATGATTTGGACGGAGATGCAGATTGATTTTCAGTAATTGATCGCATCGTGATGAAGACACCTGGCGCTGAAAACTAAAGGTTGACAATAAGACTCAAGGCTCGTATTTTTTGATATCGATATTTTCTTGCCGAGTTTTGATTTTACGCGGTTGGCCCCGCGTTCTGAACGAACCTCCCTTTAAAGCATCGTTATCACCATCCGCGGCTCTCAAACGCTGCGATTATCAATCTTGCTATGAAGGGGTTTTTCATGACCACTGGCACAGTCAAATGGTTTAATTCCACTAAAGGTTTCGGCTTCATTCAGCCTGACAGCGCCGGTCCAGATGCTTTTGTCCACATCTCGGCTGTCGAGCGCGCTGGCATGCGCGAAATCGTCGAAGGCCAGAAAATCCGCTACGATCTGGAACGCGACAATAAGTCGGGCAAGATGTCGGCCTGCAATCTGCAGGCGGCCTAATCGATCCGGGATCTGCTTTCGCTTGACCACGGATGTACTGGCACTGCCGAAAGCATGAGACCAAGTGAGGTCAGGCAATTTGCCTGACCTTTTTTGTTGCGGCTCTCCTGGAGAGCACCCATCACGAGGATAGAGATGATCGGGGACTACACCAAACCGCGTCAACAAGCCGAGGTTGCCTTCGGCAAAACACAGTCGCAGTTCTTCGCGCGCGGGCGCGCTTTCGAGGAGCTCGATTCGATAACGGTTGCCCGGGATGAAAAAATCCTGAGGCTGCGGGAAGCACGTCTTGCCAGGCAATTGCAGGACGGCATCGAATTGGTTGCCAAGCCAGCCTCGAAACGAACCAGAAAGTCCTGACTTCGGTCAGCAACGCAGTTCAATTGGAATAGAGATTTGAGAAACATCAGAAACGACGAATTTTCTGACCGTCGCAGCAGGGCTATCGACGCAAAAGCAGCTCTCCTGCAGGGCTATCGCGCCGCCAAGGAGGCTGCCGCGCCAAGCCGTGAGACCAGGCAGGCCGAACGAATTGCGATCGCCGAAGCCCGCGAGTTGCGACGCGTCGAACGCGAGCAGATCAAGCTCGCCGAACAAGCCCGACTCGAAGCCGAGATTGCGCAGCGCAGTGCGATAGCTATGGCGGCCGCGAGCGCTGAGGCAGACGCTCGCGAACTGGCTGCCAAGACGCGCATCTCCCGTGTCATCGAGGACGAAGCAGCCCGTAAGGCTGAACGGGACCGCCGTTACGCCAACCGCAAAGCCCGCCAGATCTGAGGGACTCGAACCTAGCGTAGCGGATCGAGATTGTCCGGGCTTGGGCTTGAGACCATCGCATTTTCTGGATCGGATTATCTGGGATCGTAGTTCAACCTGGACTCATATTCTACGAGCCTTCATGCGCCTTCGGCCGCTGTTCGCAAGGCGATCCTGGCAGCGCGCATTTCGTGGAAACGTTCATGGGCGCGGCCAGTCACGCTCTTTTTGCGGCGCCTGTGCCTGACTTCGGCACTGTTGAGCCGATCATCAGGCTTTTGATTCAGCAGATCCACGACATCATGTTGCGCGACCTGCCTGACAAGGCATCTTGCCAGGCAACCGAAAGTCTCGTTTTTGCAACTTGCCGTTCAAGCCCAAGCGGTTCGATCCTTTCAATCGAGGCCGCGCCTCGGAGGTACGATCTGCGACTGGAATATCTCGAACTCGATCTGCGTTCGGATCTGCTCCGCGCTGCCGCGCACGACCACGAAGTGTTCCTTGTCGAAGTATATCGTCGAAGTGTCGCCGTCGTTGCCTTCGACATAGCAGATGCGGCTCACGTTCACTTCGATCAGATGTAGATCATAGCTTCTCTCGAACCTGCAGAATACGGGGATCTTTGCCGCCACCGCTTCAAGGCGATCAGGCGTTTCTGGCGATCCATGCATTTCAACCACCCCACACAAAAACGAGCGCAATGATGGCTCTTCCAAGGCGGAAATGTAGCGAGGCCCGCGCGCAAGTCCAGAATGCCGCAGCGGCAGTTCGTCAAAAAAATGCCCGCCACGCACAAGAGGAATAGCGAGCGGGCAAGGGTCGGAACTGTCGATCTCTCCGGGACGAGAGGACAGCCAAACCGCCAGCACTCGCCAGGAATACCTCGATGTCACGTTGGCTCAGCGTGGAGCACGGATACAACCGAGCTGCATGCTGGATAATAGGGGGCGGGAACGGCCGGCATAGGAAATGGTCGTCATCCCCGACCTCACACCGACCAAACTCTTACATGACATTGCCCCTCGAGCCTTGGGCAAAAAAATTGAGGCGACAGGCCGAAGAGGGATCATCGGCCCGGAGATTTCCATGCGTTACAGTCTCGGCAAAACGAACTCGACGCGCCGGTTCAACGCGCGCCCATCCGGGTTGTCCGTGCCATTATCCAGCGTATTCGCAGCGATCGGGCGGCTGTCGCCGAAAGCCTTTGCCGACAATCTTGCCTTCTCTACTCCATGTTTCACGAGCCATTTCGCGACGGCGTTCGCCCGCTGGAGAGACAGGCCCTGATTATATCGGGCCGAGCCTTTGGAATCGGTGTGGCCCTCGACAACGACTATGCCGGTGGGAATGGATGTAATCAGGCGGGCGATATCGGCAAGCGTCGGTTCGGCGGCCGGCTGTATGGTGGCCTTGTCGAAATCGAACAGGATATCGCCTTTCATGGAAACTGTGACGGTTTTCTCCTCTTGCCGCACAGCAAGACCGCTGTGTTGAGCGGCGAGCCTGTCGGCTTTCGCAGACAGATCCAACACAGCATTATTGAGATCGGACGGCAGGCCCTTGAGATCGGACGGCACGCCCTGGAGATCCAGAATCGTAGCCTTGAGATCACGGATATCACGCTTGTACGAGGGATCTTCCGCGGAAGAGTTGCTTGTGCCAGCCACCATCATGCCCAGCACGAGGGCATACTTGCTTAGGCCGCCCATCGTTATCGATCAGTGAGCTTGATTGCGTCGAGCGTCTCGACACCTGGGATCGTCAACGACACTTCGGTGACGTCTTTTGGTGGAGCGGGAAACCGGCCGTGCCAGGAGCCTGCGATCAGAGAATCCTTGCTGGTTTTGATGATCAGATTGGGATTTGTCAGTGGCTGGTCATTGTTGTCTGTCAGCAGCAGATGCTTCTTGTTCCCGGCAAGAACATAGAAGCTGTTCTCATAGGCGTCCCGGCTGATCGAATCATAGATCCGCTCCAGCTTGTCCGCCACGAGAGGCTTGAAGCGCAGCTTGATCGTCAGGATGTCGCCGTGCCGGACTGCCTCGATCACCTGAGCTTCGGCGGCCCCGCCATTGGTCAAACCCGTGGCCAGGGGTGCGGTCGAAGCAGCCTCGACTTGTGTTTGGGCAGATGCCGTTTGAGCCAATCCAATCACCGCTAGGAAGGTAGCAAGTGTAAAGATTTTTGTAGCAGTTCTGGCCACTTTCACGACAATATTCCTCCGTTCTTCAAAGCTTATGGCTATTCATTCGAATCACGAATCGTATACTCGATAGCTTACTCACGTGCGAGAAATTTTGCGACTTCCTAGAACTCACACGTTTGTCCCTGCTCTGATCGCACCCTACCCGTCTCTAATTGCAGTGACGTGGAATCATCGAAATTTCTGGCTCGGAGTACCTGCGATCAACGCTAGTCGGGAAGGGCAGATGCACCGGATTGAGCCGTATTTTCCTCTTTCGCACGGGGTGTCTCGCGTCGGTGATCGTCGGATCATCAAAGGTGCCGCGTTCATGCTCGACGCCTTGCCCCGGGCCAAAGCCCTGCTTGGTGACAGAGGCTAGGATGCCGGCTGGTTCCGCGCAGCGCTCGCGGAGCGCAAGATTGCCGCTTGCATCCCGTCAAAGATAAATCGGAAGGTGCCGATCCCGCACAACGTCGCGCTCTACCCGCCAGCGCCACAAGATTGAGATTATGTTCGGCAAACTCAAGGACTGGCGCCGCATCCACACCCGTTATGATCGCTGCGCGCATACATTCTTGTCCGCCATCTGCATCGCGGCAACGGTCACCTGCCGGCTCAATCAATGGGGCCTGAGCCTAAACCTGTTGCGTGTGAGTTCCCGTTGAAGCGCGACTTGCAAGCAGGCGAAAGATAGCGCGTTCATCGGCGGGCTGCCATCAGCTCGCGGCGGAAGACCTCGGCCGGGGTTTGGAAGCCCAGGCATTTGCGGGGCGTAAGGTTGGACCAGCCTCGCTTATGCGGGGTAGTTTAATTGCGTCCGGAAAACTAAAATCGCCGATGAGAGCGTATCGGGCGGAGCAGTTCTTGTTCCCGCCCTAGCTTGGCGGCGATGTGTCCGGCGAGCTGGTCAAGGGCCGAGCTCATCGCCTCGACTTGGGCGGGGGCTCCGGTATCGGCCGGGGGCACGGCGATGCTGGCCTGGGCGGCGGCACCACGCCCGCCATTGCGGTAATGCAGCCGCCATTGTGCCTGCAGCATGACCACGCCCTCGGCATTGGTATCGAAGCGGCTCACCGAAAGTTCGAGGCTGGCCGCTTCCTTGCCCGACACGGTCTGGCTGGTGGTCACCAGCGAGCCGGCGGGCAGGCGCCGGCGCAAATTCTCGGCGAGCACGCGCTGCACCATGGAGCCCATCGGCTCGCCCCAGCGTTCGAACTCGGAGACGCCGAGCTGGACGTCGCCGGAGCGGCGCACCAACTGGGGCCGATCGAGATATTTGGCGACATCCACCGTTTCGATCGACAGCGAGACCGGCCGGCCCGCAACCTTATGCCCGCTTTGGGCGGCCAGGGTATAGATCTTGGCCGCCGGCGAGGCGCAGGCCGAAAGTAAAGCCAGAGCCAGGCCCAGGCCCGCGAGGGCCGCGATGCGTCCAGAACGACGGAAGGAGGAGAACGGCATCAGTTGCTTCCTCTGGTCTTGCCCCGGATCAGGGATTCGGGGTGCTGCTGCATATAGTCGGTGAGCACGCGAATGGACCGCACGGCATCGTCGACCTGCGACATCAGGCGCGTGAGGTCGCGCTTGAAGCTGGACGAGCTGCCATAGCCCTGGTCGAAAGAGCCCAGGGTGGAATTGATGCGTTTCATCGACTGCTGGGCGGTGTCGAGCACCGGCTGCAGCCTCTGCATTGCCGGGGCGAGATCGGTCTTGGCCTTGTCGATCAGCTCCCGCGCCGAGGTGAGGGCGCCGGCGAGCGAGCGCAGCGATTCCTTGATCTCCGGTCCGGCGGCAAGGTCCTGGAACGACTTCATGGTGTCGTTGGCCTGGACCACCAGTTTGTCCAGCGGCAGTTTCGAGATGCGGTCGAGGATGTCGTTGACCGAACGCAGGGCGGAGTCGAACTGGTTCGGACTGGTCGGGATCACCGGATAGATAGCGCCGGTTCCCAGTTCCGCCGGCCCGGCCTTGGGATCGATGTCGAACGACACCACGCTCTGGCCAGTCAGGTAATTGCTGGTCTTGATCTCGGCGCGCAGGCCCTTGGCGACCAGCGATTTCAGCACGGTTTCGGGATTGATCGGGCCGTCCGCGCCGACGATCTGGATGCGCTGCGGCTCGATTTCGATCAGGACGGGCGCGCGCGGCGCGTTCTTGCCGATGTTGTATTGCAGGCTGACATCGATGACCTCCCCGATCTTGAGGCCATGCCACTCCACGTTGGAACCGGCGGCAAGGCCGCCGACCGAGGAATCGAAATAGACCAGATAGCGCAGGCGAACGGTATATTTGGCCTCGTCGGCACTGGCCTGGTCCCGGTAGAGGGTGAAAGCCGTCTTGGGAGCGGCGCGCTCGTTCGAAAGCACGTCGGCCGGTGTGTCGAAGGCGATGCCGCCCGCGAGCAGGGCCTGGATGGAATCGAGCTGGAGCCGAAAGCCCTGGGGACCGGTGGTGAGGGAGACCCCGGAGGCATTCCAGAAATTGGTACTGGTGCGCACTTCCTTGTCATAGGGATCCCTGACGAAGGCGCGGATGGTGATGCCGTCAGCGAGGTTGGAGGAATCGTAGCCGAGGACCTGACCGACCTCGAGGCCGCGATGGAAGATCGGCGACCCCGCGCTGATCGAGCCGATCTGCGTGGTCTTGAGCGCAAATTCCGTTCCGGGCGCGTCGGTGGGAATGACGGGAGGCAGCTCGAGGCCGGCGAAGCTGTCGGCTGTCGTGCCGGCCTTGCCGGGATCGAACTCGATATAGACGCCGGAAATGATGGTCGACAGGCCGGAAATACCGGAACTGGCCGACAGGCGCGGCCTGACGACCCAGAACAGCGTGCCCTCGCGCATCAGCGGTTCGGCCTGCTTGGTCATATCGGCGGCGACGATGACGTGGCTGCCGTCCGGCGCAAGCGCGACGCTCTTCACCGTGCCGAAGACGATGGCCTTGTAGCGGATCTGGGTCTTGCCCGGCTCCAGCCCTTCCGCCGTGCGCATGGTGATGGTGATCACCGGCCCCTTCTCCGACAGCGTGACCCAGCCCAGATAGAGCGCGATCCCGGCCGCCACGATCGGGATGAGCCAGATCGCGGACAGGCGGCGGCGGCGCGGCGGATCGATATCCGGCGTGGCCGTGTCACTGCCGTTCTTGGAGGCGTCGGAGTCGGTCAATGGCCCTTCTTTCCTGTGTCGCGGCGCAAGACATCCCACATCAGCCGTGGGTCGAATGATTCGGAGGCGATCATGGTGATGATCACCACGCTGGCAAAGGCGATCGCCCCGATGCCGGGCTCGATGGTGGCGATCTCGCCCAGCTGCACCAGGGCAACCAGGATCGAGATCATGAAGATGTCGATCATCGACCAGCGTCCCACGAACTCGATGATCCGGTAGAGCACTGTCCTGTCCTGCAGACGCCAGGTCGAGCCGCGCTGGGTGGTGATCAGCAGCATCGTCAGGCCCGCCAATTTGAGCACGGGAACCAGGATCGAGGCGAAGAAGACCAGGGCGGCCAGTGGCCACAAACCGGCATCGGCCAGGGCGATGACACCGCTGATGATGGTATCGGGCTCGCCATGCCCGAGCGAGATCACCGTCATGATCGGGAAGAGATTGGCCGGTATGTAGAGGATGGCGGCGCTGATCAGCAGGGCCCAGGTTCTGGTGAGGCTGTTGGGCTTGCGTTGATGCAGGGGCGCCGAACAGCGTGGACAGGCCGCGTCATGGCCTGAAGCGGGCAGGTTCGACACGAGCCAGCAGGATTCGCACAGGGCGGTCGGGCGGCTCGGATCCACCCGGGGAGGATGGGGAGCCACGCCCTTGCGCGCAAAGCTGCGCCAGATGGTTTCGTCGTCCAGGAGGGAGCCGGTCGCCACCGTCACCAGCATCAGCGCCACCACGGCGAACACGGCGGGGCCGAGATCGACGTGTGCGAGATCGATCAGCTTCACATAGGCGACGAGAAGGCCGAGCATATAGACTTCGATCATCGCCCAGCGGCCGACGAAACTGGCGCCGCGATGAACGAGCGGCAGCCAGCGCGGCGGGCGCCGCATCCTCAGCCCGGTCAGGACCGTGAGGCGGGCGAGAATCTGCAGGCCCGGCGCCACCAGCATGGTGAAGGCGACGACGATTCCCAGTTCCCACAATCCCTGGTCGTAGAGCGCCTTGATGCCGGTGACGAGGCTGGCCACCTGCGCGCGCCCGGATATTTCGAGCTTGATGAAGGGCAGGAAATTGGCCATGGCGAAGCAGATGGCACCGGCCCAGCTATAGGCGTAGGCGTGACTCAGCGAGATGGCGCGATAATGCTCCATCGTGGCGCCGCAGCGCGAGCAGCGCGCGCGCATGCCGTCCTGGAGCGGCGGCACGTCATGCAGCAGCCCGCAATCGTGGCACTCCATGATCTGGGTGGAGCTTCGCGTCGTCGGGGTGATCACCCGATCTGTCCGGCCGGCTACCATGTCACCGTTGCACTCGAATCACAAAAGAACTCCGGCCCTGCCGCAACGTCATTTTGCCAATGGAGACGATGAATCTCCCCTGAAGTCTCTCTTCGAGCCGATCGCAAATCCGATGTCTTAATATCGAACGGCTCTTTCCTAAACGTTCGCAAGCGGACAACTGCATTGCCGCAATACGCTTCTGCCGGTCCTTTGTTATTAATGCCCACCACTCACAACCAAGGTTTGCACGGGCAGAAGCATGGCTTGGATCCGCAGGATCATGGCGTGTACCAGACCGACCGTGTCAACGATATGGAGAAAGAGCCAACGTCCCGAGCTGATATCTTGCGCGGCTAACGCGTCATGATTGTTGGTATAGACATTGGCTATGCAGTTACCACCGGGCGGTACGTCTTCTAATTGCTCGGCATAAAGCGGTTCTAGATAAGCAGTGATGGATCCCGGCGGTCCTACCTTCTGGACGTCGATCAACTGGTCTGTGGGACGAAACTGTCCGGTAGCGACGACATCTTGAACCAAGGTTACTTCCATTGGAATAATAGTGAAGGGTTTACCTATACAGGTCGCTTCGGCGATCATGCCGACCTTCAGTACTTGAGCCTCGATCTGATCAAACCCAGCTACGAGCGCGGTCCGTCCTGCTCCGGCCGGCACCAGAATACCTGCCGGTCGAAACGTTGTTACCACGTCACCCGGTCGTAACGTGAATTGCTGCAGAGTGCCTGCGATGCCAGCGCGCACGAGTTTCTTGTCCAACTCAACCTGTGCCTGCGCCAAGGCTGCCTCGCTGCTCGCCTTTTGCGCTGGCAGAAGCGTGGATATCTGTGCTTGGAGGGTCTGCTTATTCGCTCTGGCGGCATCGGCTGCCCCCCTTAAGCCCTCAACGGAAACGTGCAGGCGTTCAATTTCTCGTACGGCGACTACGTCGGCATTGCGTCGCATGAGCTCCTGCTTTGTCTTCAGTTCGTCAAAAGCTTGTTGATAAGCTCCTTGCGCCTGCTGAATTGTCCCGTCTGCAGCTCCTAGTTTGGTCGAAGTTACAATTATCTGAGCATCGATTTCAGCGATCCTGCGCTTGGCGGCCTCCACAGCGGCTTTCTGATCTGAGTCATCGAGCTGAAACAGCGGATCTCCGGCCAGGACCTTTTCATTGGTGTTGACAAACACCTTCGCCACTCTTCCGTTTCCTTCCGGTAGAATCGAGACGGTGCGGTAAATGGTGGTGGCGTACTTGGTCGAAGGGTGGAAGTAGAAGATCAGTGTGATTAACGAAACCGTCAGAATCACACAGGCGCTGATTCCCCACCGCAATTCATACCAAACAGAATAGAGAGTAATGTCACGACCAATACGCTTGTTCTGAACATAGCGGCGAACTAGATAATCGGGAAGAATCGTCAACATCGAGCACAGCAATAGCTCAAACACCGTTTAGTTTCCTTTGTTCAACGGAGGTGCGTTAGGCACTCCTTCGGGCGCAGGG
Source organism: Labrys methylaminiphilus subsp. lupini (assembly GCF_051161885.1). Classification (NCBI taxonomy): domain Bacteria; kingdom Pseudomonadati; phylum Pseudomonadota; class Alphaproteobacteria; order Hyphomicrobiales; family Xanthobacteraceae; genus Labrys; species Labrys methylaminiphilus. The sequence continues at coordinate 1,699,331 of NZ_JBMDIH010000002.1, read as the reverse complement.
TCATGCTCGTCGTGATTAGGATTCAGGTCAGATGCTGAGCGAAGGGGCAATTCGGCTGGGCGGTTCGGGGTGACGCCGCTTAATGGATCACGAACAGGGGTTGGATTTTCCTGATGTTCGTCATGTTGTTCGGCGATCTTTGCAAGAGAACCCGCGATGGATGCGAGCGGGGTAGAGAAGTCGGGAATACGGATGAGAGCCAGCAACAAGCCGGCGATCCAGAAAAAATGGTTGTGCGTGAAAAGAGAAATCAAAACCAGAACGGCAACAACTTCCATTTGGACTAAGTTGGTTCTGTGCGCCATCCGTTCGGGAAGGGCATGGAGCTGGAAGTAGAGGTTGCCAATGACGAGGATTAACACCAGCATGACGACGACCATCCCGCTGAACAGGACGTCGGTTTCGCCAGGTGCGGTGATAAAAAACGGCAGATGGTCTAAAGCAGACCGATGAATTCTTCCGTCCAACGAGATCGCCCCTTAGTTTTCGATTTGCCCCATCTAAGTGGCCTTGGGGGGGCTGTCTTGCCATTTCGCGCCAGCACTCAGCGCTTCGATAGCCCTTACAGATCAAGTCGACATAGCGAACGACACAATCAAATGCACTCGTGCGTGGTTCCGAGAAATTGGGCAAATTCGTTGCTGAACAGGCGCCGAGCGCGCTTCTTCACAGCGGGAAGGCCCTCGATCAGGTCACTGGCAGTATCGCTGCCATTAGCGTCCTTAAGGATGACATTGTATTCAGCCACGTCATGCCCTCCCGTGCATGCCGGCAACAAGTTCAGGTGCTGGCGTGCGCCCTTGGCGGCCCGCAAAGCGGCAAACACCGCCTCCACGACGCGTTTTTCATCCGGCTTACGTGCCCGGTTCAGGCTCTCCGACAACAGGCGGATCGTTTGGTCGATGGCCTCGACATTCTGGGAATTGGCAGGGCGCAAAAATGAATTGTTTCATGATCGTTCGTCCAGGGTTGGAATGACCGGGCCAGCCGGCAGGTCGGCCCGGATCGGCTCTCAGAAAGCCCGGTTCCCTGGAGGGGCCGGGCGAGTTGGCAACGTGCCATAACGCATAAGCCCGCCGCTGCTTCTCATTTGCCAGAATATCGATACAGGCATATTGATCTAAATCGGGTTGCGGATCGCGAGGGATCAATACTCCGTGGTGGGAATGCCTTGACCTCCGCCAACGCCCCATTTCCCGCTTTTTTACTTGTTGCAAGTGCGCAACAAGGCACCCTAGGAGAACGGGCGGGATAAGCGCCTTCTCCCGACCGGTCGCTTTCGTAGGGAAGTCTTTTGGGCTCTCGTTCGCTTGCACGGTGCCACATCGGCGATTTTAATGCTGACCGTTTCTTCGCGGGTTTCTTCTATGTCGTCGCTCTGTATTTCGTGAGAAATATCCAAGCGCTGCTTGTAATATGTCGTCGAAGCAACACACAAGTCAGTATTTTTTGGCTGGTCATTTCGTGCGAATTTGTCTTTTTTATTTTTCAATGAAGCCACTCCACATTCAGAATGAATCAGTTGTCGGAGTACTGGGTCAATTAAAGGGTCGCAGTGCACAGCGACGGCGCAATCTTCACTTATAGGCCATGCGGTCACAGCTGCTTTGACATGAATCAAATGGCCCCGCGCCGGTACGCAGAACCTGGCTCGTCATGAGCAGGCTCGCCGAGCGTGCTTTGCTGCGTGGTCAATAACGCTCACTCGTGGCAAGGGGCGGCGATCACCAAACGGCTCGACCGGCTCGATCATCACAGAGTGCGGTTTAGGCGCGATCTTGGAATCGCAGTCGAGTCGCCCGCAATTTTCATGCGCTTCTGGCCGGGCACAACACCGGCTTTGCCGGAGTCTACTGCGTAAGCCACTCGCGCAAAACTTGGCGAGAAGTTGGATTCCTTCGTTATCGAGTTCGGTTGTCGGCTGGCCAAGAAGCCAAAGCTACGACAGGAGATTGGCGAGGACCTGCCAGGATCGATCACCTACCAGACAGCCACGACTTAGCCACACTTTCTGGCATTAAGCCTTCCGGAGCAGGATGCGCAATTGTGGGCCGGAAATCGTCGCCATCGTCCTGCTGGGGACGGGCAAGACTGCAATTTCCGCAGATGCATTGATATTTTCTTGAGCGAGAGCGGCGATGAGCGCCTGGCTCGAAGTTGTCCGCATCCGCACCGCCGCAGGACGAAGCCTCCAAGGATTGCATTCCAGGTCTGTTCTCGATGTCAAAGATCGAGGGCTTTGCGGAGAGCTTCCAGCCGTTCCATCGCAACAACGCCGTCGTGGATGGTCGGAGCAGGCGTGTTTTCCCCCTTGAGCCCTGGGACAACGTCAGCAAGGAGGGCATGGTATCCCTTGAAATCCTCGTTGGCGGCTGCAGTGAAATTGGGTTTCCAGGTCAAACTGTCCTGGGTGTCGGTGAGGGTTGCCGCTGCATCGGCTGCCTTGAAAGGGGGATCTCGGTGCCAACGCACCTCCACCACATCTTCGATCTCCAAACGTTGATGATCTCCCATGACGTCGATCCGCTCGACTGGCGTGCCCCGGGACTGGATCGTGCCCATTGCTACGGTGCCGATGGCGCCGCAATCGAAGTCCAGAGCAATGTGGAACAGTACGCGGCCCGGCGACTTCTCCACTTTGCGTGCTGTCAGGGCGCTGACGGGCGAGACGAGGTGGGAGACTAGATCCATGTAATGCACACAATGATGCAGGAAAAAGCCGGTGTAATCGACGCTGCCGGCGAAATAGCCGGGCGCCGTCATGTAGTAGCCGGTGAGACCAAGAACGGGGCCGAAACGGCCGGATTTCAAGATGTTATGTGCAATCTTGTTCCCCACTGAATAGCGTTTCATGAAGCCAACAAGCAGGGGCTTGCCAGCCTTTTCGGATGCTTGACGCAATAGGCGAGCCCCCTCGGCCGAGCCTGAGGGAGGCTTTTCCATGAAAACGGGCAGTCCGTATTCCAGCGCAGCCTTGCCGAAGGAAAGGTGCTGGTCGGGGCCGACGGCCATGCCGACGGCATCGATGCCGGGCGTGCGGATCAACTCCGTTGCGTCGGTGAGGAGCGTCGAAACGCCGAATTGGCGGCCGGCATCGGCCAGGCGCTTGCCGTCGATGTCGCAAAGGGCTGCGATTTTGACGTCGTGGCGTGCGAGCTGGGGCAACAGCATCTGGGTGGCGTGCACGCCACAGCCGATCCAGCCGATATTCAAGGTCATCTGCGAAATTCCGTCAGCGAGATATGGGAGCGGATGAAGGAGGCTGAGGCGGCGAGGCGTTCGCTCTCGTCCTCATGTGGCGCGCGCCATTGTGCCAGGGGCACGCCGAAACGATCATCGTTGCGCCGGAAGGGTTCGAGTGAGATGGGGCCGCTATAGTCGATGTCGTGAAGGGCGCGGCAGACGTCGACCCAGTCCGTGGCGCCCGTTCCCGGAAACCCGCGATGGTTCTCATTGGCCTGGAAATGCACGAGAAGAGATCCGGCAAGGCGAATGGCTTCCGAGATGGAGGCTTCCTCCATATGCATGTGGAACGTGTCGAGCATCAACCGCACAGCGACATGGTCGATGGCATGGAGTAATTCCATTGCCTGCTGCGTGGTGCACAGCACGTCGCTTTCGAAACGGTTCAGGGGCTCGACGGCGAGGGTAACGCCAAGGCGTGCGGCATGATCGCCTGCTTCCCTCAGGCCGACGACACAACGCTGCCTGCGGGCGAGGCGCTCGGTCTCGGAGACCGGCTGGGGGGCACGGCCGGCAAAGACGAGTGGATTGCCCGTCAGGGGGCCACCCACCACTGTCGCGCCGAGTTCTGCCGCGCAGTCGGCGGCATATTTCAAATAATCGATGCCGGCTCGGTGGCTGGCCGCATCTTCCGAAGATAGGTTGCGCTGCAGATTGACGCGAGCCGCCAACACCACCCCGAGGCCTGCATCGGCCAGCGCTGCGCGCGCCGCCGCCAGGTCCATTTCCCCGGGCTCGGGCACCAGGAGCTCGACGAAGTCGTAGCCGAGTTCCTTCATGCGAGTGAAGAGGGGAAAATGCTCGGCAGCAAAGGGCCGGGCATATTGCATCGATATCAGGCCGATAGGATTCATTGTATCATTTCACGGTTTGCAGAGGGCAGGCGCGGCGTTGGCTTCATCATCCCTTCACCGCTCCTTGGGTCAGGCCGCCGACCAGGCGTTTCTGCACGATGAGGAAGAGCAGCGTCGCAGGCAGGGCACCGACCACGCCGCCGGCAGCGAGCAGCCCCCATTCGATCTGGTATTCGCCGATCAGGGTCTGGATCGCCACGGTCACCGTGCGCACATTCTTGCCGCCCAAAGTGAGCGCGTAGAGGTACTCGTTCCAGGCGGTGATGAAGATGTAGATGCCGGTGGAGATGATGCCGGGCATGGCAAGCGGCAGCACCACCCGGCGCAGCGCCGCCAGGCGCGAGCAGCCGTCGATCATCGCCGCTTCGTCGAGGCTTCTGGGTATGGCTGCCACATAGCTCGTCAGCATCCACACCGCGAAGGGAATGGCGACGGTCGCGTTGGCCAGGATCAGGCTGACATGGGTGTCGAGCAGGCCGAGCCGGCGCATCAGCACGAAGAGCGGCAGGATCAGCAGCACCACCGGGAACATGTTCACCAGCAGGAATTGCAGCATGATCGCCCTGCGGCCGAGGAAGCGAAAGCGCGAGAAGGCATAGGCGGCTGTGACCGAGACGCCAAGGCCGACGACCACCGTGCCGAGTGCGATGATCAGGCTGTGGCCCATATTGCCGAGGAAGGAGGTCTGCTCGAACAGGCGGGTGTAATTGTCGAAGCTCCAGCCGATGGGCGAGAGCGAAACCCCGCTCGCCGCGATGCGCTCGGACGGTGTGAGCGAGGTCAGGATCATCCAGGCGAAGGGCCCGAGCGCGAAGAGCACGATTGCCGCCACCGGCAGGTCGGTCGTCAGGATGCGCCGGAGGGTCGATGGTTTGTTCATCGCTCGACCTCCTTCATGGTGCGGATGATGTAGATGGCGACGAAGGCTCCAAGGAGGACGGTGAAGGTCACTGCTATCGCCGTGCCGTAGCCGAAATCGAGATTTTGGCGGGCCTTGATGAAAGCGTAGAGCGGCAATGTGTGCGTCGCGTAGCCGGGACCGCCGCCCGTCATCACGAAGATGACGTCCATGGAGTTGGCGACCCAGATCACGCGAAGCAGCCCGGCCGTGGCCAGGACGGGTGCTATGCCGGGCAGGGTGACGTTGACGAACTGACGCCAGGGCGTGGCACCGTCGATGGATGCAGCCTCGTACTGGCTGCGTGGAATGCCCTGCAGGCCAGCGAGGATCATCACGGCAAAGAAGGGGAAGCCCTGCCAGGTGAGCGTGGCGATCACGGCGTAGAGCGCGACATTGGGATCGGCGAGCCAGGGTACCGCACTCTGGATCAGGTGCACGCTGAGCAGCATGTCGTTGAGCACGCCGGTGTTGGGGTCGTAGATCCAGCGCCACATCAAGGCGATGACCACGCTCGGCAGCGCCCAGGGGATGATGATCATCGCGCGGGCCAGACCCCGCCATGGAAAGTCTCGATTGAGCAGCAGGGCGGTCATCAGGCCGAGCCCCATCTGCAGCGGTACCGTGAGGCCGATCCAGACCACGGTGTGCCAGAATGCGGTCCAGAACACCGGGTCGGCAAACAGTTTGATGTAGTTACCGAAGCCGACGAATCTGGCGGCATTGGGCTTCCACAGCACGAGATCGAACAGGCTCGTGTAGATGGCCTCGATCATCGGGACAAAGACGACGACGAACACCACCAGCAGAGCCGGCGCCAACAGGGCATAAGGCATTAGACGCGCCCGCAGGCGGACCGCGAATTCCCGATCGAGCTGGGAGGTGGAGGAATGCAGCGACATGGCTCGGCGTCGTAGTGGGAGAAAAAGAGGACCTTCTGCACGATGGACAGAAAGTCCGGCACCTTGCCTAGTTTGCAAACAGCGTCTGTAATTGCTGCATCATCTGCTCGGGCGTCGCCGCGCCCGTCAGGGCCTGCTGCATGTTGGTCTGCCAGGCCGTGTTGACGAATTCGGTCGTGGCTGGCGTCTGCGGCAGCACCGAGGCGAAGGGCAGCGACTGCACGGTGACATCCACGAAGCGCCGCTGGTGCAGTGTCCAGTTGGCCGAACCCGACTTGGTCACCGTCATCTGGCCCGTGGCCTTGTTGAACTCGACATTGTTCTGTCCCTCCGCCAGGAAGGAGATCCATTTCCAGGCAGCGTCCTTCACCTGCGAGGAAGAGAAGAGCGCCAGCGATTCATCGCCATAGGAGGTCCACTGCTTGCCGTTGCAGGCTGGAGCGGGGACCGCCGAAACCTTGTCGCCCAGGGCTTTGACGAGGTCGTTGGACGAGCCGACATGGTGGATGGTCATCGCGGTCTTTCCGGCCTTGAAGGCCGCAATGATTTCCTGGAAGCCGTCATTCGGCGCAGAGGGTGGAATCGACTTGTCCTCCCGGAACATGTCGACCAGCCATTTGTTGGCGGCAATCGCCTCCGGCGTGGTCAGGCCGCCCGGCTCGAGCTTGGCGCCCTTGGAAAAGACGAAGGTGCCCCACTGGTCCCAGCCGCCCTTGCCGCCGCGCAGGCCGAAGCCATAGGTGTCCGGCGCCTTGGTGAGCTTCTTGGCGTCCTCGCGGAATTCGTCGCAGGTCTTGGGCGGTTCCAGGCCGGCGGCCTTGAACAGGTCGGCGCGATAGTAAAGATAGAGAACGACATATTGGATCGGCAGGTAATATTGCTTGCCGTCCGGTCCCTTGTTGAGATTGAGGAGATTGTCGAGCAGGTCCGCCTTGCCGGGCCAGGCATCGATGCGTTCGCCGATCGGCTCCAGGGCTCCCATCTCGACGAGGCGGGGCTGGGCGAACAGCTTCACCATGGCGGCGTCGGGCGCATTGCCGCCGACGATCGCCGTGTAGAGATTGTCGTAATAGGAGTTCCACGGCACGTTTTCGGCTTCGACCTTGATGCCGGGATTGGCCGCCTCGAATTTCTTGATGAGGTCATCCATCGGGTTGGCCGGATTATCGAAATGATACCAGAAGCGCACGGTCTGCGCCTTGGCCGCCCCGAGCATCATGCTGGCGCTCAGGGCACAGGCGACACCGAGCGCCTTCAGCATTTTCTTCAGTCCTGTCCTCATCATTTCCTCCCGAAGAATGTGTTTTTGGTGCCGGTTCACGCCGGCTTGATCATTGACTTTGCCGCTTGGGCCGCGGTCTTGAGGGCGTTGCGGGCCGCGCTCAGCCCGGCGCTCATCTGCAAAAATCCGTGCGTCACACCCTTGACGATGTGTATGTCGGCCTGCCGCCCCACCGATCGCAGGCGCGCCGCTAGGTTGAGCGTGTCGGACAAGAGCGGATCGATCTCCGCGGCCAGAAGGAAGAGGGGCGGCAGGCCAACTAGTGCCTCGTCACTGGCATGAAGGGGCGAGGCGAGCACCGTCTGGCGTGCCTTCGGGGCGGGCAGATACCAGTTCCAATAGCGCTGCATCCGCGCCGTGGTCAGGCCAGGACCCTCGGCAAAACGTCGATAGGAGGGTGTCTCGAAATCAGCGTCGTAGACGCCGTAGAAGAGCAGGGCACCGTCGGGCAGGCTGCGTCCGTCGGCCTGGCGATGAAGCATGGCGGCGAGCGCCAGATTGGCGCCGGCGGAGTCGCCCGCCAGCAGCAGCGGACCTGGACGGATGCCGAGTGCAACGGTGTGATCGAAAACGCGGCCGATACAGGCAATCACGTCGTGCAGCCCCGCCGGGAAAGGATGTTCCGGGGCCAGGCGGTAATCGGGCAGGAGAACGGGCAGGCCGGTCTCGATGGCAAGAACCCGGGCGCAACGCTCATGGGTCTGCGGGCTGCAGAAGGCAAAGCCGCCGCCATGGACGAAGATCAGTGCACCGGCTCCCGCCTCCGGCGGGATAAGCACCTTGACGCGGCAATCGGCTGACGAGAATGTCGGATCCGCAGGAACGACGAAGTCGCCCGTAAAGGCCATTGCCGGCAGATCGCGGTTCCAACGCTGGTTGAGTTGCGCGGCAAGGGCCCGACCCTCTGCCGGCGGTAGCAGCGTCGTATCCGGCTGCGGGCCGATTTCATCATCAATGGCGGCCAGGAGGCGTGCCAGTTCCGGATCGAGCTGGCCGGGCAGCTGTTCGACCGCCGTATTAGGGATTGGGGCATTCATTGCCCCGCTCCAGGAAAAACGTTGGGCCCGAAATCGACGATGGTCGCGATATGATGCTCGAGAGAGGTCACGGCCGCGGCGCTGTTGCCGGCCTCGATTGCGCCTACCAGCGGCCGATGACGCTGGGCCGTCAGCACGAGATCGCGCTGGCCTTGCGTGCGCGAAATCTTGAAGCGATGGTTGTGGATCAGGCAGCGATGCAGGATCGGATCCAGGGCGGGCAGGTCTGCATCGTGGAATAGACGGCGGTGGAAGTCGCGGTCGAAGGCGGCGAGCCCCATCTCGTCATCCTCCCGCGCGGCCTCCTCCATGGCCTCGACCAGTGCCTTCAGATCGGAAAGCAGGCCGCGGCTGGGGTTGCGCAAGGCGCGCAGCACGCCGGCACATTCGATCTGCTTGCGGACGCGGAACATCTCAACGGCTTCGTCCGCCGTGCAGTCTGAGACCTGCGTGCCGCGATGGCCGCGCCGGTGCACCAGCCCTTCCTCCTGAAGCTGCAGCAGGGCCTCCCGCACCGTGCCCTGGCTGCAGCCGAAACGGGCGGCAAGTTCCAGTTCCACCAGGGGTTCGCCGGGAGCGAGTTCGCCGAGCATGATGTCGTGCTTGAGGGCGTCGAAGGCGATCGCCGAGCGGGCGACAGGGCTCGGCCGGCCGCCCTTGGCGCGCAATGCCGGGTTGAAACGCCGAGATGCTGGCCGCTCGCTCATGTCTCCCCCTTGTGCTGGCGCCATCTTGAGAGTGTTCGCATACCTCTTGCAATTATCATTATTGATATTGATAATCAGGTCAAGAGCTGGAATGGCCTCGCTTGTCGCAGGCAGTATCGGGGGAAAACGCAATGGCGGGCATTGGCCTCAGGGATATTCGCAAATCTTACGGCACCCATACGGTGATCCATGGTGTCGACCTCGATATCGCCGAGGGCGAATTCCTCGTACTGGTCGGTCCTTCGGGTTGCGGCAAATCCACCTTGCTGCGCATGGTCGCCGGGCTCGAAGAGATCACCGGTGGAGAGATGCGCATCGGGGACAGGGTGGTGAATGCGCTTACGCCCGCAGAACGCAACATCGCCATGGTATTCCAGGATTACGCGCTCTATCCGCATATGACGGTCGCCGAGAACATGGGATTTGGGCTGCGCATGCGCGACCAGAACCCGCAAATGATCGACCAGCGCGTGAGACAGGCCGCTGAAACCCTGAAACTGGCACCCTTGTTGGAGCGTCGACCGGGGCAATTGTCGGGAGGGCAACGTCAGCGTGTCGCCATGGGGCGGGCCATCGTTCGCGATCCTCAGGCTTTCCTGTTTGACGAACCGCTTTCAAATCTCGACGCTGGCTTGCGGGTAGAGATGCGCCTTGAGATCGCAAAGCTCCACCGTCGCATCCAGGCAACCACGGTCTATGTCACGCATGACCAGGTCGAGGCGATGACCCTGGCCGACCGTATCGTGGTGATGAATGCGGGCCGCATGGAACAGGTCGGCCCTCCGCTCGAACTTTATCACCATCCGGCAAGTCTGTTTGTCGCGCGCTTTATCGGCAGTCCGACCATGAATACCGTGGAGCTGCGGCTGAATGGTGATGGCGAGCTCTCAGTCGGTAGCGCCAAAATTGTCCTGCCATGGCTGTCGCTAGCTCCCAGAACGTCCGTCATCCTCGGCATTCGGGCGGAGGACCTTTCACCCTGCGACGCCTCCCAAGCCTGGTTCACCGGCGAATTGGCGATGGTCGAACGTCTCGGCGGGCAGACTTTCGGTTATCTCGATCATGGCAGTGACCGGATGATTACGGTCGAATTTCCGCGTCACAGCGCCGTGAAAGTGGGGGATAGGGTTTCCGTAAGGGGCGAGGGGGATGCCCTGCATCTTTTCGATGGGAGCAGCGGCACACGGCTAAAGCCGGACTGACCGGTTACCTGGTCTTCCCGCTCCAGAATCTCGAACCAAATTGCAGCAATTCCTGTTGACGCGGGATTCCGACAATCCGGCATCCTGCTCGGTATGGGGCAACAATGAGGGCTGGCGGCTAACCCCGACGGAAGCGTCCAGCAAATAGAGCGCCCGTTTGACCATGGCGGGAGCAAAACTTTGCGCGTAAGGATCCGGGCGAAAAGCGGCGAAGGTTGCCTATCGGATGCCAGGTGGAAGGGCCTTTCTCAGCAAGCGCCGTGAGGCTCGACAAGCGACCCTGTAGATAATGCTCGGGCCTTCCACTTGGGTACCTGAAATCTTGCCCTCTTCCGCCTCTAGGCTTCTTGCAGCTTGATATTTTGGCTGCTTGAAAAAAGGCACGATCGTCTTTTTCGGTCTTGGATTTGAGATTACGAACGGAATTCACGCAGTTGGGGCCAATTCGGCTCCGTTACGGCGTGGGGAAAAGTCGGCTAATCTGCCTCGCTGGATCAGCTATTCGCTGATAACGTGCCAGACACCGCCGATGCCGTCGCCGGTCTTGTCGCCCTTCTTCTTGTCTGGCGCGTAGAAATAGACTGGTTTGCCGTCATAGCTCCATTGCAGTGAACCATCCGTCCGCTTTACGGCTGCCCAGCCTTCGCCCATTTTCTCGCCAGCCTTGGCGACATATGGAGGCCACTTTGCCGCGCAGCCGCCATAGCACGACGGCTTGCCACCGGTGTCCTTGTCAAAGACGTATATCGTCATACCGTTTCTGGCCGTCAGCGTCGTTGCGGCGCTCGCCTCTGGGGCCAATGGCAGAGACAACATTAGCAAAGATGTGGCGAGAGCGAGTAAGGTCTTCATCGAATGACTCCTCCGTGGAGTGGTCCGTTTTTTTCGGGCCGCTTCCTCTCAAATATCAAGGACGTCCATAAACACCGCAGATACGCTTTTATTCATAGGCGTCGGCTGTTTCGGTGGGTGACGCGCGTTTCGTCAAGTAAAGCCGGGAAAGAAATCGACCCTGATGCGAGACCTGGCGATTCCAAGCTGTCTTAGAGCGTCCTGGAAACCGACAACCATCTCGCGCGGCCCCGAGATGTAAAAGATACGCTCGCGGAAATCCGGGATTTCGCGCTTGATCAAAGCCTCGCCAATCTTCCGCCGAACCGAAGGACGCGTCAGCGAAAATTCTAAGGCCTGGTCGGAAGCGCAAGCTCGTGAGCGTGATATGTATGGGAGTGGAGCGTCTCGATCCGCAGAGCTTGCGGTGCTCTGGAGTTCGATCGCTCGACCTATCACTACCGGTCACGCAAACCCGACCAGGCCGGCATCGCAGCCCGGATCAAGGAGTTCTGCCAGACACGGGTCCGGTATGGTTACAGGCGTGTCCATGTCATGCTCCAGCGCGAGGGCTGGAGCATCAACATCAAGAGAACCATAGATTTACAAAGAGTTGGGGCTGCAGCTCAGGAACAAGACATCCAAGCGCAGGGTCAAGGCGAAGCTTCGCGACGACCGCGCGCCGGCGGCCCGCCCGAACGATGTCTGGGCGATGGACTTCGTCCATGATCAATTGGCGACCGGCAAGAAAATCCGCATTCTGACCGTCGTTGATACCTTCTCGCGTTTCTCGCCGGTGGTCGACCCCAGGTTCAGCTACCGGGGAGAAAACGTGGTCACCACACAGGAGCGCGTCTGTGCCAAGGTAGGTTATCCCAAGACGATAAGGGTTGATCAGGGCTCGGAATTCGTCTCGCGAGATTTGGATCTCTGGGCCTATGCCAAGGGCGTCACGCTGGACTTCTCGCGGCTCGGCAAGCCCACGGACAACGCCTTTATAGAGGCTTTCGATGGGAGGTTCCGCACCGAGTGCCTGAACACGCATTGGTTCCTGTCGCTTGCAGATGCTGCCGAAAAGATGGAAGATTGGCTCAGATACTACAATGAGGTTCGGCCGCACGGTGCGATAGGCCATAAGACCCCGATCTCGTTGCAGAACTCCGGTGGTGCCCCCAAATGGGCGCGGATCAAACAGACCCTGCACTAACTTCAAACCGGACCAGTCATTGGGATCCGGCCACCTTTACGACAGAGTCATCGCAGTTAATTCGATCTGATCGAGACGTTTTTCTATGCATGACAGCGGACACTAATTGGCGGTTACCAATCGCGACCACCGCCGCACCAGATAATTGTGCTCGTCCATCGTCGTGTTCCAAACGGCGATCGAATTGGCGCGCTGCCGGTAGGATCCACCATCGCGCGCGGATCCGGCCTTGATGGTGATGGTTCCGTCCGGACCGGGCAACTCAGTCTGTGTCGGCAGGCCCTCATACCAGTAGGCCCACTCGTCTGGTGTCAGATAAGCCCGAACGCGGGCGGGGATGGACATGTAATAGCCCTGGCGTGCCATCACCGCGCCTGGCCAGCCGGACAGCCACCAGTTCAGATAGTCATAGGCGACGTCGAGCATGCGCCCCGATAGGTTGCTCGAAAGGCACAGGCCGCCGTGCCAGGCTCGATAGCCTTCGCGGGGCACGGCCTCCATGACCGGCACGTTGCAATGGCGCAGGGCGGTGATGCCGGGGGACCACATGCTCTGGATGACGACACCGCCATCGCGCATCAGGCCGGCGGCTTCCGCCGCGGTCTTCCAGAAACCGGCGAAAAAGCCGGCCTTGCGCCGTTCGATCAGGATGCCCAGCAGAGTGTCGATCTCCTCGATCGACATGTTGCCGATATCCTCGAAGCTCATCAATCCCAGCGATTGGGCGGCGAGAGCCGCGTCGAAAACACCGATCGCCGGCTCATCGACCAGAGCTGCCTTGCCATGCCAGTGCTCGTCGAGCAGGGCACCCCAGGAGACGATCTGCTCGGCATCGCCATTGGCGAGATCTGGTCGGAAAGCGAAGGAATCGAAATTATGGGTGGTCGGCAGCATCGAAAGCCAGCGCGACGGCGTCGGGCCCAAGGCACGGTTGGGCTGGACGAAGAGCTTGGTCACGGGGGCATCGCCGAAACCGACGCGGGCCCCTGGATCGAGCCGACCTGTCTTGGTCAGGTCGGTGATTTCGCCCCAGAGCGGGATGCGCGTGAGATCGATGGGTTGGATGGCGCGCCAATACCAGACGATGTCGAGGTTGTGGAAACACTGGTCATAGACATCATAGCTGCCCGGCTCCGCCGCCGCCTTGTGCTGGGTGGTGATGAAGTCCTGGGTATCGAAGACGACATTGATCCCCAGATCGGCTTCTGCCCTGAGGCGCAGTTCCTCCAGATGCGAAATCTCGGTTCCCAATACCCGCAGGGTCGGCCGTTCCGTGAGATGCAAGGCGGGTGCCGAGAACTTTTCTTCCGATGCTGCCCCCTTCATGGGAAGCTCGGATAACGGAGCTGAGACAATGGCATTCGAAATCGCTTGATCATGATTGTTGCGACACTGGAGCCGCCAATCTGTTGAAGGCTGCCAGGGAGCGCCGGATCAAGCTGGAATCGAGGTCATCCACGATGAAAACGATGCGCGAGCGTCGATCGCCATCGGGCCAGGCCTGCATATGCACGGGTGTATGCACCAGATGCTGCACCCCGTGGATTGCCACCGGGGCACTCTCGCCCGCAAGGTTGAGCATGCCCTTCACCCGCAGGATGCGATCGCCATGCCGGTTGAGGAGCATGGTCAGCCAGATGCCGAAGGCCGTCCAGTCGAGCGGTTCATCGACCGTGACCACGAAGGAGCGGATACGCTCGCCATGCCGTGTACGGTCGCCTGAACCATGTTCGTGCCCGGGCTGGCTGGTTGTTTCGGGGGTGAGCGGATCGTCGCTTTGAAAGGTCTGGCGGAACCATTCGCGGGTCGAGCGCTCCGGTTGGCCTGCAGCAGCGAAGTCATTTTGACTGAACAGAGCCGGGGCGTCGAAATCCCGCTCGGCCGACCGCAGGATCGGTGCATCCGGATTGAAGCGCCGAAGTCGATTGAGGAGCCGGGCAATTGTCACTTCGTCGGCGATATCGGTCTTGGTGAGCACGAGCCGGTCGGCGATCGCGGCCTGGCGTGTCGACTCGACATGGTTCTCGAGCTGGAACTGGCCGTTCACTGCATCCACCGTTGCAATCACCGTGCCCGGCCGGAAATGATGCCGCAGGACGGGATCTGCCTTGATGGTCGACAGGATCGGGAAGGGATCGGCCAGGCCGGTGCTCTCGATCACCAGCCGGTCGAAGGGTGGAATGTCGCCACGCGCCCGCTTGGCATGGATATCGCGGATCGCCTGGGCCAGTTCGCCGCGTATCGTGCAGCACAAGCACCCCGACGGCAGCAGCACCATGGTCTCGTCGATGGGTTCGAGTAGATGGTGGTCGAGCCCGATTTCACCGAATTCGTTGATCAGCACGGCCGTGCGCGCCATGGCCGGGTCCGACAGCAGCCGTCGCAACAACGTCGTCTTGCCCGAACCGAGGAAGCCGGTGAGGAGGTGGACCGGGGTGAAGGCCGGGACGTCATCCGCCATGGCGCTTCTCCATGGCCTCGATCACCGGCAGGGAGAGCGGATCGCAGGCGCGCCGGACCAGCCTTTCGGCCGCGGGCCACAGATGGCCGAGATCGTCGATGATCTCGGTCTTGCCGGTTTTCGTCGACAGCAGGAAGGAAGCGCCCTGCCAATCGGAGAGGGTCATGCCGAAGGGTTCCAGAACCTGGCAGGCAATGCGCACGCGGTTCATGCGCTCACGGCGGCGATCGATTCTGTCGCCATTGCGCGTGAAGACGCCCGGCCGGGCCACCGCATCGGCCCAGTGCTCATTGCCACCCAGAATGCCGCAGAGCGAACACATGCAGATCTTCCCCGTTGCGGCGCATTTTTTCGACTTGAAAGGGCTGTCGCCCTTTCCCGACAGCATGGATGGCCGGGCCCACGATAGGGGACCCGGCCTCCCTCGTCACTTCTTGCGCGGGAAGCGGCGGGCGAAATCGTCGGCCATTTCGTTCATGGTGACGAACTTGACGCCGGGATGCTTGGCCATATGCGCATAGAGGCGCTCCAGCATCATCAGGACCTGCGGGCGGCCCGAGACGTCGGGATGGATGGTGATCGGGAAGACGGCATAATCCATCTCGCGATAGACCCAGTCGAACTGGTCGCGCCAGAGCTGCTCGATATCGTGCGGGTTGACGAAGCCGTGACTGTTGGGCGCCTTCTTGATGAACATCATCGGGGGCAGATCGTCGAGATACCAGGAAGCCGGGATTTCGATCAGGTCGGTTTCATGCCCCCGCTTCAGCGGCACCATCCAGTCCTTCGGCTTGCCGGAATAATCGATCTTGGTCCAGGAATCGCCGACGCGCACATAATAGGGCGTGAAGTCGTTGTGCATGAGCGAATGGTCGTATTTGATGCCGCGCTCGAGCAGCAACTCATTGGTGACGTTGGAAAATTCCCACCACGGTGCCACATAGCCGGTGGGACGCTTGCCGGAGAGCTTGGTGACGAGATCGATGCATTTGTCGAGAATCTCGATCTCCTGTTCGCGCGTCATCGCGATCGGGTTTTCATGGGTGTAGCCATGGATGCCGATTTCATGGCCGGCGTCGGCGACGGCCTGCATCTGCTCGGGAAAGGTCTCGATCGAGTGGCCTGGAATGAACCAGGTCGTCTTGATGCCGAAGCGTTCGAACAGCTTGACCAGGCGGGGCGAGCCGACCTCGCCGGCGAAAAGGCCGCGCGAGATGTCGTCCGGCGAATCCTCGCCGCCATAGGAACCGAGCCAGCCGGCGACCGCATCGACGTCGACGCCGAAGCCGCAGAGTATTTCCTTTGCCATGGGTGAGGTCTCCTCATTTCATGTTGAAATCGATGTTTTCTTGAAAGAATGGTCTGTCAGGCGGCTGGAATGACGGTCGCCTCGGCGGCATTCCAGGCCAGCACGACTTCACCGCCGGGAGCGAAGAGGCCCGGCGGGTATTTTTCGACATGCGCTTCCAGGGAGATCGCCCGGCCTCCCGGAAGCTCGACGGACAGATGCGAGATGTGCCCGACGACATCGAGGCGACGGACGGTCGCGGCGATGGTATTGCCCATCTCGGTGACGCGCCCATCCGAGGCCGAACGAACTTCTATGGCTTCGGCCGGGACGACGATCTTGGCGGCACTGCCATTGGCCAGCCTGCCGTTCGCCGTGCCGCGCAGGATGCCGAGCGGGGTATCGACCACCACGCGCCCGTCCTCGACACCGCCAATGGAGCCGTCGAGAATGGTGTTGCGGCCGATGAACTGCGCCACGAAGGGTGTGTTCGGCCTTGTATAGAGTTGGTGCGGCGGGCTGATCTGTTCGACGCGTCCCTGGTTCATCACCACGATGCGATCGGAAAGAGCCAAGGCCTCGGATTGGGCATGCGTGACGAAAACGAAGGTGACGCCCAGCCTTTTCTGCAGGAGCTTCAATTCGTTCTGAATCGCCTTGCGCAGATTGGCATCGAGCGCGCCCAGCGGTTCGTCCAGCAAGAGGATATCGGGTTCGACGACGAGGCCGCGCGCCAAAGCGATACGCTGGCGCTGGCCGCCGGAGAGCTTGTCGGGACGCTTGTCGGCGACATCCTCGAGGCCGAGCGTGTCCAGGATGCGATCGACCTTCGCGTCGCGCTCGGCTTTCGCCAGTCCCTTGACCTCGAGGCCATAGCCGATATTGCGGCGTACGGTCATATGGGGGAAGAGCGCGTAGTTCTGGAAGATCATCGATGTCGGGCGCCGTTCTGGCGGCACGTCGTTGATGCGCGTTCCCCTGATCAGCATGTTGCCGGACGAGATGGATTCGAAGCCGGCGATCATGCGCAAGGTTGTCGTCTTGCCGCAGCCGGAAGGCCCCAGAAAGGCGATGAACTCTCCCTTGGCGACGGCCAGGTCGAAACCGGCGACGGCGGGCGTGCCGTTGTCATAGACCTTGCCGACCTTGATGAGTTCGAGATCGTGGATCATCGCTTCGTGCTCCGCGGGAATGGCAGGGGAGGCGGGCGGAAAGGCGCGCTTTCCGCCCGGATCGTGATCAGGCGTTCAGGAACTCGTCCCATTTCTGAATGAGATGGTCATAGGCATCCGGCCATTGGTGCCAATAGGCGACGTTGGCGGCCCGTTCTGCCAGGCTGCCGCCGTCGCGCAGGTCACCTTCCTTGATGCCGCGCTCGGCTGCGCCGACCCAGGGCTTGCCTTCGTACCAGAAGGCGTATTTTTCCGGTGCCATCTCGCTCTTGATGTTGGTCGTCGGCGAGTAATAGCCCTGTTCGGAAACGGTGATGCCGGGCTTTCCCGAAAGCCAGTAATCGGCATAGGCGGCAACGGCTTCCTTGTTGGTGGAACCGGCGATGAGCGAGGGGCCGATCGCCCAGGCGCGATAGCCTTCCTTCGGGCGGGCATATTTGCAGGCCTTGCCCTGGGCCTTGACCGCCATCACGGCCGGCTGCCAGGCGTCGCACACCACCATCTCGCCGGAAGCGAGGAGATTGACGAGCTCGCCGAAATCACCCCAGAGCGCACGGAACTGCCCATCCTTCTTCTTCGAAACCAGGAATTTCGCAGCCTCGTCGATCTCGGCTTCCGAGGGATTGCCGGGGTTCTTGACGGCCGACAGGCCCAGCGAGTTCATGGCCATCACGGCCTGCCCGAAGGCGATCAGGGGGTCGGTGTTGAGGCCGGACTTGCCCTTCCATTTGGGATCGAAGATCGCCGCCCAGGTGTTGGCCTCCTCATCCGACAGCACGTCCGGATTATAGCCGATGGAGTCGTAATTATAGACGGCCGGCACCATCCAGAGCTGGCTATGGGCATCGTCCTGCCAGATCTGGCCGGTGATCTGGGCCTTGGGATCCCACTTGTCGCTCGGCTTGGTGAAAGTATCGCGGATATTGGCCCAGTTCTTCAGCGACGAGGCGGCGATCGGCGCGACATTGTTGGTCATCACCACCGATGGCAGGCGTTCGGCGATCACTTCCCAGCAATCATAGTCCTTCGAACCCGACAGGATCTTGGTCTGGGCATCGGGGAAGGTCGCGGCCGTGCCCGAGGTCGTGCCCACGCCGGAGGCGGCCTTGAACTCGGCCAGGATGCGTTCCTGCACCGTCACGGACAGGCCGATCGTGCGCAGGCTCTCGCTCGCCAGGCCAGTACCTTGCGCCCAGGCGGCCCGGGAGGAGAGGAACGGCGTGCCGCCGCCCAGTGCCAGGGCCATCATTCCCGCGGATCGCTTCAACAAAGAGCGGCGCGTCATCTCGCTTCGGTCAGACATCGTTCCTTCTCCGGTTCTGGTTATTTGCTTTTGTTTCAGTAGCGACCCACCAGCAGGCCGCCATCGACCACCAGCGTCTGGCCCGTGAGGTAGCGAGCGCTGGAAGAGGCTAGGAAAACGATCACGTCGGCGATCTCTTCGGGCTCGCCGATGCGGCCCATGGGAATGAAGGCGCCGGCGGTCTCCGCGCCCTCGGGACCGAGGGAATGCTCCTTGGAGAGGAGCTGGGCGGTGCGGATGTACCCGGGTGCCACGCCATTGACCCGCACTCCGTCGCGGGCGACCTCGACGGCGAGGCCCCGCACCAGGCCGACGACACCGGCCTTGGCCGAGGAGTAATGCACATGCTCGTCCCAGCCATAGGCGACGCCCATGATCGAGGAGAGCGCGACGATGGCGCCGGATCTGTGGGCGCGCATGCCGGGCAGCGCTGCCCGCGCCACGCGGAAGATGCCCTTGAGGTCGATATCGAAGGTCAGGTCCCATTTGTCGTCATCGAGCCTGGCGAGCGGCACGCGGTGGGCGATACCGGCATTGGCGACGACGACATCGATGCCGCCGTGACGAGCCTCCACATCGGCGACGAGGGCGTCGGCCTTGTCGGTGGAACGAACGTCGAGCGGCGCGAATTCGGCCGAGCCGCCGGCGGCCTTGATCTCCTCGACGACAGCCTTGCCTTCCGCTTCCAGAATGTCGGTGACCACCACATGGTCGCCGAGCGCGGCGAAGGCCTTTGCGCTGGCGCAGCCGATGCCGATGCCTCCGCCGGTGATCAGGACGATGCGTGCCTTCGTCATGGTGCTGTCTTCTCCCTCTGCTCGTTCACAACATCACGTCGCCGGAATTGGGCCCGAGCGTCTGGCCGACGAAGAGGCTGGCGGCCGGGGAGGCGAGGAAGGCGACGGTGGCTGCCACCTCTTCCGGTTCGCCGAAGCGGCCGAGCGGCAACTCCCTGGCCTTGCGCTCCTTCCAGTCATCCGAGAGCGCTCTCACCAGCGGCGTGTTGATCGGCCCCGGTGCGACGGCATTGACCCGCACGCCGCGGCTCGACACTTCGCGGGCAAGCGATTTGGTCATGCCGATCACGGCGGCCTTGGCACCGGAATAGTGGGCGAGTTCGATCCCGCCGATCTGGCCGAGCTGGGATGCGACATTGATGATGATGCCCGATCCCGTCTCCAGCATCGCCGGCAACACGGCCCGTATCATCAGGAAGGTGCCGCGCACATGCACGGCAAACATGCGATCGAAATCACCGGGTTCGAGCTGTTCGAACAGGCATTGATGGACGTGGCCGGCATTGTTGACGAGCAGGTCCACCGGGCCGAGATGCGTTTTGGCCGCCGTGGCGATGGTCGCGACATCAGCCTCGCTGGAAACATCGCCGGCTGCGGCGACCGCCCTCCCGCCAACCGCCTGGATGGCCTCGGCGATGGCCTGCGCGCGATCCAGCGCCAGATCGTTGACGAGCACGCCATAGCCGTCCGCCGCGAGACGTTCGGCGATGGCCCTGCCGATGCCCGAGCCCGCACCCGTGACGATGGCGGTTTTCTGGCTGGGCATCATGCGTCCTCCTGGATGGCGATGCGCCGGCCGCGCCGGACGGACAGGCCCATCAGGATCGCGTAGACCGCGAGCAGGGCGAACGAGAACAGGGTGGTCAGCACGCCGAAGGCGAAGACATTGGGATGGATCTCGACCGAGAACGTGCCGTAGATCGCCAGCGGCAAAGTGAGGTCGCGCCCCGACGCGAAGAGCGTGCGTGAGAACTCGTCATAGGAAAGGGTGAAGGCGAACAGCATCGCCGACAGGACGCCTGGGAAGATCAACGGGAACGTCACCTTCCGGAATGTGCGGATCGGCGAGACGCCAAGGGACCAGGAGGCTTCCTCGACGCTCTGGTCGAAGCGGTTGAAGATCGCCAGCATGACGAGGAAGGCGAACGGATAGGTGTAGACGACGTGGAGGACGAAGGCCGTGCCCCACCAGTGCCGGTCGATGCCGAGGACGTTCGCCACCAGCGCCATACCGAGGCCGACCAGCACGCCGGGCACCATCATGCCAAGGACGATCAGATAGAAGGCGATGCCCGAGCCCCGGAATTTTTTGCGGAAGGCCTGTGCGGATGTCACGCCCAGGACGGTCGAGACCACCATCGTCATGATGGCAAGGACGACCGAACGTCCCAGGCTCTCTTCGATCGGCAGCGGGGCGATGCGGGAGGGCGGTGTCAGGCCGAAGAGATGCTGGTACCAGTAGGTCGACCATTCGATGATCGGGAATTGCGGCCCGCCTTCCGGTCCGGTCTGGAAGGACAGGATCGCCAGCACGACGAAGGGGCCATAGAGAAACAAGAGGAACAGGGCCGTATAGATGGCCAGGACCGGTTTGACGCCGCGTGCCTGCATGGCTCAGAGCTCCTTCCTGAGATCGACGACGCGCAGCAGGGCGGCGACCACGGCTCCCATGACGATTGTCAGGATCACGCCGACCACTGCGGCAAAGGCCCATTTGAGTGAACCGACCTGGGTGACGATGATGTTGCCGAGGAGGTTGACCTTGCGTCCCGACAGGGCCGCGGAGGTGGCGAATTCGCCCAGCACCATCACCGAGACGAAGATCGAGCCGACGACCACGCCGGGCATGGACAGAGGCAGGATGATGGTGCGGAAGATGCGCCAGAAGCCGGCGCCGAGATCGCGCGCCGCCTCGATCACATTCGGGTCGATCCGGCCGAGCATGAAGGCGATCGGGCCGACCATGAAGACGCAGTAGATCTGCGTCGTGCCGATCACCACCGACAGGTCGGAGAAGAGCAGGGCCTCGATCGGCTGTGTGATGATGCCGGCCTTGAGCAGGATCAGGTTGATGGCGCCCTCCTTGCCCAGCATCGGGCGCCAGGCAAGGACGCGGATCAGGAACGAAGTCCAGAACGGGATGACACACAGCACCAGGAGCGCCGTCTGCAGCGCCTTGTTGCGCACGAACAGGCCCACGAACAGGGCCGTGGGGTAGCCGACCACCAGGGTCGCGACCAGTACCGTCAGCCAGATGCGGATCGTGGTCCAGAGGGCCTGGAGATAGGTGTCGCTCGTGAAGAAGGTGGCCCAGCTCTTGGTAGTGAGGATGGGCTCGATCTTGAAGGTGGTCTGCGTCCAGAACGAGACATAAACCATCATCAGGATGGGGACGAGCAGGAAGAGCACCATCCACACGACGCCTGGAGCCAGCAGCCACATTGTCTTGTTGCGGGACCTGCGCGGCGATGCAGCCTGCGGCGCCGCCGCTTCGCTGCCGGGAGGCGTCGTCATCCAGTCGATCTCCGTTCCGGGTCGAGGGTCAGCAAGGGACATGGGCGTTGCTCACGCAAAGAGGAGCGCAAGGTCGCGCTTCCAGACGAGGCCGTAGCGTTCCTGCGGCGCGTAGTCGGCGGGGGGGCGATGGCTGAGATGGGTCTCCACCTCCACCACCTGGCCGCTGTCGAGTGCAAAGAAGGAGTTCACGGCCGCGCCGCTATATTCGCTGGCGATGAAGGCAGCCTCGAAGCCCACTTCGTCGCTCGCCAGGGCCGACGATGTCGGGCGCACCTGAATGCGGTCATAGCGGACGGCATAGGCGGTTTTCCCGCCTGCGAGGCGCGTGCTTCCCTCAATCGGGAAGCTGCCCGCCGGCCCGACAAAGTCCTCGCCCGAGATCGCCCCTTCGAATAGATTGTAGCAATTGAGGAAACGCGCGACCGAAGGCGCGGCCGGGCGGTTATAGATCGTGTCGGCATCCGCCGACTGGGCGATACGGCCGCGGTCGAGCACCAATACGATGTCGCCCATCGCCAGCGCTTCGGATTCACTGCCGGTGACATGCAGGAAGGTGACGCCGAGGCGCTCGCGGATGCTCCTGAGCTCCGCCCGCATCCGGGCCCGCAGATTGGCATCGAGGGCGCCCAGCGGCTCGTCGAGCAGCACCAGGCGCGGTTCGGTCACGAGCGTGCGCGCCAATGCCACGCGTTGGCGCTGACCGCCTGAGATTTGGGCAACGCCGCGATCCTCCAGGCCGGCTAGGCCGACCAGTTCGATCATCTCCCCGACCTTGCGGCGAATGGCGGCGCGATCGGTCAGTACGGCGACTTCGCGGTTTTCAAGGCCGTAGGCGATGTTCCCGGCAACGGAAAGATGAGGGAACAGGGCGAAGTTCTGGAAGACGAAGCCGATGCCGCGCCGATGGGCCTGGATATTGTCGACGGAAAGGCCACCGAGGGCAACGCTGCCCTGGTCAGGGTCTTCGAAACCCGCGATCACGCGCAGGAGTGTCGTCTTGCCCGAACCGCTAGGCCCCAGAAGCGATACATAGGTATTGTCGGGGATGGCGAGGTCGATACCGTCCAGCGCTTGCAGGTCGCCATACGACTTCCTGACGCCGGAGAGACGAAGTACATCTGCCAAACGAGCCTCCCAGGACATATTAGGCCACACCAATACCTTGCCATTCCTGAGAACAGCATGAATCATCAGCAGCATAATTTAAGGTGATAAATATTAATTGGTCGCAATACGTCTGCGCCCAACATAATATCAATCAGATTTCTTAATTCAGTTCGCCTCTGCATTGCTTCTTTGGCAATGAGTGCTTGGATCTTAGTGCAATCGATTTTTGTATGCAACAATCTTTTTTGTGCATCGGGTGCTTAAAATACGAGCGGATCCGGAATTTGGATCCTTGACGAGAGGTGGCCGAAGTTTGCGTAATTCTTGTAGGAAATTGGCTATTTAAGCGAGATTTTTTGGGTCTTTCGACAGCGCATGTTTCGTTTGGCAAAGATGGTGGATGGCAAGGGCGGCGCGGAAGCTGGAGGAGGGTGGAAGTGCCAGGGGGTGGAATTTGCAATAAATTTCGCGGGAAATCGATGAAAATGGACTCTCCCTAAGAAAAATTGAACTATGGTATTCAAAGATCATTTATCCGAATATAGGACAGGTTGTGTCAAACGCGTTAGACACGGGCAGTTCGAGCGGCGGTCTGCGATGACGCCCGCAAGGAGGTCCGTTTACGGCATGCCATTGTCCAAGCCTCGCCAGACCGCCCAGCGGCGCTACGAAATTGTCGAAGACGTCTTGCGTACCAATATCGCCGACGGGCTGCTGCCACGGGGGCTGGTCCTGCTCGAGGGGCCGATCGCCGAGATCTTTCAGACGTCGCGTGCCCCGGTTCAGAGGGCGCTGCTGCGCCTGGAGGCGGAGCAGCTCATCCATCGCTTCGATGGGCGCGGCTATCTCGTCGGGGCGCCGGGACGGCGCATCGCGCCGGTGCGCACCGATATCAAGACCCTGGGCCTGGTGGTACCCGAGGCCATCGACGAGGCGTTGCAAAGCCGGTCGACCTGGGAACGCATCTACGATTCCATCGAGGCGGATGTCGCGGCCTGTGTCGTATTCGGGCAATATCGCATCATCGAGATCGAGCTGGCGGATCACTTCCATGTCAGCCGCACCGTGGTGCGCGACGTGCTCGGGCGCCTGCAGGAAAGGGGACTGGTGCATAAGAACCAGAGCTCCCATTGGATCGCCGGCCCACTCACGGCAAAATCGATCAAGGACCGCTTTGCGTTGCGGCGCATCCTCGAACCTCCTGCCCTGGTGTCGGCGGCGCCGCGCATCGATCGTGCGAGATTGACGGCGCTTCTCGACAGTTTGTCCGAGGCCGAAAGAACCGAATCGGATGCCGACCTGGTCGAGTGGGAGGATCTGGAGACGAAGCTGGTCGAGACCTGCGTGATGGCCACCCCGAACGAAAGGCTGCGTGACCTGATACGGGACAATCTGTTGCCGGTCGTGGCCTCGGAGCGCCTGTTGCGCCAATTAGGCCTGCCGCGTGATCGTATCGCCATTGCCGAATATCGCCTGATCGTCGAATTGCTGACGCGCGGCGCCATCGACGCCGCGGCTGCGATGTTCGATGCTCACCTCGAAGAAGCGAAGAACCGCAATATCGCGCAGATGAAGATTGTCGCGGTGATCCCGGCACCGCAGTCGATCGCATCTTATTTGACCAGGATCGCGGAGTAGGCCTGCGGGCGCAGGCGGAGGATCCATGGCGCTAACTTTGCGGCCGGAGGCGCGGGTAGCGTAGAGGGTCGATCTCCACAGCTCCATCAATTGATGGAGCGAGATCGACCACCTTTGTCCTCTAACTCGCTCGACATTTCCAAGATGGTCGATCTCCAGATCGACCCTCCAAATCTGGTGCCACCACCCAAAGTTAGCGCTCATGGGCGGAGGATCTGCCGCTATCTGACGGGTTCTTTCCTGCGAAAGCCTCCTGCAAGTTGTCTCCGTCCTTCGGAGGCGTGAACCACACAGTCATAAACGGGTTGGCCATCCGAGCAGCCGCGGCCCCGAGAACGAGGAAGCGCTCGAACTATGACGATGCGATTGCCACTCTCCCCGGGAGCCGATCGACGCCCTGTTCAAGGATGCGATTTTTCCCATTGGATGCGATGGCGCGCTGCAAGAAGATCTCGCGTTTTGGCGAATTGTACATTCCGTCGCTCTGCGCTCCATCCAAGTGCTTCAGCTGCAATGTCCGCAATCGCTGCCAGATCACGTTCGCTCAGACGGCCCGTGATGGCGAGCGTGCTACGCCGCATCACAATGTCCTCGAGTTCAACGACTTTTTCGTAGCGCGCAATCCAGTCGATTTCGCTTAGAGAATAGCTGTTGGTGTCCGTCAAGCGCTGTGCCTGCGGGCCCTCATGGGCGAGGATTGCTCGTGCCGTCGTGCCATAACGCCCGAGCAACTCGGTGGTGCGCATGGCGGATGCACCCGTCGCCTTTGCTGTGTGCTCGATCCAATTGGCACGTGCGGCTGGTTCCGTCGGATAGTCGCGTCCGCCGCCGATCGGAAGGGCCCGCGTATTCAGGCGGCGATTATGGCCAAGACGCCCCAAGACGAGATCGCAGACCTCTTCGGCAAAGCCGCGAAAGGTCGTCCATTTGCCGCCCACCAACGAGATGACCGGGTAGGGACGATCATCGGCGGGCTCGAGCACGGGAGCCGAATGGTCGCGGCTGATCAGCCCGGCCGCCGTACTGCCCGAGGCGGGCAGGGGTCGGATGCCGGAATAGGCGTAGACGATCTGGTCACGCGAAAAGGCAAGGCCGGGCAACAGATCGCGCAGGCTCTTGAGGAAATAGTCGATCTCTTCGTCGTCGCAGCAAACCGTGTCGGGATCGTCAGCGCGAATGTCGGTCGAGCCGACCAGTGCTCGGCCGAGATAGTCGTAGACCAGGCAGATACGTCCGTCATTGGCCTCGAAATAGATCATCCGTCCCTTGAGCGCCGCGATCAACTCGGGATGGTCGAGCAGGATATGGGAGCCCTTGGTGCCGCCGATCAGCCGGGTGGGTGAACCGAGAGCCTGGTTGACGTGATCGATCCAAGGGCCGGCCGCATTGACGACGATCCGTGGGCGAACGGTTCGCTCCCCGCCATCCGGTGTGCGCAGGCCTATGAGGTCGTTCTCGGCCGAGATCATGTTCGTATAGTTCAGGGCCTCTGAGGCTGGATTGGCTGCCGTGCCATCCTGCAGCAACTCCAGCACCAGCCGCTCCGGGCAGGTGACCTTGGCGTCGTAATAGGTGCCGGCGGCGACGATCTTCGGCGTCATCGGCGCAATTTCGCTCAGCGTACGCCGGCGTGACCACAAGGCATGCCGGGGCATGACGCGGTGGCGGGAGCCATAGAAATCGTAGAGCGCCAGGCCGATCTTGATCAGCACCGCGCCGCGGTTGCGGGGAGCCGTGGTCGAGCCGAACAATGTACGCAGCGCCGCCGGAATACCCTGCAGCCACGAGAAGATCGGGATCACGGTCGGCAGGGGCTCGACCAGATGCGGCGCATTGCGCAGCAGGAGATTGCGTTCCAGAGTCGACTGGGCGACGAGGCGCAATTCCCCGGTCTCCAGATATTTGATGCCGCCATGGATCAGCCGCGACGGGGCGGCGCTGGTGCCCGAGCCGAAATCGGCCCTGTCGGCGATCAGGCAGGTCAGGCCCTGCTCGCAGAGATCGCGAAACAGGCCGGCTCCATTGATACCGGCGCCGAGGATGAGAACGTCAATGTCTTTAGTCATGTCAAATACCGATGGGGCCGCGCCAGAGCATTTTCTAGAAAAGTTGATAGACTTTTCGAGTAAGAAAACGCGTCAAAACAAAGAGTTAGAGCAAAGTGCGTTTCAACGGAATCGCACTTTGCTCTACGCTGCCTGCGAGGCGAGGGCCTCGATGCGCGGCCAGAGAGGTGCAAGCTGCGTGGCGATGTCGCAATGCAGGGCATAACGCTCCTGCAACTGCTGGCTGCGCGTGGGATCTGGCTGGTAATGCCGGGCGAGAGCTGCGAGATCGCGGGGATCGTCCGTCGGCGATGCGTAGAGGCCGGCTCCGGCGCCGGCGCACAAGGCAGCGCCCCAGGCGGCGGCCTCCTCGGTCTCGTTCACGGTGACGGGCAGGCCGAGAGCGTCGGCGAAGATCTGGGCGTAGAGCGGCTTCCTCGATATGCCGCCCGTCAGGCTGATGGTGCCGGGGGAAAAGCCTTCCCGCAGGGCGTCGACATGTACCCGGTGGTTGAAGGCGATGCCTTCGATGACGGCGCGCAGCATGTCACCGCGATCATGCCAGCCACGCAGCCCGAGAAAGCCGGCGCTGGCGGTCGCGCCATGGGGAGAACCGTAGAGATAGGGGTGAAAGAGCACGGTGGAGGGCCGCGCGAGTGCCGCCTCGATTTCGGTGCCGATGGCGGCGTGGATGGAGCCGCCTGTCTCCTCCGCGCTGCGTCGCTCGACGGCGCAGAGCGTATCCAGGAACCAGTCGTAGTTGGCGGCGGATGCCGGCGATATGCTCATATGGTTCCATTCGCCCGGCTTGATGCCGTTGCGGCAGAACCAGCGGGTATCGGTCTTCGGCGTGCTGGCGATCGTCTCGTTGATGGAATAGGTCCCCGCCACGATCGCCACGGTGCCTTCGCGATGGCCTCCAATGCCGAGGGCGGAGGCGACGACGTCATGCACGCCGGCCACCACCGGGGTTCCGGCCGTCAGGCCGGTCGCGGAGGCCGCGGCCTGCGAAACCGTGCCGATGATCTCATCGGGCCGGGTAACGGCGGGAAGGGCACCGGCAAGGCCCTCGAGGCCGAAGATCGGCAGGATGTCAGGTTCATAGACCTGGCTTTCCATCGCCGTGAACGATGTGCTGGCCTCGGTGAGATCCGTGCCAAGCGTTCCGGTCAGGCAAAAGCGCAGCCAGTCCTTGCAGGCCAGGACATGGGCGATCCTGGCAAAGCGCTCGGGTTCGTGGCGCTTGATCCAGGCCAGCAGTGCCGAGGGGGCCGAGGCATGCGCGACCTGGCCGGTGCGGGCGAGGGCGGTGGCGGAGGTGCCATCCCCGTCCCATTCGGCGACGATGGCGGCCGCGCGGCTGTCGAGCGAGAGAATGCCATGGCCGAGCGGACGATGCTCCGCGTCGAGAAGGTAGAGGCCGTCGCCATGGGCGGTCGCGGCAACCGCCGCGACATCGCTGGCAGGACGCCCGGCTTTTTCGAGTGCCTCGGCGATGGCCTCGGCCGTTGCCTGCCACAGGCCCACCATGTCGCGTTCGACATGGTGGGGATGGGGAATGATCTGGGGAATGCGCCGGCGGGCCACGGCGAGCAGCACGCCTTTTTCATCGAAGACGGCCGCCTTGGTCACCGTCAGCCCGTTGTCGATTCCGATGAGGGTGGGCATTGGCAGGCACTCCGTCTCGAAAGGATATTGCAGAAATCGCGATGTCCGACGGAGACGAAACGCCTCGTCGCGTCACGCGGGGTGGGGTGAGCGCTGCTTGATCGGCGCGATCACGATGTTGATGCCGCGCGAGCGCAGCAATTCGACCTGGAGCGGGGCCATGCCGTCGTCGACGATGATGGCATCGAACTCGCTCAGAGTGCCCATGGCGTGCAGGGCGCGACGCTGGAACTTGGTGTGGTCGGCAAGCAGGATCCGCTTGGCCGCACTGTCGAACATAGCTCGCTTGGTCTCGACCATCTCCGCGGATTGGTGGAACACCATGTCATCGGTGATGGCCGACATCGACAGGAAGACGCAGTCGGCGCGCAGCCGGCGGATCTCGGCCGTCGTGGCCGGGCCCATGAAGGCGTTGCACCAATTGTAATAGCGTCCCCCGAGGCCGAGCAACGTCACGTCGCTCATCTCCTTCAACTCGTTCATCAGCGGGATCGAGTTGGTGATCGCCGTCAGCGGCACGCGGGCTGCGATATGGGGGGCCATCTGCAGCACGGTGGTGGAATCGTCGAAGAAGACGGCCTGGCCGGCTTCCAGGAACTGGGCCGCCACCTGGGCGATGGCGCGCTTTTCCACGGCCTCGCGCATGGAACGGTAGACATCGCTCGACTCAACCAAGCTGGTGGGTGTCGCCGAGACGATGCCCCTCGACTTGCGCAGCAGGCCGCGATTGATCAGTTCGTCGAGGTCGCGGTGCACGGTCATCAGGCTGATGGCGAAGCGCTCGGCCAGTTCCTCGATGCGCATGGTGCCCTCAGCCATCACCGCCTGCATGATGAGCTGGCGGCGGGCAAGCTGGCGGGCATGGCGGCTGTCGCTCGGCACCTGATCGGCGATGATCTGTTCCAGCGTGTCTTCCTGCGTGGCTCTCGTCGATGTCATGGCGGTCTGTTTCCGGGTTGAGCGCTGGCAGGATATCCCGAAGTGTTGGAATATGCCTGCCTGCAGCAATCACCGCTGTGGAAGGACGCGCCACCGACCCGTAAGAAAGCCGGGATAGCCAACGGCCATCCCGGCTTCGTCATTATTTGGCGAGCGTAAAGGCCGAAACATACTTGTCGACATTGTCCTTGGTGATCAGGACGCAGTCGAAGAGCTGCTTTTCGGTCGCTGCGCCGGTCTTGCCTGTTTTGATGAAGGTGTCGGCCTGGACCACCGCTTCCTTGGAGAAGACCGCAACCGGCTGCAGCACGGTATATTGCAGCTCGCCGGCCTTGATGGCGGCAACCGCATCGGGCGAGCCGTCGAAGCCGCCGACCTTGACCTTGCTGAGCTTGCCGGCCTCCTTCAGCGCCGCGATGGCGCCGAGCGCCATCTCGTCATTGCCGGAGATCACGCCGGTGATGTCAGGATGGGCTTGCAGCATGGACTGCATCTTCTGGTAGCCCTGGGCGCGATCCCAGTTGGCCACTTCCTTGGCGGCCTTGGTCAGGTCGGGATATTGCGTCAGTACGGTTTCGTAGCCGTTGGAGCGGGTGGCGGCGTTGTTGTCGGCGGGGTTGCCGAACAGCTCGACATATTTGCCCGTCTTGGCGACCGAATTCACCCATTGCTCGGCACCGACGGCGGCGCCCTGCGCGTTATTAGAGACGAGCTGCGCCTTGGCGAGGCCTTCCTTGTTGATCTCGGCATTGACGAGGAACACCGGAATGCCTGCATCGACGGCCTTCTTCACCGCTCCGACCGATCCATCGGCATTGGCCGGGTCGAGGATGATGGCGGCGGATTTGTTGGTGATGGCGGTGTCAACCAGTGTGCTCTCGGTGTTGGTGTCGCCCTTATGGGCGGAAACCGAGGCAGTGTAGCCGAGCTGCTCGGCGGTCTTCTTGGCGACTTCGCCTTCCGTGTACCAATATGGATTGGCCGGATCGGTGACGATGATCGAGATCAGGCCGGCCGCCGAGGCCGAGCCGATCAGCAATGGGGTCACGGCGGCGGCCGCGACCAGCAAACGCATGCCTTTTTTGAACATGGGGCATCTCCCTTGATTGGTGAAGTTGTCTGCCGTCGCAAGACGGCAACGATCCCACTGCAGATCTGTTATTTGTTGCCGAAATGGGAAGGTTTCTGTGCGGGCCCTCAGCCTTGCCGGCCGCGGGCCTTGTACTGGATCGAGTTGAGCAGGACGGCGAGCACGATCACCGTGCCGGTGAAGACGGTCTGCCAGTAGGAGGACACGCCGATGATCACCAGGCCGTCCGACAGGAAGCCAATGACGAAGGCGCCGAGCATCGTGCCCTGCACCGTGCCGCGGCCGCCGGTGAGCGCCGCGCCGCCGATCACCACGGCCGCGATGGCCGTCAGTTCATAGGTGGTGCCCGCCGTCGGGCCGGCCGAGGTCAGCTGCGAGGACAGAACGAGCCCTGCGATCGCCGACAGGATGCCGGAGACGGTATAGACGGTGATCTGCACGCGCTTGACCGGCACGCCCGACAATTCGGCGGCGCGGGCATTGCCGCCCGAGGCATAGAGCCAGCGGCCGAAGGCGGAACGACCGAGCACCAGAGCCGTGACGATGGCGAGCGCCGCCAGGATCAGCACCGAGATCGGCACGCCGAACAGGCGATTGAAGCCCAGCCACTCGAAGCCGGTGTTGCCGAGATCGGCATGGCCGGAGAGATTGTTGTAGGTGAGGCCGTTGGTCATCAGCAGCGCCACGCCGCGGGCGACATACATCACGCCCAGCGTCGCCACGAAGGCAGGCACGCGGAACCAGGCGATGAGCACGCCGTTCAAGGCTCCGACCAGCCCGCCGGCCACCAGGGTCAGGATCACGATGGCCCAGACCGGCGGGTAGAGGATGACGCCGGCCACCTGCAGGGTCACGCCTCCCATCAGGAAGCCGGCGACGCAGCCGGACAGGGCCAGTACCGAGCCCACCGAAAGATCGATGCCGCCGTTGAGGATCACCAGGAGCATGCCGAGCGCCAGGATGCCGTAGATGGCGACATGAGAAGCCATCGTCAGGAAATTGCCGAGCGTGAAATAATTCGGCGACAAGAACGAAAAGACTGCGACGATGAGGATCAGCGCGAAGAAGGCGCGTCCTTCGAGGAGCAGCCGGCCGAGGCCGGGGCCCGATCTCTGCCCCTTGGCGCTCGTACTTGCAGCGGTGTGCGACATGGGCAGGCCTCCAGCCTAATGGACCACGGCTTCGCCCGAGGCGGCCATGATCTCGTCCTTGCTTGCGGTTGCGCCGAATTCGGCGACGATGCGGCCCTTGCGCATGACGATGATGCGATGCGCGACGGAGAGGCATTCGCCGACTTCGGACGTGGAGTAGACGACGGCGAGGCCCCGGCGTGCGCCCTCGGCCAGCAACCGGAACACTTCGGCCTTGGCGCCGATGTCGATGCCGCGGCTCGGCTCGTCGAGCAGGATCACCTTGGGGTTGGTGGCCAGCATCTTGCCGATCACCACCTTCTGCTGGTTGCCGCCGGACAGGGAGCCGATGGGCGCTCCGCCTCCGGCCGTCTTGACCGTGACCTTGCGGATGGTGTCTTCGATCAGCTGCTGCTCGATCTTCAGAGAAGTGAACAAGCCGCGCGTGAAGTCGGCGATCGACGCCAGGGACAGGTTCTGGCCCACGCTCATGGTCTGCACCAGGCCATCGCGCTGCCGGTCCTCGGGAACCAGGGCCAGGCCGGCCTTGATGCGCCGGGCGATGGTCAGGCCCGAGACCTCGTCATCCTCCAGCAGGATCTGGCCTGATGAGGCTTTGAGGCGTCCGGCCAGAGTCTCCAGCAATTCGGTCCTGCCGGCGCCCATCAGGCCGTAGATGCAGACGATCTCGCCGGCCTTGACGTCCAGCGACAGCTTGTCGACCACGTTGTAGCCGCCACCCGCGGGATCCGGCACCGTGAGGTCGCGCACCGAAAGCGCGGTGGCGCCGAAGGCGTAGCCCCCCGGCGGCGAGCCGAGATCATAGTTCTCGCCCACCATGTTGCGGACGATCCATTTGAGGTCGATCTCGGCGCGCGGGGCGTAGGCCGTCATGGTGCCGTCGCGCAGGACGACGGCGTGATTGGTGATTTCGAGCGCCTCTTCGAGATGGTGGGAGATGTAGACGATCGAGACGCCCCGGCTGGTGAGATCGCCGATGACCTTGAACAGCACTGCCACTTCCGTCGCCGACAGGGCCGAGGTCGGCTCGTCCATGATCAGGATGCGGCTGCGAACCGAGAGGGCGCGCGCGATCTCGACGATCTGCTGCTGCCCGAGCCGCAATTCGCCGACCGGGGTGAGGGGATCGATGTCTTCTTCGAGCTCGGCCATCAAGGCGCGCGTCTCTGCTTCCTCCCGAGCGAAGTCGACGCCGGTGAGGCCCATGATCTCGCGTCCCATGAAGATGTTGTCGCGTACCGACAAATTGGGCGCGAGGGAGAGCTCCTGGTGGATGATCGAGATGCCCTGGTCGCGGGCGTCCGATGCCGAGGAGAACACCACGGGCCGGCCGTCGAGGAGGATCTCGCCCGATGTCGGCGTCACGATGCCCGACAGGATTTTCATCAGGGTCGATTTGCCGGCGCCGTTCTCGCCGAACAGGGTTGTGACCTGGCCGCGATGAATGTCGAAGTTCACGCCTTTCAGGGCATGGACATTGCCGTAGGACTTGGCCACGTGGCGCGCGGCCAGCACGACCCCGGGCATCTGAGCGCCGGAAGGAGAGGGCTCGCCGCTCATTTCACCGTCACCGCCACGGGCGTGATCAGCCAGTTTTCCGGGTTCACCAGCCGGAAGGCACCAACGATCTCCAGGGTCTTGCCGGTGAGATTGGCGGTGTCGATGCCGGTGAGTACCTGCTTCTTCATCTCGCGATTGATGGCCGAACCGGCGTTCTGATACTCGATCTGGTTCTTGAACTGGCCGAAAGCGATGTCGCCAGGCGCATCGCGAAGATCGGTACCGTTGATGGCGGGGCCGGTCTGCACGCGCACCCCGATGGATGCCGGCAGTCCGTCCACCGTGAGCTTATAGATGCCCGCCTTCTGCTCGCCGGCGATGCCGGTGAGGCGGATGGGAATGATCGAGCCGGTGGAGGCTGCCGTGCCATATTTCGTGGCGGCCGCCGCCTTGTCGGCCAGGACCTCCGGCGCGAGGGTCTTGGCCTCGACGGCGCGCTGCTCGATGGCCGCCTTGATCTGCGGAAAATGCTCGATGCCATAGCTGTCGGGCGAAAAGGCCGCCTGGCGCACATCGTCCTTGGAGCCGATCTGCACGATCCGGGTATCGAACGCGATTCCTGCAATGACGAGAAGAGCAAGCGCCGGCACCACCAGCCGGACACGCCCGCCGGCGCCCGACGCCCTCACGGATGCACCATGACTATTGCTCATGACCGGGCCCCACATTCTTGCGGTGTTCGACCAGCGCGGCGTGAGGGAATGTCTGGCCGAGGCTCGCCCCGGCTTGCGCCGCAAACGCTGGCCCGGTGCGCGGAATGCGCAGCATGGCTCCTCCCATTCTGCCGCTGATGCGGCCCGCTCTCACGGGCCGGACGGCTCTCTCGCTGATCATTGAGATATGTTATATCTGTGTTTCATAAAACGTCAACAGAGTTATATTCTTGACTCGTTGATTTGGCAGAAAAGTTTTCCGAGAAGGATATTATCCCGCGGCAATCTCTCCGGCGAAGCAGGGTGGCCTGCGGGGCGTTGGCGTGGCCCGCTGCTGCATTTTTCATAGAGTAAGTCGTTATGCTCAAAAGAGCAGGGTATGACAATTTATATATATAAATCAATTATATAACTAAGAATTGGCGATTGAAAAACGAAAGAGATGACGGTTTTTCAGTGCATTCCAAGCGGAGGCGTCGGTAGGCGCCCGAGGCTTTTGCGATGGGCCTTCTCTTTCCGGTTATGGGTTCGGTTATCTGAAATAATATGCTATGTTGGCAATAAATTACGTGACGTATGATATCTTTGTGATATATGAAAATCACAGTGATCGGAGATCGATGCGGACGGTGAAAATCGCCGGCGCGTGTGGGAGGCCTGGCTCTGTCAGGGAGATGGATCATGCGCGGAAGTGTCGGCCTGTCAGTTCGCGAAGGATGTTGCGATGTCCGCTGATCTGCTGATCGGGGTGGATGCCGGGACCTCGGTGATCAAGGCCGTCGCTTTCGATTTCGGCGGCCGCCAGGTCGGCGCCGCCTCCGTACCCAATCGTTACCTGCGCGGGGATGACGGCTCGGCGACCCAGTCGCTGGAGGCGACCTGGGCCGATTGTGTCGCGGCGCTGCGCGGATTGGCCGACAAAATCGAGAATCTGGCCGCCCGCACCGCGGCGCTCGCCGTCACGGCCCAGGGCGATGGCACCTGGCTGGTCGGTGCGGACAACGCGCCGGTGGCCGATGCCTGGCTGTGGCTGGATGCGCGGGCTGCGCCCACGGTGCGCAGCCTGGCAGTCTCCCCGCTGAACAGGGCTCGTTTCGAGGCCACCGGCACGGGCCTCAATACCTGCCAGCAGGGCTCGCAAATGGCCCATATGGACAGCCACAATCCGGATCTGCTCGACAGGGCCGAGGTGGCGCTGCATTGCAAGGACTGGCTCTATCTGAACCTGACAGACGTGCGCGCCACGGATCCGTCGGAAGCCAGCTTCACCTTCGGTAATTTCCGCACCCGCCGCTATGACGATGGGGTCGTGGAGGCCCTCGGCCTGACGCATCGGCGCAGCTTGTTGCCCGAAATCCTCGACGGCAGCCAAGTCACCCACGCCCTTACGAAGCGCGCGGCGGAGCAGACGGGATTGCTGGCGGGCACGCCGGTGAGCCTGGGCTATGTCGACATGGTCATGGCCGCTCTGGGGGCGGGTGTCTATGGCGGTTCGGGCGATGCGGCCTGTTCGACCATCGGCTCCACCGGCGTCCATATGCGGGCCAAGAGAGCGGCGGACGTTCATCTCAATGCGGAGGGTACCGGCTATGTCATTGCCCTGCCCGTGCCCGGTATCGTCACCCAGGTCCAGA
The DNA here is from genome assembly GCF_051161885.1 of Labrys methylaminiphilus subsp. lupini. Classification (NCBI taxonomy): domain Bacteria; kingdom Pseudomonadati; phylum Pseudomonadota; class Alphaproteobacteria; order Hyphomicrobiales; family Xanthobacteraceae; genus Labrys; species Labrys methylaminiphilus. The sequence continues at coordinate 1,664,145 of NZ_JBMDIH010000002.1, read as the reverse complement.
CCAACATGGCGGCCACGCTCAACATCGACTGGGTGTTGACGATCGCGGCCGACATTCTGGCGCAGATGGGCCAGAAGGTGGCGCATCAGGACCTGGTGAGGCGTATCGACGGCTGGCTGGCCGACAGCCGCCCGGGATCGCTGATCTACCATCCCTATATTTCCGATGCCGGGGAGCGTGGTCCCTTCGTCGATGCCGATGCGCGGGCCGGCTTCATCGGCCTGTCCGCCGGCCATCGCTATGCAGACCTGGTGCGCGCCGTCGTCGAAGGGCTCGGCCTGGCCATGCGCGATTGCTATGCCGCCATGGGCGATCTACCGGCCGAACTGCGCCTGGCCGGTGGCGCGGTGCGCTCGCGCGCCTTGCGCGCCGTGCTGTCAGCGGCGATCAACGCTCCGCTGCGCGTTTCCTCGCGCGAGGAGGCGGGGGCTGCCGGCGCGGCGATGATGGCGGCGGTTGCCGTCGGCGCCTTCAAGGACATGGATGCCTGCGTCGCCCAGTGGGTGACACCTCTCTTGGGGGCGCCAGAACCGCCCGATCCGACCCTGGCGAGCCTTTACGATCAATTGTTCCCCGCCTTCAGGGCCACGCGCCTCGAATTGACCCCGGCCTGGAATGCACTTGCGGCCGCCCGGCACGATGCCGTTGGGGCAAGCGCAGCACCGGGCGCGGGAAGGAGCCTTGCAGTATGAGTGAGATGATCGACCTCCCGACGATTGACCTTCTGGTGATCGGCGGCGGCATCAATGGTGCCGGCATCGCCCGCGATGCGGCAGGCCGCGGCCTGTCCGTCACGCTGGTGGAAAAGGACGATCTGGCCCAGGGCACGTCCTCGCGCTCGGGCAAGCTGGTGCATGGCGGCCTGCGCTATCTGGAATATTACGAGTTTCGTCTGGTTCGCGAGGCGCTGATCGAGCGTGAAGTCCTCTTGAACTCGGCCTGCCACATCATCTGGCCGATGCGGTTCGTGCTGCCGCACAGCCCGCAGGACAGGCCTGCCTGGCTGGTGCGCCTCGGCCTGTTCCTCTACGATCATCTCGGTGGCCGCAAGAAGCTTCCCGGCACGCGCGTGCTGGATCTGCGGCGCGATCCGGTCGGTGCGCCGATCCTCGATCAATATGCCAAGGGCTTCGAATATTCGGACTGCTGGGTCGATGATGCGCGGCTCGTCGCGCTCAACGCGCTCGGAGCCGCGGAAAAGGGCGCCACGATCCTCACCCGTACGGCGGCCGTCTCGGCGCGGCGGGAGGAGGGGGCCTGGACCGTCACGACTCGTGACGAGACCACAGGCGAAACCCGCACGCACCGAGCGCGCTGCATCGCCAACGCGGCGGGGCCCTGGGTTTCCGATGTCATCGCACAGGTGGCAGGCTCCAACTCCACACGCAATGTGCGCCTGGTCAAGGGCAGCCACATCATCGTGCCGAAATTCTGGGAGGGGCAGCAGGCCTATCTGGTGCAGAACCACGACAAGCGCGTGATCTTCATCAATCCTTATGAAGGGGACATGGCGCTGATCGGTACCACGGATATAGCCTATCAGGGCGCCGCCGAGGACGTCGCTGCCGACGAGACGGAAATCGACTACCTGATCACAGCGGTGAACCGCTACTTCAAGCAGAAGCTGCGCCGACAGGACGTGCTGCACGCCTTTTCGGGCGTCCGGCCGCTCTTCGATGACGGCAAGGGCAATCCATCCGCCGTCACGCGCGATTACGTCTTCGATCTCGATGAGACGGGCGGGGTGCCGCTGCTCAACGTCTTCGGCGGCAAGATCACCACCTTCCGTGAGCTTTCCGAGCGCGCGATGCACAGGCTCGGCAAGTTCTTCCCCAAAATGGGCGGTGACTGGACGCGCGAGGCCAAGCTGCCGGGCGGCGAGATCGAGAATGCCGATTATGTGAGCTTCGTCGAGAGCCTGCGCATCGCCTATTCCTGGATGCCCAACCGGCTGCTCCAGCATTATGGCCATGCCTATGGGGCACGCACCCGGCAGGTCGTTGGCTCGGCAAGCAGCATTGCCGATCTCGGCCGTCATTTCGGCGGCTGCCTCTTCGAGGCCGAGGCGCGCTATCTCGCCGGTCATGAATGGGCCCGCAGCGCCGAGGACGTCCTGGTGCGCCGGACCAAGCACTATCTCCACCTGAGTGATGCCGAAAAGGCGGCTTTCATCGCCTGGTTCGAGCAGGAGATGCCGACCGCAGGCGAGGCTACGCCGACCCGTTTTTCCAACGTTTCCGCCTGAGGATCCGATGCCTCTGACGCTGTCCCTCAATACCAATCCGCTGGTGAACCGTTTCGCCGATCCCGACGATCTGATCGACACGGTGGCGCGCGGTCTCAGGCTGCGCGACCTCCAGCTCACCCATGAATTCATCAATCCGAGCTGGCCCGCGCCCACCATAAGGCGCCTGGTCCGCGAGATGGGCAGCGCCCTGGCCCGCACCGGCGTACGCGTGACCAGTGGCATGACCGGGCCCTATGGCCGGCTCAATCATTTTGGACATCCCGATCCAGATGTGCGGCGCTATTATGTCGACTGGTTCAAGACCTTCGCCGACATCATCGGCGATCTCGGCGGCACGTCGGTCGGCACGCAGTTCGCCATCTTCACCTATGCCGATTATGACGACACGGCCCGCCGCGACGAGTTGGTCCAGATCGCCATCGAGTGCTGGGCGCAGGTCGCGGAGCACGCCAAGGCTGCCGGCCTCACCTCTGTCTTCTGGGAGCCGATGAGCATCGGCCGCGAGTTTGGCGAGACCATCGAGGCCTGCCTGTCGCTGCAGCGGCGGCTGACGGCCGCCGACATGGCCGTGCCGATGTGGATGATGGCCGATATTGATCACGGCGACGTCACCTCGTCCAATCCCGACGACTACGACCCCTATGCCTGGGCCCGGGCCGTGCCGAAGGTTTCTCCGATCATCCACATCAAGCAGAGCCTGATGGACAAGGGCGGCCATCGCCCCTTCACGGCCGAGTTCAATGCCAAGGGCCGGATCCAGCCCGAACCGCTGCTGGCGGCCCTTGCCGAGGGCGGGGCTGCAGACAACGAGATCTGCCTGGAGCTGAGCTTCAAGGAGCGCGAGCCCAACGACCGCCAGGTGGTGCCCCAGATTGCCGAAAGCATCGCCTTCTGGGCGCCTTTCATCGAGACAGGTGTGGAGGATCTTCATGTCTGACGCGGAACGGGGACGGAGAGGCGGGATGGGACGCGCCGTCACGGAGAACGAGCTGGAGGAGTCTCTCGCCCGTCGCGCGGCCTGGCTGCATTATGTCGGCGGCCTCACCCAGGCGGCCGTGGCCAAGCGGCTCGGCCTGCCCTCGGTGAAGACCCACCGCCTCATCGCGCGGGCAGTGGCGAGCGGCGTGGTCAAGGTCTCCATCGACGGCGACATCATCGAATGCGTCGAGCTGGAAGAAGAGCTCTGCCGGCGCTTCCATCTCGATCATTGCGAGGTCGCTCCCGATCTCGGCGAGGATGGCATCCCGCTGCGCGCGCTCGGCCAGGCCGGAGCGGGCTTCCTGCGGCGCGAGATCGAGCGGGGCGACCATCGCACCATCGGCCTGAGCCATGGGCGGACCCTGACGTCTGCCGTCGCGCATATGTCGCGCATCGCGGCCGGCCAGATGCGCTTCGTCTCGCTGCTCGGCGTGCTCACCCGCGATTATGCCGTCAACCCGCACGACGTCATGCACTCCATCGCCGAGAAGACCGGTGCGCAGGCCTATGTGATGCCGGTGCCGTTCTTCGCCAATTCCGCCGAGGACAAGGCAGTCCTGCTCGCCCAGCGCGGCATCGGCGAGGTGCTCGCCATGGCCAATGGCGCGGGGCTGAAGGTGGTGGGCATCGGTTCGGTCGATGCCGACGCCCAGCTTGTCTCGTCCGGCATGATGCATCCGCAGGAAATCCGGGAGATCAAGGCCGAGGGCGGCGTGGGCGAAATGCTCGGCTACTTCTTCGATGCCCAGGGGCGCGTGCTCGAGAACTCGTTGACCTCGCGAACCCTGGGCGTGGCGTTGAACGGACGCGCCGACGATCACATCGTCGGCATCGCAGGCGGGGCGAACAAGACCGAGGCCGTCCGGGCCGTGCTGCTCAGCGGCCGTCTCCGAGGCCTGATCACCGACGAGGCCACTGCGCGGGCGCTGCTCGGCTAGGCCCGCTTCAAACACACGAATTTGCAAGCCGGTCGGCAGCGGTCGGCACGGAGATACACGGAAAATGACACGTTATTGGGTCGGCACCAGCTGGAAGATGAACAAGACCCTGGAGGAGGGCCTGGCCTTTGCGAACGCCCTGGCCCAAGCGCTGGCTTCGGTCGATGATCGCTTGCAACCCTTCGTCATCCCGCCCTTCACCCTGGTGCGCGAGGTCAAGCAGGCGCTGGCCGCGACGCGGGTGAAGGTCGGCGCGCAGAACATGCACTGGGCCGACGCGGGAGCCTGGACCGGCGAAATCTCGCCGCGAATGCTGCGCGATTGTGGCCTCGACCTGGTCGAACTCGGGCATAGCGAGCGGCGGGAGCATTTCGGTGAGACGGATCGCACCGTCGGCCTCAAGACGGCGGCGGCCATAGGCCATGGCCTCATACCGCTGATCTGCGTCGGCGAGACCCTGGCGGAACGCGAGAGCGGCAGGGCCGAAGAGGTACTGGCGGCCCAGGTCGAGGGGGCGCTCTCGCAGCTTGGCAGCGGCAAGCCCGGCGTGGAAATCATCTTCGCCTATGAGCCGGTCTGGGCCATCGGCGAGAACGGTATTCCAGCCAGCGCCGACTATGCCGATGGCCAGCAGGCCCTGATCAAGCAGGTTGCGGCCGGGCGTCTCGGTACGGCCCCTGCGGTTCTCTATGGCGGCAGCGTCAACCCGGGCAATGCCGCCGACCTTATCGGCCAACCCCATATCGACGGCCTCTTCATCGGCCGCTCCGCCTGGCAGGCCGAGGGCTATCTCGACATCCTCGATCGCACGGCCCGAGCCCTGTCGGCACGGCCCTGATGCGCTCCCATCCCCTTATGCAAGGAAGGAAAACCGCCATGAAAATCGCACTCGGAGCCGACAGCGCGGGCAAGCCCCTGCTCGACGTCATCGCCGCGCATCTGGCCAATCGCCCGGACCTGGAGATCACCGACCTCAGCCAGTCGGGCTTCTATGCCGATCTCGCCGCCAAGGTCGGCCAGGATGTCCTCGACCACAAGCATGATCGCGCCATCCTGTTCTGCGGCACCGGCATCGGCGTATGCATCTCCGCCAACAAGGTGCCGGGCATCCGCGCGGCCCTCACGCATGATACCTATTCGGCCGAACGCGCCGCCAAGTCGAACAATGCCCAGATCATCACCATGGGTGCGCGGGTCGTCGGTCCGGAACTGGCCAAGGCCATCGTCGACACCTGGCTGTCCTCGAGTTTCGATCCCCAAGGCCCTTCGGCCGGAAATGTGCATGCCATCGATCAGCTCGATGCCAGAAGGTAGCGACTGCCTCTCCGAGTGACGGCGGTCTTTGCCGGCTGCTGTGACAACGCTAACGCATCGGGAGCCGCGGTCGGATGGAGGCAACCAATTCTGTCATAAGTCGCTCGCCATCTGGGCCTTACGGCCCCGATGACGTTTTGCGTTTGAATCCATGAGTTCGGTGAGTTCCGCCGCGCTGTAGCCTTTGCCGCGCCCGACAGAAGCAGGGTGATGCATTTTATCCTGCAGCCCTGGCCCCCGGAGGGCGCGACGATGGCTCACCCGACCTACGTGCTCATTGCCTGGCCGAGACGATTACAACGCGCCCGAGGATGGAATGGCCTTCGGCATAGGCGTGGGCTTCAGAGGCGGCCGCAAAGGGAAACGTTCTGTCCACGATCACCTTGAGATCCCCAGTTGCCGCCAGCTCCAGCATGCTGGAGACCGTGCGGTAGACATCCGGCTTTTCCAGTTGCGTTCCCATGAAGACACCGAAAAGCGATTGGTTCGCCTGTAGCGCCGACCACAGATCAATATTGAGCTGCGAGCCACCGGCGTTACCCACGACTATCAAACGCCCCTCGGGCCGGAGCGCCGACAGGGAGCCTTGCAGGGTGGTTCCTACCGGGTCCACGACGAGATCCGCGCCACGGCCTTCTGTCAGACGCATGACCGTATCGGCGACGTTGGCCGAGCGATGATCGATCGCATGATCGAGGCCAAGATCGACAAGGCGTTCGGCCCTCTTCGCCCCGGAGACCGTTGCAAGCACAGTTGCGCCTGCCCGATGCGCAAGCTGGATGGCGGCGAGCCCGACGCCGCCGGCGCCCGCCTGGATGAGGACAGTTTCGCCACGCTTCAAACCGCCCCGAGCGAAGAGGCAGTGATGAGCGGTCCCGAATGCGATGGGCAGAGCTGCGGCAGCGGCGATGTCGAGTCCCGCCGGCACGGGCCATGTCCGGCTGACGGCGACGGCACGCAACTCCGCATGCGACCCGGCGAGATCGAAGCTCGTCACCTTCTGGCCCACATGACGGTTCTTCACCTTCTCTCCGACCGCGATGATTTCGCCAGCGGCGGCATAGCCGACGACGAAGGCTGGATGGGGTGGAGGCGTGGACGCGCGATTGATCAGGTCGCCGCCCTCGATGGCGGCAGCCTCGACACGGATCAGGACGCCATCGTTTGGGCAAACCGGATCGGGCACATCCGCGTAGTGAAGGACAGCCGGCGGGCCGGGGTGATCATAGATGGCTGCTTTCATGGTTCTCTCACTGCGTCATTACTCTTGGGGGAACGATTAGACGCATCAGCAAGGGGGCCTTTCTTTAAGGTGCCGAAGTGACCTCCGGCTGCGGCGATGATATTCATCGCTGACATCACAAGGCTTCCCTCTGAGGTGAGGTTGGCGAGGCTCTACATACGGATCGCTCTGGATTTGTATCGAAACTCGCCATCCCGGCCCGGATCAGCCTTTGCTCGGCACGGGCGTTTTGAGCAGTTGCTGCTCCCAGAGAAAGGCAATGCCGCTGCCAGCGGCATGCTGCACAAGCACCTCCGAAAGCTCGGCGGCATGCTCTGTGCGAGCCCAGTCGCGCTGCCATTCCGAAGCCACCGCCAGCCAGGTCATCATGTTCGCGCCGGCCGCGATCATGCGCTGGATGGCGACCTCGTGTGCCTCGACCGAAGTGCCGCCGGACGCATCGGTGACAACCGTCACATCCCAGCCTTCGCCGAGCGCCTGGATCGTCGGCATTGCCACGCAAATCTCGGTCCACAGGCCCGCGATGATCAGCTGCTTGCGGCCCGTCGCCTTCACCGCATCCACAACCTTCTGGTCCTCCCAGGTATTGATGAACGTCCGGTCGATCACTTCCTGACCGGGGAAGACATCGGTGATCTGGGGGAAGATGACGCCGCCCCGGTCAGCGATCACACTGGTCAGGATGGTGGGCACGCCGAACGCCTTGGCGGCCTTCGCCAGAGCCGTCGAATTGTTGACCACCATATGCGGGTCGTGGCTGTTCAGGTTCGCGAGCTGGTAAGGCTGATGATCGATCAGAACGAGGACCGAGTCTTCGGGCCGAAGAAGCGAATCAAGGCCGTTGCGAAAGGTCATTATTGCGTCCTTTGCTGCCGCTTTGTGCGACATTGGGTTTGCGTGAGACATGCGCCAGCGGGCGACGCTTGCCGGCCGCAATTTGCCGTTCCCCATCCCGATGCGGTAGTGCCGTAGTTCGGTAAGCTGTGTCGCGAAATGAGGAACGCTGAATTGGATATCGAAGATCTACAGACATTCGTCGCAGTGGCCGATGCCGGGGGCGTATCGGCGGCGGCGCGCCGGCTCGGCGTCTCCAAGTCGATTGTCAGCCGGCGGCTCTTTCGGGTTGAAGCGGAGCTTGGCGTCCAGCTTCTTGCACGAACGACCCGCGGAGCCGCGCTCACAGAAGCAGGAATCACGTTCAGAGATCACGCGGCCAGAGCCAGCGCCGAGATCGATACGGCCCGGGAAACGATCCTCCCCACCGGTGAGCTGCGCGGCAGCCTGAGGGTTGCCATGCCGCTTACGTTCGGAGCGACCCACTTCGCCCCCGTGCTTGCGGAAATGGCGCGTCTGCACCCGAAGCTTCACATCCATGCTTCCTATAGCGATCGCTTCGTCGATCTCATCGCAGAGGGTTTCGATTGCGCGATCCGGGGCGCCTACCTTCAGGACTCCAACCTGATCGCGAAGCGTGTCGGGCCGATCCATGGAAAGCTTGTCGCAAGCCCGGATTATATCGAGGTGCACGGGTCACCCGGGACTCCGGGCGAACTCGCCGCCCATCAGGCCCTCATGCAGGGAACGGAAGCCTGGCAGTTCATGGATGGTGATGAGATCCTCACGGTTCAGCCGCAGGGCAGGTTCAAGGCCGACAGTGCCACGGCGCTTGCCGCGGCGGCGGCGGCAGGTCTCGGTATCGCCTGGCTCCCCGACTGCATCACACATGAATATGTGGCCTCCGGCGCACTGGTCCCGATCATGACACGCTATCCGGTACCTCCGGGGGGCGCCTATGTCGTCCGCCCGCCCGGTCAGCATCCCACGCGGAAAGTGCGGGTGCTCACGGAGATGCTGATTGAGTATTTCAAACGCAACACGGATCTTTGGGGCCTTGACGGCTAGGGCGCGAACGGTTCGGCCAATCGCCTCTATCGTAATATGCCGAGGGAAATCGCGGTTTCAGCCATTGTGATGCGCTGCGCGCGTAAGACCTGGTTGCGGATCCCCGCAACAAATTTGGTCATAAATCGCTAACCGTCCCGGTCTGATCAACCCGGGCGGTCCTTATATTTGAATACCACTGGTACGTGTTTGCCCGCCGAGACTGCGACCTGGCCAGATCAGTCACCAAATTCTACTGCCAGGCGATTCTGGGGCGCGACTGTGCGAGGGCCTGATGCTCGTCATGGTGGCAGGATCGTTGTGTATTTGACCTCCTTTAGCGCGAAGTGAGACGAAGAGGTCGCAACCGAGCTGTGGGCGAGGATCCCGTCCAGGAGCAGGCGCTCGTAGTTCTTGATATCCTTGACCGCCAGCCTCAGCACATAATCCCAGTCTCCCGTCATTGCATAGCATTCCAATACCTCTTCGTAGCTTCCGACGAAAAGCTCGAAACTTTTGCGGGCCGCCGGATCCTGGGATTTCATCCGGATCTGGCAAAAGACGGTCTGTCCCCGCCCGATAGATTCGGGGCTTACAAGACGCACTGTCGGCCCCAGAACCCCAATTTCCTCAAGCTTCTTGATCCTGCGCCAGCATGATGCAGGGGAGCTTCCGATCTGCTCGGCCAATACGACATGGCTTATGTTCGCCTCGCGTTGCAGGGCGCGGATAATGCGTCTGTCAAGCGCATCGAGCTCGGCGGCTGTCATTCACTTTCTCCGCATTATCGAAACACTCATACCAAGTTTCATTAAAATCCGGTCGAGAATGAAACGTATTTCCTGAGTTGTCGAGATATGATTGCTTTCCCAGGCGTTCTGGTTTGGAACCAGGGGAGAAATAGATGGCGCAAGCGCAGCTCAGCAGCTCATTGCCAGTCCTGCCGGCCCCCGAGATTGACTGGCGTCGTGTCGTCTATCTGCTGCATCTGTCGAGGACACTCGACAGTCTGGAGGAGACCCAACTGGTCCCGAGCAAAGAGGTGCTCTATCAGTTCTCCGCACGCGGACATGACATGGCCCAAATACTCCTCGGGCTGCAATTGTCCGATCGACACGACGCGGCTTGCGGTTACTACCGATCTCGTCCCCTGCTGCTTACACTGGGTGTCGATCCTGCGGATGCGCTAGGATCCGCCATGGGGCGGTCGGGTGGCTACTCCGACGGTCGCGACATCGGAGTCGTCTTCAACTATCCCAATCCGACAGGAGCCTCCGCGCTGCCGATGTGCGGCGGCGTCGGTACACAGTACACGCCGACGGCGGGATGGGCGCAAGCCATCCGCTATTACAGCGAGACCTTGCACAGGCCTGAATACGAACGTGCGATCGCCGTGGTTCTTGGAGGTGACGGGTCGGTTGCCTCCAACGGCTTCTGGGCAGCACTTACGATTGCCACGACGGAAGGTCTGCCGATGTTGTTTTACGTGGAGGACAACGGATATGGCATATCGGTTCCCTCGACGTTCCAGACGCCCGGGGGGGACATCGCGGCGAACCTCTCCTCCTGGCAGGGGTTGGCAATCTTTTCAGGCGACGGCACGGATCCGGCCGAGGCCGCACGTTTGTCCCACCAGGCCATAGCCCATGTGCGCGAGACCCGGACCCCGGCGATGCTGCATCTGACGGTGCCTCGCCTCCAAGGCCACAGCTTTCAGGACACCCAAACGTACAAGTCGGAGGAAATCGTGGCAGCGGAATGGAGGCGCGATCCATTGCCGCGGCTGAAGGAATATCTCGTGCCTGCCATCATGAGCGAAGAGGAATGGAAGACCGTGTCCGCTGATGCCGAAAGCGCCGTTGAAGCGGCGCTGGAGGTGGCGGAAGCGCGCCCGTCTGCGAAGCCCGAGACCGTAATGCGAAACGTCTTCTACGAGGGCGAAATGCAGGCGATGGGAGGCCAGCATCGTGCCGGCTATAGAGTGCCCCCAAGTACCGACAGACCAGCCGACAAGGGGCAGCGCATCAACATGGTCACGGCCATCCGGCGCACCCTCGAGCACGAACTGACGATCAATGAGCGTGTGGTCCTGTTCGGCGAGGATATCGGCACAAAGGGCGGCGTTCATGCCGCAACGCTTGGTCTGCAGGAAAAATTCGGCACTGGCCGTGTCTTCGACACCTCGCTCTCTGAGGAAGGCATAATCGGCCGGGCCGTGGGCATGGCGCTTGCCGGATTATTACCCGTACCGGAGATCCAGTTCCGCAAATATGCAGAGCCGGCAACCGAACAGATCAACGATTGCGGTACGATTCGCTGGCGTACCAACAACCGCTTCGCCGCTCCTATGGTGGTACGCATGCCGGGCGGCTTCTTCAAATGCGGCGATCCCTGGCATAGCCAGACAAACGAGGTGGCCTTCGTCCACCAGCCCGGCTGGAAGGTGGCCGTGCCCTCCAACGCGCGCGATGCCGTTGGACTGTTGCGTGCCGCATTGCGGGGCAACGATCCTGTCATCTTCTTCGAGCATCGGGAAATGTTGGATCATAGCTGGGCGCGCCGGCCCTATCCCGGAGATGATTTTGTCCTGCCCTTTGGCAAGGCAGATTTCGTCCGGAGCGGCAAAGACATCACGATCGTCACCTGGGGCGCCATGGTCAATCGTTGTCAGGAGGCTACCGAGGGCATCTCCGCAGACGTGATCGATCTGCGCACTCTGATGCCTTGGGATTGTCAGTCGGTGCTGGATTCCGTGAGACGCACGGGTCGCTGCCTGATCGTTCATGAGGACTTGTCCACCGGCGGTTTCGGCGCCGAGATAGCGGCCGTCGTCGCCGACGAGACTTTCATGGATCTGGATGCGCCTGTCTCGCGTCTTACCATGCCCGACATCCCGAGCCCTCATAATCTCGAACTGCTCGAATGGGCGGTTCCATCGGTAGCGCGCATCCGCGAGCGCATCACCGAGCTTTTGGAGTTCTGATCATGGCCGAGGTCATCGACATCTGCGTTCCTCCGGAACACGAAGGCACAAAGGCCATCGTTGCCAACTGGTTGAAAAAAAGCGGCGACGAGATCGCGATCGACGAACCGCTGGTAGAATTGGAGACAGACAAGGTCACGCAGGAAATTCCTTCGCCTGTCGCCGGCGTGCTGTCGGAAATCGTACTCGATACGGGCGAGATCGCCATTCCGGGAGCGGTGCTGGCCCGGGTAACTATCGGAGAGGCGTCCTCCCCATCCGCCGAGCCCCGTCCAACCCAAACGGCTGTCCCGGCTGCAGCGGGGGACGGGGCAATCCGCTATTCGCCGGCAGTGCGTCGCGCGGCTGAGCAATATGGCATCGACCCGGCGAATATCCCCGGAACGGGCAAGGGCGGGCGCGTCACACGCGCCGATATGGAGACCGCCGTCGCGGAGCGAGGGCTCACGGCAGACAGGAGGGCGGCCGAGCCACAACAGACCATGATTGCACCGATAGTTTCCCAGCCGCGACCGGCGAGCGCGAAAGCGTCCACACCGGCAGGGTCCCGTAGAGTTCCACATTCGCCGATGCGGCTTGCCATTGCTCAGCATATGGCGAGCTCGGTTGCGGCCGCGCCTCATGTGACGGCTGTGTTCGAGGCTGATTTCAGCGCCATCATTCGCCACCGCAACCATCACAAGCGGCGGTTAGCCGAAGACGGCATCAATCTGTCCTATACCGCCTATATCGCAGCCGCTTGCGTCCCCGCCATGCGTGCGGTGCCGGAGGTCAACAGCCATTGGCACGACGATGCGCTCGAAATCTTCGATGATGTGAATATTGGTATTGGCACGGCACTGGGCGACAAGGGGCTGGTCGTGCCGGTGATCCATCAAGTTCAGGATCTGGCCCTGGAGGGCATTGCCCGCGGGCTCCAGGACCTGACCCTCCGTGCCCGTGACGGCAAATTGTCCCCGGCCGATATGCGCGGCGGAACATTCACCATCTCGAACCATGGTGTCTCCGGCTCCCTGGTGGCGACACCCGTCATAATCAATCAGCCACAGTCGGCCATCCTAGGCGTCGGCGCGCTGCAAAAGCGTGCCGTAGTACGCGAGATCGACGGCAGCGATGCGCTGGTGATCCGGCCGATGGCCTACGTGTCGCTGACCATCGATCATCGTTCGCTTGACGGGCACCAGACGAACGCATGGCTGAGTCATTTCGTAAAAACGCTGCAGGAGTGGCCGCTGTGACCAGGGTCTTGACTACGACGTTCTCGTGATCGGCGGCGGTCCGGGAGAATATGTCTACGCGATCCGGGCAGCTCAGCACGGGCCCGGGAGCTGCCTGTGTTGAGCGTCGCGCCACCCATGGGGACACTTGCCTCAACGAAGGAAGCCACCAGAGTAGCCGCCACTCGCCGACTGCCATCTTCCGATATCGGGTGGCATTTTCCGAATGAGTGCGACTTGATCGACTTCATTGCGGCCCGAAATCGGTGACCCGGCTACAGACGTTTTCACAGAAAGTGTCACATCTGCGCTCCGCCATGCGTGCTTCGATGTTGCGATGGTTCGAGCTGAGCCACTGAAACAGCCAAACGGTATGTCGAGTAACAGCGGAGGGGAGGCGGTGGGGTCGCATGGGATATGGACATCAGCGACCACCCCTGAGGTGACGGTCCTGATTGACTCGATCAGGAAAAGGTGTAATTACATAACCGGCCGGTCGGTAAATTATTTAAGATGCCCCGGGCCACGGAGGGTCGATGCCTGACGCTTTCATCTGCGATGCCGTTCGTACGCCGTTTGGCCGATATGGCGGAGCGCTGGCGGGCGTGCGCGCCGACGACCTGGCCGCGATTCCGCTGGCTGCGTTGATGCAGCGCAATGATGGTGTGGATTGGTCCGCTGTCGACGACGTTATCCTGGGCTGCGCCAATCAGGCGGGCGAGGACAATCGCAATGTTGCGCGTATGGCAGTGCTTCTTTCCGGCATGCCCGTCGATGTTCCAGGCACCACCGTCAACCGGCTTTGTGGCTCAGGGCTCGATGCAGTGGGACTGGCCGCACGCTCCATTCGGGCCGGGGACTGCAGTCTGATGATTGCCGGCGGCGTGGAAAGCATGTCGCGCGCGCCCTTCGTCATGCCGAAAGCGGATACGGCCTTTTCGCGTGCCAACGCGGTCTACGACACTACGATCGGCTGGCGTTTTATCAATCCGAACATGAAGAAGGTGCATGGCGTCGATTCCATGCCTGAGACCGCCGACAACGTTGCCGCGGATTTCGGCGTATCGCGTGCGGACCAGGACATGTTCGCGCTCCGCAGCCAGCAGCGCTGGGCCGCGGCGCAGATCGCGGGTCGGTTTGCCGACGAGCTTGTTCCGGTTCGCCTGCCGCAGAAGAAGGGGGACCCGATCGCGGTCGAGCGCGACGAACACCCACGCCCCGATGGGACAATCGAGCAGCTCGCCAAGCTGAGAGGCGTCAACGGTCCCGATCTTTCGGTAACGGCCGGTAACGCTTCGGGCGTCAATGATGGTGCCGCGGCGCTGATCATCGCCAGTGAAGCGGCCGCCAAGGCAAATGGCCTGACGCCGCGTGCCCGCGTCGTTGCGATGGCTGCCGCCGGTGTGCCTCCCCGTATCATGGGCATCGGTCCGGTACCCGCCGTGCGCAAGGCGCTCGCAACGGCTGGCCTGACGCTCGGACAGATCGACCTGGTCGAGCTCAATGAAGCATTTGCCGCCCAGTCATTGGTCGTGCTGCGCGAACTCGGTTTGCCAGATGATGCCCCTCATGTGAACCCGAATGGCGGCGCCATCGCCATCGGCCATCCGCTGGGCGCCAGTGGTGCCCGGTTGGCAACCACGGCGTCTTGGCAGTTGCAGCGCACCGGCGGACGTTATGCGCTGTGCACGATGTGTGTTGGTGTGGGCCAGGGCATTGCATTGATCCTCGAGCGCGTCTGACGCGCGGATCGTAGAAAGGGAGACGCCGCGATGTACGCACAGATGGTCAAGACCGATGCCGCGCGAGTCCTCGCCCTCGACGAGATGGATCCGGTCGAGCGTGCCTTTCAGGAGCGCATCAATGCCGGCCAGAAGATCGAGCCGAAGGAGTGGATGCCGGAGGGTTACCGCAAGACGCTCGTGCGCCAGATCAGCCAGCACGCCCATTCGGAGATCGTCGGCCAGTTGCCGGAGGGAAATTGGATTACCCGCGCGCCGACACTGGAGCGCAAGGCGATCCTGCTCGCCAAGGTACAGGATGAGGCCGGCCACGGGCTCTATCTCTACTGCGCCGCCGAGACCCTCGGCGTCAGCCGCGACGAGATGTATGAGCAACTGCATTCCGGCAAGGCCAAATACTCCTCGATCTTCAACTACCCGACACTGACCTGGGCCGATATCGGCGCCGTCGGCTGGCTCGTGGACGGCGCGGCGATCATGAACCAGGTGCCGCTGCAGCGCTGCTCCTACGGGCCCTACGCGCGCGCCATGGTCCGCATCTGCAAGGAAGAGAGCTTCCACCAGCGCCAAGGCTTCGACATCCTCGCGGTATTGTGCAAGGGCACGCCGGAGCAGAAGGCGATGGCGCAGGATGCGCTGAACCGTTGGTGGTGGCCATCGCTGATGATGTTTGGTCCTTCCGACACGGATTCGGTGCATTCAGCGCAGTCGATGGCCTGGAACATCAAGCAGGATTCCAATGACGAACTGCGCCAGAAATTCGTCGACCAGACCGTGCCGCAGGCCAGGTTCCTCGGCCTGACCATCCCCGATCCCAAGCTCGTATGGAACGAGGAGAAGGGCGGCTACGATTTCGGCGAGCCGGACTGGAACGAATTCTTTGAAATCATCGCCGGCAACGGCCCGTGCAACCGGGAGCGCCTGGAGGCGCGCCGTAAGGCCTGGGACGACGGCGCCTGGTTCCGCGACGGATTGACGGCCCATGCAGGCAAGCAGGCGCAACGCCGGCAGGCCGCCAAGATCGCGGCGGAATGATCACCAATGACGTCGGCAACTCGTCAATAGGAGTGACCCAAATGTCCAAAGAATGGCCTTTGTGGGAAGTCTTCATCCGCGGTCAGCACGGTCTGAACCACCGGCATGTCGGAAGCCTTCACGCGCCCGACGCCGAAATGGCGATCCACAATGCGCGCGACGTCTATACCCGCCGCAATGAGGGCATCAGCATCTGGGTGGTGCGTTCCTCCGACGTCGTGGCCAGCGCTCCCTCCGAGAAAGGTCCGCTATTCGATCCCGCCAATTCGAAAGTCTATCGGCACCCGACCTTCTTCGACGTGCCGGATGAAGTGGGGCATATGTGATGGCGCACGTTTCCTCCGGCTTGCCGGTGCTGGCCGAGTTTGCGCTCAGGATGGGCGACACCTGCCTGATCCTCGGACACCGCAATTCCGAATGGTGCGGTCATTCGCCCGCGCTCGAGGAAGATATCGCGCTGGCCAACACGGCGCTCGATCTGATCGGCCAGACGCAGCTCTGGCTGGGCTTGGCCGCAGAGGCCGAAGGCAAGGGCCGCACGCCCGATACTCTAGCCTATCTGCGCGACGCGTCGGCCTACCGCAACCTGCTGCTGGTCGAGCAGCCGAACGGCGATTTCGGCCGCACCATCATGCGGCAATATCTGTTCGATGCCTGGCACTTGCCGATGCTGAAAGCGCTGATGACGTCGAGCGACAGGCGGGTCGCCGAGATCGCCGAAAAGGCCTCCAAGGAAGCCACCTATCATCTCGACCGCAGCGCCGACCTCGTGGTGCGTCTGGGGGATGGCACCGAAGAAAGCCATGCGCGCATGCAGTCCGCGCTCGATGTCCTATGGCCCTATGCCGGCGAGATGTTCCTGAGTGATGCGGTTGACGAAGAGCTGGCATCGAGCGGCGTCGCACCGGCGCCGGAATCGCTGCGCGCGGCCTGGGATCAGCATGTGGGCCGCACGCTCGCCGACGCGACGCTGAAGGCGCCAGAGAAGTCATACGCCCACAAGGGTGGCAAGCGCGGCGTGCACTCCGAGCATCTGGGCTACATCCTGGCTGAAATGCAGTTCCTGCAGCGCGCCTATCCCGGCGCGAATTGGTGAGGTGCGGCGATGCCTGAACCACACCCCGTGCCGGTCGTGCCCGCGGCCCGTTACGACGCGGCGTCCGGAACGGGCGAACCGATTCACCCGTCCGAGGCGCGCGTCTGGTCGTGGCTTTCGGAAATTCCCGACCCCGAGATCCCGGTGATCTCGCTGACCGATCTCGGCATCATCCGCCAGGTGGCCTGGGCTGGCGACACACTGGAAGTGACCGTGACGCCAACCTATTCCGGCTGCCCGGCGACCAGTGTCATCAATTTCGAGATCGACCGCCATCTGCGCGCGAGAGGTATCGCCAAGCTCCGGCTCAAGCGCCAGCTTTCGCCAGCCTGGACGACGGCCTGGATCAGCACCGAAGGCCGAGACAAGCTGTCGGCCTACGGCATTGCGCCGCCCGTCGAGGGAACAGCGGCGTGTGCAGGATCCCTGCAGCCTCGCGAGGTCTCGTGCCCACGCTGTGGCTCCACACGGACGGAACGTATCAGCCAATTCGGCTCGACGCCGTGCAAGGCGCATTTCCGCTGCACCGAATGTCTCGAACCCTTCGACTATTTCAAGAGCATTTGAGGGACCGATGGCCCGCTTCCTGTCACTCAAAGTCGCCGACGTTCGCCGCGAGACACGTGATGCGGTGGTGGTCACACTCGTACCTCCCGAAGAGCATCGGGCGGCGTTCGATTTCACCCAAGGCCAATATCTGACCTTTCGCCGCTCTTTCGACGGTGAGGAACTGCGCCGCTCCTACTCCATCTGCGCTGGCAAGGACGAGGGTGTGCTCAAGGTCGGCATCAAGCGCGTCGACGGCGGCGCCTTCTCCACCTGGGCCAATGAGGGGCTGAAGCCCGGCGACACGCTGGAGGCGATGCCGCCGATGGGTGCCTTCCACGTGCCGCTGCAGCCCGAATGCGGGCGACATTATCTCGGCTTTGCCGGCGGGAGCGGCATCACGCCGGTGCTGTCGCTCATCAAGACGACGCTGGCGCGCGAACCCAGGTCTCGCTTCACACTGATCTATGGCAACCGCTCGATCAATTCGATCATGTTCCGAGAGGAACTCGAGGACATCAAAAGCATGCATCTCGGGCGGTTCAACGTGATCCATGTGCTGGAAAGCGAGTCGCAGGACATCGACCTCTTTTCCGGCCGCATCGACGCTGACAAATGTACCCGGCTATTCAAGAGCTGGATCGACATCGACAGCGTCGACATGACCTTCATCTGCGGACCCGAGCCGATGATGCTGGCCATCGCCGCATCGCTGCGCGAGCACGGGCTGCGCGATGACCAGATCAAGTTCGAACTGTTCGCCTCGGCTCCGCGTCGGGCGGCGCCTACCGTCAAGGCCGCGGCCGATGGCGCCAGGGCGGAGACCTGCAAGGCCACGATCACGCTCGACGGCTCGACCCGCGTGATCGAGATGCCGAAGAAGGGCCAGACCATTCTCGATGCGGCGCTGGGCGCCAATCTCGACGCACCCTATGCCTGCAAGGCAGGGGTCTGCTCGACGTGCCGGGCGATGGTGCTCGAGGGTGAGGTCGAAATGGAAACCAATCATGCTCTCGAAGACTACGAAGTGCGGCGCGGCTATGTGCTCACCTGTCAATGCTTCCCGCTTAGCGACAATGTGGTGGTGAGCTATGACCAATGAGCCGGCCGACATCGCCGCCCCCATGCCGCTGGAGAGCTATCTGGCGCAGGGAGGCATGCTGACGACGCCTGAAAACGCGCCGCCGCGTTATCGTGGCGAGTTGCTCAGATTGATGGCGACCTTCGTCGACAGCGAACTGGCCGGGGCCGCGGGTTTCGCCGATGTCGTCAATCTAGGACCAGGCATCAAGGAGCGCATTGCCGCCTCGCGCATTGTGCTGGAGAAACTCGATCATGCCGAGCGCGTGCTGGAGATCATGGGCGAGTTCGGTGCCGACGTCTCGCGCTATGCCAACCACCATCCCTGGACCAAGCGCGTGGCGCGCGACAGGGATCTGGGGGCCGCGCGTCATGGTTCGGACATGCGGCTTGCCGTGTTGCACTATCCGCTGCAAGGCTGGACCGATGCGGTGGTGATGAACGTGCTGATGGGCCGCGCCGTGGTCATCCAGCTCGGTGAGTTTTCGAGACTGTCCTATCAGCCGCTGGCAGAGATCTTCCGCACCGTCGCGCCGCGAGAGCGCCGGCACATGGAACTTGGCGAGGAAGGCTTGCGCAAGATCCTGGAGGACCGATCCGCCAGACCGGCGGTCGAGGCCTCGATCGCCTATTGGAGACCGCGCGTCGCGGCGAGCTTCGGCAGCGGGACTTCCGCGCATTTCGAAACGCAGAAGAAATTTGGCTTGCGCCGCACGAGCAATCCCGACCTCGCCAGCGAGTGGGAGCGCCAGGTGAGCGTGCTGCTCCATGACATCGGATTGGCCTGAGCGCCCTCCGATCGACCTTTCGCATTCGCCCCCAAACCGAAGAGTAATTGCGATGAACGCACCCGTGATCACGAGCCGACAACTGGAGTCCTATGTTGCGGGGCAATGGCTGCGCGGCGCCGGCAAGGCGGTGGCGCTGCTCGACGCAGCGACCGGCAACGTGGTTGCCCATATCGATGCCAGCGGCCTCGACATGAAGGCCATGCTCGATCACGGCCGCCGCACCGGCGGGCCGGCCCTGCGCAAGATGAGCTTCCATGAACGGGCCCTGATGCTGAAGGCGCTCGGGCAGGCGCTGATGGAAGCCAAGGAAGAATTCTACGCACTGTCGACCGCAACCGGCGCGACCCGTACCGATAGCTGGATCGACATCGAGGGCGGCATCGGCACGCTGCTATCCTACGCCTCCAAGGGCCGGCGCGAGCTGCCGAATGCGCGCACGCTCATTGATGGGGAGGTGGAAGCCCTGTCGCGTGACAATAGCTTCTCCGGCCAGCACATCCTGACGCCGCTGGAAGGCGTGGCGATTCACATCAATGCCTTCAACTTCCCATGCTGGGGCATGCTCGAAAAGCTCGCACCGACCCTGCTCGCCGGCATGCCGGCGATCATCAAGCCAGCCAGCCAGACCGCCTATCTGACTGAACTGATGGTGCGCCGTATCATCGCCCTGAACATCCTGCCGGAAGGCGCGCTGCAACTGATCAGCGGCTCGGTTGGAGATCTCCTCGATCATGTCGACTGCCAGGACGTCGTGACGTTTACCGGCTCGGCAGCGACCGGCCGAAAGCTGAGATCGCATCCTTCGATCGTGGAAAATTCGGTACGCTTCACCATGGAGGCGGATTCTCTCAATGCCGCGATCCTCGGCCCTGATGCCGTGGCCGGCACCGAGGAATTCGACCTGTTCGTGAAGGAGGTCGCACGCGAAATGACGGTGAAAGCCGGCCAGAAATGCACGGCAATCCGCCGCGTGTTCGCGCCGCACCGCAGTGTCGAGGCACTGGTCAAGGCGCTGGGCGACAGGCTAGCGAAGACGGCCGTTGGCAATCCGGCCGAGGATACGGCCAGGATGGGCCCCCTCGCGAGCTTGGCACAGCGCGACGAGGTGCGCCAGCGCATCAAGGACCTGCAGCGCGATGCCGAGATCGTCATCGGCGATCCCGACCGGCCGACCATCATATCGGGTGACGCCGAGGCAGGCGCCTTCCTCAATCCGGTGCTGCTCTATTGTGACAAGCCGGCCTCGGCGCAGGCGGTTCACGATGTGGAAGCGTTCGGCCCCGTCAGCACGATCATGCCCTACGAGACCATCGAGGATGCGGCCGCGCTGGCCCGGCGCGGCAAGGGCAGCCTGGTTGCCTCGGTATTCACCAACGATCCCGTATTCGCGCGCGAGGCCGTACAGGCGCTGGGGCCGTGGCACGGCCGCCTGCTGATCGGCAATCGGGCCAGCGCCAAATCCTCGACGGGTCACGGTTCGCCATTGCCTGGGCTGGTGCATGGCGGACCCGGACGCGCCGGTGGCGGCGAGGAACTCGGCGGCATGCGTTCTGTGAAGCACTATATGCAGCGTACCGCCGTGCAGGCGGCCCCCTGGCTGCTTTCCGAAGTGACCGGCCGCTGGATGCAGGGCGCCAAGGTGAAGCAGGACAGTGTTCACCCGTTCCGCAAATCGCTGGCTGAACTGGAAATCGGCGACCAGATGGTCACAGCTGCCCGTACCGTAACGTTGGAGGACATCGAGCATTTCGCCAGTTTCACCGGCGATACCTTCTATGCCCATATGGATGAGGCCGCTGCCAAGGCCAATCCCTTCTTCGACGGGCGCGTGGCACATGGTTATCTGATCGTGTCCTTCGCGGCGGGCCTTTTCGTCGATCCGGCGCCGGGACCGGTACTCGCCAATTATGGCGTCGACAGTCTGCGTTTCCTCAAGCCGGTCAATCCGGGGGACACGCTGCGGGTGACCTTGACCTGCAAGCAGATCAATCCTCGCCAGACCGAAGATTATGGCGAAGTGCGCTGGGATTGCATGGTATCGAACCAGGATGCAGAGGTGGTCGCCCAATATGATGTCCTGACCATGGTAGCCAAGACCCTGTGAGATCGAGTTCGAGCAGGCAGGTGTAATGCGCAGGGGCGAAGAGGTGGCTTCGAAATCGCTTCTCGCCTCGTCGATGCCTTAGCGGCCAAGCGACTCTGCGCCGTTCAGAAAGAGCGTGGTGACCATGTCGGCATAGCCGTCGCGGTTCAGCGCTCCACTCGGTTTGAACCAGGTATAGACCCAATTCAAAATACCGAAGAGGGACATGGTAACCGGCGTGACGCCCGCTTTGCTCTTCGCCAACGCCGGATTGATTTCGATCAGCACGTCCGAAAAGGCTTTCACGATACGGCGCTCCATCTGCTGGAGTTCCGCACGCTGCCTATCGGGCAGCGATCCCGTCGCATTGAGAAGCACTTGATGAAAATCCGCAGCCGACCGGTAGTTCTCCAGGACGCTGCCGATCAGATTGCGAAGACGCTGGCGCGGCTCCAGGGCCGGATCGTCGGTCTTGCTGATCGCGGCCTCTAGTTCGACGAGATGGGTGCGACCGATGTCGAAGATCAGCAACTCCTTGCTCGGATAGTAATGGTAGAGCAACGCTTTGGAGACATTGTTTTCCTGGGCGATCTGCGCCATCGACGCTCGCTCCATGCCGAGCTTGGCGAAGACGGCAGCTGCGCTTTCAAGAATGCTGCGGCGCTTGTCGTCGAAATCGGCCGCCCTTGTTCGCGCCATGTCTCGTATCCTTCACCTGCAATCGCTGCCGACGTTCTATTCCGCCGAATCAATGTCGTCGATGTGCTCCTCCTCCGTCGTGAACATCGACCATGCTTTTGTCGGGCGATGCAAGTCTGGCTATCGGGCCAGCCCGCCGGTGCCGTTCAGTCGTTTCAAAGAATGAGCCAATCCAGCGGCCTTATTCCCTCGGCCTGTTGTCGATCACGCGTTTAGCCTTGCCTTCCGAACGCTGGAGGGAGTTTGGATCGCCAACCAGGATTTTCGTGCTGACGCCGACCACGCTCTTGATACGGTGTGCCAGATCCTTCGCCGCGGCCAGCCGGGCGTCGGAATTGGCTGCCTGCGGCATCGCTTCTACATGAATGACCATTTCGTCCATGCGGCCCTTGCGTGTCAGCTCGATCAGGAATTGCGGGGCCAACCCCGTACATTTCAGCAATTGCTCCTCGATCTGGGTCGGAAAGACATTGACGCCGCGCAGGATCATCATGTCGTCGCAGCGGCCGGTGATCTTCTCGATGCGGCGCATCGATCGAGCCGTGCCGGGCAGAAGCCGGGTCAGGTCACGCGTCCGATAGCGGATGATCGGCAGCGCTTCCTTGGTGAGCGATGTAAAGACCAGTTCTCCGATCTCGCCATCCGGCAATACCTCGCCGGCTTCCGGGTCGATGATTTCCGGGTAGAAATGATCTTCCCAGACGTGCAGGCCATCCTTGGTTTCCACACATTCGCTGGCGACACCGGGGCCGACCACCTCTGAAAGACCGTAGATGTCGACGGCATGCATGTCGAAGTCCTGTTCGATCTCCTTACGCATGGCATTCGTCCATGGTTCCGCGCCGAAAATGCCGACAGCGAGCGAGGACGAGCGCGGGTCGAGGCCCTGGCGCCGAAACTCCTCGAGAATCGACAACATATAGGATGGCGTCACCATGATGATCCGTGGCTTGAAGTCCTGGATCAAGGTGACCTGGCGTTCGGTCATGCCGCCGGAAATCGGCACGACGGTGCAGCCCAGTCTCTCGGCGCCATAATGCGCGCCGAGGCCGCCGGTGAACAGGCCGTAGCCATAGGCGACATGGCAGATATCGCCGGCCCGTCCGCCGCCCGCGCGGATCGATCGCGCCACGCAGGTGGCCCACATCTCGATGTCATTTGCGGTGTAGCCGACAATCGTTGGTTTTCCGGTCGTACCGGAGGAGCCATGAATGCGTGCCAGTCTCTCGCGTGGGACCGCGAACATGCCGAAAGGATAGGTGTCGCGCAGATCCTTCTTGACCGTGAAGGGAAACTTCGACAGATCCGCCAGCGTTTTCAGATCGTCGGGATGAACGCCAGCCGCGGCGAAGGTGGCTTTGTAGTGAGGCGAATTCCGGTAGGCATGGTCGAGCGTCGACTTCAGGCGTCTGAGCTGAAGGGCGGTGATCTCGTCACGCGAGGCAGTCTCGATGGCGTCAAGATCGCCGGGACGAGGGGCCAGGTCTTCCATTTGTCGTTTCCTCCGAGATTTTCGACCGCAGGCCTATTCCCGCCCTGGCAACAGGGTGCCCTTGATGGTGCGCGAATGGCCGCGAAATTCAGCGATATGGTCGCCGTTTTGGTTGGTGATGTTGATGTCATAGAGGCCACTGCGTCCCCGGCGCGAAACCTCGCGCGCTGTCGCCGTCAAGCAATCTCCGGCAAAGGCGGGCGCAATGTAGGTAATCGAACAGTGTTGAGCGACGGTGCGCTGATCGTAGCTGTTGCAGGCAAAGGCAAAGGTGGAGTCGGCCAGCGCAAAAATATAGCCGCCGTGGCAGGTTCGGTGGCCATTCGTCATTTCAGGACGAACCGTCATCGACAGCACCGCCATACCCGGTGCCACGCGTTCCATCGCAATGCCGAGGTGACGGGTCGCGGCGTCTTCTTCCCACATGGCATCGGCACAGGCTTTGGCGAGTTCCTGTGCCGTCGAAACATCCGCTGTTGTCATTGTCCTTGGAACCCCGGCTTGCGTTTTTCCAAGAATGCGACAACGCCTTCGGCATAGTCGGCGCTATGCCCAGCCTCACGCTGGAGGTCGCGTTCCAGTTCCAATTGTTGGTGCAGCGAATTGGTTGCCGCCGCCTGAATTGCGCGCTTGGTCATGCCCAGGCCTTTCGTCGGCCCTGCTGCCAGCCTGCTTGCGAGGGCGACCGCCTCGTCGAACAATGCGTCGTCATCGCAGACCCTCCAGATCAGGCCCCAACTCGCTGCCGTTTGCGCGTCCAGCGGTTCGGCTGTCAGCGCCAGTGCCTTGGCGCGAGCCTCTCCGAGCAGGCGTGGCAGGCTCCACGTTCCGCCCGAGTCCGGGATGAGACCGATCTTCGCAAAGGCCTGGATGAACCGCGCCGAACGCGCGGCTATCGTAATGTCGCAGGCGAAGGCGATATTTGCGCCCGCACCGGCTGCCACGCCATTGACGGCGCAGATCACCGGCTTCTCAAGGCTGCGAATGAGGCGGACCAATGGGTTGTAGTAGACCTCGATAGTTTGTCCGAGATCAGGAGGCGCGCCGCCTTTGCGTGGATCGCGATCGCCGAGATCCTGCCCGGCGCAGAAGCCACGGCCGGCACCGGTGAGCAGCACGGCGCGAACCGAGGCATCCTCATGGGCCCGCTCGAAGCCGGCGCGCAGCGCCCGATGCATCTCCTCATTGAAGGCGTTGAGCTTGTCCGGCCGGTTGAGCGTCAGACGCAGGACGCCATCGCCAAACGCCACCAGGACGGTGTCCGATGCAACCATGTTTCCTCCAGTTCCACCGTAACGAGCGGCGGTTCACAAAACTCTTGCATATACCGACCGGCCGGTCAATTATAAAGCTGCGTCTCGGGAGGACAATGTGATGAACGCCTGGTTTGACCGCTGCCGACCTATGCGCGGCAGGGCCTTGGACGCGGAGCAGGATCGCGGCGGTCCCGAAATTTCGAAGGGCAGGGGCCTTCGCGGTCCGGATAGAGGCGGTGGTCCGCCAGTCCGTAACAGCGGATCGAACACCGTTGTCCGCGCTCTTGCAAAAGTGCACGACCGCAGACAACGACCGTACCATGCTTGGTTGCCCGATGGATCAGTCGGTAGGCAGATCGTCGATGTGCGAATTCGTTATACTCACCTTGGATCCAGCCGATGACCGTATCCATCACGCGCGATGGCGAGATTGCCATCGTCACAGTCGACAATCCTCCCGTGAATGCTCTCTCGCAGAGGCTACGCCAGGATCTATGGCAAGCCGCCGAAGCGCTGGACGCCGACGGTGCGGTGCGGGCGGTTGTTCTGATCTGTGCGGGGCGCACCTTCATTGCCGGTGCGGACGTCGGCGAATTCGGCAAGCCTCCGCTTCCGCCACATCTCCCGGACCTCGTTGCGCGGATCGAAGCCGCATTCAAGCCTTGGGTCGCGGCGATTCACGGCAGTGCACTCGGAGGAGGGCTGGAGGTCGCGCTCGGCTGCCGCTTTCGGGTAGCTTCCGCTCCCGCGAGCCTGGGATTGCCCGAGGTGCGGCTCGGCATCGTGCCGGGCGCCGGCGGCACAGTCCGCCTTCCGCGTGTGATTGATCCGGCGTTCGCTGTCGATATGGTCACGACCGGAACCCCGGTCGCTGCGCCGAAGGCATGCCAGCAGGGCCTGGTCGATGCGATCATCGACGGAGATCTCGAAAGCGGCGCCGTCGACTTTGCCCGAACAGCAGTACAGCAATCCTTGCCGCTCCCACTTCGCGAGCGAGATGTGCGGGCCGTCGACGAGGACTTCTGGGAAACGGCGGCAGGAGCCGTCGGTGCCCGCGCTAAACGGGAAGATGCACCGCTTCGCGCACTCGCCTGCGTGAGGAGGGCCACGGAGGTGGATTTCGACCGGGCAATGGCGTTCGAACGGGAGACCTTTCTCGAACTTCGCGGTTCGACACAGGCCGCTGCGCTCAGACATGTCTTCTTCGCCGAGCGAGCGGCCCCGCGTCCTCCACAACTGAACGGCATTTCGCCCCGTACGATCCGCTCCGTGGCCGTTATCGGGGGCGGGACGATGGGGGCAGGTATTGCAGCCGCGTTTCGCGATGCCGGTCATCCCGTCACGCTGGTCGAACGTGACAATCAGGTGGTCGAACGCGGCCTTGCCAATCTTCGCGCGATCTTCGACAGCTCGGCCAAACGTGGCCGGATCACCCCGGAAACTGCGGCTGAAAGGCTTGCTGGGGTGACGGGCACGACGGACTATGCCGCTCTTGCCGATGTCGACCTCGTCGTGGAGGCCGTGTTCGAAGATCTCGACGTCAAGCGCAGGGTCTTCATCGAACTCGCGCGCGTCTGCCGCGCGGATGCCGTGCTTGCAACCAACACCTCCTATCTCGATCCCGAAAGAATAGCAGACGGCATTGCCGGGCCGGAGCGGTTCCTCGGGCTGCACTTCTTCAGCCCGGCCCATGTCATGAAGCTGCTGGAGATCGTGCCGACGAATGCGACGGCGCCTGCTGTGTTGGCCACCAGCTTTGCCCTGGCACGCGTGCTGGGCAAGATCCCCGTGCGGGCCGGCATCTGCGACGGTTTCATCGGCAACAGGATCTTGAAAGTCATGCGCGCCCAAGCCGAGCGGCTTCTCCTGTCCGGCACGACGCCCCAGATGGTGGATGCCGCCATGCGTGTCTTCGGGCTGCCCATGGGCCCCTTCGAGGCGCAGGATCTTGGCGGCCTGGACATCGCTGCCTTTCAGCGCCGCGCGGCTCGCGCCAGGGGGGAGGCCCCCTTCGCACCCATCGCAGACAGGCTTTGTGCCATGGAGCGGTTTGGCCAGAAGACGGG
Organism: Labrys methylaminiphilus subsp. lupini; assembly: GCF_051161885.1. Taxonomy (NCBI): domain Bacteria; kingdom Pseudomonadati; phylum Pseudomonadota; class Alphaproteobacteria; order Hyphomicrobiales; family Xanthobacteraceae; genus Labrys; species Labrys methylaminiphilus. Next base: position 1,637,457 of record NZ_JBMDIH010000002.1, on the reverse strand, counting down.
CGGCGGCTGGTATGATTATGCCGAGGGCACGCGCACGCCTCAGCCGTCGAGAACGGTTGACGATGTCGTCGCAGAGGAGGCCAAGGGTTGGCGCCAGCAACGATGGAATGATGGCGAAGTGGCCGACTGCATCGTCTTGCCGATGGTGAATGAGGCGGCAAAGATCCTGGAGGAAGGGATCGCGCTCAGAGCCTCGGACATCGATCTGGTCGAGATCCATGGCTACGGCTTTCCACGGTGGCGGGGCGGCCCGATGCACTATGCCGAACGTCGTGGCCTGTCCGATGTTGGTGCGGCTCTCGACCGCCTGGCGGCGGCAGGTCTTGCAGAGCCACCATGCGGCCTTCTCAGGCGTGCGGTCGTTGCCGGCAATTGGGCTGGGGCGATGGAAGAGCGAAGCTGAAAAACAAGAACAGAGCATTCCACAAATACTGAAGCGTTTTCCAGAAAGTTTCTGGACTTTTAGATGAAGAAAACGCGACAAAACAAAGAGATAGAGAGAAAGTGCGATTAGAAGAAATCGCACTTTGCTCTAGGGAGGGAACGATGCAGCCCTTGATGACGCCGACCCACAGGCCAATGGCGGTGGAACTCTTGCAGGCCGAAATCCGGAAAACCTGCGGCGCCTTCGATCTGGAGCCGATGACGCGTGCCGGCTTGGTGGCTGGGGATGTCGCCACGCGCCGCGTCGGTTTCTTCGATACGGCGATCGTCGCGCTCGATGCACGCCATGTCCAACGCGGGGCGCGCGCGATCCGGCAGGACCCGGGCGAGCATCTGTTCCTGCTGATCCAGGACGAGGGCCATTGCCGCGTCGAACAGGGCGAACGACCGACAGACCTTGCAATCGGCGACATGTTCCTTGTCGATTCCGTCAAGCCATCCTCCTTCGTCTATGACGGTGCACGGTCGAACCAGATTTCCATTCACATGCCGCGCGAGGAGATGCTGCATCGGTTTGGCCAGGCCTGCACGGGTGGCGTCGCCATCAGCCGGAATGATCCCCTGTGGCTGGCCATGCGGGCGGTGATCGCCAAGCTGCTGGAAGAGCCATCCGTCGCGCAGCAACTCAGCGAGGCCTTCCTGTGCCTGCTGGGCGCCTACCTCAGGGGGAGCAAAAGGAACGGCGATGTCCGATCGGCGGAAACCCTTCTGTCGCGGGCGTTGACGATGATCGACCGGCATTGCGCCGATCCCGACTTTGGTGCCAGTGAACTGGCGCGACGGTTGAACGTGTCGGAACGCATGCTGCAACGCCATTTCCAACCGCTCGGCGAAACGCCGCGCCACCGGCTTCTCAATCGGCGGCTGGATCTCGCCAAGACGCGGCTGGCAACGCCCCGGGACGCGCAGCTGAGCGGCATCGCCGCCATTGCCTATGATGTCGGCTTCAACGACCTATCCTACTTCTACCGGGAGTTCCGGAAGAAATATGGCGTGACGCCGGGAGCAGTCGCACGTTGCCATTGACGGGTTTGTCCAATCGCCGCGACGGCACCGCCCAAGCTTGAAGCACCCGCTTTCCCTTACCTTCTCCGTCAAACAAGTCCCGGCTCCGGGGCTCCGCGGGGAGGAATGAAATGACCGTCCAGACTGCGACGATCCATGGCAAGCCGATCGGCGACGAGCACAGCTTCAGCGTGCTCAATCCCGCGACAGGAACGGAGGCCGGCCGGGCGCCGAACATGGGGCCGGCCGAGCTCGGCGCTGCCATAGCGGCAGCCAAGGCGGCCTTTCCGGCCTGGTCGGCCAGGAGCGATCAGGAACTGCAGGCTGCCTGTGCCGCCGTGACCGCGCAGATCGAGGCCCATGCCGAGGAACTCGCGCATATCCTTACGCTCGAGCAGGGTAAACCCCTGAACGGCCTCGGCTCACGCTGGGAACTGGGCGGCACCGTCGCCTGGGCCGGATACACGACGGGGCTTTCGCTATCGCCGAAAATCCTGCAGGATAATAGTGACGGGCGCGTCGAACTACACCGCAAGCCGCTCGGTGTCGTCGGTTCGATCACGCCCTGGAATTTCCCGGTGATGATTGCGATCTGGCATGTCATGCCGGCGCTACGCACCGGCAACACCGTCGTCATCAAGCCCTCGCCCCTGACGCCGCTCGCCACGCTTCGCCTGGTCGAGATCATGAACGAAGTACTGCCACCTGGCGTGCTCAATGTCGTCACGGGTGACGACCGCGCGTTCAACATCGGCGCGGCCATGTCCGCGCATCCCGATATCCGCAAGATCGTCTTTACCGGCTCCTGCGCGACCGGCCAGAAGGTCATACGCGCGGCTGCCGAGACGATGAAGCGTTTGACGCTTGAACTGGGCGGCAACGATGCCGGCATCGTGCTGTCGGACGCCGATCCGCAGGCGATCGCCGAAGGATTGTTTTGGGGCGCGTTCATCAATAACGGCCAGACCTGCGCTGCGATGAAGCGCCTCTATGTGCATGAATCCATCCACGACGCTGTCTGCGAGGCGCTTGTCGCCTATGCGCGTAACATTCCGGTTGGCAACGGCATGGACGAGGGCAGCGTGCTCGGTCCCGTGCAGAACCGCATGCAGTTCGAGAAGCTCTCGCGCCTGGTCAAGGACGCCAGGGAGCGTGGCCGGGTGCTGCTGGGCGGCGAGCCCGGCGAGGGGCTCTTCTTTCCGCCGACGATCGTGGCGGGCCTGCGTAATGGTGACCCGCTGGTCGATGAGGAGCAATTCGGGCCCGCGCTTCCTGTCATCAAATACAGGACCGTGGACGAAGCCGTGGACCTTGCCAATGACAGTGCCAATGGCCTCGGCGGCTCGGTCTGGTCATCCGACATCGCGGCGGCCAAGGCGGTGGCGAGCCGCATGCAATGCGGCTCCGTCTGGATCAACAAGCACGGCGCCATTCAACCGAACGCGCCGTTCGGTGGCGTCAAGGCTTCAGGCTTGGGCGTCGAATTCGCCGAGGAGGGACTGCAGGAATACACCGATATCCAGGTGGTATTCGCGTAGGCAGCAAGAACATCGAGACAGGGAGGATGCAATGAACCTAAAACAATATCTGGCCTCCGCCAGCGTGATCATGGCGCTCAGCGCCTCTGCCGCAGTGGCCCATCCGCTGGATGGACTGACCGCGGAAGAATATCAGAAGATCAACAAGATCCTGCGCGAAGGCAAGGTTGTCGACGACAACACTCTCTTTCCCCTGATCGAGCTCAAGGAGCCTGCAAAGGAAAAGGTGCTCTCCTGGAAGGAGGGAGACCTGCTCGATCGCGAGGCCAATGTACAGTTGACCAGTCCCCAAGGCTTCAAGGAAGCCGTGGTCAACATCACCAGGGGAACGGTCGAAAGCACGACGCCGATCAAGGGACAGCCGATGGTGCTCTTCACCGAGTTCATGGGCGCTCTCCAGGGCGCCCTGGCCGATCCGGATATGATCGCCGGCCTGAAAAAGCGCGGCTTGGCGCCGGAACAGGCGTTCTGCCTGCCGTTGACGGCAGGCAATTTCTTCACTGAGGAGTATCGAGACTCCCGTCTGATGAAGGTGCCGTGCTATCGGGTTCCCGAAGGCTCCAACTATTACGCCAAGCCGATCGAAGGTCTTTTCGCCGTCTATGACGTCGGCAAGAAGAAGGTGCTTCGTGTCATCGATACGGGCGTGATCGAGGGCCCCAAGGACAATTGGGGCTATACCGAGAAGGAGGTGGCCGCGCGCGAGCCGCTCCGTCCGGAAATGAGCCCGGCAACCCTCTCGCAGCCGGGCGGGCCCAACTACAAGATCACCGGCAGCCATCTCGAATGGGACATGTGGCGCTTCAACTTCCGGGTCGACAAGCGGCCAGGCCTGGTGGTGTCCAACCTCGATGTGAGGGACGGGGACCAATGGCGCTCGGTGATCTATCAGTCGCACCTGTCGGAAGTGTTCGTGCCTTACATGGATCCAACGGAAGGCTGGTACTGGCGCACCTATATGGACAGCGGCGAGTATGGGTTTGGCTTGTTCCTCAGCCCATTGCGGGCGGGCGTCGATTGCCCGAGCCATGCGACCTTCCTGCCGGCAACCATTGCCGACGACAAGGGCAATCCGCTAACCATACCCAACGCCATCTGCATATTCGAACGCAGCATCGGCGACCCGGCATGGCGCCATTTCGAAGTCTTCGCCCAGAGCCCGGAAAAACCGCTTCCCGCGGAAGGCCGGCCGGCCACCGAACTGGTAATGCGCACAGCCTCGGAGGTTGGAAATTACGACTATCTGATCGACTATCGTCTGCAACAGGACGGCCAGATCAGGATCATGATCGGAGCGACCGGCCTCGACGCCGTGAAGGGCGTGGCATCGACCTCGATGAAAGATCCGACGGCGGCCAGCGACACCGCCCATGGCACGCTGATCGCGCCGAACCTGGTGGCCGCAAACCATGACCATTATTTCAACTTCCGGATCGACTTCGACATCGACCAGTCGATCAATCATTTCGGCACGATGGACATCGTTCCCGCAAAGCTCGACCCGAAGAGCCCGCGCCGATCGATGTGGACAGTCCAGCACACCATGCCGAAAACGGAGTTGGAGGCGCGCTACCAGCTTTCGGCACTGAAACCACGCTACTTCATGATCTCCGATCCCTCTCGCAAAGGCTATCTCGGCCAGGAGCCGGGATGGATGATCCACCATGGTGATGTCGCCTACGGCCCGTTCGATTTCGCCAACGATCCGCCGATGAAGCGCAACGCCTATATCGAGTATTCGGTCTGGAACACGGTCTATAACCCCGAACAGCAATATGCCGGCGGCAAGTTTGCCATGCAGAGCGACGGCTCCGATACGCTGCCTCAATGGGTCAAGGCCAACAAACCTCTGATGGGCAAGGATATCGTGACCTGGTTCACCGCCGGTTTCCATCACATCCCGCGCATGGAGGACTGGCCCGTGATGTCGACCGAATGGAAGACCATCCATATCGAGCCGCATAATTTCTTCGCCCACAATCCGGCGCTGACGATCCGCGCGCCGAAGTAAGATGGACGGCACGCCGATGGCTCGCCTGGAAAAGGGTGGGCCATCGGGACTTTAAAGCTTCATCAGCCACTTCGCGCCAGTTCGCACAGTGAGGTCACGACGCCAAGCCCCCGAAATGAATTCCGGCCTGCAGGTCCCAAATCGGGTAGACCCGAGATGTACTGCTCGGCGTCAAGGCAGTCGCCTGATGGCGATGAATTGTGGGTATGCTGGTCTCCCAGTCAAAGGCCAAAGCGCGTTCAGGTTTGAATGCTTGTTTGCCCTAACCCCTTGTTTCGAAGCGTATTTGCGACTCTTGGTGCTTCCGTCTCATCGTAAAACGCTCTAGCCGCACAGCGTGTTGATGGCGGCGGCCGTTTCAACCGTGCCAGTGCGAGCAGCGAATGACGCTGCAGAAATTGCCGCGGTGGAAATGGGGCTCCTTGTCGGCGATGACGTCGGCCTTGACGTTGCCGAAAGTAGTCTGCGGCTTGTGCTTGATGCCGTCGTAGAAGGCCTGGATGATGTCTTCCTTGAATGTCGGCGTACGCGGAAAGGCGCTGACGACGGCCTCACGCTCGGCATCGGAATAGTGACTGTAGGTGAGCCCAAGCACGTCCATCTCGACGCCGGCTGTCACGAGGCCGACGACGGGGTGCATATGCTGCGGCACGCCCGGCGTGGTGTGGAGCGCGATCGCGGTCCAGACGGTGTAGGCCTCCTCTTCGGAAAGACCGTGGCTTCTCAGGAAGTCGCGCGCGGCATGGGCGCCATCGACCTCGAAACGCTCGTTCTTGCTGCTATGGCCGGGCATGAGGCCGAGATCATGAAACATTGCGCCAGCATAGAGAAGCTCACCATCAAATTTGAGCCCCTTCTGGATGCCCGCCAGCGCACCGAAATGATAGACGCGACTGGAATGATTGAAGAGAAGTTCTGTCTCACTATCGCGAATAAACTCGGTGATTGCCCGCGCCAACGTGCTGTCGGGGATCTTCGCTTCTTTCGGTATGAGTGGCATTGCCTGCTCCTGTATTTTCTACTCGCAGGCAGGCTAGAACTGGGATAGTTTGTCTGCAATCGATGTAATGTCTCAAAAGCAGACAAATTCAGATCGAAGCGGACGTGAATGCAGGTCATGGCGAAAACGATCGTGATGGTGGCACTGCCGGGCGTGCAGCTTCTCGACGTCTCCGGTCCCCTGGACGTCTTCGCCGAGGCGAATGCCCAGGCCGGCCGTGAGATCTATCGCCTGCTCATTGCGGCGAGCGAACCGGGGCCGATCCGCGCCTCCTCCGGGGCGCGGCTGATGCCGGATCGCATCATCGACCGTGATATCGAGGAAGCGATCGACACGCTTCTCGTGGCCGGGTGTCCGAATGCAGCCGAGATGCCGACGGATCGCATCGTCGTCGACTGGCTACGCCGGAGGGCACCAATGGCCCGACGATTCGGATCGGTATGCAGTGGTGCCTTTTTCCTGGCGGCGGCGGGTTTGCTCGACGGCCGGCGCGTGACCACGCATTGGGCTGTGGCCGAGCAACTGGCAAGGCAGTTTCCGGGCGTCACGGTGGACGAGGACGCCATACAGGTCAGTGATGGGGCGCTACGCACCGCCGCGGGCGTGACGGCCGGCCTCGACCTTGCCCTTTCCCTGGTCGAGGAGGATCTCGGCCACGAGATTGCCATGCGCGTGGCAAGCCAGCTGGTGATGTTCTTCAAGCGCCCGGGCGGGCAGATGCAGTTCAGCCGCAAGGGCGAAGCCGTGCCGGCGGGGCGGGCTGCGCTTCAGGAGCTGCAGCGTTGGGTCGCAGCCAATCCCGGACACGGCCATAGTGTTGCGAGCCTTGCAAAGCGCATGGATCTCAGCCCGCGCCACTTTGCTCGCCTGTTTCGCAGCGAAGTCGGCATCACACCGGCAACATGGGTCGAGGAGGTACGGGTGCATGCGGCGCGGCGGCTGCTCGAACAGGGGCACGAAGCCCCCAAACAGGTCGCAGTACATTGCGGGTTCGCTGACGCCAACACGTTGCGACGCGCCTTCACGCGCCATGTCGGCGTAACGCCGGCGGAATATCGCAAGCGCTTCGCCCTCATCGCAGCCTGATCGGTGTCGGCCGGCTCGCGGAGCGTTGGGACATGCTTCAGGACGAAGCGACCAAGGATCAATCCGTCAGCGGGCTGCCGATGTTAGGCAACGCCTTTCCCGCATGACCGCATTGAATTCTTTAGCTTCAATCGAGGAACTGGATTCATGAAATTCGCGGGCTTTGTGCCCATGGCGTGCTCGAGTTCGTGCCCCTTTGGGTGCGTACCGACCTGATGAACAGCCGCGAGGCAGAAGTGGCTATGCCCCTCGATGCCTTCATTGCCGAGACGATGGCGGTTCTCGCCATCAGTGCCCAGTCTAGAACTTATATAAAACATTGTTATTGCAAGAGAATTCCGAGAATGGCAAAGGGAGGCATGCTCCCTCAAGCTGGCCGATGTCGTGACTCAAGCTCCGTGCCTCTTCCCTTCGTCATCCCTCGTCCGTATCTGCGTGGATCTTGATGAAGAAATGTCTCCGCAAGCCTCGCCGCATGACCTGATGGCAAGTCGGCACCCTGGTCTCGGGGGAAACCAATAAGTGGGTCTGGACATCCGCACATTGTTTCAGCGCTACGCCAAGGAGATTTCCAACACGCTGCGGCGTAAGGGGGCCACGGCTGAAAATGCCGCCGATTTGACGCAGGAAGCGTTTCTCAGGCTACTTTCGGTTGGATCGCACACCGATGGGGATCATGCCAATCCCCGGGCCTTGCTTCATAGCATTGCACGCAATCTGCGCATTGATCAGCAGCGCCGCGACCGGCTGATGCTGAAGGACGACCTCGCAGACCAGGACTTCGCAGCGATCTCGGATGGCAAGCCGTCGCCGGAGACGATCGTCATCGACCGCCAGAACCTTGCGATCGTGGCAGCCGCGCTGGCGGAATTGCCGGATCGCACGCGCCGGGCTTTCCAAATGCACCGCCTGGGCGAGAAGACGATCAGCCAAATCGCAGGAGAACTCGACCTGTCGACAACCAGGACCTGGACGCTGATCCGTGAAGCCTATCTTCATGTTCGAGCTCGGCTGCGCGAGAAGGCCTAGAGCATCGCGCCAACGAGCGGGCGCCGATTTTCGGCAAAAACGATGCGACGACAATAACCTACAGCGTCGGGCTTCAACCCGAAATCGGGGCCGACGCCGTAGGCGCGGTGAAAGGCGTCAGCCAATCCGGCATTATGTGAAGCCTTGTCCGTGTTGGGAAAATCGTTTCCGCTCATCCGTTCTATTGATGTAGTCAGGAGTGGCTGGCTGGCGCCCGATCGTCAGCCCAAGGACCATCAATGAACGAGACTTCTCCCCAGGAAGATCGGCTGTTCGAGGAAGCAGCCGATCTCATGATCCGCCTCCAGAATGATCCGGCCAATCCGGTGTCCCGGGAGATGGTGAGGCGCTGGCGCGCCAGAGGCCCGGCCTATGAGAAGGCATGGCTCGAGGTTTCGGAAATATATGGCATCGCCGGTCGGGTCCTTGCCCCTGGTTGTCAAGCTGAACCGCGCTTCCGGAGGGGTTTGACGCGTCGTAGCCTTTTGGCTGGAGGAATAATCGGGGCAGGGGCCTTGGCTGGCGGATATCTCGCTTTACCGGGCCTGATCCTTCGTGCCCAGGCGGACCATCTGACCGGCACGGCGGAAATCCGTCGCATCACGCTTCCTGACGGTGGCGCGGCAACGCTCGGTCCCGATAGCGCCATCGCTCTGCATTACGACAGTAGCCAAAGAACCGTCACCTTGTTGGCAGGCATGGCATTTTTTGAAGTTGCCAAGGATCCCTCACGCCCCTTCCGAGCCGCGGCCTCAGAGATGGTCGCCACCGCGCGCGGCACGGCTTTCGACCTCGGCAATGACGCCGGGCTCATTTCGGTTTCGGTGGAACACGGATTGGTCGAGATAGACCTTCCCGGCCCAAGTCTGGTCGATGGTAACCGGCTGGCACCCGGCCAATGGGCCACTTTCGACGAGCGCACGCGCCTTGCCACGCGGGGCAGCCGGGATATCCGGCAGATTGGCACCTGGCGCAGCGGCCAGATCCTGGTCGAGAACGAGCCGATCCGGGCGGTCGTGGCAAGGATCGCGCGCTGGCAACCGGGACGTGTCTTGATTGCCGATGCCGGTTTTGGCGCCAACCGCATCAGCGGGGTCTTCGATCCCAGCAATCCCCTGCGCGCCCTGGAAGCGGTAGTGCACCCGCTGGGAGGCCGGGTGCGTTCGATCGGCCCTTACCTCACCGTGATATCGCGCGCTTAAAAAAGCTTCGCAGAGGGGAGAAATTTCGCGCCCTCCATTCGTCTTCACTCAAGGGGCCCGCTCGCGATCCGATCGTCGAGTGGAGCTGGGCCCCGGTGTCGACGAGGAGGGTTATCGATGGTATTGGCTCGGTGCTTGCGTGGGAGCCTATCCGGCCGGGTGTTGTGGGTTGCCCTGACAGCTTCGAGCGCCATTGCCCACACACTGCTCCCAAGCCCGGCAAGCGCACAGGTCGCGCGGGTTCAATTCATCATCCCAAAGGGACCGCTCAGCCAGGCCCTGGCGGCGTTCGGACGTCAAAGCGGCCTGCAGATCACCTATCTGCCCGCGATCGCGCGAGACAAGTCATCGCCCGGTATCGCCAGCTCGGTCACGCCGCAGCAGGCGCTTTCGCGTTTGCTGCGTGGAACGGGCCTGTCCTACACTTTTACGAATTCGAGCACGGTCGCGATCACGGCGCCCATTGTCCGGGACGGAACGGCCAGCATCTCCGGTGCCATCGAGCTCGATCCGGTCGTGGTCCAGGGCAATGGCGACGGCAGCACCGGTTACGTTGCCACGCGTAGCGCGACTGGCACGAAGACCAACACGCCCCTGATCGAGACCCCGCAATCGGTGACGGTGCTCACCCGCAAGGAGCTGAACGATCGCAATGTGCAATCCTTGACGCAGGCCGTCGCCTACACGCCCGGCGTGCGTACGGAGTCCGCGGGTTTCGACTCCCGTTTCAACTCCTTCTCCATCCGCGGTTTCGACGTCACCTATAACGGTATCTATCGCGATGGGCTGCGCCTTCCCGGTGCCAACATGGCGGTCTTCAAGGTCGATCCCTACAATGTCGAGAACATTGCGGTGCTGCGCGGTCCGAGTTCGGCCTTGTACGGACTGGGATCGCCCGGCGGGTTGGTCGACATCACTTCCAAGCTTCCTGTCGATACGCGCTTTGGTGAAGTGACGCTGGAGGGTGGCAACAGGGACCACATTCAGGGCAATGTCGACCTTGGCGGTCCGCTCGACGCCGATGGAACGCTGCTCTATCGCCTGACCGGAACCCTCAGGGACGGGAAGGCAGCCAACGTCCTCGGCGGCGGCGATGACAAGCTGGCCAGCCTGGCGCCGGCCTTCACCTGGCGCCCGAACGACCAGACGACGCTGACCTTGCTCGGCGAATATCTCGAGGCCAAGACGCCGGCCGCCTTCCCCTATTACGGGTGGGCCGGTTCACCCTCGAACCAGTATTCGCAAAGCGATCCTGACTACAACAGCCTCGAGCAGACCCAATATCGCATTGGGTACCAGTTCGAACACAAGTTCGACGATACCTTCACTTTCAGGCAGAAGCTTCGCTACGGCAGCGTCGACACCGAGGTTCGCTATACCGGCGTCGGCAGTGTCGATACAGAGACGATGATCGCCAAACGCTCGCTGGGCTATGTCCATGACGTTATGGACTCATTCGCCGTCGATAACCAGCTTCAGGCTGATTTTTCCACTGGGCCCGTCGAGCATAAGCTGCTGGCTGGCCTGGATTATTCCTACCTGACACTCGACAGCCGCATCGGCTTTGGCGATGGGCCGGACCAGAATCTTGCGACCGGCGCTTCGCTTGGGCCGTTCATTGATCCAGCCTTCGACACCATCACGAGGCAGAAGCAGAACCAGCTCGGTCTCTATGTGCAGGAACAGGCCAAATACGACAAATGGATCCTGACACTGACCGGGCGGCAGGACTGGGTTGAAACCCGGACCCATATCCAAACCCGCGAGCCGGTGAGCAACACCCGGCAGAGCGAGTCCGACAGTGCCTTCACCGGGCGCGTGGGCCTGACCTATCTGTTCGACAATGGCCTTGCTCCCTACGTCAGCTATTCCACCTCCTTCAATCCCAACCTTGGTTCAGCCAACGGAATCGGATTCAAGCCCACGACCGGCAGGCAGATCGAGGGTGGTATCAAATATGCTCCCACCTGGTTCGACGGCATGGTCACTGCCTCCATCTTCGACATCACGCAGGATGGCGGCATCGTCTCCATCAACAATGTTTCGTCGCAGCGAGGCAAGATCCGCGGACGCGGCTTCGAGCTTGAGGCCGTGGCCAATCTCGGTGCCGGCTTCAGCCTGCGCGGTGCCTATACCTTCCTGGATCTGAAGACGATCACCGGGGAGGTTGGAACCATCGGCAAGGTGCCGACCGCGACGCCGCGCAACAGTTTCTCGACCTGGGTCGATTATCAGGCGCCTGGCGACATTGCCCTGGCAGGTTTCGGTGCCGGCCTCGGCTTGCGTTACCTCGGAGAAAGCTATGGCGACGCCACGAACTCCTTCAAGAACGAAGCGGTTGCGCTGGTGGATGCCAAGCTCAGCTATGATCTCGGGCAGATCAAGCAGGGGTTGAAAGGCTGGGATGTGCAAGCCAATGCCCGTAACCTGTTCGACAAGAAATACACCACCTGCGAGGCCGGGTTCTGCTACCAGGGCGCGCGTCGGGTCATGACCGCCAGCCTGCGCTATCGCTGGTGACGTCTTGCAGTTCGGCAAACCTTCATGTCTCTCGCGCAGCCGCCGGGGCTTCATGACCGGAGGGCTGGCCGCGCTCGCGTATGGGCTTGGTGTTGCATCGGCAGCGCCGTCGGCCTTGCAAATGGCTGCGTATCCCGCGCGTATTGCCTCGCTCGACGATGGCTTGACCGAAACCCTGCTCAGTCTGGGCGTGACACCGGTCGCCATGCCGCAGGTCGAAGCCTGGAACGACTGGGTGGTCGAACCGCGCCTCCCGCCGGGCATCGTCGATCTGGGAACCGACCGAGAGCCCAATCTCGAACTCCTGACGCAGCTTGCGCCGGATCTGATCATCACCACGCCCTATCTGGCCGCAATCGAGCCTGTGATGGCACGCCTTGCACCGACGCAGACCTTCTCCATCTACGCCCCCCAGGGGGACGTCCCTATGAACTGAGCGTCAGGGAAACGCTTCGGCTTGGCGCGTTGCTCGGGCGCGATGGCCCGGCACAGGCTTTGGTCGCAAAGAGTGCGGCGACGATGGCGCAACTGCGCGGCCTGCTTCGTCGGGCCGCTGACAGGCCCTTGCTGGTTGTCAATTTCCTCGATGAGGGGCATCTGCGCATTTACGGCAAACGCAGCCTGTTCCAGGATGTGATCGAGCGATGCGGTCTTGCCAATGGCTGGACTGGCTCGACCAATTACTGGGGCTTTTCGACGATCGGCCTGGAAGATCTCGTCATAAATCCGGAAAGCCGGCTGCTCTACCTGGAACCGGTCGCCCCCGATATTCTGCAAAGCCTCGAAAGCAACCCGGTGTGGAATAGCCTGCCGTTCGTTCGCGGGGGGCGCATCCATCGTCTGCCTGCCGTGTCGGCCTTCGGTATGCTGCCTTCCGCGATGCGCTTTGGTGCCTTGCTGGGCGCTCATCTTGCAGCTGCCGAAAATGCCAATGGTTGAGGACGCGCGCCGAGGGGGCCCCGCAGCTCTCACCATGATCCTGCTTGTAGCAGCGGGAGCCTTGAGCTGGTCGCATGCCGCCGGGCGCCTGCCCTTCGGAATTTGGCTTGAGGCCCTGTGGAGGGGGGACACCGCCGACACGGCCCAGATGCTGTTCGCCTACAGCTTCCTGCCGCGCCTCGTCGTCAGTCTCCTGTGCGGAGCCTCGCTGGGGCTGGCCGGCGCGCTGTGCCAGCTTTCATTGCGCAACCCCATAGCCTCTCCGACCACGTTGGGCATTGAAGCGGGAGCAAGCCTTGCCCTGAGCGTGGCGATGCTATGGGCACCATGGCTGTTTGCCTTCGGGCGGGTTTGGTCGGCTCTGGCAGGCGGATCGCTGGCAGCCACGGCCGTCCTGGCCTTGTCTTGGCGACAGGGCCTCGCCCCGATCTCAGTCGCTCTCGCGGGACTTGTCACAGGCCTCTTCTGCGCGGCTCTTACGGCCATGCTGACCCTCTTCAAGACCGAGTATCTAGCCGGGCTCTTCATCTGGGGCAGTGGTTCGCTCAGCCAACAGGGCTGGACGGTGGCGGCCAAACTCGCGCCTGTCCTCGTGGCGGCCGCACTGACCGCTGTTTTGCTGGTACGGCCCTTGACGCTGTTGACGGTTGACGACGCCAAAGCACGAAGTCTCGGTCTTTCCGTTACTACCGCAAGGCTGTGTGCGCTGGCGCTCGCCGTCGGGCTCAGCGTCAATGTCGTCAGTGCGGTCGGCGTCATCGGCTTCGTCAGCCTCGCAGCTCCCGTGCTGGCCCGCTCCCTGGGAGCGCGGCGTGCGGGCCACCAACTGGTCTGGTCGACGACAATGGGCGCCGGCCTTCTGTGGCTCGTGGACCAAGGCGTTCAGACGGCAGACGCGCTATCAGGCCTCAGCCTCCCGACAGGCGCTGTAACGGCCCTGCTCGGCGCGCCTCTCCTCATCGTCTTGCTCGTGCGGCAAAGGAGTGTCCCGCTGGTGCCTCCACCTCCCTTCGTGGAGAAAGCGCCCCTTGCTCCCGCAATCAGTAACCGTCTCATCGGGTTGGTGATCCTCTTGGTCATCGTCCTCGTGCTGTCCACCACGGTCGGAAGGGATGGCGGAGGGTGGCATCTGAGCCTCGGCCATGAGTTCGATAGGTTGGTGCCCTTGCGGCTACCTCGCGCGATTGCGGCTCTGGCAGCAGGCACGATGCTGGGCCTGGCCGGATGTCTCCTTCAGCGGCTGACGGGAAATCCCATGGCCGGTCCGGAAGTTTTGGGTGTCAGCGCAGGAGCAGCCTTCGGCCTTGCCGTTGCGTTGTTTTCCCTGTCCACGGTCGGGCAAGGCGCACAAATGCTTGCAGCATCGATCGGCGCTTTCATCGCACTGGCAGCCATCCTGGCTCTCGACCGCAAGGCAAGCCCTGATAGAGCGTTGATTGTCGGAATAGCGTTTGGCGCCATGTTTGACGCCATGATCAACGTATTGATGGCCGGCGGGGATCCGCGTGCGATGCTGCTATTAAACTGGATGATGGGCTCGACCTATTCGGTGGATGCCACGGCAGCTCTTGCGAGCATCGGTGCGGCATCAGTGCTCTTTGGCGGATTGTTGCTGACCGTGCGCATGCTGACCATCCTGCCGCTCGGCAGGGGCATGTCGCTGGCTCTCGGCCTCAATCCTACGCACAGCCATGTCCTCACCCTGGGCTTGAGCGCCCTCCTTGCCGCCATGGCGACTTTGATCGTAGGGCCGCTGAGTTTCGTGGGCTTGATGGCACCGCATCTGGCGCGTCGCCTCGGCATGCGTCAGGCCCTGGCGGAACTGGCAGGGGCAGCCATCATAGGAGGGCTGGTCATGGTCGCAGCCGACTGGTTCGGCCGCACCATTGCCTTCCCGCGGCAGATTCCGGCTGGATTGGCGGCATCCTTGATCGGAGGCCCATCCTTGATTTGGCTCTTATCACGCAGGTCACCATCATGAGCACACCAGCCCCTATCGCCGACACGATCTATTTCGATCTGAGCCCAGCATCGAAGATGCCGCCCTATCGCATTTTCCTGCGCATTCCCAAGGAAGCACCGCCGCCACAGGGGTGGCCCGTCCTCTATTTCCTCGATGCCAACGCCATCGTTGGAACGATGGTCGACATCGTACGTGTCCAGGCGGCCTATCCACTTGGCACCGGTATCATGCCGGGTGTTCTGGTCGGTATCGGCTATCCCACGCCGGAAGCCTATGACAGCGTCCGCCGATCCTGGGACATGGGTCCTCCACCCGGCATGACCTATCCGCCTCACACACAGGATGGCCCCGAGGTGCGCACCGGGGGAGCCGACCAGTTCCTGGCGTTCATCGAGGACGAACTCAAGCCCGTGATCGCATCCCTAGTCCCCATCGACGGAAAGAAGCAGGCCATATTCGGCCATTCCTTCGGTGGTCTGTTCGTGCTGCATGCTTTATTTCGCAAGCCCGAAGCCTTCTCGGCCCGGATCGCTGCGAGCCCCGCGATCTGGTGGGAAGGGGCTGGTATCGTGGACGAGGCCGAACGCTTCGTGGCGCGAACGCAGGCAAAACCCTCGGGACGGCTGCTGGTGATGGCCGGCGAGTACGAACAGCGGCTGGCTCCTTTTCAAGTCGGGGCGATTGACGCGGCCGACCGCGTCCGAGGCTATGAAGACAGCCGGATCGTCGACAATGCCCGGGCCATGGTGCACCGCCTGGCCGGCGTGCCAGGCCTTGTGGCATCCTTTCAATTGCAGGACGGCGAAAACCACATGTCGGTGCTGCCGGGCGCCATCAATCAGGCGGTCCGCTTCGCGTTCGGTTCATCGTGATATCTGTATCAAATAGGTTTCTTGGGTAAGTTGGCTTTGTGGCCGACGCTTTGCGTAAAATCTCGTTGGCCTGACGAAGCTCACGATTCTCCCGTTCAAGAAGCTTTATCTTCTCTACGACGTCACTCGGCTGACCAGTTCGCTTGCCGCACGACCTCGGTCTTCTTTGCCCATCCGTGCAGCGTCTTCGGCAAGCAACCTTTCTTGGTTGCGATCGATGAAACAGCTGCCGATCGCGACGAGAGATCAGCCTTGTGATCCAAAACCGTTCGAATGGCCCACTCGCGGACTTCAGGTCAAAACTTGTTCGTCGTCTTGCCCATATTGGCTCCAATCTCTCATGTGTCGAAGCCTCCGGCAAACCCGGTGCGGTTCACGGGAGGCTGCATCGGTTCAAGCACGGCTTTGCCTTCGAAGTCCTCGGGCATGGCTTCTCCTTTGCAAAGGTTTAGCCTTCGCATGAATTGGCTCGGCAATATCGGTTGGAATTGCGGGGTATGCGGCCCGGCCTTTCGGATCAGTCGAAAAGCTTGGCCGCTGTTCGCGCAACGATTTCGCCCTGATGGCGGGCGCCCTGGAGTTCGATTTCGGAGGGCTGGCGCGAGCCATCACCGCCAGCAACCGTGGTTGCGCCATAAGGAGCACCGCCGACGATCTCCTCGAGGGTCATCTGGCCCGCATGGCTGTAAGGCAGGCCAACGATGATCATGCCGAAATGCAGCAGGTTGGTGATGATCGAGAACAGGGTGGTTTCGTTTCCGCCATGCTGGGTTGCCGACGATGTGAAGGCCGCGCCCACCTTGCCGTTCAGGGCACCGCGTGCCCACAGCCCGCCGGCCTGGTCGAGAAAAGCCGCCATCTGGCTGGACATCCGGCCAAAGCGCGTGCCTGTGCCGACCACGATCGCGTCATAATGTTCGAGGTCCGCGATGCCGGCGACCGGCGCCGCCTGGTCGAGCTTGAAATGAGCGTTCCTTGCAATGTCCTCAGGAACGGTTTCCGGCACACGCTTGATGTCGACGGTAGCGCCGGCGGCGCGAGCACCGTCTGCCATGGCATTGGCCATGCTCTCGATATGCCCGTAGGACGAGTAATAAAGCACGAGGACCTTGGCCATGATGGGGGTTTCCTTCCGGTGAGGGGACTTTTTCTAGCTCGTTGAGATATCTGTGCCGTTTTCGGAGCTCTGCGCAGTCCTCGATGCTATCCCCTGGTTGAGCTGGTGTCCCCTGCGAAGTCGATCCTTTCGCCCCATGACGGAGCGAAATTCTACTGGATCGGCAGGCCAGACGTCGATTTCTACAATAAGCTGTTGATATGATTGCGAATTACAGAGATTCGCCGCGATTTTGACCCTCAACGGAAAGGGCCTCAGGCTGCATTGCAAGCGGTTGCGTTTTAGTTTGAATAATTCCAGAAAGAGGCTCTATAGTACCATTCCATTCCTGAAATTTTCCCAATGTAGGGCGGGGATGGTGAGGACCGACGGCCTACTTACGGATCGTGATAATACGGGGCGATCATCGCAGCGAGGGGGTTTCGATGCGTCAATTCTGGAAAGACAATGGCTGCGTCGCTCTACCGTTCCTTCGCACCAGCATAGCTTGGGCGGGTTGCTCCTCCAGCCAGGAGCCGGCACCATGAGCACACTTAACGTCACTCTGATCGTCATTCACACCTTGATCAGCATCGCCGCGATTCTTGCCGGCGTGCCCGCCGTGATGGACCTTTTCCGCTCGCGTGCGAGCTCGGGGTCGACATGGTTCTTTTTGATCACCGCCATCCTCACCAGTGCCACCGGCTTCATCCTGCCGCTGGCCGGCCTGACGCCGGCCGTGATCGTCGCTATCATCGCGCTGGTCATCCTGGCAGTCGTACTCATTGCCAGGACCCGCCTCCTCGCCGGCGCCTTCTGGCGCTGGATCTATGCCGTCGGCATGGTTGCCAGCCTCTACCTTCTGGTCTTCGTCGCCATCGCCCAGGCCTTTGGTAAGGTTGGTGTGCTGCACGAGGCCGCACCGACGGCTTCAGAGCCGCCCTTTACGATCACGCAGGGCCTGACATTGCTGTTCTTCGTAGTGCTGGGCCTTGCGGCGGCAGTGAAGTTCCGTCCGGCGGTTGCAGGAAGATACGCGGCGGCTTGATCCCGCCGACGCAGGGCAGTGTTCGGCAGCCTGATCCCTGGTGCGGGGTCGACATTCGCAACGATCGCAAATCCGGCATGCAACTGGGCGGTCGTCAGGCCGTCAGGGCTCGCCGAAGAGGGCGGCAGGTTGGGCCGGCACCCTGGATTTCCTGTCGGAGCAAGGCCAGAACGACAAGGCGACGTGGGATCAAACAGGGAGCATTCCGGCGGGTCCAAAGGACCGTGACCCGCCTGTCCGACACGTCCTACGATCCCTTTGCAAATATCCTGGTGAACGCAATCTTCTTGAAACGCTCCAGCGGCTCTTCGCTCTGTTCCACTTTCATGCGGAGAATGGCCCCCTCCCAGGACGTCAGCAGGAAATCCGCCAGATCCTGGGGAGAGAAGCGATCTTCGATCTCCCCCGCTTTTTGCCCTTCCGCGATGCATTCTTCGAAGGGGCGGAGCCATTCGCGGTAGATGGCGACAAGCCGCTCGCGAAGCGGCTCGCTGACCTGAGAGACCTCGATGCTGAAGTCGCCGATGAGGCACCCACGCAAATAGCCATCGGCGGCCAGCCGGTCGGTAATGATGTCGAGATAGCGCAGCAACCGGCCGCGCGGGGAAAGCGAGTGGTCGCCCAAGGCCTCTTCGACGATTGCCTGGGTCTGCATGAAGTAATGGTCGAGGACTTCCTGGGCGAACGCCTCTTTCGATCCGAAATGGTTGGTGAAGGAGCCTTGCGGCACGCCTCCTTCCGCGACGACGTCGCGTATTCCGGTCGCATGGTAGCCCTTGCGGAACATTACCCGCATTCCTGCTGCGATGAACTCGTTCTTGTTCGATGGTTTCGGCATGCATTGACAATACGCACGATCGTATTATAAGTCAAATCCACAATACGCTCGTACGTATATAGGGGAGGCGTTTGTCATGTCAGCAAATATCGAAACGTCCAGTCTGGCGGTACTCGGCTCGCACATGGCCTATCGCCATGCGGGCTCGAAGAGTGCCCCCGTCACGCTGTTCCTGCATGGAAACCCAACGTCTTCCTACATTTGGCGCCACATTATCGGAACAGTGGCGTCGCGTTCCCACTGCGTGGCCCCGGATCTGATCGGGTTCGGAGAGTCAGGAAAACCCGAAATCGATTATCGCTTCGTCGACCACGTGCGCTATCTCGAAGCGTTCATCGACGGGCTCGGCATATCCTCGGCCTATCTCGTCGCGCAAGACTGGGGGACGGCGTTTGCCTTCGAACTTGCGGCGCGGCGGCCCGGTTTCGTCCGCGGCCTTGCTTTCATGGAATTCATTCGTCCGATGGCGAGTTGGGATGACTTTCATCAGGTTGAGGCGGCCAGGGCGCTGTTCCAGAAGTTTCGAACGGCGGGGATCGGCGAGAAACTGATTCTGGACGACAATGTATTCATCGAACATGTCCTGCCCGGTTCCATCAAGCGCGCGCTCAGCGTCGACGAAATGGACGCCTATCGGGCGCCATTTCCAACCCCGCAATCGCGTCGTCCGATTTGGCGGCTGCCGAACGAATTGCCGATTGCAGGCGAGCCGAGCGACGTCTGGACCTTGCTCGAACGAGCTCATGTCGCTTTGCGCAGGAGTTCCTATCCTAAGATCCTGTTCGTTGGTGAGCCGGGAGCACTCGTCTCTCCAGAATTCGCCGAAGGCTTTGCGAGGCAGCTCCACAATTGCGAGGTCGTACACCTGGGCAGCGGTGCGCATTATCTTC
Organism: Labrys methylaminiphilus subsp. lupini; assembly: GCF_051161885.1. Classification (NCBI taxonomy): domain Bacteria; kingdom Pseudomonadati; phylum Pseudomonadota; class Alphaproteobacteria; order Hyphomicrobiales; family Xanthobacteraceae; genus Labrys; species Labrys methylaminiphilus. The sequence continues at coordinate 1,617,976 of NZ_JBMDIH010000002.1, read as the reverse complement.
AGGAGGATCATCCCGAAGAGATCGCTTCAGGCGTGTGCCGCCTGATCGAACTGCATGAGAACGGGTTTGCTGTGTCGCCTGCGATCGATACAAACTTATGAAGGCTTCCCGGGAAGCAACGCCGATCGCGCGGGCCACGATGGAGCGCATATGCCGCAATTCTTCGGCGCGATCTCGATGGGCCATTTCTTGCCGCAAGCGGCTGAGACGGTCCCGTACAGCTTGTTGCGCGAGAGCCGGAGGCCAGTCTCTTCCGGGTCCATGCCCTCGCGCCGGTGTCGTTCCCGGCAAGCCCGGGAATGGGCAATCCATGTCAGCCTTCGCGATAATAGTAGCTGTAGCCGTTCAAGGCCGGTGCGCCGCCGAGATGGGCGTAAAGCACGCGTGAGCCCTCGGGGAAGAAGCCCTTGCGCGTCAGATCGATCAGCCCCTGCATTGATTTGCCCTCGTAAACCGGGTCCGTCATCATCGCCTCGGTGCGGGCGGCGAGCCGGATCGCCTCGTTGGTTTCAGCCGACGGGACGCCATAGGCCGGATAGGCATAGTCCGGGTTGATGATGATTTCGTGCTCGCCGATCTTGCGGCCGAGCCCGACCAACGCCGCGGTGTTGTCGACGATGGTGCGTACCTGTGCCCGCGTTTGCTCGAGAGTACCCGAAGCATCGATGCCGATCACGCGATCGGCGCGCCCCTGTGCGGCAAAGCCGACGATCATGCCGCCCTGGGTCGAGCCGGTGACGACGCAAACCACGACATAGTCGAACGTGAAGCCAAGCTCCGCCTCCTGTTTTGCGACCTCCTCGGCAAAGCCGACATAGCCGAGGGCGCCGAACTTGTGAACCGAGGCGCCGGCCGGGATCGGATAAGGCTTGCCTCCGGCCGCCTCGACGGATTGGATCGCATCCTGCCAGCTCTTGCGGATGCCGATATCGAAGCCGTCCTCGACGAGCCGGCAGTCAGCGCCCATCAGCCGTGTCATCAGGATGTTGCCGACCCGGTCGTAGACGGCGTCGTAGTGCGGCACCCATTTTTCCTGGATGACCACGCATTTCATGCCGATCTTGGCGGCGGTCGCCGCCACCATGCGGGTGTGGTTGGACTGAACGCCGCCGATCGACACCAGCGTGTCCGCTCCCGAGGCGATGGCATCCGGCACGATATATTCAAGCTTCCTGAGCTTGTTGCCACCCATGGCAAGGCCGGAGTTGCAGTCATCGCGCTTGGCATAGATCTGAACCCTGCCGCCAAGGGCTTGGGTGAGACGCGGCAGGTACTCGATCGGCGTCGGGCCGAAGGTCAGCGGATAGCGCTCGAATTTTTCAAGAAGGGACATCGGACTGGCTCCATGAGACAGGAACCGAGCCTAGTCGAAAAGTCCTGGAGGGTGCTTTCGAATTTCACCTTCATCTTTTATAAAAATCTCGATCAGACTACTATTTGAGTGCAACTTGTTCCTAACAATAGGATATAAATGAAAGAACCTTCCATCTCCGATCTCGATCGCATCGATATCAACATATTGCGCGCCCTCCATGGCGATGGCCGGCTGAGCAATGCCGAGCTTGCCGCACGCGTGAATGTCAGCCCGGCCACCTGCCACAGGCGCACGCAACGCCTGTTCGACGAGGGCTTCATCACCGGTGTTCGTGCCGAGATCGCCCCCGTCTCCGTCGGTCTCGGTGCCCTCGTGATGGTCGGTGTGGTGCTCGACCGTTCGACACCCGAAAGCTTTGCTGCCTTCGAGGGAGCGGTACTCAAGCTCAAGGAGGTCTTGGACTGCAATCTCGTGGCGGGCGATTTCGACTACCTGCTGAAAATCCGCGTCTGCGACATGGCGGATTTCAACAAGTTGCATGGGCAGAAACTGATCGCATTGCCAGGCGTGAGGCAGACGCGCACCTTCTTCGTCATGAGGGAGGTCAAGGACAATGCGCGCCTGCCGTTCTGACGGAAGGATGCCCTTATTGGCGAAAGACCTGATCCGTCCTGTTGTTCTCTCGAGCATCGTACCGAAAGGGGGATGCCCATTTTTTCGAAGACAGGCGTTGCAAATATAGGAACTGCGCGGCGTGTTCGAGGTCCGTAAAGGTGGCAGGATCCTGGGCGGCCAGGCGCTCGAATTCGGCCCTGCTGGCGACTTGCCATTTCAGAATGTCCATGAAAGCCTGGTGGTGCCGCTGCAGGATCCTGAACCTTGATCGATCTCGGTTCAGCAGTCGCGCTTATGACCGTTGCGGGCTTGTTCGCGCATATGGCTTTTTGCTGATGCCCTGCGAAGGCGGGAACGGGAATGCAGGCCTTCCAATCCGCGGCAGGCCTGCAACGGTTCGGCACAGTCTTTTCCGCTGTCCGCAATCCGTTCGTCCCGCTCAATCAACTGGCTGCTGGAAGAGGCAAGTCAATTGCGGCTATAGAAGGAGGCGGGGCTCAAGCAATCGATCAACTGCAGGAAATGCCGAACTTGCTCACCCGCCTGTCCCTGCTTGCATTGATCCTGCTCCAATTCGGTATCGTCGAGAGAGTCAGGGCGGCCTCGCCCGAGGCTGGCTTTTGCCGCCAGATCCCGGCGGGCCGCGATAGCAGTGACAGGCGCGTGGCGCTGGTCGTGGGCAATGCGGCCTATCTGCATGGATTACCGGCGCTTGCAAACCCTGCCAACGATGCCGCCGCCGTCGCCGGGGCATTGAGCAGGCTTGGATTCGAGGTCTTCCTCATCACGGATGCCTCGGGCCGGCAATTGCAGGCCTGCCTGGCGCTCGCCAGCGCGCGAATGTCGCACGCCGCCATCGGCCTGTTCTATTATTCGGGCCATGGCATCCAGGTCGATGATGAGAACTACCTCGTTGCTCTCAATGCGCACGCAGGAAATCTCAAGACGGGCTTTGTGCCCGTGCAGCCGATCGTCGATGAGCTCCAACGCCGGGCCGCCGCGACACTCGTATTCCTCGACGCCTGCCGGAACAATCCGCTGGCGCGCCAGGGCCGTGAAGGCCTGTCGGTGTCGACCGGCCGCGGCATCCAGGTCGTGGCCAGCAGAGTCCCTGTCGCCAAATCCGCTTCGCCGCAGACCCATGGCCTGATGGTGGCCTATTCGACCTCGCCCAACTCGGTCGCCGTGGATGGCGATGGCGACCTCAGCCCCTTCACAGATGCTTTCATTCACAAGGTCCTCGCACCCGGCTACTCGATCCAGCGGGTGATGAGCGAGGTGACGAACGCCGTCGGTGAGCAGACGACATGGGCTCAAACACCCTGGATGAAATCCTCGCTCACCAGCGAGCTCAAGCTCGATGGTGAACAGACCTTGCAAGAGGCCCAGGCGGTCTCGCAAAATTGGGCGAACCTGTCGCTGAAGCTGTTGTGGACCCACGAGGGCCGGCAAGCCGCGCTGGCTGCCGCCTTGAAAGGGTTGCCGGCCGATCCGAGCGAGGCGACGCTCAAAGCGTTTCCGGATGCCTATCTCGCCGTCTTCTCCGCCATGCATGCCAGCATGTCGAAATTGCCCGTGAACGGCTTGCCCCTTGGCGATATCCACGGTGATCAGGTCGCGGTGTTTCGCTTGCTCGAGAACGGTGCTTCCAGCCTTGAGCTTTGGTCTCGATCACGCCAGGTTCTGTTGCGCCCGGTGACGGAATATCCCGCAAACGAGGCCCATGGCGCCAGATTCAGCCCCGATGGCACCCTCTTGTTGAGCTATGGCAACGGCACCGTCGCGGGATGGGACGTGGCCACTGGCGTCAAGCGCTTCGAGACCGTGATCGCTCATGAGGCTGTCGGTGGCCTGTTCGGCCCGCGCACATGGATCTTCGACATCGGCTTCAGTCCGGATGGGCGCTTCTTTTATGCAACCGCAACGGACAAGAAAATTCTCCAGATCCTCGACGCCCGCACGGGGAGTGTCGTCGAAGCCTTCGACAGCACCAGTTTTGCCCCCGTCCCGGATGCGACCCAGGCCCTCACGGTAAGATATATAGACGAAGACAGGCTGCTCCTGCTGCTGTCGTCGGGCCAGCAACCCGAACGGCCCGTGATTGCGACCTATGATCTGAAGGAGCATCGGCTGACGCTGATCGATCATGTTCCCGCAAGGTCCGTGACACATTTCGGTTATGACCCGGCAGGGCGTTACGTCGCTCTCACGGTCATGCCCGACAATGGCTTCAGCGGACAGGCTGATTTCATGGTCTGGGATCTTCGTTCCAAGAAGAGGGTCTTGTCAGCCAAGGGCCTGGTCATGGACGTCTCCTTCGATCCAACGGGGCGTTTCGTGCTCGCGAGTGCTGGAACGTCGTCGACGGTGTATGATCTTTACAGCGGCAAGGAGACCCGTCTGGCGGCGATACCATCCGGATTTCGGGCCATGCCCGGCTATATTGCCTCGTCGACGGGACTGTCGCCCGTGGCGATGCCATCGGGGCCCTGGTTCTCCTGGGATCTGCCCAACGGGCGGGCGCTCGTCGATCTGGCCTTTTCGATGCTGCCCCCGGAACAGCAGGCGAGCGTGGCCCAGGATCGGGTCTCATACATCGGAAATGACTAGAGTGTTTTGCGATTTGGCGGAATTGCCAAGAATCGCAAAGATGCGTCGAATCAAAGAGTTAGAGCAAAATAGCGTTTCCGTCTAAACACGTTTTGCCGCATCGTACCGAAAAGCGGATACCGGATGTAGAACGAGGTCGTCGTTCAGAAAAAGGGCATCGGCCCAGGAAAGCGTCCGATCGGAACCCAATGGGTCACCAGGCCTTGTCGGGGCCGCCAATGGTGCAACAAGAAGGCCGGTGGCTCGACATAGGAGGCAGGTGGGGCGCCCTCTGTCAGGCGGAGCGCGATGGAAGTTGCGGTACTCGGTGCGGTCAGGAGCGTGGTTCCTGCGAACCGCGCTTGCATGAAACGATGAATATGTCCGCAGAGGACGCGCTCGACATTGCCATGGCGGAGCAATAGCTCGGCAAGGCGCTCTCCACGAAGGCATTTATAGGCATCGATGATATCGATGCCGCTATCGATCGGTGGCTGATGCATCAGGATGGCGGTCGGCCGATCCGGGTGTTCCGTCAGCGCTTTCTCGAGCCAGAGGAGGGCTGCATCATCGATTTCTCCGTAATGCTGGCCGGGAACGGTGACGTCGAAGCCGATCACACGGACCGGCCATCGCCCACCTGTATCGAAATGGAGAGGGCCAGCCGCCACCAGGTGGCCTGTTTCGCTGAAACAGGCCCTGAATGCCTCCCGCTCGTCGTGGTTGCCTGGAATCGCATAGACGGGCTGGCGCAATCTGGATAGCGCGTGCCGGACGGTCTCGTATTCTGCTTCGGCCCCTTCATCGACCAGATCGCCACCGATGATGACAATGTCTGGCTCCGGCCTGAACGCTTTGAGCGTTTCAATCGCCAGATCGAACATCGCATTGGAGTCCACAAGCCCCTGATAGAGATGGCCTTTTTCTCGCAAGTGGGGATCGGATAAATGGGCGATCAGCACTCTGCTGCCTCATCATGTTTCTTAGCCAGTCATCAAAAGAGACTTCGGCCCCCGGAACAAGCCCGAACTATGCCCAGTCTTCACCCTCGCCAGGCAAATAATGGGCAGGGCGCTAGGGGCGCCGCGGCCGACAATCTATCGGCGCATGACCATTCCACTGTCGTGACGTCCCGGACGGCAGCCCGTTGGCTCGCAAAAGGTCAGGTCCCTCTCACGCCGTCGGGCGTTCGACGTCCTCGTCGGATTGCATGATGAAGATCAGTACGAGGAGAATGGTGACATAGAATCTGAAGGCGGGATTCTGGCCATTCCAGGTTGACGATTGCCACATGGCAAACCACTCCCCGCCGATTACCATGAAGCCAAAGAACCAGACGAGAAAACCGATCGTGGACGCCATGACGGCATAGTTCTTGGCAGCATGGAAGCTTCTTGCCGGCGCGTGACGGGCTTTCCAGAGCGAAGCGGTCGCAGCTAAGTATAAAATACAGGTAATTCCTTCACCGGCTATGATCAGAATATAGGAAGAATTCCATAAAACCGGAGTGCTGATCGACCTGTACATCAAGCTGTTGCCTGGGAACGTGCTGTCCATCGACAGGACGTGCTTTACGAATTCGTAGTTCGAGCCATAGTCGGTAATATTGCCAAACGTAACGAGAAAGGCGAAAGCGGCAAGGCAGAGGCACATGACGATCTTGGCGTAGCGCGTGGACATATGCTGTACTTCCTCGGTTGAGACGGATGGGCCCTCGATTTGAATGATTCTCCAGCCAACAGGCCTCGGGGTGGCAGCGTCGTTCTCACGGCCAGTGCGAAGGCCTTCGATGCGCCGCGAGCCATGGACCCGATGAGACCGGCGGCAGCGCATACGCATAAGCCTTTGTCGCCCGGCAAAATGGCTTAGTGGCCTCGGGTCTCCGTCGAAAACCTCAGACATCCGGGCCCCTCACATGGCGGCATTGCGCCTGCGATCTGGATTGCGAAGTCGTTGAACACAGGTCAGGGCCAAGGCTCGCGAGGCGTCGATCACCAACATGCCCTCCGGCACCATGTCCTCTGCCGCGATGGGAAGTTCCGTGCAGGCGAGAATGGCTGCCTCCAGTCCGTCTTCCCGGCAGTGCTCGAAGGCCGCCGCGCAGGCGAGTTTTGCCTGTTTGAGGTTGCCCAATTTCACCTGCCGGATCGCATCATCGACGGCGTCCTGGAAAGCCGGCCCGATGGGGTTGCGGCAAGCGATGCCCGCCTCTTGCAGGCGTTGCTGGTAGAACCCCGAATGCAGGGTACCTCGGGTTGCCATGACGGCCGCCTTGTTCCCCCTGTACTGGCGAAGCAACGCGTCGATTGCCGCGTCGGCGATGTGAATGATCTCGGCCCTGGAGCCTTCGGACAGGGCGTCGTACCAGTGATGGGCGGTATTGCAGGCGATGGCGATGATTTCGACATCGAGGCTGTTGAGCATCTCGACCGCTTCGATCAGCCAGGGCAGTGGCTTGTCATTGCCCTCGCGGACCGCCCCTGAACGGTCCGGTATTTGTGGCACGCTCAAGATTGCCATGGAGATATGGTCGGCATCGTTCTCGGCAGGAACCGCGTCGATCGTCTTGCGATAGAAGTCCGCGGTGGCAAGAGGGCCGAGACCGCCAACGACACCGAGACGGGGTCGCAGGAGCCGGCCGGTCATGCTGCAGCTTCTGCTTTGGGCAGGTTGAGCGCGTACTCCTCGCTGTCATCGACCGGATGCTGGGCCAGGTCCTTGGGCGCGATCGCGGCCGTCGCCGCGGCGATCGTCGATACGATCGTCAGCGTCCGCATGGTGTCGGTCAGCGCGTCGATGGTGAGAAACAGCACGAAGGGGGCTTCGAAGGGCAGGTTCAGATGGGCGCACAGGATGGCCATCTGCGATAGCGTTACCGCACCGCTCATTCCGGCAGTGGTCAGGCCGACCAGGATCGAAGCACCGGCGATGTAGACGTAATCGCTCGTGCTGAGCGAACGCCCATAGAGCTGGGCGATGAACAACGAACCGCAGACGAACAGCATGATGGGCCCGGCGCGCAACATGGTGACATGAAGCGGCACCAGCATTTCCACCACGATGCGGTTGAAGCGCAGGCGCTCGCCGACAAGGCTGATGATCCAGGGGATGCTCGCCGTGCTGGAACGGGTCGCGATGGCGATCATGAACAGGGGCTGATGGGCCTTGAAGGTCGCCCACAGGTTCTCGCCGCTGCGAAACCAGACCACGAGCAGCGACAGCATCATGATGATGCCCGTTGCAATGGCGAAGGTGGCGATGAAGCCGACCATCAGCATCAGCGGCTCGACACCGGTCAACGCGGTCTGGCTGGCGATGATCGCGAAGGAGGCGAGGGGCAGCAGGACGTTGAACCAGCCCGTCATGATCAGGCAGGCCCGGTAGATCGTCTCGAGTGCATTGGCGAAGCTGACGGAGGTGGCTGCGGGGACGCGGCCGATGCCGATGCCGAACAATATGCAGAAGACAAGCACCTGCATGGTATTGCCCACCGACAGCGAATTGAAGATGTTGCTGGGTATCAACTCCAGCAGGCCGGAGAAAACGCCTTCGTTCGAGGGCGTTTTGCTGGGCGGCGCCAGCGTCATCTGCAGGTCCGTGCCGATGGTCCCTCTGCTGTTGAGCACGATGCCGAGCTCGATGCGTTCCTGCACGTCGGTAATCACGCCCGGCTTCAGCAGCAATGTCACCATGCCCGTGATCGCGACCGTTGCCACGGATATTACGACGATCGCCAATACAACCCTGGAAAGATAGGCGGCAGTTTGCGGATCCCGGGTCATCGACTTGATCGCGAAGACCGTCGCCGACACGATCAAGGGCAAGACGACCATCTTCAACAGATTGAGATAGGCGTCGCTGATCGGGGCGAGGGACTTGGCGAAATCCGGCAGATACGCGCCGCAGAGGGCACCGAGGATCACCGATGCGATGACCGTCCAGGGCGATTGCGAGATGCGCCGCAGGCCGACATTCCAGGTCGACAGTTTATGTTCGCTCGAAACGGACACGGAACTCATGACGTCAGGCCTTGTGCAGGTAGCGGTCCACCAGTTCGTCGGCCGTCATGGGCTTGTCGCGGCCGGACAACTCGAGGAACAGATTGATGAATTCCAGGAGATAGGGGGAACCTCGGCGCACGCCGATCGCGATCGTGTCAGTGAGATCGGTCAAGGTAACGGATCGCGCCACAATGCTGAGCGACGGGTCCTCGTGCAGCAGCCGCTTGATTTCCAGATCGTCGCGGTAGGCCGCGTCGACGCGGCCGTCTCGCACTGCCGCGACCAGTTCCTGCCAGGCCAGGAAAGTGCGCACCTTCGCCTTGGTGAAATTGGCTCGCGCGTAATATTCGAACGATGATCCGGCGATTACGCCCAGCTCGCCATCGAAGGAGCGCACGACTTCCTCCGGCTGCCGCCCAGTCGAGAGGACCGCGAAGCGGACCCGATTGATGATCAGGGCATGGCTCAGTCGGGCATAAGGGTGGGAATAACTGATGTTTCGTGCCCGATTGAGGGTGCGGCTCAGCTTGGCGACGACGATGTCGGCGCGGCCCTGCTGGATGAGCGCAACCGCGCCATCGAAAGTGGAAGGACTCCGGTCGAGGACCAGCTGCACGCCGAGGGCGTCAGCAAGTTGCTGGCTGGTGTCGGCATCGATGCCCTGCGACCTGTCGTTGCTTCCTCCGAAGAATGGCAAGGATTGGAAACCCGGCATGGCAACGACGAGGGACTTGCGTGCCAGAATTTCGTCGATGTCTCCGGCCAACGGCGTTGTTACGGGAGGCATGTCGGGTTGCTCGGGTTGCGTTGCTGCAGCAACCGGCGATACGGCGAGAATGGGTGCTGCCAGAAATAGAACACGCCTGCTGATCATGATGCTGTGCAATCCCTAAAAGAAAAAAGACTCGCATCCAATCTTAATAAGCAACTAAATCCAGGAATTCGTCGCATAACAGTGCGTCGCCTTATCAAGCTACACTACATTTCCACCCCGATATTGAGTCCACAAACGGCGCGCGCCATATGGCTTGAGCAAAAAATTGCTTTCGGCTCAGTCGAATACATGTTGAGAGAGAATTGTCTGCCCAATCTTCCGGACGTTGATGTCATCCTTTCAATACGAAATTCTCAAGCCCCGCATAACACTGTAACTGAATAATTCATGCAGAATTATACCCAGACTAGCTGCGGATGACCTTAGATGGTGTTCTGATTTTTACAAGGTACCGCAACGACAAAAATTTCCTCAGGAAAGAGCTAGTCGCATCTTCTTATGCTTTCTGCCGGCGCTTCATGCCCTAGGGTTATATTCTGTTCATACCATACGAAATAAAAATAGATTTAATTTCATAAAAATTGAATCAATATATATATTAAATTGTTTATATATTATTTACTAAACGAACAAGTTCAATTTTAGATGATGTTGATAGTTACGATTTAATTTTTACTTCGAGAAATAAGATTATTTGTCGCAGAAACGAAGAAAAAACCAAATCTTCGATCCAGCGGACATCAGTCACCCTCTAAATGGTGGCTGTCTTGGCTCGACGGACGCCATAGGTACCCCCGGGCAAAAGATACCGGCTTTGTCGCAAATTGTGCAACGCAGCAAACCGGGTACATCCTTCGACAATCTGCCCCCTTGATCGGCACACTTTCAAGACAGGCCTCAATCAATCTGGCCCGCGATAAAGGCGCTCCGGCAGCAGGCGGAACGTCGGCAGCACGCATGGCGCGGAGCACGGACTTGAAGAATATAAAGGCAATCACAGGGCTGGCCGGCCTGACGATCCTGGTGGGCATGAGCGCCGCCGGATGGAGCCTCTATCAGGCACGGGCGGCCGTGACGCCGGCATCCATCCGTCCCGCACCCGCGGTCGTCGTCTCCCAACCCCTGCAAATGCGTGTCGCCGACACACAGGAATTCGCCGGCCGCTTCCAGGCCAGTGCGATGGTCGAGATCAGGGCACGGGTGCCAGGCTATCTGGATGCCATCAATTTCGAAGACGGACAATTGGTCGAAAAAGGCCGGGTACTCTTCGTCATCGACCAGCGCACCTATCAGGCCTCGCTCGACATGGCCAACGCCCAGCTGAAGAGCGCCAGGGCGCAGGCGGAGCTGGCCGGCCAGGAACTGGACCGGGCCCGTCAACTGGTCGGCACGGCTGCCGTCTCGCGCTCAACGCTCGACCAGCGCCTGCAACAAAAGGCAGCGGCCGACGCGGCGATCGAGACGGCACGGGCCACCCTGCGCCGGGCTGAACTGGATCTCGAATTCGCAACCATTCGAGCCCCCATTGCCGGACGGGTCTCCAACCGACGGCTGGATGTCGGCAGTCTCGTCTCCGATAGCGGCACGGTTCTCACCACTATAGTGGCGCTCGATCCGATCGACTTCATCTTCGACATGAGCGAACGGGACTTCCTGCGCCATGAGCGTGTCATGAAGGCAGGAGCCATGCCGTCCATGCGCGACAAGGGCGTTGCTGTCCAGGCCCGGCCGGATGGCGAGGCGGCCTGGTCCCATGGTGGCGTCATCAGTTTCGTCGACAACCGATTGGAGCCGGGCGCCGGAACCATCCGCGCCCGCGCCACGCTTCCCAATCCGAGCCTTTCCATCACACCCGGCCAATTCGGCCGGGTTCGCATGGCTGCTTCCGGGGACTATGCGGCTTTGCTGATCCCGGAGACCGCCATCCTCACCGACCAGGCAACCCGCATCGTGCTCAAGCTGGGAGCCGACAACACGCTGCAGGCCACCACCGTCGGGCTGGGGCCCAGCCGGCCGGATGGGTTGCGGGTGGTGACCAGCGGGCTCGGCCCCGACGATCGTATCGTCGTCAACGGCCTGCTGCGGGCCCGGCCTGGCCAGAAGGTCGCGCCCCAACCGGGCAACATCGCCATACAGACGGCCGGCCTCGCGGAGTAGACGGATGCGCATCGCCCATCTCTCGATCGATCGCCCGATCCTGGCGACGGTCATGTCCGTCCTCGTCGTGATCATTGGCGTGGCCGCCTATTTTACCCTGCCCTTGGCCCAATATCCGGAGATCGCCCCGCCGACGGTCGTAGTCCAGGCCCAATATCCCGGCGCTTCGGCCGAAACGGTGGGCGATACGGTCGCCGTGCCGCTCGAGCAAGAGATCAACGGTGTCGAGAACATGCTCTACATGTCCTCGCAGGCGACCGGTGACGGCCAGCTCACTCTCACCGTGACCTTCCAGCTCGGTACCGATCTCAACGAAGCCCAGGTGCTGGTGCAGAACCGCGTGGCCGTGGCGGAGCCTCGCCTGCCGGAGGAGGTCCGCCGCCTCGGCGTGACCGTGCGCAAGACCTCGCCGGATCTGCTGATGGTGGTGCAGCTCTTCTCCCCGGACGGCTCGCGCGATCCCTTGTATATGGCCAACTATGCCACGCTGCGTATCCGCGATGCATTGTTGCGCCTTGACGGCGTCGGCGATGTCCGCCTCGCCGCGTCCCGCGATTACGCCATGGTCGTGTGGCTCGATCCGGACAAGGTCTCGGTCCATAATCTTTCGGCAGGCGAGGTGGTGGCGGCCCTTCGGGCACAGAATGTCCAGGTGTCGGCAGGGGTGATGAACCTGTCGCCGGTGCCGCGCCAGGGGGCCTTCGAACTGAATGTGGAAACGCTCGGGCGATTGACCGACAAGGAGCAATTCGAAAACGTCGTCGTGCGCACCGATGCCGAGGGACGCGTCATCCGCATCCGGGATGTCGCCCGCGTCGAGCTGACGGCACAGAGTTTCCGCGGCACGGCCTATCTCAACGGCCAACCGGCCCAGCCGATCCAGATATTCCAGCAACCCGGATCCAACGCCATCGAGACGGCCGAGCGCGTGACGGCGACCATGAAGCGTCTCGGCGCGGAGATGCCCGGCGGCCTGAGCTACGCCATTCCCTTCAATCCCACCGAATTCGTCGCGGAGTCGGTTCGCGAAGTCTACAAGACGATTTTCGAGGCCATCGGCCTGGTCGTCCTGGTGGTGCTCCTCTTCCTGCAAACCTGGCGCGCCGCCATCATTCCCATCCTCGCGATCCCGATATCCCTGGTCGGCACCTTTGCTGTCATGGCGGCGCTGGGCTATTCCCTCAACAATATCTCCCTGCTGGGCCTGGTGCTCGCGATCGGCATCGTGGTCGATGACGCCATCGTCGTGGTCGAGAATGTCGAGCGCCATCTTGCCGCCGGGCATTCGGCGCGAGAGGCCGCCCACCGCTCCATGGACGAGATCGGTGGCGCGCTAATCGCCATCACGCTGGTCTTGTGCGCCGTCTTCGTGCCCGCCGCCATGATGTCGGGTATTTCGGGTCAATTCTTCCGGCAGTTCGCCGTCGTCGTGGCGGCGGCCACCGCCATTTCCGCCTTCGTTTCGCTGACGCTGAGCCCGGCCCTGTGCGCGCTCTTGCTGAAGCCGCATACGGCCGGAGACCAGACGCACCGCCGTTTCCTGCCGATGCGCCTGCTCCACGGCTTCTTCGGCCTGTTCAACCGCGGCTTCGACCGCCTCTCCATTGCCTATGGCAGCATGACCCGGCGGCTCCTGCGTGTCAGTGTTCTCGTCCTCGTCGCCTATGCCGGCCTCGTCGGTTTCTCCGGCTGGCAATTTGCGCGCGCGCCAACCGGCTTCATCCCGGTGATGGACCAAGGCTACATCATCAATGCGGTGCAACTGCCGCCGGGTGCGGCCCTGAGCAGGACCGATGCGGTGATGAAGGAGGTCTCGCGCCGGCTCCTTGCCACGGAGGGCGTCGCAAATGTCGTGGCCATTGCCGGGCTGGACGGTGCCACCTTCACCAATGCATCCAGCAGCGGCATCGCCTTCACCATCCTGAAGCCCTATGCGGAGCGCGAGCGCCAGGAACTGACCACCGATCGGATCATCGGCTCGCTGCAAGCGCGCTTCGCCGATCTCTATGAAGCACGCATCATCCCGATCAAGCCTCCTTCCGTGCGTGGGATGGGCAATGCCGGCGGCTTCAAGCTGATGGTGCAGGATCGCAATGGCCAGTCGCCCCAGGCGCTGGAGGCAGCAGCGCAGCAGGTGCTGGCCGCCGCATCGCAGGCGCCCGGGATTGCCAACGCCTTCTCGCCGTTCAACACGGCTACCCCACGGGTCTATGCCGATGTCGATCGCATCAAGGCGCAGATGCTGGGGGTGTCCGCCGGAAGCATCTTCGAAGCGCTCGAGGTCTATCTGGGTTCGGCCTATGTCAACGATTTCAACATGCTCGGCCGAACCTTCCAGGTGCGGGCCCAGGCCGATGGGCGCTACCGCACGGATCTTACCTCGATCGGCAATTTCAAGATGCGCGGCGATGGCGGTGCCATGGTCCCGTTGAGCGCCGTTGCGACCTTCCAGGAGAAGTCTGGGCCCTATCGCATTCCGCGCTTCAACCAGTACCCGGCGGCGGAGATACAGGGCGCCGCGGCGGTGGGGACGTCGACCGGCACGGCGCTCGACCGAATGGAACAGATCGCGCGCGACAACCTGCCCGAAGGCTTCGGCTTTGAATGGACCGAGGTGGCTCTCCAGGAGCGGCTTGCCGGTAATACCGGCCTTCTGATCTTCGGTGCTTCCGTCGTCTTCGTTTTTCTGTTGCTGGCGGCCCAATATGAAAGCTGGACGCTACCGCTCGCCGTCTTGCTGATCGTGCCCGTGTGCCTGCTGTCGGCCGTGAGCGGCTTGCTGATCTTCGCGATGGACGTGAACATCCTGGCCCAGATCGGCTTTGTCATCCTGATCGGCCTGGCGGCCAAGAATGCCATCCTCATCGTCGAGTTCGCCCGCCAGGCCGAAGCGGAGGGGCTCGACCGTGTCGAGGCGGTGGTCCAGGGTGCCCGCATACGTCTGCGGCCGATCCTGATGACCTCGCTCGCCTTCATTCTCGGCGTGCTGCCGCTGTTCCTGGCGACGGGTGCCGGTGCCGAGATGCGGCAGTCGCTGGGCACGGCCGTCTTCTTCGGCATGATCGGCGTGACCGCCTTCGGCCTTGTCTGCACACCGGTCTTCTATGTGCTGTGCCGGATGCTCGAAGGAGGAAGCCGCCGAAAACCTGTCACGACCGCGATCGAGGTTTCCTAGCCGAGAAGTCGATGTCTCCTCGAGGGCGAGGAAATTCTCGCCATCGAGTCCGGGGGCCGCGCGAGCGGCGAGATCTGCAGAATTCTGGCAGGCGCAGGAAAAGTGTCACAAGCTATGGCGCGATATCGGCCGGATACAATTCGATACAGTTCAAGTCGATTTGCCATCGCGGCCGGTCTACCCAGCCCGCTACGACGCCATTACAATGGAGAGTGGAACAGGAAGCGATGGATGCGGTACGAAGAACCTGCCTTGTCCCGGTCGCCTTAGGTCGGAGTGTCATGCATGGAATCGGTGCCCCATATTGCGGTGGTCGACGATCATCGTGACATCCGTGACCTCGTCGGCAAATATCTCACACAGCATGGCTATCGCGTCAGCGTGGCCGAGAACGCGGCGGCGTTGCGGCGTCTGCTGGAACGCAATGCGCCCGATCTCATCATCCTCGACGTGATGATGCCGGGCGAGGACGGATTGAGCGTCTGCCGTCATCTGCGCAGCACCACGGTGGTGCCGATCATTTTCCTCACGGCCATGGTCGATGACACCGACAGGATCATCGGCCTCGAAATGGGGGCTGATGACTATCTCACCAAGCCGTTCAATCCGCGCGAATTGCTGGCGCGGATCAAGGCGGTGCTGCGCCGGGTCAACAGCCTGCCGCCCCAGCGCGGTGCGTTGAAGGCCAAGACCCTGCGTTTCGATCGCTGGCAGCTCAATGTCGGCCGCCGCGAGCTTGCTGGATCGGACGGTGTCGCCATCCCCCTGAGCACGGCCGAGTTCCGGCTGCTGACGGCCTTCCTCGACCATGCCGGCCTGGTGCTGAGCCGTGATCAATTGCTCGATCTCACGGTCGGCCGGGCGGCCGACACCTTCGACCGCAGCATCGACAACCAGGTCAGCCGGCTGCGCAAGAAGATCGAGTTCGATCCGAAAAATCCCATGCTCATCAAGACTCATTGGGGCGGCGGCTACAGTTTTACCGCGGAGGTCGAACAGGCATGATGACCTTGTGGCGGCGCAGCCTGGCTGCCCAGATCATCACATTCATGCTGCTGGCCCTGGCGGTCTCGCAGGGCATCGGCTTTCTCGTCTCTTGGGATGAGCGCGGCCAGGCCATGCGGGCGGCGGCCAAGGGGGAGTTCTTCAGCCGGGCGGCTTCGCTCGCTTTGTCGCTGAATGCGACGCCGGATGCGGTCCATGGCGACATTCTTGCCGTTAGCGGCACGATCTATTCGCGCTTCTGGTTGTCAGACCAGGAGCCTGTCGATGCGACGGCGTGGGCCAAGGACGCCTGGGTGCGCCTTCACCAGCCACTCCCTCCTGCTAAAATGCCTGTTCATCCCAAGTCGAACCGCGGCCCGGTGATGGCGGCCGTCCCGGACACGCCAGCCGGTGCTGCTTTTGCCAGCGAACCGGCCCGCTGGATGGAGATCGCACCCCAGTCCTGGCTGCTCGCCCGCCCGGCGAAGTTTCAATATCTCGACACCGCGATCGGCATGGGGCTGGCCGTCGAGCTCGATCGGGGGATGTGGCTCAACGCCGCCTATGCCAAGAACTATCACAACACCTTCTGGACCTCGCAATCGGCTCTCTCCCTCGGCATCACCGCCCTGGTGCTGTCAGTCATCGCCATATTGGTGGCGCGGGGCATTGCCCGGCCGATGCGACGCCTGGCGAGCGCAGCGGAACTGCTGGGGCGAGGCGAGGCCGTGCCGCCTTTGCCGGAGTCGGGCCCCGACGACATCCGGCAGACTGCCGAGGCCTTCAACCGCATGCAGGCCCGGCTGCAGCGCTTCGTCGAAGACCGCACCCGCATGCTCGCGGCCATCGGGCACGATCTGCGCACGCCGCTGACCTCGTTGCGCCTTCGAGCCGAATTTGTTTCGGACCCGGAGATCCAGGAAAAGATGCTCAAGACCATTGCCGAGATCCAGACCATGACGGAGTCGGCACTGGCTTTTGCGCGCGAGCAGGCAACCGCCGAGACCACCCGCACCGTCGATCTCTCCGCCTTGGTGGAAAGCCTGTGTGACGATCTGGTCGAGATCGGCCAGAACGTTGCCTTTCTCGACGGCCCGAAGATCAGCTACCGTTGTCGCCCCGACGCCTTGCGGCGTGCCATCCGCAATCTGGTCGAGAACGCCGTACGCTATGGCGAGCGTGCTCGGGTAACACTGGCGCGCTCGGCGGAGAGCATCGACATCGTCGTCGAAGATGATGGGCCAGGCATCCCGGAGAATGCGGGCGAACAGGTGTTCGCTCCCTTCTTCCGCCTCGAGCATTCGCGCAATCGTGAAACGGGCGGGGTCGGCCTCGGCTTATCGATTGCCCGGGCTATCGCCCGCCACCATGGCGGTGATATCCGGCTCTTCAACCAGACCAAGGGATTGCGGGCAGTGATCGGTCTGCCGCTCGTCACCGCCCGCCGGGCCCGAGCGTGACTGCGCGCAGGGGTCAATGCCGTCGCGCTACGGTGCGTCTTCCGGTCGATACTACCATCACCCTAGCATGGACCCATGTCGTGGCTTTCGGAGCATGGGACGGTATGCCAACCCCTTCAATCGGCACGATAAGCGTGCGCCGTAGCTACTGTGGCGTCTGGTGATTTGAGGCGCGCGCTTCAAATCGCAAGGGCGCAGGACAGCTTGGCCGATTTGATGGACGACAGGTATATTTGGCGCGATGTTGTCGCCGTCGGCGATGAGCCGGTGATTGTAGCGACTGAAATAGGACCGGTCGGGTCTTTTGCCTGCGGATCCGGCGAGACGAGCAGGTTCAAGACGATGATCATGGGAATCGAGGCGATGACCAGGATATCGAAAAGCGTGCCGCCGGCGCGGCGATAGGCGATGGCAGCAGGGCCATCCAGTTGCTCATAGGCCGGGTCGCCGACAAAAGGCACCTCATCATCGACGATTTTCGATCGCGTGGAAAAATCTGCAAAGGATGTCACGGTCCAGCCTCCAGTTGCATGGCATGACCGTAAGCACCGTTTGTCGCGTGACTTCGCCGGCTGGCTGGAGATTTGTCGAAAAGCTTGCGCCGGCGCCCCCTGTGACATTTGGATACCGTTGGGACCGCCCCTACGGATGCTCGATCGGGCAGGTGCCATTCGCGATGTCATCAACGCTTCCAGTGTATCGCCGTCACGATTCCGTCGCTGCTAACGGCCCGGCATTGCCTGGCTCGGAGCTCGTCTCCGACGAGGCACATTCTCCGAATGCCGCAAAAGCCAGGACACTTGCGCTCGCTCTGGTTTTAACAGGGCCCTGCGACACTTTCTTACAAAACAACCGGCTTCCCGACAAACTTGTGAGGCAGTTGCCAGCTATTATCACAACAATGGCGATAGGGAATGTGCCGTTCGTTCGGTGATGGTTGATTACAGGATCGGGCCGACGATTTCCTACGATCAGTCGATAAGGATGACTACTATCGGTATTCCAGAGTTATCTTCCAATCTGCTCTTCACAGTCGCACAAAATATTTATGGCAAGAGCGATACCAAATTTGCGAGGCAAAAATGAGTGATCAGATACTTACCGTCATTCTCCCGGCTGCAAAATATATCTATCCTGTTTCTGTAATCTCTTTCCTCTCGATCCAGATTTTAATCACCTATCGCTATTATACGGATTGATTCAGGCATTATTTCCATCTTCTGGTAGATTTGAGCAGAAGACGTTTCTCGGCCCGTATCGATGATACGGGCCGAGCGCGTTCCTAGGACGCGGTCCCTCGGAAATGGCGGATAGTTCCGTTGTCGACCACGAAGGATACGGCGCTCAGGTCGCGCAAATTGCCGTGTTCGTCGAACGTTATCGCGCCATAGGGCGTGTTCCAGCTGCAGGCTCGAATGGCCTCCCCAAGCTCGGCTCCGTTCAGCTCGGGAAAAAGAGCTGTTGCCTGCAGGGCGACCGTCAAGGCTATGACCGAAGTTGGGAGATATCCCTGGGCCGGCGCATCGTCACTCTCGCCCAGCAGGGCGGAGAGGATCTGGGTCGAGATGCGGCATCCCTCGGCCGCTCCGGATGCTCGTTGGACGAAACTGGGCGTATAGCAATCATCGCCAACGGATATCGTGCAACCGAGTTTCCGTTTTCTTGTTTCTCTCGCCACGTCGGCGCAGAATTCGTGAATTCCTGCAATATAGAGCGTAGAAACCCCTGAAGGTAACGCTGCAAGGCCGGCGTCGCCGGTGATTTCGATCAAAGCGGGCGCGTGACCTTTCGCTTCGAGCCGTTGCCGCAGTTCCGATGCTAGCGCCTGGCTATAGGTCTGGCGCTGAAAGCAGATTGCGGAGCTCTCCCCGGGGGGAGCGATCGCCACCATCGACTGCGCTGTCTGGCCGTCCGTGCCGAAAGCCCGCAATACCCCGGGCCAACCCTGGGGATTGAGGCGCGGGTGGCTGGTGGCCGGGGCAATGAAAGCCATGTTCCGTGCTGCGTAGACGGGAACGGCGGCGACGGCCGCGGCCGCGCTGAGATGGCCGACGACGATGGGAACGCCGCTGTCGGCCATGCGTTGGGCGGCCCGCGCCGCCGCCTTTGGCTCACGTTCGTCATTCTCCCAGATGTAGGACGCCTCGACGCCGAGCCAGGCCTTGGCCACCACGAAGGCATCGAGCAGTTCTTGCGTGTGAGCACCGCCGTCATTGGCGGCCAGTCCGATGCGCAGATGCTTGTTCAAGAACAAAGTCCTCCGTGGCAGGAGATCGGGCGTCATGCGCCATCGAAGAGGCGGCGGCCGAGATGGGCATCCACGGTGCCGCCACCGTCGTCATCCGCTCACGCAGCACCCGCAAGCAGCTCGGTTCTGGGCTCGCTCAAGGCCGTGCAGCGCGCAATGATCTCGATCCCTTCTTCCAGGAGGGCTTCAGGCGTCGTCAGGGGCGGCAGCAATTTGAGCGTGTTGCCATGCGGCCCGCAGGTCTCGACGATGAGGCCTTGCTCGAAACAGGCCCTGGACACGGCGTCGGCGCGGCCCTCTGCGGAAAAGCGCAGGCCGAGCATCATGCCCCGGCCCATCACGGTCACGCCGCGATGGCGCGAGGCGATTTCATTGAGCCCCGAACGCACGATGACCGCATTGGCGCGCAGCTCGTCGATGAAATCGTCGGTGAGCCAGTAATGACGGATGGCGGCTGCCGCGGTCACGAAGGACAGGTTCGAGCCGCGGAAAGTGCCATTGTGTTCGCCGGGTGCCCATTGATCATGCTCGCTGCGTATCAGCAGCAACGACATCGGCAATCCAAAACCGCTGATCGACTTGGAGACGCAGATGAGGTCCGGCTTGATGCCGCTGGCCTCGAAGGCGAAGAAGTCGCCGGTACGCCCGCAGCCGGTCTGGATTTCGTCGACGATCAGCAGCGATCCCAGCCGGCTGGCGAGGGCGGCCAATCGTTGCAGCCAGCTCGGTGAGGCGGATTCGAGGCCTCCCTCGCCCTGGACCACCTCAACGACAAAGGCTGCGGGAGCCTCCCATCCCGAATTGGGATCATCGAGAAATTTCTCGAGGATGGCGATCGTATCGACCTTCTGGCCGAAATAGCCTTCGAACGGCGCCCTGAGGACATTGTTCAGGGGCTGGCCTGCGGCCCGGCGCTTGCCGTTCTCGGCACTGGCGGCCAGGGCACCCAGCGACACGCCGTGGAAGCCACGGGTGAAGGCGACGATCTGGGCCCGGCCGGTGACTTTGCGGGCGAGCTTGAAGGCGGCCTCGACGGCGTTGGTGCCGGTGGGACCGACGAATTGAACGCGATAGTCCGCCAGGTTTCGCGGCGTCAGGACATGATCGAAAAAGGCCTCCATGAACTCGGCCTTGGCGGTGGTGTAGAGGTCAAGCGATTGGCAGATACCATTCTCATTGAGATGGTTGATCAGGGCCTCGCGCAGATATGGATTGTTGTGTCCATAATTGAGCGAGCCGGCCCCCGCCAGGAAATCAAGATATCGTCGGCCCTGGGAGTCGAAGACATGGCTTCCTTCCGCCCGCTTGAAGAGCGCGGGGAAATGGCGGCAATAGGTGCGAACCTGCGACTCGTGTCGCTCGATGACTTCAATGGACATTTCAATCTCCCTGAAGAACAGTTTGTCGAGCGCGCTGGAACAAGCGCGTTCATGGCGGGATGCCTGTTTGCCCCAACGCCTGGTTTCCAAGCCAATCCGATGGATTGGCTGGAGCGCCCCTTGCGACTGGCGGCTGCCTCAAGCCGCAAGATGCCTTAGGCGGCACTCATCTGCTTTTTCTCCTTGCTGCGCTGATCGATCGGGTGCGGCAGGCTGGCCTGCAGGTGCGATCGAATGCCCTCGAAGATCCTTTCCGCCTTGTAGGCGATCAGGCTGAAGGACTGCGTATCGGCAATGCCATGCGTATGCTCGCAATGGCCGTTCATCCAGATGGGCACACTCACCCGGTCGGAGGTCTTGAGCCTGTAGTCGGGCGTGATGGCGAGCAGGCCGTCATATTCGCGCTCGACCTCGCTCTCGATGCCCGAAAGCAGGCGATCGGGCGCGGTATCGCGATATCCGGTGGCGAGGATGACGAAATCTGCCTCGATCGGGGCAGCATGGTCTTCCGTCATGATGTCGCGTAGTCGAAGGCTGATGCGCCCACCGATTTCCTGGACGGTATCGATCTCGTGCCGGTCTATGATTGTGGCGTTCGACAGTCCCATCAGGCGCCGTTCGTAGAGGAAGTTCCATTCCTGCGCCGAGCATTCGGCGTCGACGCCCGAGAAATTGGTAGCCCAGGATTTTTCGAAGATCCGGCGCCGGGCGGCCGGCGTTGCCGCCGAAAAGCGAACGGCCTCGGGCGGCATGTAGATCTGGTTCGAGAACTGGGACATGTCATATTGCCGGAACGGCAGTCCCCGATGAAGCGACGTGACATGGATGCGGTCGGGCCCATGTCGCGTCAACAGATCGTGCATGATTTCCGCGGCGCTGAGGCCGGAGCCGACAATGGCGACGTGAAGGGGTCTGCCGGCCGAGGCATGAATGCGCTCATCGAGTTCCTTGCGATAATAGAGATAGTTGCCGGCGTGACGGGCGAGATGGTGGGGAACCGCCTCGAACTGTTCGGGCAGGAAGGGTTCCATGCCGCAAGCCAGCATCACCTGGCGGGCGCGATAGCGCCCCTTGCCGGAGGTGACTGTCAGGGTGCGTCGCTCGCCGTCCGAAGCGGGGCCGATCGATTCCACGGCTTCGCCATAGCGCACATACTGGCCGAGCTGGCCGGCGGCCCAGCCGACATAGTCGGACCATTCGATCCGGCTTACGGCTCCGCTCCAGGCGCCGTGCTCGAACAGCCTGCCCTGGGCCTTGAGATAGCGCGCGAAGGTGAAAGCGCTGCCAGGGTCCCTCGGCGTTGCCAGATCCCGATAATGGTTGTGGTTGATGTTGGTCCCCGGCAGGAGGAGGCCGCCCTGCCAGGCCGTGCTCGATTGCTTTTCCAGAAAGACGACCCTGTGGCGCATGTCGGGGGGCAACGAGCCGGCGCGGACATTGTCCTCGATGGCGGCGGCCACGGCAATCGCCGCTGGGCCGAAGCCGATGCAGACCAATTCGTGAGTATTGTCGATGGAACCTGTCATCTTGGCATTCTCCATACTGGATACAGGTTGTGCGGCATGGTTGGCGGATCGTGGTCCGAACTATCTCGAACAGGGGCAGGCTTGTTTCGTTGGGAAGCCGCGCTAGAGAAAAATGACTTGTCTTCGAAACATCATTTTTCTCTAACTCTTTGTTTTAACGCGTTTTCTTAATTGGAACGTCTATCGACTTTCCTGAAAAACGCTCTAAGCACGCATGGCGGTCGCCAGCTTCGGAGGAGGGCGTATCGGCGCCCGTCTGTCGAGACGCTGGGCGGCGGATATTGCAATGTCCCGTGCCCGGATCGAAAGAAGCGAGAAGGAGCCCGCATCGCCGAAGCCGTGGGAACTCTCGCACAGGCCGTTGAGATAGACCGGCGGCGCATCCGACCCCACCAAGCTGTAGTCCCTCGCAACTGCGAGGCCCTGGACAGGGTGGAACTCATAGTCGCCGCAAAGGTCGCTCAGGAGAGGATGGATCAGCTCCCGCTGGCCGCCGCTTCCCAAGTCGAGGAACCCGGTGGCGAGGACCACTGCGTCCGCCGCCAGTTCACGCACTGCCTGCGCATAGCGATCCTGGATTGTGAGTCTGGTTTTGCTGCCATCAGAGATGCAACGCCGGATATCGGCGTTGTTGATGATGTTGAGATGGTTCGGCCTTCCCTCCAGATGCGATTCATAGCGCCGGAGATAGAGCTGATTGATCACATCGGCATCGGCAGCCGAGTAGTTGGTCGATCTCAGTTCCCGGGACAGCGCCATCCGCCCGTCCCAGGAGGCGGCATGGAAGTAATCTGTAAACTGCGGAAAGTAGATCTCGCCGGTGAAGGGGCTGGTATCCTTGAGCCTGTAGCCATAACCACGCATCAGGCCGTAGATCTCGGCTTGCGGAAAGCGGCCATCGAGATCGAGCATGATCTCGACGGCACTCTGGCTGGCGCCGACGACGACGATCTTCTCCGGCTGGGACAACTGCGTGATCCTGGGCAGATAGTCCGACAGGTGGAAGATCTTCTCGCCCAGGAGGCCGGCGAAAGCCTCCGGGATGTTGGCACTGCGCCCCGGTCCTACGACGACAGCGCGAGCCAGATAGCGGCTGCCGTCAACGCAATCGACCTGGAGCAGTCGGTCCGCACCGGAGCCGTGAACCACCTGTAGACTGCTCGCGGTCCGATCATAGGAAACCAGATGCGAGAAGTGCCCGGACACCCATCCGACATAATGCGCAAATTCACGGCGTAGCGGATAGGCGCTGCCGAGATTGAGATAGTCGAAGAAACGCCCCGACTGATGCAGGTAATTCACGAAGCCGTAGCGGCTCCTGGGATTGACGGGGGTGATCAGGTCTCGCAGCGGGTTATGCTGGATGTCGCTGCCGCGAAGCAGCATGGTGGGCTGCCAGGCGAATGCGGGCCGGGCCTCGATGAAGTGGAGGGACCCGGAAAAGCCGGCGTCGTCGAGGGCAACGGCGAGGGCGAGGTTGGCCGGGCCGAAGCCAATGCCGATGATGTCGATGACGGGAGGCTTCACGATGCTCTCCTCAGGGCGGGTTCCCGGTCGAACCAGGCGGCAGCGAGCGCCTGGCCATAGGTCGCAGCCTCGATCTGACACTCCTGGCCAGCCAGGCTGGCTGGCCAGGCGTCGGTGGCGCCTTTCGCGAAAGCCTGGCTGAGGCGATCGCTGAAGGCGGGCATCAAGGGGCGGGTTATGAGCGGCAGGACCAGTTGGAAAAGCGCCGCCAGGTAGCGAACTTCCTCGATTGCCTCGGCCCTGGCGAGGCGGGGCGAAAGGGCATGCCGGCTGCCGGCAGCAATGCGCACCAGCAGCTGGCTCAGATGCTCGGCAATACGCTGGGGGCTGAAGGTTTCGATTTCGTGGAAACGGGCGAAGCGAGCAAGCACGCCGCCAAGACTCCCCGCGGTCCGCTCGTCGATACGCCAGCGCTGGCCCGATAACCCGAGTGCCGCGGCCGCCTCGAGGATGCCGCTGGCCGCTTCCTTATAAGGCCGGGACAGGCGAACCTCGACCAGTTGGTCCATGGCGCCTTGCGTGAAGTTCATCTTCTGATATTCGGGATTTGCCAGGGCAAGATAGAACCGCACGGCGTTGACGTCCCGTTCGCGCAGAAGATCGCGTCCCCAGATCAGGTGTCCCTTCGATGTCGAGAACTTGAAGTTCTCGAGTTCGAAGAATTCATTGGTGAGAATGGTGTCGACGATCCTGCAATCGCCATGGGCCCAGGCCAGGGCCGGATGCACGAAGGTGAAGAAGAAGCTGTTGTCATAGCCGAGGAACTCGACGAGCTCGGCCTGCCGGCCAAGGCTCCAAAGGCCGGTCCTTCCACCGTCGCCGGTTGACTTTTCGCCGTCCGCGATCCGCGTGGAATTGATCAGGCCTGGCAGCATTTCCGCCCAGACATTCAGGACCTGGCCTTCGAGGCCGGCGAAGGGGGCGGGGATGCCCCAGTCGGACGGATAGGTGAGAGGGTAGTCCGGTAGCGGCTTGGACAGCATCTCGAAGGCAAATTCGACGACATGGGGTCGCCAGATGCCGCGCTTGCTTTCGTAGAAGGCCGTGAACTGGCTGCGGAAACGTTCGAGCTCCAGGACGGCGATCTCGACCTCGCGATAGTCGATGTCGCCGGCCGAGCGGCTGGAGGAAACCAGTTCGAGAGTGCGCGTATCGTTGGGATGGCCGCAAGCCTCGCAGATAGCACCCGCTGTCGGCGACCAGCAGACCGGACAATGGCCGGAAACAAAGGATTCGAACAGATAGCGATCCTCTGACACCGAATAGGGGAAACGCCATGGTTTGCGCACGGCGTGGCCATTGGCCTCCACCTTTGCGAGGAAGGATTGGACGAAGGCAACGTGGTCATCGTCCACCATGTTGAACGCATCCATGTGGATGTCGGCGGCTTCCAGCGTCTGGCGCATTTCGCCATGGCAGGCGGTGGCCATGCGATCGGGATTCTTGCCCAGGCGTTCGGCCGTGGTCACGACATAGCTCTGGTTGCGATCGGCCGAGCAGACATAGCGGACTTGATTGCCGCGCATACGCTGATAGCGCGAGAAGATGTCGGCGCCGAGATAGGGCCCCGAAAGATGTCCGACGTGAAAGTCACCGTTCGGTGTGGGGGGCGTGGCCGTTACGATAAAGGTGCGGGACATCGGGTCAGGCTCCCTTCGCATCTGCTTCCGGAGCGCCCCACCAGACGCAGAGAAATGCAAGCTCCTCGTCCCGGGAGGTATTGTCGACGAAGTGCCATGAGAAGCGGGGCAGATAGACGACGTCACCGCTGGCTACAGGGCTGGTTTCGCCGTCCACCGTTATCGTGCCGCTTCCCGAAATGAAGATGAATGTTTCTTCTTCATCGTGATCATGTGGAATTGATTGCTGACCCGGCATGACCTTCATGACGGCTCCACCCCAGGGCGGCACCGTCACGCCCTTCCAGGGATAGAGCCGGCGAAAGGCGCCGCCATATTCGTCAGTCCAACCGTCAGCTCGTTCCGTCCTGATATGCATGGTGCCCACCTCTGTTTGGGACGGTGGCTGGCGCCACCAGTTAGGTGTGGAGCACGGGCAGGAACATCCATATCGCTACGCCGATCAAGCAGACCGAGAAGAAGATGTTGACACCTCGACCCGACGTTCCTCCGCTAAACAGGCGTGCGATGGCGGCTCCAGCCAGAGTCCACACGGCAAAGGCAATCAGATTGTTGACAGTAAATATTGTGGCTATGCTAAAAACGTGACCTACTTTGTCGTCATAATTTCCCATGAATTGAGTAAATATGAGACCTATTATTAAGTAAGCCTTTGGGTTTAGAAGAAGTATTACGGCTCCATCCAGAAAGCTTGCGCGCCCCTCCGTCGTCGCGTCCAGTTCGCTTTGGGGGGTGGCGAAAGCTGCCTGAGCAAACTTGATGCCCAGCCACAACACATAGAGTGCTCCGGCTATATTCAGGATCTTTGCCACATGGGGCTCCGACAGGAGGGTCAGCCCCACCCCGAGTCCGATCAGCAACGTCACGATGAATGTGGCGACGTGATAGCCCACAAGGGCCGGCACTGCTGCCCGAAAGCCGCCGGTGGCTCCGAGCGTTGCGAAGAAGGTGTTGCCCGGTCCTGGGCTGTAGGCGAGTGGAAACAGAAAAATGACGAACGCGACCAGTGCCTCTCCGTTCATGGCAAATACCCTCCGGATGACGGTCATAGACGATTTAGATACCTAAGGGGTGATATCCACTATTTCTGGGGGAGCGTCCATTTACATCATCGGGACAAGATAGAGATTAGGTGTGCTCTCGCAGATTTGTGGAGGACAAATTGACCTCATTTTCTGCCACGACCGCATCAAATTCTCCGAGAGAAGTCGTAATCCTGATCACAGAAAACGCGATTACACTTGATGCCGCTGGCCCGATACAGGCTTTTCACGAAGTTGGTTTGAGGTACAAGGATAGGGCATATCAAATTACTGTCGCTTCACCATATGGTGGAGTAATTCCGCTCGATAGCGGTATAAAACTGGATTCAAATTGTATATTTGATTTAAGTGCGGAAAAAATAGATACACTTTTGGTTATTAGTTCATATAAATTTTTGAATTACACGAGTGAATCCGCACTGATAGGATGGTTGAAAGAAACAAAGACGAGGATTAGACGTATCGGATCCTTGTCTATGGGTACATTTCTATTGGCTGAGGCCGGCCTTTTAGATGGTGCCGACGTCGTGATGCATTGGCGATGGCATGCGTCGATGACAAAGCATTTCTCTTCCATGACGGTATTATCGAACTGTCTATATGCGCGGCGCGGCAATGTCTGGACCTCCGCCGGCATGACGTCGGGGATCGACATGGCTCTGGCAATGATCGAGGAGGATCATGGCAGGGCTCTTGCCCTGGACGTGGCCCGAACCCTGCTGGTCTTCATGCACCGGCCGGGAGGCCAGGCGCAAATCAGCATTCCGCTGGCCGCACAGAGCCGAGACATCGGCAGCCGCTTCGGCGCCCTTCATGAATGGGTCATGACAAATCTATCGCGCCGGCTTGATATCGAGGTGCTCGCCGACTGGATGGGCATGAGTCCGAGGACATTTGCCCGTCAATATAAGGAGGCCGTTGGAGACACCCCCGCCAAGACGATCCGCCGCATGCGCATCGAGGTGGCAAGGAGCCTGTTGGAAAAGACGAGCAACAGCATCTCCTCCATTGCCGTTCAATGTGGGTTCTCGGACGTGGAGAACATGCGGCGGGCTTTCCTGAAGGACGTTCAGGTCGGGCCGGCCGAATACAGGGAGCAGCTCGTAGTCCCAACGCGGGCGGACTGACTGTGTGGCGTCAACACCAATGAGACAAAAAACCGGAATGGAAAGCTACCTGCCGAGGCGGTGATCAAGGATATCCGCCGGGCCGTGCGCAAGCCCTATGGGGGAGGGGAGAAGGTTCGCATCGGGCTTCGGGCTGGAGGGCTTGAATGCCTCCCGGTCTGCCTCACTGTCATCATGGCGATCCGGTCGGATTGGCCAGGCCGCCAGATGCACGCGGAAATGCGCAACAAGGCGAATGTTGAGTCGGCCTCGTGATATTTGCGGCAGCAAGCGCCGGCTATTATCGGGCAACAAGAGCCTCTTTCACCCAAATAGGAGACGCCGACCGATGGCGAATGCCCAGACGTTGAAGGCACAGCGCGACAAGACTCTCGAACTGACGCGTTCCGGGCCGCCGGCGCGTACTTCCAATCCCTTCTTCGGCGTCGGGCCGATCACTGACGGCACGCTGGACGAGGTCGATGCGCGCCTCCTGCGCTTCGAATTCGACAACTGGCTCGAGAGGAACTATCGCAAGCTCGATGACCACGGCGCGGATCTGGGTCCCTTCACCACCGCCGAAGTCGGACGGAGCATGCATCGGGGCTATCCCGCCGACAAATTCCTCACTGACATGATGCGGGAGATTCATCGTTATTTCGAGTTTCCCAAGGCCAACAAGATGGCTGTAGGGCTCGGCGGCGGCCATAGTGGTTTCACGGTCTGTGCCCTTCATCTGGTAACCGCCAACGATCCCAGCCAGCATGTCTATGTCGACACGCTCCGACCGGAATCGGAAGCCGCCAAAGGAGGCGGCTTTTTCCGGCAGTCCTGGGGGGCGCAGCTCATCGAGATGCACCGCCATGCCCGCAATGGCGATGAAAGCCGCATTCATTTCGCCGAGCAGGAAGGCGCCATTCCCAGTGCCGATGCCCTGGAGAAGATGGGCGCCAAGCTCTTCATCGGCGTCGGTCATGAGACCACTGGCGCCACGACCTATACCGCCCAGGACATCGCCAACCTGATCGAATGGCTCAACCGCAATCCGGCCGAACACCATGCCGTGCTCGACGCCACCTCCATGCTCGGGGCCATGCCCTGGGGCGAGGAAGCGGTGAAGAACGTCATCGATAAATGCTGCATGTTCATGCCGTTCCAGAAGGCGATCGGCGGTATTTCCGGCTATTTTGTCGTCTCGTTCACGCCGCAGGCGCTGGACCTCGTCGAGAAGAACCAGAAGTCGCCATCCTGGGCGATCCCGCGCCAACTCAAGATCGTGGCGCCTGTCGATCCCAAGCGCCCGCTCACCGGCGAGCGGACCGTCAATGTCGGGCCGATCTACGATCCGGCGCAGGACAAGATGCTGGGCGGCGTAATCAACACCTATTCCACCCTTGCCTTCGCCGAGACCACCTTCGGCCTGCTGCGTTCAGAAAAGCGCCTCGGGTCGGTGCAGGATCTCTATAAGCGCTCGGTGCGCAACCGCGCCGCCGTGAATGATTGGGTGGCCAAACACCCCCTGTTCGAACTCGGCGTCGCCGATCCCGAGCGGCGCGGCGCGGCGGTGACGCTGCTGCGCATCAAGGATGCCGACATCACCGACCCCGCCATCCACGCCCGCATCATCGCGCGCTCCAAGCAGGTTCTGGCCTATGAAGGCATCACCCATCCCAATGGGGAGTATGAGCGCGGCCTCGACGTCGCCCGCTATGTCAACGCCTTCCCGGGCACGCCTGGCGATTACCGTGCCTGGATCGGCGGCATCAGGCCGCCGGAGGACATCGACGCCCTGCTCGACAATCTCGAATACGCCTATCTGCGCGCCAAGATCTTGGTGCTGGAGGAGGAACTCGCCAAGCTCGGCGAGACCTTCCCGGTGAGCGCCGGCGCCGGCGCCGGCGGCGAGCGCGTGCGTCGCGACGATTCAAATCGCGCCTACAAGGTATTGGTGGCCGATCTCGTCGGCATGCGCTTCAACGGTAAGGGGGAACCCGATCACCAGGAAGTCCGCCGCCACATCGAAGCCAAGGGCGGTGTCTTTCATCTCGGACCGATCCTAGACGAGGGGGCGCTGGAGAAAGGACGCATCCACTTCTTCTACCAGCCCGACCTCAGCACCGAGGCGGAGATCCTGCCGCAGACCGACAAGGGCCAGTATGACGCCGTGATTGCCGCGGCGACGTTCCTGCCCAAGGGTTCGGTCTTCCCGCTTGGCGGCGTGCGCATCGGCGCCGGCACCGGCAATATGGGATCGGCCTCTTGGGGTGGCGGCAGCGGCATCGGCGGCGAAGCGCCCCTGATGAACACGCCGAGCTTCAACAGCCGTGCGACGGCCCAGATGGCTTTCAAGGCGCTGCTCAAGGTAGCGCCCGATCTCAAGGTCGACGAATTGCACCGGCGCGTCGTTGCCGGCGAATTCGATACCGGCAAGCATTTGCGCGACTTCCCGACCGAAAAACTCGAAGGCCGCCGTGTTGCGGTCATCGGCTATGGCAATATCGGCCGCGAGCTCGCCAAACTCGCCAGCGCCTTCGGCATGCGGGTCGCCATCCACGCCCGTGCGCGCCACAAGGAGTGGATCGAGTCGGAAGGTTTCGAATACGCTCCGACCGCCGAGGCGGCGGCCGAGGGGGCCCATGTTCTCACCGTGCATACGGGCCTCGGCCCGCTCGATGCCAAGAGCGGGCGCTTCGCCAACCAGTCGCTGGTCGGCTTCGATATTCTCGATCGCCTTGCCGACGGCGCTGTGCTCATCAACTACGACCGCGGCGAGGTCATTGATGCCGAGGCCCTCGACGCGGCGCTGGAAAAGGGCAAGGTTTCCTATGCCTGTATCGACGCCGATCTTTTCCGCGACGCGGCTGATGGTACGCTGTCCGGCCCGATGGTGCCCTATCGCAAGCTGGAAAGGCGCCACCCCGGCAAGCTCGAGCTCCTGCCGCATGCTGCCGCCGACACCGACCATCCTTCGCGGGTCGAGGGCGCCAGGCAGGCGATCGATCAGATCTTCGACGTTATCCATTATGGCGTCGTCACCAATCTGAAAGGTGATCTGCCACCGGGCTACAGCAATGCCGGTGCTCGGACAGTGCCTGGCATTGGCGCGGTGAGTGCGGGCGACATTGCGCGAGCTGTCGGCGATGAGGAGGTGCTTGCCCAGGCCAAGGCAGCCTCCGAGGCGCTTGCCGCTATCTGGGGAGCTCTTTGTGCGACGACTGACCCGCAACGGCGGGCGGCGCTGATCGAACGCTACGGCGCTTCGCTCGTGCAGCACACCAACCGCTATGCCGCACTTGTGGATAGGCTGGGGCTCAAAGGCCCTTATGCGGGCACATGATGGAAGGGTGAGCCCAGCCTCAGCTCAGCCTTACGCAGTACAAAGAGAAAAGGAGCAGGAATTTCTGCTCCTTCACCCACTGATCGCTGGTGTCGAGCGCAGTGGGTGTCTTGGAGGCGCCTGGCCTTCCCACAGTACAATCACGTTCAGGCAGGTTCATTCGGCGTTTCAATCGTCCAAATCGTGGTCCAGGCGCCGAGAGTTGCGCCTTCCCAGTGACCCTCGATCCAGATGGGTTGCCCTTTGATGGCCTCCTGCATCCGTTTGGGCATGTCGCCGAGATTAAGAACGACGCGGAGCATCGTTTCGTTTGTGCTCTGCCAAAGAACATCGACGATCCCATTCTCCCCGACGCGGTAGTGTCCAGCCTGCGGGAGGGTCGGTATGAGCGGCACGATTCTCGCGGCGCGAACCGACAAGATCCGCCGGTACCAGCCAAGCATGTCGGCATGCGGGCTAACCTTGCGTTCCGGCCAAAGCAATTTGGCGGAACGGAAGGTCTGCTCGCTGACGGGATCGGGGATCGTTTCGCGCACCTGCGGGTCGGCGTATTCGGGAAATCGCGAGAATTCGTCGCGCCGTCCCTTGCGCACGGCGTCGGCCAGTTCGCCCTCGACATCGCAGAAGAAGGTAAACGGCGTGGACGCGGCCCACTCCTCGCCCTGGAACAGCATGGGGATCTGCGGTGCCAGGAGATAGGCTGCCGCAGCAGCCTTGACGGCCCCGAGCGGATGATGGTGATGGATGCGATCGCCAAAGGCGCGATTGCCGATCTGATCGTGATTCTGCAGGAAAGAGACGAAAGCGTCCGGCGGCAAATGGGCCGATGGCTGCCCACGGCTGCTGCCGCGATAGGCCATCGTCTCGCCCTGGAAGGCAAAGCCCTGCGCCAATGCGCGGCCCAGCAGTTCGGGCCGGCGGGCATAGTCCGCATAATAGCCTGCATCCTCCCCGGTCACGGCCACATGCAAGCCGTGATGGACATCATCGTTCCACTGCGCGGTGAAAGCGGGTGTTCCGCCTCTTGGCCGATCGAGCCATTCGGCGCTGTTCTCTTCGTTTTCCAACACGAGATGAACAGGCCGATTGCCTATGGCGGAGCCGACCGCGGCACGAATTTCGGCAAGGAGGTGGAATGCCCCAGCATCGCGTATTTCGTGCACGGCATCGAAACGCAATCCGTCCAGGTGGAACTCCTCCAGCCAATAGAGCACGTTCTCGATGGTGAAGGCCCGGATCTCTGCAGATCCTTCGTCATCATAATTGATGGCCGGCCCCCACGGCGTTCGGTGGCGCTCGGTAAAGATGGGAGCATAGAGCGGCAGATAGTTACCCTCGGCGCCGTAGTGATTGTAGACGACGTCGAGCAGCACAGAGAGGCCGAGGCCATGGGCCTCATCGATGAAGGCCTTCAGTTGCTCCGGCCGGCCATAGGCCGCATCCGGCGCGAAGGGAAGGACGCCGTCATAGCCCCAGTTGCGTCGCCCCGGGAAATCGGCCACCGGCATGAGCTGGATGGCGGTCGCCCCCAGTTCCTTGAGATAGCCCAACCGTTTGGCGGCGCTGGAAAAAGTGCCCTCCGGCGTGAAGGTGCCGATATGAAGTTCATAAAGCACCGTTTCATGCCAGGCACGTCCCCGCCAACCCGAATTGCGCCAGCGATAGGCCGCGGGGTCGATCAGTTCGCTCGGGCCATGAATGTCGTCGGGTTGGAAGCGGCTGGCCGGATCCGGCACCATCACGCCGTCCTCCAGCACAAAGCGATATCGGGCACCAAAGTCGGCGGCCACCGACAGGCTATGCCAGCCGCCGTGGCTTTGCATCGAATAGGCTCTCTGCTCCAATTGCAGGCCGACCCGGCGTTGCTTTGGTGCCCAGAGGCGAAACAACACCCTGCCGTTGCGCAGGACAGGGCCGAAGCGTGGTTCGTAGCGGTTCGACGGCATGGTCATGGCTGCGATTGCCGAACTGCCGGTGGCGTCTGCGCTACCAGTACGGCGGCGGGCAACTCTGCCAGGAGCATCGCAAGGTCGATGCCTTCCTTTCCAGGTGTGATCTGGCGTCCGGAGAGTATTTCGCCATAGACGGGGTAATGATGGGCGAGGGGTAGAAAGCCATCGATGGGACCGCGGCATGGGAACCGGGCTGCCACGACGACGAAGGCACAATCGCCATGCTGCCGCGAGAAGGCGATGAAGCGATCGTTTGCCATCGCGATGGGCCGATAGTCACCTTGTGTGAACAAGGCTTCATGTCGGCGGCGCAGGTCAAGCAGGTTGGCGGTGGTCGCCAATTTGGCACTGCCGTCGAGAAGATCGTCCCGTGCGATCGGCCCGATGTCCTTCAGGCGCCTGGTGAGCCAGTCCCAGTCGACGGGACGGCGATTATCAGGATCGACCATGCTGAGATCGAAGGCTTCGGCACCCTGGTAGATATCGGGCACGCCGGGCACGGTGAACTTCAGTACGGTTTGCACGAAACTATTGGAGGCACCGAGCTCGATGACGCGCTTTTCGAAGGCGATGAAGTCGGCAAGAAAATCCTGGTTTGCGAAAGCGGCGGCAATGTAGTCGTGCAGGGCCTTTTCATAGGCTTCGTCAGGTGCGGCCCAATTCGTGTGAACCTTGGCCTCGCGCACCGATTTCAGCATGGCAGCTTGGATGCGCTCCTGGAAACGTTCGAGCTGGCTCATGTCTTCAGGGACGAGGCCTGTAGGCCAGGCGCCGACGAGCAATTGGAAGAACAGGAAGATGTCGTTGCCATCAGGCTCGGCCTCGCCGCCGCCGAGCATGGCACGCCAACGGGTGCCGGCTTCGGCGAAATCCGGGGTAATTTCACTGAGAACGGCAAGGCGAGCCCGGCAGTCCTCGCCGCGCTTGGTATCATGCGTCGAAGTCGCGAGCATGGCGCCCGGGCGGCGAGCGAGATTGGCGGCATGGAAGGCGTTGACGCTGGCACCGAGATGATCGGGATGGCCCCCGACTTCGTTGGCGGCAATGAACCGGTTATAGCGATAGAAGGCGGTGTCCTCGACACCCTTGGCCATGATCGGCCCGGTATATTGCTGGAACCGCATGGCAAAGCGCATCACGTCCTGCCGGCTGAAACCGCTTCCGGGCCTTGCAACCGCCTGGGTGCTGAGCAGCGAGAACAGGAAGTCGAATACCGAGCGGTCTATGCCAGCCCCGGAGCGCCGTGCATGGGTGAAGGCACTTTCGAGTTCCTGCAGGTCGGCAGGGCTGGCGCCGTCCATGTCGACATAGGTCCGATAGACCCGAAACCCGGCGACGATTTCTCTGAGCGCACGCTGCAGGACATTGCGGGTGAAATCGGCGGTGCGTGGATTGGAGCGAGCGATGCGGGCTGCCTCGCGCGCAAGCCCGCCGAGTTCGCCGGCCATCTCGTCTTCCATGATGGCCAGCTTGCACTCGCGGCTGATGGCTTTGAAGCTGCGCCTCTCACCGCCGAAGCGGTTATAGAGTTCGTCGAGCCGCGCCTGGCCGTTCGGGTCGACCAATAGATTGGTGAGAAGGTTGGCGAATTCGTAGCCGGTGGTGCCGTCGGCATGCCAATCTTCGCGCAGTTCCTCGCCCGCTCCGAGGATCTTCTCGACCACCAGATAGATTGGCCGCGGCGCTTTTTCGCGCAGGCGCCGGCAGTAGGTCTTGGGATCCAGCAACCCGTCGATGTGGTCGATGCGCAGCCCATCGAGCACGCCCTT
The DNA here is from genome assembly GCF_051161885.1 of Labrys methylaminiphilus subsp. lupini. Classification (NCBI taxonomy): domain Bacteria; kingdom Pseudomonadati; phylum Pseudomonadota; class Alphaproteobacteria; order Hyphomicrobiales; family Xanthobacteraceae; genus Labrys; species Labrys methylaminiphilus. The sequence goes on along the minus strand of NZ_JBMDIH010000002.1, from coordinate 1,583,378 downwards.
GGCGATCAACTCGAAGACCAGACGATGGGTGTGGTCGAACAATTCCTCATGCTCGATGCGCAGTCCGGCAAGATCGCTGATATTGAAGAAGCGGCGATAATTGATGTCGTCGGCCGCCACCCGGAAATAGGCCACGCGCCAATGCTGGTCGGCAATCAGTCGGTCGAGTGGCCGCCAGCTCTCCAGCTCTCCGGCGATGCCGGCGAAATGCCGCAGACGCTCGGCCACGGCCTCCGCCACTTTGGAATCTCCCGCAACCAGGCCGGCAAGATCGGCCTTGAGTTGCGCGGCCCTGCGCGGTTCATGCGGATGGAACCCTTCGAGATGGGAGAAGGCATCGCTCAGTTTGTCGAGCTCGGCATGATCGCTCCCAAGGATGCGGCCATAATGTCCCGGATGGACGGGAAGCTTGTGGGCGCCATGAGCCCAAACGGCGATCTCCCCGGCGGCGGCATCCAAGCATAGCTCCAGCCCGCCACCGGCAAGCACCGCGCCATACTGGTCGCCGAGGACGGGGATCAGCACCTTGCCCTTGAGATGCGAAGGCTCCGGCTGCCAGTCGATGTCGAACCAGCCGGCGTAGGCCGAGCCCTGCCCCCATTCGAGCACATCGAGCCAGTACGGATTGTCGGCGCCGTTCACACCCATATGGTTCGGGACGAAATCGAGGATGAGTCCCAGCCCTTGGGCGCGTAGCACCTGCGTCATGTGGTCGAAATCTTCTTTCGAACCGAGTTCGGGATTGAGGGTGGAATGGTCGACGATATCATAGCCATGGCTGCTGCCCGGCCTCGCTTTCAAGAAAGGGGAGGCATAGACGTGGCTCACTCCCAATTGGGCGAGATAGGGGGCTATTGCTTCGACCGCCGCGAAATTGAAGCGGGAATTCAACTGCAAACGGTAGGTCGTCCGCGGTGGCGGACAATCAGTTTTTGACATGGAACATTCCCGATCGAGTCGTTTTGTCGAACCAGCGACGACGCCGAAAGTTTCGCGCGGCTTAGGATCGCCCATGCCGGCGGTGAGGTGAAGCCCGTCTCACCCCACGCGAAATCAAGAAGCCGTCATCGAGCAATGGTCCCGCGACGAACTGGCTATGGTCACTGCCGGATCTTTCGAGCCGTTCGTGGGTTGGAGGATTGGAGGGAGTAGGGGCGATGACCTCAATGTTCGATTACGATCCCGAAGAGATCGTCAGTTTCGAAGGCCATGATATCAGCTTGAAGGAGGCCGTGATGCGGTATCGGCAGGCCAAGGCCCATCCAGACCCGCTCACGGATTTTTCGGCAATTCGGGATCCCGGCAAAATACCTCAGATCTTCGAAGCCGAACACTTCGACGCGCTAGCCGCGCGTGCTGAATTTGAGAGTGGAGACTGAGCGCGACGCAGCGGTAGCCATGCAGGCTCGTCACATCGCTTGAAGATTGTTCATGGCGCCCGGAAGGATCGCACCCATGGTCTCCGAAATTCCCGACCCCCTTACGGTGGGAAGTCTCGTCACGTTCTCTGCCGCCCCCGGCCATAGCCAACCGGATTTTTATGAAGGCGCTCCGATCACCCTTGTGCCGGGGGTGGGAGAACCGCTGATCGGCCGTGTTCTCGCTCATACTTCCGACGAGGTGGTGGTTGCCATCGCCGACACTCAGTTGGTGCTGACACCCGTTGCGGCGACTTTGGATGAGAATGAAGGTCTCGATTACAAAGGGGCATGGGCCGTTCGATCGATAGTGCCCCTGGCCTGAGACTTGCGGCTCCTGCAGCAATCATGCTGCAAGATGAAAGCCGGTTCGGCCCTTGAGCTCGGAGCCAAAGACGGACTTGATCGATTGAGCGAGAGGATCGCTCGTTGAAATAGTCCCTGGCAATTTTCTCGCCTGCATTCGGAACACGATTTCAGGTGCTTGGGTGAAATCGGGTCGAGACGGAACCTATCTGCGGGTTTTGCTGTTCTCTCCCCGCGACAGTACCACGGCGTGCTTCGCGCTTCAGCAATGGGATGTTGCTGACGAGGCGGCCCGGCCAGCGTTCCCTGCCAGAGAAAGCTATGCCGGGCCGCCGCACGAATTGCGGAACAAAGGACCTGGAAACATGTTTGGTGGGCGCGAAACGATCCACCCGAAAGCATTCGGCGTTTCGTTCGGCTGATGGTGAGATCGGTCGAGGCGGCCCGGCCAATGTTGATCACAGCGACCTCGGCGGCCGGGCCGCTCAGGACACCGTCCTAGGTTTTTATCCAGGCGACGTCACTCTTTGGTGAGGAATGTATCGGGCCTTGCATTGCCGGTCATCCTCAATGTGCCGGGCGGTTCCGCAAAAGCCGCCTGCAGCCTTCTGAAAATGGCGTCGAGCACGACAGATTGTCTCCAGCGCACCAGGCTGCCGTCAAAGGACATGCATCCGGTCAACTCCACCCTTCCTCCTCTTGGCAGACCGTGGGTGAGGCTCCAGGAAAGGTCTATCATCGGTCTGTGCAGGGTAGTCGACCCTCGGTGGCACGAGCGGTGTTTCGTCCGGTGGCGTCTTCTCGACGCCGGGCCCCTTCTTCCGCGCCCCGCGGAATGGGCCGTCGAATGGTTTTCGGCGCTTCGAAGCGGGCATCCCAATCTCCTTCACGGCATCACGCGCATGTCGGCTTCCTTGCAGGCCGCGACGAAAGCCGTTCTGGCATTATCGGGTTCGTCCATGCCTGCCATGACATCGAGGCAAACGCGCCGAGCGTCGATGAGCCGCGGTCCCCTTATTGTGGGCCAGTCGTTCAGCAGAAAATGCGATGCCTCTTCGGTCGAGACGAGAATGCGGTATTGGCCGGCATCGATCTCAAATTGGACCGGTCGACTCCAAGGCAGGGTGTCCATAATATTCCTCTCGCCCATCGGCCCGGAAACAGGCTGATGGTTACGATATATTGCATGAAGTTACAGCATGCCGGCTTGCCGCCGACGCTCCACATCAGCTGTGTTGAGCTTTTCGAGAAGATCTCCAGCCTCGTCTACCTCGAAACCTATCACTTCGAAGTCGTCGATTACTGCCGCCAAGCCCGTGAAGATATCGAACACGGTCCACTTGCCGTCGTCTTCCTTACGAAGATTATAGCGTCGTACCATAGGCGGCACCCTAGCACGAAAGTAGGTCGTGTCCGAACTTATTTGGCTGGCGCTGGCAAAAGCGCCTTCAGGTCACACCTGTTTTGGATCAACCAGAGGGGGCATCTCGGGCGGGTTCGGGACGTCCGGCGCGATCGGTGTATTCCCTGGTGGCGGTGGCACAATCGGTATCTCGTTCGGGGGCGGCGGATTTGGCTCCGGCATGGGCGGCGGGCTCTCCGTCGGGGATGGGGTGGCTGGCTTCGGCTCCTTCGGATCAGGCATCGTGCTCTCCTTCAGTGCATGACTTGCATGCCGGATTCGTCACAGGCTTCGATAAATGCCTTCCGGGCGAGATCGGCCGGGATTGATCCGGCCAGGGCATCGAGACAGGCTCGCCTGGCAAGGAGATGCTTGTCTCCGGCTTCGGTCGGCCAATGGTTCTGCAGGAAGTCGGAAGCTTCTTCGCTCGACGCAATGATCCGAAACTGTCCGACAGTGGTCTCGAACCTCACAGGGCTACTCCAGATACCGATGTTCATGGCGCACCTCCTTGAACCAAACATCGGCGGGGCGATCTGGTTCCTGCAGGTGCGGACTCGGTTTCTGTTCGCTCGTCATCCGGCGACATGCATTTCAAGTTCAATACAGGCCTCAATGAACACGGCTCGGGCAACATCGACGGATTCTGCTCCTTCAAGAGCATCCAGGAAGCCCTGACGTCCCGCCGCCGGTTTCCCGTCGGAGTCGATGGGCCAGTGTTTCAGCAGGAAGATGACGGCTTCGTCTGTCGAGCCGACAATGCGGTAGTCTCCGATATAGGTCTGGAGTTCGACCGGGCGCTGCCAAGCGCGGTTGTACATTTCAATCCTCCGCCTACCTGAACTGCAGCGGGGGCATTTCGTTCCGACGGGCGGGCTTCGTCATGTGAGGATCACCCCAGCTTCCTCCGCGGCGAGCAGGAAGGCCGCCCTGGCGTCTTCGGGATCGCGCTTGCCCTCGATCGCTTCAAGGCAGACGCGCTTGGCGAAGTCATAGCGCTCGCCACTGTCAGCGGGCCAATTGTTGAGCAGGTAGTCCGCGGCCGCATCGGCATCGCCGATGGTAATGCCGTCGATATCGATCGGTCGGGTGAACATTGTCGGTGCCATCTGTTACCTCCTTTGGAGAAACACCAGGAGGGGGTGATGGTTCCGGCGAGGGGCGAATGAGCAAACTCACCAATGTCTCGGAAGCCGTCAGCCCGTAAACGATGGATGGGCGTTGCCAAATCGCCCGATTTCACTCCAAGCGTCTCTGGTTTGGCAGCCGTTCGGCAGCGACGGCAACCACATGATGCCTGCCATTCTCTTTAGGGTAGGTCTTCGCTTCTGTGAGGCATTTATAAGCCACGATGTTGGAGGAGATATAAAAATCCAGATTCTGGCTCGTGGGATCATTGTGTTTGAGTACTTTGGGTACTAAATAATAGACCTCTATCGTGATGTGGTTTATTACTTTTACGTCACGGTGAGCGGGCCTTTTAAAAAAGCCACATTTTCCCTCTATAGATACAACGTTGGTTAAGGTCAGCTTGGATCCGGTGTCATTTGAGACGCCGAAGTTTTCAAACATCACGACGGGTTTGACTGCGGCCTTTGCCGTATGCCGTTTCGTGTGACCTGCACCCAGCAATTTTTACACAAGTGACGCACGAAGACGTGTTGCTGCGTCAGAGGAACTCATGAAAAACACTGTCAACCAGCCCTCCAAAGTGGGGGAGCAATCCCGCGTCGTCACGACCACGGTTCCGGTAACGCGTTCGGCACACGGCTCGACCTGGCAACCTGAACCATGCGGCCTCAGCCGTGAGGAACTGCGCAAGATCGTTGCCGACCAACTCGGCTGATCCCACTCTCCAGAACAATATGAAAGAGCCATCGATGATGGCTCGGCACACAGATGAAAACAAGTAAGCAGCAAATAAATCATAAATCCTTAACCGAACCGCGACGCTCAGAACCGAAAACGGCCGGCAAAAGCTCGAACAAGCTCCAAACAGCGCATGGCCGCTATGAGCGTTATCTGACACTGGCTCAGGCCGAGGCTATGGCCGGCGATGCTATCGCCGCCGAAAACTACTACCAGCATGCAGAGCACTATCTTAGACTGATGCACGAGCCCGCGCAGTAGTATGGAGTTCGTCAATCTTGCGGTTGTGACAGGAAGCCTGGGGGAAGGGAGCCGGGGGCTCGCGAGCTTCAGCCTACGTGTCGGCATTGCGCATCGCACTGGCCACCAGGCGATAGCGGGCCTGGATGACGCGATAGTCGCGATACCAGTTCACGAGATCGCTCCAGGGATCGTTGATCTTGGCGAGCCCGGAGACGAAGGCAACGACGGTCCCGATCTCCGTCCGGCCTTGGACGACGAGGTAGCCGCCAATACCCAGAATGATTGCCGTTCCCAGGGAGTTGAGCCAGTTCATCGCGAAGTTGAGCACGAATTTGAGCCTGAAGATGCTCATGTTCAGGCGGAATACCTGGTCCACGCGCCTGGATTGGGAATGATTGGTCGTTTCGTCGCGCTCGGCCGTGTCGACCAGCATCACGCTGATTTTGCGTAACACCCAGATGCGCGCTCCCACCCGCCGGTTTATGGCGCCCTGCATCAGCGGCACCAGGAAACATTGCGGCAGAAAGACGAGGATGCCGACGAGCGCCATCAGCGGCTGGAGATAGATGAGGTAGCCAAACACCGACAACAAGATGCCGATCTGGAGGATCGGGTCGGATAGGCTCGCGCCGACGAAGCCACCGATCGGATCGACTTCGGCCACGACCATGGCGATTTCGACGCCTCCGGCCTTGCCTGAGGGCAGCACCGAGTCAGGGCGTTGCGCAACATGCGAGATCTCGTTGCGGAGCCACCGCACCGCCGACTCGCCGATCCAATTGCGATAGAGATTGAGGCCTATCTTGATCAGGCCCTGCAGAAACGTCAGTGCAGCAAAGATGATCGCCAGCATCAGCACGCCGTAGAGATCGCCGCCCTTCACGGCAGAATTGACCAGGCGCCGCTGGATCTCGAGCGGCACGGTATCCGCGATAAACAGCAAAACGGCGCATAGGGCGATCCAGATCTGATGTCGGCCCGACACCCAAATGATGAACCCGACCAAGGTCGCGGGCATTTGGGCATGCGAGGAGGTATGCGGGCTCTCATGCGGACCCGCCTGCGCCGTCGCTCGCCTGTAAATCAATGCCAAGAAACGTCGAAGCAATGCACTGCGACCCAAAATGTTGCGCCTTTCAACGTCAGCAGGACGCGAGCTGTTCCAAGACAAGGCGGAGACAAGGCGGCGGCGTCGAAGCATGACCATGATCGCCAGCAAGGGCTGGCGGCTTGCCGGCACGAAGCCAAGGGTGCTTCGCGATCGAGGCCTTTCGATTTTGGCCAGGCGGGAATGCACAGCGCGCCGTCGAAGAGGGCCGCGCGCATCGAGATCCGGAGCTGCGGGCAGCTCCGGATCGCTGCATCAGTAATAGGCCGTGCACACGCGGTTGCCATAGTCGTCATAGCCGACCCGGGCGCATCCGCGCTCGCCACTGGGTGGCGTCGTCGCGGCGCCCACGGCGGCACCTCCCACGGCACCGATGGCGCCACCAATCAGCGCACCGCGTCCAGGATGACGGTTGGAGACGGCAGCACCCACCGCAGCGCCACCAACACCGCCGATGACCGCTCCGCCAGCGGCGCGATCGCCCGGATTGTCGCTCGCGCAGGCTGTGACGGACAAAGCGATGCCGGCCGCTGCGAGAATTCTAAGCAAATCAGCCATGATCAATATCCCCGGTTGCAACAATGCAAGAACCTCGCACGGGGGTGATCGTTCCACTTTCGAATTTGCGAGGTCGACGCGTCCAGGACGTAAACGACGTGGCTGCCGAGGTATGCAGGCAAGTCGGAGCCGTCTCCCGGGAGCCGGAGAACTCAATCTATCCGATATGCACGGATGTCCCATCCCATGGAAGCAAGTGCGGTTTCTTTCACGGGGGAACAAAAGTCCGCTCATGAGGTTCGATAGCGCCATGTCAAGGAGGTGCTATCATGCTCCACTGGATCCTCATTTTACTGATCGTCGCGGCGGCGGCGAGCCTGCTGGGAATGCCTGCGCTTGCGGGAGCGGCCGCGACGGGAGCCCGGGTCTTGATCGGGATCGCGTTGATCCTGTTTCTGCTCGTGCTCCTGGGTGTCCTCACCGTTGCCTAGGCTTGCCCGCGTGTCGATGCAGGGCGGAAAACCTTGCCGCAAACCGGCAGGAACCGAGCCGGTCGATGAGGCTTGTGGCCCCATATGCGATCGCCGGATGTATCCATCGCGCCATCGACGATGTTGGCGACATGGTGGTTATCGCCCGGCGTGGAGCGATCGCAGGCCAAATAGGGTTGCCCACGACAGGCGCTGCTTGCGCAGCAGCATGATGGCATCGATCACCACGACGATCACGAGGACGAGCCCGATCACCGAGCTTTGCCATTCGGAGGGCACCTCGAAGAGATTGAAGGCATTCGTCATCAGGCTGATGAAGCCGACGCCCAGCATGGCGCCGATCAACGAGCCCTTGCCGCCCGCAATGCTGCCGCCGCCCACGAGGCACGCGATGATAATGTTCATCTCCAGCCCGATGCCGAGATAGCGGTTCGCCATGCCGATGCGGGCGGTGACCAGCACGCCGGCCAGCGACGCCATGAAGCCGGAGAAGACAAAGGCGCCAATGCGCAGACGCGTGGTGTTGATGCCGATCATGCCGGCCGCTTCGGGATTGCCGCCGAGGAAATAGAGCCTGCGCCCGAGCACGGTACGGCGCAGGATGAACTCGCCCGTGATCACCAGTGCCAAAGCGAAGATGAACATGCCGTAGATCCCGAAAACCTGGCCGTTGCCGAGCAAGGTGAAGGCCGCTGGAAATTCGGTGAAACCGCCGAGGCCGGTGCCGATCAGCACGACCTCGACCAGCCCGCGAACCATGTACATCATGCCGAGCGTGGCGATGAGGTGGTTGATCTTGAAAACCGCGACCAGAACGCCGTTGGCAAGGCCGATCAGAGCGCCGACCGCGAGGCCGCAGACAATGGCCCCAGCCATGCCGTAACCTGCCGACAGCGCATAGGCCGTGACGATGCCGGACAGGCCCATGACCGCCCCGACCGACAGGTCGAACAGGCCGGTGATGAACAGCACCATCATGCCGATGGCGATGATCATGTTCGGTGCCATGCTGGTCTGCAGGGAGTCGAGATTGTTGGCGTTGAGGAAGGCCGGTGTGCCCAGCGCCAGCAGCAGCACGAGCGCGGCGACCACGGCCAGCGTGATCGCCTCCTGCTCCAGTCGCCAGCGCTTCAGGAAGGGCATCGTCTTGGGGGTGGCGGAACGGGCAGCCATGACTGTCTCCCTCAGACGCGATGACGATTGAGGAGCGTGTCGACCGCGACGGTGGCGATCAGCAAGGCTCCCACGACGAATTGCTGGAAGACGGGTTCGATGTCGTACATCGCCATGCCGTTCATGATCACGGCGAGCAGGAAGAGGCCGAGCACCGATGCGGCGGCATTGCCGCGTCCGCCATAGAGGCTGGCGCCACCAAGCACCGCGGCGGTGATCATGCTGAATTCGAGCCCGACGCCCATGTTGGAATCGGCATGGGTGATGCGTGAGGCTGTGTAGATGCCCGCAATGCCGGCCATCAGGCTCGACACCGCGAAGGCAAGCATCTTGATACGGCCCGCGCGTATGCCGTAGATCGCCGCCGATTGCAGATTTTCGCCGATATAGCACATCTGCCGGAACAGCACGCTGCGCCATTGGAAGAGCAGGGCGGCGACGACCAGGACGGCCATGGCGATGATGGTGAGGTTGATGCCGAGAAACGCCTGACGGGCCAGGCTGCGAAATTCGCGCGGGAAGATGTTGCCGCGCAGCGTCGTGGTCATCACGCCGACGATGCCGCGCACGATCAGCATGGTGCCGATGGTCAGCATCAGCGAATTGATGCGAAAGCGCACGACCAGGAAGCCGTTGACCAGGCCGACAATGACGGCGGCGCCGAGGGCCAGCGCAATGGCAAGCGGCAACGGGGCGCCCTGCAGCAGGAGATAGCCCGACAGGACGCCGGAAAGGGCATAGACAGCCCCGACGGAAAGATCGATCTCGCGCAGCACCATGACATAGGTGAAGGCGAGCACGACCAGCGCTTCGATCGAGACGGCGAAGGCCAGCGAATAAAGATTGCTCGCCGTCAGGAAGTTCTCGCGCGTGATGGCCAGAAAGGCGCAGAGCGCAACGGTGATCACCAGGAGGGGTATCGTTCCCAGACGGGTGCGGCGCCGGGCAGGGGCCGCGGGTGCGGCGGCGGCAAGCGGGGCTGTCTCTTGCTGGCTCATCCCGATCCTCACTTGTTCCCGGCAGCCAGGGCCATGACCTGCTCTTCCGTCATCGCCGCGCCTGTGAGCCAGCCCGCAACCTTGCGGGCGCGCATTACCAGGATGCGGTCGGCGAGAAGCAGGATCTCCGGTAGCTCGGACGAGAACACCAGCAGGCTGCGCCCCTCGTCGGCCAGGCCGGTCAGCGCGCGATACACGTCCACTTTGGCGCCGACATCGACGCCGCGGGTGGGCTCGTTGACGATCATGATCGCGGGGTCGCAGGAAAGGCAGGCGCTCAGCATCACCTTCTGCTGATTGCCACCGGAAAGTTCCCGCGGCGGCACATTGGTGCCGGCGACCCGGATGGCGAAGCGCTTGATTGCTTCGGCGGCTTGCGCCACCAGGCTCTTCTCACTGAGAAAGCCGAAGCGCGCGAAGCGGTGGAGCACCGGCGCCGAAACATTGTCGGCAACGCTGCGCTGCATGAAGAGCCCCGCATCCTTGCGGTTGGCGTTGAGATAGGACACGCCTGCCGCCATCATGCGGCGCGGCTCGGGCGAGGCAATCGCCTTGCCCGAAATTTCCATCCGCCCGCCTTCGAGCGGATCGAGGCCGAAGAGGGAGCGTGAAAGCTCGGCCGTACCGGAGCCTTCAAGACCGTAGACGCCGACGATCTCGCCGCGGCGCAGCGACAGCGAGACGTCCTCGAAACCGTCCTGCCGTATTGCGCCCTCGACCTTGAAGACGACCGGCTCCTGGCTCGCCTTGGCCGGGCGGTCGCGGTGATGGACTTCCGCCAGCTTGCGCCCCACCATGCGGCTGACGAGGTCGCTTTCCTGCAGCCCCTGGTTGACGAGCGTCTCCACCACCATGCCGTCACGCAGGACAGTGATGCGGTCCGAGATGCGCATGACGTCGCCGAGGCGGTGGGAGACGAACAGGATCGTCTGCCCCTTGGCCCGGAGCCTGGCGAGCAGGTTCAGGAGGATGCCTGAATCATGTGCATTGAGGCCGGAGGTCGGCTCGTCGAGGATGACGATCTTGCGCTCGACGTTCACGGCCCTCAGGATCTCGATGATCTGGCGCTGGCTGGGGGTGAGTTCCAGCACGCGGGTGCGCGGGTCGATGTCGAGTTCGAACATCGCCAGGAGTTCAGCCGTGCGCCGGTTCATCTCCGTGACGTCCACGAGCCCGCCGCGCAGCGGCGGACTGTCGACGAAGACATTCTCGGCCACCGTCATGTTCTCGAAGACGGCGAGTTCCTGGTGCACCATGGCAATGCCGTATCTGGCGGCATTCGAGGGCAGGAATTCGGTAACGGTCTCGCCATCGATCACCACCGTGCCGGTGCTGGGGGTGACGTCCCCCTTGATGATCTTGAGCGTGGTGCTCTTGCCGGCCCCGTTTTCGCCAAGCAGGGTGTGGATCTCGCCGCGCCGCACGGAAAAGCTGATGCCGCCGAGCGCCTTCACTGCACCGAACGACTTGGTGACATCCTTCAGCGAGAGGACGATGTCCGCCATGGCTGGTATTCCTGACTTGATGATCCGAAGCGGTCTTCGCGAAGAAGCGGGCGGGCGAAGGGCAGGGAGCTTTCGCCTGGTGGAGCGGGTTCCGTGGATGATGGAACGGGAACCCGCCAGACGTTGCCCTATTTGAACTTCGGCATGTTGGCAGCCAGGAAGTACTGGATGTTGTCCTTATCGATCACCTGCGTTCCCATGTAGATATATTGGGGGAAGGGGATGACGCCGGCTGCCTTGTTGTCGCTGGAGATCGGCACGGTGGCGAGGCCGACCTTCTCGTCGTTGTAGGCTTCGAGCAATTGGATCGCCATGTAGGCCTGCAACGCCGTCTTGTTGACGATCGTGGCATCGATGTCGCCATTCTGAACGCATTCAAGGACGGGCGCCTCGCGGTCATGCACGATGACGGTGAGCGGCTTGATGTCCTTGTCGAGCTCTTCGGCTGCCAGGCAGATGCCGGTTCCGGACGAGGAATCGAGCCCGATGACGGCTGTCATGTCCTTATAGGTGTTGAACATGGTCTTGGCGGCGTCGATTGCCGTCTCGGTGGTCGCCTTGTCGTCGACCCGGCCGAGTAGCTCCCACTGCGAATTGGCCTTGAGGTAGTCCATCAGGCCCTTGAACTTGGCGTCCGTGTTGGAGGCGCCCCAATTGCCGGAAACCACCAGCTTGCCTGTCTTGCCGGACCGCTTGATCAACTCCTTGGCGGTGTCGACGCCTGCTTCGTAATTGTCGAGGCCAACGAAGGTCAGCGCGCCGCTGTCGGGCGTTACGGCCTCGATCACCACCACCGGGATGCCCTGGCTCATGGCGCGCTTGATCGCCGGGACGGCGCCGGGCTCCCACAGCGTGGTTACGATGCCGTCCGGTTTCTTGGCGATGGCCTGCTCCACAGCTTCCGCATGGGCCACAGGATCCCAGCTCTGCGGACCGAGCGTGACGATGTTCACGCCGAATTTCTTGGCGGCATAGTCCATGCCAAGTAGAGAATCGAGAAGATAGGGATGCCCCTGTAATTGGGAGGCGTAGTAGTACGTCCTCTTATGCTCTTGAGCCGCGCTCTGGCCACTGAAAGTGGCGGCCGACAAGGCAAAGGCTGCCGCAGCCAGGCAGGAATATAGTCTTTTCACGAGCTTTCTCCCTCATAATTTCTTGCCGCTTCCCACTTTGCGGGGAAGTTCGATGGGCTGAAACGCTAGCATCGGCGGACCTGGGTGTCTAGAAGGAAATTTCCTTGCAAGATACAAAGAAAGAAAGTTACTTTCAGAGGCGAGGGCTCCGAATGATGCTAAGCAGAGCGCCCGACGAACGGTTTTGGGAGTGACCTGTGCAGGGACCGCAAACGGAGATTACGCGACGCATCAACGCTCTGCGTGGCGGGCTCAATCCAACCCTGAGGCGCATCGCCGATTTCGTGCTCGACAGGACGGCCGATGCCAAGGCCATGAGCATCAAGGAGTTGGCTGAAGAAGCCGGCGTCTCCCAGTCCTCCGTCAGCCGTTTCGTGCGCCTGGTCGGCGCCGACTCCTATCAAGAGTTCCGCATCATGCTGGCCGAAGGGCTGACGCGCAAAGCGGCCCGGGGAAGGGCGGCCGAGCACGAGGTTTATGAAGGCATCGCGCCAGGGGACGATGCTGCGGCGATCATCGCCAAGGTGTCCCGTCGCCAGGCCGAGATCATCACCGGCGCCACGATGACGCTGGATCCCACCGAATTGTGGAAGGCGGCGCTCCTGGTTTCAGAGCACCACACCATCGTGTTCTTCGCGGTCGGATCCTCGCTCCTTGCCGCCGAAAATGGCGTCATGCGTTTCCTGCGCATCGGCAAGGCCTGCATCTTCAACCGCGATGCCAATATCCAGATGTTCTCGGTGGCGGGCCTGGCCGGGCGCGCCGTCGCCATCGGCATCAGCGACAGCGGCCGCACCAAAAGTACGGTCGAGGCGCTACGCGAGGCGAAGGCCCTGGGCATGCCCACCATCGCCATCACATCCGCCGGCGGCTCGCCCCTCGCCAGGCATGCGGACGCCGTGCTGACCCTGCCAGGCGCCGCACCCGAACCGACGGGCGGCGAAGGCATGTATGAATCGATGGTCTCCAAGATGGCGCAGCTCACCGCCATGGATGCGCTCTATGCGCTGGTGGCCCTCCAGGATCACGACAAGGCCCTGGAGCGCCTCGATTACACCGATGGCGTCATCGCCAGAAGCCGATTGAAATAAGCGAGTATCCCATGCGCCGTACCGCCCTTTCCCAGAATGCCGTGCCCTCCGGCCTGCCAGCCCTCAACCGGAGCTGGCCCTTTGCCGGTGGCGCCATCCGCGATATCGGCATGGGCGGGCGCTATGTCGATGAACCGCAGGCACCGGCCGGGCCGGACGAGGTGGTCGCCCGCATCGACGCCGTCTGCATCTGCTCTTCGGACATCAAGATCATCCGCATGGGCAAGGCCCATCCCCTGTTTGCCGATCGCGACCTTGCCGACAGCCCTGCCGTGCTCGGGCACGAGATGGCTCTGACGATCGTCGACGCCGGGGCCAATTGGCGCGATCGGTTCCGGCCCGGCGACCGGCTCGGCCTGCAGCCGGCCATCATGGTCGAGGGCAGGCGCCGCACCGTCGGCATGGATCTTCCGGGTGCCTTCGCCGAATTTATCCGCCTCGACGCGCGCGTACTGGCAGGCGAGGGGCCTTATGTCTTTCCGGTACCCGCCGATATCAGCGCCGCGACCATCGCCATGCTGGAGCCCTATGCCTGTGTGGAAGCGGCCTATCGCCCCAATTGCCGCACAGGCCTGAAACCGGGCGGCCGCCTATTGGTGGTGGAGACCGTGCCGGGGACGCGCTTCGATCTGCCGGCGCCGGATGGCGAGATTGTCCTGGTCGGAGCCGGCGGGGCCGCGCGTGCCTGGGTGGGCGGCGCGGCGACGGTGGTGTGCCATGCCAGCCTGGAGGCCTTCGCGGCCTCGGAGGCCGGGCAGGCGAGCTATGACGATATCATCCTCGCAGGCCCGATCGATGCGGAGGCGACGGCCCGGCTGGCGGGCTGCCTTGCCAAGGGCGGCCTGATGGTCCTGGTCGGAGCAGGGTTGGGGCGCGAGAGCGTCATCCTCGATGCCGCACGCATTCATTATCACGAACTCTCCTTTCTCGGCGCGCCCGGCCCCTCGCTATCCGAAGCCTTTGTGCCCGCTCGCACGCGCTTCGAACTGCGCGCAGGCGGTACTGCCCTGGTGCTGGGGGCGGGCGGCGCCATGGGCCGCATCCACACCCATCGTGCCTTGGAGCTGAAGGATGGGCCGGCAACGATCATCGCCACCTCGCGCAAGGGCGCTCGCCTCAAGGCGTTGGAGGATGACTTCGCACCGCTTGCCCGCCAGCATGGCAAGACGCTGGTGGTGATCGAGGACGGCGAGGTCGAGGCCTGCGTCGCCCGGCTGGCGCCTGAAGGCTGTGACGATGTGGTGGTGGTTGCGCCGGAGGTCGCGGTGATCGAGCGGGGCGCAAGGCTGATGCGGCCCGACGGCATGCTCGTGCTGTTCGCCGGCATGCCCTTCGGCCAGCCTTGCGCCTTGCCACTCGGTCTGGTCTCCAGCGTCAATGCGCGCATCACCGGTTCCACCGGGTGCACGGTCGCCGACCAGCTTGCCGTTCTCGATCGCGTGGTCGAAGGCTCGCTCGAACTCTCGGGCAATCTGGAAGCAGTGGCGGGGCTTGGCGCCCTGCCGGATGCACTCGAAGCGGTCAATGCGGGCAAGGTCTCGGGCAAGATCGCCATCTATCCCGCCCTGCTCGACCTGCCGGTGACGCCGGTGGGTGACCTGCGTCAGGAGGGTCAGCCGGTCCGCTGGTCACTGGAAGACGAACGGCGCCTTCTCAACGGCGCTGCTTCCCACGCTTTGCGCGGTTGATCGGACGCGACCATACGCCGGCCCGTAACGGGCTAGAGATACGAAACATGGCGGGCCGAACCTGCCGGCGCAAAATCAGGGAGACACGCCATGGCAAAGGCCGTGATCGGCATCGATATCGGCACGACCGGCACCAAGACCGGCATCTATGACGAAACAGGGAAGCTGTTGGGCTCGGCTTTCGAGGAATCAGTGTTGATCTATCCCAGACCCGGCTGGGTCGAGCAACGCCCCGACGATATCGAAGGCTCGGTCCATCGCACCATTCGCGCGGCGATAGAAACGGGCGGCGTGAACCCTTCGGATGTCGTGGCGATCGCCCTCGACGGCCAGATGGGAGGCGTCTGCACGATCGATGCCGACTGGAATGCCCCCACGCACTACGATTCCTGGCTCGATAATCGCTGTGCCGGCTATCTGCCTCGGTTGAAGGAGCGCGGCATGGAGATCCTGCGGGCCTCCGGCTGCGCGCCATCCTATAATCACGGGCCCAAGATCCTTTACTGGAAACATGAATTTCCCGAGATCTGGTCGCGCGTCCGCGCCTTCGTCCAGCCGGCAGCCTATGTTGCCGGTCGCCTGGCAGGGCTCAAGGGCGATGACGCCTTCATCGACCGGACCTATCTCAACTTCTCGGCCTTTGCCGATACGGCCAATTGTCGTTGGAACGAAGGGCTGCTTGCGGATTTTGGTCTCGATACCACCAAGCTCCCGCGCATCGTCGAACCCTGGGACGTTGTCGGCAGGCTGACGCACGCGGCCGCAGAGGCAACCGGTCTCCGACAGGGAACGCCAATTGCCGCGGGTTGCGGCGACCAGGCAGCCAATGTCCTGGGAGGCGGTATTGTCGAGCCGGGCATGATCTATGACGCCGCCGGCACGGCTTCGGTCTTCTCGATCGTGCTCGACACCTTCGCCACCGATACCACCTATCAGGCCCTGATGACCTGCCCGCATGTGGTGCCGGGCCTCTACTACGCCATGGCCTATGTCGCCGGCGGCGGTCTCAACCTGCGCTGGTTCCGCGATGCGATCTGTCATGCCGAGAAGGCCGGTTGGGAAAGCGAAGGGCGCAATCCCTATGACGAGCTTGGGCGCCTCGCCGAAGCCGCACCGCCCGGCGCGGACAAGCTGATCTTCCTGCCGCATCTGGGCGGGCGCAACACGCCCAACAATACCGACATGCGCGGTGCCTTTATCGGCCTGACCTGGCGCCACGAGAAATCCCACATGGTCCGGGCTGTCATGGAGGCCATCGGCTATGAATATCTTCTCTATCTGCGCTCGGTGAAGACGCTCGCGCCCGATCTCGTGCCAACCCGCATCACCGGCATCGGTGGCGGGGCCCGCAGCCAGACCTTCCGCCAGATCAAGGCCGACATATTGGGGCTCAGCTATGGCAGGCTCGACCGTGACGAGTTCGGCACGCTCGGCAGCGCCATCGTTGCCGGCAAGGCGGTGGGCCTGTTCGACGACATCGCGGCGACGGCGCGTGGCTTCGTGAAGACAGTGGGCGAGCCCATCCGCGCCGACAGCGCAAACACGGCCTTCTATCGCGATTATGCCGCCTATTATGCGGATATGCTGGAGGAATCCGCAGGCTTTTTTGCAAAACTCTCAGCCCTGGGCCAGCCTGCTCCGGCGTGAAACAAAGTCGGGATGTCGGATCGGCTGCTGGGTAATATCAGCCTTCAACCGGCATTACGGCAGGCTGTAGGCGATCAGATAATCCCCCATCGTGGTGCCGAACGAACCATGGCCGCCGGCCATGGTGACGACATATTGCTTGCCGCCGATCTCATAGCTCATCGGCGTGGACTGTCCGCCGGCGGGCAAATGATCCTCCCACAGCTGGTTGCCGGTGGTCACGTCATAGGCGCGGATGAAATTGTCCATCGTATAGGTCATGAAGGCCACGCCGCCGGCCGTGACGATGGGACCGCCAAGGCCCGGCATGCCGATCTTCAAGGGCAGGGGGATCGGCGATACGTCCCGAATGGTGCCATTGCGGTGCATCCAGATGATCTTGTTGGTCTTCAGGTCGATACCGGCGATGAAGCCCCAGGAGGGTTGCTTGCAGGGAAAGCCGACCGGTGACAGCAGCGGATTGATGGTCACGCCGAAGGGAACCCCAAACTGGGGCTGCACGCCCTGCTCGGTGCCTGAAGGCAGGCTGGCATCGGGGGTTGCCGGGTTGTTCGGCCCCCGCGGGATCAGCTTGGATACGAAAGGCAGGTAGATCGGGTTGGCGATCGCGACCTGGCGCACCGGATCGACGGCGATGCCGCCCCATTCGAACACACCGAGATTGCCCGGAAAGACCAGCGTTCCCTGCAGCGAAGGCGGCGTGAAGGTTCCTTCATAGCGCAGGCGCTTGAACATGATCCGGCAGGCAAGCTGGTCGAACATGGTAGCACCCCACATATCCGCATCGGTCAGCTTCCGTTCGGGGCGGAAGGTCAGTGCGGAGAAGGGCTGCGTCGGCGATACCCGGTCACCCGGCGCCGCACCCTGCGGTACGGGCCGCTCCTCAACCGGCACGATCGGCTTGCCGTCACGCCTGTCGAGTACGAAGATATTGCCCGTCTTGGTTGGGACATAGAGGGCCGGCACCACGCTGCCATCAGGCCTGGCGAGGTCGACGATGCTCGGCTGGGAGGGGACGTCCATGTCCCACAAATCGTGATGGACGGTCTGGTAGGACCAGGCGAGCTTGCCCGTATCGGCGTTGAGGGCGACGATGGACGAAGCGTAGCGCTCGCTCGCCGGCGTGCGGTTGCCGCCCCAGATATCGGGGGTCTGCACGCCGGTCGGGATATAGACCAGGTTCAGCTTGGGGTCGTAGGACGACACGATCCAGGAATTGGGAGAGGCGTCGATGAATTTATGCGTCGCCGACGGCATCTGGTTGGGATCGTCATTGCCTGCGTCGAAAGCCCAGACCAGCTTGCCGGTATGCACGTCGAAGCCCCGGAACACGCCTGAGGGCACAGTGGCCGAATAATTGTCGATCACCGAACCGGTGACCATCACGATCTTGTCGGTCACCACGGGCGGGGAGGTCACGTAATAGAAGCCGCGCTGGGTGACGCCCATGCCTTCCATCAGGTCAATCGCGCCGTTCTTGCCGAATTGTGCGCAGGGCGCGCCCGTCTGGGCGTCGACCGCGAACAGCCTTCCGTCATTGGTCGGCAGGAAGATGCGTGTCGGACATTCCGCCGGTGGCGGATTGCCGTCGGAAGTGCGGGCGTCGGCCTTGGTCTCGAGATAGGAGACGCCGCGGCAGGTCATGTGCTGATAGGTCTTGTCATAGGCGATCTTGGGATCGAACTTCCATTTCTGCTTGCCCGTGGTTGCATCGAGCGCAAACAGGATCTGATGGGGCGAACACAGATAGAGCGTGTCCTTGATCTTGATCGGCGTGACCTGGTTGGTCAGTTCGCCTGGATCGTTCGGGCCCTTGAGATCGCCGGTGCGAAAGGTCCACGCCACTTTCAGCTGCGAGACGTTCTGCGGCGTGATCTGGGTGAGTGGCGAATAACGGTTGCCGAACTGGGTCCGGCCATAGGCCGGCCAGTCGCCGTCGGGCAGGCTTGCGGCATCGGCGGCGACGGGGGCTGGCGAAGCGGCCGGCGGCAAGTTGCCTGCAAAGCTCTGGGGGTCCTGCGTGAGCGAATAGCCGAGAACGCCGGCACAGGCCAGAAGCGCGACGATGAGGGGCGCGCGAGCCGCCAGGCTCACCCTGTCTGTTGCGGGTGAGCGCAAGGGGCGCGAGACGAAGGGCAGGAGCAGCCACAGGCCAAGCGGCGCGAAAATATCGCCCCTTGGCGCCAGCAGCCAGAAATCGAAGCCGGATTCCCACACCGCCCAGATGAGCGTGCCCAGCAAGAGAAGGGCATAGACGACGAGGGCCGAAGAGTGCCGCCTGGCGAGCAGGAAGGCCGTCACCAGCATCAGCAGCCCGGCGACGACATAATAGGGGGACCCACCCAGGATCAGCAGCCAGATCCCTCCGCCGCCGAGGGCCAGGCCGATTATCGCAAAAACAATCCAAGTAATTGTAAGCAGAAGGCCACGACTCTGGTGCATTGCGCTATCCAGTACGGTGAAAGATGCCGTATCCCCTCAGGGAAGGACTAGCATGGCCCGAGCGGAAGTGGCAACCGCCCGCGGCGGGGTCGGTTGCCTCAGAGCCGCTCGCTTGTATGGCGTAGCGCGACCGCGTCGCATATTCGGTTCTGGCGTAGTGGCTGCCTTGGAAGCTCGAAAATACGTCGCAGACCGGACGGGCCGCTATCGACCGTCATCCGGTTCTGATGACGGTCACGCGCCGATTCTCGGCGAAAGTCACGCGACCGGAGGAAGAGCGAAAAGCGCGTTGGAGACGCAGAACATCTCGCCTTCGGTCACGATATAATCGTTGTAGGACGCAATGAAGCGGTAGCCATGCGGCCGCAGGAGCGAATCGATGGAGATCAGATCGCCCCCCACCGCATTCTCCTTGGGCTGCAGGTCGTTGAATTCCACATAGATGAATTTGATGGCCCGCCGTTCCAGCATGGCTCGGCCGCCTTGGAGAACCGTGTGGTCGAAACCTTCGGTGTCGAGCTTGAGGATATCGACCGTCCCAAAGCCATTGTGCTCGCAATAGGCGTCGAGAGTCGTCGATCGCACGCTGATCCGCTTGGCGTCTTGCGGGTAGCGCAGCGCATATTGCGCGCGGTCGCTGAGACTGTTGATCTTCGAAGAGGGGTATTCGAACATGTCGACGGTGCCGGTCTGCACTCCCAGCGCGGTATTGACGCCGGTAAACCGGTCCTGCCTGCCGAGCCGCTGCATCAGGATGCCGAACGTGTCCGGATGCGGCTCGAAGCTGACGATTTTCGCGTCGGGGAATTTGCGGAGGGCGAGGACCGCCGTCTCGCCATCATTGGCCCCGACATCGAAGACGGTGGCAATGGGATAGCGCCAAGCCTCGCCAAGATGCTGGATGTCGGCCCAGGGGTCGTGACCGAATTTGGCTCCGGCCCTGATCAGGAGCAGCCCGTGCCGGGCCAGCACCCGCTTCACCAGCCTGGAGATCTGTGCGCGAAGAACGCCCATCGCCGTATTGTACTCCAGGCTCGTCTGTTTTGGCCGTTGTTGAACGAGGATGATCGACGAGGGGCTTATTAAGTCATTTCGCCCGGCATGACAGCCCCGTTTGAGCCATTGCAAGAGGTGTTCAGGCGAGCAAAAGGGGAGGGCGGCGCCGACAAGCGACCAGGCAAGGTTCGCCACGGGATTTGACGACTCCGCAAAAATCGATAGTTTTCTTGGTCATGAAGGTCTTGAATCACGGCTTCACGCTCACGAGACGGACAGGAATGCGCCTGTGAGGAGCGTCTTGGTGACAGGCGGTGCCGGCTTTCTCGGCTCGCATCTATGCGAGCGCCTGCTGAAGGAAAACAAAGAAGTTATTTGTGTCGATAACTTCTTCACCGGCTCACGTCGCAACGTGGATCAACTTCTCGGCAAGGCTTCTTTCAAGCTGTTGCAACACGACATTACGACACCCCTCCATGTCGAAACCGACGAGATCTACAATCTGGCCTGCCCGGCTTCGCCGAAGCATTATCAGTTCGATCCGGTCCAGACGACCAAGACGAATGTGCTGGGCGCCATCAATGTGCTGGACCTGGCGCGGCGCCTGAAGATCAAGGTTCTGCAGGCCTCCACCTCCGAAGTCTATGGCGATCCGCACATCCATCCCCAAGCGGAAGATTATTGGGGGAACGTCAATCCGATCGGGGCGCGTTCCTGCTATGACGAGGGCAAGCGCTGCGCCGAGACCTTGTTCTTCGATTATATTCGACAATACGACGTCCCGGCCAAGGTCGTAAGGATCTTCAACACCTATGGTCCGCGCATGCAGCCCGATGACGGGCGGGTGGTGTCGAACTTCATCGTCCAGGCCCTGTGCAACCGGGATATCACCATCTATGGCGATGGCGGGCAGACGCGATCGTTCTGCTATGTCGACGACCTGATCGAAGCGCTCATTCGCATGATGGCGACGCCGGCTGATATTCACGGACCGGTCAATATCGGCAATCCCGTGGAGATGACCGTCCGGGAACTCGCCGAACTCATCATCGAGCTGACGGGTTCGGCGTCCCGGCTCAACTTTCGGCCTTTGCCGGCGGACGATCCGCGCCAGCGCCAGCCCGATATTGCCAAGGCGCGCGCGCTTCTGGACTGGGCTCCTTCTGTCGGCCTTCGCGAGGGCCTGGCCAGGACGATCGCCTATTTCGAGGATCTGCTGAGATCGGACGAACACAGGGTGCTGCGTAGCCTCAGCCCCGCCCAATGAGGTCTTGAGATCGTCTCCTGGGATGGGCGGCGATCTCAATGCGATTGTTGATTGGCCGGGCTTAGTTTAACCTATCACCCAACCTGACGTGGGGACTGGCGCCGGGAGAGTGGCATGAAATTTCTGCTCAAGGCATGGGGGCCGTTGCTTCTGGCGTTCGCCCTGATTGTTTCGCCAATCCTGCTTGCACAGGCCCGCGCCCAGCTCATTACGAATGGCGGCTTCGAGACGACGACGGGGTGGACATACGCTGGAGGGTCTACCCGTACGCAGGAAGGCACAATATTTCTCAACCCGCCGGCGCATAGCGGGAGTTTCTATGGCACGATTGCCACCGGCGGCGGAACGATTTCGCAATCCATCAATATTCCTACCGCCGGTACTTATCAATTGAGCTTCTATCTGGCGCCGCAATTGTCTCTTTCTCTTGGGACTTTGAATTTCAGTGTCCAGATAGGGGGAACGACTTACAATTTAACCTATGGCATTACGGTCATTGGTTTGGGCGGCTATAATCTTTATACACTTACCGTCAGTTTGCCGGCTGGTGTAACAAATCTGATCTT
Source organism: Labrys methylaminiphilus subsp. lupini (assembly GCF_051161885.1). Taxonomy (NCBI): domain Bacteria; kingdom Pseudomonadati; phylum Pseudomonadota; class Alphaproteobacteria; order Hyphomicrobiales; family Xanthobacteraceae; genus Labrys; species Labrys methylaminiphilus. The sequence continues at coordinate 1,561,537 of NZ_JBMDIH010000002.1, read as the reverse complement.
CACGAACTTGCCGGGCTTGTTGACATCGCCTTTGCGTCTGGACGACGTATCCCTGGTGCAGATCCCTGGTCCCGTACCGGGTACGAGCACGATTTCCTATTTGGTGGTAGCCCTCCTGGCCCTGATGCTGGGACGCAGGCAAATGAGGGACTGGGTGAGGTGGCTCAAGGGCCTGTTATCGACGCGCAGCTCGTAATCCTCGTCACGACTGCGTCGAGAGGTTAGCCGTAAGAAGGTTCAATTGACCTTCAATACGCGTCGCGGTTCCCGTTCAACCAACAAGAGTCGGGTTGTGGATTGTCGTTCCGATGCGTAATCTCATTCCGATAGCCGCGCTCCATTTCGGCGCCTTGCGTTAGGGCAACCCATATGCCTCCTCTGCCCATCGAGGTTTCACTGGTCATTTTCGTGATCCTGGTGGGTATCGGCATCGCCGGATTCTTTGCCTCCTCGCGGCCCTACAATATCTTTGCCGAAAGCTGGCGACAGGCATTCGTGACTATTATACGCCAGCCGGGGCTGTTCTTTGCCGCCTGGTTGATTTTCGCCATTCAGGAGTTGGTGCCACCGGTATCTTTCCTGGTGGCATGGCCTTCGGGGCTGGTTCAGATCGGGCTGCTCGTCACTTTTCATGCCATGACGACCTATCTGCTCGCCCGCATCGCGTTACGCCTGCATCGGGGCCTCATCCACGAAGAATGGCGCCCCGTAATACCCACCGGCTCTCGGGCGCGGCGGATGGGTTTTTACGTGCTGCTGTGCTGGGCCATCATCGGCCTGCTCAAGCATCCGCCCTTGCCGACTTCGCCTGTTCCGCATGAGCAACTCCTGCGCGGGGCCATCCTGCTGTCCTATGCCCTCGGCTTCATGGCGACGGCTGGCCTGGCATTGGTGGGACCAGCGGCATCCCTCGACGAGCGCCGGCCGATCCGGACCTCGTTGAGGACGGCATGGCGCGAACCGGTCTCCCTATTGGTCATCATCATCGGCATCAGCCTGCAGATCGGCTTCGTGATGGAGGGGGCAAATCTGGCTCTCAGCCACTACCCGCAGATCGGCGAGCTGCGTCTGTTCGCGGCACCAATCGTCTGGGCCTTCATGGCGCTCGTTCTGTTCATGTCGGAATTCTCGCTGGTGATATTCCTCACGCGCGTCTGGGAGGACCGCTACGAAGAGGACACGCGCAACGCGGCTCACAATTTCAACTGGACCTGAAGCCCGCTTCGCGAAAACGCGCTTTAGGCCAGGGTCGAACTTAGGGTTCGGTGAGCAGAGCTGACCAGTCGAAGCTGTTGCGCTGACACTGGCGGGGCGAAAAGATGGCAAGACCGATGGAATCCCAGGCGCTCGATCGGGAAAGACCCAGCATGACGCCGAGCTTACGTCGCAGCCATGGCCAGGCGAGGTCCCGAAGATGCAGGCTGGGCACTGCCGCGCCGCTATAGACGGTGATCAGCTCTTCATTGGCGCCTGACATGTCGGTGAGGATTTGGGTAGCATCGCGGTGGATGGTCTCCGTCAGCACGGCTCGTGTCGGCGTGGTGCAACCAGGCCGCATGAAAGAGAATTCGGGGCCAAGCAGGGTCTTGCGTTGGGCTGAGAGCGAAAAGCCGGCTTTTGCGAAAGCCGATGCGATCTGGGCTTCGGGGGCGGGCTGGGGGGTAACACGGGCCTGACGGATTGCCAGGGTCAGCGAACAGACCACCAGCGCAGCAGCCAGAAGATGGAACAGGCGAGTCATGCGGAGGGCTGCATTTGCCCGGGCCGGGTCCGGCAATAAGCGAGTACAAGGATCAGGACAGCGTAGAATGCCGCCAGGAAACTCGCGCCCGTGCCTTCGTGCCAGACCAGATAACCTTCCTTCGACGCGCAGATCAGGATCAGGCGCAGCCAGTTCAAGGCGAAGGTCGCGCCAATGACGATGAGGAACGCTGCGCGGTCGGAACGACGGAGTGGCCCCCCGAAGCCGACGGCAATGATGGCGTAGGCCATAAGGTTCTGGACGAGTGTGGTCGAGGTGGCGCAGCCCCACATGACGTCGAAGCCGATATTGTCGGCGGGCCGAAGGATATAGGTGCCGTAGCCCGACACCTCCTGCCCCGCCACCTGGAGCACTGTTCGCACGATGGCGGCATCGAGCAGCCCAACAACATTGTGAAGGGCGAGGAAGGGCCAGCCGAGGAGCACGAATTGGGCGATGAACGCCAGCAGCGCAAAGGGCGAGGCCCGGCAGGACGGGCGCTTGCGCAAGCGCCATGCCGCAAGGATGGCGAGCGCCAGCGCGGCGGCGAGAGGTATCTGGCGCAGCACGAGCACGCAGACGGCCATCGCCGCGAGGATGAAGGCAGTCTCACCGGCCTGGAAGGGAGTATCGCGCCGCCCGTGCCCGATCAGGCGCACAATCACCGCGATCTCGATCAATTCCAGGACGGAGATCACATTGGGCAGGTCGCCGATCTGGCGCAAGGGCTGCTGGCCCAGCCGATAATAAAACCATTCGAGGCAGACAAGGACAAGGCACCACCCATAGACGGCCCGACAGGAGACGGTGCGCGAGGGCGCGATTGTTTCAGGAACCGGCGACATGGCCATCGGCGACGGGCTGGCTATCTGGCAGGGCGGCAGGCGCCGTGCCCTCCCGGCGCCGGATCATCACACGCCCGAGCACGAGAATGTCCATGCGTGTCCGCAGGAAGCAGTCGAGCGCCTCGCCGGGCGTGCAGACGATGGGTTCATTTTCGTTGAAGGAGGTATTGAGCACCATCGGAATGCCGGTCTGCGCGAAGAAGGCGGAAATCAGGGCGTGATAGGCCGGGTTGGCCTGTTGCCGTACCGTCTGGGGGCGCCCGGAGCCATCCACATGGGTGATCGCAGGCACAAGGGCGTACTTGTCGGGCCTGACCGGAAGAACCTCGGTCATGAACGGCACCTCGTCGATACCTTCGAACCAATCGGCGGCGTGTTCGGCGAGGATGGAAGGCGCGAAGGGGCGGAACGACTCGCGCCGTTTGATCTTGTGGTTGAGAAGCTGCTTGATATCCGCCCGCCGAGGATCGCACAGGATGGAGCGGCTGCCGAGCGCGCGCGGTCCCCATTCCATCCGCCCATCGAACCAGCCGATCACATTGCCGGCGGCGATGGCGGCTGCCGTTACCCGGTTAAGCTCGGCATCATCGCCAAAATGCCGGATCTCGCAGCCCAGGGCGGCAAGATTGGCCGTCTCGGCCATCACAAGCCGATCGATGTCGCCGGAGGCAAAGCCCGGTCCCCAATAGGCATGGTCCATCGCGGCTATGCGCCGGCCGCCGAGCTTGTGCCAGAGGGCGAGGGCGGAACCCAGGGCCCCACCGGCATCACCGGCCGAAGGCTGCACATAGAGGTGACGGAAGGCGGTGGTGCGCCTTATCTTGCCATTGGCCACCGAATTGAGGGCGCAGCCACCGGCCATGGCGAGGTTCGGCAGGCGATATTTGTCCCAGACGGCTTGCAGGATGTGATCGAGGACTTCCTCATAGAAAGCCTGGACCGAAGACGCGATGTCGTGATGGCGTTCGGTCAATGCCTCGCTCGGCGCTCTCGCCGGGCCGAGCAGGTCCTCCAGCGCATCCGAATAGAGCGGGGCGAAGACCGGGGCTCCGCCCTGCCAGTCGAAAGCTATCCTCTCGCGGTGATGCCGGAAATAGCCGAGGTCGAGAGCGAAGGTTCCTGCCGCTTGGAGCCTGATGACGCGGCGCAGCCTTTCGAGGAAGGCCGGCTTGCCATAGGACGCCAGGCCCATGACCTTGTACTCATCGCCATAATGCGGAAAGCCGAGATATTGGGTGAGCGTCTGATAGAACAGGCCGATGGAATGGGGAAACAGGACCCGTTTTTCGATAGCGATCTCGCTGCCACGCCCGCTTCCCCAGGCGGCAGAGGAGAAATCGCCGAAGCCGTCGAGGGAGAGGACGGCTGCTTCCTCGAAGGGGGAGGCGAAGAAAGCCGATGCCAGATGGGCCAGATGGTGCTCGATCCGATGCACAACGCCCTTGAAGCGCCGCCCCGGAAAGGCGGCGGCCAGTTCATCGACGATGGAGAGGCGCTTGCGCCTGTTGCGGAACCGGTCGACGACAAGGGCAAGATCAGGCCTGTGGCGTGCCAGATGGGCCAGGCGCTCCAGGCGATGCACCGTCGGGTCGCTGTTGACGGCGACATGGTCGACGTCTCCAAGCCCGATGCCTGCTTCCTGAAGGCAATAGGCGACGGCCTGGCTGGGAAACCCCGCCCAGTGTTTGATGCGGCGAAAGCGCTCTTCCTCGGCGGCCGCGATGATCTGCCCGTCCTTGAGAAGGCAGGCGGCTGCATCGGCGTGGTAGGCGTTGAGGCCGAGGATGATCAAGCGAGGACCCTTCCTGTCATTTTGCCAGGCGCCGATCGATCAGGGTCAAGGCGATCAGGCATTCGGCGATCGTACGCTGCAGGGTATAGTACCAACCCGCCCAGCCATCGAGGAAGGCACCTTTCCAGAACAAGGTGTAGACGAACACCAGAAGCGGCGCCGGCCATGCCCTCAGCCGGAGGCGGTCGACCCGGTTCAGTGTGTCCCTGGGGGCCGCCAGCAGATGGTCGGCCTCGATATGCGCATAGCGCTTTTGCGAATCGACCCATCTGAGAAGGGGTTTGCGGTCGTCGTGATAGATGGGCGCCGCCAGGGTGCCGACTTCGCCCGCCACGGTCACGCGATGGCCATGACCCTCGTCGCGATAGCGCGCCGCCTGCCGGCGGTAGAGCACGGTGCGAGCGGGATAGAGGGTCCCACGCAGGGCCCTGCCATGGATGCGATAGATGAACGTCGTCGAATAGCCCTGCGCGGTTTCTTCGCGGAGGGACTGAATTTCGCGAACGAGATCCTCGCTCAACTCATAATCGGCATCCAGCGAGAGCACCCACGGCGTGTCGACGAGGCCAAGGCCGAAATTGCACTGGTCGGCAAAACTGTCGAAGGGGCGATGCACGACCTCGACATTGGCGTATCTGCTGGCGATCTCGAGGGTCTCGTCCGTACTGCCACTGTCCACCAACAGAATACGGGACGCCCAGTCGAGCCGCTCGAGGCAGCGTGCCAGATTCGGAGCTTCGTTGAAGCTCAGGATCAGGACCGTCGTCCGCGGTGCGATCAAGTCAGACATGAACGGCTCTTCCGACGAGGGCGACTTCCCTCGCCTGGGCGAGGATTGCCTCCTGGTAGACATCGACCATGGCCGATGCAATGCCCGGCCAGGAGAACTGTTCGCGTGCCGTCTTCTCGCCGGCCTGTCCCAGCCTGGTGGCAAGATCCGGGTCTGCCAGAAGGGAGGAAAGCGCTGCGCCCAGCGCCTTGGGAGAGGCGTCGACGACCATGCCGCAGCCGGCGCTGGCGACCACGTCGGCCAGGCCGACTTCAGGGCTGACGACCACGGGACGGGCGCAGGCCATTGCCTCTAGGACGGCATTGCCGAAATTCTCCGAATGGGAAGCCAGCGCGAAGGCGGCGCAGTTGCGCAGCAAGGACCATTTCTCCTCGCCATGCACGGGGCCCACGAAGCGGACGCGGGCATCGAGCCCCAACGCAGCCGCGCGTGCCCTCAGCCGGGCGGTTTCGCCCTCGTCATCGTTGCCGGCGATGACGAGATCGGCATCGGCGACAAGCTGCATGGCATCGATCAGACGCGCGATGCCCTTCTTCCAGCTGATCCGGCCCAAAAAGAGGACATAGGGCCGGGAGCGATCCGGCGGAAAGAGGCTGGCACCGGCAGGCGGCATGTCGATGCCATTGGGCACCAGGGCGAAAGCCCGGGCCGGCAATCCCAGTTTCTCGATGTCGAGGCGTTCGGATCGACTGGTCACATGAATGGCCGCCGCCCCGGCAAGGTTGGCCCGGTCGAAAGCCCGGATCCAGGCCGATTTCAACATCCGGCTCTTGCGCTGGATCAGGCCCTCGACGAGCATCCCACGTGGCGCCAGCAGATAGGGAACGGCTTTTCGCTGTGCCAGCCTCGCGGCAACGGTAGTGGGCCACAGGAATACGGAATGAAGATGCACGATATCGAAGGAAGCGATGTGCCGTGCCAATGCACGGCCCATGGCGGGAGAGCGGTAGAGACGTCGTCCGAGGCCGGTGGGGAAATAGTGGACGTCCACGCCATCGAGCCGCACGGGCCTGTCGGTCGGGACCGGCAGGATGCCGGCGCCGTCGACATTGGTGGTGTAGACATGCACATCGCAGCCCTGGCCCGCCAATGCACGGCACAATCCGTGCACGGCATGAATTGGTCCACCATAGCGTAAGGCTGGCAGATAGGTCGGCACCACATGGAGGCAGCGCAGGGTCAAGATATCGGCCCCGGCGCGGCGCGGAACCGGGTCTTGACCCGATGCGCCAATGAATAACCTTCGCGCCAGCCCAGTGCCTTCCAGGCGCGCCCAGCCATTGCGGCGGTCCCTGTTTCGTAGGGAAGCGTGAGCAGCATGGCGAGCAGGCGGTCGAAGAAGACCTCGGGTGCGAAATGCGTCGCAAATACCTGACGCGCGCGCTGGCCCATGACCGCGGCCTGTCCGCGGACCTCCTTCAGGATATGCGGTATATGCATGATGTCCTTTTCGGCCACGAACAGGCTGAAATCCCGCCAGGGAATATCGGGTGGTGCCTGCCAGGCATCGGCGATGATCACTGGTGCACGGCCAAGGGCCATCGCTTCGAAAAGACGGATGCTGGCGGTGCCGAAGCCGCGGGGGCAAAGGGCGAATTGCGATTGTAGCAGCAGTTCGCGATAGGTCGCACGATAGTCGAAATCGGCGAAGCGGGCCGGCGCCGCTGCAAGATCGAGGCACGGTGTATCTGGAGTGTCGAGCGCCAGGAGGCGTTCGCGTATCGGATGGGTGCTGGTTCGGCCCAGAAAGGAAAACAGATAGGCAGGTTCCTTCTGCGGCGGGGAGGCCGCCGGGGTGGGGGCATCGGGGTCTGGGAGATAGCTCCAGCTCCGCGCCCAGGGCAGGGTCCTGGTGAGGGATGGATAGGCCCCGGGCAGCACGGCGTAGGGCCAGTCCGATTCCGAGAACAGGAAATGCCTGGCCGTGGGGTGGGTCCTGACCCGGCGCCGCAATAGCGGCAGGTCCGCAAGGCCGACATAGCCACTGTCGAGATACAATACGATATCGGGGACGTCATCGGCAGCGGCGATCCGGAGGGCCGAGGGCGGATGCAGCGCCGCCAGCCGGCGGGCTTTCGAGAGAGCTGGGTTTTCCCGCAAGGCGGTCAAGAGGAGACAAGGGCCTGCCATCAAATCCGTCTTGTCAGCGCGTTGCCAGCCTGGTTTCCAGCCAGGAGCGCATGCGTGGCGCCACCAGCCGGATGAACAGGGCAGTGAGAAGAACCGAAACCATCACGCCGCCGACCAATTTCGCCAGGCTGACTTCCAGCAGGGCGGCCTGGACCAGGATGGCACATGCCGAGGTAAAGCCCAGCAGCGGCCCGGCGCGCGGGGCATGCACGAGCCATCGGTAGATGCGACCATAGAGATAGCCGAAGACGAAGATGACGGCCATCATCAGCAAGGGGCCGAAATCGATGTAAAGCTCGGCCATGTAGCCCAGGCTGATCGAGGTGCCGCGATAAGTTCCGGAAAGGCCACCCGTATAGTAATTGGTGCGGCGGGTGTCATCGACCTGGCTCTTGTCGGCAAACACGATGCGCGGCATGAAGGGGCGGCTTGCTGCATCCAACAGGAGCGCGCCCTTCTCGTGGGGAATGGTCTGCGGCACGCGGGCGAGAACGACGGCGAACAATTCGACATAGGAGATGCGGTGGAGCATCTTTCCGGTTGCATCCGACATCGATGCACCGTCGAGCCGGCCGAGCAGCTGGGCAATGGTCGCCAGCCGGTCGCCGAGGTCGAGCGTGACGGCCTGCGAGGCCGAACCGCCGGATGCGGCATTGCGATAGTCTTCCTTGATGGCGGTCCATAGGATCCCGCTGACGACGATCAGGCAAACCAGGATCGCTCCACCCAGCAGATGGAGACCGCGCAGGCGGGTTCCGGCCATGGCTGTGGCAAAGAGGGTGAAGAACATCACCGTCTTGAAATCGGAGAAATACCCACCCGTGCTCATGGCAAGTTCGGCTAGAAAAGCACAGACGAACAAGGGGTTGCCCAACTGGTTTCGCACGAAGGATGCATAGGCGAACATCATGAAGAACGCCCATTTCAATCCGGCCAGCGCCAGGAGTGGCTGCGCAAGGCCGGGGATGAGGGCGGCAGCCTGGAGCGCGCCGACCGCGACGATCGAGGCCGCGAGATAGAGTGAGAACCAGGTGGCGAGGGGCTGAGCCAGCACCAGTTCCCTCGCCTGCCGGCTTACAGCCCTGTCGGGGGGCCCGCTGCCGAGCCGTATGCCCACTGCCAGGAACAGCAGGCCGAACAGGGTCAGGATGATCGCCCACTTGTTGTCCCCGCCATAGATCGTATAGGCGCTGACATCGATACCGAGCCAGTTGGCATGGAAGGCCGATATCGATGCTTGCAGCCATTGATAGGCGAAGATGAACAGCCCGATCGGCGGCTCGCCGGGCCGCCACAGCAGGGCAATGCCCGCAACGAGCACGACCAGACTGAAGGTGGTGAGCAGGGCGTTCTCGCCCGGCAGGTTCAGGATGGCGAGCAGCACTGCGCCGACGATCACGGCCCCAGGCAGAGGGGCTGCCGAGCGCGGGGAGGTGGCCGACATCGGCATCAGGTCAAGGCTCCTGATATCCTGCGCGGGAAGGCAGCCTTCTCGAGGCAGGACGACAGGGCAGCCTCGATGCCATCGACCGCCGCGCCTACGCTATAGCGCTGAACCAGCGACGCAAGGGCTGCCTTCATGCCAGCACCCCTGGGCGGATCGATGAGGGCTGCAGCAAGAGCCTTGACGTTACCGGTTTCGAAGGTCCGCCCGCTGTCGGAATCGACAGCCAGGTCGGGCGCGCAGCCGCATTGGTCGGATACGATGACGGGCCGCCCGCAGGCCTGCGCCTCGTTGGCCACGAGGCCCCAGGTTTCCTGACCGGAAGAGGTCAGCGCCAAGCCGTCGCAGGCCGCATAGAAGGCCGGCATTTCGCTCTGGTTGCGAAAGCCGAGGAAATGCAGCCGCACCTGGGTCTGCGCGGCGCGTTCCAGCACCGCCTCGCGCATCGGACCGTCGCCGGCGATCATCACTTCGATTGCGCGTCCTCCGCTGCGGCATAGCGCAGCCGCCTCGATCAGATCGAGCGGACGCTTGCGTTCGATCAGCTTGCCCGCAAACGCTATGACGTGGCTGCCCTCGGCAATGGACAGTCCGGCGCGCAGGGCTTCGCGGGCCTGCGGCGTGGCCCGCGTGGCAAACCAGTCCGTATCGATGCAATGGGGTGAAAAGTGCAGCCGCGTAGGCGGATAGCCATAGTGGCGATAATAGGCCAGGGAGTTCTGCCCGACATAGAGCGCCGCATCGAAGAAGCGCAGTAAACGGGGATAGGCGGCCTGCTTCGCCCAGGCCTTCAGGCGCCGGCGCGGTGTCAACAGATGGCTGTCTCCTCTTACCAGAACGGGTATGTTGAGGCGCCGGGCAGCGACAATACCCTGCAGATAGGATTTGAGCGCCCAGCCGCAAACGAGCAGGGCATCGAAGCCACCCTCCCGCAAGGCCTGGGCGATGGCCGGCGTATCGCAGCCGAAGAAATGGTCCACGCCCGGTTTCCTGGCCTTGTTGGCGAGAAAGCGGTGGGGGTAGCCGGCGGCGAGGTCGATATCCCAGTCGAACGCAACCCCGAAGCCGGCATCGGCCTGCTGCCGGGGCGTGGGATGGTGCGCGAAGAAGACCTCCAGGTCCATGCGCCTGGCGAGTTCCCGGAAGATAGGTGCCTGGTATTGGATCGGATGGGAGGTGAGAACAGCCAGGCGCATGATCAGCGCAGTCCGTCGAAAATGGCGCCATAGCGGCCGGCAATGGCCTTGGCCGAAAAAGGCTCCAGGAGATCCCGCCGGGCCTGACCGAGGCTGGCGGGGTCGAGGGCGAGGCGTTCCAATCCGGCGGCGATGTCCTGCGCCAGGCCCGCCAGGCCGTTGGCGTCGGCGAAGGAGAAATTGATGCCCCCGCCGGCCGCCGCGAGAAGGGCATGGGCGCTGGACAGGCGGTGAAACAGTGAAAGATAGGGGCGCCGCGTCAGCAAGGCGGGATAGATCTTTGACGCGGTATAGTGGGCTTCGTCCGAGCCGACCAGCAGGAGGCCTTGGGACTCGGCCATCAGCCCCAAGGCTTCGGCATAGGCGAGGCGTTGGGGGGTCTCGACGACGAGATCGGCGACTTTCTCTGCCTCGGCAAGCGGAAGGATGGAGAACGTATCGCCGCCATTGGCCTGATTGCTCGTGCCGATGAAATGAAGACGCAGGCGCGCCGCCAGACGTGGCTGGCGTGCTCTCATTTCGGCAAGGCCTTTGAGCAGGGCCTGGAAAAGCCCCTGCGAGCGCGGCAGCGCCGTGCCGACATAGCTCAGATTGATCGTCGCAGGATCGAGCCGGCTTTGGCGGGTGCCAGGCATGGTCCCGAGGAGCTCCAGATCGCCGGGATCCCCGCCGATGGGCAGCGCCGCCATTCGCGATGTATCGAGCCAGGAATGGCGCGCGGCCAGTTCCTGGTTCTGGCGTTCGGAGACCGATGTGACGAAGCGGGCCTTGCGCAGGGCCGGTCCTTCGAGGCGAAGCGCGATCTGATGGGATAACCCAGCCTTGCTCAACGGTTTCTGGTCTCCGCCCCACGCCGAAACCCAGGGGTCCTGGAAATCGAGCACCACCGGCACGCCGAATTTCGGCTCGATCCAGCGCGACATCAGCATGGGATAGAAGGGCGATCCCGTGATCAGCACGGCGTCGATCCGTCTGGTCGAGAGCAGGTCGGCCGCGCGGCGGGAAAGGGCCGACCAGGCCCGCAGGCCGAGATCTCCGATGCCGAACCGGCGTGTCATGCGGGCTTGCAGGGCGGAAACCTTGATGATCTCCAGAGCCGGCGAGACCAGGCTGCCGAGCAGGGGATCGGGTTCCTGTTCGTAGAAGCGGTCATCCACGCAGAGGATGACAGGGGTCCAGCCCGCTGCCGGCAGGTGATTGGCCAGATGCCGGGCCCGATGCACGCAGGCGAGGTTGGACGGCGGGAAATAGGGGGAGACGATCAGGACGGTGCGCGGGAGACTCATGCCCGCCTCCGCGACGAGCCGTTCAACGATTGGCGCGCCAGATCGACCACGATCACGCTTTCCCGGTCCCAATTATAGGTTTTCTGCGCGAGATCGAAGGCGCTTGCCCGAGCCTGCGCCAGGCGTGCCGGATCCTGCAGCAGGCTGTCGAGGCTGGCAGCCAGGCTCGCGGCATCGTCGGCTGTGAAAAGCGCAGTGGCAAGCGGATGCGAGCCGGCGAACGCCCGCTGGGCCGGCGTATCGGACAGGATGGCTGGGAGCCCGGCCATGAGATAGGTGAACAGTTTGTTGGAGAGGGCGAACGCATTGTTGGCCGTATGTCCCGGTTCGGCGCACAGGCCGAGATCATGGCCGGCGGCCAACCGGACGAGCTCGCCAGGGAGCGCGGAGGGTAGGAAATGCAGGCGCTCCGGCACGCCCTCCTGTTGCGCAAGGCGCCGCAATTGGCCTGCATAGGGCGCACCCGCATGGCCGCGCAGGTAGAGGTGCGGCCTTGAGGCCGCCCTTGCAATGGCCTTGATCGCGCATTCGAGGCCGCGATCGGGGCCGATAACCTGCGAAAACCAGTAGAGGGACGGACCCGGATCGGCCGTACCCTTGGCGGTTGGCACATTCGGGGCCTGCGACAGCGGAAAGCTGTTCAGCACGATTTGCGGGATGGGCACTGCGTAGGCCTGCGCATAGGCACGCGCAATCTCGGGCGAGGCGGCGGTGATATAGCAGCATCCCGGCAAGGCGGCTGCCTCGATGGCGCGCAGATGCGAACGGTTCGCCTCGGCCGCCGGGCCGTCGCGCCACTCGCCCAGATGGAAATCCTCGGCATCGAAGGCATAGCCAGCGTGGAAGCGACTGGCAGCGGCCTTGGCAGCCGGCAGGGCCGGGGGATAATGGGCGATGTAGAGATCCGCCGGGACGCGGCTGGCGGCGGCGATCAGGGCAGGCGTGAACACGCTGAACGCCCGGGAGCTGAAAAGGCGCCTGCCACTCGCGGCGTGTGCCGCGCCCGCAAGTTCCTGGCCGAGCCGACGCAGGCGCCAGCCTGCCCGCGAGCGCAGGTCGATGCGCTCGATCCGGAATGGTGCCTCGCGCAGGATGGATTGGTCGCGCGGCTCTACGCCCTCCAGCATGCGGGTCGCGACGACGGTGACGGCGAAGCCGGCCTGGTGGAGGGCATGCGCCTCCTTGACCACGCGCGGATTGGATCCGAGCTGGCCCGGGGTGAGGATGCAGATATGCGATCCCGGGTGGGGGCTCGTCATGTCCGCTCCATCTCGTGGGCAGGACAGCCGTGGTCGGCGCCTCCCAGGCGTTGCCTGAGCCCGCCGGCTAGGGCAGTGCGATAGGCCGGCCATTGATGACGGCGGGCCGTCTCGAGCGCGCCGGTCCGCATAGCCTGCAGGCGCTGGCGATTGTCGAGGCACCAGGCAAGGGCCTGCGTCAAGGCCTCTGCGTCGGCTGAGGGAATGACGAGCCCGTTCTCGGGCGTCACGAGGTCGGCCGCGCCCGTCATGTCTGTGACGATTACAGGCAGGCCATGCGCCATGGCCTCGGCCACGACCATGCCGAAACCGTCGGCAAGGCTTGGAAACACCAGGACATCGGCCTGCTCGAAAGCCCGGAACAGTTCGGCACGCGGGCGCGAGCCATGAAAGCGGATCGTGTCATCAGCCGGGGCGAGAAGATCGGCAGGCAGCCCAATCTGGCCATAGATGTCCAGCCTGGCATATGCGGCGACCGGCAATCGGCGCCAGGCTTCGAGGAGATAGGGCACGCCCTTGCCGAGGGTGATGTTGCCGGCATAAACAGCTCGGAGAGGTCCCGTATCGCTCCCGCGCGGGGGCCGGGACCGATCGAGCACCGGAGGAGCGCCGAGGGGGACGACCAGGATCTTCGCGGGATCGGCACCCCCGGCGATGTGGGAGCGCGCGGTAAGGGCGGAATTGGTGACGATGAGATCAGCGAGCCCGATCTCCGCGTCGCGCCTCGCCTGCCTCCGCGCAAAGCGATCCGAGAAATAGGCGGCATTGGCGCCGTCGAGCTGCTTCCACCGGGTCAGTTCGCGCTGACGGATGCTCTCGAATTGCCGGCTGCTGAGCGAGGGCAAATGCAGGATGCGTCGAGTTCCTTCATGCGCAGCGCGCTGGAAGCTCGCCAGCGCCGTATATTCGAAGGCATGGATGGCCTCGGCGCTGGGCACGTGGCGGCTGGCGACGGCCGCATCGAAGCGGTGGCTCATCAAGTCCCAGAGGCGGTCGACGGTCACTGGTCCGGCGCCACCCTTGGCCGCCACGCTGCGCAGGATTTCCCATGCCGGATAGGTCTGCACGAGGCTGTGCGGGATCGTCTCGATCGAACGGTGCAGCAATTTCTGGCTCAACGCCGCGGCCTGGTCCGACGGCAGGGCGCGCAGCAGGCGGTCGCCCCACCCTTGCCCGGAATAATGAAAACTGGTCACGAAGGTCTTCAGCCAGCCTTGTTCATGCAAGGCCAGGGCGATCTGCTGGGCATGCGGCATGGTACCGGGGTAGCTCAGCACCGACCTCATGCTGCAGCCCTCGAACGCCGTCCCGCGATCATGGCCTCATAGATCTGCAGATAGCGGTCGGTGACGGCATCCTCGCTATAGAGTATTTCGACCCGCTGCCGGCACGCGGCTCGCTCGATCCTCTCGAGCCTGGCGACTGCCGCCGCCATTTCCTCGACGGTGTCGACGACATATCCGGTGTGCCCATCCTCGACCACTTCGGGAACGGCACCGCGACCGAAGCCGATGACGGGCGTGCCGCAGGCCATCGCCTCTGCCATCACGATGCCGAACGGTTCTTCCCACAGGATGGGCATCAGCAGTGCGGCGGCGCTGCCGAGCAACTCGTCCTTTTGCCGGTCGTCGACGGGCCCGACATACTCGACATCGCCATCACGCAGATGCGGAGCGACATGGGCCTCGAACCAGGCCTGGTGTTCCCCGGCCAGATTGCCGGCAATGATCAGCCGCCGGCCGGCCAGCCGGGCCGCTGCGATGGCCAGGTGCGGCCCCTTGATTTCTTCCACACGTCCCAGAAAGACCAGCGGCGCGTCGTCTGGCACCTGTTCCCGGAAGGTATAGGTCTCGCTCGGCACGCCATTGGGAACGATGTGCCAGGTCCCGACGTGCCTGACATGGCGTACCATATGCTCGCTGATGGCTGAGAATTGCAGCGTGCCGCGCGACAGGCGTTGCGCCAGCCCGGTCGTGCGCGGGCTGATCTCGCGCTGGTAGGTCATCAATTTGGGGATAGCACGCGGTAAAAGCGGTGCCAGATAGGCCAATCGCGAGAAGCTGTGGATGATATCGAAGCGCTGGCCGGCGATCGCTCTCGCCAGTTCGCCGGCATTCCTGAACGTATCATAGCGCGAAAGGCTGCTCGCGCCGGGCCAGGCCCGTTTCGGCACCGGGCATTGCGAGGCAGGGTGTGCGAACAGGGTCAGGTCATGGCCACGCGCCACGAGGCGGCGCGCCAGCATGTCGACCACGCGTTCGATGCCGCCATAAAATTGCGGCGGCACCGGCAGTTCGGGATCGCAGGTGAGGGCAATCCTCATGGATCGATCTTCACAAGCCGGCTTTCCCGGGCGAGGGCGGGCGGCAGCGAACGGTAGAGGTTGATCATGTCGTCGGCGACATCGGCCTGGCTGCGTAAAGGACCCTGGAATTTCGGCAAGGGATCCTGGGATTTGCGCGCAGCGAGCCGTCCGATGGCTTCGGCCCAATCCCGCACGGAGCCGGGTGAAAGCAATTCGCCGCCTTCTGTGCCTGCAACAAGTTCGGCAATACCGCCGAGATCCGATCCCAACACATAGAGACCGGCCGCCTGGGCTTCCAGCACCACCAGCGGGCCGGTTTCCAGCCAGAGCGAGGGCACGAGAAGAACATCATGCGCGGCCAGGGCCTCGGCGATGTCTCGATGAGGCAGGGACGGGAGGAACCGGACGCGCGGGTCGCCCGCGGCCAGGGCCCGCACTTCAGCCTCATAGCCGTCGTTCTCAGTGGCGCCGATGGCGTGGATGGAAAGTTCGACGGGTGTCTCCAGCGGCAGCCTGCGGAGGGCGGCAACCGCGACATGAATGCCCTTGGCCCTGTCCCATCGTCCGAGATAGACGAGCCGCAGATTGATACCCTCGGATCTCTTCCGAGCCGCTGCCTGCACGGCCTCCGCCAGGTAGGAAGCCGCGAGGCCATGGTGGCTGAGCACGAGTTTGTCGGATGGCGCGCCATTGCGCGTCAGCGTGTCGGCGAGCCATTGGCAGACGGCGACAAGGCGGTCGCTCAGCTCGAAGGCCTCGTTCAGCTCCTGCCCTTTCCCGATGGCGAGCGCCCTTGCCGAAAGCGCGGTGGCAAGGCGTGTGCGGCCCTGCAGGGCCCTGGCGGCAAAGGCACGGGGCAGCCGGCCGATCGCCCATGCGGCCGCGCGGGGCGCACCGCGGCTCTCCGCCCAGCAAGCGCCACAGCGGATCTCCTCGACCATACCGTCGCAAGGGACCTCTCCGAAGTGCAGCAAGGTACCGCGCAGGCATACGGTCCCGGCGACGTGAAAGGTGAGGACGGTTCTCAGCCCCTGCGCGCGGGCGGCACGCAGATGGTCGAGACCGCATCCTGTCGTCCAGGAATGCTGGTGATAGATGGCGCGTGGGTTCAGCCGCAGCAGGGCTTCGAAACGATCGAACTGGCCATGCCGGCGCGTTGCGCCACCAGACTGTCTTCCCTTGGGCAGTTCGACCGGATAGGTCCACACCGTCGCACCGCGGTGCTCGTAGTGATCCGGCGCACCGGGTACTCGCGGCACGAGCACAGCGCATTTCAGGCCCTTGAGGGAGAGTTCCTGCACCAGCCCTTCCAGATAGATTTCGGTGCCGCCGAGATCGTAGGGCGGATACCAGGCGGTCGCCATGACGACATCGGCTGGCGTCTCGTTCATGGCCGCCCCATCATGGACAGCAGGCCGTGCGTAGCGCGCAGCCCTAGCAGACGGGCGAGCGGCGTTGCGATACGCGCATGCCGCGATTGGCGCAGGCCGAGTGTGCGCCCTGCGGCGCTCGCTTCGAAAAAGCTTTTGTCCTCGCAGCGCAGCAGACCACGTCCGGCATTGTCGTAAAGGTCACGCAAGGTGGCGATGCGATCGGAAGTCAGGGTACCGCGTTCGCGCCACAGCGCCTCGATCTGCCGGCCGTTGCGGAGCACGTCGCGCCAGAACTGTACGGGATCGCGCCGCGACAGGCTCTGTGCCGCGATCCGGTAGTGGGCGCCAATATGGGCGCTGGGCACGAGGCGCCCACCATGGAACGCCGCGTCGAACATAAAGCGGGCGTCCTGGATCACCGGCAGATCGGGGCGAAAACCGCCGATCGTCTCGACCAGCTCTCGCCGATAGAGCAGGGCGCCCGTGGTGAGCCAGACATGGCTGGCAATCGCTCTTTCCGCGTCCTGCCGCAGCGCCGGCCAGTCGATGCTGCGGATTTGTGAGAGGACGGGAGCGCCTTGCTCGTCCGTGCTGAACTCCTGATAGTCACAGACGACCACATCGGCGTTCTCCGCAACGGCAAGGCGCCGTTCGATCGTGCCGGGCGTGAGCAGATCATCCGCGTCGAGAAACAGCAGCCATTCCGAGCGGGTTTCGGCGATGCCGCGATTGCGCGCCGCCGAGACGCCGCGATTTGGGCCTTCGATGACGCGATCGGCGGGCAGATAGCGCCGCGCGATATCGGCCGAACCGTCGGTCGAGCCATCGTCGACGACGATGAGTTCTGCGAGGCCGGGCTGGCCGATGGCGCTTTCGAGCGTTTGCGCCAAGGTTTGACCGGCATTGTAGCAGGGGATGATAATGGCGACGCTTGTCATGTCAGCCCGCTTTTCCGCCGGAGGATGGCGCATGGGCAAGCAGGGGGGAGCGCGCCGCGTAGATCAGCGCTGCCGGAAGCGAGACGCCCAGAGCCGCGGCCCTCGTCAGCTGCGTGCCGCCACGCAGATAGCCGGGCCGGCGCGTCTCGCTGGCGATCACACGCAGGAGGGCGAAGAGCACTTTTGCCCAGCTTCGTCCGGTCTTGCGGCGGAAATAGGCGGTTTGCTGCATCAGGCGCGGGGCCGCCTCCATCATGGAGCGGGAATACCAGGTCCCGTTCTCCTGGTGATCATGATGTTCCGCTTTGAGGTCGGGATGGCGGATCAGGCGCAATCCGAGCTGCTTGAGGCGGTGCGAGAACTCGGCATCCTCGAAATAGCGCTCGAGCCTGGCATCGAAGCCGCCTGCAGTCAGGAAATCCCACCGGCTGATGGCGAGGGCACCGGTGGGCAGGAAAGTCAGGGCTTCGTCATCCTGCCCGGTCGAGGGCAAGCCATCTGCCCGGTCTATCGCTACCTGATGCGGCCAGACCGCGCCCAACACGGTCCGTGGCATCCGCCCCATCAGCGAGAGCAGATGGGGAATGAAGAACCTGTCGAGGGCCATGTCGTCGTCCATGAAGAGAAGGATGTCGCAAGACGCGGCTTCCGCACCGGTGTTGCGGGCCAGGGCGACATTGGCCTCAGCGAGGCTCATGCAGCGCAAGGAGGCGAAATGCTCCGAAAAGCGCTCCAGGGCCGAAAGATCCGCGCCGGGGGTCTGGTCGACGATCACGATGTCGAGATCGGCGGCGTGGTCGATGGTCGCCAGCCTCGTGAGCAGGTCGGGCAGCCTTTCAAGGCGACGGAAGGTCGGCACTATCACCGAGACGGCCGCAGTCATGGGCGCCCGTCTCCCTTGGCTATGCGCCGAGCCCAGAGATTGTCTTCCGGCAGCGGCTGCCCCGGAGAATAGGTCTTTCCGTCGACCGTCAGCACTTCATAGCCGAAGCCGGAGAAATAAGCGGGCAGGTCTGCGTCCGGGATCCCATAGCGGAAATGGGATGGCAGATGTTCGAACAGGATGTGGCGTGGCCTGAGTGTGGAGTGACGGAACATGTCGTCGATGACGGCAAGGTCATGGCCTTCGATGTCGACTTTCATGACGGCGATGTTTTCGATCCCCAGCCGACCGGCGAGGTCACCAATCGTCACGGCCATGGCCAGGAAGCCGCGCGCCTCACCCGGCTTCCTCGGGCGTGTAGTGCCGAGCGCGCCGGCTTCGGGAAGACCGAATTCGATGAAGTCGGAAGATCTCGAGAGCGGCGACGTCACCGGCAGGACACGATCCTCGGCCCCGCTCAGGCGGATATTGTCGAGAAGCCGGGCGCAAAGGCCGGGATGAGGTTCGATGGCGACGACACGCCCGCCTGGACCGGTCAGACGGGCGGCAGCCAGGCTGTACTGGCCGACATTGGCACCGACATCGACGATCGTCGCATCGGTTTCGATGAGGGACTGGAACAGTGCAAAACTCGCCGGCTCGTAGCTGCCCTCCTGGAACATGGCGTGCTGCACGTAGTCGATCAGGTCCAGCTTGAAGGTGCCATAGGCCAAGCGCGCCGTGACAAACCGGAACGGACGGCTGGAGCGCAGCCAGTCGTAGATCCGCAGCTTCAGCGGGTGGTCCGGCATACGAGCGTAAAACCGCAAGAGCCTGGCCCGCCAGGGCAGGGATGATGTCACGACCATTCCGGCCTTTCGATCGCGATCGGCACGGTCAGGCAGCCACGGTCATAGGACTGCTGGAAATCGAACCCCACCCCTCCCGGGTCGGACTGCACGACGTCGAAACGCACGGGCAGGGACAGGCGATGGAATTCCTCGACCCGCGGCTTGATCAGCCACAGATGGATCTCATAGCTGCCCCGTGCCAGCGGCAGCGGGCCGATCGCCAGGGAAATGCGATTGGCGCCAGGCTGGAGATCGAATTCCTGGCCATGCATCGGCGCCGTCGACGAATAGATAAGCTTGCGCCCCAACTCGTCGTGAATCTCGATTTCGATCGCTGCGCGCCGCCGATCGGGAGATTGGAGGACGCAGGTGAGAACGAGCCGGTCTCCATAGGCGATCTGGCTGGTGGCGAGCGTGGCGCTGGCGATATGGGGCCCCGGCGGGGGCCTGTCCTCGGTGACCGTGCCGTCATCGCTGCGGAACAAGGAGGCGTAATGAGCGATGGTTTCGGCAGCCGGTCCCTGATGCAGGATGCGTCCTCCATCGAGAAGGATGGCATTCTGGCACAGAGCGCCGACCGCACTGAGATTATGGCTGACCAGCAGGACGGTTCGGCCCCGGCCGGCTATCTCGTTCATCTTGCCCAGGCTCTTTTTCTGGAACTCGGCATCACCAACCGCGAGAACCTCGTCCACGACCAGGATTTCCGGTTCCAGATGGGCGGCGACGGCAAAGGCGAGACGCATATACATGCCGCTCGAATAGTGCTTGATCGGCGTGTCGATGAATTTCTCGACCCCGGAAAAGGCAACGATCGTGTCGAATTTTCGGGCGATCTCGACCCCTGTCATGCCGATGATGGCGCCATTCAGGCGAATGTTCTCCCGGCCGGTCAGCTCGGGATGAAAGCCGGTTCCCACCTCCAGAAGGCTGGCGATGCGCCCGCGAATTTCGACGCGTCCTCGCGTCGGCGCGGTGATGCGCGACAGGATCTTCAACAGCGTCGATTTTCCGGCGCCGTTTCGCCCGATGATCCCCACGACCTCTCCGGGCTGCACGTCGAAGGTGACGTCGGACAAGGCGAGGAAACGGTCCTGCTCGACGGCGGGCCTTCCCAGGCTGCCAAAGGGCCTGGTTACCGCACCGACCAGCGCTTCGCGAAAGGTGCGCAGCGAGGGATTGTAGCCGCCACGGGCATATTCCTTGCTCACGCCCATGGCGCGGATGCTGGGTGCGGTCATGGTCTAGGGAAGAGCCCGGCCGTTGTCAGAGGATGTCCGCAAAACGCCGCTCCACGCGTTCGAAATACCACACACCCAGGGCAACCAGCCCCAGCGACAGCATCAGGGACAAGCCGATGGATGGCCAGTCGAAGGGATGTCCCAGAAACACCGAGCGGAAACCCTCCACCAGGCCCGCCATCGGGTTGAGAAACAACAGCCATCGCCAGGGCTCGGGCACCAAGCTTGCCGGATAGACCACCGGGGTGACGAACATCCAGAACTGGAGCAGGAAGGGTACGACGAAGCGAAAGTCACGATAGGTGACCGTCAGAGCCGAGAGCCCGATGCCGACACCCAGGGCGCAAAGGATGGTGCCGGCGATCAGGAGGGGAGCCGCCAGCAGGTTCGCACTCCAGCCCACCCCATAGATCAGCATCATCGCCAGCAATATCACGGTCGCGATCACGAAATCGACTAGGCCGACGCCCGCGGAGGCCAATGGAATGATCAGCCGCGGGAAATAGACCTTGCCGACCAGATTGATGGAGCCAATCAGCGAGCCGGCCGCCGCCGACACGGTGTTGGAGAAGAAGATCCAGGGCAGCAGGCCTGCATAGACGAAGATCGGGTAGGGCGAACCGTCGGCGGGGATCTGGGCGAGACGCCCGAACAGCACGGAAAACACCACCATCAGCAAAACGGGCTGGATGATTGCCCAGGCAAAGCCCAGCACGGTCTGCTTGTAGCGAACCTTGACGTCGCGTTGCGTCAACACCCAGACGAGTTCGCGGTAGCGCCAAAGCTCGCGCAGGTCGGTGAGGCTCCACAACCGATCCGGACCGATGATCGTGACCACCTGCGGCAGTTCCGGTGGAAGCGGGTCGGCCCGCATCGGATCAGAATCGGCTTGAAACAAGATGGTCGACCTGTGCGGCGAACTGGGAGAAGGCAAAGCGGCTGGGGCGCTCCGGGTCGGGCCGGTCTCTATCGAGACAGGCAATGATCGCCTCGGCGAGAGCCTGGGGAGCGTCAGGGTCAATGAGGGTGCCGAGTTTTCCGTCCGCCAGGGCATCGCAGCTGCCATCTTGGTTGGTCGCGATGATGGGCAGTCCCGTGGCGGCGGCCTCCAGGAAGACGATGCCGAACCCCTCTCCCGTGCTCGGCATGGCAAAGACGTCTGCCAGGCGGTAGATATCCGGCAGTTGGTCATGGGGGACCGGCCCGGTGAAGCGGATCAGGTTTGATACCCCCAGCCGTCGCCCGATCCCGGCGAGGCGGTCGTGATCGTCCCCATCGCCGGCGATGAGGTAGAGTATGTCCGGATAGCGGCGGCTGATCCGAGGCAAGGCCTCGATGACGCGGTCGTGGCCCTTGTAGCGTTCCTGCGAGGACAGGCGGCCCACGGTGAGGATCACCTTGCGCCCCCGCGTGCCCAGCCGATCGATGAGATCGGCAGGCGGCGTACCAGGCGAAAAGCGCTCTTCGACCGTATTCGGTAGAACATGCAGGCGTTCGGGTTCGATGTCGCACCATGCCAAGGCGCGTCTGCGCGTCGCCCGGCTGACTGCCGTGATCAATCGGGCCTGTCGCGTGGCCTGGCGGATGGCGAGGTTCGGCCTGGCCCAGCTCTCGATGCCGTGCAGCTGCAGCCAGAGCGGTATGCGTGCCAGCCTGGAGAGAGCCGCCGCCAGCGGCGCCATGAAGAGGTGGCCGCAGAAGATCAGATCATACCGTTGTGAAAGCGCCTGCTTGAAGGCCGTCAGACTATAGTCCATCCGGCCCGTCCGTGATGCGAGCTGGACGATAGGGGCGGGCAGATCCGTCGAGGTACCGGCCGACCGGGGCAGGACGACGACATCCCCGACTGTGGCGCTTGCAGCCAAAGCGGTGAGAAAATCCCGGTTGTAGCGGGCAATGCCGCCCGCCATACCCCAGCCATCAGTCAACAGAGCCAGCACCTTCAATCGCCGCGGCGCCACGTCATGGGAACTGGCGGTGGACAATGCGGCTCCAGTCTCGTGCCCAGCCGTACCGGGGTGGCTTGCGCCGGGCGGGCAGTGAACCAAAAGGGGAAGCCTGCATCCACTCAGCGATCGGCAGGGCAAACCCGGTCTTGGGGCGGTCAAGCACGGCTTGCGGCAAGGGCTGCGCCGGAGCCCGGGCAAGCGCCGTCTTGCCGGCAATGCCCCGCAAATCGAGCTGGGCCGAACGCTTGAGCACTTCGCTGTCGACCAGGGGTGTTCTGATCTCAACCGAGTGCGCCATGCCGGCCCAATCGGCATCGCGGAGCAATTGGTTGCGCAGATAAAGGCTCGACTCCAGCGTCGCGATGCGGGCGAAGGGGCGCTTTGATCGTCCCTGCAACTGGGCCTTGATCAGCTTCAAGGGGCCGAGGCGGCGCAGGCCTTCCTCGATGGTGTCGCGATCGAGGACCTCGCCGAGCTCCCATGGCAGGTAAAGCCCGCGCTTGAGCAGATAGGCACCAGCATAGGACCCCCCATATTCGGGCAGGCCGGCGAGTTTGGGATGAAGGCGCAGCCGCTCGACAAGCGGTTTGCCGAGGCGGCGCAGGCCCTTGCCGAGAAGCGGGATGCATGAAGGCACCCGCAAGGCGCTTACCCATCGCGGGATGTCCCGGAAGGAGGGGTAGCCGCCCAGGAGCTCGTCGCCGCCCAGGCCCGACAGCACCGCCTTGAGGCCGAGCTCGCGGGCCGTCTTGGCGGCAAACCAGGTGTTGAGGCCATCGATGCTCGGCTGGTCCATGGCGTCGAAGAAAGGCTGCAGATCGGCTTCGAACTCGCTTCTGGAGACCATCCGCGTGACATGGTGGGTGCCGTAGAAGCGCGCGATCTCGGCGGCATGGGAGGTTTCGTCTGCCGACGTGTTGGCGAATTCCTCAAATCCGATTGTAATGGTTTTGATTTGCCGGGCACCGGCATCGCGCATGAGGCCGACAAGGGCGGCGGAATCGACACCGGCCGAAAGAAAGGCGCCAACCTCGACATCCCCGGCCAGATGGTGCCTTACCGAATCCAGGGCAATATCGGCAAAGGCTGCGGGATTATCGTGCCTTTGCCCCGGATTGTGCTCTGCGGCGTCATAGACGGACGCCACCCGGTGGTAGGTTTGCGGCACCTGTGCGCCGGCGCGGTCGACCAGCATGGTCGATCCTGCCGGCAGGGCCCGAACCTCGCGAAAGCAGGTATGGGGTTCGGGCACGCTACCGAGCAGGTAGAAGCCGACATCCCCGGCGGGGTCGCGGTCGCGCGAGACGCCGCCTCCGGCAATCAGTGTCTTGACCTGGCTGGCGAAGCGGAAGACCCAGCCGTCATCGCTGTAATAGAGCGGCTTGATGCCATAGGGATCGCGCGCCAGAAACAGCGAGCGGGCGCTCGTATCGTAGATGGCGAAAGCGAACATGCCGCGCAGCCGCGCAACCATCGCCTCGCCGCAGCGGGCGTAGAGATGCAGCAGCACCTCGGTGTCGGATTGGGTTCTGAATTCTGCACCTTCCTTCTGCAGAGCTTCGCGCAAGGCGAGGTGATTGTAGATTTCGCCGTTGAAAACGATGACATGGCGGCCATCGGCGCTCGTCATCGGTTGCGAGGCGCGGTCTGCGAGATCGATGATGGCCAGGCGGCGATGGACCAGGCCGAGGCGTTCTGCCGGATCGAACCATTCGCCGCTGGCATCCGGGCCGCGCCGAGCCATGTGCTGGCTCATCGCACTCAGTTCCGTGCGGCTGATGGCGTTGGCTGCATAGTGATAGGCGAAGATGCCCGCGACGCCGCACATCAGGCAGGGAGCCATTCGCCGGTGTTCTGGACAGCATGCATCACGGAACCGAACCTTCTGGCTGGGCAGGCGCGGACGGGCTTAGGCCGAGATCGTCGAGTCTTGCCTGGTTCATGCCGTCTGCCTGGCGCAGCAGCGCGGTGAGCTGGGTGCGCGTGGCGAGGCTTGCCGAAAGGGTCAGGCGCATGACGAGCTTGTCGGAAGTCTCGAAGCGGTCCCAGCCGCCGGCGATATCCTGCGCCACGCGGCGGCGGAGGTCGTCGGGAAGAGCGGTCCACAGCGGCAGGGCGAAGAGAGCGCGGCTCGCCATCAAGACCGATTCATTCGGCCCCATCAGCGCCGACAGGCGCAGGGCCTGCGCGACCTCAGCCATGCCTTCGCCGCCGGCGAGCCGGGCCGTGGCCAGATCAAGCCAGGCGCTGCTCGACAGAGGCTGGCGTGTCAGCAGACGGCTGGCGGCCTTGATCCTGTCGACGGGCTGGTTCTGCGGGATGGCGGATTGCATGGCGGCCTCGGCCAGGGCCCCAGTTTCCAGCGTTGTCGCAAAGCTTTGGAGGGCGGCTATGTCGCTGCTTTCCTCGGCCAGGCGCTCGGCGAGCGCAAAACCGAGGACCGGGACCGAGCGCCAGACCGCAAGGCCGGCCACAGCGACGCAAAGGACCGCCGTGCCTATCCGCGCTATCCGACTGCTCATTTCTCGTAATATTTCCGGTAGTAGCGGCTGCCATAATAGTAGCCATAGGCAAAGCGGCCATACTTCTTGGCCTTGTCGTCCATGATGTGATTGAACACGATGCCGGCGACTTTCTTCTGGCCGGCGATCTGGCGCAGTGATTGCTGCACCATTTCGCGGGCCGTCGAGGCCCAGCGCACGATATAGATCACCTTGTCGACGAGATTGGACACGATCACCGGGTCGATCACCGGTCCCATCGGCGGCGTATCCACGATCACCACATCGAACCGGCTGCGCACCTTTGCCATCAGCGCCTTCATGCGTTCGGAGGCCAGAAGATCAGGCTGGTTCTTGCTCTCGCCACCCGCTGAAAGCGCCCAGATCCGAAGCTTTTCGCTGTAGAAGAGCGCCTGCTCGAGCTCGATCTCGCCCAGCAGGCACTCGATCAGGCCGGGGCCCTTGTCTGTCCTCAATTGCGAGGAAGCCGAGGGGTGGCGCAGGTCGCAATCGATGAAGAGCACGTTCTGGCCCGACTGGGCCGCCGAGGTCGCCATCATCAGGGCGATCGTCGTCTTGCCTTCGCCCGGCAGGGTCGACGTCACCTGCACCACCTTGGGAGGATGGTCGACATCGCTCATCTGCATGGCGCTGCGCAGGGAGCGTATGGCCTCCGAACTGCGCGCTAACGGCATTCGCAAGGGGTATTCGGGCAGGCTGAGGATGCGGCCGCTCTCGTCCTTGGTGCGGGGCGTGAAGCGGGATATCGAAGCCAGCAGCGGCATTTCGAGGAGGGCTTCGATCTCGCGCGGCGTGGTGAAGCCGGCGTTCAGCGCCTCTTTCAGATAGGCCGCCCCAATCCCAACGATGAGCCCGAGGATGAGCGAGGTCAGGATGATCTGGGTGCGCTTCGGGGAAGAGGGGATGCCGGGCGCCACGGCGGGCGTGATGATCCGCGCGTCGCGGGCTTCGAAGGTCGACTGTTCCTGGGTCAGGCGCGCGCGTTGCAGGAAATCCTCGAACAGGCTCTTGTTGACGGCGGCGGTCCGCTCGAGCTCGCGCAGGGTGATCGTCTTGGATGCGTCGAGGTCGGATTGCCCGGACGCCTCCTTCAAGGCTTGCTCGGCCGCGTCCTGCCGGGCCAGAGCGAGATTGTAGTTGTTCCTGACATCGCTGGCGATCTGGCGCAGTGTATTGGCGATGCTGCGGCGCACATCGGACAATTGGGCACGGACGTTGACGACCTGGGGATGGGCGCCCGTATAGCGCGCCAGGAGATCCGCCTCCTGGCGGGACAGGTCGTTTTCCTGCCGCCGAAGATCGGCCAGCACGCCTGAATTGGCCGCCTCGGGCAAGGCGTCGAGCTTGCCGCGTTCGGCCTGGATCTTGGTCAGCAGATCCAGATGCGACTTCTTTTCGGCCGTGTCGGCGCGCGCCGATACCAGCCGGCCGTTCAATTGGGTGAGCTGCTCCTGATTGAGCGTCGCACCGGGGACGGCTTGCGCGAGATTGTTGTCGGCCCGGAACCTCGCCACCGCTTCCTCTGAGAGGCGCAATTGCTGGCGTAGCTCCACCAGCCGATCGTTCAGCCAGTTCGAGGCGCGCTTGGCCGCCTCGAAGCGGGCGTCGAGCTTATCGACGACATAGGCATCGGCAATCGCATTGGCCAGTTTCATGGCCTTGGCCGGGCTGTCGGAGGTGTAGGAGACGTTGATCACATAGGCCTGACCGGCCCTGGAGATCAATACCGCATTCTTGAGGCCTTCCACCGCAGCGACCATGTCCGGAGACATGTCGTCGTCTGACCCGCCTGCAGGAGCCGATGCTGCCGATGGGGAGGAACCGGCATTGTCCTGGGACGGCTGGGCGGGAGTGCCGCCGCCGAGCAGGCCTTCCTTGAGCACCACGCGCTTGAGCAGGACGGTGGAGCGCATTACGGCGATCTCGCTCTCGACCACGGACAGATCGAGAGCGGTGTCGGTGTAGATGGAGTCCGGACCAGCGGCCTTTTCCTTGCGGGGGTCCAGCAGCAATTGGGTGGTGGCGGTGTAGAGCGGTGTTTGCCTGGCGACATAGACCGCCCCCAACAGTGCAGCCAGGATGGTCCAGGCAAGGATGAAGGCCCATTGGCGCCAGACGAAGTTGACGGTATCGCGGACATCGAATCCGCTGCCCTGGGTTTCGCTGTCGTCCAATCCGCGTAACCTCGTGTCGAGACGGTTCAACATCTGGCGCCGTTCCTTGCTTTCGCTCCGCAGCCCCGATCGTCGTCAGGGATCCATCTGCAGTTCATGACAGCCTCTAGTCCGACAGATTCGCGTTGGAACTGGCCCATTGCGACACGCCGGCTCCCAGCAAGGCCATGAAGGTCAACGAGATCGCCTGGATCTGCAGGCTGAAATCGACGAGCGCATGCACGCCCAGGAGCACACCGGCACCGGCGGCGCAGATTAGCGGAGCCCGGTGCCGCCGTCGGCGAAACACGCCGACGGCACAAACGCCAACGAGCCAGGCGACCAGAGTTATCATCATGGTTCCGAATACAAGGCCAAGGCCCTGCAAAACCTCAAGATAAGTGTTGTGAGCTTTGTCCCACACGCCGGTCGTCGAGATCGACTGATCGCGATAGACGGGGAAAATGTCGGTAAAAGTGCCGTAGCCGAAGCCCGAGAACGGAGCATCCTGAAGGGAGCGGACCATGATGTCGTTGACGGCCGCCCGCTTCGTATCTGTGAGGCCGGAGGCGGCGATGCGCCCGAAAACGGTGTCGCCCAGCAAGGCGACCGCACCACCTATAGCCAGCAGCGGCAGAAGGAGCACCGAAATCCGCTCGACGATGGATCTGCCCGATCGGGGGAACGACAAAACCAATATGCACGCGATAGCGGTGGCGGTGGCGATGACGCCTCCACGCGAACCGCTTGCCATCAGGGCGCTCAGAGCGACCAATCCCGCGCCGATCTCTACCCAATGGAGTTGAGCCATCGGCGGGAGGAAACGGCCTGAGCGGCGGAGATCGAGGCCGACCGCCGGTGCCGCCCCGGCTCTCAAGGCCCTGAGCCATAGGGTCAAAGCGATGATGACGCCGATGCCGGCGTAGGCCGCCAGGCTGTTGCGGTTGATGAAGGTCGATCGCACCAGGCCGGGGGCGGAACCGTCGAGATAGGGAATTTTCGAAGCCTCGAAAACCGCGAGATAGAGTCCCAACGCTGCATAGACGGCGATGATGGTCATGATCGCATAGAGCAGCAGATGTGCCCGGGAGGCCGAGCGGCAGAGCTGGAGCGCCAGCCAGAACACGCTGGCGTCGGTGATCAGGCGGAGGAGCCCGAGTGCGCTCGCACCGGGATCGACACTGATCGTGCCGGGGAGGGGTTCGCCGAGCGCCTGGGCAGCCAACGGCCAGATGGGGTGAACCAAGGAGGGCGGCATCCCCGGTGAAATCTGCAGGAGAATCCAGGCGACGACACCAATGAAAAGGCCTATCGGGACCAAGAGATAGCGTGCGGCCACCGCATGGGGCCGGCCCAGGACGACCCGGCTGAGTTCGTAGGCGATGACCAGCCCCGGGAACAGGATGCCGTTCACGCCCCAAGCTATCGGCCTGTTGCTGCCGAGCCAGGCCGGAGCCCAGGCAAGGCCGAGGATGAGCGCCACGAGGAGAAGGCTCTCGATCACGCCCGCCGCCGTCCTTGCCCCGGCAAGGGATGCCGGGCGCTCATCCACAAGCGTGCCGTTCGCCACCTTCGCCAGCCCCGATCTCGACTTCCCGTTTTGCCATGCTACCGCCGTTAGGGTGAAACGACCTGTTTCACCCTCTGTCCGACATCTGAAGGCCGGCTTGCGCCGGCTGGAGCAAAGCGCGCTCATGCTGAAACGCGGCTTTACGCCAACTCCATGTTTCCAAGCCAATCCAACGGATTGGCTAGAGCGTTTTTGCGATTCTTGGCGATACCGCCAAATTGCAAAACGCTTTAACTTCAAACCGCCTCCAGCGCTCGCCGTGGCAGATTGATTTCCACGGCCCGGCCCATGATTTCCAACAGCACGCGGGCGCGTTCATTGGGATCGAGGCGCATCAAGGGGCCGATGCTTTCGGTAAAGGGACCCAGCTTCACGCGAACCGTTTGCCCCTGCGAAAGATCACGATCGAGCCGCGCGATGCCGTCGGCATCGACATAGGTCAGGATCGTTTCGACCACGCCATCGGGCACGGCGAGCGGCAGGCTGGAACCCATCACCACCTGCACCACCCCGATGGTGCCGTTGATCGAGCGCCAGCGTTCGCGCTCCAGATCGAGGCGTACGAACAGATAGCCGGGAAAGAGAGCGTGGAGGACGGTCCGGCGCTTGCGTGCATGCATGACGGTGCGCTGCGTGCGCGGCAGGAAAACCTCGAAGCCCTGCGCTTCCAGATTGAAGCGCGCGGTTTCCTCCGAGCGGACGCGTGTCTGTGCGACATACCAGCGCTGCCCGCCTGCATTGGCCCGGAGCAGGCCGGATAGGGGCCCGCTCATGATTGCGTTCGGCACGAGAGAGCGTTCGGGGCCTGCGCCCCTTCGATGCCGGCTCCAGGATTGGCAAACGCGTCGTTGCTGAACAACATGGCCTCAGGCTCGCGGAAAAGAACGGGGCTGGCAACCATCAATTTCGACTTATCGGCAAGTTGGGGGGAACCGACGAGGTCCAGCCAGCGGCGTTGTGGGGGCTTTGATAGACAGGCGCAAAGCAGCCCCTCGGGCTGCCCGAGGCCGTGGCGAGTGTCGCGAATCGCTGGCGCGCCAGCGCCGTCAGCAGGGAGGTGAGAGTCCGGTCGGCGCATTGCATTGCGGCCCTGATGGGCGTGCCGCAGGTCAGCGAATAGGGTTTGATGCCGGTCTTTTCCCGAACGCAGTCCCGCCGCACCGCGGCAATTGGCGACCTGGGATCGAGGCCACGCAGCATCATGATCTTTTGGAGCCTGTCCATACATCCTGTCCGGCACTGCGGACTGGATTCGGCCAGTTCGTCGAAGGCGCGCAGCAGGCCGCGAGCGATCGCATTCATTTGCTCGGGATTGGAGCGATTAGCCAGAGTGACTAGTGCGAAGGCCTGCTCAGGCTGTGCAACGGCCATTCGGTAGGACGTTTCTTCCAGGGCCTGCCCACCATGGGGATGGACCGCAAGCAGCCTGAGCATCTCCGGCGAAAGGTCTTCCCGCGCCTGCTCGCAACCGAGTGGATCCGCTTCCGAGACGCAGGTCGGAGCATTGGTGGCCTGGGCCTGTGCAGCAGCGACGTGCCACAAGCAGGCAAGAATTGGCAGCGTGAGCCTCGCCAGCATGGTTGATGGCTCCCTAAGGCGTTTTGCGATCTGCCGGCATTGGCAAGAATCGCAAGGATGCGTCCAAACAAAGAGCTGCAGCATAGCGCGTTCCCATTTGAACGCGCTGATCTCTAGTAATGGTACGTCAATCCGACCGAGACGACATTCTGGTTGAACGAGCTGGTGGAATTGAAAAGGGCCGCTTGCCTGTATTTCGAATTGGAATGATTGAACTGGTATTCGAGCGTAAGGGCCATATTGCGCCATAGGTCGTAACGAAATCCTGCGCCAGCCGACCAGACCTGAGTTTGAGTGAGATTGGATATTGCATTGTATCGTGTTTGGCCATAGCCGGCCTGGACATAGGCCGACCACAGTTGTGACAGCGCGTAGTCGGCCTGAATGCGAGACTGGAATGTCCGGCCTGACGCCGATTGCATGGCCTGAGAGACGCTGCCATTGCCTGAGGGAAGCAGAACGGGGGTTTGCGAAAAGGAGAGCGACTGATCGGCAGAGGCGGCAATAGTGATGTATTGCGTGGGGTAATATGTGATCCTTCCGCCGAATGCAGGCTGGTTCGACGAGCCTGAGATGCGGCGCGATCCGCTGCGGGTCTGATAACCGACATAGACTTCGCCGCGCACGAGCCGGATCAGCTCCGAGCCGAGGCCTGTGGTCACGTGGTAGACGGAGTCGCCCTTGACGTTCTTGTCATATCGATGGAAATCGGCGCCACCTTCGATGAAGGCATAGATCTGCGGGGTCAGCATGGTGGTGGCGCGAAGCGCCACATAATAGTCCGTTCCATTGAACGGCATGGGGAAGCCGCTCTTTGCCTCGGCCCTGTCATCGGGGCGATCGAAGCTGGCGTAGATGACGCCGCCGGACAGGCGCAAGGAGGTCTGATCGGTCACCTTCTTTTCGATCGAGGCGCCGGCCTCATAGGTGTTGGTGAAAATCGAGGAATCGGTGAGCACGGCGCCCGGCCGTTGCCAGCTCTGATAGGGCGATGACCAGAAACCTGGGACGAACATGCCGTTGGCGCGGGTGAAATCGCCGTGCAGCCGGATGGTCAGATCCGGCAAGGGCGAATAGGTCCACGCCCCTCCGACCTTGGCAGTGATGCGACTGCTATCCTGATGCGACGGGTAGAGCTGGAAATCACCATTGGCATAGACGGCGAGGCGATGAATTCCGTCTTCCCAGGCCGCGTCCAGGCGTGGCTGGATCTGCAACCCCAGGGATGACTGGCGGTGCCGTGCCTGACCGTCGATATTGTCGTTGTATACCGTGCCGAGGAACAGGGATGGATAAACCAGCCAGCCGCCAAAGGGCAGTCCCTCGACATAGCTGGGGCTGGCGGTGATACCCAGTGTCTCGATCGTGGTCTGGCTGGGCGTGGCGTCGAGCGCCAATGCAGGTCGCAGGCCGAAGCCCGGAATGAGCGTCGTCACCGATGCCAGGAAAACCAGTGACGTTTTACGCAGCATGGGTACTCCTGGCTGTTACTAAAGCGTTTTACTCTAGAAGTAGCGCATGGGAACGCGGATGAGATCGCCCGGCAGAACGGGAATGTTCGACGAAATCGGGTATTTCTTGAATCCGGTTTCACCCACATGCTGAATGTCGATGGTGGACGTACTTGCCCTGTAGGTGGTTCCGCCGGCTACAGCCAGGGCGCTCATGATATTCAGGCCGCTCTTGTAATCGTACTCCCCGGGTTTGTTGACTTCCCCCAGAATGTAAAAGGGCCTGAAGCTGGCCAGGTCCACGGTGACCTTCGGGTCGCGCAGATACTCGCCGCTGAATTTGGTGGCGAGCGTCTTTTCCATCTGCTGCTTGCTCAGGCCCGCTGCCTTCACGGTACCGGCGAGTGGCAGGGACACGAAGCCAGCTGGATCGACCTGGTATTCCCCCGTAAGACGGTCCTCGCCGAAGACAGTGACCCTGATCTTGTCGCCGGCCTGGATATTCGGAGCTGCGACCGCCGTTTTCTGGATAAGGGCTTCCTGGTCGGCTTTCGAAGCGACGCCAACGGTGTCGTTCGCGCATGATGCAAGCAGTAGGCAGAAAACCAGGACGAGCGCCGAACACTGCCTCGATTGAATACCCATACGCGACACCCACAACCCCTCGCGCCTGAGATCGGATACGTAGACGCCGTAACGATAGGCGTAAGTGTGTTTTTTTGTCCAATAATTTCTCCGGTTTTCCTCGTGCATTATTTCGTTTCGTTAATGAACAAATTCATCTGGCTGATGAAGAAGGGTGTTGATAGCTCAAGCATCAAGGGTAATCTTAACGCTGTTTGGTTATAACTCGTAATGTTGATGATGGCGTTGCCAGAGGGGGAAGGTGTGTCGACTATCCCGCCTGGAACTAGAATTTACGCCGTTGGCGACATTCACGGCCGCCGGGATCTGCTGTTGCGGATGGACCAACGGATTTTGGCTGACCTCGAGGGCGGTATCACCGAACCTCTCGTGATTTTTCTGGGAGATTATGTCGACAGAGGCCCTGAATCTGCCGGTGTGATCGAGCACTTGTCCTCGTGCCGGTTCGGCGTCCCCATCAAGGCCTTGCGTGGCAATCACGAGGATTTGCTGTTGTCCTTTCTCGATGATCCCTCGGTTCTCGATAGCTGGCGTGGCCTCGGTGGCTTGGAAACGCTGCACTCCTATGGGGTCGACGTCAGTGAGGCCTTGCGCGGACGCGGCTACCGCCAGGCACGCGAACAATTTGAACGAAAACTGCCCCCCGCCCATCGGCGATTCCTGCAAGACACCGTTCTAAGCCATGCATGCGGGGATTATTTCTTCTGCCATGCCGGCGTGAAGCCACATGTTGCCCTTGATCGCCAGGCAGGCGGAGACCTCCTATGGATCCGGGACGAGTTTTTGAAGTTCGAGGGCAGCTTCGGCAAGATCGTGGTGCACGGCCATTCACCCGTCTCCCAGCCGGAAACGCACGCCAATCGGATCAATGTCGATACCGGCGCCTTTGCTACTTCCCGCCTCACCGCAGTCGTGTTGGAAGAAGCCGGGCGACGCTTCCTGAGTGCCACGCCATGAGGAGCAGCGGGGCCGATTGTCCAGGATCATGGCTGAGGACCGTAGCCTGGGAACCGCGACGTTTCTTCGCGATCACCCCGCAACTGTCGGTTGTGTTTCTGGGTTGGCCGCTTGACGTTGTTGTGGCCATATCTATTCTGGACCTGTAAGGAGCGTTGAATGCGGTCCCGAATCCCGACGTCATATAGTCCGCGTAAAATACGTCTATCGCTTTTCGACGTATTGTGGGTGATTGCAGCGCCGTTATTGACTCTGGCATTGCGAGATGTCGACCTTCTCGCCTGGCCGAATATGCCGTTCGACCTACCGGGACCCTATCTTTTCGTTTTTGTTACGATCGCATTCGCAATCCCGGCCCTGCTCATCTTTCGCGCCGGGGATGCAATCCAGAATACCTTTTCGGTCCCCGATCTCTATGCGATCTGCGCGGTGATCGCGTTGACGATCAGCGCCAGTGCCTTGCTTCTTTTCATGCTCACGCGGCTCGATGGCATACCACGGTCGACCCCTATCATCTACTCGCTCGTTCTCGGCGCAGGCCTGGCAGGGGGGCGGGCCTTCTCGAGGCTTGTCTCTCATGAGCGGGCCAGGGTCAGCGCCAAGCGCAATATCACCGATCTTCGCAAGGTCATCCTTGTCGGCACGGACCAGTTCGCGTGGCTCGTGATCAAGCTCATCGAGAGCCAATCGCCTGTCACCACGCAAATCATGTCGGTTCTCGACGAGGGGCCGTCGGCGACGGGAAGGTCGCTCAATGGCGTGCACGTGGCCGGACGGGTCGGTGATCTCGGGCGGATCGTCGACGAATATGCGCTGCATGGCGTGACCATCGAGGCCGTGTGGCTGTCCATGGAACCCGAGCAACTGGACACGGCCAGCCTTCGCTTCATCACGGATGAATGTGATCGTCGAGGCATTGCGCTCAAGAGCGTCGCACAGGCGCTCGAACTCATGCCCAAGGCTTCCGCGCGGCGGGCACAGGCATTGCCGACGGTCGTGGCTCGCGAGGCGGCGGCGGACCCTGCGGCCGGATTGCCACGCTATTTCGGTGTGAAGCGCGTCATCGATATCGTGGCTTCGGTTATACTCATGGTACTGCTGGCCCCTGTCTGGCTGCTGGTTGCAGCTCTCGTGCTTTTCGACGTCGGGCGTCCCCTGCATTTCTGGCAGCAGCGGGTAGGGCGTAGCGGTAGGCATTTCTTCATCTACAAGTTCCGCACCTATCACGCCCCCTATGATGCCAAGGGGCACGTGGTTCCCGGGGCCGAGCGTCTCTCGCCGATCGGTCGGCTCATCCGCAAGATGCGCCTCGACGAGATCCCGCAATTGTTGAACGTCCTCGCCGGCGAGATGTCCTTGATCGGCCCGCGCCCCCTTCTGCCGGCAGACCAACCTGCCAATCCCGGGCTCCGCCTGGCCGTACGGCCAGGCATCAGTGGCTGGGCGCAAGTCAATGGCGGCAATCTCGTGACCAGCGAGGAGAAGGACGCACTCGATGAATATTACATCGACAACGCATCCCTCGGGCTGGATCTGAAAATCGCCGTCATGACCATGATGTTCGTGTTCGGCGGCGAAAGGAGGGGAATTGCCGCGCTCAGTCGCGCCATGGCCGCACGCAGGGGCAGAAAGGCCCCGGCTCGGGGCCTGGCGGAGCAGCACTCTCCTCCGAACTATCGACGCTGACCGGGACGGCAGCGATCCAGCATGGCTTTGAAACAGCGCCGCGTTTTCCTGGTCAATCGCTATTTCCATCCCGATACGTCCGCGACCAGCCAAATCGCCTCCGATCTGGCGGCCTTCCTTGCCGAGCAGGGTTGGGACGTGACCGCCCTTACCGGTGCTGGCCGCTATGACGAACCCGCCCGCAGGCTGGATCCGGATGCGGCATTGCCCGGTGTTTCAATCTATCGTGTCGGTCCGGTGGTGGAAGCGGGCTCATCGCTCCTCAGACGGGCTGCCCTTGCCATGGCTGTTCACGCGACTCTGGCCTGGGAGCTTTTGCGACGCGCACGGGCTGGCGATATCGTTGTGGTCAAGACCGATCCGCCGCTGCTGAGCGTTTCGCTGCTGCCCATCATTGCGGTGAAGCGCCTCCGGCAGATCAACTGGCTGCAAGACGTGTATCCGGAAGTCGCAGCAGAGCTTGGCGTGAAGGCCGGCCAGGGGGTCTTGGGGGGCATCCTGCGCTGGCTGCGCAACGTCAGTCTTCGCCGTGCGGCCGTGAATGTAGCGGTTGGCGAAAGGATGAAGGCGATGATCGCCGGATTCGGCGTACCGACCGCCAGGGTCACGGCGATTTGCAACTGGTGCGATGACCAGCACATCGTGCCGGCTGGCCCTGAGCCCAACCGCTTACGCCGTGACTGGGGCCTACAGGACAAGTTCGTGATCGGCTATTCGGGCAATCTCGGCCGGGCGCATGAGGTCGATACCCTGATCGGCGCCGCGCGCCTGCTTCGAGACGAGCCCGGGATCGCGTTCTTGTTCATCGGGGATGGCTATCTCACCTCTTATCTCAAGCGGGCCGTTGCCGACCAAGGGCTGGACCGGATGTTTCGATTTCTGCCCTATCAGGACGCCGGCACACTGCCACAGTCCCTGACGGTGCCGGATATTCACTGGCTATCGCTCAATCCACGCCTGGAAGGTCTGATCGTGCCGAGCAAGTTCTACGGCATCGCTGCAGCCGGAAAGCCCATGATTGCAGTCATGGCGCCGGACGGCGAAATTTCCGACCTGATCCACCGGTTCGATTGTGGTGCCGTCATCACGCCCGGCGACAGCGCGGATTTTGCGAAAGTCGTCCGCGAATGGCGCCATCGGCCTGAGCTTTTGGTGCAGAAGGGGCGCAATGCGCGTGCCTTGATCGAGAGCGGATTTGACCGTGTTTCCTGCCTGCGCCGCTGGCAGGCGCTATTGTCATCCATGGGAAGCCCGCCGGAGGCCAAGCGCTGATTGGCGAGCTCCGGTCAAGGGGGAGTGGGCGCTGTCGGTGGACAGGCGCGCGGGTTCGCCGAGTGACGGTGTCGATACGGCCTTAGTTTACCCTGATACCGCAAGGTACAAAGAAAGCGTCACGATGGACAAGGCCGTCGTTGCCAGCACCACACGGCTGGTGATCAGGGCTTGGCGGCCATAGAATTCGGCCAGCATGAAGGGGCCCGTGCCGGTCGGAAGGGCTGCGATAAGGACGGCGATGCGGACCGCATCCGGTTCCAGGCCGAGGATGGGCCCGGCAATCACCCAGGTTGCGACGGGGTGAGCCACCAGCTTCAGCCCGATCAGCAAGGCCTCTACCTTGCGTCCGGCCTCGGCGCCTTTTCCGGCATTGTCCGCCAGGAAAAGGCCGAGCGCAATGAGTGCGCATGGCGAGGCGGCACCGCCGAGCAATTTGAGAAATTGATCGAGTGTCTGAGGAAGTGGCCAACCCGCAACCATCACCACCGCCCCCAGGGCCGGCGCGACCAGCAATGGATTCTTGATCAGCGCGAGCAGCGTCTTCCACGCGATATCCCTTCGGCGCGCCTGGGCCTGAAGGCTGGCCTCGATCAGGACGATGGCAACGGCAAACAGCGCGCAGACAGTCACGATCGTCGCGACCAGGGTTGGAGCCATACCGGATTGGCCGATGACGGCAAGGACCAGTGGGAACCCCATGAAGCCGGTATTGGCGTAACCGGCATTGAGGCCGTCTATCGCCGCATCCGCCAGATGGCTGCCCTGTCTCAGGCGGATCCACAATGCAACGGAGAAGATGAGCACGCAGCCCAGGGCAAAAGCCAGAATGAAGCCGGGCTGCCAGATCTGTACCAAGTCTGCGTTGGCCATGATGTCGAACAACAGGGCAGGCAGCGCGAGATAGACAACGAGCCGGTTCACCTCGCGCGTGGCATGCGGGCCAAGCGCATTGCACCGCCGCGCAAGCCAGCCGGCGAGGATCAGCGCGAAGACAGGCAGGACGATGAGGAGATTGGAAAGCATGGCACGCCGATTGTGGTGTCGCCTTTCATAAAAGAGACGATCGATATAATCCAATCCAATGCGAAGCTATTATCCATGCATTGGAGGTATTAATGGATTCCCGGCAGATGCGGTATTTCGTGGCTCTCGCCGAGACCCTTCACTTCGGCCGGGCAGCTGCGCGAATGCATATGACCCAGCCGCCTTTCAGCCGGCAGATCGCCAATCTGGAGCGCGAACTCGGCGTGCAGTTGGTCGACCGAAACTCGCGCCACGTCACTCTGACCCAGGCGGGGGAAAGATTTCTGGCGGATTCCCGTATGGTGCTGGCCCAGTTCGAGGATGCCTGCCGCGATGCAAGGCTGGTTGCGGAAGGCCAGAAGGGCGAGCTGCGCCTGGGCTTCATGATGCATGCCGCCCATCGCATCGTGCCACAGATCGTCAGTTGCTACGCCGGGCTGAGACCGGACATTCGGATCGTCCTCCTGGAGACGACGCCTGCCGATATCGAGCACAGGCTTCTCGGCGGCGAACTCGACGCGGCCATTACCTTTGCCGGCCGGCCATTTCCGCAGTTGCGGACCGTGCCTGTTATCACGGACCATCTGTGCCTGATCGTTCCGAGGGAGCATCCCTTGGCCGGGCGGGACCGCATCACTCCTCACGATCTGGAAACGGAGGACTTGATCGCTGCGCCCGCAACCGTGGCGCCCACGCTGCGCGAGGCCATCGCGGGTTATTTCGAGAAGGCTGGCATCGTCCCGCGATTTCGCTACGAACCCCAGTTGCAGCACACCATCGTCCGGCTCGTGGCGGCACAATTGGGCGTGGCTCTGGTGCCGGCGTCGATATGCGACGAGGCGGCTGTGGATGTCATACCGAGATCGCTCGCGGCTGCGCCGACATTGAGGGTCGTTCTCTCGGTTCCGGGTGAATCCCGCAATCCGGCCGTTGCGCTCTTGATCGATATCGTCCGAGATTGGAAAGGGTCGCCAGCTGGCAAAAGGCCGGCAACCCGATTGGAGCGCTGAAGGACGCGGTAGGAAACGGCCGGATGCCTGGCACGGCCTTGCAACCGGCATCTGTCACGTCGAGCGACCTATGCCGTCAGGCCGCCTTGCTGTTCGATGAAGGCGACGATGTCGGCGAGCCCAACGCGCCGGCGCATATCGGTGAACACGAAGGGCCGCTTGCCGCGCTGCTTCTCGGTATCGGCGCGCATGATGTCGAGATCGGCGCCGACATGGGGGGCGAGGTCCATCTTGTTGATGATCAGGAGATCGGAGCGGGTGATGCCGGGGCCGCCTTTGCGCGGGATCTTCTCGCCCGCCGCGACGTCGATGACGTAGAGCGTGAGATCGGCGAGGTCCGGCGAAAAGGTTGCAGCCAGATTGTCGCCTCCGGATTCGATGAAGACCACGTCGAGATCGGGAAAACGCCGGCGCATTTCGGCGATCGCCGACAGGTTGATCGAAGCGTCCTCGCGGATGGCGGTGTGGGGACAACCACCAGTCTCGACCCCGATGATGCGGTCCTGGGGAAGCGCCTGCACCCGGTTGAGGATGAGCTCGTCTTCCTTGGTGAAGATGTCGTTGGTGACTACGGCGACCGAATAGCTTTCGCGCATCGCCTTGCACAGCATTTCGGTCAGGGTGGTCTTGCCGGCGCCGACCGGGCCGCCGATGCCCACGCGCAAAGGGCCGTGGTTTGAATGGGGACCTGGACTGACATGAGAGCCTGGGCTGGAAGTCATGAGCGGAAGATCCTCGAATATTGGGTTTCGTGCCGCATCGAGACGATGTCGGACATCAGGGTGCAGGCACCGAGGTCATCGAGCATCGCAAGCGAGGCGCGCCTTGCGGTGGCCAGGATGACCGGCTCGAAGGCCGCGAGCGCCAGCACCCCGTCGCGCTGACCGAGCGGGACCAGCCGGATGGCAGCCTGGATCAGATTGGCGGTAAAGGCGTGAAGGAAGCCGACCAGCGCGTTTTCGAGCCCGATGCCATGGCGCGCGGCCACCCGGCCGATGGCGACGGCATAGGGCATCGGTTCGGGGGGCTCCCCGGTCCAGTGCGCGACGGCTTGCGCGAAAGCCTCGCCCTGCAGCGTGGTTTCGCGATGGCGCTCGCGCGTGCCGGCCATAGCCTCGGCGAGCTCCGCGATATCGGCGCAACTCTCTCCGCGGGAGGTCAAGCGCCAAGCCTGCGCCAAGAGGACGGCATCGTTCCAGCCGGAACCGGCCTGGATGATTGTTGTCAGCCAATCGACCAGCGTGGAGCGATCCTCGATCAACCCGTCATGGACAGCCCGTTCCAGGCCGTGGCTGTAGGCGAAGGCGCCGACGGGAAAGGCCGGCGACAGCCAGCTCAAAAGCCGGACGAGATGCGCCGTCCTATCATTCATGACCGTGCCCATGGCTGTGATGGTGGCCGTGCCCATGCGCATGGTAGGCGCCGTGCACGGGCTGGAAGGCTGCGACCACCTCCCGGACTTCGGCCCCGAGGCCCTCCAACATGGCCCGGATCACGCGATCGCGTTCGATCAGGATGACATCGGCGCCGATTTCGGCAGCGAGATGGCGGTTGCCGAGATGCCAGGCGAGATGGGCGAGCGGGCATTGCCGGCCGGGCCTGACCTCGTAGAGCGCTTCCGGGGAGGCGAGGATGGTGATGGTGCGTCCGTCTTCCAGCACCAGGGCATCGCCGCTGGCGAGCAGCACCGCTTCGGGCAGGTCGATCATGACGATATCGCCCTGATCGGTGATGAGGCGCTTGCGGCGCAGATGA
The DNA here is from genome assembly GCF_051161885.1 of Labrys methylaminiphilus subsp. lupini. Classification (NCBI taxonomy): domain Bacteria; kingdom Pseudomonadati; phylum Pseudomonadota; class Alphaproteobacteria; order Hyphomicrobiales; family Xanthobacteraceae; genus Labrys; species Labrys methylaminiphilus. The sequence goes on along the minus strand of NZ_JBMDIH010000002.1, from coordinate 1,521,910 downwards.
CGGCCCCTGTGATCGAGCGTGATGGTGCCGACGGGAAGCCGGCTGTCGTGATGGCAGTGGGAAGTGGCGTGCAGCATGATCAAAACAGGAAATAACGTTGGGCCATTGGCAATTCTGCCGCCGGCGGACAGGTCAGGAGTTCGCCATCGGCGCGGACTTCATAGGTTTCGGGATCGACTTCCATGTGCGGCAGCGCATCGTTCAGGACCATGGAGCGCTTGGAAATGCCGCTGCGCGTGTTCTCCACCGCCGCCATCGGCTTGGCGACGCCGAGCCGCTCCCTCAGGCCGCTGGCGAGCGCGGCTTTGCTGACGAATGTCAAGGAAGAGGCCGCCGGCCCACCACCGAAACTGCCGAACATCGGGCGGTAATGCATCGGCTGCGGCGTCGGAATCGAGGCATTGGGATCGCCCATCGGGGCCGCGGCGATCGTGCCGCCGACCAGTACCATGTCCGGCTTGACCGCGAAGAAGGCCGGATTCCACAAGACGAGATCCGCGCGCTTGCCGATCTCGATGGAGCCGACATAGGCCGACAATCCCTGCGCGATGGCGGGGTTGATGGTGTATTTGGCGATATAGCGGCGCACCCTGAGATTGTCGTTGTCGCCGCTCTCGCCGGGCAGGCGGCCGCGCTGCAGCTTCATCTTATGCGCCGTCTGCCAGGTGCGGATCAGGACCTCGCCGACACGGCCCATCGCCTGGCTGTCGGAAGAAATGATGGAGAAGGCGCCAATGTCGTGAAGGATGTCCTCAGCCGCGATGGTTTCCTTGCGGATGCGGCTGTCGGCGAAGGCGATGTCCTCGGCGATCGCGGGCGAAAGATGATGGCAGACCATCAGCATGTCCAGATGCTCGGCGATGGTATTCTTCGTATAGGGCCGGGTCGGGTTGGTCGAGGACGGCAGCACATTGGGCAGGCCGCACACCTTGATGATGTCCGGCGCATGGCCGCCGCCGGCGCCTTCGGTGTGAAAGGCGTGGATGGTACGCCCCTTGAAGGCGGCGACCGTGTCCTCCACGAAGCCGCTCTCGTTGAGCGTGTCGGTGTGGATCATCACCTGAACGTCGTATTCGTCGGCCACGCTGAGGCAGTTGTCGATGGCGGCCGGTGTCGTACCCCAGTCCTCGTGCAGTTTGAGCGAGCAGGCACCGCCTTCGATCATCTCGACCAGGGCGTCCGGCTGGGAGGTATTGCCCTTGCCGGATAGCCCCAGATTGATCGGGAAGGCGTCGAAGGAGCGTATCATGCGGGCCAGGTGCCACGGCCCGGGCGTGCAGGTGGTGGCGAGCGTGCCGTGGGCGGGGCCCGTGCCTCCGCCCAGCATGGTGGTGACGCCCGACATCAGGGCTTCCTCGATCTGCTGCGGGCAGATGAAATGGATATGGGCGTCGACGCCGCCCGCGGTGAGGATCTTGCCCTCGCCGGCAATGATCTCCGTGCCGGGGCCGATGACGATGGTGATGCCGGGCTGGATGTCGGGATTGCCGGCCTTGCCGATCGCGGTAATCAGGCCGTCCCTCAGGCCGACATCGGCCTTGACGATGCCCCAATGATCGATGATCAGCGCATTGGTGATGACGGTATCGACCGCGCCCGCGGCGCGGCTCGCCTGGCTCTGGCCCATGCCGTCCCGGATCACCTTGCCGCCGCCGAATTTCACCTCCTCGCCGGGAATGGTGAAGTCCTTCTCGACCTCGATGAAAAGCTCGGTATCGGCAAGCCTGACGCGATCACCGACGGTCGGCCCATACATCTGCGCATAGGTGGCGCGTGAAAGAGAAGTGGCCATCACAGCGCTCCCATGATCTTGCCCTGAAAGCCGAAGATCTGACGCCTGCCGCCGATCGCGATCAGCCGCACCTGCCGCTGCTGCCCGGGCTCGAAGCGAACAGCCGTGCCGGCGGGAATGTCGAGCCGCATCCCGCGCGCCGCGTCGCGGTCGAACAGGAGCGCCGCATTGACTTCGAAGAAATGATAGTGGGAGCCGACCTGGATCGGCCGGTCGCCTGAATTGGCGACGACGAGAACGGTCGCCTCCGCGCCGGCGTTCAACATGATATCGCCAGCCATCGGCATGACTTCGCCCGGGATCATGGTCTAGCCTCCCACGATCAAAGCGAGACCGGCGAGGGCAGTCACTCCCCCGGCAAATTGCGTGGCAAACTTGCCGGCCCGGTCACCCGCGATACGGGCGATCCCCGGCCCGAGCAGGATGCCGGCCGCATGCAGCAAGGCCGTTGCCAGGGCAAAGCCGACCAGGAAGGACGTGGCGCTGGCATTGCCCAACTCGCCGCCATGGGCGAAGCCATGGAACAGGGCAAAGAACCCCACCACGACCATGCCGATGGGCGTCGGCACCTTGAACGCCATCATGGCCAGCAGGCCGAGCACCACGACCGAGGCTGATATCGCCGGCTCGATGAAGGGCAAGGGCATGCCGCCAAGGGCTGCGGCAAAGCCGGCCATCATGACGATGACGAAGGTCGTCGGGACCGCCCACAACGCGCGCCCGCCGAGCAGGGCAGCCCACAGGCCCACGCCGACCATCGCCAGCACGTGGTCCGTGCCTGAAAGCGGATGCAGGAAGCCTGTGGAGAAGGAGGCATGTTCGGCCGGGTTGAGATGGGCCAGGGCCGGGGTGGCCCCGAGCACGGCGCCAGGCACGGCGGCGAATGCGACGAGATATTTCTTCATGATCGTTCCTTGGCAGCCTCTAGAGCAAAGCGCTTATCGGATGGGTTCGTGCACGGTGACCAGCTTGGTTCCGTCCGGAAAGGTCGCTTCCACCTGCACGTCGTGGATCATCTCGGCGATACCCGGCATGACCTGCTCGCGCGTCAGCACATGTGCGCCCGCTTCCATGAGTTCGGCGACCGAGCGGCCATCCCGCGCGCCCTCGACCACGAAGTCGGTGATGAGGGCGATCGCCTCGGGGTGATTGAGCTTGACGCCGCGTTCGAGGCGCCGGCGGGCAACTATCGCCGCCATGGCAATGAGGAGCTTGTCTTTTTCGCGGGGCGTGAGGTTCATGCGAGTTCCGGAGGTTAGAGGTGCCACACTTTCGGCAGCGGGCGGTCGGCGAGCAGATAAGAAAGGACAGGCTCGAGGCGATGTCGGAGCGCTAGGCTGTCCTGAGCCAGGAGGCGGACGACGAGCTTGCCGTCCCAGGCGCTGGCACCGCCATGGCCGCCGATGATCTCGCGCACCTGTTCGATCCGTTCCTCCGGCTCCGGGCAAACGGCGAGAACCGTGGCCATGGCCTGCTGCCCGCCCAACGCCGCGGCAGTGGCAAGGCGCCCGGCGATATCGCCCTCGATGCGGAAATCCTCCGCGAAGATCAGCCTGCCGTTGCGACGGATGCGCCAGCGATCGCGCAGGACACCGCTGCGGACGACTTCGCCCATGGCGGCGCGCCCGAACAGCGCCGCCTCGACGGCGAGAAGTTCGGCGCCATCGGCCAGATCGGCCTCGAGGCAGCGGACAAGACGGCCGCCGTCGAACAGAATGGTTTCCTGCGGCAGCCAGGCGAGGCGAGCGCCGGCCTCGACGACCAGCCGGTTGACCACCACCGCATCCTCGCCCGTCGAGCGGTAGATGCGTTCGCAGGCCTGGGTGGTGATGGTGGCCGAGCATGCCCGCCGTGCCACGATTTCGAAGGAGAGGTTGTCGCCGCCGGTCAGGCCGCCAGCCGTGTTGATGAGGATCGCCTCTGGCTCCGCGCCGGGCAGCGGTCGCGGCAACCGCGCCTTGGCGCATCCTTCCTGATAGAGGGTCTCGAGCCTGGTGGCCCCGGCGCGTCGGCGAAAGGCCAGGCGCGCGACTCCCTCGGCCCGTTCGAGACGGAGCGGAGCCTTCCTGAGGTCAGAGCAGGAGATGTCGGCGTACATCGGGCTTGTCCAGGTCGGCGGCGTCGCCGGAAAAGACGATCTCGCCGCGATCCATGATGACGACACGATCGGCGAGTTCGCGGGCGAAATCGAGATATTGCTCGACCAGAAGGATAGTCATGCCCATCTTATCGCGCAGGAATGCGATGGCCCGGCCGATATCCTTGATCACGGAGGGTTGGATCCCTTCCGTCGGCTCGTCGAGCAGCAAAAGCTTGGGCCGGGTCACCAGCGCCCTGCCGATGGCAAGCTGCTGCTGCTGGCCACCTGAAAGGTCGCCGCCCCGGCGCTGCAGCATCTGTGCGAGCACCGGGAACAGGTCGAATATATGGGCTGGAATGCTGCGATCGGCTCGTTTAAGCGGAGCAAAGCCGGTCTGCAGATTCTCCTTCACCGTCAGCAGGGGAAAGATCTCGCGGCCCTGGGGCACGAGGGCGATGCCGAGCCTGGCCCTGTCATGGGCGGGGCTGCGGCCGAGTACTTTGCCCTCGAAGCTGATGGAACCGGCGCTCGACCGATGCTGCCCGGCGATGGTGCGCATCAGGCTGGTCTTGCCGACCCCATTGCGGCCGAGAATACAGGTGACCTTGCCGGCCTCGGCTTGCAAGGACACGCCGCGCAGCGCCTGGGCCGCGCCGTAATGCAGGGTCAGATCCCTGACGGACAGCATCATGACCCTCTATCTCCCCAGATAGACTTCGACGACCCGCGGATCCGCCGAGACATGGTCGAACCGCCCCTCCGACAACACGCTGCCCTCGTGCAGGCAGGTCACCTTCACCCCGAGCTCGCGTATGAAATGCATGTCGTGCTCGACAACGACCACCGAATGCGAGCGGGCGATCTGCCTGAGGAGGTCACCGGTCTGCGCCGTTTCGGCGTCGGTCATGCCGGCTACGGGCTCGTCGATGAGCAGGAGCTTGGGGTTCTGGGCCAGCAGCATGCCGATCTCCAGCCATTGCTTCTGGCCGTGCGACAGCCCGGCCGCCTTGTCGCCCCGCCGCTGTTCGAGACGGACGGTGGCGAGGATCTCGTCGATGCGCTCCGCCTCGGATCGCGAGCGCTGGTCGAACAGGGCAGCGAAGATGCCGCGCCTGCCCTTGAGCGAGAGGGCGATATTGTCCTCGACCGTATGGGTCTCGAACACGGTCGGCTTCTGGAACTTGCGGCCGATGCCGAGATTGGCGATGTCCGTTTCATCGAGCTTGGTCAAATCATGTTCGCCGTCGAAGAAGACCTCGCCGGTATCGGGACGGGTCTTGCCGGTGATGATGTCCATCATCGTGGTCTTGCCGGCCCCGTTCGGACCAATGATGGCGCGCATCTCGCCAGGTTCCAGGATGAGCGAGAGATTGTTGATGGCCTTGAAGCCGTCAAAGCTGACGCTGACGCCGTCGAGATAGAGAATGCTTTGCGGTTGCTGGCTCATGAGGCCGCTTCCTCCGCGGCTTCGCTTTGGGCGGGCGCAAGCGCCTTGCTCGCGGGGGCCTTGCGAGCGGACCAGGATCGACGCCAATGCGCGAAGGCGCCGACCAGGCCCTTCGGCAGCAGGAGAGGCATGGCGACGAACAGGGCGCCGAGGGCGAACAGCCACAAATCGGGCAGGGCGGCGGTGAACCAGCTCTTGGCCCAGTTGACGCTCACCGCGCCGATTACCGGCCCGATCAGGGTGCCGCGGCCGCCGATGGCGGTCCAGATCACCACTTCGATCGAATTGGCCGGCGAGAACTCGCCGGGGTTGATGATGCCAACCTGCGGGACATAGAGCGCGCCGGCGATGCCGGCCATCACCGCCGAGAAGGTGAAGGCGAACAGCTTGATGTTCTCCGGCCGCCAGCCGAGAAAGCGGGAGCGATATTCGGCATCGCGCACGGCGACCATGAGCTTGCCGAGCTTGGAGGCGGTGATCATGGCGGTGAGCGCGACGAACAAGGCCAGCATCAGGGCGCTGGCGGCGAACAGGGCCGCGCGCGTGCCCGGCGCCTGCAGGGAAAAGCCGAGCAGATCCTTGAAATCCGTCAGCCCGTTATTGCCGCCGAAGCCCATGTCGTTGCGGAAGAAGGCAAGCATGAGGGCATAGGTCATCGCCTGGGTGATGATCGACAGATAGACGCCGTTGACGCGGCTGCGGAAGGCGAACCAGCCGAAAGCGAAGGCGAGCAGGCCGGGTACGGCCATCGCCATCAGTGCGGCGAACCAGAACCGGTCGAAGCCGTACCAGAACCAGGGCAGTTCCTGCCAGTTCAGGAACACCATGAAGTCGGGCAGGACGGGATTGCCATAGACGCCGCGATCGCCGATCCCGCGCATCAGATACATGCCCATGGCATACCCGCCCAGCGCGAAGAAGGCGCCGTGGCCGAGCGATAGAAGGCCGCAATAGCCCCAGACGAGGTCGAGGGAGAGGGCGAGCAGGGCGTAGTTGAGATATTTGCCGAGCAACGCCACGAGATAGGCGGGAACGTGGAAGGCGCTGTCTGCCGGTACCGCCAGGTGAAGGACCGGCACCAGCACGGCCGCCGCCACGAGAAGGGCGACGAGGATGGAGAGGCGACGGTCGAGCCCGTTCTTGAGCAGGGTTGCGAGGATCATGCTTCCACCGCCCGTCCCCTCTGCGCGAACAGGCCACGCGGGCGCTTCTGGATGAAGAGGATGATGAAGACGAGCACGATGATCTTGCCGAGCACCGCGCCGGCATAGGGTTCGAGGAATTTGTTGGCGATGCCGAGCGTCAGCGCGCCCAGGAGCGTGCCCCACAGATTGCCGACGCCGCCGAACACCACGACCATGAAGGAATCGATGATGTAGCCTTGGCCCAGATTGGGAGAGACATTGCCGATCTGGCTGAGGGCGACGCCGGCGATGCCGGCGATACCGGAGCCGAGGCCGAAGGTCAGTGCGTCGATCTTCGGCGTGCGGATGCCCATCGAGGAGGCCATGCGCCGGTTCTGGGTGACGGCACGCATCTGCAAGCCCCAGCGGGTGCGATTGAGGATGAGGCGCAGGGCGATGAACACGGCGATCGAGAAGGCGAAGATCCACAGCCGGTTGGCGGTGATGTTCAGTTCGCCCACGCTGAAGCTGCCGGACATCCAGCCGGGATTGGAGACCTCGCGATTTGTCGGCCCGAAGATCACGCGCACGCCCTGCTGCAGGATCAGCGAAACGCCCCAGGTCGCCAGCAGGGTTTCGAGCGGCCGGTCGTAGAGAAAGCGGATGATGCCGCGCTCGATGACGACGCCGACGGCGCCGGCGACCAGAAAAGCCAGGGGCAGGGCGATCAGCAGGGATATGTCGATGAGACCAGGCGCATAGGCGCGCACCGCCTCCTGCACGACGAAGGTGGTGTAGGCGCCGATCATCACCATCTCGCCATGCGCCATGTTGATGACGCCGAGCACGCCGAAGGTGATGGCAAGGCCGATGGCGGCCAGCAGGAGCACCGAGGCCAGCGAGACGCCGTACCAGACGTTCTCCGCCAGATCCCACATTTTCAAGCGCGCATCAATGGCGCGGATACCGGCGGTGGCCTCGTCCTTCAAGGTTCCGTCGGCACCGGCCTCGAAGCGGCCGAGCAGCGTGGCAGCTTCACGCGTGCCGAGCGAGGCGACGAGCCCGATGGCCGCGCTCTTGTCGGCCTGGGGCCTGTCGGAGAACAAGGTCGCGGCAGCGCGCGCGGTCTCCAACCGGGTCTTGACGGTGGCATCGGTCTCCTTGCCGATGGCGTTGTCGAGGGCCGTGAGCGCGCTGGGATCAGGGGTCTGGATCAGGGTAGCGGCGGCCGTGAGGCGCGCCGCCTTGTCGCTGGAGGCGAGCGTGAGCGAGCCGCTCGCTTCCCTTATCGCCCGCCTGATGGCGTTGTTGACCTTGATCCTGACGAGTTCGCCCTTGCCTGCGGTCCCCTGCCCCGTACCGGTGACCGGATCGGCGACCGCAAGCGGATCGCCGGTACCCGAGGCGATCAGGATCGCCTTGTCGGATTGACGCCAGTAGAGATTGCCGTCCGCCAGCGCCGCGAGCGGGCGGGCCGCCAGGGCATCGCCGCTCCCGGCCAGGTCACGCACCACCGCCTCGACCTGCTGGAAATTTCCTGCGCCGGCCAGCTTGGCAAGGCTGGCCCGTATGCCGGCTTCATCGGCATGGACGAGGCCGGGCATGAGGAGGCAGGCCCACAGGGCCAGGATGAGGAAACGACACCCACGCATGGCGGAGCGCAACCGGAGACGGGAGGGTTTGCGGGACAGCATGCCGGAGCCTAGTTCGTGCCCTGGCCGCCGCACTTGCCGGTGGCGACGTTGAAATTGCCGCAGGAAAGCGGCTTGCGCCAATCGGCGATCAGGTCCTTGGAATCAGGCAGGTAATCGGACCATTCATCGCCCACCAGCAGCCCCGAACTCTGCCAGACGGTCTGCATCTGGCCGTCGGCCTGGATCTCGCCGATCAGCACCGGCTTGGTGATGTGATGATTGGGCATCATAGTCGAATAGCTGCCCGAAAGGTTGGGCACCGATACGCCGACGATGGCGTCGATCACCGCGTCGGGATCGGTGGTGCCGGCTTTCTCCACCGCCTTCACCCACATGTTGAAGCCGATATAATGCGCTTCCATCGGATCGTTGGTGACGCGCTTGTCATTCTTGGTGAAGGCGCGCCAGGTCTTGATGAACTGGGCATTGGCCGGGGTATCGACCGACTGGAAATAGTTCCAGGCGGTGAGGTGGCCGACCAGCGGCCCGGTGTCGAGGCCGGCCAGTTCCTCCTCGCCCACCGAAAAGGCCACGACCGGAATGTCCTCGGCCTTGATGCCCTGATTGGCGAGTTCCTTGTAGAAGGGCACGTTGGCATCGCCGTTGATGGTGGAGATGACGGCGGTCTTCTTGCCGGCCGAACCGAATTTCTTGATGTCGGAGACGATGGTCTGCCAGTCCGACTGGCCGAACGGAGTGTAGTTGACCATGATGTCGTCCTTGGCCACGCCTTTGGACTGCAGATAGGCCTGCAGGATCTTGTTGGTGGTCTGGGGGTAGACGTAATCCGTCCCCGCCAGCACCCAGCGCTTCACGCCTTCCTGCTGCATCAGATAGTCGACGGCCGGGATAGCCTGCTGGTTCGGCGCCGCGCCGGTGTAGAAGACGTTGCGCTCGCTCTCCTGGCCCTCATATTGCACCGGGTAGAACAGCAGGCCGTCGAGCTCCTTGAACACGGGCAGGACGGATTTGCGGCTGACCGAGGTCCAGCAGCCGAACACCGCCGCCACCTTGTCCTTGCCGAGAAGATCCCGGGCCTTCTCGGCGAAAAGCGGCCAGTTCGAGGCGGGATCGACCACCACGGCTTCCAATTTGTGCCCGAGCACGCCGCCTTTCTTGTTCTGCTCCTCGATCAGCATCAGCATGGCGTCCTTGAGCGTGGTCTCGGAAATCGCCATGGTGCCGGACAGCGAATGCAGGATGCCGATCTTGATGGTGCCTTCTTCGGCCCTGGCAGCACCGCAGATGATCAACATCGCGGCAATGCCGCCCGACAGGCTATGACCAAGTCTTCCAAGCTTCGACATGACGCCTTCCCCTTGCTTCTTGTTGGATCCCGTGGGGCTCCTGCAAGCGGCGTGCCAATCGGGCGAAAGACCGTTCTCGGAAGGCACAGGGCGTGGCGATCGGGTTTTCGGGGCTGGCAGGTGGGGCTGGCGCCCATCGATGATGGGGCGAAATTTTATGCATGCCTAACGATTAGGCGAATTGCTGCCTTTGGAAGCTCACCTCCTGGGTCGGGTGTTGTCGTATGGAATGCTCGTAAGCTGTGTCCGCCCGTGCGGGACCGGTCGAAGGTTTCATCGGATAGGCAGGCAAGCCGGACCGATCGGCTCGAAGGCCTTGTAGGTGAGAATGAATTCCTGATGGCCGAGCGCTTCCGATTTCGTCATCGCGCCCGACGCCACGTCCTGGATCAGTGCGAGGATTTCGTCGCCGACCTCGTCCAGCGAGGCGCGCCCTTCCAGGATACGGCCGGCATCGACATCCATGTCTTCGGCGAGGCATCGATAGGTATCGGGATTGGCGCAAATCTTGATGACTGGTGACAGCGCCGAGCCGGAGACGGAGCCGCGTCCTGTGATGAAGAGCACGAGGTGAGACCCCGAGGCGATCAACTCGACGATCTCCGCATTGTCGGAAATATTGGGAAAGCCGAACCGCACCGGTCCGTCAGGCACGACGTCCATCAGATAGAGCCCGCCACGAGGAGGGACATCGCCCGGCTTGATCAGGCCGGAGATGGGCGAGGAGCCCGACTTGGCGTAGGCCCCCATCGATTTTTCCTCGATGGTGGACAGGCCCCCATCCGCGTTGCCCGGTGCGAAACTGCCATAGCCGAGCGTGGCGTAATACTGCGCCGCCTTCGCCACGGCCCCGCGCAAGGCATCGCCGAGGGCCGGCGTAACGGCGCGCGCGGCCATGATCTCCTCGCAGCCGATGAGTTCGCCCGTCTCCTCGAAGATGCAGGTGGCACCGGCCTTGACCAGCCGATCGAAGGCGCGTCCGGCCGCGGGATTGCCGGTCAGGCCGCTGGTGCCGTCCGAGCCGCCGCAAACCGTGCCGATGACCAACTCGTCGAGAGCCATGGGAACGGTGGGTTGGCCTGCCAATATGTCGACCTGCCGTGCGACCCAGGCGCGCCCAGCCTCGAGCGTGCTGCGCGTGCCGCCGCTGGTCTGGATGGTCAGCGTCTCCACGGGCCTGCCGCTCGACGCGATTGTCTCGGCAAGCGCATATTTGTTGAAGCTCTCGCAGCCCAGCGACAGCAGCAGCACGGCGCCGACATTGGGATGGGTGCAAAGCTGCTCCATCATGCGCTGGGCATAGGCGTTGGGAAAGCAGCCCGGAAAGCCGATCAGGTGAACGGGCTGGTCGGGAAAGCGCTGCACGATTTCCCGTGCCACATGATGAGCGCATTCCACCAGATAGGCGACCGCGACGACATTGCGGATGCCTTTGCGCCCGTCATTGCGAAGATAGCCTTTCATCACTCTGCCTCTGTCGCTGGCGAGCCGATGACGTGGGTCGCCGTATAGTCGCTCTTTATATTGTGGAGATGCACATGCTCGCCCGGCGCAATGGGCCGGATGGCCGAGCCGATCGGCGCACCGTATTTCATGATCTTCTCGCCCGGCGCGATGACGCGACAGGCGATCTTGTGGCCGCGCTGCACCGCCCCGGCCAGCGTAAACGCCTGCCCGTCCAGTATCAGCACGGCCTTGGCTTCAAGGCCTTCACGCGCCACGACGACATTGTCGAGTGGCGAGAGGTGGAGCAGGCGAGGGTCCAGTTGCATGGTTGTGGCCTCACATCACGCCAAAGGTCGCCATCGCTTCGCAGGCGCTCATGCCATTGCGGATCGCCACGGCCACCTGGTTCTCCGTCGAGGCCTTTTCGAGCGCGCGGGCGATGGCTTCATCCTCCGCTTCGCGCGGAATGATCAGGACGCCTTCGCGATCGCCGAAGACGAGATCGCCCGGAGCCACGCGGATGCCTTCGATCTCGATCGCGGTGCGAAAATCGATGACCTTGCCGCGAACGCCCTGATCCTGCGCGTAGACGCCGCGGCAGAAGGTGGGAAATCCCAGCGCCTCGATGTCGGCCGCATCGCGCACATAACCGTTCAGCACGGCTCCCGCGGCCTTGAGATGGGTGGCGCGCGTCGACATCAGCCCACCCCAGAGGGCATAGCGCAGGGACGAGCCGGAGGCGACGTAGACCTCGCCCGGCTTCAGATCGTCGAGCGCCTCGAGCATGATGCCGAACGGCTTGCTGGCGAGCGGGCCGGCCGAAAGCTCGGTTCCCTCGGCGAAGATGTCGGCCTCCAGCACCGGCATGGCGCGCCCGACGATGCGCATCGGCTGCTGCAGCGGGCCGATGGTCGCCGGCAGGAACTGCTTGCGCAGTCCCATGACGTCGAGGACGTCGCCGACCACCGCCGTGAACAACCGTTCCTTGAGCAGCGCGAAGGTTTCCTCGTCGCTGCGCTTGGTCGCGATCGGCATGGACTTTCTCCTTATCAAAAACCAACCAGGGCGCCGCCGTCCACCACGAGCGTCTGCCCGGTGACGTAGCTGGCGGCAGGCGAGGCCAGGAAAACGCAGGCCCAGCCGATTTCTTCCGGCGTGCCGACCCGGTTCATCTGGATGCGGCCGAGGATCTTGGCCCGGCGCTGCGGATCGTTATCGGTGGCCTTGCGATAGAGTGGCGTATCGATCCAGCCGGGCGCCACGCCGTTGACGCGCACCCCGCGGGCCGCAAATTCCGCCGAAAGCCCGCGCACGGCGCCAAGCAGGGCAGACTTGGCCACGGTGTAGCCCATCACGAAGGGCTGGCCGATGAAGGACGTCATGGAAGCGGTGAAGATGACGTTGCCGGTGCCGCGCCGGGCCTGGCCGGCGATCACGGCGCGGGTGAGCTCCAACGCACCGCGCAAATGCACGTCGAGCACTTGGTCGATCTCGGCCAGGGATGTCTCCTCGAAGGGCTTCTTGATGGTGTTGCCAGCATTGTTGACCAATATGTCAATTTTCCCATGCCGCGCCTCCACGCCGGTGGCGAACGCGGCCAGGGTGTCGACCTGGGCCAGATCCACCGCTTCGCAGGCCGCGCCGTCAATGGTGGCGGCGGCCTCCGAGAGCACATCAGCGCGCCGGCCTGCCAGGATGACCTTGGCGCCCGCCGCACCCATCGCCTGGGCGATGGCGAGGCCGAGGCCCGAGCCACCGCCGGTGATGAGCGCGGTCTTGCCCGCCAATCCGAAAGCCTGCTGCAGATTCATCGCGCCACCACCACCTTCAGACTGTCCCGGTTGCCGTCCCAGAAGGGCAGGGCGTCTTCCGCCTGCTCGAAAGGAATGATGCGCGAGATCAGCGCATCGGCTTCATCGCCGATGCCTTCGAGCCAGGCGATCACGGCGCGGAAGTCCTCGATCGTCGCGTTGCGCGATCCCCTGATGTCCAGCTCCTTCAGGTTGAAGAGCTGAGTGTCGTAGGTCACCGGCGCCTTGGAATAGCCGACATAGACGACGCGCCCGGAATAGCCGGCAAGGGCGATGCATTGGGTGAAGGTCGCGGGCAGGCCGACAGCCTCGATGGCGATGTCCGCGCCGTCATCCCCGGTCAGGGCCGAGACCTCGGCAACCACGTCCCGCGCGCTGGCATCGATGACATGGGTCGCGCCGAAACGCCGGGCGAGGGCGAGCTTTTCCGCACTCATGTCGACCGCGATGACCTCGGCGCCACGGGCGACGGCGGCGATCAGGGCGCCCATGCCGATCATGCCGCAGCCGAGCACGACGACGCGTTCACCCGCGTTCACCCGGCCCCGCCTCACGGCGTGAAAGCCCACCGAAAGCGGCTCGACCAGGGCCAGATGCCGCGGTGCCAGCGTGTCGTTGAGGATCAGCTTGCCGGCGGGTAGCACGATCTCCTCGGCCAGCCCGCCATCCTGCTGTACTCCGAGGGTGCGGTTGTAGCGGCAGGCATTGGTGCGGCCTTTACGGCAGGAGGCACAGTAGCCGCAATGGGTGTAGGGCATGACGATAACGCGCTTGCCGGCCGCGAAGTCCGGTGGCACGCCTGCGCCCGTTGCGATGATTTCGCCGCCGATTTCATGGCCGGGTATCCGGGGTAGCTGCACCAGCGGATTGAGCCCGCGATAGGTGTTGAGGTCGCTGCCGCACAGGCCGACATGGCGCACGGCAATGCGCACCTCGCCAGCGCCTTCCACCGGGGCAGCCACGTCATGGAAACGCGTGCGCCCTTCGCTTTCGATCATCAGCGCTTTCATGTCAGTTGAGCATTTCTGCCGGCAGATCGGCACCGATATATTTCTTGTAGATGGCGTTGAGCTTGCCGTTGCGCAGATTGGTATGAACCCACTCGTTCACCGCGGTGCGCAACGCCTCGTCGTTCTTTCGCAGGCCGATGGCATAGGGGAAGACGCGCAGGACATATTTGATTTCGTAAGGCGCGTCGGGTGCGCGGGTATTGGCGGTCTGCATGATGCCCGGCGACGTCGCCATGATGTCGATCTGGCCCGATACCAATGCGGTGACGAGGGTGGCATCGTCCTCAAAGCGCACAATCTCGGCGCCGGTGCCCCGCGAGGTGAGTTCCTTGTCGTTGGAGCTGCCTCGCGTGGTGCCGACACGCAGGCCTGAGAGCGAGGCGTCGTCCTTGATCGCTATCTCCTTCTTGGCCGCAATCACCGACTGGATCACGCCATAGGGATCGGAGAAGTCGATGACCTTCTTGCGCTCCTCCGTGACACTGAAGCTGGCGATGACCATGTCGGCCTTGCCCGTCAGCAGGAAGGGAATGCGGTTGGGGCTGGTGACCTGCACGATGTCGAGGTCGAAGCCCATGTCGCTGGCCAGCAATTGGGCCGTCTCCACATCGGAACCCGACGGCTTCATGGCTGCATCGATCGTACCATAGGGCGGGGAGCCCAGATCGAGTGCGATCATCAGCTTCTTGCGACTGCGGATGTTGTCGAGCGTATCGGCACGCACCGCGGCCGGTGCAAACAGCATGGCGGCGCCCGCCAGCAAAAATTGCCTACGTTTCATGTCGTTTCCCTTGCCTTTCTTGTTTTCAAAGCTCGCCGGCGATGAAGTCGCGCAACTCCGGCGTGACAGGATTGGCCAGTTGGCTGCCGGACAGTTGCTCCCAGACCTGGCCTCGATGCATGTAGATGACGTTGGTTGCCACGCGGCGGGCAAAGCCCATTTCATGGGTGACGAGGATCATGGTCATGCCGCCGCGCGCGAGATCTTCCATCACCTTCAGGACTTCGCCGGTGAGTTGGGGATCGAGGGCCGAGGTGACCTCGTCGAACAGCATCACCTTGGGCTGCATCGCCAGCGAGCGGGCGATGGCGACACGCTGTTGCTGGCCGCCCGAGAGCTGCTCGGGATAGTGATCGGCCTTGGCCTCCAGTCCCACCTTGCGCAGGCAGTCGCGTGCCAGTTCGCGCGCCGCGGATTTCGACAGGGACTTCACGCAGACCGGTGCGAGCATGATGTTCTGTTCGGCGGTCAGGTGGGGGAACAGATTATAGCTTTGGAAGACGATGCCGACGTCGCGGCGCAATGCACGCTTGTCGAGCGCCGGGCTGTGGACCTGATGGCCGCAGACATCGATCGTGCCGGATTGAATGACCTCCAGGGCATCGATGCAGCGCAGCGCCGTCGACTTGCCCGAGCCGGACTGCCCGATGATGGCGACGACTTCGCCACGGCCGACTTCGAAGGAAATGCCCTTCAGCACCTCGACGGCGCCGAAGCTCTTGTGAACGTTGGCGAGCTTAACGACGGCCGACATTGAGCCTCCTCTCCAGCCCTCGGCTCCAGACCGAGAGCGGATAGCAGATGATGAAATAGAACAGCGCGACGCAGATGAAGACGGCGAAGGGCTGGAAGGTCGAATTGTTGATCAGCTTGCCCGCCTGGCTGAGCTCAACCAGGCCGACGACCGAAGCGAGCGAGGTGTTCTTGACGATCTGGACCAGGAAGCCGACGGTGGGAGCCGTGGCGATGCGCATCGCCTGTGGCAGGATCACCCGGCTCATGCGCTGCCAGCGCGTTAGCGCCAGGCACTCGGCTGCCTCCCACTGCGTCTTCGGCACGGACTGGATGCAGCCGCGCCAGATCTCGCCCAGGAAGCCGGAGGCGTAGATGGTCAGGCCGGCACCGGCGGCGGCGAGGGCCGGCAGTTGATCCAGCCCGAAGATCGCCAGTCCGAAATAGATCAGGAAGAGAAGGATCAGCAGAGGCGTACCCTGCACGATCTGTACATACAGGCCGGCGAGCGCGCGCAGGATCCGGCTGTCGGAAATGCGCGCCAGCGCAACGGCGAAGCCGAGAATGCCTCCGCCGACGAAGGCGAGCGCCGAAAGCGCCAGCGTCCAAAAAGCGGCCTGCAGCAGGAAGACGAGATGATAGAGCCCGAAACTTGGCATGTTACAGCGATGTCCCCAATCGGCGCTTGCGCGGGAAGATCAGCATGCCGAACGCCCAGAAGGCGCCGCGCACGACGAAGGAAAGCAACAAATAGAGCAGGGCGGTGACGATATAGGTTTCGAAGCTGCGGAAGGTGTCGGACTGGATACGGCCGGTGACGGCAGTCAGCTCTTCGGCCGAGATCTGTGAGGTGATGGAGGAGGCCAGCATCAGCAGCACATATTGGCTGGTCAGAGCCGGATAGACCCGTTCGACCGCGGGACGCAGGATGACGTGCCAATAGGTCTGGCGACGGGATAGGCCCAGGCAATCGGCGGCCTCGATCTGTGCCTTGTGCACGGATTCGATGCCGGCGCGCATGATCTCGCAGGTGTAGGCCGTGATGTTCACCACCAGGGCGATGACGGCGGCGAGATTGGCGGAAAGGTGGATGCCGAGCACTGCAATCCCGAAATAGATCAGGAAGATCTGTACCAGCAACGGGGTGTTGCGGATCGCCTCGACATAACCGCCGACGATACGCTGCAGCCAGGGTGCGCCATCAGCCCGGGCGATGGCGCAGAGCGTGCCGCCCACGAAGCCGAACAATGTCGACCAGGCGGAAAGCTGGAGCGTAAGCCACACCCCTTGTGCGAAGTCCCGCCAATAGGGCAGCAGTGCTGTGAAATCGAACTGATAGCTCATGCAGTGCGCGCGTGGCGCCCTCTGATCTGACGTTGCCTGCCCGGATGGATCTGCTGGCAGCGCCCAAAGGCGCGGTGCCCTGATCCCATCATTCTTGAAGGGGCGTGATGCCCTTGACCGCGACGATGGTCGCGCAGTAGGTTGGCGTCAATTGGTTTTAAATGTCTAATAAACCAAGGTGCATGCTTTGCGGTCGAAGAGCGTCTACAAGAAAGCCTATAATCACCTGCTCCAGCGCTTGTCGGATCCTGCGATCAGGTGCCTGGATGGCCCCGAGGCACGGCTCGCCCAGGATTTGCAGATCAGCCGCACGACGCTGCGAGCCGTGCTGCGGGACCTGCAGCATGCCAGGATCCTGGGGGAGCGCGAGGTTTTGCGCCGCCCGCGACCGGTCGACTACTTCCCGGAAGAAGAAACCGAGCAGCGTTCCGCCCAGGTCGAGCGCGCCTTCATGGAATGGATCCTGCGCGCCGACATCCGTCCGGGCAATCCGATCAACGTTGCCCAGCTCTCGCGCGAGTTTGGCGTCTCGACGACGGTGATCCGCCAATATCTTCAACAGATGCGCCATTACGGCCTGCTCGCGCAGCGGCCCAACAGCACCTGGATCTTTCGCGGTATCACCACCGACTTTGCCGCCGAACTTTCGGAAATCCGCGAGTTGTTCGAGCTGCGCTCGGCCCGCAAGGTCGCGACGCTCCCCCCCGAGGCGCCGATCTGGGCCGAACTCAGGGCAATCCGAGAGGATCATGTGGCCCTGTTGGCCGTGGCGGAGACCCGGTTCCACGACTTCTCGGCCCTAGACGAGACGCTGCATCGCCTGATCTACGATGCTTCCGAGAACCGCTTCGTCGTCGAGTTCTACCAGATCATCTCGATCATCTTCCACTATCATTATCAGTGGAACAAGGTGGACGAGAAGGCCCGCAACATTGCAGCGATCCATCAGCATCTCGACTATATCGATGCTCTGCTCAGCCGGGATGTCGATACCATCGAGCGCACTTGCCGCGCCCATCTCGCTGCCGCCCGCGAGACAATGCGCCTGTCCATTGGCGACAACGTCCCACCTCTGTCCCTCTCCGGCGACAGGTGACACGCACGGGCAGGACAAGGGCTCGGCTACCATTGCGTTGGTCAGGGCGGGAAACCGGAAAAACCATCCCTGTTCCCTTTACTGCCACGTCCGGTTGACGCGTGCGCATCTCATCATCAACCATCGACCGACGGTAATCGTTCCGATGATCCTCGGTCATGCTTGTCGTTGCCGGCCTTTCCGATCCAGGATTGGCCGCCAGTTTGATCGTGTATCGCCTGCCAATGCGGGTCGAGAGGTCATCGATGCCCCGCAGAACGCAACCGCCTCGGCCGAACGCGCCTTCATCCGAAAGGGCTGACCGGTCCTCGGGGGGATCCGGTGTCGGTGGCCTTCTCCTGGTCATCGAATATCAGGATGCCGCCGGTCGCCGGCAGTTTCGGCCTGTTACGCTCTGGTCGGTCAAGCCGGGGCGGGACGGCATTCCCCGGCTTCTCGGCTACAGCCATGATCGAGATGATCTGCGCTCTTTCCGCCTCGACAGGATCGTGTCGATCGCCGACGCGGATGGCGTGCTCCAGGAACCCCTGGATGCGTTCTATCGGGAGGTGCTCGGACTGTCTTGGCAGCAGCCGCCGCCAGCCGCCTCTGGCGATGAACGGGGAGGGGAACGCTGGGACGTGATCCGCAGGGTCGCGCGGGAGAACGGCCTCGTGCTCGCCGTCTCGGTGGCGAGGGCCGACCTGCAAATGTCGGGCGAGGAAGTGATGATCATGCTCGACCATGTCACAGCTTGCTGTGCCGCCCAGGGCATCGACTTGAATCCGGACGAGATCGAGCGGGCTCGCCAATGGATTCGGCGCATGCGGCCGTCGGCCGATGCCGCAAGAACGAGTTTACACGAGCTTGAAGCGGCCGCACTGGCTACGAGGAAGAGGGTGATCGAGGTTTGCCTAGCGGTGGCTGACAGCGACGGTTTTCGCCATCATCGGGAATTGGCGCTCATCGACGAATTCTCGCGCGCGCTTCTCGGGGAAAGTGTCCTGCCGAACCGCCCTTTCACGCCCGACGGCTCTTGATCGTGTTGGCGAACAGAATCGGCCAGTGACGAATCCCGGTCCAGATCACGACATTGGCGTGGACTCGGTGCTGATCGAAGCGAAGGGGCTTGGAGGTACCAGGCATCAATATTGCTTAATTGGCGACGAGCTTCCGTCGATCGGGAGATCAGCAGCAGCAGGCGGGGTGATGGATCTCGGAGGGCATAGAGAACGACATTGTCGCCGTTCGAGCCAAGGGCAAGCGGCCGGGCCGCACGCCCTCGATACGAGAAAGGGCGATGGCGGTAAAACTCTCGGGGGGAACGCCCCAATAGACAGAGGACGCAAAACAGCTTGGTCTCGACCGCTCCATCGTTTATCGCGAAATGCGTCGTCAGGACCTCATCTCCTTCCTACGGGGTGTAAAGGAACCGAAAACGATCTGGCGCCGCCGGATCTCGGTCAACCACGTGGACTGGAGGCCAAGTCCATTGCCAAACGCCGATGCC
This sequence comes from Labrys methylaminiphilus subsp. lupini, assembly GCF_051161885.1. Lineage (NCBI taxonomy): Bacteria > Pseudomonadati > Pseudomonadota > Alphaproteobacteria > Hyphomicrobiales > Xanthobacteraceae > Labrys > Labrys methylaminiphilus. The sequence goes on along the minus strand of NZ_JBMDIH010000002.1, from coordinate 1,502,757 downwards.
CGGCGCGCGGGAGAATTGGATCCGCCCGCGGGTGCCTTCAACGGCTACGCACCGCCAGGATCCGGCAATGCGCGCCCGGTCCACGCCGTGACCGCGCAACGCCGCGGCGAGAACGGCGATCGTGTCGTAGCCCTCGAAGGCGACGAAGGAGGGAGCTTCGGCCAGCCGTTCGCGCAGGGCCGTCTCGATGCGGGTGCCGAGCGGGCCGAGGCGCTCGGGCAGATAGCGCAAGAACGGGATGGCGGTGCCCTCGTCACCCAGCAACCTCGCCCATTCGGCGAACTCCGGTTGCCCGGCCGGAGCACCGATCATCATCGTGGCGAGACGTTGATCGCGGCGAACGGCCTTGACGATCGACACGGCCGGCTCCGGATACCCGACCAGCAAAAGCAGGGCTGTTGCGCGCATGTCGGCGAGTTTGTCGCACATCGCAGCGGGGATAAGCGAGTGCATGTCGAGTTCGATGACGGTGACGCCGCGTGGAGACAGATAGTCTCGCAGAATGCGGGCTCCGGAGGCCCAATAGACACTTGGCTGGGCTGCTACGGCGATCCGACTGTGGCCTGCGCCGAGGAGAAAGTCTGCATAGACCTGCCAGCCGTGGGACTGTGCCGGGGCGAGGCGCGCGATCCCGTGTATCGGCTGTTCGGTGAGTGCGTCGAGAACCGCAGACGAGCAGAGAAACGGCAGGCCGAGGGCATCGGCCCTGCCCGCCGCGGCGCGAGCGGCCACGCTGTGATACTCCCCCACCAGGGCAGCCACGCCCAAGCGGTCCAATTCATCGACCGCCGCCACGCTTCGTTGCGGGTCAGCCGCTGTATCTCGGACCAGCAGTTCGAGCGGCCTTCCGGCGATCCCGCCGGCCGCATTGACCTCGCCAACGGCCAATTCGAGTCCGGCAAGCAAATGCCGGCCTGCCTCGACCCAGCCAGGCCGGCTTAGCGGAACCAAGGCACCGATCTGCACGGTCGAGCCGTCAACTGGCCCCACGCCAGGCGGAGATGGCGACGTGTTCATGCCTTGACCTCTCCTGACGTGATGGGGTGCCGTTCCGCAATCTCCGACCAAAGCGTCCATGCGGCTTGAGGACAACCACATACAGCTGCGAATTCGAGGGGGACAGGAACAGTTTCAGACAATTCCGCCGATCTGTATGGTCAAGGCAAGCCATACGGTAATTTCGATCTTGCCCGCTGAGCGTTCGTCTGCGCCAGAAACGCTTCAATGGTTCTCGCGCAGCTTTTTGACGTCTTCCGCTGTCAGCTTGGACTCCTGATTGCCCCAGGTCTGGCGCATCCAGTTCACCAGATCAGCCAGGCTGCGATCGTCGAGCTGATGGCCGAAGCCCGGCATCGGCTGCATGCGCTCCAGCCCGGGAAAGCGCTGCGCCGGAATGCCGTCGACCACAGCACGCACGAGATTGCGCGCGCTGGTCAATCGCAGGGTCGCATTGGTGGCGAGTGGCACCACGACATGCGGGATGCCCTGGCCCTCGGCGCCATGGCAGCCCGAGCAGAGCGCGAGATAGGTCGGCTTGGCCGAAGCCGTGACCTCGGGCGCCACCGAGATCGCGGGCGATGGTGTCGGCGTCTGTCCTTTCGAGGCGTCGTCGAGATCGAAAAGATAGGCCGACAAGGCGTTGAGGTCGTCAGGCGTCATATATTGCGTGGAGAAATGTACGACCTCGAACATCTGGCCGGTCATCGCGCCCTGTGCCGAGAGGCCCGATTTCATGAAAGTAGCGAGCACTGGCGAGGTAAACCCCATGCGCTCGAGGCCATTCCTGGTGATGTCTGGCGCGTGCGCGCCCTCGATGACCGAACCCTGGAGATAAGCATCCTTCCTCATGCCCTGCAGCACATTGCGCGGCGTGTGGCATTCCCCGCAATGGGCAAGCGCATCGGTCAGATAACGCCCGCGATTCCAGACGGGAGAACGTGCCGGATCTGCCGTCGAGACATCGGAGGACAGGTTGACGAGATTCCAGACCGTCAAGGTCTGGCGGATGTTGAATGGGAAGTTCAGCTCGTTCTTCTTGTTCTCGACCTTCATCGGTTCGCGCGTCATCAGAAAGGCATAGACCGCATCGACATCCTCGGCTGTCATCTTGCGGTAGGACGCATAGGGCATCGCCGGATAAAGGTGGCCTTGCTTGCCTACCCCGTCGCGCACGGCCCGATGGAATTCCGCACGCGTCCAATTACCGATGCCATTGTCCTTGTCAGGCGAGATGTTGGTTGCATAGATCGTGCCGAACGGGGTCTGGAAAGGCAGGCCGCCGGCCCAGGGCGCGCCGCCCTTGGCCGTGTGGCAGGCATAGCAGTCGGCCGCAACGGCGACATAGGCGCCCCGCTTGGCGAACGTCTTCATCTCATCGGCCGTAAGCGGCTGCTCAATATCCTTGGCAACCACGCTTTTTTCGAACAGGCTCAGCAAGATCGCACTTGCGACGGCCGCCCCCAGCACGATTCCGCCGGCGATCGTCCAGAGCAGTTTTCTCATCATGGCTGCGCTACGCCTTCACCAAGCCAGGGGTATTGAGAGCAAGATCGCGCACCGCCTCGAAATAGCGTACATAGCCGGTACAGCGACAAATATGCCTGCCGAGTGTGTCCGTGATCGTCTGCTCGAGCTCGGCACGCGGGATCGGCTTGCGTTCGAGCTGGTCCAGGAGAACGGTCGCTGCCGTCACGAAGCCTGGCGTGCAATAGCCGCACTGGAACGAAAAATGTTCGATGAAGGCCAGCTGGACAGGTGAAAGCTGGGTAATCGCGCCGTTGGCGTCGCGCTTGGCGTGCCCCTCCACGGTCCTTACCTTCCGGCCGGCGAACCACTGGGCGCCGACGATGCAGGTGCGCATTTCCTCGAGCGCGCCATCATCTTTTTCCACGATCACGGTGCAGGCATGGCATATGCCCTGGCCGCAGCCCATGCGCGAGCCAGTCAGGTTGAGATACTCGTAGAGGAAATCCTGCATCATCATGGTTTCGGGCACGTCGATGGGGCCGACGGCCTTGTCGTTGATGGTGAGCGAAAGTTGCTTGGACGCGAGTGTCATGCCAGCGCCTCCAGGATCTTTTCCGACGTGATAGGCAGGTTGTAGAAACGCTTGCCGATAGCGTGTGCGACGGCATTGGCAATGGCGGGGACGACCGCGATCATCACCACCTCCGCCATGCCCCTGGGCGGGTCGGTCTCGGAAAGCGCCGGCAGGATCTCGACGGTCTGCGACCACACGGCAACATCCCCCGCCATCGGGAGCTCGTAGCGGTTCCAGTTCCAGGTGCCGTTGCCCGGGCCGTCTTCGTAAAGCGGCAGATATTCCTTGAGGGCGTGGCCGATACCCATGGCAAGGCCGCCCTGGATCTGGCCGGATACCAGTTCCGGCACGATATGCCGGCCGCAATCCATGATGGAATGATGCGACAGCAGGGAGATCTCACCGGTGGCGGTGTCGACGACGATCTCGGCGAGGGTAGCCATGGGCGTATAATAGGTCACGCCCGCATTGTTGCGCTGGACAGGCGGATAGGACACCGCCTTGCGATCTACGAACTGCCAGCCATCCAAGGTCATCAGCGCTTTGCGTTCGGCTGGCGCACCATCGCCATATCGCACGGCCAGCGCGTCGATGGCAAAACGGTGCTGGCCGATCACGCCGAGGTCGAACTCCGCCTCCGCCCATTGCCAGCGATTGAAGGTGTGGACCGTCACCCCGGTGACGAGCCCCTGGTGATGCGCTTCGGCCGCAACCTCGGCAAAGGAAAGTGGCTGCAGGCCCGCGGCATTGACCTTCCCGCCGGCAAGCCTGAGGTCGTCACGGCGCACCGCCTCCGGAGCCATCTGGCCGCCGCCGATGCCGCGTGACCACAGCGCCCGCGCCGCTGGCCAGATGGCGAGGTCGATAATGGCCCGTGCCGCCTCGCGCGTGGCGTGGCCGAGATAATAGACGCTGTTGGAAGCGCTCATGGGCGAGGTGAAGGAGGGAGTCCAACGCGGATTCTGCCTGCGCTGGTCTTCCTCGGCCTGCGACATGGTATAGGGCTGGTCGGTGGTCTCGAGCGGCATTTGCGGCCAGCGGACCTTGCCATATTCGGTGTCGTCAGGTGCCGCGCCAAGCATGTCGGCCACCATGATGGCCTGAGAGGTGGTCACGCCGGTGCCGATCTCATGCGCGACATGGACGAGCTTCAGGCGCCCCTTGGCATCGAACTCGATGGCAGCGAAGGCAGCCTCGGCGCCGGTGCCGTAATCCTTGTGCACATGGCCGTAGCCAACGCCATATTTCTTGCCCGGATTGGCGGCTTCGAACGCTGCCTTCTTCTTCTGCCGCTCGCTCCATAAGGGATGTTCGCGTGCCTTGAGAATGATCTCCTCATGACGCATGGCCCCGGCGGGAATAGCGCCTTGCGTGTTCTTCATGCCGGAACGCAGAACGTTCTTCAGCCGCAGATCCATGACGTCCATGCCGATCAATTCGGCCGCCTCGTCGACCATCATCTCGGTCGCCGACATCGATTGCAGCGTGCCGTAGCCTCGGGTCGAGCCTGCATCGACGGCACGCGATGCAACCGCCGCCGCCGAGAAATCACTTTTCGGCAGGTAATAGATCGATTGTCCGGCGGTTGCCCCGACAGCACCGACCGAGGCCGAGAAATTCTCGCGCCCGCCGCCGTCATTCTTGTAGCGGCCGGTCATGGCGCGGAACTGCCCGGTCTTTCGGTCCACCACCAGCACATTGTCCATCCAGAAGGCGTGGCGCTTCAGCCCCATCTGGAACTGCTCGTAGCGGTCGTTTGCCAGCCGCACCGGGCGGCCATTGCCGTAGAGCCCGGCGAGCACGCAATAGAAGGGGAAGATCGCGTGATCCTTGGTGCCATAGCCCACGGTGTAGCCGACCCGAAGATCGACCTCCTTCAAAGGATGTTTCGACTTCGACACCATCTGGGCCGCGACTTCTGCGACCTCATAAGGCGACTGTGTCGCGATCATGGCATGCAGGATCCCGCTTGCCGGATCGTACCAGACATTGCCATTGTCGGCCTCCATGGCCGAGGCGTCGGTCGACTGGGAGAAGTAGCTACGCTTCAGCACCAGGGCATCATCACCCGCGGCCGCGATCTCGCGCTCGATTTCGGCTGCTGCGGCCATGCCGCGCGCCATGGCGTCAGCGTTGCCGGCCGGTGGCCATTGCGGCTCGTCGCCCTTGAAGCCTGCCCGGATCACGGTGTCCTTCAGCGATGAATAGCGATCCTCCGCAAAAGGATCGCCGCCGTCGATACGCACATAGCGCGCGGAGGCATAGGGACCGGGTGTGGTGGAGGCTGCCTTGCCACCATAGCGCACGACAGTGTCATCGAAGCGCGTCAAGCGTTTGGCGGCGTCGTAGCGGGCAAAATCGTGATAGACGAGCAGGGCCACGGGCTGGCCGAGCAGGCGTGCCGTCTGCCCTTTCGGCACAAGGAAAACGTCGCCATAGAAGCCCGGCACCGGAATCTCGATGCCGTCCGCGACAAGATCTTGGTACAGCACCAGCCGGTCCGGCTTGAGATCCTCGCCCAGCACCTTGAGGTCGATGCCGTCAAACGCCAGGTCCGTTCTGGTCGCATGCAGCAGGAAGGCATGCGATTGCTCCTTGGGCCACCCTTCGAGATCGCGGGCGCGATAGTCGCGCGAGAAGGTCTTTTCACCGGTAACCTTGGCGATCGCATCGAGGCGGTATCTTGGCCTGCCCCGGCCGTTCAGCCAATCCGGCCCTGGCCGCGGCGGCGTCTCGATCAATCGCGCATCGGCGGTGGGGCCCAGGAATGATATCTTGATCGCCACGCCGGCAGCCACACCTGCCTTCAGGAAATCCCTGCGCGAAAGAGCCGCTTTCATAGCGTTGCCTCCATGACAGCGTGGGTCACTTTCGGTCATCAGCTTAGATCACGGAAGTAATTTATTACAATCCTGTTCTGGGGAATTGCGAGCTGGCCCGTCAGTGAATGATGGACCGGCGCGCAGGATCGAATTGGAGGATGGCTCAACACGCAACGCGACACCGAGATCTGCTGCGTTGACTTCGAGCTTGCGTGCCAGGGTCCGAGGACCTCGGGATTTCGTGAGGCGATACGGCCGGCAATGACGGCCCTCCCTTGTCGATTGTCTAGTCTGGTGCCGCACCAACGGGCGGGCCGCCAGGCGGGCGGTGTAGGAAGGTAATCGAGGCGTAGGCGCCGAGCCACGAGCCTAGCGCTGCAAAAGCGACATAGGCCCAGTTCTCGGTGTAGCTGATGACCGCATAGGACGACAGCAGATACCAGACACTGCTCCAGGTCGCGGCCGGCACGCGCTTGCGGGCCACCACCGCAGCGGTGAACATGACATAGACCGCATCCGTGGCGGCGGTTGCCAGCAGGACGGCGCCGGCGGTGAGGGGATCGATGGCGGCCATTGCAGCGTCTCCGAAGCCGGACCTGGGATAAGCGAGTTAAGCCGTGGTCGCTGGCCGTCATCGTGCGGGGCGCTCCGGCGGCGCATGGCCCTCGATGCGTCATTCACGCCAGCGTCACGGCGGCTGACCGAGCATTCGTGCAGATCTTCAAAGTGCTTCATCTCGATTCCTGCAAGGTCGAGAGAGGGTGGCCCTGTCGGACTAGGTGAATGGCGCCGACAGGGCCGTGCCGGTGGCCGTGGTGAGCCGCACACCGACGGCGAAGTCTATCACCGATCATGCACACGCATTGCGTGTATTTTTTCAATCATGCATCCCGTATTACGGATGACGACTTGATCAGTCATGACCAATTGCACGCGATGAAGGTGAGGTGACTGAAACCCTGGATCAATTCACACTCAGATCCCGAATTGAGTTGAGGGAAAGAAGGAACAAGCATTGCGGCGAAGTAGGATGCTGCCGCAACGAGTATGCCCCTGTGCGCGTAGCGCATGACCCTGATATGTCGACAGGCGTTGACATCCATCGAGCAGGCGGAATGCCGGGTCGAGTTCTGTTCAATGAAGCGGGTCAGGTTGAACTGAACCCAAGAGCCTAGTTCTTCGTCTTTATCCTCGCCGATGGCGCTGTCCGAGCCTCATGGGCTGGTTGGTGTGCGATCTCGTTCTGCAAGGCCGCGATGTGATCACGTGCAACATCGCTGACGGCCCGCTCGATGGCGCGAAAGCGAGCGATGAGGGCGAGGCCCAGAGGCGTGAGTACGGCCCCGCCGCCATTCTTGCCACCGATCTGACGCGTGGCGACGGGCTTGCCGAAGATCTGGTTGATTTCCTCTACCAGATCCCAGGCACGGCGATAGGACATGCCCATGGCACGGCCGGCCGCCGAGATCGAACCGAGCGAAGCGATGTTCTCGAGAAGCTCGATTTTTCCGGGGCCAATGCGGCCTTCAGGGTCAAGATCTATGCGCAGGCTCAGGGACGGCACGGTGTTTCGCCAGCGTTCGTGTTTCGCCTATCTGGTTCGTTACAAGATATAGTGGCATCGTAGAAAGCTGTCAGCGCGATTGTCGGTGCCGGCAAATTTCCGCCCTTCCTCTGCATTGGAGATGTTCGATGAAGATCAGCGCACGGAACACGCTCAAGGGCAAGATCGTGGATATCGTAAAAGGGGCGACGACCGCGCATGTGCGGCTCGACGTCGGCGGCACCATCGTGACCGCTTCGATCACCAATGAGGCTGTGGATGCGCTGAAACTCCAGAAAGGCCAAGACGCCTATGCGGCCATCAAGGCCTCGGATGTGATGATCGCCATCGATTGAAACTGGATCGGAACGGTTTCCCCGATAGAAGGCGCTTACCGGCGTGCCGGCTTCAAACGACCATGCCAATGGCAAGGGGCGGCGGAATTTCGCGCGAAGCGCAATATTGAGTGATATATAGCGCTGCCGGCTGGCGCTCCGCCGTCGCCAGGCGAACTCGATCCCTGCCATCCGGAGAGAAACAATGGATCCGAAATCGACTGCCGTCGTTCTCATCGAATACCAGAATGATTTCACCACCGAGGGTGGCACCCTGCACGCGGCGGTCAAGCCCGTGATGGAGCAGACGAACATGCTGGCCAACACGGTGGAGACCGTGAAGCAGGCTCGCGCGGCTGGCGCGACGATCGTCTATGCGCCGATCACCTTCACCGATGATTATCATGAACTCAGCCCCAGCCCCTATGGCATCCTCAAGGGCGTCGTCGACAGCAAGTCGTTCAGGAAGGGAAGTTGGGGCGCCGAGATCGTCGAGATCCTGAAGCCGGCAGCGGGAGACATCGTCGTCGAAGGCAAACGAGGGCTGTGCGGCTTTGCCACCACGAACCTCGATTTCATCCTGCGCAGCCGTGGCATCTCGACCATCGCGCTTGGCGGCTTCCTGACCAATTGCTGTGTCGAGTCGACCATGAGGACAGGCTACGAGAAGGGATACGACGTCATCACGCTGACGGATTGTACGGCCACCCTCAGCGAAGAGGAGCAGAGGCTGGCTGTCGAGAAGAACTATCCGATGTTTTCAAAGCCGATGAAGCACGCCGATTTCCTGGCCGCCCTGGCAGGGGCGTAGGTCGTCCTCGGGTTGCCGGGCCAGGCGCCATCGATGACAGCGTCCGCCAAGACACCAAACCAGGCTTTCCTTGTCGACGCCCGCCCGATGCCGCCGGAGAAGAGCGGTTGCCATCCGGCGGTATTTTGCCTATCGCTATATATGTATGACTATTACGGTGTTCGTGGATCGCTGCTGGAGTCCAATCCCTCGCTCGCCCAGCGTTAGCGAAATTGGCGTGCCGTTACACAGGCTTGGCACCAGCGTTGTATCCAATTGAATACAATCAATGCCGATAAATCTTTGAACAAGGGAGGACTTTATGAATATTGCAATCCGCAAACCGTCGCTCGGTTCCGCCGCGGCGGCGTTTCTCGCCAAGCGGCACAAGCTCCTGATCGATGGAGAATGGGTCGATGCCCGGAGCGGCAAGACCTTCGCCGTCGAAGATCCCGCGACCGAGGAGAAGATCGCCGAGGCGCCGGCCGGAGACAAGGCCGATATCGATCTTGCAGTTGCCGCGGCGCGCCGGGCCTTCGAGACGGGACCCTGGTCGCGGATTTCGCCCGCCGAGCGTTCCCGGCTCGTCTGGCGGCTCGGCGACCTGCTGGAACAGCATGCAGACGAGTTCGCCGAGCTCGAAGCACTCGACAATGGCAAGCCGGTGACCAATGCGCGCCGGGGCGACGCCCAGGGTTCGATCGACATGTTCCGCTACATGGCCGGTTGGGCGACACGGCTCAACGGCGAGACCATACCGGTGTCGAGCGCAGGCAACTGGCACGCCTACACGCTGCGCGAGCCGGTCGGCGTGGTCGGCCAGATCATTCCCTGGAACTTTCCCTTGATGATGGCGGCGTGGAAACTGGCGCCAGCTCTTGCCTCGGGCTGCACCATCATCCTCAAGCCGGCGGAGCAGACCCCGTTGTCCGCCTTGCGCTTGGGCGAGCTCATCCAGGAGGCCGGATTCCCGGCCGGTGTCGTCAACATCGTGACCGGGTTCGGTGAGACCGCCGGCGCAGCGCTTGCAGAGCATCCTGATGTCGACAAGATCGCTTTCACGGGCTCGACCGAGGTCGGCAAGATCATCGTGCGGGCGGCGGCGGGCAACCTCAAGCGCGTATCGCTCGAACTCGGCGGCAAGTCGCCCGCCATCGTCTTTCCCGACGCCGATCTCGATCTCGCTATCGCCGGCACGGCCGATGCGATTTTCTACAATCAGGGGCAGTGCTGTACCGCCGGGTCCCGTCTGTTCGCCCACAAGTCGATCTATGACCGGGTGGTCGCGGGCGTCTCGGAAGCGGCAGGCAAGCTGAAGGTCGGCCACGGCCTGGATCCGAGCGTCAATCTCGGCCCGCTGGTTTCCAAGGAGCAGCACCAGAGAGTTACCGGCTTCCTGCAATCAGGCCGGGAAGAAGGGGCGGAGGTCGTGACCGGTGGCAGCATCATCGGCAACCAGGGCTACTTCGTCGAGCCGACGGTGCTGGCCCAGACCAATCGGAGCATGCGCGTGGTGCGCGAGGAGATCTTCGGGCCGGTGGTCTGCGTCCAATCCTATGACGACGACGATCTCGATGCGGTCGCGCGCTTTGCCAACGACACCGAATATGGCCTGCAGGCCAGCGTCTGGACCCGCAATCTCAAGGTCGCCCATATGATGGCCCGCAAGATCAAGGCGGGCACCATCTGCATCAACACCCATAATTACGGCGACCCGGCTTGGCCGTTCGGCGGCTACAAGCAATCCGGCTGGGGTCGCGAGATGGGCAAGGAAGTCATGGAGCACTACACCGAGACCAAGGCGGTGGCGGCCAGGCTCTGACGGGGCCGCCCGAGCCGCCGGGAGCAGCGATATGATGATAGGGCGCTCCTGCGCCCTGTCATCGAGATCTTCAACGCCGAGGGTGCCGTCGAATGGCGCCCTCAGATGTTCGACGGTGGCGGGTCGGATTTCAGAAAGGCGCCGGCTTCGGCGCGAAGCCAGTCACAAAACAGGCTGGACTTGCGATTGCGTCTCGCCCGGCGCAGGGCGACATAGTCGTGGCCACTGTCGAGGAAGCCCATCGGTGCTTGCAGCCGGCCGGAATGGATGTCCTCGCTGACATAGGGCCAGGGTGCGACGCAGACACCGAGGCCGGCTCTCGCCGCTTCCAGCATGAAATAGAAATGCTCGTATTCGACGCGCGGCCCGGCCTGGATCGATTGCCCCGAGCGCGAATGCCAGTCGCCCCATGCCCGCAGGCGTGTTCGGGTGTGGAGCTGTGGGATGGCGTCGAGCCCACTGGCTGATGCCGCCGCCAGCGACGGCGCGAGCACGGGACCGGTCTGTTCGGGAAACAGTTCGATGATTTCGGCTCCTTCAGGCCATGGCACTGCCCCGACGCGTATGGCGACGTCGAAACCGTCCCTGCTGAAATCGACGGGGCGGGACGATGCCGTCAGGCGCACCTCGATTTCGGGATATTCGGCCTGGAAGCGATAGAGCCGCGGAATGAGCCAGCGCATGGTGAACGTTCCGGGGCACGATATGTCGAGCGGGCCTTGCTCGATGTCGGCCACCGAGCGAACCGACATGTCGATCTGGTCGAAAGCCTTCACGAGGCCGGACAGCAATGTCGTGCCGGCGTCAGTCAGGCGCAGCCTGTTCTTCGGGCCTTCGAAAAGCGGCACGCCCAGCACCTGCTCCAGATGCCGTATCTGGCGACTGACCGCGCTGTGGGTGACGTTGAGTTCGTCGGCTGCGCGCGTCATCAGGCCATGGCGGCCCGCCGCCTCGAAGGCGCGCAACGCGTTCAGCGAGGGTATATGCCTTGCCATGTGCTTTTTCCGAACATTGGGTGTTCGATCATATCGATTTTCACCATGTAAATCATGGTGTTTTCTATCTCTCGACAGAAGAGACTAGCCATTTTTGGAACGGAGGAAGACAGGCCGTCGAGTGGGCCGTCCGCCTTGTTCCATGCAAACACGGGAGACGGGATATGGATGGCAGATACCAAGACGGCAGCGCCGGCGATGCGAATTATGGCGTGATCGGTAGCGGCTACCGGACCTATCGCCAGCCGGATCCCCGCATCGCCCAATTCATCCTGGAGGCCCTGGGCGACGCGGCAACCGTACTCAATGTCGGCGCCGGCGCGGGCTCCTACGAACCGGTCGACCGCAAGGTGACGGCGGTCGAGCCCTCTGCCTCGATGCGGGCGCAGCGGCCGGCCCATCTGTCGACGGCACTCGATGCAACGGCCGAACACCTACCTTTCCCCGACCGGAGTTTCGATGCCAGCATGGCGATATTTACGGTCCATCAATGGGCGGATCTCAAGCAAGGTCTGAGGGAGATGCGCCGCGTCACGAGTGGGCCGGTCCTGGTTCTCAGCTGCGATCCCGATGCGCTGGAACGTTCCTGGCTGCAGGCCTACGCCCCGGAGATGATCGCCGTCGAGACCCGGCGTTATCCAAGCATGGCGTCCATTGCCGATGCGCTCGCAGGCGATATCGAGGTCAGGCCGGTGCCCATCCCGCTGGGCTGCATCGACGGGTTCGGCGAGGCTTATTACGGCAGGCCGGAACGTCTGCTCGAGCCCGGCGCACGGCTTGCCAACTCGGCGTGGAGTTTCGTCGACCCTGCCGTCGGCGAGCGATTCGTTGCCGATCTCAGCCGCGACCTGAAGGATGGAAGCTGGGACAGGCGCTATGGCGAACTCCGCAGCCAGCCTTTCTTCGAAGGATCCTTGCGGCTGATCATATCGAGGCCGTGAGGTGGGATGATGAAGGACGAATTACGTGCCTTGAAGTCGCTCGCCGGTCCCCTCCCGACCTTCGACATGGATGGGGTGCCGGGAGAACCGCGGCTCTTGTTTGCCTCTTGGTTCCGCGATGCCGTCGAGGCCGGTGTGGATGAACCGCATGCCATGGTGCTCTCGACGGTCGATGAGGAGGGGGCGCCCGATGCGCGTGTTCTCATCCTCAAGAATCTCGATCATCGCGGCTGGCATTTTGCATCCACCGATCAGGGCCCGAAAGGACGTCAGATCGCGCACAATCCCCAGGTGGCCCTGACTTTTTATTGGTCACGGCTCGGACGCCAGGTGCGCATTCGTGGCTTGGTTGAGCGGGCCGATGTGCATGAGCGTGATGTCGACTTTCTCGCCCGGCCGGCGGGTGCGCGGGCGATTGCGCTCGCCGCCAGGCAAAGTGAGCCGCTGACATCCGCCAAGGATCTGGAGGACGCGCTCGCACTGCAGCAGGACCGCATACGGGAAAGACCGGATCTGGTTGCGCAGCATTGGAGCCTTTTCATCGTGGCGCCGCAGGAGGTGGAATTCTGGCAAGGCGATGCGGAACGTCGGCATCGGCGTCTGCGCTACCGGCGGGAAGCGGTGGGATGGTCGCGCGAAAAGCTGTGGCCGTGATCGAAGCGTCCCGCCCCCTCGCAGCGTTTCGCATAAAACAGCGTGCCTTGGAGAGAGGCGGGCGTCAGGCCTGCGTCTCCCGATCGCCGGGTTGCTCGGGTGCGATCGGCTTGAACAGGGTGCGATCGGGCTTGAGATCCAGCAAGGGAGTGCCGTCGAGGCAATCGAGCCCCCGGACCAGCAATGTCGATCCTTCGCGAGCCACGAGCGTCACGATCGAGGTGCCGATCGGGTTCGGGCGGACCGGCGAGCGAAGTGCGAACGTGCCATGGGTGGTGCCGTCATTGGCCGGACTCTGGCGGACGAGATCGCGGCGCGACAGATGCAGCCAGTAGAGGACCTCCAGGCGCTCGAAATGCTCGATCCTGTCGAGCGCCGCCTGCCATGGCTCGAAGATCTCGATGCGGCAGACCGGCCCATCCGGTCGGCCCTGCCGCGGGGCCATCAGCCTCGACGTCCATGGCGTCAGGATGCGACCAATGAAGACCAGCCCCGCATCGGTCGGCTCGGGAGGGGAAACCGCCACCTCGTTTTGTCTAATTTCGCTTTCGCGAACCATGCTCAGGTCCTTCTTGTCTGGCTTGCCGTGGCGGGAAGCTGCGCAGCGGCAAGGATGGGAACGCAGATGTGCCGGCCGGCCGATGCCAGGAACTCGATGGCGACCCCAACGCCATAGAGCTTTTCCAGGAGGGCGGGCGTCATGACGTCGGAGGGTGGGCCGACTGCATCGAGCCGCCCCTGGCGCATCAGGGCAACGCGATCGCCGCAGGCGAAGGCGTGACCGGGATCGTGGGTGGAGAGGATCACGCCAAGGCCTGACCCTGCCATCGCACGAATGCGTTCGAGCACGCGGGATTGATTGCCGAAATCGAGGCTGGCGGTCGGCTCGTCCATGACGATCAGGGCCGGTTGCTGCGCCAAGGCACGGGCGATCAACACCATCTGGCGCTCGCCACCGCTGATCTGCGTGTAGGAACGCGTGCCGAGTTCGCGGATGCCGAGCATATCGAGCGCATCCCAGGCAATCTCGCGATCGTGACTGGAGGGGGCCGCGAATGTGGGAATGCGGCTTGCCCGGCCCATCAGGACGACGTCGATCACGCTGAAGGGGAAATAGGCGGCGTTCGCCTGTGGGACATAGCCGATGCGGCGGGCAAATTCGGCGCGGCTGAAAGCTCGGATGTCGCGTCCGTCCAGGGTCAGCCGCCCGCCCTGGGCCGGAATCAGGCCGAGCAGCGTCTTGAACAAGGTGGTCTTGCCGCAGCCATTGGGCCCGAGCAGGCACAGAACCTCGCCTTGCCGGGCCGCCAGGGTTACACCGCTCCCCACAAGCGTGCCGCGATATCCGAAGGCCAGATCGACCGCCTCCAGCATCATTGCCATCCTCGCCTTGTCCTCGCCAGCATAAAGAGGAAGAAGGGTGCGCCGATCGCGGCGGTCAAGATGCCGAGCGGTATTTCGATCTGCGCCATCGAGCGCGCCAGCGTATCGACGCCGATGAGAAAGCCGCCTCCCAAAATGAGGGAGGCCGGAAGCAGGCGCGAGAACTCCGGTCCGGTCATCATACGTGCCACATGCGGCACCAGGAGGCCGATCCAGCCGATGATGCCGCAGACCGAGACCGCTGCCGCCGTCATCAAGGTCGCGGCTGCGACCAGGATGAGCCGAAGATGGCCCGTTGCCAGGCCGAGTGCGCGGGCTTCCTCGTCGTCGAGGGCCATCGGGTTCATGCGCCAGCGCAGCAGAATGATCGGGACGAGGCCGATGATGATAGCCGGCAGGATCGAGGCGACGTCCGCTGGGGTTACGCTGGAAAGGCTTCCGAGCAGCCAGAAGGTGATTGCCGGCAACTGGTTGTAGGGATCGGCGAGCACCTTGAGCAGGGAGATGCTGGAGCCGAGCAGCGCGCCGATTGCAACGCCGGCCAGGACCAGGAGCAGGACCGGATCGCCCTGGCGGATCGAGGATCCCACGATATAGACGAGCCCGACAGCGGCAAGCCCGCCGGCAAAGGCCATGGCCTGGATCACGGCAACCGATAAGCCAAGGAAGATGGCCGCGACCGCGCCGAGGCTGGCGCCGGCCGACACGCCGAGAAGATCGGGCGAGACGAGCGGGTTGCGAAACAGTCCCTGGTAAACGGCCCCAGCCGTCGCAAGGGATGCACCGATCAGGAATCCGGCGATCACGCGTGGCAGCCTCACTTGCCAGACCACGGTGTCGATCGTCGCATCGAGACCACTGGGAAGGCCGGACAGCCTGGACCAGATCACCCTGACGGTATCCGGCGGCGAAACACTGTATTTTCCGGTGCCGAGGGAGATCAGTACCACGATCACCAGGAGCGCGAAGGCGATCGGGAACGAAGCCCAGGCGTGCGGAGACCGTCCGCCGGGCAAGGCTTCGTGCAGGCTCCTGCGCCCGGCCATTACGGCTTTCCCGTCGCGGTAGCGAGCAGGCTGTCGAGCTGGGGCTCGGTGAGTTCGACATGATAGAACAGGTGGTAGAAGGTCCTTGTTTCCTGCCGAAGGTCGATGTCCGTACGGCCGGGATAGAGCACCGATGTCAGCCAGGCCACGCCGATGATGCGATTGATGCCGGGCGGCGCATCGAACCAACCGAACGGCAGAGCCGGTGCCTGGTAGACCCGGTGGTTCTTCACCGCCGTAATGCTGGCCCAGACCGGATCTGTCGCGACCTTGGCCTGGAAGTTGCGGTCGAGTGTCAGGATGATGTCGGGATTCCAGGCGAGCAATTGCTCCATGGGCACTCGGGCAAGGCCGCCGGCACCGGCGGCATCGGCGACATTGGTTGCGCCGACCGCTTCCAGGACCTCCGTATTGATCGAGCCGGCAAGCCCGGTCTCCAGACCATCGGGGCCGCGGCCGTAATAGACATGCGGCCGCTCGCCGGCCGGGATGGCTTTCACTGCTGTATCGAGGCGGCGTGTTGCCTCGTCGGCAAACCGGACCAATTCGTCCGCCCGCCCGGGCTCGCCGAGAATATCGCCGAGCTTGCGCAGGCTATCGGCCGACTTGGCGAAGCGGCCGTCGATCAGGACATAGGGAATGCCGGTCTGCTGCTGCACCCGGTCGGCGAGTGAGGCGTAGGTGCCGTCGACGGTTCCCACATCGATGATCACATCGGGTTTCAGCGCCAGGGCCGCTTCGATATTGGCCGTATTGCCCTTGCCGGTCAGCCGTCCATGGGCCGGCAGATCGCGGTAGGGAATCGCAAGGAACGCCTTTTCCTCTGCCGATGGCGCCCGAACCCAGCCGACCATCTTCTCGGGCGCGATGGCGTAGAGCAGAACGGAAGCAGGGGGTCCTGCCGCCATGGCGCGATGAATGGCGACCGGCAGCTCGACGCTGCGACCGGCCGCGTCGACGAATGTCCGCGTCTGGGCAATGCCGGACTGTGGCAGAACGACAAGCAGCATCGCCACCAGAGCCGACAGGAATGAGCGCCGAAGCATCGAAACGTCTCCATCGCGGAAGTCCACCAATCGTTATGGTTGGATGGATATCCCGGTCAAGGCCCGCCTGGCTGCCGCGGCCACAGATCGCAGCCAGGAATTGTGACTGTCGCGCGACGAAGAAGGGCTTCTAGGCTCGCGTTCTCATCGTTGAGGGAATGTCGGGGATGATGTAATTTAACTCTTTTTCGGTTGATTTGCGCGGCTACTTTTCCTTTCCTGAAACAAAATTGCAGGGGAGGACTTGATTGCACATCACTTCGTTGTATTCCATCAAGCATAACGATTGCGTTCCAAGGGGCGGCTTCCATCCCGGAGGCTTTGGAGCAGCAGCCGTCTAAAGGGCTGGGGGATCCTGATGCGCCGACTGTTGTCGAGTGTTGCCGTATTGCTGCTGTCGAATGCTGTCCTGCTGTCTGGGGCGGGAGCCCAGGAGGCGACCGATACCAAGAAAAAGAAACCGGCCCAGGGCCAGGCCGAACAGCCCATAGAGCTGGATCCGGTCTTCGTCCTCGGCACCCTGCCGTCGCAGGCCAGCAATTCCGACATCGGTGGCCAGTCGATATCACGGAGCACCGTTACCGCCACGGATATCCAGAAAAGCAACCGCAATACGCTCGATGATGCTTTGGCGACGACGCCGGGCGTCGAAGTCTCCAATACAGGTGGCAGCCGCAACGAGAGGCTGATCTATATCCGCGGCTTCGACCGCTTCCAGGTTCCCCTCTATATCGACGGCGTCCGCGTCTATCTGCCGGCGGACAACCGTATCGACTTCGGCCGCTTCCTGACGCCGGATCTCGCCGAGATCCAGGTGCAGAAGGGTTATGTCTCCGTGCTCAGCGGTCCCGGCGGCATGGGCGGCGCGATCAATCTGGTTACCCGCAAGCCGACCAAGGCCTATGAGGGCGAATTGCGGCTGGGGATCGATGCCGGCAACACCGGTGCCCTAGCGGGCTTCACCACCTCCGGATCGGTGGGCATCAAGCAGGATCATTTCTACCTGATGGCCAACGGCTCCTACCGCACCAGCAATGGCTGGTTCCTGCCGCGCAGCTTCGATCCGGTGTCGATCGGTGCGGGTGGGCCGATCGAAAAGGGCGGTCGCCGCAACTTCACCAACGTCAAGGACTGGCGCGCCAATTTCAAGCTCGGCTTTACGCCCAACGATACCGATGAATATGTCGTGAGCTATACGCGCCAGGGCGGCGAGAAGGCCGCGCCCTATTCGATCTATGAACCGGTGCGCGGGATCACGCCAATGCCGTTACCACCTGGCACGGCATATCAGCGCGACTGGGAATGGCCCTACTGGAACATCTCCAGCCTTGCCTTCAACTCCAAGACGGCAATCGGCGAGGCCTCCTACATCAAGACGCGGGCCTATTACAACACGTTCGACAACCTGCTGCAGGCCTATGACGACTACAGTCATACGACCCAGACGACGACACGTTCCTTCGACAGCTATTATCGCGACCATGCCTATGGCTTCAGCCTCGAAGGTGGCACAGACCTCATTGCGATGAACACGCTGAAGGCGGCGATCCACTTCCGCCGTGACGTCCACCAGGAGCGCCAACACAACCGGCCCGGCGTTTCCGACGTCATGGAGCCATGGCAGCGCACATCCGAGGATACCTGGTCCTTTGCCGTCGAGGACACCTTCCACGCCACCGACAAGCTCGATTTCGTCGCCGGCGTCAGCTACGATCTCAACGATATCAAGAGAGCGCAGGACTATAATACGACGCTCGGCCGGTTCGACTATCCGACAGGCGGCAGCCATGCCTTCAACTGGCAGCTCGCCAGCATCTACCGCCAGAGCGAGGCTTCGCAGTTCCACGCCAGCGTCTCGTCGCGCTCCCGTTTTCCGACCCTGTTCGAGCGCTTCAGCACGCGCTTTGGCGACGCCCTGCCCAATCCGAGCCTGAAGCCAGAACGGGCGACCAATTACGAGATCGGCTGGGCCGGCAAGCCTCTGGAAGGCGTGCAACTGGGCGGTTCGGTGTTCTACAGCGATCTCAAGAACGTCATCCAGTCTGTTTCCATCGGCGGCAACAAGATCCAGAACCAGAATGTCGGCGACGGCCGCACCTACGGCGTCGAACTCTATGGCGAATGGGCGGCCCGCTCCGACCTGACGCTGGGAGCCCGCTACACCTATCTCAAGCGCAGGCTGATGGATCCCCAGCGGCCCGGGCTACAGCCGGTCGGAACCCCGGGCAACATCGCCTATCTCTATGTCGAATGGCTCCCCTGGGACAATTTCACGGTGCGGCCAAGCCTCGAGCTCTACAGTTCGCGCTGGTCGACGGACCGCCTGGAGAACAACTTCTTCAAGACCGAGGGCTTTGCGCTGGCGAATTTGAACGTCAGCTACAAGGCCTCCCAGAACCTGCAGTTCGATGCGGGTATCCGCAACATCTTCGATACCGACTATCAGCTTGCCTATGGCTTTCCGGAGCCCGGCCGCAACTTCTTCGTCAGCATGACGGCGACGTTCTGATCCTGTCGGCTGGCCGTTGTCCTGAGGGAGGCCGTGTTCGTTCCCGGGCCGGAGATGGCCATTATCCTGGTAATCTCCGCATCGGTTTTCTATGGTCCGGGGCCACCCTGACGATCATGGGCGGTGGAGGCATGATCTTCGTCCAGCCTCGCACCGGCCGCTGGCGTCCGGCAAACAGTCGCACCCGAGGGGATCATGTCCTGCGGCGTAGGATGCCGCTTCGCCACGATGAAGGAAAGTGACGAGCAGCGATGAATCGACCTGCCTATCCCGGCGTTGCCGGCCTTTCGAGTTCCGTGTTCTGCCAGAAGGAGCCGCGCAACACGAAGTACGTCTTTGCCGAGATCGTCGACTATGTGCTTGCGATGATCGAGCCCGATGCGGCGCCGCTCACCTTCGTGCAGGTCGGCGCCAATGACGGCATGCGCGGCGATCCCATCAGCCGGCACGTCATCCAGGGTGGCTGGCGCGGCCTGCTGGTCGAGCCGGTGCCGGCGGCGATGGAGCGGCTGCGTACCCATTACGGCACGCGTGACGGACTGATCTTCCGCGATGAGGCGATCTGGCCGGAGGAGGGGACGCGTGACTTCCACATTGTCCGCGGCGAGGACGTGTTGAGCAGCTTCTCGCTGCCGACCATCATGATGCACGAACTCAAATATGATGATCTGCCCGGAATGATTGAGACCGTGCCGGTTACGACACGCAGGCTCGACTCGCTCTGCCGGGAAACCGGATTCGAGACGGCTGACCTGTTGGTGATCGATGTCGAAGGCTGCGACGACATTGTCTTGCGCACCTTTGATTTTGACCGCCACCGTCCCTCGGCGATCCTGTTCGAGCATGTGGCGCTTACGGCCGAAGCCTCACGGGCGATTGGCGAGTTTCTCGAAAAACTCGGTTATCACATCATCTACGACCGCCATGATTGCCTCTGCCTCCTCGGCGAACGCTTCGAGCCACGGCTGGTCGAATTCCTCGGACGCGTCGTCAAGGCTGCGCGGGAGAATTGAAGGACGGGCGGCGCAAGGGGTATACGGGCAATTCCCGTAACCATCTTGGCGGCCACTGCGCTTTCGGGCGTTCCGATGGCGGGCCGGTTTGCCTGGAATGATGGCTTCCTCTGGGTGTGAATGGGTAGAAAGTGGCGCTGCAGGCGACACGCTCGCTGTCTCAGCGTTGCTGGCGCCGATATTCGGCAGGTGTCGCACCCCATAGGCGTTTCATCCGCATCGTCATGTGGGAGTGATTGGCAAAACCGACACTCGACGCGATCTGGCTCAACGGCAAGTCGGTGTTGACGATCAATTCACGAGCCCGCGCCAATCGGGACGTCACGACATAACCATGGGGCGATTGTCCGGCCGTCTGCCCGAAGGCCCGGGCGAAATGGCTTGGCGACAAATGTGCGATCGAAGCGAGCTTTTCGAGAGACAAGGTTTCGCCCAGATGCGCCTGAATGAAGTCGTTTACCTTGCGCCAGGTAGCCGGAGATAGGCCCCCATTGAGGGAAGGAGACGAGTGCGGCCTTAGCGATGAGTAATTGCGCAGGAGATGGGTGGAGAACAGCGTGATCAGGGCATCAAGACTTTCCTCGAAGCTCAGAGCCGCGTTCTCGAGTTCATATCGCATGGATTGCGCGAGGGCATGGGCGTGGCGGTCGACCGTTCCCAGCTGTGGTGGGTGGAGCTCGAAGCAATCCTTGTCGAACTCCGCACCGGCCAGCCGCGCCAGGCGGCCGGGATCGACCGCGACCAGCAGGCTCTGCTTTTCGACTTTCCAGCAGGCGAATACCTCAGCCGAGGCGGGAATGATCTCAAGCGAGCCGGCAGGGGCCACACCCACGGTCCTGCGATCGCTGTTGAGCGCGAGTTCCCTGCCTGGCTGGGGCGTCAGCAGCACCAGGGCCATATGCACGGGCGCCGTATACCCGATCGCATTCGGACCAGTGTGGGACCGCGTCATCGCCCCCCCATCGGACTCGTATTTTGGACCCCATTCGTCCGGAACGCCTCTGAGCATGCCCGTTCAACACCTTGTCCTGGGGGCAGCAGGACGATCTGACTGTCGCAAAGAGGCGGCGCGACCCGACGCAGCTCTGGCAAACCTCGATCTGATGCGTATCCCAGGCGTCTCCTCAGCGCGGTGATCGAAGCCGGCCATTGGAGGAAAGCACTCCTCCAAAGCAGAATCGACACGGAGCTTCCTCGCGCTGGAATGCCGGATGATTGGCTGCTTCGCAGCCATGCCCCACAGATCGAAGCCGGGCTACGCATGGCGAACGCCGACCTCATAATATTACCCCCATCCAAGAGCTATCCTTTCGGCCCGCAAGGGTTCAAGTTATAACTAACCCTTTGATATCACTGGATTTCACAAAATTGCACCTTTTTGTCATTCTGGCCTTTTCTTGGTAATTCTGGCGGAATCTCGATCCCCGGCTGGGTAAGACGCTGCGGCCCTTTCGACGACATCGAAAGGAAAAAGGTAGTGGGGATCGGGTGGTGCGATGCCGCTTCAGGCAGCCAGCTATCCGGGTAATTTCAGTCAATCGGCCGGCGGGGGAGAAAGTACGGACGGTACCCTGCCGTGATGCTGCCGGAAGGCGCGCCCGAATGCGGGCACGCTGTCATAGCCCACCTCCGCGGCGGCCTGCCTGATATCGAGCCCCTCGGAAAGCCGCCGCGCGGCCCATTCGAGACGGAGCCGGCGTGAAAAATCAGCGGGGGTCAGTCCGAAAGCCGATTGGAAACCGGCCGTGAGCTTGTTGCGGTTGATCCCGACACGTCGGCTCAATTCTTCGACCGATGGAGGATTGTTGAGTTCTCGACGATAGATGAGAGCGGCGATATCGATCAGTCTCTGATCTCTGGCTGCCGAAGCAAGCTGCGCGGTGCCGCCTGGGAGATCGAAATTGTTGAATTGCACAACGGTCAGAGCCAGCAATTCGACGGCCTTGGCTTTCAGGTAGATGCTGCGGATCGGCTCGTCGAACTTGCAGTCGATCAGGGCGTCGAGGATGATCCACATCTCGGGCGTGAGGGGCGTCGCGATGGAAAGCGAAGACGCTCCCACATTGAAGAAAGCGTCGCGATATTCGTCGCGCCAGAAGTCGGGCCGCAGTCCGAATGACCCGACAAGATGGTCACGTGCGATATGAATGCAGATGGCTCTCGTGGCGATGGTGGATGCTGACGGGCGAAGCTGACGGATCTCGGTGACAGACATCGGAGCCGCAGTCAGCGAGACCGATCCTGAGTGAACCTGTTGAATCTGCCCGCTATGGTGGTGGAAATAGTTTCCGCTGACCTGCAGATATTGGATCGTTATGTAGTCGCCACGTATAATGCGGCTGATGAATGGCTGAAATACATGTACACTAAGGATGCACAGGACGCAGGCTTCATCCACCTTGATATATGAATCGCCGATGAGCGTTGACTGATGCGGGTCCCATACACTCCCGTCACGAATGACCGGCGTCGACTTCAGGGCACCCATAAGATCTCGAATATCAAGTTCCAGCCTGGATAGCATAATGCCGCTTCTTCGATGCTGGAGAGGCCGGCCCGATACGCTTCATTCGGCTTCCCCCATGCGCTGCACGCAACCTTTCAGAAAACTACTACATTCTTGCGATTTATCACGATCCGATCATTACCTGCGCTTTCAACGACAAATTTCGCATCGGCTTATTACAAACCGAGAACATTCTGGTAGATAATATTGTCATCGGTGTCTAGATAAAATAGATAATAAATGTAGTTGAATGATATTATCAAAAATAATATATGTTTTGTGTAATTTAACAAAAATTAATGGTAATTATTTTATAGTTTTTCGATAAAGACTTTATTTTTTAAATAAAAAACTCTCAGTATGGAGAATATTTTTATGGTGCCTACCTTCAGAAAAGTCGCTTCATTCGGTTCGATTATCGGCGCGTTCTATCTGATATCTGCCCCAGCCTTTGCGGCGTCCCCCTGCGACGGAGTTGATACCCATCTGACAAAACAGCGGCGAACCGACTATGCGAAGCTTATCGCAGGGAACCTCAACGCGAAGGTTCGACCATCCAAGGTTGACGTTACGAAATTCATGCAGGCGGCCAGCTGGACCGTGGTATATGCGAACGTACCCGTGGCTGATCCGGGCTATTTCTTTTTCGAGACCTCGTCCGGTGCCCCTAAATTCAAGGATGTCTGGGGAGGCGTCGCCGATAAGAGCGAAGCGCCTGCGATTTTCGCATGGGCAATGAAACTCGGTGCCAATAGAGCCATTGCCTCCTGTTTTACGGACATGGTGGCCGGCGACTAGACAAGCCTTCTGCAGCGGAGGCCCAAGGCTTCAACCACAAAGATGTATCTTTCCGAACGGTATGAACGATGATCCGCTTTCTTTGCGCCAAAGCAGCCTGTGTACTCACGTTCGCGGCGATTAATTTGGGTTTGGCCGTGATACCTGCCCAAGCCGGCGGTGTCCGGATCAGTGCGATCAACAGTGGCGGGCGCAGCGTATTGCTTCCATTCTCCGTTACCTGCGCCTATCCAGATGGCAGTGAAAGCAATTCTGTGAGTTATTCGGTCTGGACAGGCAGTTCCACGGTCGTAAATGGTTGCCGCCAATTTTCGATATATTTTACATCGTCGCGCGGTGGTAGATATAGCTATGCCATGTATGCTGGCCGCTCCTATTATTTCCAGTGGAATGGTACGCGTTGGGCCTTCTTTGAAAACTGATCGATCTGAACTTGGATGAAACCGTCCAGGCCCGAAACCCGGGCGGTTTCCGTTCATTGAAATTCTCGGCATCGACGGACGCTGCGGGACATTGATAGCACGCGAGGCCCATATGCCTGGCAGGCACAGGCAGCCTATTTGCCCGGCGAAGCCTGGGCAGCGGCTTCGATCAGCTTGGCGACAACTGCCGGGTTCGACACCATCACCACATGCGAGGCGCCCTTGACCACCACGGTCTGCTTGGAATGGGCGCGGTCCGCCATGAAGGCCAGGGCCTGGGGCGGGATGTTGCGGTCCTTGTCGCCATAGACGAACCAGGAGGGGATCGTCTTCCAGGCCGGCTCGGTCGAGGCCTCGCCGAGCGCGGCCTCGGTGATCGGCCGCTGCGTGGCGGCCATCAGCTTCGCCTCGGCCTTGGGAACGTCCGCGGCGAACTGGTCGGGGAATTTGGCCTGCTGGATATAGAGATCCTTGCCGCCGCCCGAGGTCGACACCGGCGGGGCGAGTGTCGGCCCGAGCGTCGAGCCGGGGAACTTGCCGCTGAGCCCGATGGCGGTCTCGCCCGTTTCCGGCGCAAAGGCCGCGACATAGACGAGGGCTTGGACATTGGCCTTTCCGGCGGCGGCCTCGCTGATGACCGAGCCGCCATAGGAATGGCCGACCAGGACCACGGGCGTCTTGATGCTGTCGATCAGGCTGGCCACGGAGTCGGCGTCACCGCGCACGCTGCGCAGCGGATTGGCGGCGGCGACGACGGGGTAGCCGTCCTTTTCGAGGCGCTGGATCACGCCGTTCCAGCTCGAGGCGTCGGCAAAGGCGCCATGCACGAGAACCACGGTTGGCTTGGCTGTCTCGGCCAGAGCGGGCGCACTCAGCAACAGGGCGCCGGCGACGGCCAGCCCTCTCACGAACTTCTTCATCGGACTTTCCTTCGGGTTGTCACCCGCACCGGATCTCGGGCGGGAAGATGAAATCGGGCGTTTACAGATCGGGAGCGAAGGTCTCGCGCATCGCGGCTTCTTCCTGCCGGATGCGGGTCACCAGGGGGATGAAATAGAGGGGAATGCCGATCACCAGCGTCCAATAGGCGTTGAGAGCCAGTGCGAAACCAATGAGTTCGGGCAGGATATTCAGAAAGTAGTTGGGGTGCCGCACGAACGAGAACAGGCCGCTCTGAACCCGCCGATGCTGCGGGCTGATGATGATCTTGATCGTCCATAGCCCGCCGAGCGAACGGATCACCGAAACGAGGACGAAAGTGGATGCGATGTAGATCGCGATGCCGCCCGCGGACACAAGGGCGTTCGGCTGATGCGATCTGGCCGCCGACTCGACGACCGCGCAGACGTAATAGATCACGTGAAAGACCGCGAGGAGGATGCTGTTCTTCGCGCCATATTCCTGCGCGCCATCCCTCTTCAAGGCCTTTTCGTGCCGCGCCGAAATCGCGAGCGTGAGGAGGCGCCAGGCAAAGGTGGCGACGGCGAAAAGGATGAGATGGGGCGGCATGTGAATTTCCGGATCGTCAGGAGCAGGGCGCCTTATGGCGCCAGCTTGGTAAAGACATAGTCACGCGCTTTCACGCGCGCCTCATGGCAGGCAAAGCAGGTCTCGTGTTGGGCCAGGTCCACAGGCTTGCCGTCGATGAAGCGCCCGAACCCCCAGCCGCCGGTGGCGGCATATTTTCTGGAATCCTTGACCATGACCTGCACCGTTGTTGCCGGCCCTGGTACCAAGGCGGATTCGAATTCCGGCGACTGCACATGCTTCCAGGCAAGCTTGACCAGAACGGTCCCGTCGGGGAAGGGCAGGGTCCCGGCACGATAGGCGTCGATCGCGGTCTTGTTGCCGAGGACAGTGCGCAGCTCGTTGAGGGGCTCGTGCTCCAGCGCCGGCGCCACCAATTCCCATTGCCGGTAGCCGTTCGGAATGGTGACGCCGTAGATCGGCGAGGCCGGCTTGGATGCGCTCTTCGGGGCTTCCGTATCCTGGGCGAGCGCTCCGGCCGCAGCGACGACCACAGCCACGAGGCAGGCACCGGCCAAAGGCATGGTCACTGAGGTCTTCATCGTGGAAGTCCTTCACCTGGTTCAGAAACGGGCGACGTCGAGCATCGCCTGGGCGAAGGCTTGCGGTGCCTCCTGCGGCAGGTTGTGGCCAATGCCGCCCTTGATCAGGCGATGCTCGTAGCGGCCGGAGAACCGCTTGGCATAGGCTGATGGCTCCGGGTGCGGCGCGCCATTGGCATCGCCTTCCATGGTGATCGTCGGCACGGTGATCGTCGGCAGGGCGGCGAGCTTCTTTTCCAACTCATCATACTTGGCTTCGCCTTGCGCCAAGCCGAGCCGCCAGCGGTAATTGTGGATGGAGACGGCGACATGATCGGGATTGTCGAAGGCCTGTGCCGAACGTGCGAAGGTCGCGTCGTCGAACTTCCATTGCGGCGAGGCGAGCTCCCAGATCAGCCGGGCAAAATCATGGGTGTATTTCGCATAGCCGGCCTCGCCCCGGTCGGTGGCGAAATAATACTGGTACCACCACTGCAGCTCCGCCTTGGGCGGCAGGGGCGCCTTGTTCAGCTCCTGGCTGCCGATGAGATAGCCGCTCACCGAGACCAGCGCCTTGCAGCGCTCGGGCCAGAGGGCCGCGACGATGTCGGCCGTGCGGGCGCCCCAGTCATAGCCGCCGATCACTGCCTTCTCGATCTTCAGCGCATCCATGAACGCGATGATGTCGCTGCCCAGCGCGGCCTGCTGGCCGTTGCGGGGCGTCTCGGCCGAGAGGAAGCGCGTGCTGCCATAGCCGCGCAGATAGGGCACGATCACCCGGTAGCCGGCTGCCGCCAGGATCGGTGCAACGTCGGCATAGCTGTGGATGTCATAGGGCCAACCGTGCAGCAGCAGCATGGGAGTGCCATCGGCTGGCCCGGCCTCGGCATAGCCGACATCGAGCACCCCGGCCTTGATCTGCTTGAGCGAGGCGAAGGCGGTATGGGTGCCGCGGCCGGATGCGGACGAAGAGGACTTGGTCTGTGCGCTGACGGCACCGATTGCGCCGAGCGGCGCGAGAACGGCACCGAACACCAGTGTGCCGAGCAGGCCGCGGCGCGATTGATCGATTTGTTCCGACATCGACATGAATCCCGATTGCTGAAGTTGTGGCCGTAAAAAGCCGCAACACTGTATCGGCCTTATGTCGCCATCGGCTGGATTTGAAAGGCTATGTAAGCCCCTTCCGCCTGGATACAGAGTGATACAATCGGCCACAGCCGCCGCCGGCCTGCCTGTATGGCAATGTATCGGCAAGCCAGCCGGATACGGCAGGATGCGGATCGAGGGCGGCGGAGACATATCGGGCAAACATGGCATCGCCAAAGACGGGGCACCGGCAGGAGGGCTGCCGTGAAATGAATGGAGTTGCCCCATGTCTTCAAACAAGATGTCTTCAAACAATTCGTCTTCTTCGAGCAATTTGCCTTCGCATGATTTCAACACGTCCCGACGCGGTTTGCTGAAATCGGCCGCCGCAGCGGCGCTCGTCGGCCTGATCCCCACCGCCTTGCACGCGGCGGAAGCCGGCAACGATATCAGGCCCTTCAAGATTGCCATTGCCGAGGAGGACATCGTCGATCTGCGCCGGCGCTTGAGCGCCACGCGCTGGCCCGAAGAGACGGTGTCCGACTTCTCGCAAGGGGTGACACTGGCAAGGCTGAAGCCGCTGGTCGCCTATTGGGCGGAATCCTATGATTGGCGCAAGGTCGAGGCCAGGCTCAACGCGCTGCCGATGTTCGTGACCGAAATCGACGGCCTCGACATCCACTTCATCCATATCCGCTCGCCACATGCCAAGGCGATGCCGATGATCATGACCCATGGCTGGCCGGGCTCGATCCTCGAATTCATGAAGGTGTTGGATCCGCTGGTCGATCCCACCAGATATGGCGGCAAGGCCGAGGACGCCTTTCATCTGGTGGTGCCCTCGATCCCCGGCTTCGGCTTCTCGGGCAAGCCGACGGCCAAGGGCTGGGGCTCCGACCATATCGGCCGCGCCTGGGGCGTGCTGATGCGGCGTCTCGGCTATGAGCGTTATGTGTCGCAGGGCGGCGACTGCGGCTCGGTGATCTCCCACCGCATGGCGCTGCAGAAGGTGCCCGGCCTGATCGGCATCCACGTCAACATGCCGGGGACGGTGCCCAAGGATATCGCCGCGATCCTGACGGCGGGTGGGCCGGCGCCCACGAGCCTCACCCCGGACGAGCGCCGAGCCTTCGATGCCCTTGACCTCTTCTACAAGGACAGTTCGGGCTATGCGACCATGATGGTCACGCGGCCGCAGACCATCGGCTATTCCCTGGTGGATTCACCTGTGGGCATGGCCGCCTGGATGTATGAGAAATTCGCGACCTGGACCTATAGCGGCGGCGATCCGGAGAAAGTGCTGACCAAGGATGAGATGCTCGACGACGTCTCCCTCTACTGGCTGACGCAGACGGGCGCTTCGGCGGCGCGCATCTATTGGGAGGACCACTCCAACAATTTCAATGCCGTCGACATTGCCGAACTGCCCGTCGCGGTGACGGTGTTCCCGGGCGAGATCTATCGGGCGCCCCGGAGCTGGGCGGAGCGCTGCTATCACAACCTCGTCTATTTCAGCGAGGCCGGGAATGGCGGCCACTTCGCGGCCTGGGAGCAGCCGGAGCTGTTCGTGCAGGAAGTCCGTGCCGCCTTCCGGTCGCTGCGCTGAGCTAGTCCTACCGGCGCTTGCCCCGCCGGTCGGGTGCCCATCCCCAGTGCCCGTGCAAGTGGGATTGGGATGTTTGCTTCACGACCAGGAAACGGCCTGGCTCAAGGCATCTCATAGGCGGTCGGCGGCTCGAACAACCCGCCCCGGCGGATTTCCAGGGCTCGGCCGATGCGCAAGGCCAGGGCTTCCTCGAAGCGGGGCACCGCGATCTGCAGGGCGGTCGGCAGGCCTGTTCCGACCAGGCCTGCCGGAACGCTGAGAGCGGCCATGTCCATCAGGTTGACGAAGCGCGTGAAGGTGCCGAGCGGGGTCTTGGTTTCGTCGATCTCGGCAAGCGGCGGCGGCAGGATCGGCGCCGTGGGCGTCAGCAGCGCATCCGCGCCCTCCAGATAACCGGCGAACTCGATCTGTGCGGCACGCCGCTGCTCCAGCAGGTTCTGGTAGCGGGCGCCGTCGATCTCCTTGCCCTTGAGGATGCGCGATCGCACGTCCGGATGGACCAGGCCGTCGTCCGGCCCGGCATAGCGGCCGAGATGATGCCAGGATTCGGCCGACATCAGCTCGCCGGTCAGCGTCATATAGGCTTCCGGCGCCCGGGGCATCGCCTTTTCCCGAATGTCCGCGCCGAGGGCCGCGAGGTCGGCGAGTGCAGCCCGGAACCGCTCGAGCACCAGCGGCTCGACACCGGCAAGGTCGGACGCCGCGGGGACGCGCAGGCGAAGCCCGGCTAGATCATGCTCCGATGCGCTCGACAGGGCGACCGGCGGTGCGCCGAATGTCGCCGGATCGAGCGGATCCCGCCCGGCCATGGCGGCGAAGAGGAGGGCAGCATCCTCGACCGAACGGGTGAGAGGGCCGACGCTGTCGAACGAGGGGGCGAGGGTCAGCAGGCCACCGCGCCCGATCCGGCCGACGGTGGTCTTCAAGCCGACGATGCCGCACATCGCGGCCGGGTTGCGGATGGAGCCGCCGGTATCGGTGCCGAGCGCCGCCGGGACGAGGCCGGCGGCAACCGCCACGCCCGATCCGCTGGAGGAACCGCCGGGCGCCCGGGGCAGGCCCGGATCTCGCGGGTTGAGTGGCGTGCCCGTGACGTGGTTGGTGCCCCAGCCGCCGAAGGCGAATTCGACGGTCTGGACCTTGCCCACGAGCACCATGCCAGCCTCGGCCAGCCGCGTCACGGCGTTGGCCGTTACAGCCTGGGGTTCGGCACCGAGCGCCCTGGAGCCGGCCCTCGTCGGCCAGCCTTTGACGTGGAACAGGTCCTTGGCGGCATAGGGGACACCGTCGAGAAAGCCCCGCGCCTCCCCGCGGCGGCGGCGCTGGTCGGATGCGATGGCAGCCTGCAGCGCCTCTTCCGCGAAAACGGCGACAAATGAACGAAGCGCGCCGTCATGGGCGGCGATGCGCTCCAGCGCGCGACCTGTGATGGCCTCGGAGGTAACACGGCCCTCCGCCAGCAGGCGGCCGAGCTCGGCGGCTGTTGCGAATGCGGAAATGCTGTCTGCGCCCACGTCGGTCTCCTCATCGGATTCGGCCAAGCAAAGCATGGCGCGGCCCGACAAGGGAAGACCAAGATGCCGGCGTCCTCGGGACCGGTCCGATCGGAGCTTCGGCAAAGACGGCGCTCCCGGCGTTTACGGGACGAGCAGCAGCTTGCCGGTGGTCTTGCGGCTCTCCATGTCCGCATGGGCCTTGGCTGCGTCCGCCAGTGGATACTCGCCGCCGACCCGAACCTCGAGCTTGCCGTCGGCCAGCCAGTCGAACAATTGGGTCGAGCGCGTGCGTAGCAGTTCGGGCGTGTGGATATGATCGAAAAAGACGGCGTAGCCGATCTTGATGCTCCTCGGCAGGCTCATGATGTCGAGCGGGCCGGGGCCGCCCAGGACCGGGCCATACCAGCAGAACGTGCCGGACCGGCGCACTATGTCGAGCGAGCCCTGGAAAGTAGTAGGACCCGAACCGTCATAGACGACAGAGACGCCTTCTCCCTTGGTCAGACGCAGGACATCCTCGGCAAACCGCCCTTCGGCGTCGACGATCACATGGTCGGCCCCGGCTGCCTTGGCCATGGCCACCTTGCCCGATGTCGAAACCCGCCCAATGACTTTGCCGCCCCGCAGCTTGATGATCTGCGTCAGTAGTAACCCCACGCCACCGGCCGCTGCGTGGACGAAAGCAGTGTCGCCGGGTTGGACCGGATAGAAGTCGGTGGCGAAGTGACTGGCCGTGAGCCCCTGCATCATGATCGCAGCGGCCGTTCGGTCATCGATCGCGTCTGGTACAGGCACCAGCGCGCCGGCCGGGATCGCGATCCGTTCCGCATAGCTGCCCGGTGCATAGACCCAGGCGACGCGCTGGCCGGGCTTGAAGTCCGCGACACCATCACCCCATGCCAGGACGCGGCCGACGCCTTCCACGCCCAGAATCTTGGGATCTGGGACCTCTGTCCAGGCCATGCCCTGCCTGACTCCGATATCCATGAAGTTGACGCCGGCAAAGGCGACCTCGACCAGGACTTCGCCGGGACACGGTGCCGGCTCGGCGCGCTCGACATGGCTCAACCTGTCGCTTCCGCCGATTCCGTTCATGACGACGGCTTTCATTGATTGACTCCTATATTGAATGATCGTTCCTGAATTGTGCAAAAAAAGACTTAGCGCAGAGCCCTCAAGGCCATGTCGGCCAGGCTGGTCAGAATCCCATGGTCGGCGCCGCTGCGCCCGGCGATACGAATGCCGGCGATGCTGGCGATCAGAAACTCGGCCGTTCTTTCCGGATCGAGACCGGCGGCCACATCGCCTTCGCGTTGCGCGTCGCGGACCCGGCCGGCAAGGACGCCGCCCAGGCTTCTGGCCAAGGAAGCGTTGATCTCGGCGAGATCGGCACGGGAAGCGCCGAACTCGCAGACCGAGCCGGTGCCGAGGCAGGACTGGTCGGCGCTGTCGACCACCCGGCGCAGCATCGCCTTGATGCCGTCCATGCCGCGCGCGCCACTCCGCAGGGCATCGAAATGGGCGGAGCATTCTCCCAGCCCATAGCGGCGCACCGCCGAGCAATAGAGCTGCCACTTGTCGCCGAAGGCGGCATAGAGGCTTTGCCGGCCGATGCCCATGGCGTCAACGAGCATCTGGGCCGAGCTGCCCTCGAACCCATGTTCCCTGAACACGCCAATCGCGGCGTCGAGCGCGGCGTCGGTGTCGAATTCCCGTAGTCTTGCCATATCGATGGTCTAAATATTCGGGAACGAATGTTCAAGAAAAATTTTGAAGGGATGCACTTCTTTCACCGCCATATCGATGCCCGGCCGTCTCGATACAGGGAGCTGTGCGTTCCGGACGGCCGGATGGCGGTTGGAGCAGAAGCCGTCATCCGAAGGTGAAGGCATAGGCTTCGACGCCGGGGTCGAGGAAGCGGACCTCGAAGGTCCGCGCCGACACCCCGCCGGACTGGCGCACGAGCTGGTAGAGCCGCGTTTCTCTGACCAGGCCGTTTCCTTGCGCATCGATATCGGCTCCGTGGTCGGGGCCGGGCGCCTTGCCGTCGACGGTGACCTGGAAGCGGACGGGCTTGCCGGCAGCGCCGGGACCGAGCACCAGGTGCAGGTCGCGGGCGCTGAAGCGATAAGCGATGCCACCGCCCGCCTTGTCGAGAACCGCTTTTTCCGGACCGACGGTCCAGGTGCCCGACAGGCCCCATTGGTTCAGGCCGGGATCCGCCACCGAATAGTCACGCGACGCGTCAGGCGACACGCGCTCGGCCGAGGCGAAATTATCGTCGCGGCTGTAGCCGAGATAGGTCTCCTGCGAACCGAGATTGCCGAGGTCGGGACTGGCCTCCGCTCCCTTCGCCGCGGGCGCGACCGCCTCTTTCGCCAGCCCGTCACTGCCGGCTTCCCGCAGCAGGTCCTGGATCGCCTGTTCGGTCTGGCGATAATTGCCCTCGCCGAAATGGTGGTAGCGGATCTGGCCGCGGGCATCGATCAGGTAGAAGGCCGGCCAATAGCTGTTCTGGAAGGCGCGCCAGATGCGATAGTCGTTATCGACAGCCACGGGATAGCCAATACCGAAATCCTGGACCGCCTGCCTGACATTGTCGAGCTTCTTTTCGAAGGCGAATTCGGGGGCGTGAACGCCGATTACTACCAGGCCCTGATCCTTGTACCTGTCCGCCCAGGCGCGAATATAGGGCGTGGTGCGGATGCAGTTGATGCAGGAATAGGTCCAGAAATCAACCAGCACCACCTTGCCGCGGAATTGCTCCGTGGTGAGGGCAGGCGAGTTCAGCCAGGCAACGGCGCCGTCGAGCGAGGGAGCCTGACCCTCGACGGGAAGATCGCTGCGGAAGGGTGTCTGTGCCTTGGCGCTCGCGATCAGCATGCCGCTGGCGGCGAGGCTGGACGTCATGGCGGTTCGCGGATCCACATGCAGCCTGTCGAGGATGGCCTGCTCGATGGTTACCGTGTCGGCATAGGAGAGCCGCGCCAGCACGCCGGTGTCCAAGCCCAGGGCAGCGGTGCCGACGCCAACGAGCACTGCCACGCCCAGACCCTGCCGAATGCGCTCGCCGATGCCGAGCGAATGCTTCATGGCGGCAAGGAGCCTGCCGCCCACCAGAAGGGCGCCGGCCAGCGAGGTGGCGGCACCGGCCGCATAGGCGAGCAACAGCAGCGTCGTTTCGACATTGGCGCCCTGCAGGGCCGCGCCGGTCAGCACCAGGCCAAGGATCGGGCCGGCGCAGGGCGCCCAGAGCAGGCCTGTCGCCACACCGAGGACGAGCGAACTGGCGGCCGTCCGCTTGCCTGAGGCCGCTGAAGCGCTGTGCAGCCGGTTGCCGAACTCGACGATCGGTTGGGTGATCGCGTTGGCGACGCGCGGCGAGATCAGGCTCAGGCCGAAGAGGGCCAGAAGCGCGATCGCAGCCAGGCGCGCGAATTCATTGGCCTGGATGGCCCAGCTCCCACCGACAGCCGCCAGTGTCGCAACCAGTGCGAAACTGCCGGCCATGCCGGCAAGCATGGGCAGCCTGCCGCGGAGGAAAGGCAGCCCGGTTCCGGCGAAGACGAAGGGGAGAATAGGCAGGATGCAGGGGCTGAGAATGGTCAGCACGCCGCCGAAATAGGCAATGGCTAGAAGAACCATCATTGTCTCCTGTGCAACGGAGTGCCGGGCCCACGATGGCAGGGAGGCCCGACGAGCAAGGAGGCTGATGTGGCGTGCGCGAGTATCGTGAATGTGTCGGAGGCCTTGGGCGATTGTACCGGCGTGTAGGCCGGGGCTCTGGTGGCGACACGACGACACAAAACCCGAGAAGTGACCGATAGAGCCTCGATTGTATCGGAACGTATCCGCGCCCGCCGGATCCTACATCCATATGCAATGGGCGCCGGCGAGGGACACATCCAGGATACATCGCGCTGGCCCAATTTCGCACTGCCGCGGCCCTGATTTCTGCGCCTTGTATGAGACTTCGAGCAGGTGAAAGCGTTTGGCGATTTGATGGCGCCGCCGGAAATCGCCGAGACGCTCAAGCCAATCCGATGGATTGGCTTGGAAACAACGAATTGGCGCAATGCGCGTTTTCAACAAAACGCGCATTGCTCTAGAAGACGTTGCTCTAGAAGACATGGTGTTGCGATGTAATACCCGGCTCGAATGCGTCGGCATTTTCGAGCGCAGGTATGAGTGACTGGCGCAAGCAGGAAGTTCAGGCATGGAACATGTCGACCACGTATTGATTGTCGATGACGACAGCGAAATTCGCGATCTGGTATCGAGCTATCTGAAGAAGAACGGCCTTCGTGCCTCGGCCGCTGCCGATGGACGCCAGATGCGCAGTTTCCTCGACGCCAATACGGTCGACCTGATCGTGCTCGACGTGATGATGCCCGGCCAGGATGGCCTCGTGCTCTGCCGCGAATTGCGAGCCGGAAAGCATAAGGCGATACCGATCCTGATGCTGACAGCCCGCAGCGACGAGATGGACCGCATCATCGGCTTGGAAATGGGCGCCGATGACTATCTGCCCAAGCCCTTCGCCGCCCGCGAACTGCTGGCACGCATCAACGCCGTCCTGCGGCGAACCCGCATGCTGCCGCCCAATCTGCAGATCAGCGAGGCCGGCCAGCTTCTGACTTTCGGCGAGTGGCGGCTCGACACCGTCGGCCGCCATCTCCTCGACAGGCAGGGCACGGAAATCGCGCTGAGCGGGGCCGAGTATCGGTTGCTGCGCGTCTTCATCGACCATCCCCAGCGCGTCCTCAACCGCGATCAACTCCTGAACCTCACGCAAGGCCGCGATGCCGACCTGTTCGACCGCTCGATCGACCTGCTGGTCAGTCGTCTGCGCCAGCGACTCGGCGATGACGCGCGCGAGCCGACCTACATCAAGACCGTACGCAGCGAAGGCTATGTTCTCTCCGTTCCCGTGGAGATCTCGGAGCCCCGGCCATGATGGTGGACGGCGCGTTCCACCCGCTGTGGTGGCCCAAGAGCCTTCGCGCCCGATTGTTTTTGATCCTGCTTGCAGGCCTGGCGATAGCCTATGGCCTGTCGTTCGGTGTCCTCTACGCCGAACGCTATATGTCGGCGAAGGCGCTGATGCTGCGCACGCTGGAAAACGATGTGGCGACCTCGATCGCCGTTCTCGACCGGACGCCGGCGAGCGAAAGGCCTGAGTTGCTGGATTGGCTGAGCCGCGGCAACTACAACCTCGCGCTGGGGCCGGGCCTTCCCGGTGTGCCCAACACCTCCAGCCATGGCCAGGAGATCGCGGCCAAACTGGAGAGTGCAGCCGGTTCCCGTTTCCCCCTGCGCATCGAAGCCATACCGGGTGAGGGCAACCGCCTGCAGGCCCATCTGACCTTGAGCGACGGCAGCCCCCTGACCATCGAGATCACGCCACGCGGCGTCATGCCGATCGCAGACTGGCTTCCTTACGTGCTGATGCTGCAGATGGCGCTCCTTCTGTTCTGTACCTGGTTTGCCGTAAGGCAGGCCATCCGCCCGCTCGGTGAACTCGCGGCGGCGGCCGACGCCCTCGATCCCAATGCGAAAAGCGTCCCGCTCAGCGAGGCCGGCCCGAGCGAAGTCGCCCATGCGGCCCGAGCCTTCAATGCAATGCTTGAGCGCATCGCTCACTATCTCGAAGAGCGTGTCCAGATTCTCGCCGCGATCTCCCATGACCTGCAAACCCCGATCACCCGCATGCGCCTGCGGGCCGACATGGCCGATGAGTCAGTGGAAAAGGACAAGCTGGTGCGGGATCTTCGCGAAATCGAACGTCTGGTCCAGGACGGCATCGCCTATGCGCGCAGCTCGCACAGCAGCGGCGAGAAAGCGGCGCGCATCGACCTTGTCTCCTTCATCGACAGCGTTGCTTACGACTATCAAGATACCGGAAAGGCCGTTACGGTGGTTGGCTGTGTCGACGGCGTCGCATCGACCAAGCCGCATGCGCTGCGGCGCATCCTCTCGAACTTCATCGACAATGCGCTGAAATTTGCCGGTGCCGCCGAGATTGGCGTGGAGCGCAGATCCGAGGGCAACATTGTCATCACGGTGATGGATCGCGGACCCGGCATCCCGGAAGACATGTTGAAGGCTGCCATGCAGCCCTTTTTCCGGCTGGAACAGTCCCGCAATCGCGAGACCGGTGGCACGGGCCTCGGCCTTGCCATCGCCCAGCAACTGGCCGGCACCATCGGCGGTGCGGTCCGGCTCTATAATCGCGACGGCGGGGGGCTGGCGGCGGAAGTCGTCATCCGCTGACTGCCGGAGCATTCTCCAAGGCTTTCCGGCATTGCGGTATGCCTGCATGTCGATCTCCCCGGAAACTACCGTTTGTTACACTTCCTGGGTTTTCGGAAACATGGCGGACAAACGCCCCCTTCAAGACACTCCGGTCTTTCCGATGCCGCAGGTGGCGGTATCGACAACCCAAGATGGACAGGAGTGTATCATGACCAAGATCGACAAGGTTCTCTATACCGGCCGGACCCACACCACCGGCGGCCGTGACGGGGCTGCACGCAGCGAGGATGCCCGGCTCGACATCAAGCTGTCGCCTCCCGGCAGCAGCCAGCCGGGCACCAATCCCGAGCAGTTGTTCGCGGCGGGCTGGTCGGCCTGCTTCATCGGCGCCATGGGCCTTGCGGCTGGCAAGCGCAAGCTGAAGCTCCCGACCGATACGGCTGTCGATGCTGAAGTTGATCTCGGCACCACCGAGGGCGCCTATTTCCTGCAGGCGCGCCTGAAGGTCAGCCTGCCCGGCCTCGATCGCGAGTTCGCGCAGGCCATCGTCGAGGAAGCTCACCAGACCTGCCCCTATTCGAAGGCGACGCGTGGCAACATCGATGTGGAGCTCGCCCTCGTCTGAGGAAGCGAGCTTACCGTCACGTTGCGTCTTCCACACCCAACCGAGAGGGCGCGGCATCGCCGCGCCCAGCGAGGCTTCCAATGAAACGGATCATGATTTGCATTCTGGGCCTGGCGATCCTGGCGGCCTCCTGCGTCTATGAGCCCGGCTCCCGGGAGCCGTCATCCCTTGCCGGGCTGCTGGCTCTCACGGGGGAGCTGCCCCCCGATCTGCCGCGATGACCGGCCAGAACCACAGGGACGGGCTGAGCCAACAGGCGTTCAGCCGTTTGCGTGCAGGATTTCCAGGTTGGGCAGCCCCCAACACTGGGCGTTCATATCCTGGGCCATGATGCCGAGGCCTTCGGTTTCGATCTCTCCCTGTCCCCAGATCGGATGCTGGGGACGGATCCTCGGATTGCTGCGGCCGTAGAGAAAAGGCGGAAAGATCAGGCCGTCACGATGCAGGTCCGCCTTGACCAGCAGCATCGTTCCACCGACCGCGTCCAGACGGACGGCTTCGTTCTCCCGCAGGTCGCACAGCATCTTGCTGCCATGCTCCCGCCAGCCATTCTGGTCGAACGTCGGCCCGCCCGGCCTGGTCACGCAGTGGGGATGGACGATCTCGAATCCCGTCGCCATCAGGCGGCGCAGGACGTCGGGCGGATATTCGACGAGATCGACATCGAGCCAGAGAACCCACTCTTCGTCGCGCAGGGACCGGAACAGAAGTTGATTGCGGGCCCGCGCCAGAATCTGGCGGCGCAGGAGCTGAATCTGGGGTGCCCAGCGATGCACGCCCGTCGGAATCTTGAAACCATGGTCTCGCTTGAACAGCGACAGGCGTCTTGCGCGCGCCGACAAGCCTGGCTTGAGTTCCTGGAGCTTGTCCCAGGTACCGTCCACGCTGTCACCTTCGAGGAGACCGATGCTCAAGCGCGATTTCGGCCAATCCAGCCTGTCGAGCAGGCCGAGATAGCGGTCGAGGTGCGGAACGGCATCCTTGACGGGCGTGAGCACGAGCACGGACGGACAGGCGCTTCGCGCCGAGGTCGTGCCTTTGGATCGGACTGCCACTTTGAAACTCTCCTAAACGGCTTCAGCCTGGGCGTGTTCTATCAACCCTTGGGACTGCAAATCCGCCAGGCAGCCTTCCACTTCCGCCGTCGGGACATAGGGCAATTCGAAATGCTTCTGCAGGAATTCTGCCATCGCCGCGACGGTATTCCTTCCGTCGCACAGTTCGAACAATATAGCCGCCGTAATATTGAGGAAATGGACCTTGTCGCGCCCCCGGTCATAGACGACATAGCCGTCGGGCAGTTCGTTGCTCTCAAGGTCGATACTTTGCCTGAAAAGCTGTCTTGTATTGTCGCTCATATCCAAAGGTCTTACCGAAAATAGATCACCATGCCCTGCGTCGACACTATCCGCGCAATTCCGGCCGACGCCGCATTGGTATGATGATAGCGACGAAACTGCGCCCGCGATAGGGAGCAACAATTCCTTCCGTGACCGGACGCGCATCGACGCTGGATGGCAGACCGGTTCTACATCCCCCAGGACTGTCATGAGCATCGCCGCGTTGCCGACAGGCGGCAGAAGCCATGTTTGCATGGTTTGTCTTTCCAGGCGCCTCGGCGCAGACATATCGTCCAGACCCGGCCGGTGTGAGGATCGTTGCAGATTATCAAAGAAGAGTGCCGTAACCTTCTTCACATCGATCTCGGCAAGGTGCAGATAAGAGAAGCCGCTCCGGCATCCGCTGCAGACGGTCGAGATTCGGCACCCCGCTGTGAATGAGGCTCGGGATATGGTGAGGCATCGTCTTGAGTCTTTGGCGGCCTTCGTGCTTGCTGGCCGCATAATGAATTGATGATGGAGTCGAGTTTGCCACCCGTCATTTCGCAGCCGGTCGTTGCTCCCCTCTCGCGTTCAGCCATTTTCCTGGTGGTAACCGTCAAGCCCGGCGGGGAGTCGGAGGCGGCGGTCCGGGCGTTGTGCGCGGATCTGTCGGGGCTTTTGCGGGCGGTGGGGTTCCGGGATCTCGAGGGGCGGCTGTCCTGCGTGATGGGCTTCGGCTCGGATCTATGGGACCGGCTGTTCGGAGCGCCCCGGCCGAAGGATCTGCATCCCTTCCGCGAGATCCGCGGCGTCCATCATGCGGTCTCGACCCCGGGGGACATCCTGTTTCACATCCGCGCCCGGCGCATGGACCTTTGCTTCGAACTGGCGACGCAGATCATGGCGCGGATCGGGCACGCCGTCGCCGGCAGCGACGAGGTTCATGGCTTCAAATATTTCGACGACCGCGACCTGATCGGCTTCGTCGACGGTACCGAGAACCCGGTCGACCAGGCGGCGGTGGATGCCACTCTCATCGGCGAGGAGGACGGCGCCTTCGCCGGTGGAAGCTATGTGATCGTGCAGAAATATCTGCATGATCTGACCGGATGGAACCAGGTGCCCGTCGAGCAGCAGGAGAAGATCATCGGGCGCGCCAAGCTGTCCGACATCGAGCAGGACGATGCGCTCAAGGCGCCGTACGCGCATAACGTCCTGACCTCGATCGAGGAGAATGGCGAGGCCTTGGAGATCCTGCGCGACAACATGCCGTTTGGCGACGTCGGCAAGGGCGAGTTCGGCACCTATTTCATCGGCTATGCCCGCTCGCCCAGCCGGATCGAGCGGATGCTGGAGAACATGTTCATCGGCCGGCCGCCGGGCAATTACGACCGGCTGCTCGATTTCAGCCGGGCGGTGACCGGCTCCTTGTTCTTCGTGCCGTCGGCGACGTTCCTGGACGATGTGGCGGCCGATGCTGCCGCGCCGGCGACGGCCGAACCGGTTCCCGCAGATATCGAGCCTGCGCAAAGCTCTGGTTCGCGGCCGGCTGGCGGTGACGGCTCGCTCGGTATTGGATCGCTCAAGAAGGAAGCAGGCCATGAATAATCTTCATCGGGAGCTGGCACCGATCTCCGACGGCGCCTGGGCGCAGATCGAGGAGGAGGCGACGCGCACCCTCAAGCGCCATCTGGCCGGCCGTCGTGTGGTGGACGTCGAGGGCCCGCAGGGCCTGGCGACATCGGCGGTGGGAACCGGTCATATCCTTCCGCTTGCAGGGCCGGGCGAGGGGGTCCAAGCCGCCCAGCGGGAGGTGAAGGCCTTGGTGGAACTGCGCGTTCCCTTCGAGCTGGCACGCCAGGCCATCGACGATGTGGAGCGGGGTGCGGCGGATTCGGACTGGTCGCCGGTGAAGGAAGCGGCGCGCAAGCTCGCCTTTGCCGAGGATCGCGCGGTCTTCGATGGCTTTGCCGCGGCCGGGATCGAGGGCATCCGTCAGGGCCTTTCCAATCCGGCCCTGACGCTTCCGGCCCAGGTGAAAAGCTATCCGGACATTGTCGCACAGGCAGTGAGCCAGTTGCGGCTGGCGGGGGTGGATGGGCCCTATGCGCTGGTGCTGGGAGCCGATGCCTATACGGCTGCCACCGGCGGCAGCGACGACGGCTATCCGGTCTTCGAGCATGTCGAGCGCCTGGTGGAGGGGGGAATCATCTGGGCCCCGGCGATCGAGGGCGGGTTGGTGCTGACGACGCGAGGCGGTGATTTCGAATTGTCCGTGGGCCAGGACATCTCGATCGGCTATGCCAGCCATTCGGCGACATCGGTCCAGCTCTACTTCCAGGAAAGCCTGACCTTCCGCCTGTTGACGACGGAGGCAGCCGTCGCGCTCCTGCCCGCCAAGAAATAGGGCAGGGTCGCCAGTATAAGGCGGGTGCTTTGCCATCGAGCGCGCTGAGAGCGCCGCGATCGGAGGCACTCGGCCTTTTTCGGTGCGGTCAATCGAGTCCGGTGCGGCGGATTGTCGTTTGAGCTGCGGCCCTCTCAGGCCGACGGTCTGCAGATTTTGGTGACCAGAGCCAGGAAGCCAGTCTGCTCCTCGGGCGTCAAGGTGCGCAGGATCTCTGCCTGAATTGCGACCACCAGAGGCCGCACCTCTTCCAGCAGGGCCTTGCCGCTTGGGGTCAGCGTCAGGATGCGCGCGCGCCGATCCGATGCCTTGACGAGGCGGCGGATCAATTGGCGCGCCTCCAGCCGCGAGACGACATCCCCGATCGTTACCTTGTCCATGTCGACAAGCGTGGCCAGCGTGGCCTGATCGATCTGCGGATTCTCCGCCAGCACGGACAGCACGGCGAATTGAAGCTGGGTCAGATCGAAACCGGCTTCCTGTGTCTTCTGCGTGAAGGTCGCGACGGAAAGCTGATGCAGCCGCCGGATCAGGTGCCCGGGAAGGTGGTGAATGAACGCCATATCCGCTTCCTCGAGCAAAGCGCGTTGAGACGGCAACGCTTGCTTGCTCTAGCTCTTTGGTTCCAAGCCAATCCAA
The DNA here is from genome assembly GCF_051161885.1 of Labrys methylaminiphilus subsp. lupini. Classification (NCBI taxonomy): domain Bacteria; kingdom Pseudomonadati; phylum Pseudomonadota; class Alphaproteobacteria; order Hyphomicrobiales; family Xanthobacteraceae; genus Labrys; species Labrys methylaminiphilus. The sequence continues at coordinate 1,461,605 of NZ_JBMDIH010000002.1, read as the reverse complement.
CGGATTGGCGAGAGCGTCGTCGCGATTCTTGGCGTGACCGCCACATCGCAAAACGCTTTAGCAGCGCTCCGCATGCGCGACAACCATTGACAAAATCAAATAGTAAGTATACGTACTATTCTCATCGGGAGGAACGACAATGGCCAATGCGATGCAGCCTGAAGACACGCCGGCGTTGCGCCAGCTTTATGCCGACTTCAAGGACCAGCACCTCAATCCGCTCTGGACGCAGCTTGGCGATCTGATGCCGCGCCATCCCCGTCCGAAGGCGGTGCCGCATGTGTGGAAATGGTCGGATCTGTTTCCGCTGGCGCAGGCCTCGGGTGCCCTCGTTCCGGTTGGCCGTGGGGGCGAGCGCCGCGCTATCGGGCTCGCCAATCCCGGCCTCGGTGGCGAGGCCTATGTCTCGCCCACGCTCTGGTGTGCCATCCAGTATCTCGGCCCAAAGGAGACCGCACCCGAACATCGCCATTCGCAAAACGCCTTCCGCTTCGTCGTCGAGGGCGAGGGCGTCTGGACGGTGGTGAACGGCGACCCGGTGCGCATGAGCCGGGGCGATTTCCTGCTGACGCCGGGCTGGAACTTCCATGGCCATCACAATGAGACCGACCAGCCGATGGCCTGGATCGACGGCCTCGACATTCCCTTCTCCTACCAGAACGATGTCGGCTTCTTCGAATTCGGTTCGGAGCGCGTGACCGACTACGCCACGCCGCAGTTCTCGCGCAGCGAGCGGCTGTGGTGCCATCCGGGCCTGCGCCCGCTGTCGGGGTTGCGAAACACCGTTTCCTCGCCCATCGGCGCCTATCGTTGGGACTACACCGACCGAGCGCTCACCGAGCAGTTGCTGCTCGAGGAGGAGGGCCAGCCGGCCACGGTGGAGCAGGGTCACGCGGCGATCCGCTATGTCAACCCGACCACCGGCGGGGACGTGATGCCGACCATCCGCGCCGAATTCCATCGCCTGCGCGAAGGCGTGGAGACGGCGGTGCGGCGGGAAGTCGGTTCCTCGGTGTTCCAGGTCTTCGACGGTCGCGGCGCGGTGGTGATGGGCGGCGTGACGCACAAGCTCGAAAAGGGTGACATCTTCGTGGTTCCTTCCTGGATCGCCTGGTCACTGCAGGCCGAAACCCGGTTCGACCTGTTCCGCTTTTCGGACGCACCCATCATCGAGCGCCTGAATTTTGATCGCACGCTGGTCGAGGACGGGGAGCGATGAGCGACCTCGACGCCGCCCGCCGAGCCCTGCAGGAGCGGCAGGGGCTCGGCGCGCGCTACGATGCGCCGGAAGCGCCGGCGGAAGATCTGCGGCTGGCGCGGCTGGGCACGGCCTATTTCGCCCGCAAGCTTAGCGAGCTCGGGGACGCCGCGCTCTACGCGCCATCCCGCGTTCCCGGCTGGACCCGCGCGCATGTCATCTGCGACGTCGCCTATCAGGCGCGGGCGATCAGCCGGCAGATGGAGGCGGCGACAGCAGGCGAGGCGGTCCCACCCCTTTATGACGACGAGGCAGGGCGGATCGAGGATATCGAGCTCGGCGCCACGCTGCCCGCCCGAGCCCTGCGTCATCTGTTCGACCACGCTGCCGTGCATCTCAACGTGGTCTGGCGCGATCTGCCGGGTGCCGCCTGGGAGGCGCTTGTGGCCGATGTTGAGGGGCACGCACGGCCTTTGCGGGGCACGGCGATGGAACGGGCACGCCGACTTTGGCACGGAGCCCTTGAACTGGACAATGGGGCACGATTGCGCGACCTGCCGCTCGAATTCCGAGCCTGAGGGCAGGCGACATCACAGCAAGGGAAGAATCCGATGACGAGTGCGAACCTGTTTCCCTCGCCTGCCTGGCCGACGGTGCCGGTAAAGGGCGAGGCGGCCGCCTATCCCATTCACCGCATCTTCTGCGTGGGCCGCAACTACGCCGCCCATGCCGCGGAGATGGGCGTCGAGGTGGATCGCGAGGCGCCGTTCTATTTCACCAAATCGGCGCTGACCGCCGAGCAGAGTGGTGCGGTGGTCGCCTATCCGCCCGGCACGTCGAATTTCCACTACGAGATGGAGCTGGTGATTGCCATCGGCGCGCCGGTCTTCAAGGCGGACGTCGCCGCGGCGCAGAAGGCCATCTATGGCTATGCGTGCGGCCTGGACATGACGCGCCGCGATCTCCAGCTCGAAGCGCGTGCCAAGCAGCGCCCCTGGGATCTCGGCAAGGATGTCGAGCAATCCGCCGTGTTCGCCCCCATCACCGGGGTCGCTGATTTCGCCGCCATCGGACCCCAGCGCATCCATCTGGCGGTGAATGGCGAGATCAAGCAGGAGGCCCATCTCAGCGACCTGATCTGGAAGGTGGAAGAGATCGTCAGCCATCTCTCGCACTACTACCATCTCCAGCCCGGCGACCTGATCATGACCGGAACGCCGGCCGGCGTCGGTGCCGTGGTGACCGGTAATGTCATCACCGGCGGCATCGACGGTCTCGACCCGATCGAGCTCACGATCGGGGCAGCGGAATGATCCGCTTTCACGGCTATTTCCGTTCGTCCTCGGCCTATCGCTGCCGCATCGCCTTCAACCTCAAGGGCGTGACCTATGATTTCACGTCGGTGCATCTGCGCCGGGATGGCGGACAGCAGAAGGCGCCGGCCTATCGCGCCCTCAATCCCCAGGCGCTGGTGCCGACACTGGAGGAGGGCGACTTCCGCCTCACCCAGTCGCTTGCCATCATCGAATGGCTTGACGAAACGCAGCCAGGGCTGAAGCTGGTTCCCGAGGATGCGAACCTGCGTGCCGAGGTGCGCGCCTTTGCGCAGGTCATCGCCTGCGATATCCATCCGCTGCAGAACCTTCGCGTTCTCGATTATCTGAAGACCGGCTTCGCTGCCGATCAGGCGGCGCTGGATGGCTGGTGCCAGCGCTGGATCATCGATGGTCTTGCCGCCTGCGAAGCAATACTTGCCCGTCGCGCGCCTTCCACCTTCTGCTTCGGGGAGGCTCCCGGCCTAGCCGATGTCTGCCTGGTGCCTCAGGTTTTCTCGGCCCAGCGCTTCGGCGCCGATCTATCGGCCATGCCGCGCCTCCTGGCCGTTCATGCCGCCTGCGAGGCGCTTCCCGCCTTCGCCGACGCCCATCCGAGGAAGCAGCCCGACTGGGAGGCATGATGGCGCCTCGGCCTCCCCAACTCTACTGGCCCGGGCAGGCAAATAATTACGGACTAAATCATCAAAAAACCGGCGAAGCTGCGTGGCATCGCCGTTTTTTCTTCATGCAATGACGGTTTGTTCATACGCATCGGCGGCGCGGGCCAAGGCGGGCCTGCCCAGCATCATGTCGGCCGCCTTTTCCGCGATCATCATCACGACCGCGTTGATGTTGCCGCCCACCAGATCCGGCATGACCGAGGCATCGACGATCCTGAGCCCGTCCACGCCGACCAGTCGCAACTGCCCGTCGACGACGCGCCGCGCATCCTGCGCGGCGCCCATCCGGCAGGTTCCCGCCGGGTGATGCACGGTCACAGACGTCGCGCGGATGAACGCATCCAGTGCGTTGTCGTCCTGGGCGGCAACGCCCGGCGCGTTTTCCTGGACGATATGGGGTGCCATCGCCGGCTGGTTCATCGTCCTGCGCAGGATGCGCAGCCCCTCGCGCAGCGTGTCGCGGTCGCGCTCCGAGGTCAGGAAGTTCGGCGTGATGTACGGCTTGGCCTCGGGATCGGCTGAGCTGAGCGTGATCGAGCCGGTGCTCTCAGGGCGCAGCAGGGCAACGCGGCAGCCGAAGCCATCCGGCACCGGTCTGGTGAAGGGCGGCAGATAGGGCCGGGCAGGGAAGGGCGCCGCCAGGAACAGGAACTGGACATCGGGGGCTGTCAGGTCCGGCTGCGTCTTGAGGAAGGCGGTCACGCCGATCGGCACGTCTGAAGCAAAGCCGTCCTTGCGTAGCAGCGATTTGAGCATGGCAACGGCGAGGCGGTCATAACGCATTTCGCGCTGGAACAGGCTCGGGCTCTTGCGGCGGTAGGTCGCCATGACCGAAAGATGGTCCTGCAGATTGCTGCCGACGCCGGGGCTGGCAACCTTCACCGCTATGCCATGCCCGGCCAGATGCGTAGGGCCGCCGATACCCGAGAGCATCAGCAATTTGGGCGAATTGATCACACCGCAGGCCAGGACGACCTCGCGCCGCGCTTGGGCAAATTGGGGGCGACCGCCTTGGCTGAAGTGAATACCGGTGACGCGGCCGTCCGCCATTTCGATGCGATCGGCACGGGCGCTGACGATGACGCGCAGGTTCTTCCGGCCCAGGGCGGGGCGTAGATAGGCGGTCGCGGCGCTGTTGCGTCTGCCAGCGTGGATGGTTTCCTGGACGTAGTCGAAGCCTTCCTGCTGTGCGCCATTGTAGTCCTTCGTCACGGGATAGCCTGCCTGGCGGCCGGCTTCGATGAAATCGCCGAGAATGGCGTCGCGATAGCGGGTCCTTTGCACACGCAGCGGACCCTCGGCGCCGCGATAGGCATCGCCGCCGCCTTCCCAGGTTTCGGAACGGCGGAAATAGGGCAGCACATCGGCATAGGACCAGCCGTCGAGGCCCGATTGCGCCCAGCGGTCATAGTCGCTGCGATGGCCGCGCACATAGGCCATCACATTGATGGAGGACGAGCCGCCGATCACCCGGCCACGGGCGCATTCGATGCCACGGCCGTCGATGCCGGGATCTGGCTCCATGAAATAGCCCCAGTCATGCAAGCGTTGCGGGAAGATCTTGCCGATGCCGACAGGGATATGGATGAGGGGATCGCGGTCCCATTGCCCGGCCTCGAGCAGCAATACGCTGGCGCCGCTCTCGGTCAGGCGGTGCGCCAGCACGCATCCGGCAGAGCCGCCTCCCACAACGACGAAGTCATAGGTGCCGGCATCCTGGACGGGGGGCACGATGGCCATGTCAGGACGCCGCCTTCAGTTCGGAGGCGGCCGTGGCAGGTCTGTGCGAGAGCCACAGCTTGAAGAAGAGCACGAAGATGCCGCCGATGATGGCCGCGCCGGCGGCGGTAATCATGATCACGCTGGGCAGAGCTCCGATGGCGAGCATCTGGCCGACGAAATAGGGGGCGCAGACCTGCCCGAACCGCCCGACCGCCATGCTCAGGCCGACGCCGGTGGCACGAATGGCGGTGGGATAGACTTCTGCGGCCATGGCGATGGCGCCGGCCGTACCGATGCCGAGGAACAGGCCGACGAGGCCGATGCACAAGGCGGCCGAGGGCACGGACGCTACGCTGTAGCCCAGGCCGACCGTGGCGGCTGCACCGAGGATGAAGGCCGGCACCATGGTCGGGATGATGCCGAACCGCTGGATGCAGCGGCCGGCAATGGCCTGTCCGAAGAAGGCGCCGAGACCGTTGAAGGCAACGACGAAGGCACCGTCCGCTGGCGAGATGCCGTTCATGCCCATCAGGGATGGCGTCCACAGCACGGTGAGGGTCAGCACGCCCATCCCTGTGAAGAAGGGCCCCCAGAGGAGGAGCGTGCCGAGCGCGCGTCCTCCGCGGAAAACCGAGCCGAAGGAGGCCCGTTCGGTCTTGTCGCCGTCGGCGGTCAACAGGGTGCTGTCGGTAACGGTGGCAAGACTCATGCGCCTGAGGATGCGTCGCGCCGCGGCCGTGTCATTGCGGCGTGCGATCAGGAATTTCAGTGATTCCGGTAGCCAAATCGCCAGGATGACGGCAATCACCAGCGGCAGCATGCCGCCGATATAGAAAATCATCTGCCAGCCGAAATGCTCGATCAGCCGCGAATTGATGAAGGCACCGGCCATCGCCCCGAGCGGGAAGGAGGACCACATCAGCGTCACGCAGGTCGCCCTGTGGCGCTCCGGCGTATATTCGGCAGTCAACGCAATGAAGCAGGGCGTGGCGCCGCCCAGGCCGATGCCAGCGAGGAAACGGCAAAGCATCAAGCCGTTGAAAGACTGGGCGAAGGCGGTGAGCAGGGTGAAGACGCCGATGAGCACCGCGGCGATCAGCAACAGGCGCTTGCGGCCGACCCTGTCCGCGATAGCGCCGAAGCCGATGGCGCCAAGAGCTGCGCCGAGCAGGCCGGCCGAGAAGACGGGGCCGAGCTGGGGGATGGTCAGGCCCAGTGATTTGGCGATGAACGGCGCCGCCACGCCGATCGACTGGGTGTCCATGCCGTCGAAGAAGTTGATCAGGCCGCACAGGCCGATCACCGCGATCTGCAGCCCGCTGATCGGCCTTTCGTCGATCAGCCGCGAAACGTTGAGCGAAGGGCTCGCCATGGTCTCGTTTCTCCCCGAATTGCCGGTCTTTATCCGCGAGGGAGCCGGCCGGAATCGTTCTTTGAAAATTGCCGAAATCGGGTGGCACCGCCCTGCAAGATCGCCTTCACGACCGATCTGTCCGGTGATGGCTTGGCGAGCCTGCCCAATTCGGTTGGGTTATTTTAGTACGTATACATATATTATGTATACTGTCAATTAAATCGAGAACGCTTTGCTCCATCACGATGGTCGGCGGACGTGGATTAGGAAAGCGCGTTCAGGGGATCGAATTATCGTTATGGAGGCTGACGAGCTCAGTCAGCAAGCGCATCATCGTCGCGCGGCTCTCCGGCGGCAGGGGGGCGAGAAGGCGTTCCTGCACGCGGCGGACGGCCGGCTCGACGTCGCTCAGGAGTTTCTCGCCAGCCGGCGCGAGGTAGAGCAGCTTGGCTCGCTTGTCGCTCGGGCTGGCCCGCCGCCGAATCCATTTCTTCGCCTCAAGACGCTCGAGCACGTCGCCGATGGTGGAGCGGTCGAAGGCGATCAGGCTCGAGAGCCGGGTCGCGTCCAGGCCCGGATTGGCGCGTATAGTGAACAGCGCCGCGAACTGTACCGACGTCAGATTGAAGCCATCGCACTCCTCGGCGAAGATGCTGCTCGATATCTGCTGCGCGCGCCGGATCAGGTGTCCCGGCATGCCATAGAGTTCTGTCATCGAAATGCTACCCAATTTCCGCCGGACGATAGTTAAATCATCGGCCAAGGCAAATCAAAGCAGCCTACCGGGCAAGGCCCCGAACGCAGATTGGTAACGGGCGAACGCCAGCCGCCTCGCCAATCCATCCATCGTCCGAACTCGACGTTCGTCAGCTCCCTTTGCGACGTGCCTTCGCCTGCTCGACCCATAGATCCCAGGGCCGGTGCACTTGCGCCTCGATATTCTGCGCGGCCGTGCGCCCTTCGCCCTCACTGAGATAGGTCACATCGCCAAGACGGCTGGCTTCGAGCTGATAGCGGGCATTGAGTTCGGCATAAACAGCCCGGTAGACGGCTTGCGGCAGCGATTGGGCGACGACTGTCGAGCCATGGCCACGCATCAGCACGATGTCGCTGGCGTCGAATTGTTCGGCGAGTGCGCGGCCGAGCGCGTTGTCGCTGATGAGCAAATCGGTGCTGTCGCCGCCCGCATCGCGGATCTCGAAGACGGGGGCAGCCTGGCCGATGAATCCGGCCATGTGGAACAAGGCTCGCAGCCTTGTGGATTTCGACACGCTCAAGGGCACGATCGCGTGTGAGTGGCTGTGGACCACGGCGGTCACGTCGGGGCGGCGGCGATAGATCTCGCCATGGATGAAGCGCTCGAGATAGACCCGTCGTCCCCCGGCATTGACGGCTTCGCCGTCGAGCGTGAATTCGATGATGTCCTCGGCCGCCACCCGTCCCGGCGCCATGTTGCGCGCCAGCAGGAAACGGTCCGGGCGGCGATCGTGGCGCACGCTGACATGGCCGAAGGCGTCCACGACGCCCTGATCGAACAATATGTGGTTGGCGTTGACCAGGTCCTCGACCAGCGTCGGTGACGGGGCTGCTCCGGCGCCCGCCTGGTCAGCGACGATGACGCCGGCGGCATCCTCGAAAGCGTGGGATTTATCGACACACATGGGATGGTCCTCGAAGCATTGTTGTGAAGCTGGATCGGTGCGAAGCGGTCAGGCCGCCGCGACAGGTTGTGGGGCCGACGCTACGCCAAGGCCGTTGGCGCCGTACAGCCATTGCAGGGCGTCGTACCATTGCTCCTGCGATTTGGCGGCCATGATCTCGTTGCGCAATCGGGCATGAACGCCGGCGGGATGGTAGATGTGATCGCCCACCTCGCGCGACATCAACTGGATGCGGGCGGTGCGGGTCACGCGGCGACGTTGATAGGAGGTGAGCGCGGCTTCGTGATCATCGGGATGGGCGGCGATTTCGTCGGACAGGCAGACCGCGTCTTCCAGCGCCATGCAGGCCCCTTGCGCCATATATTGCAGGGTGGGATGGGCGGCATCGCCGAGGAGCGCGACCCGTCCTTCCGTCCACCTGTCGGTCGGATCGCGGTCGCACAACACCCACAACCTCCAGTCCTTGCCGTGACGGATGATATCCTGCGCCCGCGGATGGACATGCTGGAAGCCGATGAGCACCTCCTCCTGGCTGACCGGCTTGCCGGCAACCGGTTCCGGCGCGTCGTTGTGGTAGGTGACGACGAGGTTGAAGCTTTTCCAGTCCGATAGCGGATAGTGGACGATGTGGCATTTGGGGCCCGCCCAGAGCGTTGCCGCATTCCAGCGCAGGTCTTCCGGCATCTGTTCGGTGGGAATGACGCTTCGATAGGTCGTATGGCCCGTCACCCGGGGCGCGCCGTCGCCGACGAGCTGGGTACGGATGTTCGACCATAGCCCGTCGGCTCCGATCAGCAGGCTGCCGGCGATGCGCTCACCGGTCTGGAGCAGGGCCGTGATACCGGTTCCGTCTTGTTCGTAGCCGGTCACGGTGCAGCCGGTGCGCAGGTCGATGAGCGGATCGGCGCGGCAGGCATTGACCAGAACCCGGTGCATATCGCCGCGGTGGATGACGGCATAGGGATTGCCGAAGCGCTTCTGGAACGGCTCGGTCAGGTCGATCGAGGCAATCTCCTCGGCCGTCAGCGCGTCCATCATACGCAGGCGGTCGACATAAACCGCCAGTTTGCGCATGGCGTCGCCGACGCCCAGATAGTCGAAGGAGTGGAAGGCGTTCGGGCCGAGCTGGATACCGGCGCCGATTTCACCCAGCGCCGGAGCGCGCTCGAGCACGATGCTGGCATGGCCTTTGCGGGCGAGGCCGAGCGCAGCTGCCAGGCCGCCGATTCCCGCGCCGGCAATGACGGTCTTGTGCTGCATTTTCGGTGTCTCCTCTCCATTGGCTTGTTCACTGGAACCGGTGCGGTCCGTACGGCATCGGATGATCGTGCGGCCTTGGGCAGGTGGCCTCGGGCGGTGCGATCCCGGTAGTGCTCGGTCGGGTATTCCATAATTGACAGTTAACTGATAATCCGTATACTGTCAATTATGGAATGAACCATGTGCCATGTCGTCATGGGGTGCCTGTGGCGCGGCCTGCGAGATGGCAGGGCTGCAAGGGTCCCGGCTTCGTGGATCGACAGGCGGAATGGTGAAGAACAAAGGCAGGCCTGCTGACGGGTCCGTCGAACGGGAGGAGCACTATCCGATGAACTACGTCACCCAGGCGGATCGCATGCTGATCGGCGGCGAGCTCGCTCATGCCAGCAGCGGCGAGTTCGACCTGTCCATCAACCCAGCAACGGAAGAGGTCATCGGCCGCGTGCCGCGCGCGACGGTTGGGGATGTCGACCGTGCTGTCAGGGCGGCGGATGCCGCCTGGCCCGAATGGTTCGCGCTCACGCCGCTGGCACGCAGCCGCGCGATGCGCGACTTCGGCAAGGCCCTGCTGGCGCGCTCGGAGGAGATCCTCAAGGTCGAGGTCGCCGATACCGGAAACACCGTCACGCCCATGCGCGGCGACGTCGGCTTCGCGGTCGACAGCCTCGACTATTATGCTGGTCTCGCCCATGAGCTGAAGGGCGCGACGATCCCCTCCACGCATGAAAATCTGCACCTCACTTTGCGCGAGCCCTATGGCGTGGTGGTGCGCATCGCCCCCTTCAATCACCCGCTGATGTTTGCCGTGGCGAGGACTGCGGCGGCGCTGGCCGCCGGCAATGCCGTCGTGGTCAAACCGCCGGAAACCAGCCCTCTCTCGGCCATGATCCTGTCGGAGATTGCGCGGGAGGCGCTACCGCCCGGAATCTTCAACATCGTCACCGGAGACGGCCGGGTCGTTGGCAACGCTCTCGTCCAGCATCCCTTGATCAAGCGCATCGCCTTCATCGGCTCGCCGCAGACGGGGCGGGCCATCCAGCGCGCGGCAGCGGAGGTCGGCGTCAAGCATGTCAGCCTGGAGCTGGGCGGCAAGAATCCCTTCATTGCCTTTCCGGACGTCGATCCGGACCGGATTGCCGATGCAGCGGTCCGTGGCATGAACTTCGCGTGGCAGGGCCAATCCTGCGGTTCAACCAGCCGTCTCCTCGTGCATGCCGACATCTACGACGCCGTGCTGGAGCGTGTCGTCGACAAGGTCAAGGCGATCCGGCTCGGTGACCCGCAATCGCCCGATACCGGGATGGGGCCCGTCAATTCGCGGGTGCAGCTGGAAAAGGTGCTTTCCTTCTTCGAGAGCGCCAAGACGGATGGCGCACGCCTGATGACCGGTGGCAAGCGTCCCTATGGTCCGATGTTCGAAAAGGGTTACTGGGTCGAGCCGACCGTCTATGCCGATGTCGAGCCGGGCATGCGGCTGTGGCAGGAGGAAGTGTTCGGCCCGATCCTGTCGGTTGGCAAGTGGACGGGCTTCGACGAGGCGGTGGAGAAGGCCAACAGTACCGAATACGGCCTGACGGCGGCGGTGTGGACCAACAACATCAACGACGCCTTGCGGATGGTACGCAAGATCCGCGCCGGCCACACCTGGATCAACGGTTCTTCGGCGCATTTCATTGGCGTTCCCTTCGGCGGCATGAAAAGCTCGGGCGTGGAGCGCGAGGAAGGCATCGAAGAGATGCTGGGCTATACCGAGACCAAGACCATCAACATCGTACTGCCGAAGGGGTGAGGGCGTGAGCCGGCGCCGGCAGAGCGTCGCGACCATATTGACAGCATACTGAATTTATGTATGCTGTTTAATGAGCTAGGGAGTATCCGCGGGCCTTCAAGGCAGGCGGAGAGTGAAGGCGAAACCTTCAGGACAAACCCGGCCGCATTCCAGTTTTGTGTGCTGACAACCAAGCAGGGGACGCGCGTTTCGCTTCCGCGTGACGGTGCTGCCTAACCAAAAACAAAACAAAGGGAGGATCCATGACATATGTAATCGGCGTCGATACCGGCGGTACCTTTACCGACGGCTTCCTGGCCAGCACGGATGGCGTGCTGGTCTCCGCCAAGGCCCACTCGACGCCGCCCGACTTTTCGCGCGGCTTCATCAACGTCCTTGGAGAACTGGCACACACGGTTGGAAGCAGTGTGGAGGACCTTCTATCGAAGACGGATTACATCGTTCACGGCACCACCTCTACGCTCAACGCCGTCGTCACCGGCGACGTGGCGCGTGTCGGCTTCCTGACCACTCGAGGCCATGCCGATTCCATCCGCATCATGAATCTGGAAGGGCGCTATGCCGGCCTCGATCCGAGCGCCGTCCAGAACATCTCGCGCACCAACAAGCCCGCGCCGCTGGTGCCGCATCGCGACGTGATCGAGATCGACGAGCGCATCGACCACAAGGGCGCAGTCATCGTTCCCCTCGACGAGCAGGGCGTCCGTGTTGCGGTGAGGAAGCTGCGCGATGACGGCGTGCGGGCGATTGCCGTCTCGCTGCTCTGGGCTTTCCGCAACCCGGTGCACGAGCGGCGCATTCGCGAGCTCATCCAGGAAGAAGCGCCGGAGCTCTATGTCGCCCTGTCGCATGAGACCAGCCCGCGCATCCGCGAATACACCCGCAGCGCCACCACCATCATCAACACGCAGATCGGCCCAGTGCTGAAGGGATATCTCACCCCGCTCGAGGAAGAACTGCGCGCCAAGAAATTCGAGGGCTCCCTCTTGGTCATGCAGGGCTCAGGTGGTTGCGTGCAGGCGGCCGATGCGCCCAAACACGCCGTCAGTACGCTGGGTTCAGTGCTCACCGGCGGCGTGATCGGCTGCCTGCGCCTGGCCGAGCGCCTCGGGCACAAGAACATCATTTCCACCGACATGGGCGGAACCACCTTCCTGGTGGGGCTGGTGCGCGACGGCAAACCGAGCACGACGACGACCACGGTGCTGCACCAGCATCAGATCAACACCGCGATGGTCGATGTCCGCACCATCGGTGCCGGCGGCGGTGCGATCGCCTGGATCGACGGCGGTGGCAATCTGCGTGTCGGCCCCCGCAGCGCCGGTGCCCGTCCCGGTCCGGTCTGCTACGGCGAGGGCGGGCAGGAACCGACCGTCACCGATGCCGATCTCGTGCTCGGCATCATCAATGGCGACAATTTCCTGGGTGGTCGCAAGAAGCTGTCCAAGGAGCTCGCGGCCGAAGCGATCCGCACCAGGATCGCCGAACCGCTCGGCCTGACCGTGGAGCAGGGCGCCGCCGCGATCTACGCCATCCAGAATGCCCAGACCGCCGATCTCGTGCGCAGCGTCGTGGTCAATGGCGGGCATGATCCGCGCGATTTCGTGCTCTATTCCTTTGGCGGCGCAGGTCCGGTCCATGCAGTCAACTATTCGGCCGATCTCGGCGTGTCGGAAGTGGTGGTGCCGCTCGGCTCCACCGCCGCGGTGTTTTCGGCCTACGGGCTCGCCTCCTCCGACATCGTGCTGACCGCGGAAATGTCGGATCCGGGCAACTTCCCCATCGAGCCGACCACGCTCAACGGCAATTTCGGCAAGCTCGAAGCCGAGCTCGCCGAACGCCTGGTCCAGCAGAAGCTGCGTTTTGCCAATGTGGTCTATGAGCGGGAAGCCGAGCTGCGCTACACCATGCAGATGGCCGAGGTAACCACTCCGGTGCCGGGAGGGCCGCTCGGGGAGGCAGAGATCGCCGGCATCGGTGCCAGCTTCGAGCAGCTCTATGAACGCATCTACGGCAAAGGTGCCGGGTTCAGCGACGCCGGCCTGCAGATCATCACCTACCGGGTGCGCGCTATCGGCATCCTGCCGATCCGGGCCGATCTCGCCGCGCATGAAAGCGCGACCGCCGATCCGATTCCTTCCTCGATGCGCAAGGTGTTCCTCGATACGCGCAAAGGCTGGCAGGACACCAAGATCTACGATTATCGCAGCCTGGGCGCCGGGTCGAAACTGACGGGACCGGCCGTGGTGGAGACACCGACCACCACCGTCGCGCTGCCGGAAGGCTTTGCCGGCGTGGTGGACGCCTATGGCAATCTCGCCATTCGCGTCGCGGAACCGGGCTGAGGGGGAGAAAACCATGCCGCTCATTCAAATCGCAGGGTCGGAGCGCTACGCCTATCAGCCGAAGGCACTCGACGAGACCCGCAAGCTCGCATCGGGCGCGAAGCTGCACCAGGTGACGGACAAGGACATCGAGGCCGTCGATCCCCTGACCTATGAGGTCATCCGCCACCGCCTCGCCGCCGTCGCCGGAGAGATGGGCGACGGCCTCAAGCGCATGTCGGGCTCCGTCGTGGTGACGGACTGCAACGATTTCGGCGCGACCATTCTCGACGAATGCGGCGATTCCGTCGTCGTCGGGCTCTACAACACCCAGCTTGCCGCTTCCGTCGACATGGCGGTCAAATGGACGCTGGAGAACCGCTCCAGGCAGCCCGGCTTCCAGGCCGGCGACATGTTCCTGTGCAACGATCCCTGGGTTGGCGGCGGCCTGCACCAGAACGATGTCACCGTCTTTGCCCCGCTCGTCCATGACGGCGAGGTATTCGCCTGGACCGCCGTCGTCTGCCATCAGGTCGATCTCGGCGGTGTCTCGCCGGGAAGCTGGTCGGTGGAGGGGCGCGACGTCTTCTGGGAATCGACGCCGATCCCGCCGGTGAAGATCGTCGAGGGTGGCAGCATCCGCTCCGACATCGAGGACATGTATCTGCGCCGTTCCCGGGTGCCGCGCCTGATTGCTCTCGATTTGCGGGCCAAGATCGGTGCCAACAACATCGCCCAGGAGCGCCTCGCCGCCCTGATTGCCAAATATGGCGCGCTCACCGTCAAGGCGGTGATGAAGCGCATGATGAACGATGCCGAGGCGCGGCTGCGTGCCAAGCTGCAGGCGCTGCCGGATGGCACGTGGAGCGGCGTTGCCCACCAGGATTCCTTCCGCCACAGCGACCGGAATCTCTACAAGATCCTGCTGACCATGACCAAGCAGGGCGATAGCCTCAAGTTCGACTTCACCGGCACCGACAAGGAAACGGAGGGCTTTGCCAACTGCACCTTCGCTGGCCTTCGCGGCGGCATCATGCCCATCGTGCTGACCATGCTGTGCGGCGACATTCCCTGGTCGCCGGGCGGCCTCTATCGCTGCCTCGAGATCGTCAGTGAGCCCGGCACCATCAACAATTGCAACTTCCCGGCCGGCATTGGCAAGGCCTCGGTGGCTTCGGCCTGGGCGACGCAGAACGTGGTGTCCGAATGCGTCGCGGGCATGCTCGATGTGCATCCCGAGCACCGCAAATCGCTGATGTGCGTGTGCTGCGGTACCTGGGACCTCGCCGTGCTCGCCGGGCTCGACCAGCGCGGGAACCCCTTCGTGACCATGATCTGCGATTCCATGGCCGGGGGCCTCGGCGCCCGTGTCGATCAGGACGGGGTCGATACCGGTGGTCTCAACTGTATCCCGATGGGCCGCGTCGCCGATGTCGAGATCAACGAATTCAGCTTCCCCATGCTCTATCTGTGGCGGCGAGAGGAGACGGATTCCGGCGGACCGGGCCGTTTTCGCGGCGGCATGGGCGGATCGAGCTGCTTCATCCCGCATGATTCCCCGATCGGGGGCGTGCATCTGGTCGTCTCAGCTACCGGCAAGGCGCTGCCGCAGGCAACCGGCATCAGCGGCGGCTATCCTGCCGGCACCCAATATGATGTTCTCAAGCGCAATGCCCGTGTCGCTGAACTCTTCGCGGCCGGACGTATTCCCGCGACCTTGGAGGAGGCTGGCGGCACCGCCGACATTCTGGAAGCGCATCTGGAGACGCATCTGGGCGAGCAGGATGTCTACTACACCCATTGGCAGGGCGGCGGCGGTTACGGTGATCCGCTCCTGCGCGATGCGGTTCTCGTTGCCCGCGACGTCGAGGCCCGCAAGGTGTCCGCCAAGGCGGCCAACGACATCTATGGTGTGCTGCTGAATGGCGATGGCAGCGCGGACGAACTGGCGACCCGCCGGCGCCGCAGGCAGATCCGATGCGAACGCGTCGGCGAACCCGTCCCGAACCAGGCTGCGGAGTGAGAGCCATGAAGATCGATGACAATGTGAGGCAGCAGACGGACGGGACCATCGTTTGCGATCATTGCGATCATCCCTTGGGGGCTGGTGTGGGCAACCCCTTCGCCAACGCCATCCGCCGCGAGCGGCCTTCCCAGGATGCGGGTCCCGGTGTGCGAGCCCCGGCGTCGCATTTCACCGATCGGCCGATTGGCCTGCGCCAGGTCTTCTGTCCCGGTTGCTATGTGCTGCTGGCGACGGAGATCGCACCGACGGACGAGCCTTCATACCGGCACTGGGAGGTGACGGCCGCCCGTTCCGAAACACAAATCTGACCCGCGAACCGGCCATGATCCTCGATGATCGCCCCGGCGTCGCGCCCGCCGGCGTGCGCGATATGCAAACGGTCATGGCCGGACGGGGCTTCAGCCTCTCAGGCGCTCGCCTCCTGGGTCGAAGGCAGGCTCGGCGAGGATGCGCGCCTTATGCGGGATCCCTAATATGGCCACTGTCACGGCATCGCCGTCACAGGCCAGATCGGCTTTGACGTAACCCAGGGCCAAGGATTGGCCGACCCAATAGCCATAGCTGCCGGAGGAAACCTGGCCGAGCGGAGTGCCGTCCGGCAGGAAGATCGGTTCGCCGCCAGTTGCATCGGCATCCTCGGCCTCGATGGCCAGCGTGACGAGCCGGTCCCGCACCGGACAGTCGGCGACGGCCGCATAGGCGTCGCGGTTGAGGAAATCGCCCTTGTCCAGCTTGACGAGACGCGCCAAGCCGGATTCCTGAGGCCAATATTCCGGCGAATATTCGCGCCCCCAGCTGCCATAGCCCTTCTCGATGCGAAGCGACGTCATCGCTCTCGCGCCGACAGGACCGGCGCCGAGCTCCTTCCCGGTCGCGAGGAGGGCGCGATAGAGCGCTTCCTGGTCGCCGGCCTGGCAATGAAGCTCCCAGCCGAGATCGCCCGTGAAGGAAACGCGCAGGGCCACGGCCTCGATGCCCGCCAGATTGAGAAGGCGCGAACGCATGAAAGGGAAGGAGTCGTTGGAAAGGTCATCGGATGTCAGGCTCTGCAGGAGGGCGCGCGCCTTGGGGCCGGCGACGCTGAAACCGCACATGGCCTCCGTCATCGAACGAAACAGCGTTGCTTCCGGCAGGGGCACGGCGTTGAAGAAACGCTGATGATAGCGTTCCGCCATGCCGGAGCCGAAGATCATGTAACGATCATCGGCAAGCTTGGTGACCGTAAAGTCGCCGGCGACGCCGCCCCGCCGGCCGATCAGGGGGGTGAGGCAGATCTGGCCTGTCCGCGTCGGCATGCGATTGGCGAACAGCGCATCGAGCCAGGCTCGCGCACCCGGGCCGGTGACCTCATATTTGGCGAAGTTGGAGATATCGATGATGCCCGCATGCTCGCGCAGCATGCGCGCTTCCCGCCCCACTGGCTCCCACCAGTTCTGGCGCGCGAAACCGGCCGTCTCCTCCCGGGGTTCGCCCGCGGCGGCGAACCATAGCGGATGTTCCCAGCCGAAGTTGAAGCCGAACACCGCGCCCATTTCCTGCTGCATCGCATGGATGGGGCGGGTGCGCACGGGCCGGCCGGCGCTGCGCTCCTCATTGGGAAAGTGGATCTTGAAGCGATGGCCGTATTGATCGCGAACCCGGGCCTTGGTGAAGGCCTTGTCGGCCCAGGAGCCGAAGCGCGCGAGGTCCCAGGCGAACATGTCGAGGGAGGGCTCGCCCTCGATCATCCATTCGGCGGCGAGCTTGCCCATGCCGCCCGACTGGGAGAAGCCGGGAATGATGCCATTGCAGCAGAAGTAGTTCTTCATTTCCGGCATGGGGCCGAACAGCACGGCGCTGTCGGGCGACCAGATCATCGGGCCGTTGATCACCCGCCGGATGCCGGTCGAGCCGAGCACCGGTACGCGCTCGATCGCCCGCATCATGTTGTCCTCGATGCGGGTGAGATCGTCGGGAAAGAGTTCATGGCCGAAATTGGCGGGTGTCTCGTCCTCGCCCCAGAACCGCATGTCGCGCTCATAGGCCCCGACCAGCAGGCCGAGGCCCTCCTGGCGAAGATAGTATTCGCCGTCGCGATCGGCGACCGAGGGCAGACGCCGATCGAGCGCGGCAATCTCGGGGATGGTCTGCGTGACGAAATATTGATGCTCGGTCGGCATCAGCGGCAGGGTCAGCCCGGCCATGGCGGCCACTTCGCGCGCCCACAGGCCGGCGGCATTGACGATCCACTGGCTGCGGATATCGCCTTTCGGAGTGCGCACGATCCAGCTCCCGTCGGGCTGCGCCTCGGTGCCCGTGACCGGCGTGAAGCGATGGATCTCGGCGCCGCGCTGGCGGGCACCGGCGGCATAGGCCGCCGTCACCCCCGATGGGTCGACATTGCCGCCCTCGGGCTCGAACATGATGCAACGTATGCCTGAGAAATCCACGAGCGGATGCAGCTTTTCGGCTTCACCGTGCGAGACCTCGTAGAAATTCATGGCGTAGCGGCGCGCCTTGGCTTCCTGCAGCCGCAACTGGTGCTCGCGCTCCTGGGTCTGGGCGAGATAGAGCGAGCCGGGCTGGAAGATGCCGCAGCCCTGGCCGGTCTCCGCCTCCAGCTCCTTGTAGAGCGCCATCGTATAGTGCTGCAGGCGGCTGATATTGGTCGAGTCGTGCAGGCCGTGGATGTTGGCGGCCGCATGCCAGGTCGATCCCGAGGTGAGTTCGTCCCGTTCCAGCAGGACGATTTCGGTCCAGCCGAGCTTGGCGAGGTGATAGAGGATCGAGCAACCGATCAAACCGCCGCCGATCACGACGGCCTGGGCATGGCTACGCATGAAACGAACTTCCCGATGAACAATCCATGCGGCGAAGGCCCGATGCCGTTGGGAGATCCACGCGGAAGATCCTGGCAGGGCTTTCGCCTGTTGTGACCGGGCAAGTCTAGGCAGCAGGGCACGAGGCGGGTAGGCAGCCTTTCGCGCAAAAAAGCGGTGTTCGGCAAAGAATGACCAAATAAAACGATGTCATTGGCCTCGCGATCTTCGCTTGTTGCCGAACGCTTGAGACGTAGGATTGGCTCGGGGAAGTCTATCGGAGGATCGTGTCAGACCATGTCGGCCTTGGCGCGGGCCAGAATCCACTCCTTCACGATTTTTACCACGCTGCCCTTGGATGAAGCATTGTCGGAAAGATAATAGCCCCACGGACTGGGCGGGCGGACAGCGAAGGGTTCGGCCAGAAGCCCTCTTTTCAGAAAAGGGCGGGC
Organism: Labrys methylaminiphilus subsp. lupini; assembly: GCF_051161885.1. Lineage (NCBI taxonomy): Bacteria > Pseudomonadati > Pseudomonadota > Alphaproteobacteria > Hyphomicrobiales > Xanthobacteraceae > Labrys > Labrys methylaminiphilus. Next base: position 1,443,025 of record NZ_JBMDIH010000002.1, on the reverse strand, counting down.
GAGCGAAAGCTGTACGGCGACGCAGCCCGCACCGGCGACCGCCAGCTCCAGGGCGATATTGGAGGAGTTGGTGCTGAGATATTTCTCGTGCTCCGACGTCTCGATGCCGAGAGCCGCGCCCATGCATTGCCAATATTCCTGGCGGCTGTGCACGAAAATCCAGCCCTGCTTCAGGATATCGGCGGGGGACCTGATCGCGTTCGGCCCGGAGAGGAATTGCGGCGCGCACAGCAGAGCCAGGCTCTCATCCCATAGCGGGATGGCCATTGGTGGCTTGTTGTCGAAGCGCCGGGCGGAGACGGTGAGATCGGCCGCCGGTTCGCTGGGATCCTCCCAGATCGTGCCGTGCAGCACGACTTCTATATCAGGATGCCTGGCATGGAAGGCAGCAATGCAGCCCGCGAGCCAGTTGGTGGCGAGCGTCGCCGGGCAGGAAATCACCACCGTCCGGTTCCTGACCGAGGCGAGGATGGCTTCGGTGGCGTGGTCGATCTGATCGAGCGCCTGCCTGAGCGTCGGCAGGAAGGCCTCTCCCATCTCGGTCAGTTTCAGGCTGCGCGGATACCGTACGAACAGCTGACGGCCGATATAGTGCTCCAGGGCCCGCACATGGGTGCTGATGGCGGCCTGGGTATAGCCCAGCTCCTTGGCGGCCTCGGTAAAGCTCAAATGCCGGGCCGAGCATTCGAAGGAGCGGATGTAGTTGAGCGGAGGAGGGGGTTTCATGGCGGCTCTGGATGTTTGCCGGAGGCTAGTTCAACTGCCTCCGCCGGTTCAACGCCGCTTTGCGCCATGACATCATTTTTTTTGGGCAATGCCGCCAAACTAATCACGTGAAAGGCGCCTTGTACCACACCTATCATGGCGAGTTGTCAGATGAATTCAAGCAAGGGTGGCGTACCGGGCATGACACAGGACAGGCGTGGCGGGGGGCGCCGATCGAGAAGCGCGCGGGGCGGGGGCATTCCCCAGCTGCCCTGGCAGCGCGTGTCAAATCCCTATGCGCCCATGCAGATGCTCGACGAAGAGCGCATGGAGATGCTGCATCGCAGCTCGATGCGCATTCTCTCCGAACTCGGCATTCGGGTGATGAGCACGCGGGCGATGGACCTGTTCGAAAAGGCCGGCGCGCTCGTCGACCGGGAGAGCCAGACCATCCGCATCGACGAGACATTGGTGAAGGAAGCGCTTCGCACCGCGCCGCGTCGCTTCACCTTGACGGGCCGCAATCCCGACAAGCAGCTCGAGATCGGCGGCAATGCGCTGGTCTTCGGCCTGGTGGCCGGGCCGCCCAACGTGCATGACCGCATCAACGGCCGGCGATCCGGCAATCTTGCCGACTATGAGAACTTCACCCGCCTGGCCCATTATTTCAACGCCATCCACATCCTGGGCAACCAGGTGTGCGCGCCCATCGAATTGCCGGCCAATTCGCGCCACCTCGATACCTACAAAGCCAATCTGTCTCTCAGCGATCTGAGCTTCCACTGCAGCGCCATCGGGCGCGGCCGCGCCATGGATGCCATCGCCATGATGGCGATCGCGCGGGGCATCACCCTGGAGGAGATGCGCGCTTCGCCCGGCGTCATCACCATCATTTCCGTCAACTCGCCGCGGCTCTTCGACGACGCCATGGCGGACGGCCTCATGGCCATGGCCGAACATGGACAGCCGGTAACGGTCACCCCCTTCACGCTGATGGGCGCGATGACGCCGGTGACCCTGGCGGCGGCCCTGTGCCAGCAGAACGCCGAGGCCCTGTTCGGTGTCGTGCTGACGCAGCTCGTCAATCCGGGCACGCCGGTGATGTATGGAGCCTTCACCTCCAATGTCGACATGCGCTCGGGCGCGCCGGCCTTCGGCACGCCGGAGAACACCAAGGCCAACATCATCGCCGGCCAGCTTGCGCGGCGCTATGGCCTTCCCTATCGCACCTCCAATGCCAATGCTTCCAATGCGGTCGACCTGCAGGCGGCCTATGAAACGGAGATGGCGACCTGGGGCGCCGTCCTCGGCGGCGCCAATCTGATCTATCACGCCGCCGGCTGGCTGGAGGGCGGCCTCACGGCGTCCTATGAAAAGCTCGTCCTCGACGTCGAGATCCTCCAGAACATGATGGAGTTCCTGCGTCCCCTGCCTTTCGAGGAGGACGATCTGGGCTTCGAGGCCATCAAGGCCGTGCCTGCCGGCGGGCATTTCTTTGGCAGCGAACACACGATGTCGCGCTACGAAACCGCATTTTATCAGCCCATGCTCTCCAACTGGCAGAATTACGGCAGCTGGCAGGAGGCCGGAGCGCATGACGCACTCGACCGGGCGACGGGCCTCTGGCAGCACGCTTTGCGGGAATATCAGGAGCCGGCCCTGGACGAAGCCGTTCGCGAGGAGCTCGAGGCCTATGTCGTGCGCCGGCGCACGGAGATCGGCGCCGGGGAACCTTGAAGGGATCGATGCCATGGAGATCAGGCTGAGCGAAAGGCAGGCCAGTGAGGCGATCCGCTTTGCCGTGCTGATGTTCCCGGGCTTTCCCCTGATGGCATTCAGTTCGGTGATCGAGCCGCTGCGTGCCGCCAACACGCTGTCCGGCAAGCGCTGCTATGCCTGGATCACGGTCGGCCCTGATGGATCGAAGGTCCGGGCCTCCAACGGCATCGACATCGAGCCGGATTTCGGCGTTCGGGACGCGCCGTCCGTCGATCGCATCGTGGTGTGTTCGGGCGGCGACGCCGATCATCTGGTTGCCGAGGATGCCATGGCCTGGATCCGCCGCAACCTCAGGGCTGGCGCACATCTCGGCTCGGTCGCCGATGCGGCTTTCCTGCTGGCCCGCGCCGGTCTGCTCGACGGCTATGCCTGCACCCTGCACTGGACCAGCCAGCCGGCTTTTCGCGAGGCCTTTCCGGGCCTCGACATGCAGCGAGACCTCTATGTCATCGACCGGCGACGCTTCACGGCGGCAGGCGGGGTGGGCAGCCTCGACATGATGCTGGACATGATCGGCCGTGATTATGGCAGCGAGCTCTCGGCCGGCGTCGCCGAATGGTTTGTGCACAGTCCGCTGCGGTCGAGCGTGGACAGGCGGCCGATGCCGCTGCGCCTGCGTACCGGCATCGGCGACGAACTCGTGCTGGCCGCCGTGGCGATCATGGAGGACTGCGTCGAGGACCTTCTTCGCATGGATGCGCTGGCGCGGCGCCTCGGCGTCTCCGCCGACAAGCTCGAGCGTTCCTTCCGCTCCGAGCTCGGCGTCACGCCGAACCATTACTACCGTAGCCTGCGCCTGAGGCGGGCAGCCGATCTGCTCACCCATTCGAGCCTGCGGGTCGGCGAGGTGGCGCTGGCCTGCGGCTTCAACAATGCGGCCAATTTCTCCCGGGCCTTCCGCGATAGCTTCGGCTACGCGCCGAGGGGCGTGCGCCAGCGCAAGTCGATCTCGGGGGAGGCGCCCAGGATATGACAAGACCCGGCATGACGAGAATGGTCACGGCGGGCGGCCTTGCGGAATCGCGCATAGTTTTCGCGGAAAGCAGCCAAACAATGCGCGCGCCGGTTGGTCACTGTTCATGGACAGGAGACTATTCATGAGCATTGTGGTTTTCGATCCGGATCGTGTCGAGGATGTCGACTTCAAGGATCGCATGCGCCATCCGGCGGCTGCGGATCCGGCCGGCGGCATGTGGCTTTCCGATACCGAGCCTTCCTTCATCGATGCCGATGCCCTGCGCAAGGGTCGCCTTGCCCGGCTGCGCCAATGGATGGCCGCGGCCGGCTATGGGGCGGTCGTGCTGTTCGACCCTTATAATCAGCGCTACGCCACCGGCTCGCGCAATATGTTCGGCTACTTCCTGCGCAACTCCACGCGCTATTTCTTCATCCCCACCGAGGGGCCGATCGTCCTGTTCGAATATCCGCAGAGCTACCATGTCTCGATGGTGCTCGACACGATCGACGAGGCCCGGCCTTCCAAGCTCGTGTGGTCATCGGTGTCGGGCCGGGACGACGAGACGGCCGGTCCCTTCGCCGACGAGATCACCGAACTCCTCAAGACCCATGGCGGCGGATCGATGAAGCTCGGCCTCGACCGCTGCAGCCATCTGCAGGCAGTGGCGCTGCAAAAGCGCGGCTGCGACGTCAGGGATTGCCAGGGCGAGATCCTGGCGGTGCGCGCCATCAAGACGCCGGAGGAGGTCAAGTGCCTTCAGGTTTCGATGGCCGGCGCCGAAGCGGCCGTTGCCTCGGTCCGGGAGGCGATCAAGCCGGGCGTTTCGGAAAACGAGCTCTTCGCCATCATGTATCACGAGGTGATCCGGCAGGGCGGCGAATTCATCGAGACACGCCTGCTGAGCTCGGGCCAGCGCACCAATCCCTGGTTCAACGAGGCGAGCGGGCGCAAGATCCGCCCGGGCGAATTGGTGGCACTCGATACCGACACCATTGGCTGCTACGGCTATTATTCCGATTTCTCCCGCACATTCCGCTGTGGGCCGGGCAAGCCGACGACCTATCAGAAGATGCTGTACCGGATGTCCTACGACCAGGTGCAGCACAATATCGGCATCGTGAAGCCGGGCATGGCCTTCCGCGAGATTGCCGAGAAAGCCTGGAAGATCCCCGAGCGTTTCGTCGACCAGCGCTACACCTCGGTGATGCACGGCGTGGGCATGCATGGGGAAACGCCGTTCATCGCCCATTCGATGGATTACGAAACCTATGGCCGCGACGGCCATCTGGTGCCGGGCATGGTCGTTTCGGTGGAAAGCTATATCGGCGAGAAGGGCGGGCGCGAAGGGGTCAAGCTCGAAGACGAGGTCCTCATCACCGAGACCGGCACGGAATTGCTGTCGCGCTTCCCTTATGAGGACGAGTTCCTGGAAGGACAGATCTGACGTGAAACGGACGCTGCATATCGACCGCAACCGGATGGCCGCCATCTTCATCGATCTCCAGGAGGAGCATCGGGCCGATCCGCGCTATCTGGTCGAAGGCTATGCCGGCGTGCTGGCGGAGGCACGCCGTCTGCAGGATACGGCACGCCGACACGGCGTGCCGCTCTATCACGCCGCCTATGTCGTGGATCCGGCGAAGCCCGGCCGTCCCTTCCATCCCATGCAGGCCGACGGACGTTCGGCTTTCAGCGACAAGGACGATCCGCGCATCGCCATCTGCGCCGAAGTCGCGCCGGCCGCGGAGGAGGCAGTCATCTTCAAATCGGAGCCGAGCCTGTTCGGCGCCAGCTCGCCGGCGGAGGAATTGCGGCGCAAGGGCATCGAATGGCTGGCCATCGCGGGGGTGTGGACCGAGGCCTGCGTCGATGCGACGGTCAAGGACGCGATAGCCCTCGGCTTCCACGTGCTCCTGGTCAAGGATGCCTGCGGCACGGCCAGCACGGCCATGCATCAGACTGCCATCCTCAACCTGGCAAATCGGCTCTATGGCGGTGCCGTGGTAGGCACCGACCAGGCATGCCGCCTGATCGCAGGCGAGCCAGTCGAGGCCTGGCAGGTCCGAGGCTCGGTGCCCCTGCGCTTTACCTATGAGAATGCCTCCGATCTCTATGCAGAACTTTGAGGAGCGTTTGCGGGTTCGAACGACGGCGACAAAACGAGGATTGCGGCACAGCGGCATGATGGAAATCCTGACCTTTATCTCCGACAATCTCCATGTGATCGGTGCCAGGGCACTCGAACACATTTCCATCGTCTTCGTGGCGGTGAGCATTGCCCTTGCCACGGCAGTGCCGATCGGCATTGCGATCACCCAGTCCAAAACTGCCGCCGACGCCGTGCTTTATCTCGCCTCGATCATGATCACCGTGCCGTCGATCGCTCTGTTCGGGCTGATGATCCCGCTGCTATCGCCCTTCGGTCACGGCATCGGCTATGTGCCCGCGGTGATCGCCGTGATCCTCTATTCGCAGCTGCCGATCATCCGCAACACCTATACCGCCATCGCCAATGTCGACCCGGCCTTGCGTGAGGCGGCTACAGGCATGGGCATGAGCATGGGCCAGCGGCTGCGCCAGGTCGAGATTCCGCTGGCCGTGCCTGTGATCATGGCGGGGGTGCGCACCGCCGTGGTGATGAATATCGGGGTGACCGCCATTGCAGCCTATATCGGCGCAGGCGGGCTCGGCACCTTCATCTCGCGCGGCATCAGCCAATCCGATCCCCGGCAGTTGATCACGGGCGCTCTGGCCGTGTCCCTCCTGGCGATCGCGGCAGACCTGTTCCTCGCTTTGGTGCAGTGGCTGCTGACTTCCAAGGGCATCAAGGGCGGAGCGAGCCGATGATCCGTCTCGAACATCTCACCAAGACTTTCGAAACGGCGGGCAAGCCCTTCGTCGCCGTCGACGACATCAATCTCGACCTGCCGGCGGGAGAGATCTGCGTGCTGCTGGGGCCGTCGGGCTGCGGCAAGACGACGACCATGAAGATGATCAACCGCCTGATCCAGCCGACCGGCGGCAAGGTCTATATCGACGGCAAGGATACCAGCGCGACCGATCCGATCCAGCTGCGCCGCTCGATCGGCTATGTCATCCAGCAGATCGGGCTGTTTCCCAACAAGACTATCTGCGAGAACATCTGCGTGGTGCCCGATCTGCTGGGCTGGGACCGCAGGAAGTCACGCTCGCGGGCGGCCGAACTGCTCGAACTGGTGGGCATGCAGCCGGACCTGTTCCTCAGCCGATATCCGCGCGAATTGTCCGGCGGCCAGCAGCAGCGCGTCGGCGTGCTGCGCGCACTCGCCGCCGATCCGCCGGTCATGCTGATGGACGAGCCCTTCGGCGCCATCGACCCGATCAACCGCGAGGTGATCCAGGACGAGTTCCTGAAGATGCAGCGGGCGATCCGCAAGACCATCATCTTCGTCTCGCACGACCTCGACGAGGCGGTGAAGATGGCGGACAAGATCGCCATTTTCCGCAGTGGGCGCCTGGAACAATATGCCAGCCCCGACGTGCTGCTGGCCAGGCCGGCCAATGCCTTCATCGAGAATTTCCTCGGTTCCGACCGGGCCCTCAAGCGTCTGCGCCTGGTGACGGCCGGGGAGGCGATGACCGCTCAGTTCGATACGGTGGGACGCCAGGATCCGATCGCTCTGGCCCTTGAGAAAATGCAGGCCTCCGGCCAGCACGCCATCATCATGGTCTCCGCCGATGGCCGACCGGAGGGCCTGGTGGCGCTCGACCATGCCAGGACTGCGACGGGGATGGTCGGTGACCACGCGCGCCCGATCGAGACCACGGCCGCGCTCAATTCGGATCTGCGCAATGCGGTGGCCTCCATGTTTGCGCAGGACATGCCCGTTTTGCCCTGCGTGGACGAGGCGGGGCAGCTCAAGGGCGTTTTGACCTATCGCTCGATCGTCGCCAGCCTCAGCCATGCCGGAGAAGCCGGATGAGCGGACCAGCGGCGGCAATAGCGACCAGGCAGGGCAGGGGGCGCTCGCAGTTTTGGGTGCCGCTTGGCATGTGGGCGGTGCTGCTTGCGGTTTGCCTGTGGCTGTGGCTCAGCGGCATGGCGGGCGAGATTCTCGCCTACTGGGACGACATCACCTATCTGAGCCTGCAGCATATCGAACTGGTCGCCTGGGCGGGCGGGCTCGCCATCCTCACCGCCGTTCCCATGGGTATCCTGCTGTCGCGGCCGGCCCTCAGACGTTTTTCCGAATTCGCGATGCAGATCTTCAATCTGGGCAGCACCATCCCGACGCTCGCCATCCTCGCCTTGTCGATGACCTGGCTCGGCATCGGCATCCTGCCATCCGTGTTCGGGCTGTGGGCGGCGACATTGCTGCCGATGGTGCGCAATACCTATGCAGGGCTGCGCGCGGTTCAGCCCCATCTCCTGGAAGCCGCGCGCGGTATGGGCATGACACCGCTGCAGACCTTGTGGCGGGTGGAATTGCCCAATGCACTGTTCGTCATCTTCGGCGGCATCCGCACCGCTCTGGCGATCTGCGTGGGCTCGGCCCCGCTCGCCTTCCTGATCGGGGCCGGCAGCCTTGGCGAGCTGATCTTCACCGGCATCGCCCTCGACGAACTGCCGATGATGCTCGCCGGCGCCATCCCCACCGCGATCCTGGCTGTCATGACCGATTTCCTGGTGGGCCGGCTGCAATACTACCTCGTCCCGCGAGGCATCAATCCGCTGCGCTGAACAGCGGCAACAAGCAACAGAGGGAAAGACGATGACAATGCTTACGGAACTGGGCAAGTGCGTGTTTTCGGGGGTGTTTTCGGTAATCGTGCTGGCCGCGACCGGCAGCGTGGCCCCGGCGGCCAATCTCACGGTCGGCGGCAAGGATTTCACCGAGCAGCAGATCATCGCCGAGATGACGACGCAGCTTCTGACCAGCAAGGGCTACACGATCGACAAGAAGAACGGCATGGGCACCAAGATCGTCCGCGCCGCCCTGGAGAATGGCGAAGTCGATCTCTACTGGGAATATACCGGCACTTCCCTCGTCACCTTCAACAAGGTGACGGACAAGCTCTCGCCGCAGGCGACCTATGATCGGGTCAAGCAACTCGATGGCGAGAAGGGACTGGTCTGGCTGGCGCCGTCCAAGGCCAACAACACCTATGCCATGGTGGTACGCAAGGACAATCCGAAGACCGACGCCTTGAAAACGGTCTCCGACATGGCGGCCGCCTACAAGGCCGGAACGGCGCTGATGATGGGCACCACGGCCGAGTTTCCCAAGCGCCAGGACGGCTTGCTCGGCCTGCAGAAGACCTATGACTTCGAGGCCGGCCGGGCCAACGTCAAGCCGATGGATCTCGGCCTTGCCTACAGGGCTTTGGCCAACAAGGATCTCGACGTCATCTCCGCCCAGGCGACAGACGGCCAGATCGCGGCGCTGGGGCTGCGCGTGCTCGCCGACGACAAGGGTTTCTTTCCCAACTATGCCCTCACGCCGGTGGTGCGCAAGACCGTGCTCGACGCCCATCCCGACCTGAAGCCGACCCTCGAGGCGCTTTCGGCCAAGCTGGACGATGCCACCATGCAGAAGCTGAACGGCGAGGTCGATGTCGACAAGAAGACGGTCGAAGTCGTCGCAGCCGATTTCCTCAAGCAGAACGGCTTGAAGTGAGCTGCCCTGTCGTCCTCACTCACAAGCAAGGCTCGTGAGGATACCACGGCCTTCGGCCGTGCCGGGGATGACGGTCACTTGCTGATGGAGCCAAAGGAACCAGACCATGATCAGTATTCTGCGCAAGCGCGCGATCGCCGCCTTGTGCGTCGCGGCCTCCTTCGTGTTGTCCACGACCGCCTTTGCCGCCACGCTCACCGTCGGCGGCAAGGATTTCACCGAGCAGTTCCTGCTCGCCGAAATGACCAGGCAGCTCTTGGAAAGCAAGGGCTATACCGTCAACAAGAAAGACGGCATGGGCACCAACATCGTGCGATCAGCCCTGGAGAACGGGCAGGTCGATCTCTATTGGGAATATACGGGCACCTCGCTGGTGACCTTCAACAAGGTGACGGAGCCGCTGTCGCCACAGGAAACCTATGCCAGGGTGAAGACGCTCGATGGGGCCAAGGGGCTGGTATGGCTGGCGCCGTCCAAGGCCAACAACACCTATGCGCTGGCGATCCGGCCTGATAATGCCAAAACGCACGGCCTCGTCACCTTCTCTGATCTCGCCGCCGCCTATAAGGATGGCAAGCCGGTCCTGCTTGGGGCCACGGCGGAGTTTCCCAAACGCGAGGACGGCCTGATCGGCCTGGAGAAAAAATACGGCTTCAAGGCGGGGCGTGCCAATCTTCGGCCGATGGAGATCGGGCTGGTCTACAATGCCCTCGCCAGCGGCGATATCGACGTCGCCACGGTCGGCGCCACCGATGGGCGCATCGCCGCCATGAAGCTGACCCTGCTCAAGGACGACAAGGGCTTCTTCCCGAACTACGCGCTCGCCCCAGTCGTCAGGCAGGCCACGCTCGAGGCGCATCCGGACCTGAAAGACACGCTCGAAGCGCTATCGGCCAAGCTGGACGACGCCACCATGCAGGCTCTGAATGGCGAGGTCGACGTCCACAAGAAGGCGATCGAGGATGTCGCCAAGGCCTATCTCAAGCAGGCGGGGTTGCTTTAATTCTGATGGCTCTTGGACTTGAACGATGAATGACTGTCATTGCGATGCCAATCCTGCGGATCGATTGAGTTCCCAATGGCAGTCGAAGTATTGCTGAAAATCGAATTTTTTCTGCTTGCGGTACCCGATGATGACGCCTGACTACACCCGCCTCATAGATGCCGAAACCTGGGATTTCATCAACCGGACGAACAGCTTCTATCCGCCTGAAGCCGTCGACTGGTCGATCGAACGCAACCGGGAAGTCTACGACCGGATGGCCCAGGCCTTTCATGCCGGCCGGCCGCCCGGCATCGCCGTCGAAACCACGGCTGTGGAGACACCGAGCCATGCCATTCCGATCCGGATCTATTCGGCGGAGGGAGGCAATGGTCGTGCGACGATCCTCTATTTTCACGGTGGCGGTTTCGTCCTCGGCGGTCTCGACAGCCATGACGACGTCTGCGCCGAGTTCTGCGCGACGACCGGATTGACGGTCGTCTCGGTCGACTATCGCCTGGCTCCGGAACATAAGGGAACGGCAGCGCTGGAGGATGCCATTGCCGCCTATGGCTGGGTGACGGCCGGCCTCGGGCACCCGGTTGTGCTGGCGGGTGACTCCGCCGGTGGCAATCTGGCCGCCTGCCTGGCGGATCATGAGGGGAAAGAGGGGCGGCGGCCGATCGGGCAGGTGCTGATCTATCCCCTGCTGGGAGCCGATTTCGACAAGGGTTCCTATCTGACCCATGCCCACGCACCGCTGCTGACGACCCGCGACGTCATCTATTATCGCGGCATGCGTACCGGCGGCATCGATTGCAGCGCCGATCCGCGCTTCACGCCGCTGGCGGGCTCTAGCTTCGGGCATCTGCCCCCGACCTACGTCTTCACGGCCCAATGTGATCCGCTTTCCTCCGATGGCGAGATCTATTGCAACCGGTTGCGTGCCGAGGGCGTCCCCGCCTCCTGGCATGAGGAGGAAGGCCTGCCGCACAGTTTCCTGCGAGCCCGCAACACGGCATTGCGCGCGAGGGCCGCGATGGAGCGCATAACCCGGGCTCTCTCGACGCTTGCTGCCGAAGGACGAGGATAAGCCCCGTATCGGCAACGCCACCCGCATCGATATCAGGAAGGAACGAGCAATATGGTCAAGGTCTCGCAGGTGCGCGTCAGGCCGCTGGTGCTGCCCCTCAAGCAGCCCTATCACTGGTCCTACGGCATCAGGGAGAATTTCGCCGTCAATCTGATCGAGATCGAGGCCGACAATGGCATGGTCGGCATTGGCGAATGCACGGTGGCGCCGGATCAGGCGGGAACGGCGGCGATCCTCAGGCGGCTGGCGAGTCATCTGGTCGGGCAGTCCCCCTATGACGTCGCGCCCTTGATAGCGCGCATCTTCCACCAGGAATATCTCGGTCACGGCGCCAATATCATGCGCGCCGCCAACCAGATGTTCTCGGGTGTAGATATGGCGATGTGGGATCTGCAAGGCAAACTTGCGGGACTGCCGGTGCATCGGCTCCTGGGTGGGGCCCATAGCAAGGCCGTCGGCTATTTCTATTTCCTGCAGGGAGAGACTGCCGAGGAGCTGGCGCGGGACGCTGCCGCGGGCCGCCAACGTGGGGAGCGCGTCTTCTATCTGAAGGTCGGCCGAGGCGAGAAGCTCGACCTGGAAATTACCGCGGCGGTGCGCCGGGAGATTGGCGATGCGCGCCTGCGGCTCGATGCCAATGAAGGCTGGGGCGTGCACGAGGCCATCAACATGTGCCGCAAGCTCGAGAGGTTCGAGATCGAGTTCATCGAGCAGCCGACGGCAAGCTGGAGCATTCCGGCGATGGCGCATGTGCGCGCAGCCGTCGGCATTCCGATCGTCGCCGACCAGGCGGCCTTCACGCTTTACGATGTCTATGAGATCTGCCGCCAGCGCGCCGCCGACATGATCTGTATCGGGCCACGCGAGATCGGCGGCATCCAGCCGATGCTGAAGGCGGCGGCGGTCGCCGAGGCGGCAGGTCTGAAGATCTGCATCCACAGTTCCTTCACCACCGGCATCACCACCTGTGCCGAGCATCATATCGCGCTCGCCATCCCCAATCTCGATGACGGCAACCAGATCATGTGGCAACTGGTGCAAAAGGATATCGTGACCTCGCCCGACCTCGATCCGAAGCAGGGCTGGATCGAGGCCCTCCAGCGCCCGGGCCTTGGCTTCGAGCTCGACAGGGACTTGGTCGGGGAGGGCGAGAGGCGATTTGCGCAGGCGGCGTGAAGCAGGCAGGTCGCATCTCAATAGGTCGCGCGACCGCCGCTGAGGTCGAAGGTGAAGCCCGTGGTGAAGCTGCAGGCTGGTGAGACGATCCAGGCGATCATCTCGGCGGCTTCGGAGAGTTCGCCGCAGCGCGCCATCGGGATCTTGGCGGTCATGTAGTCGATCGTTGCCTGGGGCAGGGCCTCCACCAGCGGCGTGCGGATGACGGCGGGCGCGAGCGCGTTCACGGTGATGCCGGCCGTGGCATAGTCCTTCCCCATCGACTTCACCAGGCCGATCAGTCCGGCCTTGGTCGCCGAATAGGCGGTCATGCCGGCATTGCCGTCCTTGCCGGCAATCGATGCGACGTGGAGAATGCGGCCATAGGCCTTTGGCAGCATCCGCCGCAGGGCCGCCTGCGAAATGATCAGGGCACCGCGCAAATTGACGGCATGCACCCGGTCGAAATCGGCCAGGTCCACCTCATGCGCCTTGATGTTGGTGGTGCCGGTGATGCCGGCGCAATTGACCAGGGCCTCCAAAGTGGGCAGGTGCTGGTCGAGCCTGGCGAAGATTTCTTCCACGCCGGCGGGATCGTTGACGTCGAGGCGGGCCGCCAGTGACTTGCCGCCGCTGGCGGTGATTTCGGCTGCCAGCTTTGCGGCGCCTGCCTCGTCGATGTCGAGACAGGCCACCGTCGCACCGAGCGCGGCGAGATGGCGGGCCGCGGCAGCCCCCAGCCCGCTCGCGGCACCGGTGATTGCGACGTGGTAATCGGGCCTGAAGCTGGTCGACATGTCCGTTCCTTGTCAAATGGGATAGCCAAAGTGTGCAGCGCTTTCACCGCAACGGCTGGATCGCAAAAATACTTCTGAAACAATGAGTTATAGAAATAAAACGTTTCTCTGTGAACGAATTTCTATTTAACTCATTGTTGTTGCATAATTTTCTGAACATGGCGCCGATTTTTCGGTACGATGTTCAAACTGTCGCCGGGTGGCTCAGGGGGCGTCGCGTTCGAGCACCGCGTGCAGGAAGCGCCGCAGCCTTTCGTTGCGCGGTGCGCCGAAGATCTGCGCAGCTGGACCCTGCTCGATGATCACACCGCCATCCATGAAGATGACCCGATCTGCGACGTCGCGGGCAAAGCCCATTTCATGGGTGACGATCAGCATGGTCATGCCCTGCCGGGCGAGGTCGCGGATCACCGCCAGCACCTCGCCGACCAGTTCCGGATCGAGCGCCGACGTTGCCTCGTCGAGGAGCAGCAGGCGTGGTTCCATCGCCAGGCAGCGGGCAATGGCAACCCGCTGCTTCTGCCCTCCCGACAGTTGCGAGGGATAGGCGTCGGCCTTGTCGGCGAGACCCACCCTGGCCAGCAGCGCCTTTGCCTGCGAGATCGCGGTCTCACGCGGCAATTTGCGGACATGAACCGGCGCTTCGATGACGTTGCCGAGCGCTGTCATGTGCGGAAACAAATTGAAGTGCTGGAACACCATGCCCATGCGCATGCGCAAGGCATTGACGTCGGAGGCCGGCGTGAATTCTCGGCCCTCGAAGGTCATTCGTCCACCAGTCGGCTGTTCCAGCCGGTTGAGGCAGCGCAGCAGCGTGCTCTTGCCCGAACCGCTCGGCCCGATGATGGCGATGCTTTCGCCTTCGGCGACCGATAGGTCGATGCCGCGCAGCACCTCATGGCTGCCGAAGGCCATGCGCAGGCCCTGAAGCGTCAGGATCTCGGTCATCGGGGGGCCTTTCGCCGTTCGAGCGCTTTGGCCAGCTGCGACAGCGGCAGGCAGATCGCGACATAGATGACGCCGGCCATGACGTAGATTTCCAGGCTGCGGAAGGATTGGCTGGCCGCGTCATAGGAGCGGTACATGATCTCAGGCACGGCGATCGTCAGCGCCAGCGAGGTATCCTTGATCATGGCGATGACGAAATTTGTGAACGGCGGCAGGATCAGTACGGCGGCCTGGGGCAGGATGATGCGCCGCATGGCGAGCGGCGTGGGCATGCCGAGGCTGCGCGCGGCTTCGTACTGGCCGCGATCGACCGCTTCGATGCCGGCCCTGAACACCTCGGCCGCATAGGCGCCGCCGATCAGGCCGAGGGTGAGCGCCGCCGCGGCGAAGGGACCCAGGCGGATATCGAAGCTGGTCAGGCCGAAATAGATGATGAAGAGCTGCAGCAGGGCCGGCGTGGCCCGGACGAGTTCGATATAGATGCCTGCAATGACTTTCAGCCAGCGCATCGGGCTCATACGCGCCAAAGCGAGAGCCAGGCCGAGAATGATGCTGCCGACCAGGGACAACACGGTCAGTTCGAGGGTCACCACCGCGCCGCGCAGGATATAGGGAAAGTAGCGCTGGGCGAGGTCGAGAAAATCCGCCATGAGCGGGGGACTCCGGACAAAAGGTCAGTCGCCAAAGCATTTTCCAAAGAAGCCGGCAGACTTCTTGATCAAGAAAATGCATTGAAACAAGGAGGTGGAGAGCAAGGTTCGGTCCGAAGAAACCGCACTTTGATCCAGGGACAGGGAACACGACGCCACATGCAAGTCGCGTCGCGTTCCCGTGGGCATCACTTCAGCACGCCGGTGATATAGGCTGGGTTGCTCAGGCCGTAATTTTCCATGATTTTCTTGTCCTCGCCGGCCGATTGCAAGCGGCGGATCTCGGCATCGAAGGCCTCGACCAGAGTTTGCGTGCCCTTGCGCGCAAAGACGTAATGCGTCGCCGGTAATTTTTCGCTGCCCAGATATTCGGGCGGGAGATATTCCACCACCTTGAAGTCATAGGACGGGTTTTTCTGGACGGCATAGTCGAAGGTATAGCCCCACCAGATCGCTGCATCGAGGCGGCCGGCCTTGAGATCGAGCAGCATGGGGTCGGCGGCATCGAACTTGCGAATGTCCTGGGCGCCGAAGCGCTTCTTCAACTCTTCCGCTTCCAGCTCCTGGGCCGAGCCGCGTACCGTGCCGATGACCTTGCCCTTGAGATCCTCCACCTTGTCGATACCGCCTTCCTTGCGGGTGACGAGCACGTCGATGCCGTACCAGAAAGGCACCTTGTTGTAAGCCATCACCTTCTCGCGCTCGGCGGTGCGGTAGAGGCCGGCGATGACGTCGACGCGACCCGCCTCCAGGGCCGGTGCAAGGGCACCGTGGACGAGAACGACCGGATCGACCTCGACACCGATCGACTTGGCGATCGCCCTGGTGAAATCGGCATCGATGCCCTTCCATTCACCGCTGCCGATGTCGATCCAGGTCTCGGGCGGAATGCTGAAGGTGCCGACGCGCAGGAAGCCGCGCTTCTTGATCTGGGCGAGCAGATCCTCGGTCTCTGCACGGGCGATGGTTGGGGCGATAAGGCCTGCGCCAGCCATGCCCGCGAGAGCGGCGGCAAAATGGCGGCGGGTCATCCGAACGGTCATGTCTCTTTCCCTTCTGGTTCTGTCTGATGGCTTGATTGTTATGGCCGGGCCGCACTTCTGCGCGGCCTGGAAGGCTTGATGCTCCGGAGCAGGAACGCTTCCTGGCGATTCCGCCAAATCGCAAGACGCTTAGAGTTTGCCGAGGGCGTCCGCGAAGCGGCGGATTGCCGCCAGGCCGAAGGGCGTGCACACCGTCGAGGGCAACGCCGGTTTGCCGGCGTCCGCGTTGAGGCGCAAGGCAGCGACCTGTTTGCCGTAAGTCACCAGATGGTCGATGCTCTCCTCTAGGAAGACGATGAGCGGCAAAACTTCGCGATAGAGCCTTTCTGCTTCTTCCGCGTGACCGGCCCGCATGGCGTCATACACCTTGACGAAGACATCGAAGCTCTCGCCCCCCGGGATCACACCGGCAGCACCCGCGCGCAGTATGTCGGGCAGCTCGAAGCCGCCGCGGCCGTTGAACACGTCAAACATGCCCTCGGTTTCTTCGACCAACCGGGCAATTGCAACGGCACTGCCTTCGGTCTTGGCCAGGCGGAAATTGGCGTGGCGGCGGGCGAGTTCTCTGAGGCCGGCATTGGAGAGGCCGATGCCCAGATATTGCGGCGCGTTCTGGATGCCGACAGGCAGGTCGACCTTGTCGATGACGGCGCTGAAGAAGGCGAGAAGCTCGGACTCGTTGATCGGCGAGACGGGCGGAGGCTGCAGCACCAGCCAGTTGGCGCCGCGCTCCTTGGCCAGCCTGGCGAACTCGACCTGACCGGTGACATTGTTCTCGGCCACGGTAACGCTGAGCGGTACGCGCCCGGCATTCGCCTCGCTGACCCAATCGAGAAGCTGCAGCCGACTGGCACGAGACAATTTGTTGACCTCGGAGGCGAGGCCGAGCACGGCCAGGCCGTGGACACCATGGCGGATCATCGCTTCGACCGAAGCCTTCACGGGGGCTTCGATCAGTCCACCCTCAGCGTCGAAATAGGCATAGATCATCGGGTAGACCCCATGAAAGCCGGTATGGGTTTTGGGCAAAGCACGCTCCTTGTTTATCGTTAAACAAGGCCAATATACGAGTCTGAATGGCTTGGCAAGGCCGGGTACGGGTGCCTTCGGGAAAGGGCCGGGTGATGGCGAGAGGACTGCCGGCGCGCCACGTCTTGCTTTTCAGCAGCGGTCAAAGGCCGAGGGCGATTTTTCGGCCGTCGAAAAAGGCATAGGGTGCTTGGCGGGGCGCGGCGCAATCGCCGATCTCGACATAGGGAACGCCTTGGGCCGCAAGGTCCGTGGCGAGCCAGTTTGCCGGGATATTGGTCATGGCGAGCACCAGGCTGTCGGCTGCAAGGAACGATCTTTCGCCGCCGTTGTGGTCGATGATCGTGGCGCCCCGGCCGTGCCACTCGGCAATGCTGACCTCGACCTGCCAGGTAACGCCGAGCTTCTTGAGTGTCCGGCGCAAGGGAACATCGGCGGTGGTGCGCTGCAATTCCTTGCCGACAAAGGCATCCGGCGTGAGGATGGTGACCTCGTGGCCTTCTTCCGCCAGCTTCCAGGCCGTTCCGCATCCGCGCCAGCCGCCGCCTTCGTCGAGCAGCAGCACGCGCTTGCCGAGACGGGCCTGGCGGCTCATGACGGCCTCGATCGAAAAGACATTGCCCTTGTCGATGCCCGGCAGCGTTTCGACCGCCGGAATAGCTTTCTGAAAGCCGGTGTCGGGCGGAAGGGAGCCTGTGGCCAGGATGACGACATCCGGAGCCATCGCCGTCACGTCCTCGGCCTCCATGTAGCAGTTCAAGCGGACATCGACGCCGAGCTTGAGCAACTGACGCTCATACCAGGCGAGAAGATCGAGGATCTGGGCACGGCGGGGCTGCAGGCCAGCCAGCAGGAAATTGCCGCCCACCCGGCTGGAGGCCTCGGCCAGCGTCACCTTGTGCCCGCGTTCGGCGGCGACGCGAGCGGCCTCCAGGCCTGCCGGGCCGCCGCCCACCACAAGGACGTGCTTTGCTGCAGCCGCCGGCTCGAAACGGTCGCCGCCCCACATGAACTCACGCCCGACGGAGGGGTTGATCAGACAACTGATCCAATAGTCGCGCGAGCGACGTCCCCAGCACATCTGGTTGCAGGAGATGCAGCCCCTGATGTCGTCGGCCCGGTCTTCACTGGCCTTTCTGGCCAGATGCGGGTCGGCGATCTGGCCGCGCACGATGGAAACAAGGTCTGCAGAGCCTTCGCTCAGGACAGTCTCGGCATTTTCGGGCGTGCGGATATGGCTTTCGGCAATGACGAGTGCATGCGTCGTGACGGTCTTGATCCTGGCAGCCAGATCCGCGCCGAGTTTTTCCGGATAGAGAAAGGTCGGCATCAGCTTGTGAAAGTCGAGATAGCCGCCGGAACCGCAAGTGACATAGTCGATCAGGCCCTGCCGGTCGTGAAGGCTCACGATTTCGACCAGTTCGTCGCGGCTGAGCGCAACGCTGTAGTCGGGCTCGTCGCTGATGGCCAATCCGATGATGAAGTCCTCACCGCATGACTTGCGGATGCGGCTAAGGATTTCCTTCGACAGGCGCGTGCGGTTCTCCAGCGTGCCACCCCATTTGTCCTCGCGACGATTGGTCCAGGGCGTCCAGAACTGGTCGACCAGGCCGAGATAGGCGGCCCAGACCTCCACGCCGTCGAAACCGGCGGCCCGGCATCGGCGTGCAGCCTCCACGAAGCCGTCTATCGTCTCCTGGATCTCGGCCTCGCTCATCGCATGGGAACCGTCGCTGTCGTGGTAGCTCGGCAGCCCGGAGGGAGACCAGTGCGGATGGAATGAATTGTCGGAATCGCCATGGGCGCCGATGTGATAGAGCTGCTGGATGGCGACGGCGCCGTTGTCCTTGATGGCGCTGACGACTTTCCGGAAGGCGGGAATGACGCTGTCGTCACAAACGCGAAAATTGCCGCGTGTGAGAATGGCGGCGGGGTGGACCGGCATCGGCTCCACCACGATCATGCCGGCGCCGCCCTTGGCGCGCTCGGCATAATAGGCAGCATGGCGCTCCGTCGGCAGCCCGTTCACCGCCATGTTCGCGGTGTGGGCGCCGAAAACGATCCTGTTCCTGAGCTCGTGCTTGCCGATTGCGATGGATGAGAACAAGCGGGGAAACTGTTTGGACACCGTGGCCATCCGGTGGGTTGAGAGGGGGGCTGCCGAGGGGCACGGGTTGTCGCCCCGCCCCGCGGATTTCTTGCTTCGGTGACCGGTCGTCAGTGCGAGGGCACGACGGCAGCCGCGAGCTGCCTGAGATTCACCACGCCGATGGGCTTGCCCGCCGGGTCGAGGACGGCGACATCGTCGTGCGGCTGGTGGGCGAGCAGCCGGATGGCGCCCTCCAGGGTGGAGCCCGACAAGACCGTCATGCCCTTCGTCTCATAGCCCTCGACGAGGGGTGACATGATCGCATCCACCTGGATGACGCGTCCGCGGTTCACTTCCTTGACGAAGTTCTCGATGTAGTCGTCGGCGGGATTGAGCACGATGTCCTGGCTGGTACCCTGCTGGATCACCTCGCCATCGCGCAGGATGGCGATGCGGTCACCCAGCCGCAAAGCCTCGTCGAGATCGTGCGTGATGAACACGATCGTCTTCTTGATCTCCTGCTGCAGATCGAGAAGCACGGATTGCATGTCCATGCGGATGAGGGGATCGAGCGCGGAAAAGGCTTCGTCCATCAGCAGGATCGGGGCGTCGTTGGTGAGCGCGCGGGCGAGGCCGACGCGTTGCTGCATGCCGCCTGAGAGCTGGTTCGGGTATCGGCTTTCGAAGCCGCTGAGACCCACCCGTTCGATCCAGCGCATCGCCTCCTCGACCTGCCGGGCGCGCGGCACACCCTGAATTTCGAGGCCGTAGACCGTATTCTCCAGGATGGTGCGATGCGGCAGCAGCGCGAATTTCTGGAAGACCATCGCCGTCTTGTGGCGGCGGAACTCGCGCAACTCGCGCTGGTTCATCTTCACGACGTCCTCGCCGCCCACCAGTACTTCGCCGTCGGTCGGATCGACCAGGCGGTTGATGTGCCGGATGAGGGTCGATTTGCCCGAGCCGGACAGGCCCATGATCACCTGGATGCCACCGACCGGCATGCTGATGTTGATGTTGCGCAGGCCGAGGACGTGGCGATGCCGCTCGTTGAGCTCGGCCTTGGTCGCTCCCTGCCGGACAAGCTCTACCATCGCCTTGGCATTCGGGCCGAAGATCTTCGAAAGGTTGCGGATTTCGATGCCGTACTGCTTCGTACCCTCAACCATGGACCGTCTCCCGATGCTTCTGGAGGCGGCGGCCATAGGCCTGGCTGACCCGGTCGAAGATGACGGCGATGCCGACGATCGCCAGCCCGTTGAAGATGCCGAGGGTGAAATACTGGTTGGCGATGGCCTTCAGCACGGGCTGGCCGAGCCCCTGGACGCCGATCATCGAGGCGACGACGACCATGGCGAGCGCCATCATGATCGTCTGGTTGATGCCGGCCATGATAGTGGGCAAGGCGAGGGGGAGCTGGACGTTCTTGAGCTTCTGCCAGCCGGAGGATCCGAAGGCATCGGCCGCCTCGAGGACATCCTTGTCGACCAGGCGGATGCCGAGATTGGTTAGGCGGATGATGGGTGGAATGGCGTAGATGACCACGGCGATAAGGCCGGGCACGCGGCCGATGCCCAGCAGCATGACCACGGGGATGAGATAGACGAAGCTCGGCATGGTCTGCATGACGTCGAGCAGCGGATTGAGCGTCTTCTGGAGGCGGTCATTGAGCGCCATTAGAATTCCGATGGGAATGCCGATCACGATGGAAAGCACCGTCGCCACGAAGATCATCGAGATCGTGCGCATGGTGTCATCCCACATGCCGAAATAGCCGATCGCCAGCAAGGTGAGGAGGCAGGCGACCACCACCTTCCAACTGCGGCTGGCGAACCAGGCGATGGCCAGGATGATCAAAGTGATGATCGGCCAAGGCGTCTGCGTCATGAAGCGCTCGGCCTGCATCAGGAAATACTGAAGCGGCGAGAAGAAGCTCTCGATGGCATCGCCATAGGTGCGGGTGAACGTGCGAAACCCCTCGTCGATCGCCTTCTTCAAGTCGCGAAGGCTGTCATCGTTCATATGGGGAAACTTGTAGAACCATTCCATCGGATAACCCCTCTTCGCCGCGACGGCGCCCCTGTTGTTTTTGCTATGGGCGTCACGAAAGCGGCGCGCCGGACGCGCGCCGCCTTTTTGCTATCAGAGCGCGGCCTTGATCTTGTCCGCGGCGGCCGGCGACACCCACTGGGTCCAGATGTCGGGATTTTCCTTCAGGAAGTGCTTGGCGCCGTCCTCGCCATTGGCCTGGTTGTCGGTCATCCAGGCCATCACCTTGTTGACGGTGTCGTTGTGCCAGGCGCGCTTCTTCAGGTAGTCCATGACATCGGGAGCGACACGTTCGGAGAACTTCTTGGCGACCAGCGTATAGACCTTGTCGGGAACCCAGGAATTGGGCTTGGGATCGGCACA
Source organism: Labrys methylaminiphilus subsp. lupini (assembly GCF_051161885.1). NCBI lineage: Bacteria > Pseudomonadati > Pseudomonadota > Alphaproteobacteria > Hyphomicrobiales > Xanthobacteraceae > Labrys > Labrys methylaminiphilus. Next base: position 1,421,728 of record NZ_JBMDIH010000002.1, on the reverse strand, counting down.
ATCGGCTACGGTGTTGCAGCGCTTCCACTCCGCCTCGTCGCGCGGATAGCCGGGGTCGAGGCGCACCATCTCATATTTGCCGAGCAAGGCGGTCGGGGCCCAGTAATAGCCAAGCCAGCCCTTCTTGCGTTCGTAAGCCTTGGCGATCGAGCCGTCGAGGCCGGCCGCCGAACCGGTATCGACCAGCCTGAAATTGGACTTCTCGGCATTGATGGCCTTGTAGAGCTGCGCGGTCACCACTGTGCCGCCCCAGCCTTGCGGACCGTTGTAGATGGCGCCCTTGCTGGAGTCCTCGGGATCGGGGAAGAGCTCGGGATGCTTGAGGGCGTCGCCTATCGTCTTGATGTCGGGATGGGCATCGGCGAGATATTTGGGAATCCACCAGCCCTGCACGCCGCCATCGGGCAGGGAGGTCGCTGCCGTCACCAGCTTGCCATCGTCCATGCCGCGCTTGACCACGTCAGGCAGCAGATCGATCCAGGCTTCCGGCGCGATGTCGGGCTGGCCCTTCTCGGCCATGGAGGTGATCGTCGGCACCGTGTCACCCACCGTGATCTCGGCGGTGCAGCCATAGCCGTTGTTGAGGATGAACTTGTCGATGTTGGACAGCACTTCGGCGCTCTGCCAGTTCATGCTGGCAATGGATACCGAGCCGCATTCGGCCGCCTGAGCCAGCGACATCGGCCCGACCAGGCCGAGAGCAAGGCAGCTCGTCAACAATAGTTTCTTCACGGTCATTTCCCTCTGCTTCAGGCGGCTTTGTCAGGCTGTCGGTGCGCCGCCGTCACCGTGCCCCTTGCAGCTAGGCTGGCAGGCCCATGCTGATGGATTTCTGGAATGCCGCAGCGAGGCCAGCCCCGACAGCCTGGTCGAAGCCGCCCGCCTTCATCGCCTCGATGGCGGCGGCTGTCGTACCTCGGTAATCGAGAAAGACCTCGACGGTGCTCTCTGGGTCATCGCCGTTCTTTTCGAACAGCCGTCCCGTGCCGACGAGAAGAGCGGTCACCGCCTGGCGGGCCACTGCGGCTTCGATGCCGTGGGCGGTGGCATGGCGCATCATCGCCGTCGCCAGCAGCGCCGGAAAGGCAGGGCCTGAGCCTGCAAGACCGGTCAGGTAGTCCAACTCGCGCTCGCTCCCAAGTTCGGCGCTCCTGCCGCACGCCTCGAAAATCCGGCCGACGAGGCGGCGCTCCTCGGCTGATACCGCCGGGGACGCGATCCAGGGCGTGAAGGATGCCCGCACTTCGGCTGCCGCGTTGGGCAGCGAACGCACCGCGCGCTCAGAACCGAGGCCCGAGATTAGCTGTTCCAGGCAAATACCGGCCATGACGGAGATGATGAGTTTACCCGCAGCCTTGACGTTCAGCGCCGGCCAGTCCGCCGGGCGCACGCTGACGATGATGAGATCGACGCTGTCGGCGAGATCCTGATTGTCCCGGGTCCAGCGCGCAGTGGGAAAGCGCGCGGGTTCCCCACTGCGCAGGGAGAGGACCAGATGCTCGGGCGATGTCAGGCCGGCGTCCAGCAGGGCCTGGACGATGGCGCCGCCGAGCCAGCCATTTGCACCGATCACACCGATTTTCAGGGGCCTGCTCATCGTGAACCGCTCATGTGGTCAGCCGGAAACCATGCCTGGCAATGAAACGACCACAAACTCCCCTATCGGAAAGCGTCGCCGCTCATGGACGAAACCCATGCTGCCATAGCCACGCGTTTAGAAGCAATAAAAATGTACACCATTGTCAAAAAACATGACTAGACCGTTAGAGTTCGATTGACACCAGTGTACATTCTGCCTAGCCTTTTGAGGCACATGCAACGCTGGATCCCGAGCCATGTCGAACGACCCCCTCCTGCAGCCCTTTCAGCTCAAGCATCTCAAGCTGCGCAACCGCATCATCGTGACCTCTCATGAGCCGGCCTATCCCGAGGACGGCATGCCGAAGGAACGCTATCGGGCCTATCACGTGGAGCGGGCGAAGGGCGGGGTTGCCATGACCATGACGGCGGGGTCCGCTGCCATTTCAAAGGACAGCCCGCCGGTCTTCAACAATCTGCTCGCCTACAAGGACGAGATCGTGCCCTGGCTCAAGGACCTGACCGACGCGGTTCACGAGCACGGCGCGGCTGTCATGATCCAGCTCACGCATCTCGGCCGCCGCACGCGCTGGGACAAGGGCGACTGGCTGCCTGTCGTGGCGCCTTCCCACCAGAGGGAAGCCTCGCATCGCGCCTTTCCCAAGAAGCTGGAAGACTGGGACATCGAGCGGATCATCAAGGACTTCGCCGATGCGGCCGAGCGCATGAAGGCCGGCGGCATGGACGGCATCGAGCTGGAAGCCTATGGCCATCTCATCGACCAGTTCTGGTCGCCGCTCACCAACGAGCTGGAAGGCCCCTATGGCGGTTCGCTGGAAAATCGCCTGCGCTTCGGCTTCGACGTGCTGAAGGCCATCCGCGAGCGCGTCGGCCCCGACTTCATTGTCGGCGTGCGCTATACTGCCGACGAACAGCTCGAGGGCGGTACGACCAAGGAAGAGGGCCTGGAGATTTCACGCCGCCTCAAGGAGAGCGGCCTGATCGATTTTCTCAACGTCATCCGCGGCCATATCGATACCGATGCCGGGCTGACCGACGTCATCCCGATCCAGGGCATGGCCAATTCGCCCCATCTGGACTTCGCCGGCGAGATCCGCGCAGCGACGCAATTCCCGACCTTCCATGCCGCGAAGATTCCGGATGTCGCCACGGCACGCCACGCCATCGCCGCCGGCAAGGTCGACATGATCGGGATGACGCGCGCCCACATGACGGACCCGCATTTGGTGCGCAAGATCATCGAAAAGCGCGAGGACGACATCCGGCCCTGCGTGGGCGCCAATTACTGCCTCGACCGCATCTATCAGGGCGGGGCCGCCTATTGCATCCACAATCCGGCCACCGGCCGCGAGCTGACCATGCCGCATGCCCTGCAACAAGCCAAGGTCCGCAAGACCGTGGTCGTCATCGGCGCAGGCCCGGCAGGCCTGGAGGCGGCACGCGTCGCCGGCGAGCGGGGGCATCGGGTCGTTGTCTTCGAGGCGGCAGGCAAGCCGGGCGGGCAGGTCAGGCTCACCGCCCAAAGCCCGCGGCGCAAGGAAATGATCAGCATCATCGAATGGCGCATGAGCCAGTGCGAGAAGCTGGGCGTGACCTTCCATTTCGATAGCTGGGCGGACGCCGACAGGATCGAAGCCGAGAATCCGGACGTGATTGTTGTCGCCACGGGCGGGCTGCCGCACACCGAGGTGCTGTCCAAGGGCAACGACCTCGTCGTCTCGGCCTGGGACATCATCTCCGGCGACGTCAAGCCCGGCTCCAACGTGCTCATCTTCGACGATGCCGGCGATCACGCTGGATTGCAGGCGGCGGAGATGCTGGCGCAGGCCGGGGCGAAGGTGGAGATCATGACGCCCGACCGTTCCTTCGCGCCGGAAGTCATGGCAATGAACCTCGTGCCCTATATGCGCAGCTTGCAGAAGCTGGATGTCGCCTTCACCGTCACCTACCGCCTCCATGCCGTCGAAAAATCCGGGAACCTGCTGGTTGCCCATATCGGCAGCGACTATGGCGGCATTGTCAGGCAGCGCAGCTTTGATCAGATCGTCGTCAATCACGGCACGATTCCGCTCGACGATCTCTATTTCGAATTGAAGCCGTCCTCGAGCAATCTCGGCGAGATGTCTTATGATCAACTGATCGCGGGGGAGCCTCAATCCGTGGTTCGCAACGGTGAGGGCAAGTATCAGCTCTTCCGCATCGGGGACGCGGTTGCGGCTCGCAATACCCATGCGGCCATCTATGATGCTCTTAGGCTGGCCAAGGATCTTTGAGCTCGGTGCCATGATTTTCGAAGCTCGCCGGACTGGGAGAGGCTTTCAATGACACAGCGCAGCGCGGCTCTTCAGCACTTCGTCGAGGCGGCCAAGGCAGCTTTCGGCCAATTTGCACAGGATCCGAAGGCGCGGAAATCCATCGCCGAGATCTTCTCGGCGTTGGAAGAACCGGGCGCTGTGCGGTCCGGCCCCGGCGGGCGTCTGCCGGTTTGCGAACAGCTCGATGTTGCCCTTGGTGTCGAAACGGGCCAAGCCACGCTCGACAAGCTGCTGCAGCGTTTCAGGGAGGTCGAGCCCAACCTCCAATGGCGCCGGCGTCCGAACAATGACAGCACCGCCAGCGGCAATTTCGACGACAGCCACGCCAACGCGATGCTTCTGGGCCCCGGAGGCTTGGAGGAGCGCAGCGACGTCTGGCTCGGCGTGTCGCTGATGGCGCCGAAGGTGCGCTATCCCGACCATGACCATGCTCCCGAAGAGGTCTATCTGGTGCTGTCCGACGGCGAGTTCCGTCAGGGGCAGGGAGACTGGTTTTCGCCGGGTATCGGCGGCTCGTTCTACAACAGGCCCGGTATCCGGCATGCAATGCGCTCGCTCGCAACGCCGCTATTCGCCTTCTGGGCGCTCCGGGCCGATAGGGAGTCCTGAGGACCCTCCGGGTCGATCAGGCCTTGCAAAAAGGCTCTCACTTGAAGCCATGCCTTGCATGGAAACGGTCGAGCTCACGCTGTTCCGGCCTTACGCCGGTGAAGATCTCGACATATTCGGGAATGCGCTTCATGCGAAGGGCAACGTCTTCCTGCGTCTGCATCGAGATATAGCCGATCTGGGTGAGGTAGGTCGTTCTGGCCCGCACATCGGCTGTGATCGCGGTATAGCCAAAACGCGTGAACATCTGCGCAAGGGCGTCGAGGCGTATCTGGTCGGCAGTTTGCACTTCGGCGAGGATGTCCGGCGATTCGAGGGCCCAGCTCCGCACGGCGAATTCGAACTGGGCGTCGAACAGCGTCTTGTCGATCCAGCAATCGTTGACATTGAGCATCGCTTCCGCGATCAACTCGGCATAGGCCTGCGCCTGCTTGACGAGATTGCCGGTGTTCTTGTCGCGCCAGCGCTCGATCAGGGCGCCGAGGAGTTCCTCGCGGTCCTTGAAGAACCAATAGAAGCTGGTTCGCGACAGGCCGAGCTTCTTGGCCAAAGGCAGGATCTTGAGCGTGCTGACCCCGGATTCGAGCAGGAGTTCATAGGCCGCCTCCAGCCAGACCTCGGCCGAGCCCCGCCAGCCCGTTTCGCCCAAAACCTGCTCCATGACGCCCCCTCCATCAACGGCAAATCGGCGATCAAGCGAAATGCACATGAATGTCTAGCATAGCGTCAATTGTGTCTATTTAGTAGACATAAATGTACAGGTCTGGAGCCGTATTCGGGCGCCCTGTTGACCCTGATAGTGCCCATTGTCGGGGCGCGGCAAACCAGGGCGACGATGGCATGAACGCCGTCCCGCTCCTGGGCGGGACGGCGTTCATGCCATCGTAGCATCTTGGATCGAAATCGCCTCTTCCCGGCATGACAGGCAAGGATGCCTGCCATCCCGGAGGCATTGGTCCACCGTTGCAGGGTGCAATGAACCTTGTGGCGGAAGCTATCTGTCGATCACCAGGTCGCTCAGCGGCTTGGAACAGCAGGGCAGGAAGAAGCCCGCCTCGACCTCGCGTTGACGGATGCCGCCATTGTGCTGCATGTCGACGCTGCCGCTGACGAGCCTGGATTTGCAGGTGCCGCATAGGCCATTGGCGCAGGACGAGGGAAGGCGAACGCCCGCCTTCTTGGCTGACGACAGCACCGTCTGCTCGCCGGCTACCTCGATGGTCCGCGACTGCTTGGCGAACTCGACCTTGAAGAGTCTCGCCTGCGGCGTGATATCGGCAGCTGGCTCCTCGACGCCGACACTGTCGAAGCTCTCCTCGTAGTAATTGTGGGCCGGGCTGCCCAATTCGGCGCTGAAGGAGCGGACGGCCTGCATGAAGGGCGCCGGGCCGCAACACATGATGACACGCTCGGTGAGATCCGGGATGGCCAGCGACAGGAACGCCTTGGATATCCGCCCGGTCAATCCCGGCCAGGACGGTTCGCCGATGAGCTGCTCGGGAAGCAGGAGCAGCCGCAGGCCCTTCAACCGGTTCGCCAGCACGCAAAGCTCGTCGCGGAAGACGAGATCGCGCGGCGTCCTCGCCGCATGGACGAAGACCACGTCCGCGGCTTGCGCGGAATCGGCAATATCCCTGACGATGGACATCATCGGGGTGATGCCCGAGCCGCCCGACAGCAGCGCGAGCTTGGCCGGCGCGGCTGCTGGCCGCACGAAAGCGCCAAGCGGCCCCAAGGCCTTGACCGTCATGCCGGGGACGAGATTGTCGTGCAGCCAGTTCGAGACGCGGCCGCCTTCCGTGCGCTTCACCGTGACGGTGATGGCCTTCCGCCTCGCCGGCGAGGAAGACATGCTGTAGCAGCGGCTTTCGGGCAAGCCGTCGATCTCCAGCTCGAGCGACAGGTGCTGGCCCGCCTCGAAATCGAAGGCCTTTCCCTCGGGTGACAGGAAGGTGAAGCTTTTCACGTCATGCGTTTCGTCATGGACATCGACGCAGAGGAGCAGGTCGAACGCTTCGGCGTGGGGAGCAATGGTCATGCCGGCACCTGCCTGCAGCGAGCCGTCAGTAGCCATTGGCGCGCATCCGATCGATGTACCAGCTGACGAAATTGTCGAGCTGGCCTTCGGTGAAGGGGGAATAGGGGCCGGGCTCATAGGCCGGATCCAGAACCCCCGAATAGGAACGCGCGACCAATTGCGCATCCTGCTCGTTGGTGGCGAGCCACACATTGGTGAGCTTGTCGAGATCGTAGTCGCGGCCCTCGACGGCGTCCTTGTGCACCAGCCATTTCGTGCGGACGAGGGTCTCGTCGGCGCTGAGCGGAATGATGAGGGTGCTCACGGCATGGTCGCCCATGAAATGATGCCAGCAATTATGGCCCCATAGATGGACGTCGCCGAGATCCTTGCGCGTCATCGAGCCAAGCAGCTTGGAGGAGGCGGCGGTGGCATCCGGCGTCTGGGACTCGCCGGCACCCGCGATGATCAGGCGCTGGGTGCGGAAATTGGTGGCGCAGTCGACGAGTTGCTCGACTGGTGCCGAGGGATGGCCTTCAGCCTCCCAGGCCCTGGTGCGTGCCTCGTAGAGAGCCTGGTGCTTCTCGGCTTCTTCCCGGTCCTCGGGGCTCAGGCTGGCCGGATCGAAGCCGAAATCGAGATCGATGAAGGAGACGCAGAGCTCGGGGTGATTGGACGAGCAGTGATAGCATTCCCGATTGTTCTCGATGGTCAGCTTCCAATTGCCCTTCTCGATGATCTCGCTTTGGAAGGCGACCTTGCTGTTCGCGATGTCGTAGGGCGCTAGGCGCTCCCGCATCACGGTCTCGAGCGTGCCGATGTCTTCGGGGGGATTGTCCGAAAGGCAGACATAGATGAGCCCGCCGATCGACCGGAAGTGAACGGGCTTGAGGCTCCTGCAGGTCTTGTCGAAGGTCGTACCCATATGCGGGGCGTAGGCGAGTTCGCCCGACAGCTCATAGGTCCACCGATGATAGGGGCAGACGAGCTTCGAGACGATCGAAGTACCGCTGTCCAGCAGGCGGGCGCCGCGATGGCGGCAGACATTGTGAAGCACCCGGATCTGGCCGTCGTCGTCGCGCAGCAGAATGATGCTGGAGCTGCCGAGATCGATCACATGAGCATCGCCCGGCTCGGGGACGTCGCACTCCAGCCCGACAAAGATCCAGTGCCGGCGGAAGAACACCTCCAGATCCGCCTTGAAGACATCCTCGCGCGTGTAGAGGCCGGCGGGAAGGGCATGGCCCGCCATGCGCTGATCCAGCAGGGGCGAAATCACAGACGAGAATGTATTGAGCATGAGTTTTCCTCACCAGATTTCCTCCCATATTGCGCGCTTGAAACCGCCCACTCAACGGCACAAATGTTTGCATTTCCCATAACTCAATGTAATGCGTATTGGGTGACGCCACCGTCATCACGGTGCATTCGGCGCGTCAGAATTCCCGAGGGCTGTAGGTCATGGCCAATCTGCGGCGAAAGCTTCCTCCGCTCACCGCTCTCACCGCCTTCGAGGCGGTGGCGCGCCTGGGCGGTTTCACTAGGGCGGCCGCGGAACTGGGCGTCACCCAGGCGGCGATCAGCCGCCAGATCCATCTCCTGGAGGATATGTTCGGCTTTCCCTTGTTCCGGCGCCTGCACAGGCGGGTCGAATTGACCGAGAAGGGAAAGCAGCTTTCGTCCACGACCTCGACGGCCTTCAATCTCATTGCGGAGACGATCTCGGACTGGTCGAAGGAAGAGGCGGAAGACGATCTTGCCATCGCGGCGACGATAGCCTTTTCCCATTTCTGGCTTCTCCCCCGCATTGCCTCCTTCTCGAAAGCCCATCCCAACATCAGGCTGCGCATCATCACGCAGGACAATGCCGTCAAGGTCGACGGCGAGGACGTGGATCTGGCTATCCGTTTCGGGAGCGGTTTTTGGCCTGACAGTGACGCTGAATTTCTCTTCCGCGACGAGATCTTTCCCATCTGCAGCACCGATTATGCGCGGGAGATCGGAGAGATCAGAGATCTCGCCCAGCTCACGCGCTATCCTCTGATCACCAACGATACCGCCGACCCCACCTGGACCAATTGGGCCGAGTGGCTTGCGGCGTTCTCCGTCGCGGCTCCCGGCAAAGCCTCGGGAATGCATTGCAGCTTCTATACCGAGGCGATCTATGCCGCCTTGAACGGTCATGGCATCGCGCTCGGCTGGCGCCGGCTGGTCGAGGATCTGCTGATCCAGAACCGGCTGGTCAGGCTCACGAATGAAGCCATCGTCACGCAAAGCGCCTATTTCTTCATCGCGCCCCGGCGCAAGGCACGGAAGAAGGCCGTCGATCTGTTCATAGACTGGCTCAAGCGGGAAGCCCGTCTTCTCGAACCCGCCTGATGGACCTTCGCGGTCGGCTCAGCCCAGCATGATGTTGATGGTCTTGGCCTCGGTGTAGGAGATCATCTCCTCGATGCCTTCCTCACGGCCGACACCGGAATTCTTCATGCCGCCAAAGGGAACGCCGAGGAAATGGTTGGAGCAGCCATTGATCCAGACGTGGCCGGAACGGATCCTGCGGGCGACATTGAGGGCGTTGCGGATATCGTTGGTCCACACCGCGCCCGTCAGGCCATATTCGGTGCTGTTGGCAAGGTTCACCGCTTCGTCCACCGTTTTCCAGCGCCCGACCGACAGGATGGGGCCGAATACCTCCTCCTGCCATAGCCGCATGCCGGGCTTGACGTCGGCATAGACTGTTGGCTCGACCCAGAATCCCTTGGCGAAGCGCTCGCCCAAGGGCCTGCGGCCGCCCGTCATCAGGCGCGAGCCGTCATCCCTGGCGTTTTCGAAAAAGGAAACGACCTTTTCCAATTGCAGGCGTGAATTGAGAGGGCCCATGTCGGTGGCAGGATCGAAGGGATCGCCGAGCTTGAGGTGGGAAACCTTCTCGACCACGCGCTCGAGCACGGCATCATGGATGTCCTCGTGCAGGAGCAGCCGGCTGGTCGATCCGCAGGACTGGCCCTGCCAGCTGAAGTTCATGCCGCGCACGGCAGCGGCTGCGATGATCTCGGGGTCGGTGTCGGGAAAGGCAATCAGAGGGTTCTTGCCGCCCAGCTCCAGCGTCACATGCTTGACCGCCACTTCGGCGGCCGAGCGCTGGATGGCGCGTCCGGTCTGGGGCGAACCGATGAAGGCGATGCGCTTGATGCCGGGGTGGCGGACGATGGCATTGCCCACCGTGGCGCCGGGGCCGGTGACGATGTTGAACACGCCCGGCGGCAGGGCCTCGCGCGCGACCTCGGCCAGCAGCAGCGCCGACAGGGGGCTCGTCTCCGGCGGCTTGACGATCACCGCATTGCCGGCCGCGAGCATGGCGGCGGTGCGTGCGACGGCAAACATCAAGGGATGGTTGAAGGGCGCGATGCGCGCCACCACGCCATAGGGCTCCCGCACGGTCAGATGCAGGTTCTCGGCCGTGGCGGGAATGGTCTCGCCCTTGAGTTCGTGAATGAGGCCGGCATAGTAGGTCAGGCTGTCCACGGCATGGCCGACATCGCCGCGCATCGGCGTGATGGTGTTGCCGGTGTCGGCGACCTCGATCTTGAGGAACTCTTCGGCGCGGGCGCGCAGGGCCTCGCCGAAGGCGCGCATGCGGGCCCCGCGCTCGGACGGGGTGAGGGCGGCCCAGGCAGGCCAGGCGGCGTCGGCGGCGGCAAAGGCACGCTCGACGTCCTCGGCCGTGCCGCGCGGGGAACGGCCGATCGCTTCCTCGGTGGCGGGGTTGATGGAAATGTCGAACTCGCCGCTCGAAGCGTGCACCAGTTCGCCGCCGATCAGCATCCTGTCATGTTCTATCGCGTAAGCCATGTCTGCGTGCTCTTTCCGGCCACCCGTGCGGGTGGCCTGACATCAATGGGTGATCATGCCGCCATCGGCATTGAGGAGCTGCCCGGTAATCCAGCGGGCCTGGCGGGAAAGCAGGAAGGCGATGGCATCGGCGATGTCGTCGGGGCCGCCGGCGCGCTTGAGGCATTGCTGCTCGATCATCGCGGCCTTCTGCTCGGGCGTCACGGTCGCCCGTTCGACCTCCGTGAAGGTCGGGCCAGGCGTCAGCGTGTTGACCCGGATCGAGTGGCCACCGAGCTCGCGCGCCATGGCCCGCGACAGACCCATCACGCCGGCCTTGGACGAGACGTAATGAGCATAATTGGGCCGCCCGAACAGGATGGTCGAGGAAGCCACGTTGACCACCGAGCCTTCGCCCGATGCCACCAGCGCCTCACGAGCGGCACGCGTCATGTTGAAGACGCCCTTGAGATTGACGGCCTGGACCTGGTCCCACTCGTCGGAGGGGATTTCCCAGAAGGGACGCATCTTCAAGGTGGAGAAGATCGAGGCGTTGTTGACCAGGCCAAACACACCGCCGAAGGCTTCGACCGCCGCCGCGACGGCTCCCTGGCAACTGGCCTCATCGGCGACATTGGTGCGCACGAACAGGCGCCGGCCGGTGCCCGGCGTGTCTTCCTCGGCCACCGCGCGGCCCTTGTCCTCGTTCCAGTCGGCGATGCAGACATCGACGCCTTCGCCGGCGAGCGTGAGAGCGAGCCGGCGCCCGATGCCCTGGCCGGCGCCAGTGACGATGACGGCGCCGCGTGACGGGTAAGATTGCATGATGGGTTCCTTTCCTGCGGGCCGGATCAGGCCGCCGCGTGTTCGGGCTGGCTCTGGTGGACGTCGAGCTGTAGCGTGACCAGGGAAGCTTCGTCCTTGCGCACGACTTCGGCTTCCAGCAGCGTGCCGCAGGCGATACAGACATGTTCGCGCAGTTCGAGATCGGCATGCGTGCGGATATGCGGTCCGTAGGTCTCCGGCTCGATGCGATAGCTGCGCACCCTGTCCTTCCAGTTCGCCGTAACGGGGCCGAGGTCGCAACCGCAGCCACAGGCAAAGCGCCCCTCGGCGATGGTGAACTCCCCTTTGCCGGGAGCATGCTTGGGCGTGGCGCCGGCCAGGCGCCGGCTGCGGATCGCGGCCCGGGCCTGTTCGGTTGCGGAGAGGTCGACTGTGCCCTTCGCGATCACCACGCCATATTGGGCGGCCGCCGCCGTGAGGCTGACATGGCGGTTCGCGACATCGCCGAGCACGGCGGCAGGATCGCGCAGCAGCGGGTCGCCATAGCCACCACCGCCCTGGAAGGCATAGCCGAGCACGTCGCGCGAGGTGAGGCGCATGCGGCCGGGTTTGGGGCCGAGCTGCTCGACTCCGGCAGCCAGCAATTCGTCGAGATCGCCGGCAAGGCCTGCGAGGGCGGCCGGATCGCCGGCGTCGCGGCGGATGACGTTGCGGCCGCAGGCGCCGGGCAGGCCGCCGAACTGGCCCACCGCATTGGGCACCTCCACGCCATGGCCGAGCATCATGGCATGCAGGGCGTCGGTACCATAAGGTGCGATGGCGAGGGAGGCGCCGGCGCCGCCGCGCTGGCGGCCGGGGCCGCCGCTATCGGGTACGAAGGCACGGAAAAGGTAGAGGAAGGGTCCGTTCGCCTCATTGGCCTCGACATTGGCGATGGCCGGTCGCGGCACGCAGAAATCGCCGGAGCCGTCGAGGCCGTCATGATCGGGGAAGGCACCGCCACCACCCGCCGTCGAGTCGAGCAGGAAGGTGCCGAACGGCCCGCCGTCGCGGTCCTGCCCCGCCAGGGTCATCACCATCATGTGGCCCTTGGTGACGGCCTGGCTTTCGCCGGCATGTTCGGGCGAGCAGGCCACCATGCGCGACAGCGCGGCAACGACGACGTTCTGGACGATCCAGGCCGTCGAGATCGTGCCCGAGGAAACCGGAGCCGGCCAGGAGGCGTTGCACAAGATGCCTTCGGGCGCGACGAAATCGACGGCGCGCAGGATGCCCTCGTTCCAGCGAATGCGCGGCGCGAGGATCGGCAGGAGCCCGGTGAGAGCGGCGCCGCGCATGCCCGAGGCCGTGCAATTGATGAAGCCGGGCGCTTGCGGCGAGGTCCCCGTCATGTCGAGGGTGAGGCGGTCGCCCTTCTTGGTTGCGGTGACGCAGACGCGGTAGAGCACGTTCTCGTGGCCGTCATGCTCGATATAATCGCGCGCCCGGAAGACGCCGTCGGGAAGGGCTGAAAGGACCTGGCGGATCTGGCGCTCGGAACTGGCGATCTCCTCTGCCATGATGGTCTCGACCGTGTCGCCGCCATAGCGGTCCATCAGTTCGACCAGGCGGCGGGCCGCCACGGTGTTGGCCGCAATCATCGCCTTGAGGTCGAGGCCCAGGACATGGGGCAGGCGGGTCATGCCCATGATCATCTGCCACAGATCCTGGCGCAGCACGCCGTTCTCCACGAGCTTGATGCCCGGCAGCAGCATGGCTTCCTGCTGGATTTCGGTGGCACCGATGGCCCAGGAGCCGAAGCTCATGCCGCCGACATCGAGTTGGTGGGCGCAGGAGCCGGCCCAGGCGACATGGCGGCCCTGGTGGAAGATCGGCGCGACGATCGAGACGTCGGGCTGATGGATGGCGCCGCGATAGGGATCGTTGAGGATGAACATGTCACCCTCGCGGATTCCTGGATTCTCGGCGAACTCGGCATTGATAGAACGGATGACCGAGGACATCGTGCCGGTGTGGAACAGCACCTGCGGACCCATGGTGACGATCGAGCCATCGGCGAGATAGAGGCCGTTGTTGAAGTCGGTCGCCTCGGTCACCACCGGCGAGCCGGAGACCGATTTGAGCGTGATCGCCTGTTCCTCGGTGATCGCCTGCAGCTTGTTGCGCACGACCTCGAAGGTGATGGGATCGATGGCGTTGTCAGTCGTAGACATTGCTGCCTCCCAAAAGCATTTTCCAGAAAAGTCGATAGACTTTTCGGCTAAGAAAATGCGTCAAAACAAAGAATTAGGGCGGGTTGCGATCCCATCGGATCGCACCATGTCCTAGCGCTGCTCGATGGTGATGTTGTTGGTGGCGTCGAGCCGGGCGACCTGACTGGCCGCCACGAAGACCGAGGTCTCGGGGTGCTCGATGACGGCGGGGCCGGTCACGATGAAATCCTTCGGCAGCTCGCGCCAATTATAGACGGCGCAATCCATCCATGCGGTGGCGACGGGCTCGAAGATCCGGCGCTTGCCGACTGTCGGCTCGCCCGTGGGGGCCACAAGGGCGATCTCGGGCCGACGCGCCTTGCCGAAAGCCTCGACACGGACATTGGTCAGCTCGAGGCCGGCCTCGCGGAAGGCCGATCCCTTGCCATAGGTCTGCTCATAAACAGCCTCGAAGCGCGCGACGAGTTCGTCCAGCGTCGCAGCGGCGATCTCGCCCGCCGGCACGGGAATGATGAGGTCGTTGGTCTGGCGGCGATAGCGCAGATCCGCCGTGCGCACGAGCTGGATATCCTCGCGGGCGACCCCGGCCCGGCGCATGGCGTCCAGGCATTCGGCTTCGAGGCTCGCGAAGGCCGCCGCGATCTCGGAGGCGACCAGGCCGTCGGCAGGCGCGCGCGATCCGCCGCCTGCCCGCATCAGCAGCGACTTTTCGACGGCGAACTGCAGGTCGGCGGCGAGCGCTCCATAGGCCGAATGCGCCATGGAGGTCACGGGCACCACCATCTTGGGCACGCCGAGCTCGGCGCCATAGCCGGCGCAATGGACCGGGCCAGCCCCGCCATAGGCGAAGATCACGAAGTCACGCGGATCGTGGCCGCGGCCGATGGTGACCTCGCGCAGCGTATCGGCCATCTGTGCATCGACGATGCGGCGTATGCCGGCGGCGGCTTCCTCGGTGGTCAGGCCGAGCGGCTTGGCGATCTGCTCCTCGATGGCGGCCGATGCCGCCGCCTTGTCGAGCTTCATCTTGCCGCCGAGAAAGGTCTGGGGATCGATGATGCCGAGCACGACATCGGCGTCGGTGACGGTGGCCAATCTGCCGCCCCGCCCGTAGCACACCGGTCCTGGCCGGGCGCCGGCGCTGTCGGGGCCGACGCGCAGCTGGCCGTCGATGACGCGGGCGATCGAGCCGCCCCCGGCGCCGATGGCGCGAACCTCGATCATCGGCGTGGCGATATGAAAGCCGCCGGCCTCGTGATTGGTGGACATCAGCGGCTTGTCGTCGACCACGATGGCGACGTCGAAGGAGGTGCCGCCCATGTCGGTGGTGATGAGGTTGCGATAGCCCAGCTTCTTGGCCAGATGGACCGAGCCCATCACCCCGCCGGTCGGGCCGGAGGTGACCAGTGTCACCGGCCGGCGCGCGGCCTCGGCAACCGGCATGACGCCGCCGGCCGAATTGAGGATGGAGAAGGCGCCCTTGAAACCGCGCTTCCTGAGCATCTGCTCGATGCCGTCGAGGTAGGAGACGACCTTGGGGGCAAGATAGGAATTGAGCGCGGCCGTGGCCGTGCGCTCATATTCGCCGATGACGGGGGCAACTTCGCTCGAGAGGCTGACATAGGCGCCCGGTACTTCCTCGCCGATGATGCGGGCGGCAATGCGCTCATGCTCGGGATTGCGGAATGACCACAGGAAGGCGACCGCGAAGGTCTGGACGCCCTCGCTCGCCAGGGAGCGAACTGCGGCCCGCACCTGCTCCTCGTCAAGTGCAACCAGCACCTTGCCGGCATGGTCGACACGTTCGCGGATCTCCCGCACCAGATGGCGCGGCACGATCGGCTGGGGATAGCGCCGGCGCGAATACCAGCCGAGCCGGTCGACCGGCACACCGGCGGTAAAGCCCATCAGGCGCTGGATCGCCAGCGTGTCGCCGAAACCGCGGGTGGCGAGCAGGCCGGTACGGGCCCCGTCGCGCTCGATGACGGCGTTGGTCGCCTGGGTCGTGCCATGGCCGAAGGCGATGACCCGAGCCAGCAATTCCTCGCCGGTCATGCCGCGCTGCGCGGCGGCATCCTGTACGGCATTGAAGACGCCGACCTCCAATTCGCCCGGCGTGGACAGCGCCTTGGTGGTAATCAGGCCGCCATTCTCGTCCAGCAGAACGAGGTCGGTGAACGTGCCGCCAATATCGACACCCAGAAACATGGACTTCCTCCCAGCCTGGTACCGGATGATCCATGGCCGAGCGCGTAGGCTGCCGTGCATGGCACAGCGGCTGGAAACGCGCTTGAAATTGGATTCTGTCCCGGCGCAGGGCTCTCTTCCCCGCGAACATGGGTCGAGTTTTACGCCCGGGCTTTACGACAATCCAATATATAATTCGCAGCGATACATAGCCAAATGCCTATGAAATGAAGAATGACGAACGGGCTTGCTGAGGCATCGTCCCGGAAATAGCTGGAGCGCCAATTCGTTTCGTTTATTGACGGATGACTCCTCAGCCCGCCATCATACCGCCGCAGGAGGCTCGAAACTCGGTACCTGACCATCTGCGGCTGCCTCCCGCACGAAATCCATCAGCCGGGACTGGAAGCGCGAGAAGGTCTTGCCCCGCTTGTGGATCAGGAAGACGGGGACAGGCAGGTCAAGCCCCGGCGTCGCGACCTGCCGCAGCAGCCCCCTGGCGAGTTCGTCGCGCACGCAGCTCTCCAGCACGAAGGCGACACCGGCATGATGGCGCACCGCCTGCTTCATGGCCTCCGGATGCCCGAATTCGAGGACGACCTCACGATGCCGGATGCCATGGGCATAGAGCGCGTCCTCCTCGAGCTCGCGCCGGACCTGCTGGCGAGGGGAGGAGACGAAGGGCAGGCTTGCGATCTCCTGCGGATCGGCGCTGTTACCGACCAGGGTGCTGTCGCCTGCGACAATCAGGACGAGCTGTTCAGTCCATAGTTTTTCGACGCCGAGGCCATCGACATCGTGCCGTGGATCCAGAATGCACAGTCCAAAATCGCAGGAGCCATCCCTGACGCTGGCGGTGACGAATTGCGGGTTGGAAACCTGGACGGTGATGCCGCCCTCGCGCAAGGTGCGGCGAAAGGCGGCGAACATCGGAGGCAGCACATAGGAGGCGACTGTCATGGACGCCGAGACCACGGCGCTGCCTGCTTCCCCGTCGCCTGACAGCGCCAGCTCGCGTTCCAGTTCGCGGGTTCGGGTGACGACATCGCGAGCCCAGGCCTCGACGCGGATGCCTTCCCGCGTCAAAACCAGGCGCCGCCCGCTGCGCTCGAAGAGCTTGGCGCCGACCTTGTCCTCCAGGAAGCGCAGATGCGCGCTGACCACCGGCTGTGCGATGCGCAGCCGCTCCGCCACGCGGGTGACGCTCTGAAGGTCGCAGACCATGCAGAAGATCTCGAGCTTGTGGAGCGAGGCCTGGGACGCGAACAAGCGCTGCGCACTGTGCCCTTTGGTCATTGGAGTCTTATCGGCACTCGGCATTTGGCGCCTTCCGGCTTGAGCTGGAGATCCTTCGATTGAGAAAATAGGTCAAGACAAAGAGTTATACCAATGGCCGCGGGGATTCTCGTTGTTCAGCCACTCTGTCGCTGTTGCGCTGCCCCTCACCCTAACCCTCTCCCCGTAAACGGGGCGAGGGGCGCACAAGCGTCGCAACATGTCCTTGCAATCCTGCATCTGGCCCAACCGTCGGGCGAGACGAATTGATTTCAGGTTAGAGCGCCACGCCGATGTTTCCCCTCGCCCCGTTCTTACGAGGAGAGGGGCAGCGAAACCTTGACGCAATCAAGGAGCACAGCCGGGCCGGCACGACCGGCTCATGCAAATTTAAACGAGGGCAGGAAGATGTCTTCGACCGGCGGGTGGCGCCAGGTGCGCAGCGGATATTTGTCGATCAGCCGCTCGAACTGGGCCTGGGCTCGCAAGCGATAGTCTTCGAGGTCGATGCCCGGCAATTGCCGGTCGCGCATCACCACCCGGCCGTTGATGATGGTGGTCTTGAAATCCCGACCGGTGCCGCTGAGCATCATGGTCTGGATGGGATCGATGACCGGGCCGAGTTCGAAGGCACCAAGATCGAACAGCGTCATGTCGGCCTTGGCGCCGGCGGCAAGCCGGCCGAGATCGGGGCGCCCGAGGGCATCGGCCGCCACGAGGGTGGCAGCGTTGTAGAAATCGGCCGAGCTGCAGGCGCCGACATCCGCATCGGCAACCCGGCACAGGCTGATACCGATACGCATGTTCTCCACCATGTCGGGCGGGAAGGTGTCGGTGCCCAGGCCGATCGGAATGCCCTGGCGCTTGAGGCGCGCGAAGGATTCCATGGCGCCGCCATAGCGAGAGAGCACGAGCGGGCAATGGATCAGCGTGGCGCCGGATTGCGCCAGCAGGCCGACATCGTCGCCCCTCCGCGCCACCTTGGAGTGGCCGGTCAGGTAGACGCCATGGGGCAGCAGCGAGCGCCTGGAGAGGAAGCCGAGCGAGGCCAGCCATTCCACCGGCGTCTTGTCATGGCGCTCCACGATCGTCTCGAATTCGTCCATGCCCTGGCAGCAATGCAGGCGGATCGGACAGTCGAGCTCCTCGCGGATATGGGCCGAGCGCCGCAGCAGCTCAGGGGTGCAGTTCTCGATGCGATCGGGCGCCAACATGCCTCGGATCAGCCCGCCATGCGCACCGTCATAGGTGCCGACATAGTCCCTGGCCGTCTCCAGTCCCCTGAGGCCGCGCTCCTCGTCCCAGAAGGTATCGAAGCTGCCGTCCTGGCGGATGATGGTGACACCGGTCATGTAGCAGGGGCCGAGATAAGCCCGGATGCCGATCTCCGCCGCGCTGTCGGCCGAGCGGGCGAACTCGTCATAGGTCTCGGCCCATTGCCTGTAGAACATCGAGGTGATCGGCAGGGCCGTGGTGATGCCGTTGCGCACCAATTGCGCGAAGGCATATTTCATCTTGAAGGTCTGCTCTTCGGCCGAATACATCTCGATCGGACCGGCGGCGAGATAGTCGTCCGGCCAGACGCGCCCCTTCGCCCAGTCGGGCTGGTTGTCGAAGGCGAGGATGGTGGTGTCGAGGTCGCCCAGGGCATTGAGATCGATGAAGCCCGGCCCGAGAATGGCGTTGCCCCCGTCGATTTCCTCGTCGACCTCACCCTGATAGCCACGCCCGACGAAGACGATGGTGTCGTTCTGGTAGACGACTTCGGCATCGACGAGCGTGCGGTGCTGCTCGCCGTCGAAGCCGATCACATAGCGCGCTTTCACTCTGGTGGTGGTCATGATTTCCGGTCCGTTCGGGATGACTTGAGGAGGAGGTGGATCAGGGCGTCATCGGCCCGGCCCAGCGATTGAGGCCGATGGGTGTGGCGAGCGCTTGCCGATACATGCGCCGATAATGGGGTTCGAGCTCGTCAGCGGCGGATTTGCAGCGGGCCATGTATTCGGCGAATTCGCCGGCCAGGAGGCGGGCTTCCTGCTTCAGCGCATTCTCGTCGACCGTGAGCAGACGGCGGTTCTCGACGACGATGCGTCCGCCCACCATCACCGTGGTGACCGACGAGCCGTTCTCGCAATAGACGAGCTGGCGCCTGAGGTCGTTGAGGGGCGTGAAGGCGAAGCTGTCGAGATCTAGGAGGATGATGTCGGCCTGCCAGCCCGGCGCCAGCCGCCCGGTCGGGCGGGGCAGGCGCATGGCCCTGGCGCCGGCCGAGGTCAGCGCGGTCAGGATTTCCAGGGGCAGGGGCCAGCGGTCGAAATCGGGATCGGCGACGTTGTGGACGAGGCCGGCGACCTTGCCGACGGTCCACAGATTGATGCCGTCATCGGTGGCCGCCTCGTCATTGCCGAGACAGACATTGATGCCGCGCTGGCGCAGGCGCCTGAACGGCATGATGCCGCTGCCGATCTTGAGGTTGGACACCGGATTATGGGCGATCGAGCAGCCGGAATCAGCCAGGAGCGCCAGATCGTCCTCGTCGATCCAGATGGCGTGGATGACCATGGCCTGCTCGTTGAGCACGCCCCTATCATGGGCATAGCGGATCAGCGACTTGCCGTAATTGACCTCGCCGAGCACACGCTGCAGGCGCGTTTCCAGGATATGCATGTTGTAGGGAAGGTCGCGTTCGCGGGCGAGCGCGCCGAGCGCCTTGAAATAGGAGGGCGTGACGCGCTGGGGCGCCGAGCACGACACCGCACAGCGCAGCCGTCCCCCGGCGCGATCATGCCAACGCTCGAGGAAGCCCTCGTAATGGGCGAGCAGGTCGGCGTCCGACATCAGGGGCACCGCTTCCATGCGCTCGCGCAGGTGGGACGGCAGCAGATCCTTCAGGAAGGGGTATTTGGCGTGCTCGACCACATTGGGCTGGTCGAGCGTTACCGTGGCCCGCATGCCGGCATCTTCATAGGCCTGCATGACGTTGTCGACTTCCGTCTGTGTGACCACCGGCACGAAGAAGCAGTCGTCATGCACGGAGGTGACGCCCTGGCGCAGCATCTCCATGGCGCCGAGCATGGTGCGCACATAGGCAAAGCGCGCGGAGACGACCTCGCGCATCAAAGGCGGTACCTCGTAGAGCATGAACAGCTCGAGCGGCCAGTTGTCGAGCGCGCCCTTCATGAAGTTGGCCGGTGAATGAAAGTGGCCGTTGACCAGGCCCGGCATGGCGAGCTGGCCGGAGGCATCGATCACCCGCACGCCGTCCATGCCGATTCCGGCCGCAAGGTCCGGGGCAATCGCCTCGATAGAGTCGCCGCGGACGAGGATGTCGGCCCTCGAATGCTCGCCATTGGTCTCATCGAGCGTGAGGACGCGCGCATCCTTGATCAATGTCAGCATGGCCTCACCGCTCCCTGTCCTGGCCACCGGCCGGATCGGCCCGGTGCTTGACCAACTGGAGACGCGTCCTGGGATCGAGCGAGTCGCGCAGGGAATCGCCGAGCAGGTTGAACGCCATGACCAGGATGGTGATGGCGAGGCCCGGAATGGCGGCGATATGGGGCGCCACGAACACAAAGCTGCGGCCTTCGCTCGTCATGATGCCCCATTCGGCGATCGGGGGCTGCACGCCGAGGCCGAGGAAGCTCAGGCCGGCGGCGGTGATCACCACCGCGCCGACGATGGTGCAGCTATAGACGACGGAGGCGGCCACCACGTTCGGCAGCATTTCCACGAACAGGATCTTGAGATCGGGCGTGGCCATGGCGCGCGAGGCCTCGACATAGGCAAGGTCGCGCTCCTGGCGGGCCGCGGCATAGACCACCCGGGTGTTATAGGGCACCAAAGTCACCACCAGGGCGATCATCATGTTGACGAGGCCGGGGCCCATCAGCGCCGCGAGCATGATGGCGAGCAGCGCCATGGGGAAGGCGAACAGCACGTCCATCAGGCGCATGATCACCTCGCCGAGCCGGGGATACCAGGCGCCGATGAGGCCGAGTGGGATCGAGATGGCCGCCCCCAGGAATACGGGGATGACGCCTGAGATCAAGGTGAGGCGCGCGCCGTAGATCAGGCGCGAAAGGATGTCCCGGCCCTGCTGGTCGAGCCCCAGCAGATGGCCCGGCGTGCCAGGCGGGCGAAGCCGCAGGGCCGGATTGGCTTCGTTGGGCGGGAACGGGGCGAGAAGAGGCGCGAAGATCGCCGTGAGGACCAGCACGATGATGATGCCGGCGGCGATGCGGGCGACGGGATCGCCGAGTACGCCGCGCCAGACGAAATAGAGATTGCCGCGGCGCTGCGGCGAAAGCTTGCTGGCCGGCGCCAGGGAAGGGACCGCGGTCATGGCAGCCTCACCGTTGCTTGGGATCGAGGGCGTGGACGATGACGTCCGAGATCAGATTGCCGAGGACGAAGACGATGGCGACCGCGAGCACGCAGCCCTGGATCACCGGCACGTCGCGCTGCATGATGGCGTCGAACAGGAGTTGGCCGACGCCGGGCCAGTTGAAGATGATCTCGGTGAAGATGACGCCACCGAACAGATAGCCGATCTGCAGGCCGCCGATGCTGGCGAAGGTCGGCAGGGTGTTACGCACGCCGTGGCGCAGCACGATCTGCCGGCGGCTGAGGCCGCGGGCGCGGGCGGCCAGGATATAAGGCTGGCCGAGGACATCGAGCATGCGCGAACGGGTGACGCGGGTGACGACGGCGATCGAGGAGGCCGCGGTCGCGATCGCCGGCAGCACCATATGATGGAGCAACTGCCCGAGGCCGCCGGGATCGATCATGTTGTACATGCCGGAGATGGGGAAGAGCTTCCATTTGAAGCCGAAGAAATAGAGCAGCACGATGCCGAGCCAGAACACCGGCAGCGAGGCCAGCACCAAGGTGAGAGCCACCACCGACTTGTCGGTGAAGGTGCGGAAACGCGGCGCCGAGAGCACGCTGAGCCCGAAGCCGCAGGCCAGCACGATCACGAGGCTGCCGGCCATCAAGATGAGCGAGTTGAGGATCTTGGGCAGCAGGATCTGCAGCACCGGCAATTGCTGCGAGACGGAATTGCCGATGTCGCCATGCAGGAGATTCCACAGCCAGCGCAGATATTGCAGGATCAGCGGCTGGTCGAGACCGAGGCGCTGGCGCAAGGCTTCGAGCTGCGCTTCGGTGGCCATGCGCCCGAGCAGTGTCAGGGCGATATCACCGGGAATGAGCTGGAGCGACAGGAAAACCACCAGTGTCACGCCAAGCAGCACCGGAATGGCATAGAGAAGCCGATTGCCGGCAAAAGCGAAGATGGACATGGCAAAGCCCTTCATTGGTGCATCTGGCCGTCCCCATCGAGCCTTCGGATTCACGCATCTCAACCCGAACAGATGGAGCGCTGAGATCCCTCCCGGACTTCGGGGAAGGCGCCGGTGTGCGGCACCGGCGGATGGGGGAGCGTGGTGCGACGTGGACCAACTGGTCGTCCTAAGCGCCACGCTATCCCCCCCCGAGCCGGCTTTGCCGGCCCCAGCACACACAAGTTGTGTGTGCGACCTCCCCGAAACCGGGGAGGGATCGTTGCGCTTTGCTCGTCTCGGCGTCGATGCACGAACACCAAAATCTCAGCGGGGGCGACTGGACGAGGGGTGTTGCTACTGCTTGGTGATGCCGGTGAGGTCGAACCAGTGCTGCGGCGCCAGCACGAAACCTTTCACTTCGGGCCGGGCCGCATAGACGGAATCGGCCGTGTAATAGGAGGTGAAAGCCATGTCGTTGGCGATGGCATCGCGCACCTCGTGCAGCTTCTTGTCCATGGCCTCCGTCGTGGCGGCACCGCGGGCCTGCGACAAGAGGGTGTCGATCTTGGGGTTGTTGTAGTAGCCCGAATTGCAGCAGTTCGGCGGCAAAGCGGTGGTGGTTATCATCTGGTCGAGCCAGGCAAAGGTGCTTTCGCCCCAGGAGGCCGATGTCAGGCCGGTGCCCTCGCGCATTCCCTTCGACATCATCTCCCAGAAGGTGTTGTTGTCGAACATCTCGATGCTTGCCTTGATGCCGATCTTCTCGAAATCGCGCTGCAGCCACTCGGCGTCGCCCTTGGTATTCACGTCGGCGCCGGCACCGAAGGTCCAGTCCATCCTTGTGGTGAAGCCGTTGGGGTAGCCGGCTTCGGCCAGCAGCTTCTTGGCGCCTTCGGGGTCGTAGTTGCAGTCCTTATAGGCGGGATCGAAGCCTGGACCGCCGGGATTGAGTACGCCATAGGCTGGACGGGCCAGGCCCTTGCGCTGATATTTGGCCATGTCGTCGCGGTTGATCGCCATGCAGGCGGCCTTGCGCACGCGTACATCCTTGAAATGCTCGTCCTTGTGGTTGAGCCACAGCACATAAATCATCGGGCTCTGGCCGGAGATGATCTGGATGCCCTGCTGCTTGAGGAAATCGAGAAAATCGGGGGAAGGCGTGCCTATCACGTCCACTTCGCCGCCGGCCAGCGCCAATTCGCGCGTGGAGACCTCGGGAATGCCTCTGAAGATGATCTGATCCGCCTTGGGCTTGCGCGTTGGATCCCAGTAATTGTCGTTACGGGCGATGACGAGTTTCTCGCCCACCACTCGTTCCACGAATTTGAAGGGACCGGTGCCGATGGGATGCTGCTCGATCTTGTCGTTGCCATAGGTCTCGACGGCGGTGGGGCTGATCATGCGCGGCGCACCCGAGCCGCCGGCGGCCATCCGGCGCAGGAACTCGGCATTCGGCTGCTTGAGATTGATCTTGAAGGTGGTGTCGTCGACCACCTCATAGCCGGCGAGGTCCTGCCACATCCAGCCCATCAGGCCGGGGGAGACGGGCTGGAAATATTTGAAATTCTTGTCCGTCATGCGGTCGAGATTGAACTTGGCCGCCTGCGCGTTCCAGGGCGTACCGTCATGGAACTGGACGCCCTTGCGCAGATGGAAGGTATAGCTCTTGCCATCGGCCGAGACGTCCCAGCTCTCGGCCAGCGCCGGCACGATCTTGGGCGCGACGTCGGGGCCCTTGGTAAGATCCTCCTCGACGAAAGTTTCGAACAGATGGCGCACGACCTTGAAGGTGTTCCAGGTGCGCGAGGCGTGGGGGTCGAGGCGGCTGAAATCCGATTCCACCGCGAAAGTGATGGTGTTGCCGGCCGCAAGCGCCGGCGGCGCGTCGAAGGCGGCAAAGGCGCCGGCAATCAGCGCGGCGGCCGTCACGCCCGCGCGCAGCAGGCCGCTCCAGGACCTGCGCGGTCCCGTTCGTTCGGTGCGATGCTCTTTCGTCATGATGGTTCCCCTCGTGATTTTTCATTGTCGTTGGGATGGTGTTTTGACGTTCAGGGCCCGCCGTGGCGGAAGCAGGCCACTTTCCTTTCGCCGGCGATGGCCGTCAGCGTGGGTGCCGATCGGGTGCAGGGCTCGAAGCGCTCGGCGCAATTGCCGGCATAGATGCAGCCCGCTCCCATAAGGCCCGCGGTTCCTTCCAGATCCTCGGCTCGCTCGGCCGCCTGTTCCCAGCGCGAATCCTTGCGCAGATGCAGCACGGTTCCGAGGAAGTCGCGGGTGAAGGGGTGCAACGGCTCGGCATAGACTTCCTCGCTGGTGCCCTGTTCGAGCACGCAGCCGCGATACATCACCATGGTGCGGTCGCAGAACTGCTTGACGATCTTCAGGTCGTGGGAAACGAACAGGAAGGTGAGATCGAGCTTCTTTCTCAGCTCCGCCAGGAGATTGAGAATCTGGGCCTGGATCGAGACGTCGAGCGCCGAAACCGGTTCGTCCAGGAACAGGAACTCGGGTTCGAGCGCCAGGGCGCGGGCGATGGCGATGCGCTGGCACTGGCCGCCGCTATATTCGTGCGGATAGCGATAGGATTGGCGCGGATCGAGGCCGACGAGTTCGAGCAGTTCGTCGACGCGCCGGCTGGCCGCCGCGCCGGAAATGCCGAAATTGAGCAGGGGCCGGGCGATGTTCTCGGCCACCGTGCGCCGCGGGTTGAGCGATTGCAGCGGGTCCTGGAAGACGATCTGCAGCCGGCGGCGATAGTGGCGCATCTGCTCGCGCGAGAGGGCCCGCAGATCGGTTCCATCATAGCGTATCTCGCCGCTGTCAGGCTCGATCAGGCGCAGGATGATGCGCCCGAGCGTCGACTTGCCCGAGCCCGAGCCGCCGACGCAGCCGAGGATCTCGCCCTTGGCGATGGTCAGGCTGACATCGTTGACCGCCTTGGTGCTCGCGGCGGGCCGGCGCAGCAGGCCGCCCTTGCTGACGGAGAAGGTCTTGTTGACGGAACGCACCTCGATCAGGGCAGGGCGCGTCATTGGGTTGCTCCCGCAGCGGCGAGGTGGCAGCGCACCATCCGACCCGGGCCGGCGGCGCGCCAGTCCGGCAGCTTCTGATGGCACAGCCCGATCGCCTGATCACAGCGCGGCGCGAAGCGGCAGCCGGGCGGCGGTGCCAACAGGTTTGGCGGTTCGCCCTTGATGAAGGTCATGGCGTCCGAACGGGCGTCCGGATCGGGAATGGAGCGGATGAGGGCCTTGGTATAGGGGTGCAGCGGCTCGGACAGGACCTCATCGATGTCGCCGGCCTCCTGGACATGGCCGCCATACATCACGAGGACGCGGGTGGCGATGGCGCGCACCACGCCGATATCGTGGGTGATGATGACGATGGGCAGGCCGGTCTCGCGGCTGCGTTTCTTGAGCAGCAGCAGGATCTTGGCCTGGACACCGACATCGAGCGCCGTCGTGGGTTCGTCGGCGATGAGGAGTTCCGGCTTGCAGGCCAGCACCATGGCGAGGCCGATGCGCTGGCACATGCCGCCGCTGAGCTGGTGGGGGTAGCTTGCCAGCACGCGCGCGATGTCGGGAAAGCCGACCTCCTGGAGCGCCTTGGCAGCCGCGGCGCGGGCGCCTTTGCGGCCGAGGGCCGGATCGTGGCGCATCAGCGTCTCGACGAGCTGGGATTCGATGGTGAAGGAAGGATCGAGCGAGGCGCGCGGGTTCTGGAAGATCATGCCGATGGTCTTGCCGCGAACCGTCTCCATCGCCGCCTCGTCGAGAGTGAGGAGGTCGCGCCCGCCGATCTCGATCGATCCGCCGAGATAGCGCCCGGGTGGCGAGGTGATCAGACGGATCAGCGAGAGCGCGGTCACGGTCTTGCCCGAGCCGGATTCGCCGATGATCGCGAGAATCTCGTTGCGATGGAGGTCGAAGTCGACCCCGTCGACTGCCACCACCGTGCCTGCCGGCGTGGCAAACCCGGTCTTGAGATTGCGCACCCTGAGGATGGGCCTGGTATCGCGATCCATCGACATCTCCCTTGCAGGCGGTTCTGTCGGATACGATCTGGAACGTCACATGTATACAATAATGTGTCAACAATGAAATTCAATCTGCGATGGCATTGCATCCGGCCGTCGGGCAACGTCACCACATTCCGTCAATATGAACAGCAAGCGTGCCGGTCAGGCCTGCCAGGAGGGGTGATTGAGTTGATGCGCTTCGTGAAAGGGTTCCTTCGGGCCTGATCGATCCTGATCCTCAACCCAGAAGGGCTGGATGGCACGACGGTATCGTTCCCCATCATTGCCATTGACGCCTGCGGGAAATCACATAAAGATACAATATCGTATACAATATTAAGAACAAAATGCGTCACCCCGTCCGAGGAACTCCATGCGCATCAAGCTCATCAATCCCAACACCACGGCGTCGATGACCGAGGCGATGCGTATCAGCGCCTGCGCCGTGGCTGCGCCCGGCACGGAGATCGTCGCCTCGACTTCTCGTTCCGGAGCGGCCTCGATCGAAGGGCATTTCGACGAAGCCATGAGCGTGATCGGCCTCGTCGACGAGATTCGCGACGGGCCGCCCGCGGACGCCTATGTGATCGCCTGCTTCGGCGATCCGGGCCTGCTGGCGGCGCGCGAAATCACGGACGCGCCGGTGATCGGCATTGCGGAAGCGGCCATGCATGCGGCCGCTTTCGTGGCCACCGGCTTTTCCGTCGTCACCACGCTGGAGCGCACGCGCATCATCGCCGAGCATTTGGTGCGCAACTACGGCATGCACAATCACTGCCGCCGCGTGCGGGCGACGGAACTGCCGGTACTCGAACTCGAGCAGCCGGGCACGCGGGCTCGCGACATCATCCTGGCCGAGTGCCAGATGGCGCTGGAGGAGGACAAGGCCGGGGCGATCGTGCTCGGCTGCGCCGGCATGGCCGGCCTGGCCGATTTTCTCGAGGACAGGTTACAGATCCCGGTGATCGACGGCGTCTGCGCCGCGGTCAAATTCGCCGAGGCCCTGGTCGGCATGGGCCTCAAAACCTCCAAGCATGGCGACCTCGCTTATCCCCTCGCCAAGCCCTATGCCGGCAAGTTGGCCGCCTACGCGCCAGCCGGCTGGCGCGTATCAGCCCAGCGGTCGGAAGAGCGACTTGAAGTCGATGCGGGCCGGAACGTCTGACAGGTCTACCTGGGCTTCGACATGGCGCAGATGGTGCTCCATGTTGCGGGCGGCATCCTGCGCATCGCGCTTGGCCAGGGCATCGACGATGCGCTTGTGTTCGTCATAGGCGCAGGGAACCGCACCGGGAGATTCGTAAAGCGCGATCACCAGCGAGGAGCGCGACACGAGTTCATGCACGAAATCCTTGAGAACGTCATTGCCGGCCATGGAGGCAAGTTCGCGATGAAAGTCTCCCGACAGTTGCAGCCGCCGGCGCTTGTCGCCTTGCTCCTGGGCCCGGGCCTCTGCTTCCACCGCGGCCCGCAGGCGAGTGATCTCCGCATCGGTGATGGTCGCGGCCAGGCGCCGGATCAGGATGCACTCGATCTCGCGCCGAGCCTCGAAAACCTGACGTGCTTCCTCCACCGAGGGGCGGGCCACGATCGCCCCCTTGTTGGGGATGAGCTCGACCAGTTTTTCATGGGAAAGCTGCTGCAGGACCTTGCGGATCAGCGTGCGGCTGACGCCGAAGGCGGTGGCCAGGGCATCCTCCTGGAGCGGCGTGGCCGGTCGAAGCTGATGATTGATGATGGCCGAATAGATCTCCGAATGGATCCGTTCGTCCACCCGTCCGCGGCGCCTGGGGGCGACAGGCGCTTGCTTCGTTTGAGGCCCGGACGATGGGGGCATGATGTGGCCTTGCAATTTGACTCAACGGAGGAAACCAAGTGTATTCTACATTGTATATTGCCGAGTTGGAAACAACCCCTGTCATGGTGGCCGCAACCAGGCGGCGGCACCCGGATTGTGAGGCGGCATGACCAGTGCACACAGTGAAACAGATGGGATGACGACGTTGCCTCCGGCCGTGCTGGAGGTCCGGGATCTGCGTATCGAGTTCCCGACACGCATGGGCACGCTGGTCGCCATCGACAATGTCTCCTTCGACATCGTCCAGGGCGAGATCCTCGGCGTGGTCGGCGAATCGGGTGCAGGAAAGTCGATGACCGGCAGCGCCCTGATCGGGCTTTTGCAGGCGCCGGGCCGCATCGCGGCGGGCAGCATCCGCCTGAGCGGGGAGCGCATCGACAACCTGCCTCCGCACCGCCAGCGCCAGATCCGCGGCCGGCGGATCGGCGCCATTTTCCAGGACCCGTTGACCAGCCTCGACCCCTTGTTCACCGTGGGGCGGCAGCTGACCGAGACCATCCGCACGCATTTTCCCGATCTGAATCGCGAGGGAGCGCGCCAGCGGGCGATTCGCCTTCTCACCGAAGTCGGCATCGCCGACCCCGTCAATCGTTTCGAACAATATCCGCATCAATTCTCCGGCGGCATGCGCCAGCGCATCGTCATTGCCCTGGCGCTGGCGGGGGAGCCCGAGCTGATCATCGCCGACGAACCGACGACGGCGCTCGACGTTTCGATTCAGGCCCAGATCCTGGCCTTGCTCAAGCGCCTGGCACGAGAGAAGAACACCGCCATCATGTTGGTTACCCATGACATGGGGGTGATTGCCGAGATCGCCGACCGCGTGGCGGTGATGTATGCCGGGCGAGTGGTCGAGATCGGCCCGGTGGAAGCGGTGGTGCATCGGCCCAACCATCCCTATGCGGCCGGTCTGATGGCTTCGATCCCATCACTCAACCGGCAGGTCGAGCGCCTGGCGCAGATCGACGGGGCGATGCCGCGTCTGGGCAGTTGGCCCAAGGGCTGCGCCTTCCACCCGCGCTGCCGGCAGAGCGGTCCGCGCTGCCAGGCCGAGAGTCCCCGGCTCGCCATTGCAGGCGCCACCGCGGCGGCTTGTTTCTTGCATCAAGGCGGTACAGCGCTCTGACGATCACGCGGGCGCGGCATCTCCCGCGCCGGGTAAACTCGTCTCCAACACTGCCATACAATATTGTATACTTGTTATAGTACAAATTTGTAGACGGCTGGTGCCGCTTATGGAATGATCGAAATGCCCGAACTGGATACGGGCAGGGGAATGGATCGTCTGCGAAGAACGGTGTCACCAGCCATTCGGAACGCAGCCGATCGCTTGGTGGCGAAGCGCGAGACAAAAATAAAGCCGCGCCGTCGTGACCGCCGACGAAGGACCGTTTAACCGGGAGATGGCCGTGAAGACCTATTTGAAGATCCTGCTGATCGCCTCGTGCGCCGCGCTGGCCACCGGAGCGGCCAGCGCCAAGACGCTGCGTTTCGCTGAAGCCCAGGAAATCAGTTCCATGGACCCGCATGCGGCGCGGGACGACTTCACGCTCAGCCTGCTCAGCAATGTCTATGAAGGATTGGTGCGCTGGAACCGCGACCTCAAGCTCGAGCCGGCTTTGGCCGAGAGCTGGGAGGCGGTTTCGGACACCGAGTGGCGGTTCCACCTGCGCAAGGGTGTCAAGTTCCACAATGGCGACCCCTTCACCGCCGACGACGTGATCTTCTCCTTCGAACGGGCGGGCGCGCCGGGCTCTCCCTTCGCCGGCCTGCTCGAGCCGATCGCCAAGATTACCAAGGTCGACGATCACACCGTCGAGGTGACACTCAAGCGCAAATATGCGCTGCTGCTCAACGATTTCGCCGGCTGGTACATCCTGGACAAGAAATTCCAGGAATCGGTCGGTGCCACCAAGCCGATCGACCTGTCCTCCAACACCGGCGGCGCCATGACCACCCAGGGCATCGGCACCGGGCCGTTCAAGCTGGCCTCGCGCCAGCCCGACATACGCACCGTGCTGGTCAAGAACGAGGACTGGTGGGACAAGCCGCAGCACAATCTCGACGAGATCGTCTATACGCCGATCACCAATGCCGCCACCCGCGTCGCCGCCCTCTTGTCGGGCGAGGTCGACTTCATCCGCAATGCACCGCCCCAGGATGTGGACCGCATCGCATCCACTCCCGGCATGAAGATCATGCGCGCGCCGCACCTGCGCTCGATCTTCTTTGGCATGGACCAGCAGAGCAAGACATTGCCGGGCAGCGGCGTCGAGGGCAATCCGCTCGCCGATGTCAGGGTGCGCAAGGCGATCTACCAGGCCATCGACATCGACGGCATCAAGCGCAGCATCATGCGCGGCAATTCGCGCCCGACGGCCGTGCCGCTCGCGCCCGAGCTTCCCTACTACGATGCCAGCCTGGACGTGCGCTTCCCCTATGACGTCGCCGCCGCCAAGGCGTTGCTGGCGGAAGCGGGTTATGCCAAGGGCTTTACCCTGCCGATGGATTGCCCGGCCGGTTCCTTCATCAATGACGAAAGGATCTGCCAGGCCACCGTCGGCATGCTCGCAAAGATCGGCATCAAGGTGCAGTTGACCATGCACACGCCGGTCCAGACCGACACCGAGCTGCCCGCCGGCAAATATTCCTTCTACATGCTGGGCTGGGCCGGCCTGCCCTCGATCGACGCCTACAACATCATGTCGGCGACGATCCATACGCCTACCGGCGATCTGGGCACCTGGAACCCCAAGGGCTATTCCAACCCCAAGGTGGACAAGCTGATCGAACAGATCGGCACCGAATACGACCCGGCCAAGCGCCAGGCCATGATCTCGGAAGTGGTGAAGATCCATCGCGACGAAGTCGGCAAGATCATGCTGCACCAGCAGTTCCTGACCTGGGGCATGAGCGACAAGGTCAATGCCGTCGTGCCCGCCGACGAGTATACGCGCTTCTGGTACTACACCATGAACTAGGGCTGCGAGCCGGCCTGTGCCGGCGACGCCATGCCCTCAGTCTTCGCTTGCCGCATGATGTTTTCTCCGGGTCCCCCGAAACTGTCCGGCGTCATGCGCAAACGGAGGGGCGGTTTCTCCCACCGCCCCTCCGCAGGTCCCGTGGGGTGTGACCGCATTTCAGCTTATTCACTCTGATGAGGTCGCTCAGCCCCTCACCCATACCCTCTCCCCGTAAGAACGGGGCGAGGGGGCTTTGGCGGCGAGTTTCATGCCGGCGGCACGCCATCTCGCCCGCCCGTCGGGCGAGATGAAGGGATTGAAGATCAATCGCAACGCTCGTGCCTCCTCGCCCCGTTCATACGGGGAGAGGGTATGGGTGAGGGGCAGCACAAACCGAGGGGCATTGCCGTTGAGTCGTAGCCATTGCTCAACTTCTTGTTTTGACGCACTTTCTCGACCGGAGACTCCTTCGTCTCTTCTGGAAAATGCGCCAGGGATCGAGAGACCCTCATGATCTCCATGCTCGCAACCCGCCTCACCAGCGTCATCCTGGTCATGCTGGTCGTTACCGGGTTGTCCTTCTGCATCTTCAATTTCCTCGGCGACCCCGTCAACAATGTACTCGGCGTCAATGCCACCCTGGCCCAGCGCGAGGAATTGCGGGCTGCCCTCGGCCTCGACCAGCCGACGATCGTGCAATTCTGGCGTTTCATCGAACGGGCGGTGGTTGGTGATTTCGGCGTCTCCTACCGCAACCGGCAGCCCGTGCTCGATCTCATCCTCACCCGCTTGCCGGCGACGCTGGAACTGGTCTTCGCGGCGACCCTGACCGCCTTGGTGGTCGGCATTCCCATGGGGGTCTATACGGCGCTGAGGCCGCGCGGATGGTTGAGCCGCCTGTTCCAGATGGGCTCGCTCCTCGGCATTTCCATGCCGCAGTTCCTGATCGGCATGCTGCTGATCCTGGTCTTTTCGGTGGAGCTGCGCTGGCTGTCGGCCTTCGGGCGCGGCGACACGGTGCGGATCGGCTGGTGGACCACCGGTTTCCTCACGGTGAGCGGCCTCAAGGCCCTGATCATGCCCACCATCACACTCGCCGTCTTCCAGGTCTCGATGATCATGCGCCTGATCCGCGGCGAGATGTTGGAGGTGCTGCGCTCCGATTTCATCAAGTTCGCCCGGGCCCGCGGCCTGTCGGACCGGGCTGTTCATCTCACCCATGGCCTGCGCAACAGCTTGTTGCCGGTGATCACCATCGTCGGCCTGCAAATCGGCTCGCTGATCGCCTTCGCCATCGTGGTCGAGGCGGTGTTCCAATGGCCCGGCATGGGTCTCCTGATCCTGCAGGCGATCGAGTTTGCGGATTTTCCGGTGATGGCAGCCTATCTCGCCTTCGTCGGTTTCAGCTTCGTGCTGATCAACCTGATCGTCGACCTGACCTATCTCCTGGTCGATCCGAGATTGAGGGTGAAATGAGCCAGTTTGCCGCCATCGTCCGGACCATGGCCACCAGCGAACTCGCCTGGCGTTTTCGCACTTCGCCCGCGGTCATCATCGCCACCTTCATCCTCGGCCTGCTGATCCTGTGCGCCGTGGCCGCCAACCTGATCGCGCCGCATGATCCCTTCGATCCGGCCACGCTCGACATCATGGATGCACGCCTGCCCCCCGTCTGGTCGGAAGGCGGGAGCGTCCGCTACCTACTCGGCACCGACGAGCAGGGCAGGGACATTCTGTCGGCCATCTTCTACGGCATGCGCATATCGATCCTGGTCGGCGCCGCGGCCGTGCTGTTCTCGGTTACCATCGGGGTGACCCTCGGCTTGCTGGCCGGTTATTTCGGGGGCTGGATCGATGCCCTCATCATGCGCCTTGCCGATGTGCAGCTCTCCTTTCCAACCATCATGATCGCTTTCTTCATCGATGGGGTCGCCAAGATCGTGATGCCGGCGGCGTTGCGCGAAGACATGCGCTTCTATGTCGTCATCCTCGCCATCGGCGTCGCCGACTGGGTACAGTTCGCACGCACGGTGCGGGCCGCCACCATGATCGAGCGCCAGAAAGACTATGTGGCCGCGGCGCGCATCAGCAAGGTATCCAGCCTTCGCATCGTGCTCTCGCATATCCTGCCCAACACGATCGGGCCGGTGCTGGTGCTCGCTACGCTCGGGCTGGGCGTCGCCATCCTCACCGAGGCAATCCTGTCCTTCCTTGGCCTGGGCATGCCGCCTTCCCAGCCCTCGCTCGGTACGCTCATCCGCGCCGGCAACGATCTCCTGCTGTCGGGCGAATGGTGGATCTCCCTGTTCCCGGGGGCCGCGCTGGTGCTGCTCGTCCTCTCCGTCAACATCGTCGGCGACTGGTTGCGCGATGTCCTCAATCCTCGTCTTCGTTGATCCCTGTTTTGTCGATCATGGGCCCTGAAATGACCGATCTGCTTCTCACCAATGTCCGCCCGGATGCCAAGGAAAGCGCTGACATCCTGATCCGCGGCGGCAAGATCGCCGCCGTCGGCCGCGACCTGGCCCGGCCCGAAGGCGTGCCGCAGGTGGAGGGCAAGGGGGCCATCGCCATCGCGCCTTTCGTCGAAGCCCACGTCCATCTCGACAAGATCCTGTGGGGCCTGCCTTGGCACAGCATCAATGTGCCGCCCTCCTTGCGGGCCATGATCGACAATGAGGTCGCCATCCGCAAGGAGCTGCCCTGGGGCGTGCCCGAGCGCGCCGGCAATCTGATGCGGCGCTGCGTGGAGATGGGCTCGACCCATATCCGCAGCCATGTCGATATCTCCACCGCCTACAGGCTCGACAATCTGCACGGCGTGCTGGAGGCCTGGCAGAAGGTGAAGCATGCCGTCGGCCTGGAACTGGTCGCCTTCCCCCAGACCGGCCTGATGATCGATCCCGGTACCGCGGATCTGATGGAGGCTGCGCTGGACGAGGGCGCCTCGGTCATCGGTGGCATTGACCCGGCCACCATCGACGCTGATCCGAAGGGACATCTCGACACCATCTTCGACATCGCTAGCCGCAAGGGCGCCAAGATCGACATCCACCTGCATGAGCCAGGGGAACTGGGCCTGTTCGAGCTCGGCATGATCGCCGAGCGCACGCGCGCTCTCGGCATGCAGGGCCGCGTCGTCGTCAGCCACGCCTTCTGCCTCGGCGACGGCCCGGCGCACAAGGTGCAGCGCATGATCGACGTGCTGGCCGAAGCGGGGATCGGCATCATTTCCGCCGTACCGGGCGAGATTGGCTTCCCGCCGATGTTCGAGCTCGCGGCGCGCGGGGTGCGCTGTGCCGTTGCCTCCGATTCGCTGCGCGATACCTGGAACCCGCATGGCGATGGCGACATGCTCGACCGTTGCTGGCTCCTGGCCTACCGCACCCATTGCCGCACCGATGGCGAGCTGCTCAGGGCGCTCGACATGGGCACGCGCCGCGGTGCCGACCTGCTCGGGCTGGAAGGCTATGGGCTCGAGGCAGGCTGCGAAGGCAGCCTCGTGCTGATCGAGGGCGAGAACCTGGCGCAGATCCTGGTGGATCGCCCGCCGCGCGCGCTCGTGGTGAAGCGGGGCCGTGTCGTGGCCGCCGACAATCAATGGATCGATAGCGAGGCGCCATGAAGCAGGACAACGCCAGCCCGCTGGTCGAGGTCGCCGATCTCTCCAAGACCTTCGACGTCTCGGCGCCCTTCCTGCAGCGTGTGGTCACGCGCGCCGGCCGCAAGCTGGTCCGGGCCGTCGATGGCGTGAGCTTTTGGATTGAGCGTGGCACCACCTTTTCGATCGTGGGCGAGTCGGGCTGCGGCAAGTCCACCATCACCCGCCTTATCGCCGGTCTCGATGCGCCGAGCGCGGGTCGTATCGACTTCGTCGGCGCCGGTGGCAAGGCGGTGCGGTTGCAGATGGTGTTCCAGGATCCGGTCGGCAGCCTCAATCCGCGCTGGCGCATCGGCCGCAGCATCGCCGAGCCGATGCGGCATCTGCCGGGCGCCGAGCGCCGGCGCCGGGTCGGCGAACTCCTGGCGACCGTCGGGATGGCGCCCGGTGACGGCACCAAATATCCGCATGAGTTTTCCGGCGGCCAGCGCCAGCGCATCTCCATCGCCCGCGCCCTTGCCGCCGAGGCCGAATTGCTGCTGCTGGACGAGCCGACCTCCGCCCTTGACGTCTCCGTCCAGGCGCAGGTGCTCAACCTGCTCAAGGACCTGCAGCAGCGCCTCGGCCTGACCTATCTGTTCATCAGCCACAATCTGTCGGTGGTGCGCTTTCTCACCGACCGCATCGGTGTGATGTATCTCGGCCGCCTGGTGGAGGAGGGGCCGGGCCGCACCGTGTTCGACATGCCGCGCCATCCCTATACGCGGCTGCTGCTGGAGACGATCCCCGATATCGAAAATCCCAACCGGGATCGCGCGCCCCTGGCCGGGGATCTGCCCAGCCCGCTCAATCCCCCTTCGGGCTGCGCCTTCCACCCGCGTTGTCCGCTGGTGATGGAGATGTGCAAGCGCGAACGGCCCGAGATGCGGACGGTCGAGGGTGACGTGCGTGTCGCCTGCCACGCAGCATGATGGAAGTCCGGTAGCTGCGCCGCTGCCCTCATCGAACCGTCTTTGCCCAGCCATCCTGCAGAGGCAGTGCCCCCGCGAGCAGTGACTTCGAACAACAAGTGCCTGCACCAACATTGACTTTTTGGGCGTAGCTGTCGGAACGTTGTGCGGCGGCAACGCATTCTATGGTCATGGTGCGGTGCTCAGGCCGACTGCGAACCACCGCGAGTCCGTCAGAAGCTCCATTGGCTTTGAAAGCGAAAGGACAAGCAATGGCGATTGCCAAGAACACGATCTGCGTGTGGTACGACAAGGACGCCGAGGCTGCGGCCCGCTTCTATGCCGAGACCTTTCCTGACAGCAACGTGCATGCCGTCCATCGCGCTCCCGGCGACTACCCGTCGGGCAAGGAGGGCGATGTACTGACGGTCGAATTCACCGTTGCCGGCATCCCCTGTCTTGGCCTCAATGGCGGGCCGGCGTTCAAGCATAGCGAGGCCTTTTCCTTCCAGATCGCCACGGATGACCAAGAGGAGACCGACCGTTACTGGAACGCCATCGTCGGCAATGGCGGCCAGGAAAGTGCGTGCGGCTGGTGCAAGGACAAATGGGGCATCTCCTGGCAGATCACGCCCCGCGCCTTGACCGAGGCGATAGCCGCCGGCGGTGCGGAAGCAAAACGCGCGTTCGACGCGATGATGGCGATGAGGAAGATCGATGTCGCGGCGATCGAGGCGGCTCGTCGGGGCTGACGATGCCGCCAATTCGGCAGCGTCGGGATCGATGAGGTCGCTCCCTGGGAGACCAGGGCGGCCTCGGACATCCGGTCGATGCATTGCAAGGCCACTTGCACGGTGTCGGTGGTGGTCGCAACATTGCCATCACTGTGCCATCCACTTCACCCTCGCGCGGCGAAGCCCGGGGTAACCGCTGCGGCTGGCAGGCAAGCCCTTCGATTGCGGCTGCGGCGCGATCGAATGCTCACCGGACGTGATCACTTCGGAACCAAGTTGTTCAACGTCGGTTCCAACAGGGAGGATCAATGCTTCGAGCGGGCAAAGGCGGTGGGGATGGCGACAAGCCGCAAGAAACAGACAGGCAAGGCAAAGCGGTCGCACCTGATGCAGGCCATGGCCGAGCCATTGCTGCACGACGACGAAGCAGAGAGCTTCGTGCAACAGGCCATCCACGACCTGGCTGCCTGCGATGTTCCGTTTCTGGTGGCCGGCACCTTTGCCGTCAGCGCCTATACCGGCATCACCCGCCTGACCAAGGATCTGGACATTTTCTGCAAGGCGGGGGATGCCCAGCGCCTGCTCGCCTATTTCCAGGCCGAGAACTATGCCGTCGAGATCGAGGATGATCGCTGGCTCGGCAAGGTTTTCAAGGGCAAGAAGTTCTTCGACGTCATTTTTGCCTCGCCGAACGGCACGATGCCGGTGGGAGACGACTGGTTCGAGCAGGGACGCCGGATCCATCTTTATGATTGCAAGGTCGGCATCGTCGGACCGACCGATCTCATCTGGTCCAAATGTTTCGTGCAGATGCGCCATCGCTATGACGGCGCCGACGTGGTCCATCTCATCCTCAAGACGCATGCGCAGATCGACTGGCAGCGCCTGCTTGCGCATATGGAGGTGCATTGGGAGGTGCTCCTGATGCACCTGCTCAATTTCCGCTGGATCTATCCATCAGAGCGCGACGTCGTTCCGGCCTGGCTGTTGACGGAATTACTCGAGCGGCTCGCTGCACAGCGGCAATTGCCGCCCCCACAGATGAAGATCTGCCGGGGCCGCATGTATTCACGCATAGACTTTGAGATCGACGTCAAGGAATGGGGGTTTGCCGATGTGGGCGGTGAGGGGGACCGCCGCGCTTCCAAGGGACACAGAAGCGATGAATGACAGGCCAAAAAGCATCAAGGTGGCTGCCCTGGCCGACCTGCATGTCAAGGATACGCCGGAAGAGTCCTACCGCGATCTCTTCAAGGAGATTTCGGAGGCGGCGGATGTGCTGGTGCTGGCCGGCGACCTCACCGATCTCGGCAAGCCGAAACAGGCCGAGCATCTTGCCGCTGACCTCACCGCCTGCAGCATTCCCGTGGTCGCCGTGCTCGGCAATCACGACTATGAGGGAGGTGAGACGGACAGGCTGGCTGCCATTCTGGAAGCGGCAAAGGTGCATCTGCTCGACGGCCGTCATGTCGAGATCGAAGGTGTCGGCTTCGTCGGTGTGAAGGGATTTGCAGGTGGCTTCGGGCGCTTCATGCTGAGCTCGTTCGGCGAGCCCGCCATCAAGGCCATGGTGGCCGAGGGCATCGACCAGGCGATGCGCCTGGAAAATGCCATGCGGCAGGTTCGCGCCGATCGGGCGGTGGTAGTGCTTCACTACGCCCCCATCGTCGAGACGGTCGCCGGCGAACCCCCTGAAATCTATCCCTTCCTGGGTTCCTCGCGGCTCGCCGAAACCATCGATCGCTTCGAGGTCAGCGCCGTGGTCCATGGCCATGCCCATCGTGGTGCCTATCAGGGCAAGACGCCGCGAGGCGCGCCCGTCTACAATGTGGCTGCCCATATCGAAAAGCCGACGGGCCGGCCCTACGCGTTGCTCGAGATCTGAATGCGACGGTACCTCTATCGCAGGATCGGTTTCAGTTGCGCCTGCACGGCCAGCAGGGCCGGCAAATAGCGGCTGGTCAGATCCGCCACCGGGCCGGAAGCCGGCAGGCCGGTGTTGAGCGCCGCGATCACGCGGCCGCGTACATTCAAGAGAGGCACCGCAACGGAGCGCAATCCTTCCTCCACCTCCTGGTCGATGGCGGCATAGCCCTGGGCCCTGACCCGCACCAGTTCGGCGACGACAGCCTCGGGATCGGTCAGTGTGCGCGAGGTGCGCGCCGGCAGCGTATCCGTACCCAGTATCGCCCGTGCTTCCGATTCCGGCAGGCCGGCGAGCAGCACCCGCCCCATCGAGGTGCAATAGGCCGGTAGGCGCGAGCCGGGCATCAGCACCACCGACATCACCTTTCTCTGTGCGGCGCGGGCGACATAGACGATCTCGCTGCCGTCGAGGATGCAGACCGACGAGCTTTCCCCGATCTCTTCTGCCAGTCTGTCCAGCATCGGCTGCACGATCTGCGGCAGCGGCATGGTCGCGAGGCAGGCCGTGCCGAGCCGCAGGATGCGCGGCGTCAGGGTGAAGAATTTGCCGTCGTAATCGGCATAGCCCTGATAAGCGAGCGTCAGCAGGCAGCGCCGGGCCGTGGCCCGGTCCAATCCCGAGGCGGCCGAGACTTCGGCAATGGATTGGCGCGGGCGCTCGGCGGTGAAGGTCTCGATCACCGCCAGTCCTTTGGCCAACCCTCCCATGATGTCGCGTTCGCTGATCGCCATCCGTTTCCTTTGTGCGATATGTCAACAAATAATATCATATCGCACAAATTGGATTTACGGAATGCGTTATCGCGCTTAATCCTGCGCCTCCAGATCGCGTTCGGCCCATGGATGGATTGAGATGGACAAGACAGTCGCGAACCTCGCCAGCGCCGTGGCTGAGATCGAGGACGGAACGACCGTGATGATCGGAGGCTTCGGCGGCGCCGGTTCGCCGATCGAGCTGATCCATACACTGATCGACCGCTATCGCGCCACGGGGCATCCCAGGGACCTGACGGTGGTGAACAACAATGCCGGCAACGGGCATGTCGGTCTCGCCGCGCTGATCGAGGCGGGCATGGTGCGCAAGCTGATCTGCTCCTTCCCGCGCTCGGCGGATCCGGTGGTGTTCACGCAGCTTTACCTTGCCGGCGAGATCGAGCTGGAACTCGTGCCGCAAGGCACGCTGGCTGAACGCATCCGCGCCGCCGGCGCCGGCATACCTGCCTTCTATACGCCAACCAGCTTCGGCACCGATCTGGCGGCGGGCAAGCCGGTGGCGGAATTCGAGGGACGTTCCTATGTGCGCGAGCGCTGGCTCAAGGCCGATGTCGCGCTGGTGAAGGCCGAATTGGCCGATCCCTATGGCAATCTGACCTACCGGATGGCGGCGCGGAACTTCAACCCGCTGATGTGCATGGCCGCGGCCGTGACCATCGTGCAGGCCAGCCGCATCGTGCCGGCGGGCGAGATCGATCCCGAGGCGGTGGTCACCCCCGGCATCTTCGTCCAGAAGATCGTCGAAGTGCCCCATCCGCATCAGGAAGAAGACCTGAATCGCGCCAATGCCGCCTATCCGCTGGAGGCCTGAGATGAGCAGATTGTCGAGCGACCAGATTGCATGGCGCGCAGCGCAGGACATCGCCGATGGCGCCTATGTCAATCTCGGTATCGGTCTTCCCGAGAAGGTGGTCCAGTATCAGCCTGCCGGGCGCGAGGCGATCTTTCACACCGAGAACGGTATCCTGAACTTCGGCGAGAGCCCGGCAGAGGGGGAAGAAGACTGGGATCTTATCAATGCGGGCAAGAAAGCGGTGACGCTGAAGCCGGGGGCTGCCTTCTTCCACCATGCCGATAGCTTTGCCATGGTACGGGGCGGCCATCTCGACGTGGCCATCCTCGGTGCCTATCAGGTCGCCCAGACCGGTGACCTCGCCAATTGGTCGACCGGGCCGAAGGGTGTGCCCGCCGTCGGTGGCGCCATGGACCTGGTGCATGGCGCAAAGCGCGTCGCCGTCATTACCGATCACGCGACCAGGGACGGCCAGCCCAAGCTGCTCGAACGATGCACCCTGCCGCTGACCGGGGTGGGCTGCGTTACCCGGGTCTATACCAGCCTCGCCGTTGTTGACATCGAAGGTGGTCGGTTCGTGCTGCGCGAGAAATTGCCCTCTCTTTCAATCGGCCAATTGCAGGCCGTGACAGGGGCTCAGCTCCATGTATCCGGTCCGATTGTCGATCTCGTCGTTCCGGAGCTATGACATGACCGAGGTTTTCATCTGCGACTATGTCCGCACCCCAATCGGCCGTTTCGGTGGTGCGCTGGCGTCGGTTCGGGCCGACGATCTCGGTGCCGCGCCGCTGAAGGCACTGATGGCCCGCAATGCTGGCGTGGACTGGCGCGATGTCGACGACGTGATCTTCGGCTGCGCCAATCAGGCAGGTGAGGACAATCGCAATGTTGCCCGCATGTCGCTTCTCCTGGCGGGGCTTCCTCTCACGGTTCCCGGCACCACCATCAACCGGCTCTGCGGCTCGGGCATGGATGCCGTCCTTGCCGCGGCCCGTGCCATCAAGGCCGGCGAGGCCGGTTTGATGATTGCCGGCGGCGTCGAATCCATGTCGCGCGCGCCCTTCGTCATGCCCAAGGCGGACAGCGCCTTTTCGCGCCATGCCGAAATCCACGACACCACCATCGGCTGGCGTTTCGTCAATCCGGCGATGCACAAGGCCTATGGCACCGACTCCATGCCGCAGACCGGCCAGAACGTCGCAGATGATTTCGGCGTGTCCCGCGAGGCGCAGGACGTCATGGCGCTGGCCTCGCAGCAAAAAGCCGCTTCTGCGCAGGCCAATGGGCGGCTGGCGCAGGAAATCGTGCCGGTCACGATTCCACAGCGCAAGGGCGATCCGGTGGTGATGGACCGGGACGAGCATCCCCGTGCCACCACGCTGGAATCTCTCGCCAAGCTCAGGCCGCTGTTCGAGGGGGGCTCGGTCACGGCGGGCAATGCTTCGGGCGTGAATGACGGCGCTGCCGCGCTGATCCTGGCCTCGGAAGCGGCGGCGAAAGCCCATGGCCTGGCCCCGATTGCCCGCGTCCTGGGCGGTGCGATGGCCGGCGTGCCGCCGCGGATCATGGGGATCGGCCCGGCGCCGGCCTCGCAAAAGCTCATGACGCGGCTGGGGCTGACACAGGGCGATTTCGACGTGATCGAACTCAACGAAGCCTTTGCCGCGCAGGGGCTTGCCACACTGCGCGAACTCGGCATTGCCGATGACGATCCGCGTGTGAACCCGAATGGCGGCGCCATCGCGCTTGGTCATCCGCTCGGCATGTCCGGGGCTCGCATCACCGGAACGGCGGCGCTGGAATTGGCCCACAAGGGCGGCAGGCGCTCGCTCTCGACCATGTGCATCGGCGTCGGGCAAGGCATCGCCATCGCGCTCGAGCGCGTGTGAATCCCGCCTTTCCCAATCGCGATTACGCCGCATCCACTTGCAGGAACGACAGCACCTCCGCCACGAACTCCTGCGGGAACTCGATATTGCTGAGGTGAACGGCGGGCAGCACCTTCAGCCGGGCGCCGGGGATGGTGTTGGCGATCTCTTCGCTCTTGCCGAGAGAGGTGACCGTGTCGAACTCACCGGCAATGACCAGCGTGGGGGCTGCGATCAGGGCGATGGGGCGGCGTAGGTCGGCATCGCGCACTGCTGCCCAGTTGCCGGCAAGACCCTGCCGCGAGGTGTTCAGCAGCATCTCCCGGAAGGTTCGAATGACCGGCCCATTCGCCTCGATCATGGCCTTCGGAAACCAGTTGCCGATGAAGGTTTCCGCAGTCTCCTTCATATCCGGCGCGGCCAGTACGGCGGCGATGGCCTTGTCGAAATAGGCTGCGGGGCCGAGATGGGCGGCCGTGTTGCTCAACACCAGGCGCTCGATGCGCTCCGGCGCATGGATGGCGAGCCACTGGCCGACGAAGCCGCCCAGGGATAGGCCGAGGAAATGCGCGCGCTCGATGCCGAGCCAATCCATCAGCTCGAGCACGTCGCGGCCGAGCCGGCCGTCTGAATAGGCGCCGGGCGATACCTCCGAGGCGCCGTGGCCGCGAAAATCATAGCGAATGACCCGAAAATGTTTCGACAGCTGCGGGATCTGCAGATCCCACATATGCAGGGTCGTGCCAATGGAATTAGACAGGATGAGAGCCGGGCGATCTTCCGGGCCGTCCACCTTGTAGGCGATCTTGACGCCGTCTCCCGTGGTCAGGAACGACAGGGTTGCCGGCTCCTCAGGATCCGGCGTGGCCAGCCGGGCAATAGCGTTGGTCATAGCGTGCACCTTTTCATGCTGTGCTCTTTCTGGCGGCAGCGCCGGGATCGAGAGCCGCGCTCCTCGTTGGACGTTTCGAAATTAAGGCCGCAGAATTTCAATAAAAATTGAAAAGATTTTACAATCTTTGTAATAATAATTGGCAATGCAAGCCTTCACGCTCCAGGAAATCCAGTGCTTCGATGCCGTGGTCCGCGAAGGCGGCTTCCAGGCGGCGGCCGCCGCGCTCCACCGTTCGCATGCGGCGATATTCGCGGCGATCGCCAAGCTGGAGACCAATCTCGGCGTCCTCCTGCTCGACCGCAGCGGCTATCGCGTAACCCTGACCGAGGCCGGCCGCTCGTTCCACCGCAAGGCCCAGTCTCTGCTCGGCGAAATGGAGGCGCTGCGCATACATGCCCGCCAGCTCGCAATGGGCGAAGAGACGCATGTGCGCGTCATTCTCGGCGACACCTGCCCCCTGCATGAAGGCCTGCAACTGCTGGGCGGTTTCTTCTCGCAATGCCCGCAGACACGACTGGACCTCCATTTCGAGACGATCGGCGGCCCATCGGAACGGCTTTTGGAGGATGAGGCCGATCTGATCCTGCATTGGGTCGAAAAGGCCGATCCCCGCCTGGAATGGATCGACCTGGGCAAGGTGTCGTTCGTGCCGGTGGTTGCCCCGCGGTTTCTGCCGTTCGAGCTCACGCGCCGGATCTCACCGGATCAAATGCGCGGGCTCACCCAATGCATCATCCGCGATACGGTTCGTGCGGCCGCGAAGGTCAATTTCTACGTCTTGGAGGGGGCGCCGCAATGCACGGTCGCCGATCACGCGATGAAGAAGGAGGTCATCCTTCGCGGCATGGCCTGGGGACATCTGCCGCGCTTCATGATCGAGCAGGAATTGCGGGATGGGCGCCTTCTCTCCATCGCCGGCGCCTCCTTTCCGGGTGTTGAAACCGAGTTGGTCGCCGCGCGACGGCGTGATCGCCCGCACGGTCCCGTCGCCAACCGCCTTTGGGACTATATCGGCGTCCACGCACCTGCCTTGTGGACGAGCTAAAGCGTTGTCGCAATTCTTGACGGTTCCATCAAAATTCAAAACGCTTCAGGCTGATTCCTCGTATCGCGATAGGTTCCGGTTCAGAACCTCCAGGATCCTGTCCCTGGCCGGATCGCGTGCGCCCTTCAGCCAGGCCACTGAAAGCGGCAGCTTGTTGGTCATCGCGCCCGGCTCGATGGCAAGGGGCACGTAGACGACGCCGCTGACCGCGAGGCGGGCGGTCCATTGGGGGACGATGGCAATACCGATCCGCGCCGCCACGAGATTGACGATGGTCTGCTTTTCATCCGCCAATTGCGCGATCCTGGCCTGCAGGCCGGCTTCGGTGAACAGCTTGATGGTGAGGTCGTGGCTGTGGGGGCGGGATCGGCGCTCCGGAACGATGAGCGGCTCGTCCTCGAGCTCGCGGATCGCGACATGGGGCCGCTCCGCCAAGCGGTGATGGACCGACATCGCCACCACCGCGGTTTCGTGAAACAGCCGGACGGTCTTGATGCGGTGGTCCACCGCATCGGGCGGGCGAATGAAGGCGAGATCGATGCGCCCGGACAGCAGCCTTGGTAGCAGCCGGATGG
Organism: Labrys methylaminiphilus subsp. lupini; assembly: GCF_051161885.1. Taxonomy (NCBI): domain Bacteria; kingdom Pseudomonadati; phylum Pseudomonadota; class Alphaproteobacteria; order Hyphomicrobiales; family Xanthobacteraceae; genus Labrys; species Labrys methylaminiphilus. The sequence continues at coordinate 1,377,611 of NZ_JBMDIH010000002.1, read as the reverse complement.
TCTTGTCCTCGATGAGCTGGGTTGCCATGTCCGGATGAACAGCTCGAAGGTCCTGGAGAAGCGTCGGCAGGAGGCCGGCGGCGGCGCTGTCGATCGCACCGATCCTCAGCGGTTTGGCCGAGTTCCCGCCCATCGCCCTGAAGCGGGCCACAATGCCGTCGAATTGCTCGAGGAGTTGGCGCGCCTGCGGCAGGAGCGTTGTGCCCTCGCTGGTCAAGCCGACATTGCGCGTCGTGCGCAGCAGCAATTGCGTGCCCAGCGATTCCTCCAGAAGCCGGATATGCCGGCCCAATGAGGCCGGCAGCATGCCGAGCTTTTGCGCGGCCCGGCCGAAATGCAGTTCCTCCGCCACCATGGCGAAACACCGGAGTTGGCCGAGTTCCACGATCCTCTCCCAATTATACAAATAAATTATATAATCTTGGATGCATTGAAGTCCAGGGCTCCTCCGCGGAAAAACGATGAACAAGCGCAGCAGAAGCGCTCCGCAAAAAATGGGAGGAGATTGCCGTGGCAAGCGAGCTGGAAAGCCGTGTCTTACGCAAGATTTCATGGCGCATAGTGCCCTTCGTCATGCTGCTTTACTTCATTGCATTCCTCGACCGCGTGAATATCGGTTTTGCTGCACTGGAGATGAACAAGGAATTGGGCTTCTCCTCGACCATTTTCGGCCTGGGTGCCGGCATCTTCTTCCTCGGTTATTTTCTGTTCGAGGTGCCGTCCAATCTCATCCTCAACAAGGTCGGCGCACGCATCTGGATCGCGCGGGTGATGATCACCTGGGGCGTCATTTCCGGCCTGATGGCCTGCGTGCAGGGAGTGACGGATTTCTACATCCTTCGCTTCCTGCTTGGCGTCGCCGAAGCCGGTTTCTTCCCGGGCATCATCCTCTATCTGAGCTTCTGGTTCCCCGCCCGCCGCCGCGCCGCCGTCACGGCGATCTTCATGGCGGCGGCTCCCCTGTCCACGGCGCTGGGGTCACCAATATCCGGGATGCTCCTGGAAATGCACGGGCTGATGGGTCTGGCCGGATGGCAGTGGATGTTCCTGATCGAAGCTGCACCGGCGCTGGTCTTCGGCATCATCGTGCTGTTCTATCTCACCGATCGCCCGGAGAAGGCGAAATGGCTGACGGAGGAGGAGCGCGCCTGGCTGGTTGCTACCATGGCGGACGAGCAGAAGGCCAAGGGGCCCAGGGCCAGCCACGGCATCTGGGCGGGTCTGGCCGATATCCGCGTCCTTGCCCTTGCTCTGGTCTATTTCGGCACTTCCGCAGGTCTGTATACGCTTGGCATCTGGGCGCCCCAGATCATCAAGGAATTCGGCCTGACATCGCTGCAGGTCGGCTTCCTCAACGCCATACCGGCCGTGATGGCCGTCATCGCCATGGTGTTCTGGGCCCGTCATTCCGACCGGACCGGCGAACGCACCTGGCATGTCGTCTTCGCCTGCCTGCTGGCGGCGGCCGGCCTTGCCTTCGCTTCAGGTGCCAGCGGGATCGTCACCGTCCTGATCGCCCTGACGCTGGTCAATATCGGCATCAGCTGCTCGAAGCCGCCGCTGTGGAGCATGCCGACCCTGTTCCTCTCCGGCCCGGCCGCGGCAGCCGGCATCGCCACGATCAACTCCATCGGCAATCTCGGCGGCTTCGTCGGCCCCTCGATGATCGGCTGGATCAAGGACGTGACGGGCGGATTTGCCGGAGGGCTCTATTTCGTCGCCGGGCTTCTGGTGCTGTCGGCCGTGCTGACCCTGGTCCTCGCCCGTTCCGCCACCAGCACCCCAGATACTGCCAACACCAGCGCTGTCCGCCAGCATAGCTGATCCCTCTTTTTCCCCTGGAGCATAGAAGATGCGCGAATATTCCATCGCCGCCATTCCCGCAGATGGCATCGGCCCCGAAGTCATCGCCGCCGGCACCACGGTGCTGGCTGCGCTCGAAAGGCGCGACGGCAGGCTGAAGTTCAACATCGAGAATTTCGACTGGGGCTCCGACCACTATAAGAAGCACGGCGTGATGATGCCGGCTGACGGGCTGTCCAGGCTCAAGAAATTCGATGCCATCTATTTCGGCGCGGTCGGTGCGCCCGACGTCCCCGATCACATCACGCTGTGGGGGCTGCGCCTGCCGATCTGCCAGGGCTTCGACCAATATGCCAATGTCCGGCCGACCAAGATCCTGCCGGGCATCACCTCGCCCTTGCGCCATTGCGGGCCCGGTGATCTCGATTGGGTCATCGTGCGCGAAAACTCCGAGGGGGAATATTCCGGGCATGGCGGCCGCGCCCATAGGGGGCTTCCCGAGGAGGTCGGCACGGAAGTCGCGATCTTCACCCGCGTCGGCGTTACCCGCATCATGCGCTATGCCTTCAAGCTGGCCCAATCACGGCCGCGCAAGTTCCTGACGGTCGTCACCAAGTCGAATGCGCAGCGCCACGGCATGGTGATGTGGGACGAGATCGCCGCCGAGGTCGCCGGGGAGTTTCCGGACGTGAGTTGGGACAAGATGCTGGTCGACGCCATGACGGTGCGCATGACCCTCAATCCCAAGAGCCTCGACACCATCGTCGCCACCAACCTCCACGCCGATATTCTCTCCGATCTCGCCGGCGCGCTGGCCGGCAGCCTCGGCGTGGCGCCGACGGGCAATATCGATCCGGAGCGGCGTTTCCCCTCGATGTTCGAGCCGATCCACGGCTCGGCCTTCGACATCACCGGCAAGGGCATCGCTAATCCCGTGGCGACGTTCTGGACGGCCGCCCAGATGCTCGACCATCTCGGGGAGGCGGATGTCTCCGCCAGGCTGATGCGGGCAGTGGAAAGGGTGACGGGCTCAGGCATTCTGACGCCCGACGTCGGCGGCACGGCCACCACCAAGGAGGTCACTGATGCGGTCGTCGACGCGATCCATTCGTCCAATCTCTGAGCAAGTCGGCGATGGCGTCGCGAGATCTGCCAGTCTTTGCGGTCGCGACAAAAAAGCGAACCAGGGAGCAGGACAGATGAAAGTACCGGGGCTTTCGACTCGATTGAATCGTCGAGATATTCTGGCCGGTGCGGGTGCAACGATGCTCGCAATGGCTCTGGACAGGAAAGATGCCGTGGCGGCTGAAGCTCTTGAAGGCGTGAAGGCGCTGACCTTCGACGTGCAGGGAACCTGCGTCGATTTCTACCAGCCTATCCAGCGCATGGGAGCGAGCCTCAACCGCGCCAAGGCCATCGAAGTGGATTGGGCGCGCCTGTCGGCCGAATGGCGCGATCTCTATCGCCGCACGCTCGACGAGGTCATCGCCGGGCAGCGGCCGTGGATACGGGTGGATGCGATCTATCGTCAGGCCCTCGATGTCCTGCTGGAGCGCCATGCCTTGTCGGCGCGTTTTTCGATTGCGGAGCGCGACGAGCTCAACCTGGTCTGGACGAAGCTCGATGCCTGGCCCGACAGCGTGGCGGGGCTCGACCGGCTCGGGCGCAAATTCGTGACTTCGACCTTGTCGAATGCCGGCATGGCCGCGGTAGTCGCTGTAGTCAGGCATGCCGGCCTGCCCTTCGACGCGGTGCTGACCGCGGAGCTGGCCCGCAGCTACAAGCCTGCCCCGGCCGTCTATCAGCTCGCCGTCGACTATCTCGGTTACCGGCCCGACCAGATCATGATGGTCGCATGCCACAAATACGACCTCAAGGCAGCCAGGGCCTTCGGCATGCGGACCGCCTTCGTGGCGCGGCCGCAGGAGTTCGGACCGGAGGCCCGGCCTGACACGGCGCCCGAGCCTTGGTTCGACGTCCATGCCGGCAGCTTTACCGAATTGGCCGACAAGCTCGGCGCCTGAAAAATTCAGGCGAGGGCAGATCGGGCAGCCTGGCGCCGCTGGCGGCGCCATTCGAGCAGGATGGCGAGCAAGGTATAGCCGATGGCGAGCGCCCACAGGCCTAGGAACTGAAACCGGACATCGTCGATCGAGGCACCCATCTCGACCACCTGGGTCATGCCGGTGACGGCCATGCTGCCGGGAATGAGCTGGGCCAGGGCGCGCAGGACAGGCGGCACCGCTTCGATCGGCCAGGAGAAGCCCGAGAGGAAGAAGAGCGGCATGCCGAGGGCCGCGGCCGTGAGCTGCACGGTCAGCGGCGAACGCAGCATCAGCCCGATCACCATGCCGAGTGCGCTGACCGACAGCACGAAGGGCAAGGCGAACAGTGCCATGGTGCCGAGGGTTCCCAGCCGGGGAATGTTGTAGAAATAGGGAAGCACGATGAAATAGAACGGCACCAGGAGCGCGGCCACGGTCAGATAGGCGGCGAGCTTGCCCAGAACCGTGGAGGTCGCGCCGACATTGGGCGCGCTCTGCCCGGCGACACCGGGCATGCCGGCGATGGTGGCGAGCAGGCAGACCGCGATCAACAGGGTCTGCTGCATGATGATGGTAAAGGCGCCCGGCAGCACATAGGTCGCATAGCCGCCCTGGGGATTGAACAGGGGAATGGAGACGAGCGGCATCGGGCTGGTTGCCGACGCCGCGACCGCCGGGTCGATGCCAAGCCCGATGAGGCGGGCCGTCTCGACTTCGGTGCCGAAAGCGCGGGCCACCGTATTCACGGCGCCGGCGACGCGTGAGTTGATCAGGAAATAGCTGGCATCGGAATAGAGGGAAATCGGCGAGGCGCGGCCATGCAGGAGGTCGCGCTCGAAATGAAGCGGGATCACCACCGCGCCGGAGAGCGTGCGTTTGAAGACTTCACGCTCGGCGGTGGCAAGGTTGGGCAGGGCCATCGCCACCGCGACATCCGAGGAGGCATCGAGCCGCCGTGCCAGTTCGCGGCTGGCGGTTGTGCCGTCGAGGTCCACCACCGCGATCGGCACGTCGCGCAGCGCCTCGTTGCGATAGGGTTGCGGATAATAGACCGCGTAGATCAGGGCGGCGACGAACAGGGTCGAGAAGATCGCCTTGAGCGCGAAGATGCGCCCTAATTCGTGTCTGAAGGCCTTGAGGATACCGCTCATGCCCGCGCCTCCGCGCGCGCTGCCAAGGCAGCCCGCTTTTCAGCTTGGGTATGGCGGCCCATAAGCTCCAGCTTGAGGCCGGCCAGCAGCGCCAGGCCGATGACGAAGGCGAGCAGGATCGCGATGGGGTGCAGCGACAGATCCGGCGGCGTGCCCCGCAGCGTCTGGTCGATGCGGGCAGTCAGGTACCAGGTTCCCGGCAGCCCGGCGCTCCACCAATAGGCAAAGGCGTTCATGCCCAGGCGTGGGAAGCCGATCCCCATATAGCCGAAGGCAGGGGAAACGATCAGTGTTGCCAGGCTGAGGGCGGAGGCGACAGGCTTGATGAACAAGGTCAGCACCAAGCCGTAGAACTGGCAGGCCAGAATATAGAGCGTGCCGGCCGCCAACAGCAGGAAGGGATTGCCGCGCAGCGGCAGGCCGAGGAGACCGAAAAGGATAGCGTCGCTAAGGCCGAGTACGCCGAGGAAGATCAGCGTATAGGGCAACATCTTGCCGGCCAGGGCCGGCCACAGGCCCTTGCCCAGCCGGCGCAGGATGCGCAGGCGATGGCGTGTTTGCGTATCGAGCCCGACGGCATAGACCGAGGACAGAACGATCACGATCTGCAGCACGGCCGGCAAGATGCAGGCGAGCAGGAAATGGGCGTAGTTCAGGGTCGGATTGAAAAGGGCCTGCGTCTGCACGGGGATCGGCGTGATCGCCTGCTGGGCTGCTGCCGCCAGCGTGCCCCGGCTGGTTCGCAGCGAGATTCGCACAGCCCCCTCGACCGCGGGCACCGCATTGTTGACGCCGCGGGAGGCCAGGCCGCCGGGCGTCATCAGCTGATTGTTGTAGAAGAACACGACCTGAGGCTGGCGGCCGGCAAAGACATCGCGCTCCAGGTTCTTGGGCAGCATCAACAGGCCATAGATCTTGCCGGACTGGATGGCCCGCTTGCCTTCGCCGAGATCGGCGACGCGCATGCCGATCGCGGTATCGGGCGTGGCATCGACGGTGCGGATGACCTGGCGCGACAACTCGCTGCCGTCGAGATCGAGCACTGCGATCGGCAGGCGCGTCACCAGGCCCGCGCTGAAGGTCACCGACAGCACCGCGATCAAGATCAAGGGGATGATCGTGGTCAGGCACAGCAGGAAGGGGCGGCGGCGCAGCCAGGCGAATTCCCGGCAGAACACCAGCCAGAAGCCGGCTCTGATGCGGCCAACACCGGTCATCTCAATGGCCTTGCCGGTTCCAGGCCGCGATGACGCTCATGCCTGGCCGCAATCCCTCCACGCGGTCGACAGGCTTGGCCCGGACTTCGAAGGTGCGCAGGTCGAAGTCCCCGGTGGCTCGGGTGGCCCGCCATGTCGCGAACTGGCCCTGGACATTGATGGTGGTGACATGGACGCTCAGCGTCTTGGTGGCCAAGGCGGGGATGGTGACCTCGAACTTGTCGCCGACCTTGAGCCCGGCCAGCAGGTCTTCACGCAGGTTGAAGGTGAACCAGGGATCATCGATATCGATCACCGAATAGATGGGCGCGCCGGCGCTGAAGTTCTCGCCGAGTTCGGCGACCCGTGTGGTCACCTGTCCAGAGATCGGAGCCTTGATGGTCATCTCGCTCACATCGGCCTCGCGTTGGCCGAGGCTGGCCTCGGCCTGCTTGACCTGAGCGGCCGACAGGGCTTTCTCCTCGTCGCTCGCACCCTTTTCCACCAGGCGCAGCTGCGCTTCGGCCGCTTCCTGCTTGCGGGTCGCAGCCTCGAGATTGCGGGTGGCCTCATCGACCCGCTGCTGGGGCGTGTTGCCGCTCCTGACCAGCGCGGCCTGGCGATTGGAGACTTCTTGATAGAGCACGACATCCGCCTTGGCGGCGGCGAGGTCGGCCTTGCGGGCATCGATGGTTTCCTGTCGCGTGCTGTTGACGCGTCCGAAATCGGCCTTGGCGACATTGAAGGCCGCCCGCGCTGCCAGCAGGCCGGCATCGAGCTGGGGGCTCTCCAATTGGGCGATCACGTCGCCTTGCTTGACATTGTCCCCGACATCGACGGCCAGCTTGGCGATGCGGCCGCCCACCCGGGAACTGATGTCGACCCGGTTGGCGGTGACTTCCCCTTGCACGATCAGCGGCGGAGGGCGCGTCGCGAACCACAGCACCGCGCCCAGCGCGGCCAGCGCGCCAATGCCGATGATCGACCGGAAAACAGCACGTCCCTTGGTGTCAGCTGCCACGAAACACCCCCGCAAACAGGTGAAAGGCCTGGAAATGACGATTATCCCAGCATCGATCTAGGGCGCAGTTGCAGAATTGATCAAGCCCCGATCGGCATCGTGACGTGAAAAACGCTCCCTATCTCGTTTATTTCAGGTGCACGACGCATGGTTAATAAAGGATACAGCGATATTATACCAATGAATAGCAGAATAATACCTTCTTGGTTTTCTGAAAAGCAAAGCATTTATCGATGTGTGCCTGATTCCAGTAGGTGCTATGCTGCTTTATGAATTACCGGAATCGGCAAGAATTCCAAGACGTTCTGATGCAAAGTGTTGGAGCAAGGCAGCGTTCGGTCGTGAACAGCTTTGGCCTGGTCACTGAAGGCGGCAGGAATGCCTTCAGTGTTCTTGTAGCTCGAATGGCCCGTAGCCATGAGGCTATGGCGCCGCGAGAACGGGAGCGTGGTTGCTCCTCGGGTTCAGTTCGTTCCGGCCAGTGCCACGGCATCGGCGCCCGCAGCGATGCGCAGGGGGCAGGACGGATCGTTCGCCGCGCGCCACACCGCTTCTGCAACGTCCTGTGCCTGGGTCGCCGCGGACGTCTGCCCCCATTCGGCGAAGATGCTCTGCGCCAAGCCGGCATAGGCTTCGGGAATGCCTTCCTGCATGCGAGCTCGCGCGTTTTCGCCGAAACGGGTCTCCGGCGCTCGCCCGGGCAGCACCAGGCTGACGCGTATATCGAAGGGATGCAGTTCAAGCGCCAGCGATTCCGTGAAGGCGTTCACTGCCGTCTTGCTGGCGCTGTAGACGGCGAGCAGCGGAAACGGCTTGTATGTCACGCTGGAGGTGACGTTTACGATGACGCCGGATCGGCGCTGCCTGAACTGGGGCAGCAGGGCCTGCGTCACCGCGATGGTGCCGAGCGTATTCGTCTCGAAGACCTCGCGGATATCAGCCATGGAAGTGCCTTCGAGGGCGTTCAAAACGCCGATCCCGGCATTGTTGACCAGGACGTCGATCGGCCCCGCGGCTGTCACAGCGCGTTTGATGCTGTCGGGATCGGTGACGTCGAGGGCGAGCAGGCGCATATGCTCGGAGTGGGGCAGGATCTCCTCGCGGGGCGTGCGCATCGTGGCGATGACCTTCCAGTCGCGATCGAGGAAGTAGCGGGCCGTTTCGAGGCCGAATCCGGACGAGCATCCGGTAATCAGGACGGTTTTCATCGGGGCTTTCGCAAATTCGTTGGCGGAGTCGGAAAGCTAGATCGCCGTTCTCGGACTTGCTACAATGAGAAGTCCATATATCATTTGCAGAAGTCCGGATTTGATCGACCCGCTCACCGAAATTGTCACACTGCTCCAACCTGAGGCCCGGTTTTCGAAAGTCGTCGGCGCGGCAGGGTCCTGGCGTGTCCGCCGAACGGAAGCGGGCCGGCCATTCTACTGCGCGATCCTTGAAGGTGCATGTCGCCTCGTGGCCGATGGACAGGAGCCGATCGATCTCCAAGCCGGCGATTTCATGCTGATTCCCGCGGCTCATGGCTTCACCATGTCGAGTCAAGCCCCGATGGCATCGGACGCGATCGACAGCACGCCGATTGCCCTTGGCGACGGCGAATTCAGGCTCGGCTTTCCCGCTGGCCCGCCCGATGTCGTGATGTTGATAGGCTATTGCGATTTCGCTTCGCCCGATGCGGCCCTGCTGGTTTCACTGCTGCCGCAACTCGTCCATGTGCGCGGAGAGAGCCGGCTTACGACCCTGGTGCAACTCGTCGGTGAGGAGTCACAAGGGACGCGGCCCGCACGCGAGGTCATTCTGGCACGGCTGCTGGAGGTTCTTCTCATCGAAGCGCTGCGGTCGACGGCCCGGACCGCTGCCTCCGCCGGACTCCTGCGCGGCCTGGGTGACGGGCGCCTTACAGCCGCGATCCGCCGCATGCACGAAGATCCGGCCCGGCCGTGGACCGTGGTGCAATTGGCGCAGGAAGCGGCCCTGTCCCGTTCGGCTTTCTTCGAGCGGTTCAAGCGCATGGTCGGCGTCGCGCCGATGGAATATCTGCTGGCCTGGCGCATGGCCCTGGCCAAGCCCCTGTTGCGGCGCGGCGAGGGCGGCATCGCCGAGATCGCCGAACGGGTGGGCTATAGTTCAGCGAGCACGTTCAGTGTCGCCTTCACCCGGCATGTCGGTCTGCCGCCGGCCCATTACGCCCGACTGCATGGGCCATCGGGCCATCTCTGAAAGGGGCTGCTTGCCAGGCCCGAGCGCGCCGTACTCCATGGACGTAGTCACGGAGGAATCACGAGGCCGTGCGACAGTCGAGATACTGCCAGCCCCTGCCTTAGGGGGAGCTGGCGGGTGACACGGTCCTAAGGAAACGACCTTGCCCGGCGTTCACAGCGTCGGGCTCTTTGTGCATTGAGGGCGGAGGCTGCGACCCGCTCGCCTGTGCCATTGGGAATAGCCTGCCAACTGGCTGCCGAGGACATTGTACCGGCTTGAATGAACGGGGTTTCCGGGACAGCTTCGGTGTCCTTGGCAAAAGTTCGAAATCGCATCGGGTGCCAAAAGCCGAGATTGAAGCCTCTGGGAGGAGGCTCAGCATGAGCACTGGTACTGTCAAATGGTTCGATCCCGCCAAGGGGTACGGCTTCATCGCACCGGACAATGGCAGTCGGGATATCTTCGTTCATATTACCGCCGTGACGCGCTCAGGGCTTGGCGAACTGCACGAGGGGCAGAAGGTGAGCTTCGAGCTCGTCGTCGATCGCAAGACCGGCAGCTCAAAAGCAGGTGCGCTGAAGCGTTGCTGAAGCATCCACTGCCGCCAATATCTGGCGGGCAACTTCACTTCTTCGCACCCGGACGCCGGCTCTCCATCAATTTGCCGTCCTCTGCCGACATGCAAGGTGGGTAAAGGAAACGTAACGCTTCCCGGCTAGCCTGACCCCGTGCGGATTATGGCCATGCTCGCCTGGCTTTCGCATTGCTCGTGCCGCGCCTTCTTCGCGGGCCGGTTCGGCGATAAAGAGGGAAAGAACTTACGATGGCTCGGTCGGCTCATACCCCCAAGGCGGCCCTTCCCATCCGCAGGATGGAGATCCTGAAAGCAGCCCTCGGACCACATTACACAAGGAAAATCGGCTCGGTGCGACTGAAATCCAGGCTGGTGAAGGGCGTGGGCATCACCTGCCTGTCTCTTGGCGCCGCTGTCGGCGCGGGATCGTTCGAGGCTTTGGCGGCTGGCCAGGCCGCCGGCATTCCCGGCTGGTTGATGACGTATGTCGGCGAGGGGCAGGGACAGATTGCCCTGCCGGTCCTGCAGAGGGCGCGAGCGCTCTATGTTCAGAAGGCGAGCCAGGGAACCGTCAACAATCCCTGCTATTTCGCCATGGATGCGACGCGCCCCAACGATCCCGGCAGCTCGGGCGGACGCTTCTACATCATCTGCGAATCCCAGCACTCGTTCCGGGCCATTTCGGCGGGGCATGGTGGCGGCCGCAATCTGAGGGGCGTGGCGGATTTCTCCAATGGACGACGCTGCGCGAGGCATTTCGGCAATGCGCAGGATTCGGAACTGACGACGGGCGGCGCCTATGTGACTGCCGAGACAAAAACCTCGTTCAAGGGCTATTATCGCGTGGCCGTAAACCAGGACGCGGCATTTCTGCGGTCCTTCATCCAATTCGATGGTGTGGGCGAGACCGCGAACGCCCGCCAGCGCGCCATCGGCGGCCATGCCGCCGTCGCCCTGAAGGGCGTGTGCTTGCGCAAGGCTCCGAGCAGCCCCTATGCGAACCAGGATGGTTACGTTCCCTTCGGCAAGCTGGTGGATTATGCGGGCGGCCGCAGCAATGGCTGCACCAGTTGGTCGCTCGGAGACGTGAAGCAGATCCTGTCCATGGTGAAGGACTATCCGACCACGCTCTACATCTATCCCGAAGCCGCCGACGTCAGCAATGTCGCACGCTCGGTGGCGGCCGGGCAGTCGCCTGCCCGCGCCGGCCTCTATTGGAACGCTGCCTGCCTGAGGGAGATCGGGGCTCCCAAATACTGGTCGCGGCAAGTGCTCGAGCCGGTCTTGGCGCAATACAAGCTCGACCACCCTGCGCCGCCGCCACGGCCGACCCCGATCTGCGAAGGCAGCGAATAAGCGCGACCACCACGTAAAGTGCGCGCGACAGCGCGGGAAAACTCGGCGCAGCCTCGCCCTCTGGGGACCGAGGGCGAGGCTCCCCCAAACCGCGCTTTTCCGTCGAATCGTTTGCCTCGGGACGCCGCGTGGGCTTCATCTGCCGCGGCGAAGATCAGAACCGGCCTCATAGTTGCCAGGAATAGCCGCCGTTATGGTGGCCTGACGATTGAACGGCTTTGAGAAAGTCGCCAATATCACCCTCCGGTCTGGAGAGTTCACCAATGAGGATTGCCTTCGCCTTGTCTTGCGCCGGCCTGATCACCTGCTTGGGCATCGCGCCGGCTTGGGCCGATGGTGCCAGTTGCAGCGACATCAAGCGGGCATTGGTCTCTGCCAATATGGACTTCATGCGCATCGAGCGGGGGCCGCTGCCGGTGGCGCCGGTGCAGGCCGCCCTGGTGATCGGTCAGATGTCCGCCCTCACGCAACTCACCCGGCTCGCTTGCGAGGAGGAGGATGCCCGCCAGATCGCGAAGGTCGTGGGGATCCGCCTGCACGCCCTGCAGGCGATGCTGCCGATCGGTTCAGCCCCCATCGAGACGGCGGAGGCCCCCGAAACCCCACCCACCGCAGCCACCCCACCCACGCCGCCCCCGGCGCCACCCAGCGAAGACCGCCGACAGGCCACGCGAAAGCCGGCGAGTGCTGTCGGCTGCCATCGCGTTTATTATACGAGGGACGGTCATCGTTATTGGCGCTGCCAGCGCTGACGCCAGCCGGCCTCGCCATGCCCGAGATTCACCTCGGACCGGGAGCGAGGCTGAGGTCCGCTGCTTTGCGCCACGATCCTGGTGAGTAGCTGCCATCGCCGCTGCCGACCACCGATGGCTGCCTTTTTCGCAAGCATATCGACAGTCTTGGGCATGGCGTCCGAAGGCCGATATGGTCGAATCGTTGGCCCTGTCGGTGTTGCCTGCGGACAGGTTCAAAGACTTCCCCGACCCGGCTTTACACGCGTCGCAATTTGCTTGAGAATTTCAGAATCGCCGCAGCAATCGGGTCCACAACGCTGCGGCCACTAAGAAAACTTCACTCACTTTGAAATCAACACAACAATGAAAGTGGTTGAACGTGCTTGAAGCTGACACGAAACTGGTCGACCTGACGGTCGACATCGTCTCTGCCTACGTCGCAAACAATCAGGTCTCCTCTTCGTCCCTTTCCGAACTGATACAATCGGTGCATGGGCGGCTGAGCGATCTGAATACTGGTAAACCGGCCGAAGCCGCCGTAGCGGCAACGCCCGCAGTACCGATCAAGAAGTCCATCACACCCGACTTCATCATCTGCCTGGAAGATGGACGCAAGTTCAAGTCGCTGAGCCGGCATCTGCGCAGCGCCTATGACATGACGCCCGAGCAATATCGGGAAAAATGGAGCCTGCCCGCCGATTATCCCATGGTGGCGCCGAACTATTCGGCTCATCGCTCCCGGCTGGCAAAGGAACTTGGCCTGGGTCAGCAGGGCCGCCAGACCAAGGAGAAGGCCCCGGCCCGCACCGCGCGCGGCAGGGCCAAGAAAGCCAACGCCTAAGGCGTTTTTGGGAAAGCCGATAAGTAACTGCTCACCCCCTGCCGTTGAGGTCGCACCGTTCCTCACCCCTCGCCCTTGCAAAGCAAAGGCTGGCCTCTCGCTGTAAGAACGGGGCGAGGGTATGGGTGGGGTGGCACCACCGTGAGCAATTACGCCACGAGGCTTCTCGATTAAGAAAACCTGTTGAAACAAAGAGTTGGAGCAAGGTTCGATTTTTCGAAAACGCGCTTTGGCTCCAGCTTCTTGTTTTGGCGCGCCCCTTGCCGGCCCTGATGGTTCCGCCGAATCGCAAAATGCCGGGGCGAGGGAGGCTTTGCCGTCGATCGCCTGTTTCTCGCCGATTTCGTCGTCGGCCGCCAACCAGCGGTGATTTCCATGCTTGGGCAGCTTGGCACGAGGCGACAGTCTTAAAAGGTTGGTACGCTTTCCCGATCCCCCTATGCTACGTGCATGGAGAGACCAAGCAGGGTTTTTCGGCATGGCACATGGACGAGCTTCGCCGGGACCGCCTGCAATGTCTGGTGTCTTGCAGCTTTCTGTTGATCGCGCCTGTGCTCGATCAACAGAAAGCTGCTCAGGGGAGAGTGATGCGTGACCGGTGAGGTAATCTTGTTGAACGGTCTCGGCATTGTCGCCAGCGATCTGGTGGAGCCGGGAACAGTGGCGATCATGCTGCATGGCGGTGACGTGCAGGTCGTGCCGGTGCGTGAGCTGAGGGCGACCGTCGGCCAGATCGGCAGCGAGAAGATCGAGGGCCTGTCGATGGCACCCTCCGATTTCACGCAGGTGCAGGCGGTCATCGAACGCCGCAAGGCCGATGGCGACGACGACAGCGAGGATACGAAGGAATAGGGCGTGATTTCGTGACGCCTGCCGGGATCGCAATGTCGCTCCGGCGTGCGCAGGCGAAGCTGGTAACTACGGCTATCGCGCTCAATCTGCGACTGGAGTGAACCCCTGGACTGAGACAGACAAAATAGGGACAGTTCTCGTTAGGAGAATGGATGTCCGACCAAGAATGTCGAAGTTTCAGCCGCGAGTTCAAGCTGCGAGCGGTGCAGCGCACATCCACTCACCGGCCGGCGGGCAGGGACTCGACCAGGGCTTCGGCGGCGCCGCGGCGCTCGCGCGCCTCCTGCTAACGGTACTGCGCGGTGAGGCGAACGCAACCGGCCTCGATGCCTATGGCTCGGCGCGCTTGGAGAAACGCCATGATTGAATGGACCGTGGGTCACGCTGTCTCGCGCGATGGAACGATCATCGGTTACAGGCAGGTCGGCGCTGGCCCGAGCCTCGTGCTGCTGGCAGGCGCCATGCAGAGCAGCCGCAACTTCACCCAGTTGGGGGAGTTGCTGGCCGATCGCTTCACACTGCATTTGCCTGACCGGCGCGGACGTGGCCTCAGCGGCCCACCGGGGCCGGACTACGGCATCGAGACCGAGGTCGACGATCTGTCGGCGGTGCTGGCGCAAACGGGCGCGCGCGACGTATTCGCGCTGAGTTCGGGCGCCATCGCCACGCTGTGGACGGCGCTGCACCGGCCGCAGGCGCTCGCTAGAATTGCGCTCTACGAGCCGCCGCTGCCGGTCGGCACACTGTCATCGCTGGACTTTGTGCCGCGCTATGAGCGCGAGCTTGCCGCCGGCAATTTGCCGGCCGCCATGGTCACGGTGATGAAGGGGACGGGCGACCGACGCGATTGGTTCACCGGCTTGCCCCGGCTGCTGCTGACTCCGATGATGGGCATGGCGCTGCGCGGCGACGGCGAAGAGGCGGCAGCGATCCGCGAACTGGTGCCCTCCGTCCACTACGATCTGCAACTGGTCGCCGCCACGGCCGGGCAGGTTCAGCGCTTCGGCGCCATCCGCATGCCGGTCCTGCTCATGGGCGGTGACAATTCCAATCCCTACCTGCCGATGGCGCTCGACGCGTTGCAGCACGAGTTGCCTCAGGCGGAGCGGGTCGAACTCAAGGGCATCGGCCACATGGCCTCCGACAATGTCGGCAAGCCAAGATTGGTCGCCAGCGAGTTGCGGCGCTTCTTCACTAGCCCACCGAGAGTCTGACTTAAGTAATTACGGTGAAGTGCACTTAATTTGCGATATGTGAAGCCAGAAGCAGAAATAAATGCACTTCACTTCACTGTACTTCCCGCAAGGCCGATGGCGATCGAGACGACGACAGCGAGGATGCGAAGGAATCGGGCGTGATCTCTTGAGCTTGCCGGGATCGCAATCCGTTGCAGTGCGCTTCAGCCGAGCTTTCCGGCCGCCTCGCGGATGGTCCTGAGCAGAATGGCGAAGGCGGGATGGGCAATCATGTCGGTGCGCATGGTCAGGCCGACCGGTCCCTTCGTGTCGCTGGTCTCGATGGGCAGGGCTCTCAGGGTGGCTTCCTCGATGTCGTTGCTGACCACGCCGTGGGAGATGACCCAGATTGCATCGCTCTGGCGCACGAAAGCCCGGCCAAAGGAATCCGACACCGTCTCGATTTCCGTGGGAACAGACGCGATGCCATTGGCGATGAAGATACGCTCAACGAAGGGACGGATGACGGAGCCGCGCGTCGGCATCAGCACGGGATAGGCGCTCATCTGCTCGAACAGATTGCCGCCGCTGTCGAGGAGCGGATGTCCAGGCCGCACCACGAACACGACCTGTTCCGAATAGAGATGCTCGAAGAAAAAACCGGTCATCTTGTCCGGTGCCGCCAGGCGCCCGACCACGAGGTCGAGCTCACCGATGCGCAACTGCTCCAGGAGGACACTGTTTTCCCCGGTGACGATCTTGACGGTGACGCCGGTGTCCTCCTTGAGGAAGAACCGCATGGCGAGCGGCATGATATGGGCCGAGACCGTCGGCAGCGCTCCGATGCGAAGGGGCGGCCCCACTTTGGCGCCGGCGAGGGCGACGGAATCGATCCCTTGCCTGAGGGCGCTGACGGCGAGGCCGGCATGCTGCATGAACACTTCGCCGGTCCGGGTTATCCTGATGCCACGACCGTCCCGCTCGAACACGCAAACGCCCAAGGCTTCCTCGAGCTCGCGGATCGTCTTGGTCACCGCCGGCTGGCTGACATGCAGCACGCCGGCTGCCTTCACCACGCTTTTCTGTCGCGCGACTTCCAGGAAAGTCTGAAGATGGCGGAACTTGACACGGCTGTCGATCATGGCGACCCATAACCCTGCAGTTAAGATAACGCTAGAAAATATGATTTTACCAAACCAATTGCATCATCCATCTTCGCGGGGAGGAGACGGCCGTGCAGTTCATCACCATCGGCGGCATTACGCTGCATTTTGATCGCAGACCGGCCGGGCAGGGCCGACCCCACCTCGTCTTCATCAATTCCCTCGGCACGGATTTGCGCATCTGGAGCGAGGTGGCCGGGGCGTTCGACGGCTCGATCGCCACGCTCGCCTATGACAAGCGCGGCCATGGCCTGTCCGATCTCGGCCCCACGCCCTATAAGATCGAGGACCATGTCGACGATCTCCTTGGCCTGATCGATCATCTCGGCATTAAGGAAGTGGTGCTGTGCGGCCTTTCCGTCGGCGGCCTCATCGCGCTCGGCCTTGCCGGCCGCCGACCCGGCATCGTCAAGGGCCTGGTGCTGTGCGACACGGCGCATAAGATCGGTACCGCCGATGGCTGGAACAGCCGCATCGCCGCTGTTCAGAAGGGCGGGATCGCCGCGATCGCCGATACCGTGATGAAATTGTGGTTCACGCCGCGTTTTCATGCCGAGCGCAAGCCAGCGCTGGATGGTTGCCGCAACATGCTCGCCCGTCAGCCCGTTGCGGGCTATGCGGCGACCTGCGCGGCGATCCGCGATGCCGACTATACCAGGACCGCCGAGGCGATCGCCGTTCCTACACTGTGCATCGTCGGTGATCAGGATGGTTCGACGCCGCCGGCTCTCGTGCGTTCCATGGCCGATATCATCCCCGGTTCGCAATTCGAGGTCATCGCCGGCGCCGGCCACATTCCCTGCATCGAGCAGCCGGCCGTGCTCGTTGCCCTCATCACCCAGTTTCTTGCACGCTTGCCATCGGAGTGACCCTGCCATGAGTGTTTCGGCGCCACGCTCGGCCAGATATCGCGAGGGCCTCGCCGTTCGCCGCGCCGTGCTCGGCGATGCCCATGTCGATCATGCGGAGGGGGCCTCGACCGCGTTCGACCGTCCGTTCCAGGAGCTGATCACCGAGGCTGCCTGGGGCACGGTGTGGTCGCGCCCGACCTGGACGCAGCGGGAGCGCTCGATCGTTACCCTCGCTTTGCTGGCTGCACTCGGCCATGACGAGGAAGTGGCCATGCATGTCAGGGCAACCGCCAATACCGGCGCGACGCGGGAGGATATCTGCGAAGCCTTCCTGCATGTGGCCGTTTATGCCGGCGTGCCGGCAGCCAACCGGGCAATCAAGATCGCCAAGCAAGTGTTTGCCCAGATGGACGAGGAGGCCGGAAAATCCGATGTCCGCTGAACGCACCGACCTCCGGCCCGAGACGGGCGCTTTCTTTCAGCGCGACCGGAGCTGGCATCCGCCGGCCCTGACGCCGCCCTACAAGACGTCCGTGCTGCGCTCGCCGCAGAAGGCGCTGCTGTCGCTCGACAATACGCTGTCCGAGATCACGGGACCGGTTTTCGGCCACGATCTGCTGGGCCCACTCGACGACGACCTCATCCACAATTTCGCCAGGCCCGGCGAGAGCGCCATCGGCGAGCGCATCATTGTCTATGGGCGTGTCCTGGATGAGCGCGGCAAGGGCGTGCCGGGGGCACTGCTCGAATTCTGGCAGGCCAATGCCGGCGGGCGCTACCGGCACAAGAAGGAAGGCTATCTCGCCGCACTCGACCCGAATTTCGGCGGCTGCGGCCGCACCATCACCGATGTGGACGGCGGCTATGCCTTCCGCACCATCAAGCCCGGTCCCTATCCCTGGCCGAATGGCGTCAATGACTGGCGTCCCGCCCATATTCATTTCTCGGTGTTCGGCCACGGCTTTGCCCAGCGTCTGATCACGCAGATGTATTTCGAGGGTGATCCACTGATCTGGCTGTGCCCGATCGTGAAGACGATCCCTGACAGGGCTGGTATCGAAACCTTGATCGCAGCCCTCGACATGCAGGCGACCATCCCCATGGATGCCCGTGCGTATAAATTCGACATCGTGCTGCGCGGTCGCCGCTCGGCGATGTTCGAGAACCGCCTGGAGGGCAATTGATGGTTCAGGCTCTCGATCGCCTCAAGGAAAGCCCCTCGCAGACCGCCGGTCCTTACGTGCATATCGGGCTGACACCGAATTTCGCAGGGATAGCGGGCGTCTATGACCGCGACCTCGGCGATGTGATGGTCAATGCCGCGACCAAGGGCGAGCGCATCGGCGTGCGAGTGCGCGTGCTCGACGGCTTGGGGACGCCGCTCAAGGACGCGCTCGTCGAGATCTGGCAGGCCGATAGCGCCGGCCTTTACAATTCGCCTTCGGAACGGCGTGGCAAGGCCGATCCCAACTTTGCCGGCTGGGGCCGCAAGGCGACGGATATGACGACGGGTGAGTGCCTGTTCGAGACGGTCAAGCCGGGCCGGGTGCCATTCAAGGATGGCCGCCTGATGGCGCCGCATCTCACCTTGTGGATCGTTGCCCGCGGCATCAATCTCGGCTTGCAGACCCGCATGTATTTCGCTGACGAAGCGGAGGCGAATGCCGAGGACCCGGTGCTGGCACGCATCGAGCATCGCCATCGCGTCGCCACGCTCGTCGCGGCGCGCGAAGGCGATCCCTATGTCTTCGACATCCACCTGCAGGGCGAGCAGGAAACAGTGTTCTTCGATATATGACAGTCTCGCCCCTCGATCATCCGGTTCTTGCCTCCCTGTTGGGCGATGAGGAAACGGCACGCCAGTTCTCCTTCGAAGTGGAGATGGCGGCGATGCTGGCTTTCGAGCTTGCCCTCGCCGAGGCGGAAGCCGAAGAGGGGGTAATCGAAGCCGATGCCGCCGCGGCGATCGCCTTCGGCCTGGCCTCGTTCGTCCCCGATCTCGAGGCGCTCAGGCGTGGCGTTGCCAGTGATGGCGTCATCGTGCCGGAGTTGGTGCGCCAATTGCGTGAAGCGGTTGGAACGCCGCATGGCGACAGGCTGCATTTCGGCGCCACTAGCCAGGATGTCATCGATACCGCGCTGGTGTTGCGACTGGTGGCGATAGTGCAGCGGCTGGATGACCTGTTGGTCGAGGCGGTCGCGAAACTGGCTGGCCTGGAATTGGAATTCGGCAGCCGCAGGCTGATGGGCCGTACCCGCATGCAGGCGGCGATCCCAATTACGGTCGCCGACCGTATACAGGCTTGGCGCGAACCGCTGGAACGGCACAGGAAGCGGCTCGAAGCCATGCGGCCGGCGCTGCTGGTAGTGCAGTTCGGCGGGGCCGCGGGCACGCTGGACAAGCTCGGGACCAAGGCCGCTGCCGTTCAGGCGGGGCTCGCCGCTCGCCTCGGTCTCGGCGATGCCCCGCAATGGCACAGCCAGCGCGACCGGCTTGCCGATTTCGCCGGTCTGCTGTCGCTGATCACAGGAAGCCTCGGCAAATTCGGCCAGGATATCGCCCTGATGGCCCAGGACGGCGGCGAGATTGGCTTGTCCGCCGGCGGAGGATCCTCCGCCATGCCGCACAAGCAAAATCCGGTGGCGGCGGAGATGCTGGTTACGCTCGCTCGCTTCAACGCCACGCAGCTTGCCGGCATGCATCAGGCCTTGCTGCACGAACAGGAACGCTCGGGCGCGGCGTGGACATTGGAATGGCTGCTTCTGCCACAGATGGCCGTGGCGGCCACTGCGTCGCTGCGGTTGGCGGATGAACTCGCCACCCAGATCGAAAGTATCGGTGTGCTGGCCGACGGATAGTCGCGATCCCGAAACAGAAATGGAACGAAAACCGACCCGAGCCTGCCGATGGCATGGAATTCGCGGCGATGAGGGCAGGACATGCGCACACAGGTGGTCATCGTCGGTTCGGGTCCTTCCGGCCTGTTGCTTGGACAGTTGCTGGCCAATGAGGGCATCGCCAACATCATCCTCGAACGTGCCAGCCGCGGTCATGTACTCGCTCGCGTGCGTGCAGGCGTGCTCGAGCAGGGCACGCTGGATCTCATCGATGAAGCCAAGGCGGGCGAGCGCATGCATGCCGAAGGCCTGCCGCATGACGGCATCTCCCTGGCTTTCGACGGCCGGCTGCACCGCATCGACCTGGCAGCCCTGACCGGCGGCAAGCGGGTGATGGTCTACGGCCAGACCGAGGTGACGCATGACCTGATGGACAAGCGCGAGGCTGCAGGCCTGACCACCATCTATGAGGCTGGCAATGTCGAGCTCCACGATTTCGGCGGCGAGGCGCCCTACGTCACCTATGAGAAGGACGGTGCCGGCCATCGCATCGATTGCGACCTCATTGCCGGCTGCGACGGCTTCCATGGTGTCAGCCGTAAATCGGTGCCGTCGACCGCGATCAGGACCTATGAGCGGGCCTATCCCTTCGGCTGGCTCGGCATTCTCGCCGAGGTGCCGCCGGCCGGTCATGAATTGATCTATGCCAACCACCCACGGGGTTTTGCGCTCTGTTCGATGCGTTCGGCTCATCGCAGCCGTTACTATGTGCAATGTCCGCTCGATGACAGGATCGAGGACTGGAGCGACGATCGTTTCTGGGACGAACTGCGCCTACGCCTGCCGCCCGAGGCCGCCGCCGGCATCGTCACCGGACCGTCCTTCGAAAAATCGGTTGCGCCGCTGCGCTCCTTCGTCGCCGAGCCCATGCGTTTCGGGCGCTTGTTCCTGGTTGGCGACGCCGCCCATATCGTGCCGCCCACCGGGGCCAAGGGGCTCAATCTTGCCGCGAGCGACGTGCGCTACCTCTATTGGGGATTGCGGGAGTTCTATCGGGAGAATTCATCGGCTGGCATCGATGTCTATTCGAGCCGGGCGCTTTCCCGCGTATGGAAGGCAGTGCGTTTTTCATGGTGGATGACGACGATGCTGCATCGCTTCCCGGACACGGACGATTTCGGGCAACGGATCCAGGAGGCCGAACTCGATTATCTCGTTCATTCACAGATGGCGTCAGCGGCACTTGCCGAAAACTATGTCGGTCTTCCCTACTGAAATCTCGGAGTCCCATGCCCGTCACATATCCTGCAGGTTATGGTTCGAGCGTTTATTTTCATTTTACATTACCAATTAACGCGTCACATTTGACCAATATGGAAAGCCTGCGATCGGCGTGCCCAAAAGGCGCTGGTCCGGCTTTCAAAGCGTTTTGTGATTTGATCGTATCATTTCAAATCGCAAAGACGCGCCGAACCAAAGAGTTAGAGCAAACAAGCGTTCACACCTGGACGCGCTTTGCTCTAGGAGGAAAGAATGAAAAAAACCGTTCTCGCCGCCAAATCTGTTCTCGCGACCTTGGCGGTCGTCATGCTGTGCGGCAGCGCCCCGGCCGAAACCATCAAGGTCGGCGTGATCGGTCCGTTCTCAGGCCCGTTCGCCATCCAGGGCAAGAATTTCAAGGCCGGTATCGACGCCTACCGGGCTCTGCATGGCAGCAAGGTCGGTAGCGACGACATCGAGATCGTCTATCGCGACGTGCCCCAGGCCGATCCCGCGCAGTCCAAGGCCCTTGCCCAGGAACTGGTGGTCAAGGAACGCGTCCAATATCTCGCGGGGTTCTATTTCACACCGGACGCCATGGCCGTCACCCCGCTGCTGAAGCAGGCCAATGTGCCGCTCGTGGTGATGAATGCCGCGACGTCGGCCATCGTGACCAAGAGCCCCCTGGTGGTGCGCACCTCCTTCACCACCTGGCAGACCTCGGCGCCCATGGCGAAGGTTGCCTTGGAGCGCGGCGCCAAGAAGGCGATCACCGTGGTCAGCGACTATGGTCCTGGCGTCGATGCGGAAAATGCCTTCAAGACCAGCTTCACCGGCGTCGGCGGCGAAGTCGTCGGCACCATCCGCATGCCGTTATCGACCAATGATTTCAGCCCGATCATGCAGAGGGTGAAGGATTCCGGTGCCGATACCCTGTTTGCCTTCCTGCCGTCCGGCCCCACCACGCTCGGCTTCGTCAAAGCCTATAATGACAATGGCCTGGCAAAATCAGGCGTGAAGTTGCTCGCGCCTGGAGACCTGACCCAGGAATCGGATTTGCCGGCGCTCGGCCAGGCCGCCGAGGGCTTGCCGACCACCTTCCACTATGCCGTCTCGCATGACTCGGCCGAGAACAAGAAATTTGTCGAGGCGGCGCGCAAGGCCATCGGCAACCCAAGTGAATTGTCGTTTCCCGCGGTCGGGGCCTATGACGGCATGCATGTCATCTACAAGATGATCGAGGCGACCGGCGGCAAGCAGGACGCCCAGAAGGCGGTGGACGCCGTCAAGGGACTGGCCTGGGAAAGCCCGCGCGGGCCCGTTTCGATCGATCCCGACAGCCGCCACATCACGCAGAACATCTATCTGCGCGTGGTCACCAAGGCCGAGGACGGCAGTTATTACAACAAGGAAATCGCCACTTTCGAAAAACAGGGTGACCCCGGCCTTGCCGCTTTGAAATGACTGCGCCGCGCCGAGATCCACAGAGTGCAAGGCGGCGCCAGGGAGAGAGCATCTTCTGGAACAGTCAGGCCTTGAGTTCAGAAAATGCATTAGAAAAAGGACATAGAGTAAGTGGTAGTTTAACAAAATTGCCATTCCTCTAGTGCTGGATCAGACCATGCAAACCATTCTCAGCGTGGGTATCGACGCCCTTGCCTATGGCATGGTGCTGTTCGTCATCTCCATCGGGCTTTCCGTGACCATGGGGCTGATGCGGGTGGTGAACCTTGCCCATGGCGCCTTCGCCATGATCGGCGGCTACATCGCTTCCTATGCCGTGCAATCCCTCGGCCTGGGATATGCCCTCGCCATCCTGGTGGCCGTGGCCGGCACGGTGGTGATCGCCCTTCCGCTGGAACGCTTGCTCTACCGCCGGCTCTATGGTGCGCCCGAATTGACCCAGGTGCTGATGACCATCGGCATCACCTTCTGCGTCATCGGCATCGCCAATTACGTCTTCGGCCCCACGCTGAAGACCATCCCCTTGCCCGAGCCGTTGCGCGGACCTGTCGATCTCGGCTTTCGCACCATCGCCGCGCATAAATTATTCGCCATTGCCTGTGGCTTGGCCGTTGCCCTGGCTCTCTGGTATCTGATCGAGAAAACTGGGTTCGGTATCAAATTGCGCGCCTCGGTGGACAATGCCGCCATGGCTGCTTCGCTCGGCGTGCGCACCACGATCGTCTATGCCGTGAGCTTTGCGATCGCCGTCGGGCTCGCCGCCTTCGGCGGCATCGTCGGTGCCGAGCTCCTGCCGATCGAACCCTATTATGCCTTGCGCTACATGGTGACCTTCCTGGTTGTGGTCTGCGTCGGCGGAGCAGGCTCGATCCCAGGTGCCTTGCTGGCCTGCCTCGTGCTTGGACTCGTCGACACTACCGGCCGCTATCTCCTGCCCGAATATGGCGAATTCTTCTTCTATCTCGCCGTGATCGCCATCGTCTGCGTCTTCCCACGCGGCCTCATGGGCAGGAGAGCCTGAATGGACATGGTGGAGGGCAAATCCGTGCCCGGTCGGGAAGAAATGCCGAAAACCAACTGGCTGAGGCGCGACCTGGCAGGTCTTGCGGCCGTCCTGGCCGCCGCCGTCGTCGGCTATTGCCTGTTTCCCGACAATCTGGCGCTGCTGACCCGTATCCTCTCGGTCGCGCTGCTCGTGCTTTCGCTCGACCTCGTCACCGGCTTTTGCGGCGTCGCCACGCTGGGCCATGCGGCCTTGTACGGTGCCGGCGCCTATGCCGCGGGGATTGCCGCCGCGCATTGGAACGTCACCGATCCGTTGGCGATGCTCGCCATCTCAGCCGTGGGCGGCGCACTCGCCGGCCTGGTCTCGGGGGTGGTGATCCTGCGCGGGCAGGGGCTCGCGCAATTGGTGCTGTCGATCGCGGTGGTCCATCTCTTCCACGAAGCCGCGAACAAGGCTTCGGCCTATACCGGCGGCAGCGACGGCCTTTCGGGCATCTCACCCGACCCCGTCTTCGGTCTGTTCGAGTTCGATCTGTGGGGTCGCACTGCCTATGGCCTGGGTGTGGCGCTTCTCCTCGTCGTCTTCGTCATGCTCAGACTGCTGGTGCGCTCGCCCTTCGGCATGCTCTGCCGGGGCATCCGGCAGGATCCCGTGCGCATCCGTGCCATGGGTGCTTCGGTGCAGGGCACGCTTTTGAAGATGTATGTCATCTCCGGTGCCGTGGCCGGGTTGGGCGGCGGGCTCAACGCCCTTTCCACCCAGGTGGTGGGTTTGGACAGCCTGAGTTTCACTCTCTCGGCCGAGGCCCTGGTCATGCTCGTGCTCGGCGGCACCGGCTCGCTCTATGGGGCGCTCGTCGGTACCATCGCCTTCATGGGTTTCGAGGATTTCGTTTCGGCGGCCAATCCGTTTCACTGGCTCACCATTGTCGGCGCCCTGCTGATCGCCGTCGTGCTGTTCGCGCCGCGTGGCCTCTATGGCTCGGCCGTCCTGCTTCTTGCCCGTTTCAAGGGGAGGGGCGGATGAGTGCGGTGTTCCAGACCCTTGATTTGAAAAAATCCTTCGGCGGCCTTGCCGTCACGCAAGGCCTGTCGATCAGCCTGAACGCCGGCGACCGTGTCGCCCTGATCGGTCCGAACGGTGCCGGCAAGACCACCTTCGTCAACCTGGTCACCGGCCACCTCGAGCCCGATTCCGGCAAGGTGGTGCTCGCCGGCAGGGACGTCACCGGGCTCGGACCGACGGAGCGTGTGCGCCAGGGCCTCGTACGCTCCTTCCAGGTCACCCGGCTCTTCCCTGACATGACGCCGCAAGAGCATCTGGCGCTCGCCGTCCTGCAGCGCACGGGCCGTACCGGCCGCCTTTTCGGCCATTATCGTGCGAAACCCGACGTGATGGTTGAAGTGGCTGCATTGCTGGCCACGCTCGGCCTCGCAGCGATCGCCACCCGTCCGGTCGCGGAGATCGCCTATGGCCAGCAGCGCCTGCTCGAGATCGCGCTGGCGTTGGCGCTCAAGCCCAAGGTTCTCCTGCTCGACGAGCCGGCCGCGGGCGTGCCGCAAAGCGATACGCCCCGCATCGAGGAGGCGCTGGCCGGCCTGCCCCCCGATCTCGCCGTGCTGATGGTCGAGCACGACATGGACCTGGTCTTCCGCTTCGCCCGGCGCGTCATCGTGCTCGCGGCCGGCGCCATCATCTTCGACGGTTCTCCCGAGGACGTGACGAAGGATGCGCGTGTCCGCCAAGCCTATCTTGGAAACTATGCCCATGAGAAGCAGTCAGCATGACCGCAACGCCGCTTGAAATCAGCGATCTCAGCGCCGGTTATGGCCCGACCCGGGTGCTGGAGAACATTTCCTTCGCCGTTCCCGCCGGCGGGCGTCTGGCCGTACTCGGTCGCAATGGCATGGGCAAGACGACCCTGCTCGCCACCATCGCCGGGCAGACCCGGCGTTACGGCGGCACGCTGCGCCTTGGCGGCAGGGATATCAGCCTGCTCGACAGCGCCTCGCGCGCCCGCGGCGGCCTGGGCTATGTCCCGCAGGCCCGCTGCATCTTCGCCTCGCTGACGGTGGAGGAGAATCTTTTCGTTGGCCTCAAGAACCGTGGCCGCCCGGCGATCGAGGAAGCCTATGAGATGTTTCCGCGCCTCAAGGAGCGCCGCGGGAATCTCGGTTCCCAGCTCTCGGGAGGCGAGCAGCAGATGCTCACCACGGCCCGCAGCATTCTGGGCAGGCCGACGGTGCTGCTGCTGGATGAGCCGCTGGAAGGGCTGGCCCCCGTCATTTGCGAGGAACTGATGGCCGTGTTCTCGCGCCTCGCCGCCGAAGGGCAGATGACTATTCTGCTGGTCGAGCAGCGCATCCAGACCGCGATCGACTTCGCCGATCATGTCGTCATTCTGGAACGGGGGCGCATCGCCTGGTCGGGCGCCTCGGCCACGCTCTCCGAGCAGCCGGAGGTAATCGAGCGGCTACTCGGGGTCGGCGGGCTGCATTGAGCAGGGCCCGGCGCCGGGGCGGATAGCGAGGCGGGTGGCAAGTCAACGCTTTCCCGGAACAGGCGCTCGGGACGGCTCGCGTGCTGCACCCTAACGGATCATGTCGAAATTGATATCGCCGTAATCGGCAAATAGAGCCGGACGCTGCTTTCGCAATAGGCGGAGGTTTTCGAACATGCTGTCGAGCTGGAATTGAAGTGCCGTGACAGCGGCCTGCTCGCTTCCGGTTCTCAAGCCTTGGTAAATCGCGCCATGTTCGGCGATCACGACGTCGAAACTGTTTTCGAAGGCAAAGGCGAGCAGCCTGACGCGGTCGAGCTGTCCCGTTGCGGCACGGAGTGTGCGCCAACTGTTGCCGACGCCTGAGACTTCGCAGATCAGCTTGTGGAAGGCGTTGTCGAGAGCAAAGAATGCATCGGTATCGTGCCGCGCGGCGGCTTCGCCCCGCAGGGCCAGAGAATGCTCGAAATCCTTGGCCCGGGCCGGGACGAAGTGCCGGGCCGCGAGGCGCGTTATCCGGACTTCCAGCGTTTCCCGGACGATCTGGCCGGTCAGCACTTCGTCGATGTCGATCGCGGCAACGAGCGCCTGGCCATCGGGCTCGATAATGACGAACCGTTCGCCTGCCAATTGCTGGATTGCATCCCTGAGCGGCGGGCGGGAAATCGATAAACGGGCGCAGATCTCTTCTTCCTGAATGGCCTCCCCCGGTGCCATTGCCATCGCGATGATGGCACTGCGCAACAGTTCATGAATCTGAGATGTCTCGGACAGGCCCGTATCCAACTTGACGGCTTTGAACAAATCGAGGGCCGATGTCATTGCCTGCCCCTCTGCGCCGGATTGTTGTGGCGGACTAACCCGCTCTTGCCTCAATAAAACACTGCACTGAAGCAATTGACAACTGTATATTTTAAAATACCGATCGGATTTGATCAGACAAATTGTCAAAATGTACTGTAAAACGATTGATCCTATGACGTGTATATGAGGTATGGCCGACTTCGGCGCTCAATTCAGGCGAAGGGCAATCCCACCGGCGGCGAGCAGGCCGACGACGATCCAGGGTGGGGCTTTCCACACCGTCAGCAGCAGGAAGCCGGCCAGCGCCAGCGCAAAGTCTCGCGGCGAGAGGATGGCACTGGTCCAGACGGGGCTGTAGAGCGCCGCAGCGAGGATGCCGACGACGGCAGCATTGGCCCCGCGCATGGCTGCCTGGGCCGCCGGCCGCAGCCGCAACGCGTCCCAGAAGGGCAGCATGCCATAAACCATGAGGAGGCCCGGCGCGAAGACGGCGACCAGCGCGATCAGCGCACCGGCAATGCCGTTGGGCATTGGTGTCATGATGGCACCGAGATAGGCGGCAAAGGTGAAGAGGGGGCCTGGCACAGCCTGGGCCACGCCGTAACCGGCGAGGAAGGCCTCGTTGCTGACCCAGCCTGGCGCAACCACCTCTGCCTGCAGCAGCGGCAGGACGACATGACCACCGCCGAAGACCAGCGCCCCCGAGCGGTAGAAGGCATTGAACAGAGCGATCACGCCGGAGAAGATCGTGTCCGGGCCGGTCGCAGCCGTGAGGAGGGCGGGAATGACGAAGAATGCCGCGAACAGGGCCAGGGCGATGGCACCTTTGCGCCGCGATACGGCAAAGCCGAGACGGCCGACGGCGGTGCTCCGTTCGCCGCGGCAGAGCCAGAGCCCGGCAAGCGCGCCGATGGCGATGGCACCGATCTGGCTGAACCAGCCTGCTGTCAGGACGGTCAGGGCAACAGCCGCCAGGGCGATGGCGGCGCGTTCCCTGTCCGGCGTGAGGGTCTTGGCCATGCCCCAGATCGCCTGAGCGACGACCGCGACCGCCACCAGCTTCAGGCCGTGTAGCACACCTGCAGCCAGGGGGCCGGCAAGGGCCGATGCGCCGAGAGCGAATGCCATAAGGATAATGGCCGAAGGCAGGGTGAAGGCCAGCCATGCTGCAAGGCCGCCCAGCAATCCCCCGCCACGCAAGACTCCGAGGCAGAAACCGACTTGGCTGGAAGCAGGGCCCGGCAGGAACTGGCAGAGCGCGACGAGGTCGGCATAGGCGGCCTCGCCGATCCACTGGCGCCGCACCACCAATTCGTCGCGGAAATAGCCGAGATGGGCAATCGGTCCGCCGAAGGAGGTCAGTCCGAGCTTGAGGAAGATGCCAAAGACCTCGAGCGGCGAACCATTGGCTGGCTCGACATGGGAACGGGCTTGCCTACGCCCATCCATGACCGACCTCCAAACGGATAGCGGCGGATCGAGTGGATGTCGCAGGCCTCGCGCGGAGCTGCATGGTGGAGACGGGGCGGGGCAAAACCGGCCGGCCGAGACGTCTTGCTGCGCGGGCCGCCATCATTTCGAAAACACCTGTATCGCCGAAAATCGATATCGATAGCCGACGATACAGGTGGGAAGTCTCGGGTCAATGACGGTGTCCAATGCTGAAGCGGGCAAGCGCTTCAGCGTGCGCCCCAGGTGTCGCTCAGCTTGTAGCCTTCGGGCCAGGGATCCGAAGGGTCGAGCATGTGCTGGTGGGTGCCGGTAATCCAGGCCCTCCCGGAAATCTCGGGCAGCACTGCCGGACGGCCGCCGACCTCGGTGGTGCCGACGATGCGGCCCGTGAAGGTCGAGCCGATTACCGAAACCGCGGTCAGGCTGTCTTCCATGGTCATCTGCCCGCGTGCGTGCAGCACGGCCATGCGGGCCGACAGCGCCGTGCCCGTCGGCGAACGGTCGACCTTGCCGGGCTGGATCGCCACCGCCGCCCCGGCGCGCAGGCCCTCGGCCGTACGCTCGACGGCACCGGCGAACAGGCAGAAGGAAAAATGCTGCCAATCGGGATTTTCAGGATGGTGGAAGCCGAGCGCCGCATTGGCGGCATTGGTGATGCGCACGCCGAGCGTGGCGATGTCATGCGCCTCATCGGGCTTGAGCGAAAAGCCCAGGGCGGCGGCGTCGACGATGACGAAACTGTCGCCGCCATAGGCGGTGTCAACGGTAAGCGTGCCCAGTCCCTCGACTTCAAGCTTTGCATCAAGCTTGTCAGCGAAGCTCGGAAGGTTGCGTACGAAAATGCGTTCGGCCTTGCCGTTCCGACACTCTGCGCGAACGCGAACGAGCCCGCCGGGCGCTTCCAGGGTGATCTCCGTCACCGGCTCGTGCATCGGCAGGATGCCGCTGTCGAGCAGCACGGTGGAGACGCAGATCGAGTTCGAGCCGGACATCGGCGGGGTGTCTTCCGGCTCCATGATGATGAAGGCCGCGTCCGCTTCGGGGTGCTTGGGCGGCACCAGCAGGTTGACATGGCGGAACACGCCCCCACGCGGCTCGTTCAGGACGAAGTTGCGCAGGGTCTGGTCGCGGGCGATCCAGCGGCTCTGTTCCCAGATGGTGTCGCCGGGCGGCGGGGTGACGCCGCCGACGATGACGTCGCCGACCTCACCCTCGGCATGGGCCGAGATCACATGGATGGTCTTGGTGCTGCGCATGGGAATTCCTCAGGAAAGCCAGGTCGGCAAACGGCGCGGGGCATGGCCGGTCAAGGCTGCGGCCACGCAATCGGCAAGGTTGCCCAGGCGCACGGTGCGGCCGGACAGGCCAGGACCGTAATGGGCGTATTTGCCCGAATTCGTCATCACGGCGCGGGTCCGCGTCGGGAAGACCGGTTCGGAAATCGAACACCAGCACAGGTCCGGCAATACCTGCACGCCACTCTCCTGCAGGCGTGCAAGCGTGCCATCGCTTTGTGCTTCGCGGATGACCTGCTGTCCGGCGGTGACGATGACGGCGACATCCGCAAGACACCTGCGGCCTGCCAGCGCCTCGGCAAGGTTGCGGCATTCGTCGAGCGACGCATGCGGGCTGCCGATTGCGACAAGTTCTACCTGTTCCGGCCCTTCGTTGAGGCGCTGCCAGGCTGCAGCCATGTCGGCGCGGGTGATGACGGCATGGTCGGCGTCATCGGCCACGGCACCGCCAGCCTCTGGCGTGACCCCTTCGACATGCAGCATCGGCGCGGCCGAGGTGGTGCCGAAGGCGGCGCAGAGCGCCTTGAGGTCGTCCCGCGAAGGACGGGCCGTGGCGATGCCGCGCAGGAGCGGGATGCGTTCGGGCGCGGCGCGGCCGGCCAGATAGCCGATCAGCGGCCAGAAGGCATCGTCCACATCTCCGGGCAGTTCGACGTCGAGGACGCGGCGGGCTTTGCGGTGCCGATCGAGATAGACACCCGACAGGGGAGCCCGTCCCGTCACGGCGATGCAGAGGTCGAGGAAGTCGGGATGCTTGGCCGTTCGCGCACCGAGCACGGTGTTGGCGAAGATCACCGCATTGGACTCGGCCCAGGCGATGGTTTCGCCGGCATTGGGGGCGCTGTCGAGCAGATAGGGCGAACAGGTGAAGGTCGGTCGGCAGCCCATGCGGACATAGGCATCGGCGAGGCTCGCGGCGGGGGCGCCGAAGGAGGGCGGCACGCCCTGTTCCCGCCAGTGGGCATGATCGACCGAAATCGCGTTCATCGTGGTGGGCACGCGGACCCGCGCGCCCATCTCAGCCATCTTCTCGGCAAAGGTCAGGTTGGCGGGGCTGGCATAGATGCAGCCGTCGATATGAGCCTGGGTGACGTCCACAAGCCCCTGGGCGCCCTGCTGGGCCGCCATGGCGCAGATGATGCGCATGGCCTGCTGTATCGCCGGTCCGTCGCGTCCATCGAGCATGGAACGGTCGGTATCGGTGAGGTCGAGCGTGGCAAGAGCCGGGGGCGCGAGAGACAAAGTGAGACCCTCGGCCTCGATGCCTGTATCGTCGATGCGTGCGG
Source organism: Labrys methylaminiphilus subsp. lupini (assembly GCF_051161885.1). Classification (NCBI taxonomy): domain Bacteria; kingdom Pseudomonadati; phylum Pseudomonadota; class Alphaproteobacteria; order Hyphomicrobiales; family Xanthobacteraceae; genus Labrys; species Labrys methylaminiphilus. Next base: position 1,346,739 of record NZ_JBMDIH010000002.1, on the reverse strand, counting down.
ACTTTGCCCGTGCCAAGGCCGCGAAAGCCTCCGGCGCCAGGCGCAACACGGGCAGGGGCCTGCCGAAGAGTTCGGCGGCAATCAGCGCACCCAGGGTCAGCACGTCCTCGGGTTCCGAGAACACTAGCGCGGCAGGCGCCCGCCCGTTGAGGACGAGGTCGAGCAGCACGCCCGAACCCGTGCACGAGCCCCGGCTGGACGGCATCATCAGGATGCCACCCGTGAGGCAGGTTCCGTGCAGGGGATGGTGCACGTCAATCACCTGCCCGGTGGCGGGATCGACACCGCCCCAGAAGCTGAGCGCTTCCTCGCTGGCGATGACAGGCCCGTGGGCGGAGCCGGCAAGGATGCTGCGCGCGGATAAGGCGGTGTTCATTTCACCACGAAACCAGTTCACTTGACCACAAAACCATGGGCGAAGGGGTCGCGATCGTCGATGAAGATGGTGTTGATGCCGGTCATGCGCGCCCAGCCTGCGATGGAGGGGATGATCGCCGCGCGGCCGGCAACTTCGGTTGCCGCCTCGACCCGCCCCTTGAACAGCGAGCCGATGATCGATTCATGCACGAATTCGTCGCCGACCTTCAGCTTGCCCTTGGCGGCGAGCTGGGCCATACGGGCCGAGGTGCCGGTGCCGCATGGCGAGCGATCGATGGCCTTCTCACCGTAGAACACGGCATTGCGGGCATGCGCGCCTGCCTGCGTGGGCTTGCCCGTCCACTGGATATGGCTGAGGCCCTGGATCTCAGGATGTTCAGGGTGGACGAACTCATATTTGGCGTTGAGCGCGGCGCGCAGTTTCGGGCTCCAGCCCACCAATTCGCCGGCGGTATGGTCGGCCATGTCGCGGAAGTTCTTCTGCGGCTCGACGATGGCATAGAAATTGCCGCCATAGGCGACGTCGACCACGATCTCGCCCAGGCCCTCGACCTCGGCCGTCAGGCCTTCCGCGTGGAGGAAGCCGGGCACGTTGGTGAGGCGAACCTCCTCCACGAAGCGGCCCTCCTGGCGGTAGGTGATGTCGACCTTGCCGGCGGGGGCGTCGATCGAGAGCTTGCCGGGTTCGCGCGGGGTGATCAGGCCGTGCTCGATCCCCATGGTGATGGTGCCGATGGTGCCATGGCCACACATCGGCAGGCAGCCGGAGGTCTCGATGAACAGCACGGCAACGTCACAGTCCGGCCGCGTCGGCGGATAGAGGATCGAGCCCGACATCATGTCGTGGCCGCGGGGCTCATACATCAGGCCGGTGCGGATCCAGTCGAATTCGCGCAGGAAGTGGGCGCGCTTTTCCAGCATGGTCGCGCCTTCCAGGCGCGGGCCGCCGCCCGACACCAGGCGGACGGGATTGCCGCAAGTGTGGCCGTCGATGCATGAGAACGTATGGTTGGCCATGGCAGGACCTTTTCGTCAGAAACGCTGAGGCGAGAAAGAAGCGATATCGATGGCGGGCTTATGGCCGGTCAGAAGATCGGCGACGATCCGCGCCGTACCGGCCGACTGGGTCAGGCCGAGATGGCCGTGACCGAAGGCGTGGATCACGCGCGGCGTGGCGCGGGCACGGCCGATGGCGGGCAGGCTATCGGGCAGGGAAGGGCGGAACCCCATCCACTGCACGCCACCTTCCGGCTTCAAAGCGGGCAGGAAGGCCTGCGCCTTCTTCAGCATGGCCTCGGAACGACGGAAATTCGGCTTGAGTTCCAGGCCACCGAGTTCCACGGCGCCGCCAACGCGAATGCCGGTCGACAGGCGCGTGACCACGAAGCCGTGGCCACCGAAGGTGATCTGAGTGCGTAAATCGAGGGCATCGGGCGGCAAAGTGGTGTTGTAGCCGCGCTCGGTTTCCAGCGGAATGATCTCGCCAATGGTCCGGACGATCCGGTGCGAGAAGGCGCCGGCCGCGAGCACCACCTTGGCGGCTCGCCGCACGCTGCCGTCGGCACCAAGGATCTCGACGCCGTTTTCGAGGGGGCGCAGCGCCTTGACCTCCACCCGCTCGATCAGCCCATCACTGGCGCGCAGATGGTCGGCCAGCGCCAGGGTATAGAGCTTGGGATCGGCGATGGAGTACCAACCGGGCGTGAAGGTGCCATGGGTGAAACGTGGGGCCAGCCCGGGCTGGATTTCGGCCATGCCGGCGGCATCGAGATGACGGAATTCGATACCGTGCGCCTGCCGAACGGCCCAGCCCGGCAGCGAGGCTTCGAGTTCCGCCTTGCTCTCATAGACCTGCAGATTGCCTTCCTTGCGCAGCATCGGCAGTGTGCCGGTCTGGGTGAGGAAGGGCTCGAGCTCAGCTTTGGACAGATCCATCAAGGCGGTCTGGGCAGTGGTCGAATGCGCGACGCGTGACGCCGAGCAGGCCCGCCAGAAGCGGAACATCCAGGGCGCGATCTGCAGCGCATAGGCCGGCGGCACGCTCAGGGGGCCCAGCGGATCCAGCAGCCATTTCGGCGCCTTCTTCAGGATGCCGGGCGAGGCGAGCGGCAGGATGTCAGTAAAGGCGAAGGCCCCCGCATTGCCCGCCGAAGCGCCGGCTGCCGGGCCTTCCCGGTCCAGTACCGCGACCGAGAGCCCGCGCGCCTTGGCGGCGATGGCGCAGGACAGGCCCACCACGCCGGCACCGATGACGACGACATCGAGATCGGAACTCACCGCACGCTCGCCAGGAATTTCTGGGTTTCGGGGTTCTGCGGCGCACCGAAGAGCTGGTCCGGCGTGCCGATCTCCGCCATCACACCCTGGTGGAAGAAGGCCACCCGCTTGGAGACATCACGGGCGAACGCCATTTCGTGGGTGACGCAGATCATCGTCATGCCCTCTTCTGCCAGCATCTTGAGCGTATCGAGCACTTCGCCGACGAGCATCGGGTCGAGCGCTGATGTCACCTCGTCAAACAGCATATATTCGGGCGACATCGCAAGGGCCCGGGCGATCGCCATGCGCTGCTGCTGGCCGCCCGACATGCGGCTGGGATAGACGGAGAGTTTCTCGCCAAGCCCGACATGGGAGAGCTGCCTGACTGCGATCTCCTCCGCCTTGGCCTTGGCCATGCCGAGCACCTTGCGCGGGGCAAGCATCACGTTTTCCAGGACGGTCAGATGCGGAAATGCGTTCCATTGCTGGAAGACGATGCCGACCTTCCGGCGCAGCTTGTTGAGGTCGGTGCTCTTGGCGTGGACCTCGGTGCCGTCGATGGTGATCCTGCCCGAATTGATCGGCTCCAGTCCGTTGATGCAGGTCAACAGCGTCGATTTGCCCGAGCCGGATCCGCCGATGATGCTGACCACTTCGCCCTTGTCGACGGTGAGGTTGATGCCCTTCAGCACTTCGAGAGCGGAAAAGGATTTACGGACGTTCTGGATCTCAATCATGGGGGGACCACCGTCTTTCGAGATAGCCGCCCAGCCGGGCGATGGGGAAGCTGATGAGGAAATAGATGGCGCCGCAGATCATCAGGATGAACAAGGGCTCCTGCAGGCGGGTGACCAGGATCTGCGAGGCGCGCAGGAGCTCGATCAGGCCGAGCCAGAGCACCAAAGCGGAATCCTTCATCACACCGAGCGTGAGACCGATCCAGGAGGGCAGCGAGACGCGTATCGCCAGCGGGGCCACGATATAGCGCATGTCCTGCCACCAGCTCATGCCGAGCGAGCGGGCGGCCCGGCGGGTGGTTGTCGGTACCGAGCCGATGCCGCCGCGCACGATCTCGGTGCAGTAGGCGGCCGTATACAAGCTCAACACCACGCAGGAGGTGGTGAAGGGCGGCCAACCCAGTCGCGCGATGGACTGGAAGGCATTGGCCAGCACGAGCTGGATCAGGAGTGGGACCGAGCGGAAGATGTCGAGCAGGAAGGTCAGCGGCACCGACCAATAGGGGCCGAGCTGGACGCGGATCACGCCGAAGAGGATGCCGAGAACGGTACCGGCCGCGACGGAGACCGCCGTCACAGCCAGCGTCATCCCGGCGCCTTGCGCGAGGAAGGCGAAATCGCTCCAGGTAAGGGCGGTGTTGAACATGATCAGCCCTCTCAATACCGGAACATGCGCCAGGCAACCGCCCGGGCAGCCAAAGTGACGGCCTTGGCGATCAGGTAGTAGATCACCGCGGCCAGCGCGAAGAATTCGAAGGTGCGGAAGGAGCGCGCATTCAGCTCCTGCGTGACACCGGCGAGATCGGTATTCATGCCCACGGTGACGCCGAGCGAGGTCATCAGGATGGCCCAGACCATCTGGTTGGTGGCGGGCAGGAAGGCGACGCGCAGCATCTGTGGCACCACGATCATCCGGAAGGCCTGCAGCGAGGTCATGCCGAGCGAGCGGCCGGCACGGGCCTGGGTGTCGGGAATGGCCTTGAGGGCGCCGCGGAAATTCTCGGCCAGATAACCCGCATTGTTGAAGGCGATACCGACGAGCAGCGCAGTGAACGGCGTCAGATGGATGCCGAAATTGCCGAGGCCGAAATGGGCCATGTAGATCTGGAACAGCGCCGGCGTATTGCGCGCCACCTCGACCCAGGCCGAGGCGAAACCGCTGAGCAGGCGATTGCAGGACAGGCGGAACAAGGTGAGGACGATGGCGATGGCCAGGCCGATCGCCATCGACAGGAGCGCGATCTGCAGGGTGACCAGGGCGCCTTCGAGCAACTGCGGCAGCGCCTTCAGCGCCTGGTTCCAATGGAAGGCATATTTGAACATGCCGTTTCACCTCTCGAGTAGGATCGGCGGCGCGAAGCTTGCCAGCGCGCCGCCGGTGAAACGGTCAGGTCAGCGATAGGAACCGTTGACGGTGAGATTGGGAACGTGGTCGTCGACCCACTTCTTGTAGAGCTCGGCGTAGCGGCCGGTGCGAACCTGCTGGTTGATGAACAGGTTGAGATAGTTGATCAGGCCGTATTCGTCGCGATTGGTGAACAGCGCCACATAGTCGATGTCGAAGGGCGCCTTGCCGACCACGGCGATGCCGGGGAACTTGCCGGTCTTCACATTGGCCTGTGCGACCGTCGAGGTCGAGACGGTGGCGTCGAGCTGGCCCTGGCTCAAGGCGAGGAAGACGTCGGCCTGGGTCTGGTAGGGACGGAATTCGCCGCTGCCCCAGGCCTTGACCTGCTTTTCCAGCGCGATGGCTTCATAGGTGCCGGCGGTCGCGCCGACGACCTTGCCCTTCATGTCCTCGAAGGACTTGACGCCAGACTTTTCATTGGCGGTCACGGCCATTTCGAAGGCGAAGTAGGGGATGGTCATGCCGACGGTCTTGGCACGCTCCAGCGTGTCGGAGGTCGAGGCGACGCCGACATCGACGCGCCCGGACATCAGGGCCGGAATGCGCTCGGGGAAGGGTGTCTCGACGATTTCGGCCTTCACGCCGAGGGCCTTGGCGAGATCGTTGCAGTAATCGACGTCGAAGCCGATCGGATTGTTGTTGGCATCGCGCGCGCCCATGGGCGGGAAGTCGAGCACGACAGCGCAGCGCAGCGTTCCCGAAGCGATGATGTCATCCAGCTTGTCAGCCTTGGCGGGGCTGACCATGGCGATGGCGGCCATGAGGCCGAAGGCGGCAACCGATTTCCTCATTCTAACGCTCTCTCCCTGCGTTGGCCCGTGTTTTTCACGGCGGGGCCACTATTGCGTTTTCGAGCGCGAAATCAACTAAAAATACAAAATGAATACAAAAAGAATTTTATGTGTGGGCATAAGTTATTCTCGTGAGTGCCCATCACTCGTCGCCACAGCGCTTCTCGACAATGGTCTGAAGACGCAATCTGTTACTCCCGGCGCCACCGCAGGTGACGTTATTCTCAGAAGCTCCGCTCGGGAGCGGGATCCGAGGCGCGCCAGCAATGGCCCTTGATCTCCTCCCAACGCCTTCGGCTATGCCGAAGATGAGAGATGCCCTCATTTGGGCATGATCAGTGCGGCGGATCGGGATTATCCGCGTTTGGACCAGAGCTTATCGGGATTTCCGACTCAGATTTCGGGCGCAGTGACTTTGCTTGGGCTCACGTTTGACGGCACTGAGTTCGGATTGTTTAAGACGGACTCAATAATTTGGGGTCGTCTTTTGGTAAGAAATACGGATAGTATCTGATCGAAGAAATTTCGATACCGCAAACATGGATAAGTTCTACAAAGATCTGCGCTATAGAACAATAACTTGACCAATTTTCTTAGATTTTGCGTGTCTGTACGCGATATCGGCCGCTATCATGTCTTCCATTGCGATGCCCATCGCTTTGTAGACGGTAATGTCCGTTTCTAATTGCCTGCCGCTTTTCAAGCGCGAAAGCATGTCACCTAACGTTGTCGCGACGCCGGGATCGATCCCGCAAAGCTCGCCGCAACCAACGGGAGGTGCCTCGAAAGCCTCAAGGCTTTCGACAAAAAGGCTCGCCTTTTCCAACAATTCGACCGGCAATTCTCCGTGCGGAGGCGCATACCCAACGGATGTGACATGCGTCCCCGCACGTACCCACCCTGCCTCAATCACCGGTGTGTAGGAATGGCTTGCCAAGCAGACTATATCCGACGTTCGGACCGCGGCTTCGACATCCCTGACGGCAATGGCTTTTGGATTCAGGCGCGCGAGCTTTTCAGCATCTTCATACTCAAGGGAGGCGATGCGGATCTCGGTGAAATCACCAACCAAGGGCAGTAGCAGCAAATGCTCGCGACCTTGGACTCCGGCCCCAATGATCGTTGCGACCCGAGCATTCTTGCGGGCAAGCGCGCCCACTGACAGAACGGCCGATGCCGCAGTTCGGACCGCGGTAATATACGTGCCGTCCATGATGCAGACAGGCGCCCCGGTCTGCGCATCAAACAAGGTGATCGTAGCCAAATGGTTCGGAAGGTTGATTGCGAGGTTTCCCTCGAACACATTTACGACCTTAACCGCGATATTCATCCCCTCCATATAGGCGGGCATTGCCAAGCTAAATCCTTTTCCAGGAATCGTGATCTCGGGCCGGTGCGGAGACTGTACGGCACCTCGTGCAAGAGCCTGAAATCCGCTCGACAGGCGGCTAAGGAGTTCGCGGGGGTCAAGGTGCCGCATAACATCCTCTTCGCTCAGCGCCAAGATCGGCATGTCTCCTTTGCGGATTTCAGCTGCACTTTTTACGGCGTGCCTTTGCGCTTCACTACCCATGGACTTTGTTACCCTCCAAATTACATTGGTGCTAAGAATGTTGGTATCTTGTTTGAAATCAAACGATTAAATTTACTACATCATAACTTGAGGTAATGGCTTATGGGCGGACGCAAGCTGCCATCCTTGACCGCCCTTCGGTCTTTCGAGGTCGTCGCTCGGACGTTGAGCTTTACAAAAGCCGCAGAGGAATTGGGTGTCACTCAAGCGGCGGTAAGTCGTCAGATCAAGAATCTCGAGCGGGAACTTGCGGTAGAACTGGTATCGCGACGGTCAACGAAGAATGCACTGACGGATGCAGGCGACTTGTTGTTCGACGGCATCTACCGTGCCTTCGAAACGATCGCCGGCACCGTTGATAAGATCACCGACACCGGCGATAGGGAGATCCTCACCATAAGCGTGGCACCCTATCTTTCCGCGCAATGGCTGACTCCACATCTCATGGAATTCTTGGCCGTCCACCCCGAAATTGATTTACGGCTACATCATTCTTATCACCCCTCCGACCACCGCAGGGAGGGTATCGATATAGGCATCAACTGGGGTTCGGGTGAGTGGCTAGGTGTTGAGAAGATAAAGGTGGTTGACGGATCCCTAGAGGCAGTCGCCAGCCCGGCGTTGATTGAAAAAATCGGTGTGCCGGTCGATCCCCACAAGCTTCTGGGCCAACCCCTCTTTTACGAATTCGATTTGCAACATTGGCGGCTGTGGTTCGAAAATGCCCATGTGAAAATGCCTGACAATTTCAGAGGGCAGCGAATCTCCGATTCTCACGCACTTCGGCGCGCCATCGTCGATGGACATGGCGTTGGGCTGTTTTTCTCGGCGTTGCTCGATGAAGACGTTGCGACAGGACAACTCATTAGATTGCAGGGCGGCGCCATACATACAGGATATGACTATTATTTGAATTATCCGAGAGATGTCCAATTGCCCAAGAAGGCAAGGGCCTTCATGAGATTCATATTAGCAAAAGCCGGCATTCGAGGATGATTATGGTGGACGCTGGCCCCGCGCGAATCGACTGATGAAATACTCATTGTCGGGACCGAATTATGACTGCGGCCCACCTAAATTCAGATCACCAGGCTTGAAATAGTGTGCCCCTCGCGGATAGTGGCGATCCGCTACTATCGAGGGCTGCAGCCGTTGCCCTCAGCCGTCCAGATCCTCAGGCAGCAGGCCCTGCGGCAGGTTCTGATAGGCAACAGGGCGCAGGAAGCGGCGGATCGACAGCGTGCCGACGCTGGTCGCGCCGAAATTGGTCGAGGCCGGATAGGGGCCGCCATGCACCATGGCATCGACGACTTCCACCCCGGTGGGGAAGCCGTTGACGAGCACGCGCCCGGCCTTGCGCTCGAGGATTGGCAGCAGGCGGCGTGCGGCCGCAAGATCCGCCGGCTCTATATGAAGAGTCGCGGTCAACTGCCCCTCGAAGGAGCGGGCCAGCCGCTCCATGTCTTCCGGCGACGATGCCCGCACCACGAGGCCGAGCGGCCCGAACACCTCTTCGCCGAGCGCGTGGTCGGCGACGAAGCGATCGCTCGACGTTTCGAACAGGCTGGGCGCGACCTCGCGGCCGGACATCGGCGTCGCCAGCACGGATCTGACGGCGTTGCGTTCGGCCATGCGGGCCTTGCCTTCATGGTAGGATCGGGCAATGCCGTCCGACAGCATGGTCTGCGGCGCCACCTTGCCGAGAGCTTCCGTTGCAGCGGTGGTGAAGCGGTCGGCGTCGGGGCCCTCGATCACGATAGCGATGCCGGGATTGGTGCAGAACTGGCCGGCCCCCATGGTCAGGGAGGCTGCCCAGCCTTGGCCGAGTGCCTCGGGTCGTGCCTTGAGGGCTTCGGGCAGCAGGAACATTGGATTGACGGATCCGAGCTCTCCGAAGAAGGGGATCGGTTCCGGGCGGGCCGCGCAGAGATCGAACAGTGCGCGGCCACCTGCGAGCGAGCCGGTGAAGCCGACGGCCTTGATCAACGGGTGCTGCACGATGGCTTGGCCGATCTCGCGGCTGTTGCCCTGGATTAGGGAGAACACGCCCGGATGCATGCCGCTCCTGCGGATGGCGGCGTCGATGGCCTCAGCCACGATCTCGCCCGTTCCCGGATGGGCCGAATGGCCTTTGACCACCACGGGGCAGCCGGCCGCGAGCGCGGCGGCGGTATCGCCGCCGGCAGTGGAAAAGGCGAGGGGGAAGTTGGAGGCACCGAACACCGCGACGGGGCCGATGGGGCGCTGTATCATGCGGATCTCGGGCCGCGGGGCGGGCTGGCGATCGGGTAACGCCACATCCACGCGGCGGTCGAGATAACCGCCAAGCTCGACATGATCGGCAAAGAGCCGGAGCTGGCCGGTGGTGCGGGCGCGCTCTCCCTGCAGGCGTGCGGCAGGCAGGCCGGTTTCCTGGCTGCCGATCTCGGTGATCGCCTCGCCGCGCGCCTCGATCTCCTCGGCGAGGAGGCGCAGGAAGGCAGCGCGCTCCCATCGCTTGGCATAGCCGAAATGCCAGAACGCGTCCTCGGCCGCCTCGCAGGCCCGGTTCACCAGCGCGCTCGTGCCGATCGAAAACCGGTGGGTGGGCCCATGGGCGGGGGCCGATGCGAAGAACCCTTCGCCTTCGACCCAGTCACCTGTGACAAGATGCTTGCCTGTGGGAGTGAAGCCCATATGCCATTCCTTCCGAGCCGTGCGGGGGAAACGCGAAATTTCATCGCGCTTGTCGATTATATGTATACACCGTGTATTTTTTCTATCAACCCGTGATATCGAGCGGCAACGCGAACGACCAGGAAAGGCATGCCATGACTGACAGCCGTCTTTTGACGACGAGGGAACTGAGCGAGCAGGTGGAGGCGATCTTCCGCAAGGCCGGCTTCAATACCGCGCAGGCCGGAGCTGTGGCGCGGGTGATCGTCGCCGGCGAGCGTGACGCCTGCAAATCGCATGGCATCTATCGTATCGAGGGCGCGCTGCGCACGGTGAAGGCCGGCAAGGTCCGCCCCGACGCCGAGCCGGAACTGTCGGCTCAGGACGCCTCGGCCATCGTCAAGGTCAACGCGAAGGGCGGCTTCGCCAATCCGGCCTTCGAACTCGGCCTTCCCTTGCTGGTCGAGCGGGCGCGTTCCTATGGGCTTGCCGCGCTGGTGATCAACGACTGCACCCATTTCTCGGCGCTCTGGCCCGAGGTGGAGGCCTTGACGGAGCAGGGTCTCGCCGGTCTCGTGATGTGCCCCAGCTACTCGGCCGTGGCGCCCACCGGCGGCAACAAGCCCTTGCTCGGCACCAACCCCTTCGGCTTCGGCTGGCCGCGCCAGGGCAAGCCGCCCTATGTCTTCGACTTCGCCACCTCCGTCGCGGCGCGCGGCGAGATCGAACTGCATCGGCGGGCCGGCAAGCCATTGCCCGAGGGCTGGGCAATCGATGCCGAGGGCAAGCCGACGACGGATCCGGCGGCGGCTCTTGCCGGCGCGATGCTGCCCTTCGGCGGCCATAAGGGCTCGGCGATCGGCACCATGATCGAACTCCTGGCCGGCATCATGATCGGGGATCTCACCAGCCCCGAAGCACTGGAAGCCCTGGGCACCACCACCCTGGCGCCGGCGCATGGCGAGTTGATCCTTGCCTTCTCGCCCGAGAAATTCGCCGCCGGACGCCCGGGAGATCCCTTCGCTCGCGCCGAGATTCTGTTCGAAACCATCGTCGGGCAGGGCGCCAGGCTTCCGTCCCAGCGCCGGTTCGTGGCGCGCTCCAAGTCACAGGCGGAAGGCATCCTCCTCAGTGCAGCGGAGGTCGAGCAGCTCGACCGCCTGCTGGCCCTCGGCCTCGACGCCGTGGACTGAGGGGCCTCATATTGGCTGGGTGACTGCTCTTCAGAACCGGACCGATCGCAGGAACCTTCGCTTCTTGTCATCACCGGGCTTGTCCCGGTGATCTAGCCATTATCTCGATGGGTTGCGGTATCTGGATGCCCGGGACAAGCTCTGGCATGACAAAATCGAGTTCTTGTCGGCCTCGTTGCGATTGTAGAGCCGGCCAGCAGCAAAAAGGCCCTCCGGATGGGAGGGCCTTTTTCAGTTCAGTGCTTTCGACAATGCCGTCAGGCGGCGCATTTCTGTACGGCGCCGGGGAGGCGGCTCCACTGTGCATACCACGTGTCGAACAACTTGAGCTGAGTCTCGGCGTAGCCGCGCTGGCTGTCGGACAGCACATCGGTTTCGTTGAAGTTGAGGGCGTATTCCTTGTCGCCCTTCACCACCATCATGTGCTTGAAGAAGAGCACGAGGTCCGGTCCTTCGTCGAAGGAGGAGAGCACAGCCAGGGCCTGCTCCAGTTCCTGGGCGCGCTGGCGGGCGTCGACATCACCGGCGGCGGCGGCCTGCGACAGCTTGCACAGATGGATCACTTCCTTGGGCAGCACATTGCCGATGCCGGTGATCGCGCCGGTGGCGCCGCAATTGACGAAGCCATGGAACACGGCGGTATCGACGCCGATCATCAGCGAGACGCCATCGTCGCGGCTGGTGATGTTCTCGGCCGCATAGCGCATGTCGGCCGGGCCGCCGAACTCCTTGAAGCCGACGAGGTTGGAATGCTCGGCCCTGAGGGCGAAGAAGAGGTCGGCACGGGTGGCGAAACCGTAATAAGGGCTGTTGTAGATCACGGCCGGCAGATCGGGCGCAGCCGTAAGGATGGCCTTGAAATGTTCCTTCTGGGCCGCGACCACCGAGCCGCGCGACAACACACGTGGGATCACCATCAGGCCCTGAGCGCCGACTTTCTGGGCATGGGCAGCATGCGCCACGGCCGAGGCGGTATTGACCGCGCCGGTGCCGACGATCAGCGGGATACCGGCCTTGACCAGACGCTCGACGCCTTCCATGCGCTGGGCGTCGGTTAGGAGAGGCCAATCACCCATCGAGCCGCAATAGACCACGGCCGACATGCCGTCGGCGATGAGCTCCTTGCCCTTGCGCACGAGAGCATCGAAATCCGGGCTGCGGTCTGCCTTGCACGGGGTCATCAGCGCGGGGATGACACCGGAGAAAATCTTGGCCTTCATCTCGGGTTCCTCTGTTGGCCTGTCGGATAGGCTTGATCGTAGCACCGCAAGGGCACCGGTTCCTCGCCTTCGACGTCTTCATACGCGTTTGTATATTATTTGTCGACAAGAAATCGACATACAAAGATACGAAGCCCCTCTTATATGAACGATACTTATCGTAATGAATTGTTTTCGCTTGTCCTTTTCGTTTCGCGGCGAGCCAGGAAAATTGGAGAAAAACGCCTCAAAGCGCGATGTCGAGACGGCGGTCGCGGACCAGGAGCTTGCGAATTTGCTCGACGATCTGCTCGGCGTGGATCTTGGCCAGCCGTTCGGCGAGGTCGACGTCACGCGCCACGACGGCATTGATCATGTCTTCGTGCTCGTCGACGAAGCGCTGCGGCAACCGGTCGTCAAAGGATTGGTAATAAAGGCGCAGGAAGCGCCGGCCCTCGTCGAGCAACCGCTGGAACAGGCCGGCAAAATAGGGATTGCGGCCGGCTTCGGCGATGGCCGAATGGAACGCGGCATTGGTGGCGATCATCGCCAGGGCATCCTGGGCCTCGACCGCCGCGGCAAATTCTGCCTGGCGGGCGTGGATCGCGTCCAGATCCTGCTGGCGATGATGCTCGGCTGCCAGCCGTGTCGTCACCCGATACATCAGCACCAACGCATCGAAAAAGGGCGACATGTTGAGGAAATCGATGCTCGACACCATGGTCGAACGATTGGGAAGGGTGTCGATCAATCCCTCGCCGGCGAGTCGCACCAGGGCCTCGCGGATTGGCGTGCGGGACATTTTGAAGCGCTCCGCCAATTGGACCTCATCGATCGGGCTTCCGGGTGGCAGCACCAGATCGAGGATTTCGTCGCGCAGGAGGTCGTAGACCATCTTGACGCCGGAACCGCGCTTGCGCTCCGTGGACGGGCCGCCCTCTGACTTTTTCTTCATTTCAGAATCCTCTTGTCGACAAGAGGGATACTGTCGAGCGGACAAGCGATCAACCGTTTCGCGGCGATACCGTTTGCCGGTGCCGGGGAGTCGGCATTACGCTCTACCCCATGAAAGGCATAGATACTTAAGTTTTTCAGTAAATTAGAATGAATATATAATTCAAAAAATTAACTCTTGGAGAGCGACACATGCTTCCGTGCTTTTCCTGGGGCATTAGCCGCGCACCGCGGCCCGAAAGGCGGCGGACAGAGCGGCAAGTGCTTCGCGTGGCCGGCCATTGCCAAGCCGGCTATGCAGCAGCACGGGCAGGCGCGGCAAATCGGGAAGGCCGAGCCTGGCCCCCACCTCGACCGCACCGAAGGGCAGCATGCGTGGCGCCAACGCCGCGACGCCGAGTCCGGCCATGACGGCGGCGGCCACCGCCGCAACACCGCCGCCGACGAAGATCTCCGTCCAGCGTATGCCGGCCGCGTCGAGCAGCCGGCCGGCCATCACCCGCACGCCGCAGGGTTCAGCCAATGTCGCAAGCGGCAGAGGCTCGTCCGCCCGGTGCTGCCAGCCCGGCGCCGCGAACCAGCCGAGCTTTTCCTCGGTGATGATCTCGCCATCGCTCCGCCCGGCATGCAGGCGCACGATCACCGTGTCGAGTTCCCGCCGGTCGAAGCTTTGCAGCAGATCACCGGACGAGCCGATCCGGATCTCGATCAAAAGCTGCGGGTCCTGCGCATTCATGCGCGCGATCAGCGCCGGCAGTTCCGGCCCGGCGACATGATCGCTGATGCCGATGGTAAGGCGCTGACGAGCCCCGGCAAACACGCCGAGCGCGCGGTCATGCACTTCGAGAAGCTCGCGGGCATGATCGAGGAAGGTAGCGCCCTGGGCCGAGAGCTGCACATAGCGAGGTGTCCGCTCAACGAGCCGGCAGCCGAGCCTGTCTTCGAGGCGCTTCAGCTTCAAGCTGACGGCGGCCTGCGTCGTCTGCATGGCTTCGGCCGCCCGGGTGAAGCTGTCGAGCTCGGCAATATGGACGAAGGCCCTGATGGCATCGAGGTCGAGGGGGCGTTCCATCATTTCCAATCGTTATCATTGATATCCACTTTCATAGAATATCAAAATGTTGGGGCGGCCGCTAATCTCGAACGGAAATCATGGAGAAGAACGGATATGCCGCTTACACACATCTCGTTGCGGGCCGGAAAGCCGGAGGCCTACCGGCAAGCCATCTTCGACGGCCTCTATCGCGCGATGCGCGAGACCTTCGACGTGCCCGAGGACGATCAGTTCATGACCATCACGGAACATGAGGCCGGCAATTTCCGCTATGGCGCCTCCTATCTCGGAGTCGCCCGCAGCGACGATCTCGTACTGATCCAGATCACCGCCAATGACACCCGCAGCAAGGAACAGAAAAAGGCGCTGTTCCGGCGGATCGCCGAACTGCTCGGCCAAGAGCCCGGCATCCGGCCCGATGACGTCTTCGTCAGTCTGGTCGAGGTTGCGAAAGCCAATTGGTCCCTCGGCCATGGCCTCGCGCAATATGCCTGAGGGGGCAGGCGGAGGCATGGTCTTGGTGTGCCGGTCTTCTCAGCTCCATCAAATGACAGAGCGAGATCGGGACACCGAGTTTCAGGCATCGTCATCGTCCTCGATGTGATCGGCAAAGGTAGATCCGCGGTATTCATCGCGGAACAGGCGGGCTTTTCAACCAGCCGGGGCACCAGGTCATCGAGTGCCAGCTGCAATGCTTCGGCCGACCCGCCCGGCAGGATGATGAAGCCGTAGATGGCGCCGGCACCGGCCTATTGCCCGATCTGCCCGGCTGCGTCCTCTGTCGTTCCGATGACGCACCAATGCGCCGAGCCGATTACCTCGGGACGGGTCAGAAGCTCGGCATGGGTATGGCTGCGGAAAATCGACGCTGCTGGAGGCGATCATGGGCTTCTTGCCCCTGAGCGCCGGCGAGATCACACTGGCGGGAAGGCCCCGTCGGCGCCATCAGGCGGAAAGTGCTCGCCCGCGATATTGCCTATCTGCCGCAGGACATTCATTGCCCCCACTATATGACTCTTGGCGAGTTGATCGAACTGGCCGGCTATGCCGAAAAGGACCGCTCGCAGGCAGCGATCCGCGCCCGCCTCGACAAGATCATGCCGGGCTGGGACAAGTTCCTCAGATCGGCGCGGGAAGGGCGCATTCTCTATCTCGACTCCGGTGAGGTCGCCACTCCCACCCTCGCTAGTGCCGAACACACGCTCGACGCCTTCGCCGCCAGGAAGGAATGAGCCAGGCCCCCGCGACGGCGACAGAGTTGCGCGTGGAGAGCAACGCCTTCGTTCCGATCGTAACTCGTCTCGTCGGCTCTCAGCATTCCGGCAGGTTGACGGCAAGCCCGCCGGTCGAGGTCTCCTTGTATTTGAGATTCATGTCGATGCCGGTCTGGCGCATCGTCTCGATGCAATTGTCGAGCGGCATGAAATGCTTGCCGTCGCCGCGCAAGGCCAGGCTGGCGGCGCTCACCGCCTTGATCGCACCGAGCCCATTTCGCTCGATGCAGGGCACCTGCACCAGGCCCTTGGCCGGATCGCAGGTCATGCCAAGATGATGCTCCAGAGCGATTTCGGCCGCGTTCTCCACCTGCTCGTTGGAGCCGCCGAGCGCTGCGCAAAGCCCTGCCGCCGCCATGGCCGAAGCAGATCCGACCTCGCCCTGGCACCCGACCTCGGCTCCCGAGATTGAGGCGTTGTATTTGATGATGCCGCCGATGGCGGCGGCAACCAGCAGAAAGTCGCGGATGCCTTCATGGCTCGAGCCACGGCAGTGATCGCGATAGTAGCGGATCACGGCCGGCACTACGCCGGCGGCCCCGTTGGTGGGCGAGGTGACGACGCGTCCACCGGCGGCGTTCTCCTCGTTGACCGCCATGGCATAGATCGAGATCCAGTCATTGACGACATGGGGCTGTTCGAGATTGCGGCCCTGTTCGGCTAGAAGCTGCTGATGAATGGTGCGTGCACGACGCCGCACCGACAGGCCGCCCGGCAGAATGCCGTCGTGTCGTAAACCCCGGTCGATGCAGCCGTCCATCGCAACCCAGATCGCATCGAGCTTGTCGTCGAGAGCGCCGCCGTGGACGACGCCTTCATTGGCCCGCTTCATCTCGGCGATGCTGAGATTGGCGGCGGCGCCCATCGCCAGCATTTCGGCAGCCGTACCGAAGGGATGGGGAAAGCCGAGCGCACCCGGCTCATCGGACGAAGACGCATCCTTGCTGCGCTGGGCTTCGAGTTCTTCGGCCGACAGGACGAAGCCGCCGCCGATCGAATAGAAGATCCGGCTGAGAAGCACCGCGCCCTCTGCATCCGTGGCCGCGAGGATCAGGCCATTGGCGTGGCCGGGCAGAGGTGGGCCATAGTCGAAGATGAGGTCGGTGTCGGGGGTAAAGCTCAGCGGCGGCAGGCCTGGCAGCCTGATCACGCCGGCATGGCGGAGTTCTGCTTCCTTCTCCTGTGCCAGGTCCGGATCGATGGTGGCAGGCAGAAAGCCCATCAGCCCGAGGATGACGGCACGGTCGGTGGCATGGCCGTGACCGGTGAAGGCCAGCGAGCCGTGCAGGCTGGCCTTGAGCCTGAGGCCCGTCATCGCAGGCTCGTGCCTGACCAGGGCACGCAGTTCCTCCAGAAAACGGGCCGCCGCCACCATCGGCCCCATGGTGTGGGACGAGGAAGGCCCGATACCGATCTTGAAGATGTCGAAAATCGACAGAAACATGCCAAGCTCTCTAATCAACGCTCTCTAATCAAGGCAGGCGGCCCTGAAGGACCGCCTGCCGGGCGCGTGGCTATCAACCTTTACTCGGCCGCTTCGACATAGCTTTCGAGTGGCGGGCAGGAGCAGATCAGGTTGCGGTCACCATAGACATTGTCGACGCGATTGACCGGCGACCAATATTTGTCGACCCGGAAGGCGCCGGCCGGATAGCAGGCAATTTCGCGGCTATAGGACCGGTTCCATTCGCCCACCAGATCCTCGACGGTGTGCGGCGCATGCTTGAGCGGGTTGTCCTCCGGATCGAGTTTACCCGCCACGATCGCCTCGGCCTCCGCCGCGATGCCGAGCATCGCCGCGATGAAGCGGTCGAGCTCGGCCTTGGGTTCGCTTTCCGTCGGTTCCACCATCAGCGTGCCCGCCACCGGCCAGCTCATGGTCGGAGCATGGAAACCGCAGTCGATCAGCCGCTTGGCGATATCGTCGACGCTGACGCCGGCGCGATCCTTCAGCACGCGGGTGTCGAGGATGCACTCATGCGCCACCCGGCCCTTGGCCGAATAAAGGATCGGATAGGAGGCCGAGAGGCGGCTGGCGATGTAGTTGGCGTTGAGGATCGCCACCTTGGTCGCCTGGGTCAGGCCCTCGCCGCCCATCAGCAGGCAATAGGCCCAGGAAATGAGCAGGATCGAGGCCGAGCCATAAGGCGCCGAGGATACCGCGCCCTTCTCGCCGGTCTGCGGCAGGGTCGGCAGGTAAGGCGCCAGATGGGCCTTGACGCCGATCGGCCCCATGCCTGGACCGCCGCCGCCATGCGGAATGGCGAAGGTCTTGTGCAGGTTGAGATGGCTGACGTCGGAGCCGATGTCGCCGGGACGGGCGAGGCCGACCATGGCGTTCATGTTGGCGCCGTCGAGATAGACCTGGCCGCCATGGGCGTGGGTGATCTCGCAGATCTCGCGCACCGTCTCTTCGAACACGCCATGGGTCGAGGGATAGGTGATCATGCAGGCGGCGAGATTGGCCGAATGGGCCTCCGCCTTGGCACGGAAATCGGCAAGGTCGATGTCGCCATTGGCCGACGCGCCGACCACCACCACCTTCATGCCGCACATCTGCGCCGAGGCGGGATTGGTGCCATGGGCGGAGGTTGGGATCAGGCAGACGTCGCGATGATGGTCGCCGCGCGCCTGATGATAGGCCTGGATGGTCAGAAGGCCGGCATATTCGCCCTGCGCGCCGGAATTGGGCTGCATCGAGAAGGCGTCATAACCGGTGATCTGGCAGAGCTTGACCTCGAGATCGGCGATCGCCTCGGCATAGCCCCGGGTCTGGCCATCGGGTGCGAAGGGATGGACGTCGGCAAACTCAGGCCAGCTCAGCGCCGTCATCTCGGCGGTGGCGTTCAGCTTCATGGTGCAGGAGCCGAGCGGGATCATCGAGCGGTCGAGTGCGAGATCGCGATCGGCCAGACGGCGCATATAACGTGTCATTTCCGCTTCGGCGCGGTTCAAATGGAAGATCGGATGGGTCAGATAGGCTGACGTCCGTTCCAGGGTCTCGGGAAGCCGATATTCATGGGTGAGGTCGTCATCCTTGCGGTCGATACCGAAGGCGCGCCAGATGGCTTCGGTATGGCCGCGGCGGGTGCGCTCGTCATAGGCGATGCCGATCTTGCTGGTGCCGACCCGGCGCAGATTGATGCCTTCGGCCTCGGCCGCCTTCAGGATGGCGCCCTGGACCGCGCCGACCTCGACCGTCACCGTGTCGAAGAAGGTCGATGGTTCGACCTGGTAGCCCTGGCTCTCCAGGCCCTTGACCAGGCGTACCGTCTTGCGATGGACGCGCTCGGCGATCGCCCTGAGCCCGGTCGGGCCGTGGAACACCGCATACATCGAAGCCATCACCGCCAGCAACGCCTGGGCGGTGCAAACGTTCGAGGTCGCCTTTTCGCGGCGAATATGCTGTTCGCGGGTCTGCAGCGACAGGCGATAGGCGCGGTTGCCGCGCGCATCGATGGAAACGCCGACGATGCGGCCGGGCATGCTGCGCTTGAGCGCGTCGCGCACCGCCATATAGGCGGCATGCGGGCCGCCATAGCCCATCGGCACTCCGAAGCGCTGGGTCGAACCGACGGCGATGTCGGCGCCCATCTCGCCCGGCGCCTTGAGAATGGTCAAGGCGAGCGGATCGGCGGCGACGCAGGCCAGGGCCTCGGCGCCGTGCAGTGCCTCGATCACGCCGGTGAAGTCATGCACATGGCCGTAGGTGCCGGGATATTGGAACAGCGCGCCGAACACGCTTGCCGGATCGAGATCGGCGAAGGGATCGCCGACCACGACCTTCCAGCCCAGCGCGGCGGCGCGGGTCTCGATCACCGCGATGGTCTGGGGATGGCAATGGTGATCGACAAAGAAGGCGTTGGCTTTCGACTTGGCGGAGCGCCGGCACAGGGCCATCGCCTCGGCTGCGGCCGTGCCTTCATCGAGCAGCGAGGCGTTAGCGACGTCGAGGGCGGTCAGATCCGAGATCATGGTCTGGAAGTTCAGCAGGGCCTCGAGGCGCCCCTGGCTGATTTCGGGCTGATAGGGCGTGTAGGCGGTGTACCAGGCCGGGTTCTCGAAGATGTTGCGCTGGATCGCCGGCGGCGTGACGGTGCCGTAATAGCCCTGGCCGATCAGCGAGATCATCACGCGGTTCTTGTCGGCGACCTCGCGCAGGCGGTTGAGCACACCGTGCTCGGACAGAGCCGGCCCCCAGGCGAGCGGCGCCTTCTGCCGGATGCCCGACGGCACGATGGCATCGATGAGCGCGTCGAGGCTGTCGGCGCCGACCGCCTTCAGCATCTCGGTCATTTCAGCCGGAGAGGGGCCGATATGGCGCCTGTTGGCGAAATCATAGGGATCATAGGTGGTTTCGGTATGAGACATCGTACCCTCTCAGAGCAAAGCGCGTTCGAGACCGAACGCTTGTTTGCTCCAACTCCTTGTTTCCAAGCCAATTCAAAGAATTGGCTCGAGCGCCTTTGCGATTCTTGATGTTTCCGTCACATCACAAAACGCTTTAGCCGATGTGAGCTTTATAGGTGGCCTCGTCCATCAGGCCAGTCGCATCATCGGCATTGGCCAGCTTGAGACGGAAGAACCAACCACCGGCCTGCGGATCGGAATTGACGAGAGAGGGGTCGTTGACGATGGCCTCGTTCACCTCGACGATCTCGCCATCGAGCGGGCAATAGACGTCCGAGGCTGCTTTGACGGACTCGACCGTTGCCGCGACGTCCCCCTTCGACAAGTGCTTGCCGACCCCTGGCAGCTCGACGAAGACGAGGTCGCCGAGTTGCTCGGCGGCATGGCCGGTGATGCCGACCGTGGCGACGCCGTCGGTGATATCAAGCCATTCATGGTCTTCGGTGAATTTCGTCATGGTGGGCCTCTCAGCTGCGCTTGTAGCGCGGGGTGATGAAGGGAAGGGTAGCGACGACGACCGGCAGGCGCTTGCCGCGGACCTCGGCGAACAGCCGGGTGCCGGGCTCGGCGCTGGCAGTGGGAACATAGCCCATCGCGACGGGAGCGCCGAGGGTGGGACCGAAACCGCCGGACGTGACGCGGCCGATCGGCGCTGCCGCCGTCTCGTCGGCGAACAGCTCTGCTCCGTCCCGGATCGGCGCGCGGCCTTCGGCGGCGAGCCCGACGCGCCGGCGCAGCGCACCACGCTCGAATTCGGGCAAGATCACCTCCGCCCCCGGGAAGCCGCCCGCGCGGGCGCCACCGGTGCGCCGCACCTTCTGCACAGCCCATTCGAGGGCCGCCGCGACCGGTGTCGTCGAGGTATCGATGTCGTTGCCATACAGGCACAGCCCGGCTTCGAGCCGAAGGCTGTCGCGCGCGCCGAGTCCGATGGGATGCACGTCGGGATCGGCAAGCAGGGCCTTGGCCAGTTCTTCCGCCTGGGCCGATGGCACCGAGATTTCGTAGCCATCCTCGCCCGAATAGCCCGAACGGGAAACCAGGCAGGAGGCGCCGAGGATGGAGAGCTCTCTTACATCCATGAAGGCCATAGCGGCGATTTCTGGAGCAAGCTTGGCCAGCGCTGCCTCCGCGGACGGGCCTTGCAAGGCAATGAGCCCACGATCCGTCAGTTCCTCGATCTCGCAGTCTTTAGACAGATGAGCACGCAGATGGGCAATGTCCTGCTGCTTACAGGCCGCATTGACCACCAGGAAGAGATGGTCGCCGCGATTGGCGAACATCAGATCATCGAGGATACCGCCCCCCGCATCGGTAAAGAGCCCGTAACGCTGGCGACCCGGCTTCAGCCCGAGCACATCGACCGGGACCAGCCGCTCCAGCGCGAGCGCCGCATCCTCGTATTTGCCGGATTTCGCACGCAGCACGACCTGGCCCATATGGCCGACATCGAACAGCCCTACCAGGGCGCGGGTGTGGAGGTGTTCCTTCGCCACGCCCTCGGGAAACTGCACGGGCATGTCATAGCCCGCAAACTCCACCATTCTGCCGCCGAGCGCGGCATTGAGCGCGGTCAGCGGCGTCTTTCCAAGTTCATTCCTGCCAGGTTCAATCTTGTCGTCCATGGGCATGTCCTCGGTGGTGGTTCTTCTCAGGCCAAATATCGAGAATATCGACCCATGCGCAGGCATGGCATCCCAGGACCGTCGACTGCGCCAACGTCTTCGGACAGCTCGGATATGCCAGATCGTTTGACATTGCAGAAATTCATAGTTCAAATGCTAGGATTGAAATTTCTCATGATAACGCCATGCAGAATATTCCTACAGAACTCCTGCGTACCTTCGTGAAGGCCATCGATTCAGGCAGCTTCACGCGCGCCGGTGCATTGGTCGGCCGCAGCCAGTCGGCGGTGAGCCTCCAGGTTCGCCGGCTCGAGGAAATCGTGGCGGCACAGCTCTTTCAAAGGGATGCGCACAAGCTGCAACTCACCCAGGAAGGAACGTTGCTCGCCCAGTTCGCCCGGCGCATCCTGGCCTTGAACGACGAGGCGCTTGCCAGTATGCGCCAGCCCAAGGTTGCCGGGCGCATCCGGCTGGGTGCCCCCCATGAATATACGGCTTCGCTGCTACCGGACTTCCTTGGCAAGTTCGCCCAGTCCCATCCGAATGTGATGCTGGAAGTAACGAGTGACCTGAGCAAGAACCTGCTCAGTCGCCAGGCCGATGGCGATCTCGATCTCGTGATTGCTTTGCACGACGAGCCGAACCTGACGGAGGGACGCCAGATCTTCACCGAGCCGCTGGTGTGGATGACGAGCGCCGACCATGAGCGCCACACCCAGAGCCCTTTGCCCCTGGTGGTGGCACCGCCGCCCTGTATCTACAGGCACCGCATCCTGGAGACACTGAACGGGCTCGGCAGGCCCTGCCGGATCGCCTATCTCAGCTCGAGCTATGACGGCATTTCCGCCGCCGTGCGGGCGGGGTTGGGCGTGACGGTGATGGCGGAGAGTGCGGCGCCGTCGGGCGTGCGCATGCTCGGTGAGCGCGACGATTTCCCGCCGCTCGGCCATCTCGAACTCAGGCTGCACCGGCTTGCCGGCAATTCGAGCGAGGCGATCATTCGCCTCGAAGACTATATTGCCGAAAGCTTCGCCGATACCGAACTCGGGCGGGGCGGCCGGCCGCGGCCCTTGCCCCTGTCGGAATAGACCGCTTCCGATACGAATACCTTCCCCGGAATACGTCTGGGGACAGGAAAGACGGTAGGAAGACACTTCAACGCTTCTTCAACGCCTCGGCCAAGGCCGCCCCGAAAGCCCCTTGCGAGGATGGCTTGTCGGGACGGCCCTGGCTGGGACGAGGCGGATTCGGCTTGGCTTTGTCGTCGCGCCTGGCTTGCTTGTCGGAGTTGGCATTGCCGTCCCGCCGCATCGACAGGGCAATGCGCTTGCGGGGAATGTCGACTTCGACCACGCGCACTTTCACGACGTCGCCGGCCTTCACCACCTCGTGCGCGTCCTTGACGAAACGATCGGCCAGCTGCGAGACATGCACTAGGCCGTCCTGATGCACGCCGATGTCGACGAAGGCGCCGAAGGCGGCGACGTTGGTGACCGTGCCTTCCAAAAGCATGCCGGGCCGGAGATCCTTGATGTCGTCGATGCCGTCGGCGAAGGTCGCGGTCTTGAATTCGGGACGGGGGTCGCGGCCGGGCTTGTCCAGCTCGGCGATGATGTCACGCACGGTCGGCAGGCCGAAGCGTTCATCCACGAAAGCCTGCGGATCGAGCTTTCTGAGGGCGGCACTGTCGCCCATCAGCGTACGCACGTCGCGCCCGCAGGCGGCGACGATCTTCTTGGCGACGCCGTAGGCTTCGGGATGCACGGCCGAGGCATCCAGCGGCTCGCTGCCATTAGGAATGCGCAGGAAGCCGGCGCATTGCTCGAAGGCGCGCGGGCCGAGGCGGGAGACTTTGAGCAGGTCCTTGCGGCTGGCGAAGGGACCGTTGGCATTGCGATACATCACGATGCCCTCGGCGAGTGAGGCGCCAAGGCCGGAGACGCGAGCGAGCAGCGAGGCCGAGGCGGTGTTGAGATCGACGCCGACCGCGTTCACCGCATCTTCCACCACACCATCCAGCGAGCGCGCCAGGCGATATTGGTCAACATCGTGCTGATATTGCCCGACGCCGATCGATTTAGGTTCGATCTTGACCAGTTCCGCGAGGGGATCCTGGAGCCGTCGCGCGATCGAGACCGCGCCGCGCAGCGACACGTCGAGATCCGGAAACTCGGCAGCGGCCGTTGCCGACGCCGAATAGACCGAAGCGCCCGCCTCGCTGACGATGACCTTGAGCGGCTTGGGCGGGGGCAGGGTAGCGAGCATGTCGATCACCAGCCTTTCCGTCTCGCGACTGCCGGTACCGTTGCCGATGGCGATCAATTCGATACCGTGACGGCGGACGAGGGCCGCGAGCTCCGTCTGGGTGCCGCGCAAATCGTTCTTAGGGGGGAAGGGATAGACGGTGGTGGTGGCCAGGACCTTGCCGGTGCCGTCGACTACCGCGACCTTCACGCCCGTCCGGATGCCGGGATCGAGGCCCATGGTGGCGCGCGAGCCGGCGGGGGCCGCGAGGAGCAGGTCCTTGAGATTGCGGGCGAAGACCCGGATCGCCTCTTCCTCGGCCCGTTCGCGCAAATCGCCCATCAGGTCGACATAGAGATGCAGGGAGAGCTTGACGCGCCAGGCCCAGCCCACAACCTCCATCAGCCAGCGGTCGCCGGGAAGGCTGCCCGCGATCGCATAGGCCTGGGCGATCATGCGCTCCACCGGCTTGACCGCGGAGGCATTGTCGGCGTCGACCTCGATGTCGAGCGACAGCACCTCCTCGTTGCGGCCGCGCAGCATGGCGAGCGCGCGATGGCTGGGCACGCCCGACCATTTCTCGACATGGTCGAAATAATCGGAGAATTTAGCGCCGGCCGCCTGCTTGCCGTCGATGACGCGGGCGCGCAGGAAGGCATGTTCCTTCATGTAGGCGCGCAGCCGGCCGACCAACTCGGCGTTCTCGCTGAAGCGCTCGACCAGGATGTCGCGCGCGCCCTCCAGGGCCGCCTTGGTGTCAGGGACCTCGTCGCCGAGATAGGCAGCCGCCAGCTCCGCGGGCACCGCCGCCCTGTCGGCGAGAACGGCCTCGGCGAGCGGGCCGAGCCCGCGCTCGCGGGCGATCTCGGCCTTGGTGCGCCGCTTGGGCTTGTAGGGCAGATAGTTGTCTTCCAGCTCCGCCTTGGTGGCGGCTGCGGCGATCTTGGCTGCGAGTTCGTCGTCGAGTTTGCCCTGCTCGCGGATGGAGGAAAGAATGGTCTCGCGCCGGGCCTCGAGCTCGCGCAGATAAGCGAGGCGTTCGGCAAGATCGCGCAACTGCGTGTCATCGAGCCCGCCGGTCACTTCCTTGCGGTAGCGGGCGACGAAGGGGACGGTGGCGCCTTCGTCGAGCAAAGCGACGGCGGCCGTGACCTGCTGCGGCCTGGCGCCGATCTCGGCTGCAATGATCGTGGCCAGGCGCAGGCCGGCTCCGGTGGCGTGTTGCTTGCCGTTCATGCGCTCCTCGCTCGACAATGAGTCGCGCACCATAGGCAAGGCGGGGCGGGATCGCCATGCCTCTGGCCACCGGCCCTTGCTTCTCCACAACCTGTCTTTCGCTTGCTGTTGGAGGGGCCTCAATTCCACCCCGGCGCCCTCTAGGCGGCACGACCACTCGGTCCTGACCTCATGGCACGACGGCTCTACTTGGCTCGAACGAGCGGGAGAAACACGCTGTCGACCCAAGCTTTCCACAAGGCGGGCGGTGGCGCCGAAAAGGTCATGAGGATATGCCCCCCGAAAAGATCGCTCAGCAGGGAATCGACGGGCGGGGCGAGTTTTTCCCGATCAACCTCGCCGCGCGTCACGGCACGCTCGAGGATCGTCGGAAGCATTTGCCCATGCCCCCCCTTGATGAGCGAAGCGCGCAGGTCTTTTGGCGTGGAGGTGGTTTCGGTGAAATACGCACTCGATAGCAGCGAGAAAGTAGCGACGATCGCGGAGGTGCGTTCCGAGGCCCGGTCCAGGAATTCCAGTAGTTCCGTGCGCAGATTGCCTCGATCCGGCACGTCAATCGGGTTTTTCGCCATTTGCTGCCGAATGGCCGCGACGACGAGGGGCGCCTTGCCGTCCCAACGACGCCCGAGCACCGGGCGGCTGGTACCGGCCCTTTCGGCCACGGCCTCCATCGTCAGCCCGGCATAGCCGCGTTCGACCAGTTCGGACCACGCTGCTTCCAGAATCGCCTGTTCGAGATCCACTCCTCGACGTCGCTGTTGCATGAAATTCCTTATCTAAATAAGATGCATTTTCGCATCTTATTTCCACCACAATGCTATAACTAGATGCGTCAGTGTATCCTATATTTGGAGCTGGGCGTGACAAGTTTTCCTCTTCCACGGCGGCTGGCCGTGTTTCGAATCCGCACGGGCCTTGTGACATTCGGTAGGGTGAGCGAAAAGGCAACCGATCCCCACGCTGCTATGACGGCCTGTCTGCGGGATGTCCTGATACAAGTTCGGGTAACGACGGCCTGTTTGATTCTGCCTTTACTGTCCACCGGATGTGCTTCGGTTCCTCTCAAGTCTGCAGGCACGTTGACGAGCTATGACAAGCTCAGCAAACCAAAAGGACTGCTGTCAAAGTCGAGAAATTACGTCGATGCCAGTGCTTTGGCTTCCGTGAAGACTGTCGGTATCGTGCCGACCACGCTGACTCAGTCGGCCTCCGCGCGGGTGAAAACGCCGAGCGATCGGGCGATGGTTGCCAATGCACTTGATCGTGAGATCTGCGTCGCCCTGAGCGACAAGTTTCAGATCGTTAGACCGGGCGCGCCTGCTGACCTGATGGTTCGGACTGTGGTCACCGACATCGTACCGACCAACAGGGCGGTGGCGGTGCTCGCGACTGCCGTGACATTGGGCAGCGGCTTTGCCCTACCGGTCAGCGTTCCCAGGCTTCCTTTCGGCCTGGGTGATCTGGCGGTCGAGGCGGAAGCCGTCGACAGCAAGGGCAACCAGCGCGCCGCGATGCTCTGGGCCCGCGGCGCCAACTCGATCTCGAACAAACCGCGCATGTCCGAAGTCGGTGACGCCTATGGCTTGGCGACGATGTTCGGGAGCGAGTTCTCCCGCATGCTCGTTACCGGAAAGGAGCCGCGCACGTTGGATATCAGGCTGCCATCCGGACAGCGGATACGATCCTGGCTGGGCGGCAAGCCGAAATATGCGACCTGCGACAGTTTCGGCCGGGCGCCAGGTCTTCTGGGCGTCGTCGCCGAAAAATTCGGGGCGCCGCCGGAATGGACCGACAAGCGCCCGCAAGCCGCCCCCCAGCGTTAGATCGGTGCTTGCTTGTATCGTGGATGCCATGGCCTCGCCTCGGCCGGCCATCGCGGGGCGCTGTCCGGGAATAGCGCCTGCGTCGCTGCCTCCCGTATTTTCTCTCGGTACCCAAGAGGCTTGCCTCAATAAAATCGATGTGATTTATTCGCGTGGCGTCACTGCGCCCATCACGAGGCGGAACCGATCCGCCCGATCGAGGAAACACCCCAGGGAGAAACAAGATGCGCAAGCGTCTGGTTACCGCGCTGCTCGCCTCGGCCGTTGCCTTCGCAACCGCCTCGTCACAGGCCGAAGACCTCGTCACCAAGAGCCGGATCGGGCCGGCCGATGCTCCGAAATCACTGACCTTCCGGCTGACGGGAGACGGGCCTGACAGCACCGACCCGGTCTGGGCGGAGGGCTACAAGAAGCTGTTCGGCGACTTCATCCAGCGCCATCCCGGCTGGAAGATCGAGCTCGAACGCATGTCCGACAATATCGGCCAGGAACAGGCCCGCATGCTCGAACAGGCCAAGGCCGGGCGAGGACCCGATTGCGCCGCGGTGGATTCCTTCGTGCTGGCCCTGTTCATCGGCGCCGGCGTACTGAAGCCGCTAGATGCCTATTTTACGAAGGACGAGGTCAATGATCTCTTCCCCTTCGTGCGCCAGGGCATCACCGGCAAGGACGGCAAGATCTATGCCTGGTGGTGGGATACCGATCTGCGCGTGCTCTACCGCAAGAAAGACGTCGTGCCGGATGCCCCCAAGTCCTGGGACGAGTTGAAGGCAGCGGCTCTCGCCTCCAAGGAGAAGGGTATGGAGGGTCTGCTCTTCAATGCCGGGCGTTGGGAGGCCACGACCTTCGACTGGCTCGCCAATTTCTGGAGCCAGGGTGGCAAACTCGTCGACGACACCGGCAAGCCCGTCTTCGCAGAGGGTGAGAACCGCGAGAAATTCCTGAAGGCCGTCAAATATTTCAAGGAACTTGTTGATTCCGGCGCCGCGCCCAAGCGCGTCACCACCATCATGAATTATGACGAGTTGAACGCCGCGGCCGCAGCCGGGACAACCGCTCTGTTCATCGGCGGCAACTGGCAATATGGCCAGCTCAAGACCATTCTCGAACCGGAAGCCTTCGAGCAATGGACCTTCTCGGAGATCCCGGGACCGACCGCCGGCCAGAACGCCACCGGTACCGGCGGCTGGACGGTTGGAGCCTTCGCCAACGATCCCGAGAAGGTTGCCATGTGCGCGGCGATCGCCAAGGAGGTCTATTCGGGCCTGGGCAATGCCCTCCAGCAGCAATTGCCAACCTCCAAGGCGCAATATGACAAGTTCGACGTCTTCAAGACCGAGGCGAACAAGACCTTTGCGGCGGCGCTCGCCCACGGCCAGGCCCGGCCGGGCGTGCCGATCTATGCGGAAATCTCCAACCAGATCCAGGTGATGATGGGCGAAGTGCTGGCCGGCACCAAGACGCCGGAAACGGCCCTCGATGCCGCCAATGCCGCCGTGCAGGCGGCCTATACCCGGCAGAAATAGGGGAGGGGCAACCGAATCCGCGGACTGATGCCAGACAGGAGAGGGACGCCATGTCGACGACCAGGGCCGCCATCGCCGCCGTGCCGCGCCGCCAGCGAGGGCTCGGCCTTGCAGGGCGGATCGACACCAATGCCTTCTCCTGGCTGGCGCCAGCCGTCTTGCTGCTCGCCGCCTTCTATCTCTACCCGATTATCGACGTCTTCCGCCTGTCCCTGACCAATGCGACGCTGCTCAGTTCCGAGGAGCGCTACACGCTCGACACCCTCTACGCCATGCTCGGCAATGCCGCGCTCGGCGATATCCTCCTCACCACCTTCATCTTCTGCGCGGCTAGCGTGATCGGCCAGCAGGCGGTCGGCTTCGGCATCGCCCTGGTGGTGGTGCGTGGCGAGCGCCGCCGCCTTCCCGGCATGACGGTGATCCGCACCATCGTGCTGATCGCCTGGGTCATTCCCGGTATCGCCAACGGCTTGATCTGGCAGATGCTGTTCTCCGAAGCGCCGTTCGGTGCGATCAACAGCGTACTGCGCCTGATGCACATCGCCCCGGTGGCCTGGCTGTCCGATCCCACCAACGCCATGATCTCGGCCATCATCTCCAATGTCTGGCGTGGCACGGCCTTCTCGATGATCGTGTTCTATGCCGCGCTCAAGGGCATCGACCCTACGCTCTATGAGGCGGCCAATGTCGACGGCGCCAATGGCTGGCAGAAATTCCGCTTCGTCACCCTGCCGATGATGCGCAGTGCCATCCTGGTCAACTCGATCCTGATCACCATCCAAACGCTCAACACCTTTGACGCCATCATCTCGCTCACCGGCGGCGGGCCGGGCCGGGCGACGGAAGTGCTCTCGCTCTTCACCTACAACACCGTCTTCCGCAATTACGACCTCGCCGGCGGCAGTATGCTCTCGGTGCTGATGCTGGCGATCAGCCTGGCACTGGCCCTGTTCTATGCCGCCTTCCTGCCGCGTTGGGAGGATCGGACATGAAGGGCGAGCGCCGCGAGAAATGGGGCGATGTCGCCACCTATATACTGGCCGTGCTGATCGCCGCCTTCTTCCTGACGCCGCTTCTATGGCTGCTGTCGCTGGCGCTGCGCTCGCGCCAGGAGGTCTTCCTCGGGGCTGCCCGCTTCATCCCCAAGCGCCCGACGCTCGCCAATTTCGCGCAGGTGCTGAGCGATCCCACCTTCCTGGTCTATCTGTGGAACGGTCTGAAGCTCTCGGCGCTCGGGGGGCTCGGCTGCCTCGCGGTGTCTGCACCCGCCGCCTATGCCTTTTCGCGCTTCTGGTTCGCCGGCCGCTCGGCCCTGATGATGGCGATCCTCGCCTTTCAGATGGTCTCGCCGCTGGTGATCCTGGTGCCGCTCTATCGCTATATGAGCGATCTCGGCCTGCTCAACAGCCATTTCGGCGTGATCATGGTCTATATCGCCGTGGGCATTCCCATGTGCACCTGGCTGCTCAAGAGCGCCATCGACGCCATTCCGCGCGAATTGGAGGAGGCGGCCGCCATCGATGGCTGCAGCCGCTTCGGCATCTTCTGGCGCATCACTTTGCCGCTGATCACGCCGGGCATCGCCTCGGCCTTCATCCTGATCATGATCCTCAACTGGTCGCAGTTCCTGATCCCCTTTCTGCTGCTCAACAAGGATCCGCAGCTGCCGATTTCGGTGGCGATCTTCAATTTCGCTGGCACGTCCAATGCCTCCACCACCCAGGTACTGGCGGCTGCCTGCCTGGTGGCGGTGGTGCCGGCCATCATCGCCTTCGTGGCGCTGCAGCGCATGGTGGTAGGAGCGCTAACTGCCGGAGCAGTTAAAGGTTAGATCGTAACATATTGTTTTATCTAGGAGTTTAAGATGTCACTCACGATCCAGCAGCGGATCGATCGCCTGAATGTCCGCGTGCTCGAGCTCGGTTTCTGGCGAGAGCACGAAAAGGTTGCCATCAAAGGCTGGACTTTCAATGGCGAACCGATCGCTCTCGGTGCCGACTGGCCCAGGCGCGACGGTGTCGTGCATTTCATGGCCAAGGCCGAGGTGCCCCAGTCCTGGCCGCTGGAGGAGACTCGCCTGATCCTCGATCTCGGCGGCGAGAGCCTGATCACGCTGAAGAGCGAGGCGGGACAGAAGCGCTACGGCCACGATCCCTATCATCAGGAATATCCGGTGCTCGGCCGGCATTTCTCGATCGAGACGGACAGTGTTGCCCGGCTGCCCTTCGGCGAGCCGGTGCCCGAGCCTCGGCTGGTTGCGGCACGCCTCGTGCGCCTCGAACCATCCGTGCATCGCCTGCGCCTGCTGCTCAAGCAGGTGGCCGAGGTGGCGCACCTGCTGGGCGACCACGAGGTCGTGCCCCATCTCGTCGGCGCAGCGGAGCGCACTTATGCTGCGCTCGACTGGCCCTCGGCGACCTCGGACTATGTGGCACGCATGGGCGACTACACCCAGCAGCGCTCGATCTGGCAATTGCCGGCACTGAAACCGAACCCTGACGGGCTGCGGCAGGACCACCGCGCCAGCGTGGCGGCGGCCCATGACAGACTGGTGGCCGAATTGCGCGCGCTCAAGGCCCGCTTTCCTCAGCAGGGCAAGCTCGGCATCACCGGCCATGCCCATATCGATCTCGCCTGGCTCTGGCCCTATGACGAGACCCGGCGCAAGGCCCGGCGCACTTTCCACACCGCGCTACGCTTGATGGAGCAGTTCCCGAGCTTCATCTTCAACCAGTCAACGGCCGCCTATTATGCCCAAATCGAGGAGGACGATCCGGCACTGTTTGCCGATATCGTCGCCGCCGTGAAGAAGGGCCAATGGGAGACCATTGGCGGCATGTGGGTCGAACCCGATACCAACATGCCGACCGGCGAGAGCTTCGTGCGCCAGATCCTGTATGGCCAGCGCTATTTCCTGCGCCAATTCGGCGTGCGCCATCGCGTCTGCTGGCTGCCGGATTGCTTCGGCTTCTCGCCGGCTCTGCCGCAACTGCTCAGGCAGGGCGGCATGGATTCCTTCTTCACCATCAAGGTGAACTGGTCGGAAACCAACCGCTTCCCGCACGACCTCTTCTTCTGGGAAGGCCTCGACGGCAGCCAGGTGATTGCCCACACCTTCGACAATCCACTGCACGGCTATAATGGTTCGACTGAGCCGGCGGCCATCATTCCGACCTGGAAGAATTTCCGCCGCAAGGACATCCATGATGAAAGCCTGCTCGCCGTCGGTTATGGCGATGGCGGTGGTGGCACCACGCCCGAAATGCTGGAACGCCAGGCCCAGCTCGTCGATTTCCCGGCGATCCCGGCGCTCAGGCCGGTTCGGGTCGAGGATTTCTACGCTCGTATACACGATGAAGTGCCGGCGGAGAAAATCCCGGTCTGGTCTGGCGAGATCTATCTCGAACTGCACCGTGCCACGCTGACCACGCAAAGCCACACCAAAAAGCTGCATCGCCATGCTGAACGGGCGCTGATCACGGCCGAGACCGTCGCTTCATTGGCGGCGTTGCTCGGCGGCCCTCTGCCCGAGAGCCTTGAGCCGGCCTGGCGCAAGGTGCTCAAGAACGAATTCCACGACATCCTGCCGGGCTCGGGCATTCGCGAGATCTACGAGGATGCTGAGCGCGAACTCGGCGAGGCGCTGGCGACCGGCCGTGAAGCGCAGGAGGCCGGGCTCGCGGCAGTGGCGGCGCAGCTACCAAAGAGCGGGTCGACGGACGTGCTGGTGGTGGTCAACCCTGATCTCCATGCGCGACCCATCCGCTGCGAAATCGGTGGTGTTCCCCTTGCACCGGAAGGGACGGTGCCCCCGCTCGGCATTGTTGTTCTCGACCGCGGCGGGCTACACCCGTCAGATGGCCTCACTGTCTCGAAGACCGGCCTCGAAAACCGCTTCGTGCGGGTTGCCCTCAATGGCGACGGCACGCTCGCCAGCCTCTACGACAAGCGCGCCGGGCGCGAGGCGCTGGCCGGCCGTGGCAACCAGCTCTGGGCCTATGCCATGGACAAGCCGCGCAATTGGGATGCCTGGGACATCGACGACGACTACACCGCCAATGGCCAGGAGCTGACTGCGGTGGAGGCGATCGACGTCGTCGAGACCGGTCCGCATCGCGTCGCCGTCAGGATCGTGAGGCGCTTCCGCGATTCCACCATCACCCAGACCCTGCGGCTATGGGCGAACTCGCCGCGCCTGGAGATCAGGACCGATCTCGACTGGCATGACCGCCGCGTGCTGCTCAGAACCCTGACGCCGGTGGCGGTGCGTTCGGACTTCGCCACCTTCGAATGCGCTTTCGGTGTCGTCAGGCGCTCGACCCGCGACAACACCTCCTGGGAGAGCGCCCAATATGAGGTGCCGGCCCATCGCTTTGCCGATCTGTCGGAGCCGGGTTTCGGCGTCGCCATCCTGAACGACGCCAAATATGGCCACAGCGTCAAGGGCAATGTGCTCGGGCTGAGCCTGGTGCGCGCACCCATCTATCCCGATCCGCTGGCCGACGAGGGCGAGCAGAGCTTCCTTTATGCGCTCCTGCCGCATCAGGGCAGCTGGCATGAGGGCGACGTGCGCGAGGAGGCGCTCGATCTGAACCAGCCGGTGCTGGCGCTCGCCGCCACCGGCCTCCAGCCCGGATCACATCAGCCGCTCGCCGTCGAGGGCATCGCGGCCGGGCTCGGCGGTCTCAAGCAGGCCGAGGAGGGTGGGGGGCTCATCCTGCGCGTCTATGAGCCCGCCGGCGCCCGCGGTGCCTTCGCCGTCAAACCAGCCACGGGCTGGCGGCTCGGCGATGCCGTCGATATCCTCGAAGAGTCGGTATCACGTGCCGACGGCCCGGATCTCAAGCCTTTCGAGGTGCGCAGCTGGGTGCTGAAGAAAGGCTGAATGGCTACCGCAGAGTGGCTTCCTGGGAGCGCGGACGTCCCTACGACACTCAAGTGAGAGTCGGACGATCCGCTTTTCCCTCTCATTGAGCACCTCCTCTCCGAGAGCGGGCGGGGACCCCGCGCTGCCAGGAGAATGCCCACACCGAGCGCCATGGTTGACAAGATGGGATACCGTGCGGCTTGATCGGTCCGGATATGAAGTCTTCCCTCCTGCCGGGCGAACTCGCCGGCTCCAATTCCGGCCATGCCGCGAGCCACAATCAGGCTGTCATCCTGCGCACCATTCGCTGGAGCCAGCCGATCTCGCGCACCGAGCTCGCGCGGCGCTCCGGCCTCAGCAAGCAGGCCGTCGCCCGCATCACCGAAAAGATGCTCGACGACGGGCTGATCATCGAGGCGCGCCGGCGCTACGGCATGCGTGGGCAGCCGGCGATCGAGCTCGAAATCAATCCGGAAGGCTGTTTTTCGGTGGGTATCGGCCTCGGGCGCGATCACCTCACCATCGTCGCCGTCGATGCGCTTGGCACGGTACGCGACCGGCTCCATCGGGAGATACGCTATCTTCTACCTGACGCCTTCTTCGCCGAGGTGAAGGAAGCCCTGAAGACCTTCCGCCGCCGCCATGCCATCGACGAGAACCGGCTGGTTGGCATCGGCCTCGCCATTCCCGACCTCCTCGGCGAGATCCCCTTCATCGGCATGCCGGAGGCCTATTCCGTCTGGGAAGAGACGGATATCCGCGCCCGCTTTGCCGCCTTCACGGAACAGCCCGTTTTCATCGACAATGATGCAACGGCTGCGGCGATCGGGGAGCTCACCTACGGGCTCGGCGTGGAGATTCGCAGCTTCTTCTACATCTTCATCGGCGCGGGGCTCGGCGGAGGCATCGTGCTCGATGGTGCCTGCTATCACGGCTCGAGCGGCATCAGCGGGGAAATCGGCTGGCTGCCGCTGTCGCCGGCGGGGGGGCGGGAAGGCGACGGCGTCCAGCCGCTCGGCCAGCTCGTCTCGCTGCTGCAGCTCTACGATTTTCTCGCCAGGCACGGCATCGCCGTCGCGCAGCCGCAGCAATTGCTGGCCCTCGACGAACGCGGTCGGGATCTGGTGGTGATCTGGCTGCGCATGGCCGCCCGGCATCTGGCCGAGGCAGCCATCGATATCGGCCTCCTGATCAATCCCGATGCGGTGCTGATCGGCGGTCGCCTGCCGGTGACCTTGATGGACAAGCTGCTGCTCTTCGTTCACGAGGAGCTTGCGCGCGATCCAAGGCCGATGCCACCGGTCTATCGTGCCGGTGGTTCGGAAGATGCGGCGGCGCTGGGGGCGGCAACCATGCCGCTCGCCCACGCCCTCAGGCTGGAGGCGGCCGATCCGGCACAGCGGACGCGTTCGCCCTTGCGTGCCCGCGATCTTCGCTAACGTTCTGGCGGACAAGGACGGTCCGGCGCATGTCCGGCAGCAGGATGTCGAGGAAAGGGATCGCCGCGATCCCTTGAGCCACGCCCTGCTCGGACAGCGTACTGCAGCGGATTTCCGGCAACCAGAACGGGTGTGTCGGGTCGATCATCCGGCTCCGGCGCAGCACCTGCAGGCGTGCGGCAAGCGCTTCCAGAAGCGGCGTCGGCAGGCGGCCGCCCACCACGATCAGGCGCGGTCCGATGAAGGCCGCCATGGCGATGATCATGTCGGTCAGATGCTCGGCGGCATCGTCGAGCCATTGCTGCACGGCAGGGTCCGACAGATCATGGCTGGGCAGGCGGCTGGTCGCCGCCACCTCGTCGAGATAGCGCCCGTCGCGGCCGGTGCGCATCAGTCCGACCAAGCCAGCCTTGTGCTCCGCACCGTCGAAGACGGTGCCGCCGATGATCATGCCGGCGCGAACGGTGGCGCCGAGCAGGACGAAGACGAAACTATCATCGGCCGTTGCAATCCCGGATTGCCTCTCGCTGATCGCTGCGGCGACCGTATCGCGTTCGACGATGGCCCGGTAGGGAGAAAGCGCGGCACGGATAGCCTCGGCATGTTCGCCTGCCGTCACGCCGATGCCGAACAGACGGCCGCCCGGCGCCGCCGTCGAGAGCCGGGAGGTCGCCCGCCGGATCCAGGTGGCGGCCTCGGCCGGTTCGCGCACCGAACCCGGCGCTTCCTCGGCAAAGAGGAGCGTGCCGGCAAGATCGGTGGCGATCAGCCTCGCCCGCTCGCCGGCGAGGTCAACACCGATCGACACGGCGCTGCCCTGGCGAATGGCGAAGCGGTTCGAACGCGCCGAACTATTGGTCTCGATCAGGCCTTCGCCGGTCAGGCGGCGCAGGATGTTGGCGATGCCCGGCACGGTGAGGCCGGTGACATGGGCGAGTTCGAGCCGCGTCATCGCACCGCCGCGCCGCAAGGCCTCCAAGGTGACGCGCAGATTGTGATCGGCGGCCTGTACCAGATTGAGGCCCGAAGTCTGGTCGCGCCTTTCGGGAAAACGTACGGGAAGCGGGGGGCTGCGATCGATCGGCATGGCTTCTTCGTCAGAAAGCTCGAGACGGGACTCCACCGACGATAGCCCATTGGTGCCCGCCAGGGCAGGGCTCGCCTGCGCGAAAGTGCGAAATCCTGTGCGTGCGACCGCGTAAATCACCCGCAAAGGCCATGTGGCTATAGTCGCCGAATCTCGACACCGCCGTCATGCGCCGAATACTCGTTCGACTGCACCAGAGGAAATGAAGAATGGCGAATAATGGTCACGCCAAGATAATTCCCAGAAGAACACCAGAATCAGCGGCCATGCTGGCAAGTGTCAAGCGGGCGATGGCGATCACTGCCGCCCTCAACCGCTTGACGTTCAACGATGCGGATGAAGTCCGGGCGCTGTTCAGCGACCTCATCGGCCGGAAGGTAGACGACAGCTTTATGTTGATCCCGCCATTCTACACCACCGGTGGGACGGACATCCGCGTGGGGTGCAACGTTTTCGTCAATCAGAACTGTACATTCTACGACCTTGGCGGGCTGGATATTGCCGATGACGTGATGATTGGCCCGAATGTAAGTATCCTCACATCCAGCCACCCCGTCGAGCCTTCGCAACGGCGCACCTCCGTCATCGCAAAGCCCGTTGCGATTGAGAGGAATGTCTGGATCGCAGCCGGCGTGACGATCATCGGTGGGGTGACGATCGGCGAAAACTCGGTTGTTGCGGCGGGTTCCGTGGTCACCAGGGACGTGCCCCCAAATATGCTCGTCGCAGGCAACCCGGCCAGGATCATTCGTTCGATTGGCGACTGAGGGCGCTTCCGCGAGAAACCCGTTCCAGGCAATGCGCCTGGCCTTGATGTCGGTTGACTTTCCGATAGTAAAGCTATTTTCTTTTAGGAAAAATAACTTTCCAAGAAGAGGAGGGCGCGTTGAAGCTGTTCATCGCCGGTCTCGATACCGAGACCAACACGTTTTCGCCGATGCACACGGGCTATGAATCCTATGCCGAGAATCTGATCGCCCATGGCGATGCCACTTCGAGGCCGCTGAATTGCTGCTCGGCGCAGCTTGCCGTCTGGCGAGCCCGAGCCGAGGTGCGGGGATGGCATGTGGCCGAGAGCCTGTGCGCCGTGGCCGAGCCCGGCGGTGTCACCACGCGCTCGGTCTATGAGACCTTCCGCGATGAGATCCTGCGCGATCTCGCCACCGCCATGCCGGTCGATGCCGTCCTGCTCGCTTTGCATGGGGCCTGCGTGGCCGAGGGCTATGACGATGTCGAGGGCGATCTTCTCGGTCATGTTCGCGCGCTGGTGGGACCTGACGTACCGGTGGGCGCCGAACTCGACCTGCATTGCCACCTCACCGAACGCATGCTTGATCAGGCCACTTTGCTGGCGACCTATCTCGAATATCCCCACACTGATATCGAGGAACGAGCCGACCATTTGTTCAGGCTTATGGCCCAGGTGCTTGCCGGCGAGACCCGTCCCGTGATGGCGCTGTTCGATTGCCGGATGATCGGCACCTTCCGCGTCCATGAGCAGCCCTTGCGCGACCTCGTCGACCGCATGAAGGCACAGCAGGGGCGTGACGGCATCCTGTCCGTCTCCTTCGGACATGGCTTTCCCTGGGGCGATGTCGCCGATGTCGGCGCCAAGATGCTGGTGGTAGCCGATGGTGACGGGAGGCAGGCACGGGCGGTGGCTGCCCACTTCGGCCAGGAGATCTTCGCACAGCGCCACAGACTGCAGCCGGATTATCTCGACATGGACGAGGCGCTCGATCGGGCCTGCGCCATCGAGGGCGGTCCCGTCGTGCTGGCCGACGTCTCCGACAATGCCGGCGGCGGCGCGCCGGGCGACTCCACCTTCCTGCTCCGTCGTGTCATCGAGCGCGGCATTCGCAATGTCGCGAGCTGCCTTTATTGGGATCCGATCGCCGTGAGGCTTTGCCGGGAGGCGGGCGAGGGAGCCACGCTGCCGCTCAGGATCGGCGGCAAGATCGGCGTTGCTTCCGGCGATCCGATCGATCTGACCGTCACGGTCCGGCGCGTCGCTTCCGGCATCACACAGCGTTTCGGCCAGGTGCCGATTGCGATCGGCGATGCGGCCTGGGTCAGCGCCGACGGGATCGATCTCGTGCTCAACAGCGTGCGCAGCCAGGCCTTCCATCCCGAATGCATGACCGCGCTCGGTCTCGATCCGGCCACGCGCAAGCTCGTGCTGGTCAAATCGATCAACCACTTCCGCGCGGGTTTCGAGCCGATTGCTCGCGAGATCCTATATGTTGCGACACCGGGGGCTCTGCAGCCGCGGTTCGAGCGCATACCCTACACCAAGCTCGCGCGGCCTTATTGGCCCAAGGTGGACGACCCCTTTGCCGAGGCTGGCACCTGACGGGACAGCGCCCCGATGCAGTAGCCACTACGAATATATAATTATTCGTTTTTTCAATAATTTAGTAGAATTATCTAATGTATTTTTTATCGAAAGCTCCCTGACCGTCGGCGGGATACCCTAGATTGCCGCCTTCAACTCTGCAGCCCTGTGGCAGCGCACCCGGCGCCCCTCCATGGCGGCAATGGCCTCGTCATAGACCGTCAGTGCCTGGGGCCTGTCGCAGCCTGCGGCGGCGGATTGGCAGCGTTCACGATAGAAGCAGCCGGCGGGCAGCACCCGGTTGTTGGGCAGTTCGCCGACCCGGTTTGCCGCAAGCTGGGGCAATGGGTGCTCGAGGCTCGGCACCGTTGCCAGCAACGTGCGGGTATAGGGATGGGCGGGCTGCTCCAGCACCGCCTGCGCTGGGCCGGATTCGACGATCTGGCCGAGATACATCACTGCGACGCGATCGCAGAAATGACGCACCAGCGAGACGTCGTGGGAGATCAGGAGATAGGCGAGATTGCGCTCGCGCTGCAGCTTGAGCAGCAGATTGATGATCTGCGCCTGCACGGAGACGTCGAGCGCCGAGGTCGGCTCGTCGAGGATCAGCAGGTCCGGATCGGTGCTGATCGCCCGGGCTACGGCGATGCGCTGGCGCTGGCCGCCGGAGAAGGCGTGTGGCAGGCGGTCGAGAAGCTCTGGTCTCAGGCCCACCGCCGCCGCGAGTTCGGCGGCGCGCGCCCTGAGGGCCGCCCTGGTCATGCCGCCGCGCACATGCAGCGGTTCGGTGATCAAGCGCCATACCGGCATGCGCGGATCAAGCGAGGATTGCGGATCCTGAAAGACGATCTGCATGCGCTGGCGGATGTCGCGCTGCGCCTGGCCCTGCGCCAGGCGCAATTCGGCGCCGCCGATCAGCACGCGTCCAGAGCCGTGGCCGACAAGGCCGATGATCGCCTGGACCAGGGTGCTCTTGCCGCAGCCGGATTCACCGACAATGCCGAAGCTTTCGCCCGGTCGCACGACGAGGTCGACGCCGTTGACGGCATGAACATAAGGTCTCTCACGCTCGAACCAGCCGCGCGGCAGAGGAAAACGGACACGCAAGTCCTCGACGGCGAGCAGGGGCGCCTCCGTCACGAGGCGCTCCCCTGGTGGCGAATGGCCTGGCGCTGCCAGCAGGCGACGAGACGTTGCGGGGCCGGGGAGGTCGACTGCGGCTTGGTCAGGCATCGGGCGGTGGCCTCGGGACAGCGGGGACGGTAGAAGCAGCCTTCGGGCGGATCGAACAGATTGGGCACCGTGCCGGGAATGGCTTCCAGCTCGGCCTTGGGCGCGACGCGCTCCGGCAGGCAGCGCAGCAGAGCCTGGGTATAGGGATGCTGCGGCTCCTCCAGCACGGCGCGGGTCGGGCCTGCCTCGACGATGCGTCCGGCGTACATGACGTAGAGGCGATCGCACAGCTGCGACACCACCGCCATGTTGTGGGAGATGAACACGACGGAGGTGCCGGTGCGGCGGGCGCGGTTCTGGATGAGCCGCAGGATGACCGCCTGCACGGTCACGTCGAGCGCCGTGGTCGGCTCGTCGGCAATGATCAGGCCTGGATTGCAGGAAAACGCCATGGCGATCAGGACGCGCTGGCGCATGCCGCCGGAGAGCTCGAAGGGATAGGCCCGCATCACCCGTTCCGGCTCGGGGATGAGCATGTCGGCCAGGATCGCCCGGGCGGTTCGCTCGGCCTCGTCCCGGCCGACCTGCTCATGCCGGCGGATCACCTCGACGAGCTGCCGCCCTATGCGGATGGTCGGGTTGAGGGCGTTCATCGGCTCCTGGAAGATGGTCGAGACCAGCTTGCCGCGCACATCCTGCAGCGTTGCCTCATCCATGGCAAAGGGATCGCGGCCGAACAGGCGGATGCTGCCGGCAGTAACGCGATAGCCCCCTTGCGGGAGCAGGCGGGTCGCCGCCATGGTGGTGACGGACTTGCCGCAGCCGGACTCGCCGACGAGGCCGACGATCTCGGCCTGGCCGACCTCGATCGAGACGTCGTCGAGCGCCTTGACGGCGCCGCCATAGGTCGGAAATTCCAGCGACAGGCCGCTGATCGACAACGGCAGCGCGGAGGGAGCAGTTGCGGCGGCCATCAGCGCGACCTCATTTTCGGATCGAGGAGGTCGCGGATACCATCGCCGAGCAGGTTGCAGCCCATGGCCGTCACCAGGATCGCAAGGCCCGGAAAGGTGCTGTACCACCACTGGTCGAGGATGAAGCGGCGGCCGCTGCTGACGAGCGCGCCCCATTCCGAGGTCGGCGGTTGC
The DNA here is from genome assembly GCF_051161885.1 of Labrys methylaminiphilus subsp. lupini. Lineage (NCBI taxonomy): Bacteria > Pseudomonadati > Pseudomonadota > Alphaproteobacteria > Hyphomicrobiales > Xanthobacteraceae > Labrys > Labrys methylaminiphilus. Next base: position 1,306,348 of record NZ_JBMDIH010000002.1, on the reverse strand, counting down.
GCCCCGAGCCCGAGAAAACTGAGGGCGGCGGCGATGAGGATGATGTTGCCGAGATCGAGCGTTGCCTGCACGATCAGAGGCGACAGTGCGTTGGGCAGCACATGCCAGCGCAGGATATAGAAGGGCGAGGCCCCGTAAGTGCGGGCTGCTCGCACATAGACCCTTTCGCGCAGCGACAAGGTCTGGCCGCGCGCCAGCCGGACATAAGCGGGAATGCGCACGATGGCGACTGCGAGCATGGCGTTGACCAGGCTCGGTCCGAGTGCGGCCGCCAGAGCCATGGCGAGCACCAGCGCGGGCAGTGCCAAGAGGACGTCCATCAGCCGCATGATGACGGTGTCAAGACGGCCGCCGAGGATACCCGACAGGCAGCCGATCAGCGCGCCGGCGATGGTCGAGATCGCCACGATGAGAAAGGCGGCGCCGCAGGAGGCGCGCGCACCATAGATGACGCGGGAGAACAGGTCCCGCCCGACTTCGTCGGTGCCGAACCAATGGGCCGCGCTCGGCGGCTTCAGGCGCAGGGACAGGGCGACCTTGTCGGGATTGTAGGGTGCGAGCAGGGGTGCTGCGGCGATGATCACCAGGACCATGAGGACGATGGCAAGGCCGATCACGGTCAAAGGTTGCCGGCGCGACAGATAGCCAAGATAGGCAAGGCGTTCGCGCAGCTTCGAGGGAGAACGTGCACTGGTCGCTTCGGGCGCCTGCATGGTCATCAGCCGATCTCCCTGATTTGCGGGTCGGCGGCCATATAGGCCAGGTCGATCATGAGGTTGATCAGGACATAGCCGATCGAGGCGACCACGGTGAAACCCATGATGGCGGGGAAATCGAGGGTCTGGATCGAAGTCACGACATAGCTGCCCATACCCGGCCAGGCGAAGATCGTCTCGGTCAACACGGCGCCATAGAGCAGGTCGCCGAGAGCGAGCCCGAGCAGGGTGATGGAAGGGATCAGCGCATTGCGCAGGGCATGATTGAAAATGACGGCCCGCCGGCGCAACCCGCTCGCCCAGGCGGTGCGGATATAGTCCTCCTGCAGCACTTCCAGCATCGAGGCGCGGATCTGGCGGGTGATCACGCCCAGATTGGCGAAAGCGAGCACGACGCTTGGCAAAATGAGGTGGCGGACGGCGCTTGCAAAAGCATCGAGGCGTCCCTGGAGCAGGGAATCGACCAGGAAGAAGCCGGTCATCGGCCGCAGCGGCGGAATTTCCATGGCGAGACGGCCGCCACCCGGCAGGATCTGCAGCTTGGCGTAGAAAAGCAGGATCAGGATCAGGCCGAACCAGAACACCGGCATGGAAATGCCGCAGACCGAGACCACCCTGGCAATCTGGTCGACCAGCCCGTCCTTCTTCACCGCCGATGCCACGCCGAGGGGAACGCCGATCAGCACCGCCAGGAACAGGGCTGTGATACCCAGTTCCAGCGTTGCCGGCAGGAAGGTGGCGATATCGGCGGCGACCGACCGGCGGGTTCGCAGCGAGGTGCCGAGATCGCCCTGGACGAGCTTGCCGACATAGATCGCGAACTGATCCGTCACCGGGCGATCGAGGCCGAGATCGCGGCGGACATTTTCGAGCGTCTCGGCACTGGCCCGATCGCCGGCGATCAGCCGGGCCGGATCACCGGGAATGAGATGGGAAATGACGAAGGTGATGACGACAACGCCAAACACCACCAGGAACAGGAACAGACCGCGCTGGCCAATGATGCGCGCGAATGTCATCGGCTTGTCTCTCCTTGCTGGGGTGCCTGGTGAGGCTTAGCCATCCTGCGATCTAACGCAAACGGAGCCGATGGCACCGCGTACCACCGGCTCCGGCTATCGTCAGTCCGCCTTGGACATGGCTGCGAAATTATAGACCTGGATCAGCATGGGATTGTAGACATAGCCCTTCACCGCAGCCCGGCGGGCGAAGATGTCGTTCTTCTGCACGAGATAGAGATAGGGCGCGTCCTGTGTCGACAGCTTCTGAGCCTCCAAATAGAGCTGCTGGCGCTTGGGCTGGTCGACGATGCTGCCGGCCTCGCGGATCAGCGCCGTGACCTTGGGATTGTCGTAGAAGGCGCGATTGCCGGGGGCGCCCTTGCGGTCTGGATCGAACCAGTAGTTCATGAACATGTAGGGGTCGGCGAAATCGGGGGTCCAATCGCCGGCCGCCAGCTCGAAATTGCCGTTGGCCACCATTTCGCGCTTGGTGGTGTCGGCCAGCGATTGCAGATCGAGCTTGATGCCGACATCAGCGAGATTGGCCTGCAGCGCCAGACCCACCGGCTCCCAGATCGGGTTGGCCTGGGAGAAGGTATAGGTGAAGTGCAGATTCGACTGCCCGGCTTCCTTCAGCAGGGCCTTGGCCTTTTCCGGATCGTAGCTGTACTGGAAGCCCGAGGGGTCATGGCCCCACATGCCATCGGGTACGGCGCCGCGCATCTGTTCGGCCTGGCCCAGCATGATACCTTCGACGATACCCTTGTAGTCGACGGCATAGGAAATCGCCTGGCGCACGCGTGGGTCGTTCAGCGGCGGTTTGGTGTTGTTCAGATAGATATAGGTGACGTAGAGGCTCGGATTGCTCTCCACGACCACGGAGGATTCCTTGCCGAGCGCTTCGGCCTGCTCGACAGGAACCTGCTCGATGATGTCGGCATCGCCATTGAGAAGCTGCAGCCGGCGCGCCGAGATGTCACCGACGATACGCACCACCACCTGCTTGAAGGCGGGCGCGGGGCCGGCATAATGGCTGTTGCGCTCCAGCACCGTGCTCTGGTTGCGCTCCCAGCTGGCAATGCGGAAGGCACCGCTGCCGGCGCTGTGCTCGGCGAGCCAGGCTTTGGCCATATCGCCGTCCTTCTCATGCGCCATCACCTTGGGATTGACGATGGCCGCACCTGAGGTGGCGAGGGCCGAAAGGAAGGGCGAGAAGGGCGCTGACAAGACGAAGCGGACTGTCATGGGATCGACGATCTCGACGGTCTTCAGCGTGGGCAGGGCGTCCGAAGGGCCGGCCTTCAGCTTCATCAGGCGGTCGAAGCTGAACTTGACGGCGGCGGCATCGACCGGCGAGCCATCGTCGAATTGATGGCCGGGCGCCAGCTTGAAGGTCCACACCAGCTTGGCATCATCAACCGTCCAGCTTCCGGCCAGCTCTGGTATCACCTCGGTGGAGCTGCCCTTATAGGCGACCAGCCGCTCATAGGCGGCATAGGTGAAGGTATAACCCTTATTGTCGATCTCGACGCCGGGGTCGGCGGTGGGTGCATCCTCGGATCGCGCCACTACCAAGACGTCCTTGGCTCCCGCCATGGCGCCTTGGCTGAGGCAGGTGGCGAGAAGCAGAGCGAGCCCTATGGTTTTGAGTTGAGTCGAGATCATGCGCCCTCTCCGGCATTGGATGGATGAGATCTGTGCCGGTTTCCGGCTTGGTGATCCATCGCGTAAGAATGCCGCGATTTTTCCGAAGCGCAATCAATTTTTCTGATGCTATATGTCGCCGGCAGTCTTTTTCGCACGCGGTTTGCGTGCAGCGGGTCCCGGCCTGGCATCCTGGGTGGCGGCAATTAGGTCGGTCTCGCTGATCGAGCAGATGCAGAGCACGCGAGCCGGCTCCTCACTGACCGAAATATAGGCGTGCCCCATGGCGGCATCGAAATAGCAGGATTCGCCGGCCTTCAGCCGCACCGGCGCGTAGTATTCGGTATGCAATTCGAGTTCGCCTTCGAGCACATAGGTGTATTCTTCCCCGACATGGCGGATGAAGGGGCCGAATTCGGTCATGCTTCTGGCGTGGGCGAGGGCCATGATCGGCACCATCGCCTTTTTCGAAATGTCCGTGCAGAGGTAGAAATAATCGTAATTGCTGGTCTTGATCGGCCGCCCTTCGCCGATTCGGCTAATGGCCCGGCGGGCCAGCGGTGCCTGGCTGGCCTCGGCCGTGCGGGTGCCGAACAACTCGACGATGTCGACGCCGAGCCCTTCGGCGAGCTGGATCAGCCGATCATAGGTGAGCGACATCTGGTTGTTCTCGACCTTGGACAGGGTCGAGACCGCCAGCCCGGTCATCGCGCTCATCTGCGACAGGGTCCACTGGTTGCGGATTCGTATGTCCCGAAGGCAATCGCCCAGGCTGGCCTTGGCCTCCGTCGCGGATGCTGGCTTGGCGGGAAGTTTGATCGGTGGCCTGCTCTGATTTTTCATCACGATAATGATAACGCAGACAAGTTCTTGCGCAAATCGGAAAAATAATTGATCAATAGGAAAATTATCTTTCCAGCGGGATTGGCAGTGGGCAAGGCAGCGTTCGATTTCGTCATTATCGGCGGCGGCATGGCGGGGGCGTCCCTGGCCTATGAACTGGCGGAGACCGACCGCGTGTTGCTGATCGAGCGCGAGCAGTTCTGCGGCTATCATACGACCGGCCGGTCGGCAGCCCTGTTTTCCGAAACCTATGGCAACGCTACGATCCGGGCGCTGACGCGGGCCAGCCGCGGCCTTTACGAAGCGCCGCCTGCCGGATTTGCCGATCTTCCCCTGTTGACGCCGCGGCCGGTTCTGTTCATCGCGCGCGCCGATCAGGTAGCACGCCTTGCCGCCTTCACCGACATCCTCGCCGAGGCGAGTGGCAAGAAGCCGACGGTGCTCGATACCGCTCAGGCGCGTGCGCATGTGCCGATCTTGCGGACCGATTATGTCGCCCAGGCGCTGCTCGACGGCAGTTCCAGGGATATCGACGTGCACGCTTTGCATCAGGGCTATCTGCGGGGCGCGAAAGCGCGTGGCGCCGAACTCGTCACTTCGGCCGAGCTGCTAGGCCTCGACCGGCAGGCCGGGCGTTGGCGGATCCGGACCTCTTCAGGTTCGTTCGAAGCCGGGACCGTGATCAACGCCGCCGGAGCCTGGGCCAGCACCGTCGGTGGGCTGGCCGGCGCCTCCACCGTGGTGCTGACGCCGCTACGCCGGACGGCAATGATGCTGGACATGCCGCGTGGCTTTGATGGCACCGCCTGGCCGATGGCGATCGACATCGACGAGGCTTTCTATTTCAAGCCGGATGCCGGCCGGCTGCTGGCGTCGCCGGCCGACGAGACGCCGAGCGATCCCTGCGACGCCCAGCCCGAGGAACTCGACATCGCCATTGCCATCGATCGCATCCAGCGCGCGGCCGATCTGCCGGTCCGTACCATCGCCCGGCGCTGGGCCGGCTTACGGACCTTCGCCGCCGATCGCAGTCCGGTGGTCGGCTATGATCCGAAGGCCGAGGGCTTCTTCTGGCTGGCGGGGCAGGGCGGCTACGGAATCCAGACGGCGCCGGCTCTCGCGAGAGCTGCTGCCGCGCTCGTCCGCTGCCGGCCTGTCGAAGAGGCGGTCCTGGCCGAAGGCTTCGATCCTACCGCTGTCTCACCCGCCCGTCCCGGGCTCGAGGCCGCGATCGTGCCGCACGAGGCAGCCGAGGCCTGAGATTGCTGGAGGAGGCAACGGCTTTCAAAATGGCCCAGGGCTGCGGATGAACAGCCAGGAGCCGAGCCTGTCGGCCCCGCCAGGCTGGTCGTCTTCGAGCCAGCCGCATTTGCGATAGAAGTTTCGCGCCACCTGGTTCCGCATCTGGCATTTCAACGATAGGGCCGGACCGTATCGCCTGATGGTCTCGCCGAGCAACGTGGCCCCGATGCCGCAACCGGCGAGGTCGGGATCGATATAGAGGTGATGCAGAAAATTCTCCGGCATATAGACAGCGGCAAATCCGACGACCTGATTGTGCGTCTCGGCCACCAGAATCTGTTCGCCCTTGGTGACCTCATCGAAGCCGGGGCCGTCGAAGACGGGCCAATCGGCCCAGTAGAAGGCCATCCGCCCGGCCTTGGACAGGATTCTGGCGCAAGGCTCGCGGTCGGCGGAGCTGAAATCGCGGATCATCACGTCGATCGGCACGCAATCCTCCCTTGCAGGGGAGGCGAGCATGGAGAGCGGCTTGCCCTTGCCATCCCTGGAGCAGATGCGTTCGAGCGCAAGCATCCCCCACGCTCTCACACCCTGTTTCAGGCGTCTTTGCCATTTCCGCCGATTCCGTCAAATCGCGATGGGCTCAGGACAGGCTTGCAACGGCCGCTGTAATACGCCGGCAGGCCTCCTGCAATTCGCCGGTCGAAGTGGCATAGGAGATGCGGAAATATGGGCCGAGACCGAAAGCCGATCCGGGAACCACGGCCACGTCTACCGAGCGCAGCAGATAGTCGGTGAAAGCATGGTCGCTATCGAGGATGACGCCATCCGGCGTCGTCTTGCCGATCAATCCGCCGCAGCTCGCGAAGGTGTAGAAGGCGCCCTCGGGAACCCGGCAGGAAATACCCTCGATCGCGTTCAGCGCCTCGACGACCAGGTCGCGGCGCGCCTTGAAGGATTGGCATCTTTCGCTGACGATCGCCTGCGGGCCGGCCAGGGCCTCGACGGCGGCGGCCTGGCTGATGGAGGAGGGGCAGGAGGTCGACTGGCTCTGGACGATGGCCATGGCCGCGATCAGGGGAGCCGGACCACCGGCATAGCCGATGCGCCAGCCTGTCATGGCATAGGCTTTCGACACGCCGTTCACCGTCAAGGTCCGCCCGGCGAGTTGAGGTTCGAGCGCGGCCGGCGTCACGAAGGCAAAATCGTCATAGACGATGTGCTCATACATGTCGTCGACCATGAGCCAGACTTGCGGGTGGCGCAGCAAGACTTCGATGAGGGGGTGGTAATGCTCGGCCGCGTAAGCCGCGCCTGACGGATTGGACGGCGAATTGAGCATCAGCCAGCGCGTTCGCGGCGTGATCGCGCACTCGAGGTCCTCCGCCGTCAGGCGGAAGCCGTTCTCCTCGCGGCAGGGCACGAGCACGGGCGTGCCGCCCGCAATCTTGACGATGTCGGCATAGGTCACCCAGAACGGGGTGGGGATGATCACCTCATCCCCTTCGTCGATGGTCGCCATCATGGCGTTGTAGAGGACCTGCTTGGCGCCGGCCGCGACCGTGATCTGGTCGAGGCCGAAGTCCAGCCCGTTGTCGCGCCGGAACTTCTCGCGGATCGCCGCCTTCAGCTCGGCCGTGCCGTCGAGGGCGGTATACCTGGTCTTGCCGTCGGCGATAGCCCGCACAGCCGCTTCCTTGATATTGGCGGGCGTATCGAAATCGGGCTCCCCGGCACCGAGTATGATCACGTCCCGGCCGGCCTTCTTGCGCTGCTGGGCCAGGGCCGTGATCCGGAGGATCTCCGACACCCCGATGGCCTCGATCCGGCGCGCGGGGCGAAAGCCCCGCGCCATCTGCACATTCATGTTCATGACGGGCTCACTCGACGTCGAACTTCACGCCCTGGGCCAGCGGCAGCGTGCGGCCGTAATTGATGGTGTTGGTTGCCCGCCGCATATAGGCCTTCCAGGCGTCCGAGCCGGACTCGCGGCCGCCGCCGGTTTCCTTCTCGCCGCCGAAGGCGCCACCGATCTCGGCACCGGAGGGGCCGATATTCACATTGGCGATGCCGCAGTCGGAGCCACGCGCCGACAGAAAGGTCTCCGCCTCGCGCATGTCGTTGGTGAAGATGGAGGATGACAGTCCCTGCGGCACGTCGTTATGCGCTTGCAGCACCGTGTCGATATCGCTGTATTTCATCACATAGAGGATGGGGGCAAAGGTCTCTTCGAGCACCGGGCCGACCTGTCCCGGCATTTCGACCAGGGCCGGAGCGACGTAATAGGCGTCCGGCAGACCGAGATCGACGCGTCCGCCACCGTGGACGGCACCGCCGGCCTCCTTCGCAGCGACAAGCGCCTTCTGCATGGCCTTGAAGGCGGCTTCATCGATCAGCGGGCCGATAAGCGTGCCTGCTTCCAGCGGACTGCCGATCGAGACCGAGGCGTAGGCGCGCTTGAGGCGCGGCACCAGGGCCTCATAGACGCTGTCATGCACGAAGAGGCGGCGCAGGCTGGTGCAGCGTTGCCCGGCCGTGCCCATGGCCGCGAAGGCGACGCCGCGCAGGGTGAGATCGAGATCGGCGGACGGGCAGACGATGGCGGCGTTGTTGCCGCCGAGCTCCAGGATTGCACGGGCAAACCGCTGGGACAGGCGCGGTGCCACCGCGCGGCCCATGGCGGTGGAGCCGGTTGCCGAAACCAGCGGAACCTTGTCATGATCGACCAGGAGTTCGCCGAGCTCACGATTGCCGTAGAGAACGCCGTGCAGGCCGGCGGGGGCCGCTTCACCCTCGACCGCGAAACGCGCCAAGGCACGCTCGACGAGCGCTTCGGTCGCCAGGGCGACCAGCAAGGTCTTTTCCGAGGGCTTCCACACCACGGCGTTGCCGCAGACCAAGGCAAGCGCCGTGTTCCACGACCAGACCGCCGCCGGGAAATTGAAGGCCGAGATGACGCCGGTCACGCCGAGGGGATGCCAGGTTTCCATCATGCGATGGTCTGCCCGTTCAGTGGCGATGGTGAGGCCGTAGAGCTGGCGCGACAGGCCGACGGCGAAGTCGCAAATGTCGATCATCTCCTGGACTTCGCCCAGGCCTTCGGAGGCGGTCTTGCCGACTTCGATCGAAATCAGCCGGCCGAGCAATGCCTTATGCGCGCGCAATTCCTCGCCGAGCAGGCGGACGAGCTCGCCACGGCGGGGGGCTGGCACGTTGCGCCAAGCCCGGAAGGCCCGATGGGCCATCTCGATACGCGCAAGCGCTTCCTCGGAGCTGGTTTCCTTCACGGCCGCCAGGGTCTCGCCCGTGATCGGCGAGCGGGCCGCAAGGGTGCCGCCGGTATAGAGGCTGGCCTTGACGCCGACCTGCTCGAGCAGCGCGATGGCGTCGGCGGCGACGGACAGGGGCGCGGTGCTGGGTTCGGCGCCGGCGTGGCGCTGGGCGGACGATGCGGTCATCGGGGTTCTCCTTGCTGGGAATGCGGAATTGGCCGGGAATTCGGAACTGCGTCCTGCGGGGATCGGGGAAGGCTGTCGAGATGAGCGAGAAGTACCTGCGCCGGGTGGAGCGGAGAAAAGCCGGCGCAGCGCTTGGTCTGGCAGCGGCAGGAAAAGCCGGTGGCCAGCACCGTCGAGGGATCAAGGTCGGCAAGACGCGGGGCCCAGCTCATCGCGAACAGGTTTTTCGACATCTGCGCATGCTCGGCTTCATGTCCGAAAAGGCCGGCCATGCCGCAGCAGCCGGCCGTGGGCAGCTTGAGGTCGAGCCCGAAATGATGGAAGACGCGCGCCCAAGCCTGGCCGGTGCCGGGCTTTGCCGTCTTCTCCGTGCAATGGGGGAAGAGGTGATAGGCCGCCGCCGTGAAGGCCGGATGAGCCTGTCCCAGCCGGCCGCTTTCGAGCGCCTTGGCCAGGAATTCATCGAGGCTCTGGATGTGCAGCGGCTCCCCGAGTCCCGGGCCGGCATATTCGTGGTCGCGCATCAACACGGTGACGGGCTCAATGCCGACGACTGGCAATCCCGTTGCCAGCAGACCGCTTTGATAGGCCCTGGCCGTGCCGGCGACCTTGGCAAATTCATCCAGCATGCCCAGGACATGCAGCGCCTTGCCATTGGCGGTGGGGCCGGCCCGATGCACGCGATAGCCCAGGCGGCTCAGCAGGCCGGCGACCGCGTCGACGACGCGGCCGTCGAACGAACTCGTGAAATTGTCTTCGAGCAGGATGATCTCGTCATGCCAGGAGTCGGCGGCGAGCCAGTCGAGATCGGCGCGGGAAAGACGCGGAGCGGGCACGGGCACGGACAGAGCCGGCAGATCGACCAGGCGCGTCCAACGCGCCAGGCGTGACAGGGCCATCAGCCGCAAACCCAGATTGGCCACTGTGGGAAAACGCCTGGCCAGCGACAGGCCGGGCTCCATCGCAGCGACGATCCTGTGGCGCAGCGGCCTGCGACGATGCTTGAAATAGCGATGCAGAAATCGCGATTTCATGGCGGGAATGTCGACCTTGACCGGGCATTGGCTGGAACAGGCCTTGCAGGACAGGCAAAGATCGAGGGAGGCCTTGAGCTGTTCCTCGATTGCGGTGTCTGGCAGTGCGTCACCCGTGGTGGTCGCGGTCGATCGCGCCCATTCGCGCAGCATCGCGGCCCGCCCCTTGGGGGAATGGCGGCGGTCGCGCGTAAGTTTGTAGGACGGGCACATCGGATCATGCCTGTCCCAGTTGAAGCAGGCGCCATTGCCGTTGCAGGCGATCGCCCGGTCATAATCGCGCTGGAGAGGAGCGGCGATGGCCCGGTCCTTCTCGCCCCTCAGCGGCACGGCATCGATGCGTTCGACCGGATACAGGGTGGCATCGACACTGGCGAGCTTGCCGGGATTGAGCAGGTTGAGCGGATCGAACACCCGCTTGAGAGCGCATAGCTCGTCATAGAGCTTGCCCCCGAAGAAGAAGGGAGAATATTCACCGCGATAGCCGCGGCCATGCTCGCCCCAGAGCAAGCCGCCATATTTCCTGGTGAGGGCGGCAACGGCATCGCTGACCGGCCGGATCAGCGCGGCATCTTCGGGGAGGCGCATGTCGAGGGCCGGGCGGACATGCAGGCAGCCGACATCGGCATGGCCAAACATGCCATAGGCGAGGCCATGCCGATCGAGGATGGCGCGGAACTCTTCCACATAGGGTGCCAGCCTTTCGGGAGGAACGGCAGTGTCCTCGACGAAAGGCGTGCCTTGCTTGCCTCCGCCGAGACGGCCGAGCAGCCCGACGGCCTTTTCGCGCAGGGACCAGAGGCCGGCGATGGTCCTGGCGTCGGTGACGATTTTCCAGTCGAGAACCGTGCCGGGCTGCGCTGCGAGCAGGTTCGACAAGAGGGCCAGAGCCGCATCGACTTCGTCCTGCGTCTCGCCGACGAACTCTACGAAGTTCAGCCCACCCACCGGCCTGTCGTCATCGCTTCCCAGAACGCTCTCGATCTCTCCCCACACCACATCCTGCCTGGCGAGCGAAAGGATGGTGTCGTCGAGAATTTCGATCGCGGCCGGCTCAGCCTGCAGCAGGCGCTGGACGTCGACGAGGGCCGCCTGGAAAGTGGCGTAGCGCACGGGCACCAGCGCACGGCAAGCCGGGCGCCTGCGCAACCGCAAGGTCAGGCGGGTGGTGAAGGCGAGGGTGCCTTCCGACCCGGCCAGCAGATAGGGCAGGCGGAAGCTGCCGTCCTCGCCGAGCACATGTTTGAGATTGTAGCCCGTCAGGCCCCGGTTCATCTCCGGAAAGATCGACGCGATCAGTTCGGCGTTTTCGTCGACGACCCGCAAGACTTCCCGATGAATGCGGCCGGCGGCATCTTCCCGCCGCGCCAGCTCGCGCGCTTCGGCAACCGGCATCGTCTCGACCTGGAAGGTCTCGCCATTGGCGAGAACGATCTCCATCGCCTCGATATAGTCGGAGGTCTTGCCATAGATACGCGAGCCCTTGCCGGAGGCATCGGTGGCGACCATACCCCCCAGGGTGGCGCGCGAGGCGGTGGAAACGGTGGGCGGGAAGAACAAGCCGTAAGGCTGGAGATAGTCGTTGAGCTGGTTGAGCACCACGCCTGGCTCGACCGTCACCATCTGACGTTCGAGGTCGAGCTCGAGGATGCGGTTCATGTAACGGGAGGTGTCGACCAGCACCCCGCGCGTCAGCGACTGGCCGTTGGTGCCGGTGCCGCCGCCACGCGGCGAGAGCGGAATGCCGTGATCGGCCGCCAGCCGGACGACGCGGGCGACATCCTCGCCGTCGCGGGCAAACAGCACCGCAGCCGGCTCGACCTGGTAGATGCTGTTGTCGGTGGCATGAACGATGCGAGTGGCGCGATCGCGCGCAATGTCGCCGGCATAGCCGGCGGGCACCAGCGCGGACAGGAAGGCATCGAGCCCCGGGGGGACGGCCTTCTCCTCGACCTGCACTCTCATATTCATGGCCGCGCCGATCCTTACGCGATGGCCATCATCGCCAAATGGGGATCGCCGAGCTGTGCGAGGGCCAGATCCAGCGATCGCTTTTCGGTGGCGGCATAGAGGGCGAGCTCGTCCTGGACGGGTGCGCCGAGGGCGCCTTCGAACTCGATACGGTTGGAGCGCTCGCCATAATTCTGCTGTTCGTCGGTGCCGAGGTTCGACTGGAAGATGCCGGCGGCACTGACCGGCAGGAAGTCCTCGTAGACGATCGGATCGAAGCGCAGGAAGCCGGCCTGGACCAACTCGTCGACGCTTGCGGGAAGCCGCTTGTCCTGCCGAGCGGCAAGGCCTTGCTCGGTCGCCGAATAGCGGAAATAGGCCAGGCCCAGGGCGCGCAGCTCGGACCATTCATCAGGAAAAGCACGAAAGCGTTCGGCAAGTTCCGACTGATAGTCGCCGGCATTGGCGCCGCCTTGGCCGACGCGGACATCGGCGCGCACGCCCGACAGCAGCGTGTCATAGAGCCGACGCCCCTTCGGGGTGAGCGCGATGCCGCGCTGCTCGATTTCGCCGAAACGGGCGGTGTGCGTGCCCTCACGGCCATCATTGTCCTCGGCGAGGAACTCGATCGTCTCTTCGAGCGCCTTGAAGCTGGTTTGGCGCAGCAGGATGGCGCATTTGCGCGGGGGAGGCCCCTCGATGACGGCCTTGGGAATGATGCCGCGCGCGGGCATGGCGACCTGCACGGCGTCGATATCGAGGGTGCGCGGCGTCAGATGGTTGATATGCGGCCCCTTGAAGCTGACGACGTCCGCGATCAGGCGGTGGGCATCGTGCAACTTGTCATAGGTGCCGAGCGAGACCGTGGCCTTGGAATGCCAGCGAAAGGTTTCGAGCGCCTCCTCGACGAATTCCTGCGCCTCGCCAGGCGTCAGGCCGCCGTTGGTTTCGAATAGGTCGACCAGTTCCAGTGCCCGTGACGTGAAGATGCGCCGCGCCGCCAGGATGCATGTCGCCTCGCGGCGCAGGGCCTCGTCCTCGATCAATTCCAGCCGCAGCAGCGAGGTGAAGACACGGAAGGGATTGCTGCGCAGGCAGGCATCGTCGATCGGACGGAAGGCGGTCGAATGAACCGGGACGCCGGCAACGGAAAGGTCGTAATAGCCCACCGGGAACATCCCCATCACGGCAAAGACGCGGCGAATGTTGAACAATTCCTCCGCCGTGCCGAGGCGGATGGCGCCATGGCGCTCGACGCTCAAGCGGGCCAGTTCATCATTGCGCGTCAGCGTCTCCCGCAGCTCGCCATCGTCGGCAAGGGTGGTATCGTTGACGTCGGCGACCAGCTCCATCAGCGTGCCATATTGCGGCACTTCGGTCCGGTACATCTGCGACATGGCCGTCGAGAACAGGGTGCGGATCTCGTCTGGATGCAAGAAGGTCTGATTGGCCATGTCCCGGGCTCCCACTGCGACTCGATTGGGCGAAGATCTCATTCGCAATCGTCATGTTGCCGGAACTCATGCGCCAATGGACACGGGTTGAATAGCAATGTTATCTCAACAACTCATACCGGTTGGGAATGAACATGGCCGTCAGCCAAGCTGGGGGAATGATGAAACAATATCGCTGTTGGAAGAGACCATCGATCGCTCGATCTCTGGGGCGGTCCATGCGGGTCCGAGGGTGAAGCGATGCAGGGTCCGCGACGTTTCCTGCCCTCGATCTCCCTGCTTTGCGCCTTCGAGGCGGCGGCGCGCACGGGAAGCGTCACCGCTGCGGCCAAGGAACTCAACCTGACGCAAAGCGCCGTCAGCCGTCAGATCAAGCTTCTGGAGGAACAACTCGAAGTCGAGCTGTTCCATCGCGAAAAACAAACCATCAGCGTCACACCGGGCGGCGAAGCCTATGCTCGCGAGATCCGCGATGCCCTGCGTAAGATCAGCACCGCCTCGCTGATGCTTCGCGCCAACCCGCTGGGGGGAACGCTCACCCTGGCGATCCTGCCGACCTTCGGCACGCGCTGGCTGGCACCACGGCTGCCGCAGTTCCTGACGCACAACCCCGGCATCACCATCAATCTGGTGACGCGCTTGTCCTATTTCGATTTCCGGCAGGATCCTGTTGATGCCGCCGTCCATTTCGGCAGCCCGGATTGGCCTGGCGGTGAAATGGAGAAGATCCGTTCCGAGACCGTGGTGCCTGCCTGCAACCCGGTCCTGCGCGACCAACTCGGGTTCAAGTCCGCTGCCGATCTCCGCAATGCCTCGCTGCTGCATCTGACCACCAGGCCCGATGCCTGGGAACGCTGGTTCGCCCTGCATGGCGCGCCGGCCCAATCGGTGCGGGGCATGCTGTTCGATCAGTTCGCCACGGCAGCGCAGGCTGCGATCGCCGGGCTCGGAGTTGCCTTGCTGCCCGAATTCCTCATCATCGAGGAATTGGAAGCCGGTCGGCTGGTTCGCGCTCTCGATCTGCCGATGGTGAGCGCGGAGGCCTATTACCTGGTCTGGCCAGCCGATCGCGCCATGCACCCGCCCTTGCTGGCCTTCCGGCAATGGCTTCGCACACAGGTCTCGGTCGAGGACGACTAGGTGATCGTCGTTCATTTGATAATATACTAGATCATAAATGATATATAATTCATTGATATATATATCATTTATAGTTTCTATTCAGAGTCGTTTATCGATCATATGAACGAGCCGGGCACCCACCTCGTAGCCGGCTTCCTTCCAGGACCTGAAGGCGGCTGGCGTGAGTTCGGTCCTCGCCAGAGGCAGTTCGGCTTCGCTCATCGTGCCAAGGATGTGGTCCGCAAGCGCCCGGCCGAAGACGGTGCCGGGTGCGATGCCGCGGCCATTATAGCCAGAAAAGCCGACGGCCTGCGGCCCGTAGCTGTGGAAACGGGGCAGAGCATTGCCGGTCATGCCGATCTTGCCGAACCACTCATGTTCGAATTCAACCTGCTCGATGGCCGGGAACAGTTTCCGCAAGGCGCGCCTGGCCCAGTTCTTGTGGACGGCGGCACCGGCCCCGCTGAGAGCGCCCACGCTGCCGAAGACCAGCCGCCCGGATTGATCCATGCGGAAGGAGGAGAGCACGGTGCGAGTATCCCAGACGCCTTCGCCACCCGGCAGGATCTGCTTGCGCAGTTCCGGGGCGAGGGGAGCCGTAGCCAGATTGAAATAGGGCAGATGCACCTGCTCTTTGCGCACCTTTTCCCAGGGTCCCTGGCCGTAGGCATCGGTCCCGACCACGATCCAGGCTGCGGTGACCTGGCCCTGCGGGGTCGTCACCAGCCAGCGGCCGTCGCGATGCTCGACATTGGTGACGGGGCTGCCCGTATGGATGTGGCCACCCTGACGCAGCACCGCATCAGCGAGGCCCCTGGCATAGGCCAAGGGCTGGAGCGTACCGGCCCTCCTGTCGAGAAGGGAGCCGGCATAGGCGATCGTACCCACCCGCCTTGCGGTCTCCTCGGCATCGAGAAGTTCGACCGGAGCCCCCCGCTTGTGCCATTGGCGGGCGCGCTCTTCGATTTCCTGCAGTCCCTTGTGGCCGACGGCGCAATGCAGGGTGCCATTCGTCCTGAGCTCGCAGGCGATGTCGTGACGGGCGATCAGGTCCTTGACCACGGCCGGCGCGTCGCCGAGCATCTCCAGCAGACGCTCGCCATGGACCGGGCCCAGTTCCCCGGGCAGGTCCTGCGGCATGACCCACATGCCGGCATTGATCAGGCCAACATTGCGGCCGGAGCCGCCAAAACCGATCTCGACGGCCTCCAGCAGATGCACGCATGCGCCGGCCTGTGCCAGATGCAGGGCGGCCGACAGCCCCGTATAGCCGCCGCCGATGACGGCGACGTCGGCGATAACGGATTGGCGGAGCGGTTCGGTTTGCGGCGCACGGGGAGCGGTCTTTTCCCAGAGGCCGTGGGAGCGCGGATCATTCAGCACGGTAGGATCTCGCCAAAGGGACGCGGTTGTTTTGCCCAGATGCCCGATGCAGGCGACATCATTCGCCGTAGGCATGCGGGCTAGCCTTATCGCTTCCTGTCTGGCTCCGATATCCATGAATGGGCAAGAGGGCATTCCGGTTTGGAATGATCTGCGCATCGAAAACGCCTGGCGCGGTACGGCGTATCCGCGCGCCGAAGCTGCCGAACGAAGGACGCCGCTGTCATCCAGACGGGAAGGGAACATCGCCGCCCCCTCCGCTCTCTTGACCAAAATAAATCATGAAATTCAATATTTTATATAAGAATCCTAATCTTATCTGAAAGTCCTATATTTTTATTGAAGCTTCGGTTTCCTGGGCTCGTTCAGGCACTGGCCTTTGCCGAGACCGACGCTTGCAGTACCTGCTTGTTTTGCGCTAGGTCATCGAGGAAGGCGTCGCACCAGTGCGACACGTCATGCACGAGCAGGAAATTCATCATGTTCTGCCAGCGTTCGCGCCGCTCCTGCAGCGACATGCTCAACGCGCGGGCAATCGCGTTGGCCGTCCCTTCGGTATCGTAGGGGTTGACCAGCACTGCGCCATTGAGCTCGCGCGCGGCGCCGGCGAAGCGCGATAGAACGAGCACGCCGGGATTGTCGGGGTCCTGGGCGGCGATGAATTCCTTGGCGACCAGGTTCATGCCATCGCGCAGAGGCGTGACCAGTCCGACCCTGGCGATCCGGTAAAGACCCGCCAGGATATGACGGCCGATCGAGCGATTCACATAGCGGATGGGGACCCAGTCGAGCGTGCCCATGGCCCCGTTCACCCGCCCGGCCTCCTCGGCCACCATTTTCTGCATCGTCTCATATTCCGGCACCTCGGAGCGGGATTTCGGCGTGATCTGCAGATAGGTGACCTTGTTGTGATAGCCCGGATAGGCGCGCAGGAAGCGCTCAAAGGCATCGATGCGCTGGGTCAGGCCCTTGGAATAATCGAGCCTGTCGACGCCGATGATGAGGTCGCGGCTTTCGACACTCTGGCGCGCCTTGCGGACAGCGCTGTTGCCGATAGCGACCTGCGCCATCTGGGCAAAGGACTTGGTCTCGATGCCGATGCCATGCACGGCGGCCTTGAAATGCAGCCCGTGATATTCGAACCGGCCTTCCCCGAGATCCCTGGCGATGCCTTCCCGGGCGAGGTAGCCGGCGAAGTTGTCGAGATCGTAGTCGGTCTGAAAGCCGATGAGATCGTAGTGGGACAGGCCCCGGATGATTTCCTCATGCATCGGCATGGCGGCGATCACATCCGAAGGAGGCCAAGGGATATGCAGGAAGAAGCCGATGGTGTTCTTTATACCCATCTGCCGCAATTCAAAGGCGAGGGGGATCAGGTGGTAGTCATGCACCCATAGGATGTCGTCCGGCTTGATCAGCGGAGCCAGGCGATGGGCGAACAGGCGGTTGACGCGAAAATAACCCGCCATTTCCTTGCGGCCATATTCGGCAAGGTCGAGCCGGTAGTGGCAGATCGGCCAGAGCACCCGATTGGCGAAGCCGTGATAATATTCTTCCACGTCGGTCTCGGTCAGATCGGTCAGCACATAGGAAATATTGCCCTGCTGCTGGAATCTGGGGGGAGGGGGCTCGACGCCGGGACTGGATTTTCCGGACCATCCGAACCAGATGCCCCCGCGCTCCTGCAGGGCGGCGTTCAGGGCAACCGCCAGACCACCGGCGGGTGCTTCACCGCTGCGCGCGGGAACGGGAACTCGATTGGAAATGACGACAAGTCGACCCATGGGAACTTTCGAATATTGATGACGGAATCGGATTAGGCCGCAACGCGGGCGATCAAGGCCCGCAAAGCCGTTGGCGATGATATCAACGCGCGAGCGCGCGTTTGGGTCCCTGCCGATCCGATACGGATCGATTGGCCGCCGAGGCTGTTGACCGTCTCGAACATGGCCTCGTCGGTGAGATCGTCGCCGATCGCCAGGGGAACTCTGCCCTTGAAAGGTGCTTCCTGCAGGAAGGCTTCCAACGCCTTGCCCTTGCTTGCACGCGCAGGGCGCAACTCGACCACCATCTTGCCGTGCTGAAGCGACCAGTCGGGCATGGTTGGGGCGAAGCGTGACATCAATGCCTCGACATCGGCCTTGCGCTCGGGAGCCAGGCGGTAATGCACCCCCAATGCCGCGCCCTTGTCTTCGACCACGACGCCAGACCACGCTCCAGCCTCGTCGGCGATGTCGCGCTTGAGCTGCTCGAAAGCCGAAGGGACGGTGAGGCTGTCCACCGCGCCGGAAGCATCACGCCGTTCGGCACCATGCAAGCCCGCGATGGGAAAAAGATGGGGGCCAAATAATTCGTCGGCGAGCACGATGTTCCGGCCGGTGACCAGAGCCATGGCACCCCCCAGATGCTGTGAAAGAGCCCAGAGGTCATCGGGCAGCGTCGGGGGAACGGTAATCGACAGCGGCGTCGCGGCAAGATCGATCAGCGTGCCATCGATATCCAGGAAAACCGCCCATTTGTCGGGCTCAGATAAGGCTGACGCAAAGACCGTCTCGCCAGCCGAGGGCGAATTGCCAGGGCTGTCCTGACTGTTTCTATCCTCATACATGGCCCTTTAGGTAGGCGCGGAGCGCGGGCAGGGCAAGCAAAAAAGCCATCGACAAAAGCCTGGGCGGGAGTGGCACGCAGGCATATCGCCATCATCCGCGGGCCAAGACGCCAAGTTCATTTCCGTCGCACATGGCGCTCCAGCACGACGGCCGGCAGATATCCCTCATGCTGAACCTGGCTCCACGGCATGTGTCGAAAAGACTTGCCTTGAGGCCGGACAAAGCCGCTGAAGAGGGCACCGGCACAATCGGGCCCGGTGTTGGGATTGCCAATGGTGACCAGAGCTTCCGGGTTCTGCTCGCGCAGCAGATCGATAAGATCCGCCACGGTCATGGGTTCCGGCAAAACCGGCATCTTCTCCCCCTCTCCAGCCACGAATGCGCAGGACATTCATGGTGCCCCTCGGAGGGTGTATTGAGATACCTCCGAATATCGAGATGCAACAGCGCCGATACATGGCGCACGAAAAAGCCTGACGCAACCAGGATATCCTTCAGGTGCACTTCCTGAAAGGGGAAACGTGGCTCAGAATCCCTCACATCATCTTGGCAAACAAAGGGAAAGTGCCGTTTGGTCAACTTGCTCGATCCTGCCTCCGATACCGTCGTTGAAACAATGTGCTACATGCAGATCCAGGTCGCACGAAATTTCAAGGTTTAATTATACCTCTTATCTGTCGAATCGGATTTTAGACCGCATGGTCTGGGCGTTTTGGGTGGGTGGTTTGCGCGAAAGCACGGCGGCCGCCTGCGCTTCATCCGGTACCCCGCGCGGACTGGAGATTGCAGCCGCCCCTCACCAGGGCCATTCGACCCATAGCCGCAATGACACAGACGAGGGCAGCGGCGGCAAATGCCGTGGCATAGCCGGCGACCACATCCGATTGCCCTGCGGCAACCGACATCAGCGCGGCCAGACCGATGGGTCGGTCCAAGTTCCGTGGCGGTGCTCATGACGCCACCGGCAAGACCGGCCTGGTGCTCGGGCACATGGGTGGTAGCGAGCACGGCCGAGCCCGAGAAGATCAGGGAGAGGCCGATTGCAAGCAGGATTTGGCCGGGCAGAAGCACCAATCCGTAGGAGGTCGCGCCATTGATGAAGGCGAGGACGGCGAGGCCTGTTCGCCGCTGGCGATCAAGCCGAGGCTCGCGGCGATGATGCCGGCAGTGGCGAGGATTGCTCCCGGCAGATCCAGACCGAGGCGGCATCACCGAGCATGCGGCGCCGCGTGTCGCGCCCGGCAATCTGCGCGGCACCGGCTGTACACTGTCGGCGGCGATCGCTGCGCTCCTGCCCTCGCTTCCCCTGGTAAAAGTGGTGGAGGAGGCCGGGCTTTATCTTACTGAGGCACTGAAGGCGTCCGGTCGGTTGACGGTCGGGCGCGGCCGCGGCCCCGTCCATCATTTTCACGCCTTGTGGCGCGAGGAATTGCCGGCAGGCGGTGGCTGATAAAGTCGGCCATTACGTGCTCAGCGCCGCACGGCGCTGGCAAGTTCCGCCCGCGAACGGATGCCCAGCTTGTCGTAGATGGCCTGGGTCTGGTTGCGGATGGTGGCCGGTGCGCTGCCCAGCATCTGCGCCGCCTGCTTGTGGGTTGCCCCGCTGGCGAGCAGGTGCGCCACTTCGCGCTCGCGCGGCGAGAGCCGGTCGAGCTTGGATAGCAGCGAGAGTTCCAGCCTGATCAGGCTCGACTGCCGGCCTGCTCCGCGATCCTCGCGACAGCTCACCGCCACACCCTCGCGCTCGAACAGATGGATGCCGGGATGCAGAGCCGCTTGCCTGAGAGGCCGGGGCAGGCGATCGCCGTTCCAGCCGGGCCAGATGGTTCTGAGGAAACTATGGGACTGATCCAGGCCAAGATGGGCGAAGCCGGCTTCGTCGACCGCCAGTGTCGCCCGCTCGCCCGGCCCGTCCGCACTGCGACGCTCGAACGCGGCCTGCAGCGCCAGGAACAAGTGATCTACCGCGCATTGCAGAAGCTGCAGGTCCTCCCCGTCCCAATGCGGGTCATGGCACCGGGTGCGATAGACCGAGACGAAGAAGGTGGTCGCGCGCCCCGGCCGATTATGCATGGCGGAGGCCCATTTGCGGATGCCATAGCGCTCCGACAGTTCGGCCATCTCGTCGGTCTGCCGGGGCTGCCCACGGTCATAGATGCAGACCTTGCCGCGGTCCCGGCGCAAGGCCGTGGCGACCAGATCCTGGCTGGCCATCGTCGACCAGAACGGGGCAAAACCGTCCGGCAGGCCAAGCGTGGAGGAGGCGGGCACAGTGGTGCGGTCGTCCACGAAGCGAGCCCAGCCATACCAGGCACAGTCGAAACCGAGCAGGGGGCGCAACAGCTCGAGGGCGTGGGCCGCCACGTCAAAATCCGCATCCTTGTCGGCGCGCCGGCCGGCTTGATGAAGATCGACCACGAATTGCGAGAACATGGACAGTTTGGAAGTCACATGCACCGACCCCGGATGGAGGGTTGTATTTTTGTCATGTTAACCGTGGACGGTGTTCGTCACAAGGTTGGTGCCCGCCGCCAATAGTGCATCTGCACCATTCCCGCCTTGTTTGCATGCGCTAGCCTGCCGGAAAACATGCAGATGAGGGAGAACTGCGATGACCACGGGATGGGTGTGGCATGAGCGTTTTGGCTGGCACGACACCGGCACGGCGGCCGGGTTCCTGAAGGGCGAATTCATCCAGCCCCTGCAGCATGTCGAGTCGCCGGAATCAAAGGCCCGTTTCGCCTCCCTGGTGGAGGTCTCCGGCATCGCCAAGGCCCTGAAACGCATCGAGATCACCAAGGCTAGCGACGAGGACATTCTGCGTGTCCATACGAGCGAACATCTCGACAAGATGAAGGCGCTCAGTGCCGACATCCGCGGCGGCGACATGGGCGACGGCGTTTCGCCCTTCGGCTTTGCCGGCGTGGACCTCGCCTGTCTGGCTGCCGGCGGTACCATCAGTGCGTTGCGGGCGGTGGTGCAGGGCGAGGTCGCCAATGCCTATGCGCTGGTGCGCCCCCCCGGCCACCACGCTCGCCCGGAGAAGGGCATGGGCTTTTGCATGTTCGCCAATGTCGCCGTGGCGATCGCCCATGCACGTGCCAAGCTCGGTATCGAGCGCGTGGCGGTGGTCGACTGGGACGTGCATCACGGCAACGGGACCGAGGCCTGTTTCGAAGCCGATCCCGACATCCTCACCATCTCCCTGCACCAGGATGGCAATTTCCCGCCCGATACAGGCAAGGTTGCCGATTGTGGTGTCGGTGCCGGCAAGGGCTCGGCGATCAACATCCCGCTGCCGGCGGGCTCGGGTGAGGGGGCCTATCTCGATGCCTTCGACCGGGTGGTATTGCCGGCAATTGCCCGCTTCAAGCCCGATGTCATTATGGTGGCGAGCGGCTTCGATTCATCCAATGCCGATCCGCTCGGCCGCATGATGCTGGTTTCCGGCTCCTATCGCCTTATGACCCGTCGCCTGATGGATCTCGCCGCTTCGATCTGCGGGGGGCGGTTGATGATCAGCCATGAGGGCGGCTATTCGCCCTTCTACGTGCCTTTCTGCGGCTTGGCCGTGGTTGAGACGCTCAGCGGCGTCGAGACGGGCGTCCAGGATCCCTATCAGGCCTTCTGGAAGGACTTGCCCGGACAGGATCTGCAGCCGCACCAGAAGGCCCTGGTCGATGCGGTGATACAGGCTTGCGGCCTGTGACGCCTATTGGCCGCGACGTGAAGAACAACAAGAATGGTGCGTGCGGAAGCCCAGCGAAGGGCTTCGACGGCGCGCCGCCCACCCAGCAGGAGAATATCGAGATGGGAGGACGAAATGGAGAGGCAAGCGTCTGACTTTGGCCGTGTCCGCCGCCTTTTGCTGTGGCTCAACCTGATCATCATGCTGTTTCCGCCGATCCATCTGGCGATGGCGCGCGGCAGTCTTGGCATGGCGATGTTCTTCTTCATGGGCAGCGGCCTGTTCCTGGTCGTCAGCCTCACCTATCTGCATCGGGCGAGCCCGGACCGGGAAGAGGAATAGGGCCATGGACTTCCTGATCGGTTATGGGCTGCTGGCCCTGTTCTTCATCGGCGTCGTCGTGGTGCTGGAGCGCACCCGCCAGCAGGGCCGGGACTTCACCGACTATGCGGTGGCCGGCCGCTCCTTCGGGTCATGGTTCCAGACCATGGCCTTCCTCAACACCTGGCTGCCCGGGACGATCTTCATCGCCTTCGCTGGGCTTTCCGCCTCAGCCGGGGTGATCGGCTACTATGTGATCTCCTATTCGCTGCTGGCGGTGCTGTTCATGTTCCTGATGGCGCAGCGCGTGTTCGACTGGGGCAAGGCGTTCAACCTGCGCACCCAGGCCGATTTCGTCGGCATGCGCTACAATTCCACCAGCGTGCGCGTGATTGCCGCCGTGATCGGCGTGATCTCGGCCTTTCCCTGGCTGGTACTCGCCTTCCAGTCGCTTGGCCTCGTCTTCTCCTATCTGTCCTTCGGTGCCGTTGCGCCGACGACGGCGGTATTCGTCGGCATCGCGGTACTGGCCGTCCGGCAGATCTGGACGGTGCGGCTGGGCATGCGCGGCATCGTGATCTCGGACATGATCCAGGGCATCTTCGCCTATGGCGTCGGCGGGCTGGTGGCGCTCGGCCTGATCGTCTGGCTGATGTCGCAGGGCCTGGGCTTTGCCGGCCTGCCGGAGAGCTTTGCCAGCCTGCCGGGCCTGCACAGCGATCTCGGCCCGCTCTACTATTTCTCGCTGGTGTTCACCGGCGCGATGGGCTCGTGGTGCTGGCCCGATATCTTCGTGCGCCTGTTCACGGCCAGGAGTGCCCAGGCGGTGCGCAATTCCGCCCTCAAGGCGGCGCCGTTCATGTTCGTGTTCCTCGCCATCATGCTGACCATGAGTATGCTGGCCTCCCAGCTTCCGGAGGTGGCGAAGGCACCGGACAATGTCTGGTTCCTGGCGGCCGGGCATGGCGGGCCGTTCGTCCTGGCGCTGGCGGGCGTGGCCGTGTTCGCCGCCACGGTGGGTAATGTGAACGCCATCACCGCTGCGGTCGGCACCCATACCGCCCAGGATATCATCCATGTCGGCGGCGCGGATGAGGCCACCAACACCCGTACCGCGCGCATCACCATCGTCATCGCTACCTTGCTGGCGGTGGCCGGGGCGGTGGCGACCGCCAATGTCACTGCCGGCCTGCTCACTCTGGCGCTCGCCTCCTATCAAGGCATCGTGCAACTGGCGCCGGCGCTCTATCTCGGCATCTTCTGGCGCCGAGGCAACGCGGCGGGTGCCGCCAGCGGTATGGTCGCCGGTTTCGCGGTGGCCGTGGTGCTGCAGTTCCTCTACCCCGTGTCCATTCCAGCCTTGGCGGGGATGACCTCGGGGGTGGTTGGCCTCATTGTCAACACGCTGGTCTATGTCGCGCTGTCCTACGCATTGCCACAGAATGAGGCCGAGCGCCGGCGCATCGGCCGGTTGTTTGATGGCGCGGCGGAAGAGGCGGGCGATGATCTGCCGGCCGGCAAAGCGCAGCCGCGGCCTATCTGATGGTATGCAGTACCCCCGCGCCGCAAGTTTCCGGCGTGGGGGCCTCGTGCCGAGCCCCGGGCAGACGCGGCTCCGCCGCCATGAAGGCGTCAGCTATCTACGGCCTTGAATGTCCCGAGGCCGCATCGCCGATCATCGTTTGGTCCGCCTCATCGGCAAGGTTGAGCATGATTGAGGCGCCATCTGCCACGCGCTTGCGCAGGGCGTCGGAACGGCCGGGTTCCAGGCGCAACCGTTCCTGGCGGTGGAGCGATTGCAGCCTTGCTCGCGACAGGCCGAGTTCGCGCGCCAGGAGGCGGTCCAGGCGAATTCCCGCTGGCAGGTCGACACTGAGTTCGACATGCAGGATGGACCAGCCATCCGGCCGGTCGAGCACTCGCTTGGTGACGTCGACCTCGGCGCATTCCTCGATATGGAAGGCGTGTGAGCGCAAGGCTGCGAGATCGAAAGCCTGGCGACGAATCCAAATCGGGTCGTTCGTCTGCAACGCGGCGAGCATATCCGGAGGAATATCCTGCACGGGCCGGCGCTCGAACAGCGGCCTGTTCCAGCTCTTGTCGCAAACCGGGCATTTATAGATCAGCCAGGCATCGAGCCGTCGGCCACTGGCGTTGAGCCTTGTCTTGCCGCTGCAACGGAAGGGGCGGGCGATGCCGCATCCGGTGCAGGCCAGCCAGGGTTCAGGGGGGCTTCGGGGCGTGACGGTCCAGCGGACCGTGAGAAGATTGCACATACCGTCTCGGTCTTCCGTAAGGAAGTCCAACGAGATGGCGATCGGAGAGGCCCGTTACGGGCACGGTATGGCGATGTTCGCTGGGGAGGGAGCTGGGGCAGCGGCCTGTGTGCATGGCACATTCGGACAAGCCAGACCGGTCTCGGACCACCACCCGGTGAACACAATTACCCGCCGGGCTGCCGGCTGGCCGCCCAGGCGATGGGATGGAAAGGAAGAGACCGGTATTTACTTAGGCAAAATCGAACCTCGGCGCCCCAACGCTTGCTGGCGGATTGCTTAGCCGGCCAGGGGCGTCCTGGCAATCTGGCCGGTGATGAAACTGCAAAGAGAAACCGCCGCGCAATCCGAAGATGCGCGGCGGCTGTGACGAAGTCCGATTGCCGGGGAGCCCGCCAATCAGCGGCCTGCATTCTCCGGCAGAGGCAGAGGTTCCGCCTTACCGACGATGAAGGCGTAGGAAAAGGCGCCGAGCACGGCGAAGCCGGCCGCCAGGGCGAAGGCGGGCGTATAATCGCCATGGAACATGTCGAGCAGGAAGCCGAACATGAAGGGGCTGATGATGCCGGCAATGTTGGAGGCAAAGTTCTGGATGCCTCCGATCGAGGCGACATGGCGCGAGCTTGGCGCCACGTCGGCGGGCAGGGACCAGATCCCGGTCGCGGCGATCGCCAGGCTGGAATAGGAGATCGCCAGGAAGAACAGGGCCAGATAGATGGAGGAGGCGAAGGCGGCGGGCAGGATAGCGGCCCCGCCCAAAAGGCCGCCGACCATCACGACCTTGCGCACCGTGGTAACGTTGGCGCCGCCACGGATCAGGCGATCGGCATAGGCACCGGCGATCCAGGCCGTCACCACCGCGGCAAGACCCGGCAGCATGCCGAGGGTGCCCAGTTCCTTCAGATTGAGGCCGCGGGCGTTCTTGAGATAGTCGGGGAACCAGGTGAGGAAAAAGTAGATCACGAAGTTGAGGCAGAAGAAGCCGAGCATCATGCCCCAGACCGTACGGTAGCCGAACAATTGCGACCAGCGGATCTTGGTGGCTTCGCTGTCGTCATTGGCCTCGGTGCGTCCGCCATTGTCGGCGATGTATTGACGCTCGAGGTCGTTGGCATCGGGATGATCGACGGGATCGCGATAGTACCAATACCATACAAGCGCCCAGACGATGCCGGCCATGCCGAGGATCACGAAGGAATAATGCCAGGTCGCTACGACGAGAAGGCTGGTGACGATGGGCAATGAGAGCACCGTGCCGACCCGCGAGCCGGAATCGATCACTGCGGTGGAGAAGGCACGCTCGCCCACCGGAAACCAGCGAGAAGCTGCCTTGGTTGCCGCCGGATAGGCCGGCGCCTCGCCGGCGCCCAGTGCAAAGCGGAAGGCGAAGAAGCCCCAGAAGCTGCGGGCGAGGGGGGTGAGCGCCGTGAAGATCGACCACCAGATCGCCGCGATGGTAAAGGCCCGGCGCGAGCCGACCTTGTCGGTGAACCAGCCCGCGATCAGCATCATCCCGTCATAAGCCCAGAAGAAGGCGCCAAGGATCAGTCCCTTCTGGGTATTAGTAAGATTGAGGCCGAGATCCGCATCGATATAGGGCAGCGCCACGCTCATATTGGCCCGGTCGAGATAGTTGATGACCAGGCCCGCGAAACACAATGTCAGGATGATATAGCGGGTGCGAGAGGCGCCAGGAGGCGCTTTCTGACTGCCACCCCGCGCGGGTGAACTAGCGGGTGTCGTATGCATGATCGGGTTCCTCCTCCCGTAGGCGTTTGTTCGTGGCGTTCGTCACGACCTTTCCGAATGGCCGCAGTTCATTTCGAGAGCGGTTCGCACAGGTGGCGAGCCGAGAGCAGGATCCAAGTCCTGGAGATGAAGTCAGCGTAAATTCGCCTGCCTTCTTGGAGAAAGGCGGGGTGTCTAGACGAGTATTGAAAGGTGATCACACTTCCCGGCGCGCAAGAATTGCCGACCGGCATCAAAGAGGCTCATAACCAGCCTATATGCCGGTCCTGCCACATTTTCCTCCCGTTCAACTTTGGTCGAACTCCTTAGTGATTGCGCAATCATTTTGCAAGGTCTATCTTTGCATCGAAAAAACAGCGACGGGCCTTCGACATGAAAAGACCCAAGAAACGTTCAGGGAAGAAACGCATAACATTGGTCGAGATTGCCGAGGCTGCGGAAGTTAGCGCTATCACCGTGTCGCGCGCCCTTCGCAATCCGCAATCCGTTTCGCATGAGCTCAGGCAACGCATTCAGCAAATCGTCGACGATCTGGGATATGTGCCCGATCCTGCAGCGAGCGCGCTGGCTTCGGCTCGGACGAATGTCATCGGCGTACTGATTCCGTCAGTGACCAACAATGTTTTCGCGGATGTGATGCGTGGGGTCTATGCCGAGGCAGAGGCTACCGCCTTCCGGGTACAGTTGGGCAATACCCGCTATTCCCTTATCGAAGAGGAAAGGCTGCTCCGGGTGTTCCTCAGCCAGCGCCCGGCCGGCCTGGTCGTGGCCGGCATCGATCAATCGGAGGCGGCCCGTGCGCAGCTCCTGCAGGCCGAGTGCCCGATCGTCCAGATCATGGAGGTCGGCCACGACCCTGTCGATATGATGGTCGGGTTTTCGCACCATCGCGCCGCATTCGCTGCCACGAGGCATCTGGTGGAACGCGGATACCGGCGGATCGCTTTTCTGGGTGCGCGCATGGATCCGCGCACGCAGAGGCGCCTTCAAGGTTTCATCCAAGCGCTGGACGAAGCCGGCTTGCTCGATGAAAAGCTCATCGTCACGACCCCCAGGCCATCCACCGTGTCGCTGGGTTGCGAGTTGATGTCCGAATTGCTGGCGCGAGCGCCCGACGCCGATGCCGTGTTCTGCAACAATGACGACCTTGCGGTCGGCGTGCTTTTCGAAGCTCAGCGTCGCCGTATTGCCGTCCCCCAGCAATTCGGCATTTGCGGTTTCAACGATCTGGACATCATGGCTGTCGCGAATCCCGGTCTCACCAGCGTCAGAACCCACCGAGAAGAGATGGGAAGGAAAGCCATGAGGATGTTGATCGACAGGATTGGCGGAAAGCATATCGAGCCGCGGCTGATCGATCTGGGTTACGAGTTGGTCACGCGGGAGAGCACGGCGCGCCATATGAGCATAACGGCTCCGGCCTGATGGTTGCCGGCACCTCGATCCGCCTCGGCTCCAGTTCCTCGTGTCATTGCTATTCCGAGAACCCAGTCGCATCTATTTCGATCGGCGAATCGTATTTGATTCGAGAAATGAGGTGCTCCTTTACACATTTACTGAGGCGCTGTGACCAGTGCGTCGTATAGTCTGTCAGTAGATCCTCGAAAGTCTTGCGGAACGGCTTCGTTTTCCATTTGAAAAAGGCGTTATATGCTTGGTCGTCCGACGCCAATTCCAAGAGGTATTTTGCCAGGGACTGCGGGTCAGGATACAAACTGGCATCAATATAACACCGATCTCCCGGAGCAAATTCCTCGATATTAGGTGCGCCGAGATAGACCGGAACGGATCCCGCCCAAAGTGGGTCGAAGAATTTTTCGGTGACGTAGTCCTCGGCGCAGGCATTCTCAAATGCAATGGTGAATTTGTAGTCGGCAATCGTCTTCAGTTTGCTCATACGTCCAAGATCAGGATCAAGGACGCGATTCCGCATAAACCGGCCATAGGAATCAATTGCTAGGTACTGGGCTAAGTCCTGGAGATAGCCAGATCTGCCACTTTGATCGAACCGGCTGGAAATAAAGGAAGCTACGAGCGCGTCTTTTTTTTTGTAATGCGACGGCGGCCGACGAAAGCTTTCATGCATGGCGGCGATGTCACCATGAGGGTTCGCGTAATTCAACGTGACGTCTGCGGTTCGTCGATAAGTCATCGTGAGATCGAAGGCCGCCATGAAATTGGGGTCGGACATGAATGGATAGTGTTGCTCGCACTCCATGGACCAAGCGACCCAAAGCTGTCTTGGGCGCTTTTCTGGCAGCGTCTCGCCCGCCCCGGCGGTCGGCGTCCGCTTGAACCGCCATTCGGGCAGATGGAAGACGACTGCGTCGGCAGCGCTAAAAAGGGTACGATCCGTCGAGAACTCGATTCCCTCAACAGGCCCGGGCAAATCGAGCGGCGCTCCCCATAGGGTATCGTGAAAAAGGATCAGCATGCTGGGATATGGCCACTTTCTTGAACCAGCCTCTTAATATAAGAAAATATATTTGTTTTTTCAATACGTTTTTATATTACGCTACGTAAGTTTTGAACATCCTTTGTGATGGTGCTTGCATTATGATTGATCGATTGGGGCTTAGGCGATCAAGGCGCGTCTATCCAAAGGAAGGACGGGCACTCGCCTCGCCTGAAGAGCTTGGAACCATCGTGGGGTTCGCCAGGGTGCCGTTGCGTTAAGTCTAATTGGTGACTCGATCTGTTTCGGGGCCCCGGTAAGGTTCTTCCAAGAATGAGGAGGATACATGCCTAAGTACATCGTCCCGAAACGGCAAATCAGCCCATTTGGGCTTCGCATGGATCCCGAACTGCGAAAGCTCCTCGAAGGACAGTCGAAGCTCAAGGGCCTTTCTCTCAACTCTCTGATCGTCTCCATCTTGGAAACTCACGTCCACGGCACGATCAATCTCGTCGATCGAGTTGCCAAATTGGAGGAGCAGTTTCAGGAGGTTCTTACCAAATAGGGCCCTTATGGCGTTCAAAGGGGAGGTGGTAAGGAGAGCGTTTTGCAGAGTGTTGCCGCCCCCTGCCGCTATTCTCACGATCTGGCTGCAGGGGGCAGAAATAAAAGCCCGGCATATCGCCGGGCCTTGTTTGCATTCTGGCTGATGAGTATCAGAACTTGTAGCTGATGCCGAGATTGACGGTGGTCTGATTCCAGCCGGCCTTGACGCTCGGGTCCGTCACGACATAGCGCTTTTTCTGGAAATCAGTGTAGCGCACTTCCAAGCGGCCGATCCAATTCTGGGTGAAGGCATATTCGGCGCCGGCACCAATGGTCCACCCGATATGGGTGTTGGTGTCGCTGGTGCCGTAGGCGGTGCCGAAATACTGGCCGGAATCCGACAGCTTGCCGTTGGCGAAGGCGATACCACCCGTGGCGTAGAGCAGGATGTTGTCGAGAGCGTAGCCGGCGCGCAGCCGGGCCGAGCCCTGCCACTCGCTCTTCATCTGCAGACGGCCGCTCCAGCCTCCACCATAATAGCTGTAGCGATGGCTGCCCTTGAGATCGGCGTAGTCGATATCCACCTCGCCACCGATCACGAATTGGTTGATCTGGTAGTTGTAACCGGCATGAGCGCCGCCCACGAAGCCATTCATATTGAAATGATCAGCAACCGACTGGGTCTGGGCCGGGGTAGGGGGCAGGAGCGGGCCGTTCTCGGAATAATTGTCGTTCTCGCGGCCCCAGCCATAGCCCGCATGCAGGCCGATATAGGGACCGGACCAGTCATAGGGCGTATAGACGGGAGCGACGGGTTCGACCGGTCGCGGTGCGAGGTCGGCAGCGTCAGCGCCGCCGGCAACCAAGGCTGCGACCATCACGGTCGGTACGAAAACTGCCTTGAACATAAATTGTTCTCTCCCACATGTGTTCACCGAAAATCCAGCGGCTGGCGCTGAAACTTTCCTATTTCAGAAGCTATGGGGACGTCGCGTTTTCGAGTCAAAAGAATATAAATTACCTTAGGGAATATATCGCATTATCGGAATTATATGTGGCGAAATTGCAACAATTATCAGCACTGTCGGTCAAATTTTACCTCCTTTCTATGCTTAATATCCACCGCGCGCTTGGATTTCTCGAATTGTCTAACCAAGATACACTCTGATCATTCATAATCGTCGCTTCGAACAGCCATATCGATTGACAGATTCTAATCCGATACCTAATTAATATTGATTATACGTTCAAATGGCATCCGCCTGCTGCGATATATGATGAGGTATGAGATGGCCGCCACTGCTGCGAAGAAACTCGATGCCGGGAGCGCCGCTCCCGTGGCCACTATCAAGAAGACGGGCATTCTCGTCGCCCGAGCCCCTTATGAAGCACCCAAGGTGCTGTCCTTCTCGGTCAAGGAATTGTCCACCGATAATGCCCTGTCAATGTTGGGCAACACCTGATCGCGCATTTTTGACGATCCTCGTCATAGAGCGTGTCTCCGCTCGCTATTTACAAGCAAGCAGATGCGCGCCTGAGGCGGTATGGCAAATATGGCACTCACATCTCTGCTGCCGCAACTGCGAGCTTCGTGCTGATAAGGCCATCCGATTAGATGCGCCCCGATCTCGAACGCCCGGACCGGCTTGAGGGATGCACGGCACATTGACTTTGGCACCGACCACCTGTCGAAAATGCCCCTTGGCCCGGCCGGAGGCATGGGATTATGTTCCATAAGATATGTTATGCGAATTAATTCCCTGTAGAGCTCCGCTGAAACGGTCATACCTCTCCTCATTGGACATATCTCTTTTCCAAGGCGCAACGCCTTGGAAATTCAATGTGATGATGGCGGTGTCAAAGACACCGCCCGTGATTGGAGTGCTTACTTGCGAAGCTCGGTCCAGATCTTCTTGTAAAGCACGTCGACCTCCGGCGGGCACATCAGCGCCACGGTGCCATGGGCCTTGGCATCGGCGGGAACGACAATCTCAGGAGCGTCCCTCATCTCGGCTGGCATGTATTTTTCCGAGCCTGCGATGCCATTCGCGTAATGATGGAAGGTGGAGTTCAGTGCAGCGTTCTCAGGATCCATCATGAAATTCTGGAACAGCCTGGCGTTGTCGACATTCTTTGCTTCTTTCAGCACCGCCACATTGTCGGACCAGTACGTGAAGCCTTCCTTGGGATAACCGTAATGGATCTGGGGATGCGCCAGGCGCGTGCGCAGGGCCGCCCCGTTCCAGGTCAACGAGGCCTTGAAGTCGCCTGCCCCCATCTTTTCGATGGCATTGTATTCCATGGCGATCCAGTTCGGCTTGGCGGCCGTCAGAAGGTCACGCGCTTTCTTCAATACCTGCTTGTCGCCGGTGCACTGCTCGCCGCCGACGTAGCGGATGGCGGCCGTAATGACGTCCTTCATCTCCGGAACGACGTTGACCTTGCCCTTCAGCTCGTCCGGCGTCTTGAAGATGATATCCCAGGTGTTGATATCGCCCTTATACGCCTCGGTATTGACGACGACGCCAATCGTACCCCATGCCCACGGCACGGAATATCTGCGGCCGGGATCGAAACCAGGATCTGCCCATTCCGGAGTGACGTTCTTGAAATTCTCCATCTGGCCGGGATTGGTTTCGAGCAGCAATCCTTCCTTGATCCAGATCGGCAGATAAGTCTGCGAGGGCACGACGATATCGAAACCTGAACCACCCTGTCGCGCCTTGGCAAGGGCCGTATCGTTGGAATCATAGTCGGTGATGGTGACCTTGACCTTGTATTGCTCCTCGAATTTCTTGATGAGCTTGGGGTTGGTATAGTTGCCCCAATTATAGATGTTGAGCTCGCCTTCGGCATGAGCGACGCCCGTCATGGCAAGAAGCATCAGCACCGATCTGGGGATGGACCATTTCAAATACACAGGGGATTCCCTCCAACACATTCATCGATCTATCTGCCGTGAGGGCCTCGAACAGTCCAGAGGCTCGGCGCATGACTGTGAAGATATAGTCTGACCTATTTGACGCAGGCCCCGCGTGCAGCCAGATCGTTTTGGGTCAAGCCAGAGCAGCGTAGATGGATCGGCTACAAACTCGACGGTCTATTGGGTCCCCAAATCCGAGAGGTAAGCGGGCCGTGCGCCGCGTCACGTTTGCCCAGACACGGCAAGCTCAAACGCCTCAGCAACTGGTATCGCGGCCAGCCCGGCACGAGGCTCAATATCAAAATGCCCAGTGCCCCCAGGTTATGCTCTTTCCAAAAAGGCCTTGGCGACAAGCGCGGACCGTGTGGGAGAACAAAGCCCCTCCCCGCCATTCCAATCAGAAATTGATTATATGAAACAAATTTTTGAATTAATTTGTTAAATTGATATCTGATATTTCAGGTCGAGGGAAATGGCGGATCGGGTTGCGCTTGACGCCCAAATCCAGCCAATGAGGCGTAGCCACGCACGACACGCTCTCGCTCCTCATAGGTTGCAACGGCCTCGATATCGGCAAAACCGTCGGGCGCCCGAGCTTCCACCATATCGATCACGCCTTCGGGACCGCCCTTGCGATTGGCCAGGACGATCTGGGCGGTGCTGGGGCGTCGCTCTGCGTCATAAGCCGCCAGGGCCGCCTCGATCGTATTCGCGGCGCGGAGGTGCTCCGACAGGGATCGGGCGTCGAGAATGGCCTGACTCGCGCCGTTCGAACCGACCGGATACATGGGATGGGCTGCATCCCCCAGCAAGGTAACGCGCCCGAACGACCAGCGCGGCAGTGGTTCGCGATCGCAGTTGGGATATTCGTAGAACGCGTCCGTGGCTTTGATGATTGCGACGGGATCGACATAGTCGAGGTGGAAGCGGTCGCGAACGAATGGCAGGACTTCTTCGAGCACGCCGGGCCTGCTCCAGTTTCCCAGGGAGAAGCTCTGAACCCTCTCTTGGCCTGCTCGTGCCATCACCGCCCAATTGGTGAGGTGCGTCTCTGAGTTTTGTTCATGTTTTTCAATTGGATAGAACACGAATTTGGCAAAGTTTCCGCCCGCGATCGCCATGGTGCGACCGTCCTGCCATTTCGGCCAGGGGGTGGCGCCACGCCAGAGCATGATGCCGCTCCAGATCGGCTGGCCCTCTCCAGGATAGAGTGCGGCACGCACGGCCGAATGAATGCCATCGGCCCCCACGAGCAGGTCACCGACAGCTTGCGTCGGCCTGCCGAGGCTGTCCGACAGGTGAACGATGACGGCATTACTGTTTTGCTCGAAACCATTCACGCGGCATCCGGTGCGGATCACCGCCGGGCCCATCCGCTCGATCACGGCGCGATGGATCAGGCCGAGCAACCTACCTCTGTGAATGCTGAACTGAGGTGCGGCGAGACCTGCATCGATGCCGCGCAACTCGCGCCACACCACCTGCCCGAACCGGTTCGCATGGATCAATTCGCGCGTCCGGATGCCCGCGGCATCGAGTTCCTCGATCAGCCCCAGCTCCGTCAACAGGCCGACGGCATGCGGCAACATGTTGATGCCGACGCCCAGTTCACGCACATCCTTTGCGCCCTCGAAAATCTCGACGTCTACTCCCACCCGATGAAGGAACAAAGCTGCGGTCAACCCACCGATGCCAGCTCCCGCAATCAGTGCCTTCATGATCCTGCTCCGTATTCAGAATGCATATTTGGCATGAGGAAACCTATCATCCCAAGATCCAAGACCATCGCTGGCCGTCTCAGTTGGCTCGGTTCGCCTTCACAGTGACGAATTCGGGCATGATTCCTCCTGCTCTCCTATCGTTACCTGCCTCAAGGACGAAGCAGTGCGCGCTTTTCCGACATTCGACCGGATACGCCAGCTCGAAAGCCGTCGCCCTTCCCGCCAGTGTCGCCGACCGCCTTGCGCACGGCAACCGGACAGGTTTCACTGTTGCGCAGGCCGGGAAGCATGGACGGGCGGTCCCAGAGCGTCAGGACAAGGCGTGGAAGCATGGCATTTGCGATCAAGGCCGAGATTCGTGACCTGGATGCGGAAAATCTCAGCTTCACCGCACAGAAGACGATGTATGGCGGCAAGCATATCGCTGAGGGCGACATCATCTTCCTGTTTGCGAGCGAAAATGAGGGGGGCCAGGGTCTTTTCGCCCGTGGCGTCGTGACCTCTGCCGAGGCGGTTGCCAAGAAACAGGACACCCTTCGGCAGACCCCGCGTGTGAGCATTGCCGTGCGCCGCATCGCGCTTGCCCAGAGGCCACTGGGGCGCCGCGAGCTCAAACGTCTCAGCAATTGGCAGGACGGCCAGCCCGGCACGGAGCTCAATTTCAAATTCTATCGGCAAGCGACGAACAAGATCATCGGCATCACGGACGAGGCGGCGGTGTTCCTCAGCCAGTTCTTCTAGAGAGAACTGCTGATAAATGGATTAATATCTATAAATATTAAGCAATATCAATATATTATAGATATTTTCTTAACATTTAGATTAAGTATGATGCCATGGAGAAAAATGCTTCAAGTCTACGGATCCGGCCGGGCGACTCTGCGTGCGGCGATGGCCAGCAGCTTGAGGGTCCCCTCCAATGCCTGGCTGGCCCGATCAGTCTCGCCGCCTGTCGGGGAATGCGTATATTCGACACGCCCATTCTCGTAGATGTCGATCTCGAACCGACTGTCGGCGGCCGTCACCGTCAGGGTGATCGAGTCGGGCGTCAGTCGGTCCAGCACATACCAAAGCTGCTGCTGATCCAGCGTTCGCAACAGGCTGAAAAGTGGATGCGTCATGCTCGATGCTCCTCGAATCACAACCATGCCCACCGGCCTGTTGCGGAGGGCCGAGATGGCATTCCCCGCTCTTTGCAGAGACGTGGCGTGTTCCTGGTCAAAAAACTATTAATAACAATAGGTTATAGAATATTCGGTTCTGACGGAGCGCGATTTGGTGGCCAATTCGGCTAACGCCCGATCTGGTGAAGATGTTCCGCCGTCCCTACCCGCAGGGTCGTGTTTCAGATGCCATCATCCATCGCGTAGTCGCGCGTAAAATAGGCATTGGTCAAGGCCACAACCTCTGTTCTGTTGCGCGCATTGAGACGCTTCATGATGTTCCTGACATGCACTTTCACCGTGAACTCGCTCATCTCGAGTTCAGCAGCAATCAGCTTGTTCGGCAGCCCCCTGCGGATCAGGCCGACGACCTCGAGCTGCTTTGCGGTCACCCGATCCCGCAAGGATCCCCCACCACTTGGCAAAGGCATGGTCTCGGTTCGAGACTGCATCACGCTGTGGGAGGGCACGAACACACCGCCGCTGCGGACGAGGCGAATGGCGGCGATGGCGACATCGACATTGGAATCCATGGCGATGAAGCCACTGGCACCCTGCTCCAGAGCCTTCGAAACGTCGCTTGCCGATTTCATGTCGGAAATCACCACAACCCGCACACCGGGCGTGACGGCAAGAACGCGCCTCACCACTCGCTCGACGGCGATTGTCGTCTCCCGTGTACCGGTGACGCACAGCAATGCGATGGAGGCGCCCTGCCCCCGCCTGCCCCACTCTTCGACGTCGGCGTAACCCTCCACCACCAACCCGGTTTCAGAGCCTGTCAGGCAATGCATGAGGCAGGTCCGGGTCAAGGCATTGGCGCAGATGACAACGACATGTGCGCTGGTATCCCGATATATCTGCACGGCTGGAACGGGCACGCTGTGATCGAGCGGGAGTTGCCCCGCAGTATGTTGCGGTATCGGCGCGGGAACGGCGTGCTGCTCGTCGGCGACCGGAGCGGTTGGCTTGCGAGGCGCCGACGAAGATAAGGGCATAGCGCGGTTCCAGCGGGTTGGTGCAGGCTCAACGGAGACCGCATGTGCCTTTGCGCACAGCCATTGCCTCAGCAGAACGTGAGGTTGCTCGAACGGCACCGCAATGTCAAATCCGAATATGAAATTGACATTTTAAAGCTCGTGGGTAAAAAGTTACTTCTCAAGAGACAGTGTTCAAGCTTCATGCCCAGACCCCTGCATGCCCGTCGTGTTTCGCCAGACAGCCAGGAGCGTGGCGTGAAGACGCGCCAAAACCTGATCGAAACGGCCGGACGGGTCTTTGCCGACAAGGGCTATCATGCGGCGACGAGCCGGGAAATTTGCGATCTGGCCGGCGTCAACACAGCGGCGGTGAACTATTATTTCGGTGGTATCCGCCCGCTCTATGAAGCGGCGGTGTCAGAGGCACGGCGCGAGGTCGTCATTCCGCCCGAGGCATTCGCGGCCATTCTGGAACACGCCGAGCCCCTGGATCAGCTCAAGGCCTATTATGGCCTGATGGCCCGGCGATTGCTGTCGCCGGCCGAACGCTCATGGCAGATCAGGTTGGTCACGCGCGAGATGGTGACGCCCACAGTCTCCACGTTGATTGTGGACGAGGATTTTCTGGCGCCCCAGGTTCATTGGCTGCGTGACCTGCTTGCCCGCATGCTAGATCGTCCGCTGGACCATCCCGACATCGGTAGGGCCGAACTGGCGCTCAACGCACCCTTCATGGTCCTGGCTACGGTGGAGCGCGGTGTGCTGGAATCCATCGCCCCGAGCCTGGCAGAGCGCGAACGGGAGATCGAACCGATGTCATGCGCGCTGGAAACATTCGCCCTCGCCGGCCTGCAGGCCCTGGCGCGCAAATGCCCCGGTCATTAGTATCTCTTTGCGAGAGAGCACACTTTGCCGATGGCAAGGCGTGGTCACGACAGAGCGCTTTCTTGGCCGAAGTCCTTGTTTAAACGCGTCTTTGCGATTCTGCGTGACTCAACGAGGTCGCAAAACGGCCTACAGGCCCGCCGCCGTGGTAGCGCGATTGCGGCCGGATCTCTTGGCTTCATACATCGCCTTGTCGGCCGCCTCGATCAATTTTTCGGGCCGGTCGTCGCTGGCGGGAACGTGGGTTGCGCCGCCAACGCTGATGGTGACCTTGTCGGCGATCGGAGAGGCCGCGTGCGGCAGCCCTAGCGCCTCGATGGCCTGCACCACCTTATCTGCAAGAAAGGCAAGATCGCCCGCCTGGGTTTGCGGCAGCACCACGGCGAATTCCTCACCCCCCAGGCGTACTGCCAGGTCCTTGGGGCGATGGAAGGTGCCCCTCACCGCTGTCGCCACCGTTTTCAACACCTCGTCACCGGCAAGGTGGCCATAGGTGTCGTTATATTGCTTGAAGTGATCGACATCGATGATCAACAACGAGATCGGCTCTTTCGCGCGTATGGCCTGGCGCCACTCGGTATCAAGATATTGATCGAAATAGCGCCGGTTGCTGAGGCCCGTCAGGCCGTCAGCATTGGTCAGGCGCTGCAACTCGAGATTGGTCTCCATCAACTCCTGCTGGCTTCGACGCAAGGCACGATAGGCTTCGTCGCGTTGGATCTGGGTCAGATAGGCCGCCGAATGGTAGCGGATGCGCGCAATCAGCTCGATCCGGTCGGGCAGCTTGACGAGATAGTCATTGGCGCCGATCCGAAAAGCTTCGCTCTTGACAGCCGCCTCCTCCTCCGTCGAGAGCACGATGACGGGAATGGCCTTGGTGGCGGGGTCGGCACGATATTGGCGGACCAGGGTCAGGCCATTCATATTGGGCATCACCAGATCCTGCAGGATCACGGTGGGCTTCACCCGCTTGGCGATGGCAAGGGCCTCCAGCGGATTGGAGCAATAATGCAATTCGATCTCGATCTCATCGATCAGCGCGCGCCGGATGGCCTCGCCGACCATGATCTGATCATCGACCAGAAGGACCATGACCGACTGATGGATGGTGTCGAGGGAGGCGGCGCCGTGAGATTTGACGTCTGCTGGCTGGCTCATGGGGCAGTTCCTCTTCTCAGGCGCGGGGAGCCGAGCAGTTCGGTCAGACGCGAGGCGATTCTGTCCAGCGGCAGAATGTCCGTCGCGGCACCCAGGGCGGCTGCCGCCTTGGGCATGCCATAGACCGCACTTGTAGCCTGGTCCTGCGCGATAGTGTGATGTCCAAGTTCACGGAGCGCTTTCAGGCCGCGCGCTCCATCCGATCCCATGCCGGTCAGCAGGACGCCGGTCACCGGACCTTTCCATAGGCGTACCACGCTGTCGAAAAAAACGTCCACG
Organism: Labrys methylaminiphilus subsp. lupini; assembly: GCF_051161885.1. Taxonomy (NCBI): domain Bacteria; kingdom Pseudomonadati; phylum Pseudomonadota; class Alphaproteobacteria; order Hyphomicrobiales; family Xanthobacteraceae; genus Labrys; species Labrys methylaminiphilus. Next base: position 1,267,808 of record NZ_JBMDIH010000002.1, on the reverse strand, counting down.
GACGGACGATAAACCTGATCGACCGGATTGGGCGTATAGCCCAATTGCCCGCCGGCCTTGAAAACCAGATGATTGTCGGTGCCGGCGACCAGAACCTGTCCCGGCAAAGCGCGATCCCCCTCGCTCGCGAGCTGGACCGGAAGAGTGGAATGCTGGCTGAGCCAGTTGGCAAGGCCGGGCGCAAAGCGGGCATCGACATGCTGAACGATCACGATGCCGGCAGCACAATTACCGGGCAGGCTTTTCAACACCGTGGCCAATGCGGTGGGACCGCCGGCCGATGCGCCGATCGCGATGAGTTGCTGGGTCTGTGGTCGTGCCATATCGGCAGACCTTTGCCTGGGATTGCCGTCGGTGACCAGATTAGCGATCACGTCGATCTTTGCCAGGAGGGGGCGTGCCCCCCAACGCGTCTCGCGCGAGCCTAGAAGTGGCGTGTCGACCGCATCGAGAGCGCCCTCCCCCATGGCGGCAAAAACGCGTGCCGCATTGGTCTCGACATCAGCTGTCACGATCAGGATGGCGCAGGGCGACTGCGCCATGATCCGACGGGTGGCTTCGATACCGTCCATGCGCGGCATGATCAGGTCCATCAGCACGAGATCGGGCCGGTCCCGGCTGCACAACTCCACTGCCTGCACGCCATCGGCGGCGACCCAGGCAAGCTGATGCTGGGGTGCCATGGCAAGTACCCGGCGCATTGCTTCCACCGCCAGCGGCAAATCATTGACGATCGCGATCCTCATACCCCAGCCTCGCCAATCAGATCCACCACTGCGTTGATCAGAGTATCATCCTGGAAACTGCCTTTGGTAAGATAATAATCCGCCCCAGCGTCCAGGCCACGCTGGCGATCCTCCGCTCGATCTTTGTAGGACACGATCATCACCGGCAGCGATTTGAGATCGGCGTCCTGCCGGATGCGGTGGACCAGTTCGATCCCGTCGATGCGCGGCATGTCGATATCGCTGATCAGGAGATCGAAACGGCCATTGCGCAAGGCGTTCCAGCCATCCATGCCGTCGACGGCCACTTCGACCTCGTAGCCGCGATGGTCGAGCAGTTTGCGCTGCAGCTCGCGCACGGTGAGGGAATCGTCGACGACGAGCACGCGCTTGCGCCTTTCCTCCTGCCTGCCGGCCTTCTTTCGGCCAATCTGAGCAAGCTGATCAGCGGAGGAGAGTTTTTCCATGGAACGGATGATGTCCTCGACGTCGATGATCAGGAGTGGCGAGCCGTCCTCCATCAAGGCAGCCGCACTGATATCCTTGATCTTGCCGAGGCGCGGGTCGAGCGGCTGCACCACCAGCTCGCGACCGCCGAGGAAGCGCTCGACCACCAGTCCGTACATGGCACCGGGGCTGCCGACCACGACGATGCGCAATTCGCCGTTGGGATCATCAGCCGGCGGACAACCCAGCACCTGATGTGCCGCGACCAGGCCGACCAGCTGCCCATCGAGGTTGAAATGCTGGCGCCCTTCCAGGGTCTGGACCTGATCGCCGGCGATCTTGATGGCGCGCACGATATGGGCGAAGGGAAAGGCGTAGGGCTCCCCGCCGATTTCCACGATCAGCGAACGGACCACCGAGAGCGTGAGCGGCAGCTCCAGCTTGAAGCGTGTACCTTCGCCGAGCTCGGACGTTACTCGCACCAGGCCGCGAACTTGGCGGATCATCTCCTGCACGACATCCAGCCCTACGCCCCGGCCGGAAATAACGGTGACCTTTCCCTTCATGGAGAAGCCGGGCAGGAACAGGAATTCGAGCAATTCATGGGCGCTGAGCCTGTTCGCCGTGTCCGAGCTGGCAAGGTTTCGTGCAATCACGGTTTGGCGGATCTGTTCGAGATCGATACCGCGTCCATCGTCCGAGACGGTGATCTGCAACGTGCCCGCGCGGTGCGATGCTTCCAGACGGACCACGCCTTCGTTGGCCTTGCCGGCGGCAACCCTTTCGTCGGGGCTTTCAATACCGTGATCAAGGGCGTTGCGCAGGAGATGACCAAGCGGAGCATCGAGCCTGTCCAGAATGTCACGATCCACCAGCGTGCGCTCGCCGACGATCTCCAGCCGCACCTTCTTGTCGAGTTCGCGCGCAATGTCGCGCACCATGCGCGGATAGGCCGCGATGCCGTCGGAGAAGGGACGCATGCGTATCGCCAGCGCTTGATCGTAGAGCCGGTGGGCGAGCGTGGTGGCCTGATGGTCGGTGGCTTCCAGTTCTCCCAGTCGCTGCGACAGATGCTGCCGGCATTCCAGAAGGCGTTGCTGGGCCTTGTCGAGGGCCGATTGCGCCCGTTCATCCAGGGCGTGGACCGGCAAGACAGCGCGCAGCGACTCCAATGCACTCGCCGCCTCGAGCTGGAGACGCTTGAGGCGTTGCAGCGACTGACCGAAAGGTCCCAGCCATCGCGATTCCACCAGTGATTCACCAGCGAGATCGAGGAGCCGGTTGAGATTTTCGGCACTGACTCGTAGGGCCCGGTCGGTCGATCCGGAGGCTGAGGTCGTCTCCTCCGCCACTGGTAGGGGCAGAGGGGTGGGCTCGGGCGTCGGCTTCGGCACCGGCGCCGGCATCTCCGCAGCTTCGGCTTGAGGCTGGCTGAGTTCCAGGACGAACTGATCGGCTTCGGCCTGCCAGGCCTCGTCGCGCGAACCGCTTTCGAGATCCGGCGATCTGGCGAAAGTCAGAAGCAGATCCACGCCGCGCAGGAGTACGTCGATCCGACCGTGATCCAGCCGGGCGCCGCGCTGTTGGGCCAGAACGAAAAGATCTTCCATCGCATGCGCGATCGTCACGGCGGCATGGATCTCGACGATGCGGGCAGCCCCCTTGAGAGAGTGAGCGGCTCGCATGCAGGCCTCGATCTGGTCGGCTCGTGCCGGATCCTTGTCGAGCGCCAACAAGGCCGTCGTCATCGCCTCGGCCTGTCCTTCCGCTTCGATGCGAAACAGGTCGCGCATCGAGAATTGGCTGAGATCCTGTGTCATCGTGCCAGCCCCCTGCCGAGGGTCTCGAACAACGCATGCTCATCGAGCCGGCCGACATTTCTGTCGCGCCAAGACAGCAGGCCTCGGGTGAAACCCGAACTCGACTGGGCCACGGTGGCCGGCACAGGCTTCAGCTCCGCTTCCACATAGAGATGGGTGTACTGGACCTCGTCGACGGGAAACGCAAAGCGGGAACCGGCATGGTGGGCGACGATCAGCCGGCCCTGCGGCGAATGCTGCTCGCCGCCGATGAGGACCTGGGCGATCGAGACGCAGATCACCAATTCGCCGCGCACATTGACCAGACCCAGCAGCGCAGGATTGCGCCGGTGCGGCAGTGAATGGATGGAGCGCAGGCCGGTCACCTCGTCCAGGACCAGCGTGGGCAAGGCAAACCACTCGCTGCCCAACCGGAAGACCAGTACCGATTGGGTATTGGACGAACGCGCGATCGCGCCCGCCCCCGCTGGCGGAAGGGCAGCGGTGATCTCTCCTCGGGGAACGTCACGATCGAGCAATCGAGAGGCCGCGCGTGAAAACACCTCACAATTGTGGCAATGCGCATGGCGCCGGAGTTCCGGGCATGATTTGTCGCCGCGCACGCCGATCCGCTGCCAACAATTGTCGATCTCGAAGGGCGACGCTGCGGCGGGAACGTCGGAAGCCAGGCTCGTCATCGCACTCTCCGTTCGTCCAGGCGTCGCAAGCGCTCGTCGAGCAGTCTGGCGCCGCCATGATCGCCCTGTTTCCTGAGCAGGAGGGCGAGATGGCCGAGCGCCTCGGTATTGGCGGGATCCAGATAGAGGGCCTTACGGTAATAGCGCTCTGCCGTGCCCAGATCGCCGGAGGCGTCGCTGATCAAGCCCAGCAGTGCCAGGGCGTCGGGAGTTGCGCCATCCTGACGGATCAACGCTTCGCATCCACGCGCAGCCTCCTCCAGCCGGCCCCGATCGGCCAGCCGGCGCAGTTCGTCAAGGTTTGGCAGCGCTGTTTCCCGCTTCTCCTCGCGTCGAGGGGGAGCGGGAGCGAAAGGCCTCGATTTCGGCAGTGGCGGCGGCTCTCGCCGTGGCCGGGTCGCGATTGCCGACGGCGTGGGTCTGGCCTTGGTGGTGCTTGGGCGGGCGCTTTCCTTGTGGAAGGCGAACGCCATCGGAATCTTGGTCGAGGTGAAGCCGTTGGCCCCCATCAGCCCGGCCTCCGAATGGCCGACAAAGGCGATCCCATGGGGTGCGAGCAGGCGTCGGATCACGGCGACCGCCTGCCTTTGCGTCGCCGCATCGAAATAGATCAGCAGGTTGCGGCAAAAAACGAAATCATAGCTCGCCGGGTCGGCATAGAAATGCGGCGCCACGATATTGCCCAGGCTGAACTGGACAGGGCTGCGGACGGCGTCTCGAAGCCTGTATCCGTCCTTGGTTGCTTCGAAATAGCGGTCGCGGAAAGCCAGGTTCTCCCCCCGAAACGAGTTGCGGCCATAGACGCCCTGCCTGGCAAGGGCGAGCGAACGAGCGCTGAGATCGATGGCGTCGATACGGAATTGATCGACGGTCAAGCCCGCATCGAGCAGCGCCATGGCGATCGTATAAGGCTCCTCCCCGCTCGAGCAAGGCAGGCTGAGGAGGCGCAATGGGTGAGAAGCATCGGCTTGGAACGTTCCGCGCGTCACCAGCCGCGCCAAGGCAACGAAAGCCTGGGGAGCGCGAAAGAACCAGGTCTCGGGGACGATGACCGCCTCGATCAACTCCTGCACTTCTTCTTCGGAATTTTGCAGCAGTTCCCAATAGGCCTGGGCGCCGTCGAGCTTGCACGCCTTGTACCGCGCCACCACCGCACGCTCGATCGCCGACGGGCCGATGGAGGCAGCATTCAGCCCGATGACGCGCCCAAGGAATTGCTCGAAGCGCGGGTCGCTCATTGGCTGGCCACCGGCTGGCTGCGAACGGCGGTGAGAAGCGCAGCAGGGAGCAGGCCTTCCAGTTGAACACGCTGAACCAGGCCATGCGGGCCGGGCGCGAAAGGTGCGAATTCGGCCGGATCCAGCCGGAGCATCTCCGTGGCATTTTCCGCGATCAGACCCAGCAGGACGGTATCGTCCTGCGGATGGCGTATGACGATGATGCGCGTGCTCAGGCGCCGGCGCGCCGGCCGGCCAAGCTCGAGGGTACACAGATCGATGACCGGTACATAACGGCCGCGATATTCGAAGGAGCCGGCGACCCCCTCGGGCGCCTGACGCACCTTCTTCAATTCCGTCAACGGCATGACCTCGACGATCGGATCGATCGTCATCGCAAAGCCCTCATCGCCGATCCGGAAATAGAGGAAGAGCATTCTGAGTTCCGCCATATCCTGGAGAAAAGCGCGTTCTGGCGAAATCGCACTGCAGCCCCAGTCCCTTGTTTCCATGCGCCCTTGCGCGTCAGGCCATCTCGAGCTTGAAGCGTGCGATGCTTCCGCTGAGATTGCTGGCGACGTGATTGAGTTCGTCGATCGCCGAGCTGGACTGGCGCAGGGATTCCACCGTCTGCTGCGTCGCTTCGGTCAGCTGTATGAGCGCCTCGCTGATCTGCTCGGCCCCCGTCGCCTGCGCCTGCATGCCTTCGCTGACGGATTCATAGCGGGGCGTAAGCGCCTGCACTTGCGTGATGATCTCGGAAAGTTTGGCTCCGATCTCATGAACGTCATGCAGGCCGCGTCGCACTTCCTCCGAGAACTTGTCCATGCCCATGACGCTGGCCGACACGGCGGACTGGATCTCCTTGACCATCTGCTCGATGTCGTAGGTGGCGACGGCCGTCTGGTCGGCCAGACGGCGAATTTCCGAAGACACCACGGCAAAGCCGCCTCCATATTCGCCGGCCTTTTCTGCCTCGATCGCGGCATTGAGCGACAAGAGATTGGTCTGATCGGCAACTTTGGTGATCGCCGTGACGACCTGGTTGATGTCGCTGGCTTTTTCGTTCAGCACGGCAAGCTTGGCGGTGATGGAGCTGGCAGCGCCCATCACCTGGTTCATGGTGTCCTCCATATGGGCCAGCTCGACCTTGCCTCCCGATGCCAGACTGGCGGTGTGCTCGGACACCGTCACGACATCGGACATGGTCCTGACCAACTCCTTGGAGGTTGCTGCGATCTCGCGGGAGGTCGCACCGATCTCCGTTGTGGTGGCGGCGACTTCCGAGGCCGTTGCCTGCTGCTGTTTGGACGTCGCCGCAATCTCGGTCATCGACGTGCTGACGCGGATACCCGAGCGCTGGACCTGGCCGACGAGTTCCATCACTTCGTCGGCCATGCGGTTGTAGCCTTCGCCGAGGTCGCCCAATTCGTCCTGCCGAACGATCTGCATGCGCTGGGTAAAGTCGCCCTTGCGCATGGTGTTCATCAGCGTCTTCAACTGCAGCAGGGGCTTGGTGATGGCGCGCAGCAGCGAAAAGCCTGCAAAGGCGGCAATCACCAGGGCAAATGCGAAGGCCACTATCATGGCGCTCAGCAAAGAGAGGATTTCATTGCCGACGATATCGGGCAAGGCAAAGGCGCGTTGCTGGTTGAACGCTATTACATCGGTGAGGTTCTTGAAGGCCGTGTTGAAAGCCGCATCGACACCTGAAGCGGCCGATGCATTCGCCTCCCCGTTCCCAGGCGTGCCGTTGCGCGCCGCCGCCTGCTTGAGAAAGCCTTCCTTCAGGCTCTGATAGGAAGCGACCGAGTCCTTGAAGCGCGAGAAAAGCTGCCGATCGGCGTCGGCAACGATCGTTTCCTCATAGCCCCTGAAAAGTTGCTCCATCTTGGTTCTGCCGTCGGCAAGCTGATCGTCGGTCGGGGCCTTGGCCGCAGCCTCGCGTGACATGACGAAGGCAAGATAGTCGGCAAAAAGTCCATCCTTGACGAAAGCTGCCTGTCGTAGCCCGGCAACGGAGTCGGACTTGAGACTGGTGACATGGTCATCGATCGACTTGAGCTGCCAATAGGCAAACAGCCCGATGGCTAGAACGACCAGAAGGATAATGCCGAAACTCAGCATTATACGCGCGCGGATGGTTACTTGTTTCATGGAAGCTGCCACGTCATTTCAGTCTTGCAACGATCAGCACGTCGAGCATGGTAATATGACACGACCGTACGACAAAATCCGTAGGGAAAGCTATATCGAAATCCATGACGAGTAAGGCCAGGTTCCGCAAATGGAAGCACGCCGGACTGATGGACACTGGCGCTGAGGCCATATATGATTCATCCCCCACCCGAAATCCTTCGCGACATGCTCATTCGGATCGACGGGCTTCCCCGTCGCATTCCTGCGACCATCGGCTCCGACAAACCACACGATCGGATCAAGGCGACCCCTTCGGAGCTTTGATTCTAGCCGACGCGCTTATGCAACCAGATATGCCAACCAAACATTAATCTCTTCATAATGAAGGACTTACTCCCAGAACATGCTTTTATGAAGGAGGCACATCCGTGCATGCCTTGCGGGTGCCGGCAGCCTGGGCGAAGCCCCCGTTTCAGCGGCCGCGGTACAGGCCAATCCCGTGGTCACGAGACCCTGCCGATCTGGCGAGGCCCCTGCCCTACCTGGAGCAGGCATCATCCCATCGCCATGTTCGAGCGCAGCGGCTGCCTGTGGCGATCCACGATTCGAGGCGGCGCTCTTGACTTCCTGCCGCAGTGTCACTGGCAATCGATAAGATATATTTTTGTTTTTATAGTTTGGATTTTCAAGCATAAATGTAAGTATAAATTTACGAAAAATCTTATAATTATCTATATATTTTTAAATATTTAAATTACCGTATTATAAAGTGCCAATTTTGAATGATTCAAATATGTACTCGTTGACTTGAGCTGGAGGATATTGTTAGGCGGGTCTGACTTTTTCTTGAAGAAAGCTCTCGGCCTGTGAAACTTGAATCCGCCCTTCTGGCGTCCGCATCGCTTGTTCTGATGTCTGGTGCCGCCCATGCGCAATCCAGCGGCGCCGCGACGATCGAACTCGATCCGGTGGTGGTGGAGGGCAAGGACCGCGGCGGAGTAGCGGGCGTGATCGCAACCACCGGTTATGTCGCGACCTCCGGTCGGAGCCCCACCAAGACCGACACTCCTTTGCTGGAAGTGCCGCAATCCGTCTCCACCGTGACGCAGCCCCAGCTCGAAGAGCGCAAGCCACAGAATTTGCTCGAGGCGATCGCCTACACCCCCGGTGCCGTCGTGGGCATGTATGGCTTCGATTCCCGGTATGACGGTTTCATGGTCCGCGGCATCGACATGACCAATACCGGCGTGTTCCGCGACGGACTGCGGCAACTCAACAGCCCGAACGGCCTGTTCAGGCTCGAACCTTATGGGGTGGAAGCGATTTCCATCCTGCGTGGCCCGGCCGCTTCCATCTATGGTGCCAGCAGCACGGGCGGCATCGTCGACATCATCTCCAAGCGCCCGACCGAGACGCCTTTCCGCGAGATCGAATTGCAGACAGGTTCCTTCGGTCGGCTCCAGGGCAATTTCGACCTGTCGGGACCTCTCAATGCCGAGAAGACTGTATTCTATCGGCTGACCGGCGTCGTCCGCAATGCCAAGGCCGATCTGAGCGCCGGCCGGGACGACCGCGTCTTCATCGCACCGGCGATAACCTGGAAGCCCAACGATGCCACCAAGCTCACGCTGCTTGGCGAATATATGGATTCCACCGTTGGCGGCACTCAGGTCTACCTCAACCGCTACGCGCCCTATGTCGATAGCCAGGGCAACGTCACCGACAAGTCGGTTGGCGCCACCAAAGTATTCGCCGGCGATCGCCGCTACAACGACTTTCGCCAGCAGCAGGGGCGCATCGGCTACGAGTTCGAGCACAAGTTCAGCGATGCCCTGATCCTGCGCCAGAACGCACGCTATTCGCAACTTGGCACCAATCAGGAATATTACTATTTCGGCCCTGGCCTGACCCGCGAGAGCACGGCCGGCTTTGCCAGCGATACCAGCCTGGAAAGCCACTTTGCCACAGGTCCGCTCGAACACACGCTCGTGACGGGTCTGGACACCAGCTATCTGCATTACCGTTCGGCAGAAGGCTATGGCGGCGCGCCCCTTGGTGTCGACCCTCCGCTGACCACCCAGTCGAAGCAGACGCTGGCGATGACCGGCATCTATGTCCAGGACCAGGTCAAGTGGCAGAACTGGCGCCTGACGCTCGGCGGCCGGCACGACTGGCTCTATAGCCGCTTCAGCAAGGGCACGGTCGGCAGCGGCATGACGCAAAGCAAGAGCCGCGACACCAAGTTCACCGGACGGGCGGCCTTGAGCTATGTCACCGATTTCGGCCTCGCCCCCTATGTCGCGTATGGCACCTCCTTCACGCCCAATCCGGGTACGGTGCTCAATGGCGGCGTCGCCGTGCCCACCACCGGCGAACAGACCGAAATCGGCGTCAAATACGACATTCCCAACATGAACGCGTCGCTGCGCGCCGCCGTCTTCGACATGCGCCAGAACAATGCGGTGGTCTATGAAGTCATCGACGGTCTCAACAAGCAGGTCCAGCTCGACGTGCGCTCGCGCGGTGTCGAGATCGAGGGCGTGGCCTCGCTGACCAACGGGCTCAGCGTCCAGGCTTCCTATTCCTACAACGATGCCCGCATCCTCAAGCTCACTCCCGACACCGAGGGCAACCGTCTGTCGAGCGTGCCCTATCACATGGCCTCGCTCTGGCTCGATTATACCTTCCAGGAGGGGCCGGCCACCGGCCTCGGCATTGGCGGCGGCGTGCGCTATGTCGGCTCGAGCCTGGGCGACAATCTCAATCGCGCAATACTCGAAAACAAGCCGCGCACCTTCGTCGACGCCTCGATCCGCTATGACCTCGAAAACCTCAATCCAAAACTCGCCGGCATGCGCGTGCAGGTCAGCGCCACCAATCTGCTCAACGAGGTCAAGCAGATCTGCACGGTCGGCTATTGCTATTTCGACGAGGGACGCAAGGTCATTGCCAGCCTGCGCTACCGCTGGTGAGCAGTATCGAGCCCGTCACGTCGACCAGGTACGCTTTGTCCTCTCCACTCGCCATCGTGCTCGGCGTGGGCGGGCTCTATGTCGGCCAGAGCATCATCGGCGGCTTGACCTTCATTGCCTTGCCGAGCGTGCTGCGGGAGCGAAACCTGCCGCTCGACCAGATCGGCCTGCTCTATCTGGCGGTGCTGCCCTGGGCCTTCAAATTCCTGTGGGCGCCGGCAGTGGAACGCTACAGGCTGCCGGCCACCGGCCATAGCCGTTCACGCTCGATCGTCCTGGTCGGCGGCCTGATATCGGCCGTCGGCCTCATCCTGACCGGGCTGATCGGGCCGACCAGTTTCATGCCCCTGCTCGCCGTGCTGCTGCTGATTGCCTTCGCCACCTCCACCAGCGACATCGCCTGTGACGGGCATGCGGTGGAAACCCTGTCCGAGCGCTATCATGGCTGGGGCAATGCGGCGCAGGTCGGCGGCGCCTATCTGGGGTCGGCGATCGGATCGGGGCTCTTTCTGGTGCTGGTTGCCCAGTATGGTTGGGGCGTCTCCTGCTTTGCCATGGCAGGCCTGCTGATCGTGCTCGGCCTGCTCTTCGTGGCCTCGCCGGCTCCGCCCTCTCCCGGGCGCGACCATCGGCCCTCTCTGCGCCAGGCGTTGCGGCGCAAGGACATGCATCTGGGCCTGGCTTTGGCAGCGGTCAACGTCATCGCCCAGAAGTGGGGCGTCAGCATGCTCGGCCCCTTCCTGATCGACAGCGGCCTCGACCTCACCTCGCTGGGCATCGTCAACGGCGTCGGCGGCATGGCCGTCGGTTTCATCTGTGCCCTGATCGGAGGTGCCCTCGTGCGGTTGTGGAGCGCGCGGACCGTATTGGCACTGGCGCTCGTCCTGCAGGCCATGGCGCTGTCGGGCTTGGCCTTCGCCGCCTGGAAGGGCGGGATCGGCCAACCCCTCCTGCTCATCCTCGCACTGGCAAGCTCGTCCGGCATTATGGCTCTCGGCTTCGTCGCACTCTATGCCCAGTTCATGGTGGTCTCCGATCCCCGCCAGGCCGGCATCGACTTCACGCTGCTGCAATGCATGGACGCGCTGGTGAGCATGGCGGGTGGCATGGGTTCGGGCTGGATCGCCCAGCATTGGGGCTATGGGCCCTATTTCGGCATGGCGGCATTTCTCGCTCTGGCTGCCGCGCCGATCGCCGCCATGCTCAGCCATCGCGTCGCCGTGCGGTCCGGTGCCTGGAAGGATCCGGTAGAGGCGCTGGCCGGAGTTCCGTACGGTCGATGATTGCATCCCTCGCGCCCTGTTTTGCTGGAAATCTCCATTGGTACAAGGAGAGCGTGGCGCTGCCGGGCGTGCATGGACGCCTGATTGCCGGTCGCAGCCTTCTCGAAAAAGGCGTGGCCGAGGATCTGATGTCACGCTTTGCCGACACCTATCCCGGTGCCGACCGCCAGGCGCTTGTCTCGATGTGGACGCAATGGCATTTCGGGGCGCTGGTCATCCCGGCAACGGCCGCAACCTTGCTGCTCAACCGGGAACTGCCCGTGGATCTGGATGCGATCGGCATCGTTCCGCATGAAAGCGGGCGCACTGCCGCGCTGGTCATCCCGGATGAGGGCAGGCCGCATCCCGGCGATGCCACCAAACGCTTCTCGCGCCTTTTCGAAGGGCATGTCGAACCGCTGATCCACAATTTCGGGGCACGATTTGGCGTGTCCAAACGTTTGCTGTGGACCAATGCTGCTGCGATTTTCGAGTGGACATTGCAGCAGGTGCTGGACGTTGGCGTTCCCGGCCCGGTCGCCTTGGAGGAAGGCCGCGCTTTGCTGCAGCAGCGCAGTGGCGGCGATGGTCGTCCCAATCCGATTTGCGGGGCGGTTCGCTATCCCCTGGAACAGGGACAACCCGTGCGCCGGCGGAAAGTCTGTTGCCTGCGCTATCTTCTGCCGGGCGTGGAGGATTGCGGCAGCCTATGCCCGCTGCCGCAGATAAGTCGGAAGCAAAAAGTAGATATTCTCATTTAAGCAAACTTTGTATCATATTGTTATCGCTTCTTTTTTCTGAAAAGAAATTCCACGCTCCGGCACAGTGCTCAAGGTTCAGTGCAGGATCTCGGTGATCCAGGCACTGTCCGGACCTCGGGCGAAATAGATACGGACTGGGCTCGCTTGTGCCTGGGGCGTGTCCTTCACCGTGGCGGTGCACGTCACGCCCGGGCGACCGACGGCGGGCACACAAGTATTGATATGGGCAGTCTGTTGCTGCTTGGCGGCCAGCGCGGGTATTGCGCGCATGGCGGCAGTTGCCTCTGCATCGCTCGGTTGGTCCAGGAGCAGAGCGGTCGCGGACGCCAGGAATACGAAAACCAAGCCATCCGCTAAAGTCCGGTTGATCGGCACGGCGGCCTCCTGTGTTCAACGTCGGAAGAACAGGCGGAGCCATGCTTATAAACCCGCAAGGGGGCAGAAATCGGATCGAGTGTTTCTGGCAGAGCGGCACGCCTGGTGCAGGCGGCCGGATGTCGATTTAAGCGGTGCCGGACATGTCCGGCGCAGGCGCCCCCGACGTGCCGGCACGTCGGTTCAGCCGGCGATATTCTCCGGGTGGCACGCCGAAACGGGCCCTGAAGCTCCTGGAGAACTGGGCCTGGTCCGTGAATCCCCACTGATAGGCTATCTCGGCGGCCGTTTGGCTATTGGCGGGATTTTCGAGGGCCGTGCGGCAGGCCGCCAGCCTCTGATCGCGGATCCAACCCGCCACCGTCTGGTCGGTGTCGCGGAACAGGTCGTGCAGATAACGGATGGAAACCCCGCAGGCCCGCGCGATCATGTCGGGATCGAGGCGCCAATCGTTGAGGTGGGCTCGGATATAGGCCTCGATCCGGGCAAGATGCGCCTCGCGCACCGTCGAGCTGCCCGATGTCAGGATACGATCATCCGCCTTGACCGCCAGCACCAGGAGATCGATGAGCTGGCGCCCCACGGCAGTGCGGGCCTCCTCGTCCAGCGCCTCGAAGCGCTGCGGCAGGAGGTGCAGCATGTCCGCAAACAGGCCGCCCGCTCCATTGGCCGCGTCGAACTGCAGCGAACACAGCCTGTCCGGACTGCGGATACGCTCCGACAGTGGTTGCGAGGCCACCTTCAGCACCCAGAGATCGGCGGGATCGGCGTGGCTGAACTCATAGGGCTCGTGGCTGCGCTCGAGGAAGAAGCCGCCGGGCGAACAGCGCACTTCGCTGCCGCATTGGGAGAAAGAAACCTGGGAACGGGTCGGCACCGTCACCAGGAACTCTTCCTTGCGGGCACTGCGAAAATGATGCGGCAGGCGCAGATATTGCAGCCCGTCCGAAGAGAGCCGAGAGATCGATACGTCGCCGAACTGCCAGATGGTGAGGTCACCGAAGAAATGATCCGGATGGCGGAACGTCAGGTCGAGCGGGAAATAGGCCCCGGCAATGGCCTGGTGCCAGTGCCGGCTCCGATCCATGGTGCGGGTCGCGCTCGTGGTGACGGAAGTCTTCATGACAGCTCCACAGAACGGTTATCGAGACTAGGCGCGAGAGGCGAGGATGGCAATCGCGCGGTCCGGCCATCCGGCCGATTGTGCACTCAGCGTCAAACCATTGCTCGCTCCCTGCAAAGACGGCCGCCGGCAAACCTGATTGGCTGATGGAAACAACGGTGCGCGAGACGCCGCTGCAGGGGATCGTGGGGGACAGACTTCTCCCGCCTTGCTTGCGGCTGGCCGGAGGGTTTTGCGATTTTGGCGGCATCGCCAAGAATCGCAAAGACGCTCCAGCCAATCCGTAGGATTGGCTTGGAACCAAAGAGTGAGAGCAAACAAGCGTTCACGTCTGAACGCACTTTGCTCTGGGGAGGATGGATGTCGATAGAGCGAGAAAAAGTTGATCCGATCACACTATCGGTGGTGCGTGGGGTGCTGGAGACCACCCAGCGCGAGATGACGCTGGCCCTGGAAAAGACGGCGCGTTCCTCCGTCTTCAACCTGGCCCACGATTATTCGACCGCGCTCTTCAATGCCCGTCCGGAAATGATCCTCCAGGGCCAGGATATTCCCATCCATCTCGGCTCCCTGATCCCGGCCATGAAGGCCGTCGCCAAATTCTTCGGTGACGACATTCATGAAGGCGATCTCTTCCTGCACAACGATCCCGTCTTCGGCGGCAGCCACGCCATCGATACTTGCATGTACAAGCCGGTGTTCTACCACGGCGAGCTGGTCTACTGGACCGTCTGCAAGGGACACCTCACCGATATCGGCGGCCCGGTTCCGGCCGGCTACAACCCAAACGCCACCGAGATCTACGCCGAATGCCTGCGTATCCCGCCGGTGAAGATCTGGGACCGCGGTAAGCCACGCGAGGACGTGCTCAACCTGATCTTCTCGAACATGCGGGCACGGCGCGACCAGGAGGGCGATTTCCGCGCCCTGATCGGTGCCTGCCAGGTCGGCGAACGACGCCTGATCGCCCTCCTCGACAAATATGGCAAGCCGACGGTCGATGCCTGCATCGACACGCTGCTCGACATGGCCGACCGCCATATGCGCTCGCTGATAGCGAGCGTTCCAGATGGCACCTATGAGGGCAAGGCCATCCTCGAGGATGCCGGGCACGGCTTCGGCGACTTCGAGATCGGCGCCAAGGTCACCATCACCGGCGACGCCTGTCACATCGTCATCTCCAGCCCGCCCCAGGTGCCCTATTTCATCAATTCCTATGAGGGCAACTCCCATTCGGGCGTCTATCTCGGCCTGATGATGTTCGCCGCTTTGCCCCCGCCCTACAATGAGGGACTCTATCGTTGCGTGAGCGTCGATTTCGGGCCGAAGGGCACGCTGTGTAACGCGCAGGAGCCCGCGCCCCACATGAACTGCACCACCACGCCGATGGAAACGCTGACGGATGCGGTTCGGCTCGCCTTCGAGAAGGCGATGCCTTCCAAGGTCGCGGCCTCCTGGGGACATGCCAACGGGCTCAACATCGCCGGCAAGGACGGCCGCAACGGCGAGGAGTTCGTGACCATGGTGCTTGCCACCATCATCTCGGGCGGTGGCGCCACGCCCCAGCAGGACGGCTGGCATGCAGTGGGTCCGGAATGCTGCTTTGGCGCCCTCACGTCGGGTGACGTCGAGCTTCTGGAATATTCCTATCCCATCATCATTCACCGCTACGCGCTGATGACCGATTCAGGCGGCGCCGGGAAGTTCCGCGGCGGCTCCGGCACGGCCTGGGAGGTCGAGCCGCTGAACGGCGACATGCTGTGCATCGGCTTTGGCGAAGGACGACGCATTCCAGCCATGGGCGCGGCCGGCGCCAAGTCTGCCCTGATCGACAAGAAAGTCGGCCGCGTCGAGCTCCGGCGCGGCGGCGAGGTCACGGTCGAGCGCAAGAACATCATCGAGACCATCAAGCCCGGCCAGACCATCACCAATCTCAACCCCGGTGGCGGCGGCTATGGCAACCCGTTCGAGCGTCCTGTCGACAAGGTGGTCTGGGATGTGCGCAACAAACTCGTCTCCATCGAGGGCGCTCGCGCCGACTACGGCGTGTCCATCACGAATGCCGAAACATTGGAAGTCGACCTCGCCGAAACCCAACGGCTCCGGGCGGCCTGAAAGAAATCATCATGGAACACGCTTATCGTCTCGGCATCGACGCCGGGGGCACCTTCACCGATTTCGTCATCGCCAATCGCACCAGCGGCGACGTCAAACTGTTCAAGGCACTTTCCACGCCATCCGATCCAACCAGGGCGATCGAGAACGGCCTGAAGCAGATCGCCGAGAATTTCGGCACGACGCCTTCGGCCATCGTGTCCGACTGCGACCTCTGCATCAACGGCACCACGGTCGGCCTCAATGCCCTGATCACCCATCGGGGCGGCAAGACCGGGCTGATTTGCACGGCGGGCCATGAGGATTCCATCGAGATCCGCAACGGCCATAAGGAAGACGGCTTTCGCTACGACCCCGAATATCCGGCGGCCACCATGCTGGTGCCGCGCTATCTCAGGCGCGGCGTGCGCGAGCGCGTGCTATCGGATGGCTCCGTCCGCACCGCGATACAGGAAGAGGACGTGCGGCAGGCCTGCCGCCTGTTCCTCGCTGAGAAAGTGGAGACGGTAGCGATCTCCTTCGTGTGGTCCGTGCTCAATCCTGGGCATGAGCGCCGCGCCGCCGAGATCGTGCGGGAGATGATGCCCGACGTGATCCTCACCGTTGGCAGCGAACTCTATCCGCAGATCCGTGAATATACCCGCACCTCCACCGCGGTGACCAATGCCTATCTCGCTCCGGTGATGCGGCGCTACGTCACCGCCGTCGACCGCTATTTCCGCGATCTCGGTGCCAAGCAGCCCGTGCGTTACTTCCAGTCGAATGGCGGCCTGGCCGTCGGGCAGGTGATGACCGATCGCTCCGTCTACGCCATCAATTCCGGCCCCGCCTCCGCGCCGCAGGCCGGCCTCTATGTCGGCGCCCCGTTCGGCAAGGAGAATGTCATCACCGTCGACATGGGCGGCACCTCCTTCGACATCACGCTCACCCGCAACGGCCAGACCAACCTGAACAAGAACGTCGACTTCCTGCGCTACCGCGTCGGCGTTCCCATGATCCAGGTCGAGACGCTCGGTGCCGGCGGCGGCTCGATCGGCTGGATCGACAGCCTGGGCCTGCTGCAGGTCGGTCCGCAATCAGCGGGCTCCGAGCCCGGCCCGGCCTGCTATGGGCACGGAGGAACCGATCCCACGACCTCCGATGCCAATCTCGTGCTCGGCTATCTCAATCCCGAGGGGCTGCTCGGCGGCAAGCTGCCTCTCGACGTCGGACGAGCTCGCGAGGCCATCGCCAGGATCGCCGGGCCGCTCGGCATCAGCGTCGAACAGGCTGCATATGGCATGTTCACGATCGTAAACAGCGGCATGGTCAACGGCATCCGGCGCGTGTCGGTCGAGCGTGGTTATGATCCGCGCGACTTCGTCCTGGTCGGGGCCGGCGGCGCCACCGCCGCCCACATCACCGCTCTGGCGCGCGAGATGGGCATCGATACCATCATCCTGCCCAAGCTCGCCTCCGGCCTGTGCGCCTTCGGGCAGATCATCTCGGACGTCAAATACAACTATATGGCAACCGCTCCTTTGCGCCTGGACAATGCCGGCGCCTGCGAGAAGATCGACGTACTCTTCGCCGAGATCGAGGCCCAGGGTGTCCGCCATCTGGAGGCAGACGGCTTTGCTGCCGACCGCATCGCCATCAAGCGCAGCCTCGAAATGCGCTATGTCGGCCAGGTGCATGAATGCACGGTCGACATCGATAATTTCAGGATCGACGACACCACGATCGACCGGGTCAAGGAAGCCTTCCATGCCCGTCACGAAGAACTCTACACCTATTGTGAGCGGCACAACCCGGTCGAGGTGGTGAATATCGAATCTACCCTCTTCGGGTTGATCGAAAAACCCAGGCCTCCCCGCCTCGACAGCACCGGTAGCCTGGAACAAGCCCTGAAAGACCGACGGCCCGCGATCTTCCACAGATCGGGCGACGCGACGTCTACACCTGTCTATGACGGCTCGAAGCTGGGCGTGGGCGTGTCAGTTGCAGGGCCTGCCATCATCGAGGAGGTCACCACCACCATCGTCATCGAGCCGGGCTGGACCGCAAGCCTGCATGAAAGCGGCAGCTATCTGCTGACCCGCAAGGATTGACCGGCAATGCCTGCCTTTCCTGCTCTCCTTTCGCTCGCGGGGCTGTTGTCGCTAGCGATTGGGCGGCAGGAAGAAGGCCTGGCGGAAATAGGAGCGGAAGGCTTCCATGGCGGGCGTGAACACCGCGTCCCGCCGCCAGGCCAGGCCGACATCCATCGAGGGGATCGGCTCGGTCGGCACGATCGTCTCGATGCGCTTGCCCTCCAGCGACCAGGGCCTGAGCACCATGTCCGACAGGATCGCCACCCCCTGCCCGTCCGCCACCAGCGAACGTACCGCCTCGACCGAGGAAGTCCGCAGCGTCACGTTCGGCCGGAAGGAGGACAGGCTCCAATAGCGCAGCGCCGTATGGGCAGCTTCGTCCACGGTCAGCATGATATAGGGCTCTTCTGCGATCTCCTTGAGGCTGACGGCGCCCTGCGCCAGCAGCCGGTGGCGGGCCGGCACCCACAGCCGCCGGCGCGAGCTCATCAGCGTCTCGGTGGTGAGATCGGGATTGATCACGTTGGAGGTCAGCAGCACCGCCATGTCGTAGCGATTGGCCAGCAACCCGTCCTCGATCGCTTCGCGGTTGAGCTCGAAAAGCTGGATGTCGAGATTGGGCCAGGCCCGTCGCAGTCGGCCGAGATGGGTGGGCAGGAAATAGCCGATGACCGTGTAGGTGGCCGCCACCGTCAGCCGGCCGGCAAAATCATTGGCGGGCAGGAGAAGGCTGGTGGCCTCCTCGACCTTGTTCAGGATTTCATAGGCGTGAAACAGGAACTGGCGGCCCGCCGGCGTCATGTCCATGCCCTGGGTGGAGCGGGTGAACAGTTCGACGCCGACGATCTGCTCCAGCTCCTTGATGGCGGTGGTGATCGCCGATTGCGAGATGCCGAGTTCGCCCGCGGCCTGGGACACCTGCCCATGCTCGGCTGTCGCCACGAAATAGCGGATCTGGCGCAGACTGACCGGCATGAACAACTCCCTTCGCGTTTCAGATCGACCTCTACATCAATATTTATAAAATCGATAGATGGCCGACCAGAACTCCACCGAATCTCATACTTTCTGGCTTATCTCCGGAAAATTGACCCAATATGAGGGAAATTCAAGCGAAGTCAGGAAATCTCCTATTTCTGAAAATCAGATAACAAGCATCTGATTATAGAATTTTTCAATCTATCCGTCTCGCCGTAACGTCAGAGCAAGACCGGCGGCGATGCCGGCGCAGGACTAATTACAGAGGGAGGCTGGCTTGGCGCTGGCTGCGGTCGACATCAATTGCGACATGGGCGAAGGCTTCGGCCAATGGCGCCTGGCGGAGGCGGACGACACCGCCTTGATGGAGCTCATCAGCTCCGCCAACATCGCCACCGGCTTTCATGCGGGGGATCCATCGCTGATGGACGCCACCGTCCGGCTGGCGGCCCAGCACGGCGTCGGCATCGGCGCCCATCCCGGCTATCGAGATCTCCAGGGCTTTGGCCGCCGCCGCATCGAGGGAGCGGCCGAGGAGATCGTCAACGACATCGTCTACCAGACCGGAGCGTTGCGGGAATTTGCCCGACGCCATGGTGCCAGCCTGCAGCATGTGAAGCCGCATGGCGCGCTCTATATGGAACTGGCTGCCAATGAGGACCTGTCGCGTTCCTTCGTCCATGCGATGCAGGCCACAGCTCCCAACGCCTTCATCTACTGCATGGATGTCTCGCTGACCCATCGCGTCGCCGTCGAGGCCGGCCAGCCGGTGATCCGCGAATTCTACGCCGACCGTGACTATGGCCGCTCGGGCTCCATCGTGTTCACCCGCCGCACCGGCAAGCTCGATCCGGCAGCGGTCGCCGACAAGGTGGTGCGGGCCTGCCGCGAGCAGCGGGTGCGGACCGTCGAGGGCGACGATATCGACATCGCCTTCGACTCCATCTGCTTTCACTCCGATACGCCCGGCAGCCTTGCGATCGCCCGCGCCATGCGCGGGGCCCTGGTGGCCGATGGCATCAAGATCATGCCGGCGAGCGAGCTGGCGCACCCGTCCAAAGCCATCACGAGGGGATGAAGAATGGCAATTTCGCAGATCATGTCGCCCTTGCCCGGCGTCTTCTACAGACGCCCTTCCCCTGACAGCCCGTTCTTCAAGGAGGATGGAGACGCCGTCACAGCGGCGGATGTCATCGGCCTGATCGAGGTGATGAAGTCCTTCCACGAGATCAATGCGGGTATCGGCGGCGTCAATATCAAATTCCTCGTCGATGACGGCGACGCCGTGATGGCCGGCCAGGCACTCGCCGAGGTGGAGGCATGAACATTCGTTCGGTCCTCATCGCCAATCGCGGCGAAATCGCCGTGCGCATCAATCGCGCGGCCAAGGCGCTGGGGCTGCGCACGGTGCAGGTCTACAGCGCAGCGGACAAGGACTCGCTGGCGGTACAGCTCGCCGACGAGGCCGTCGAGATCGGGCCGGCCGCCGCCAAGAAATCCTATCTCAATATCGAGGCGGTGATCTCGGCCGCCAAAGCGGCCAGGGTGGACACCGTGCATCCAGGCTATGGCTTCCTTGCGGAGAATGCCGATTTTGCCGATGCCGTCGTGGCGGCTGGCATGAAATTCGTCGGGCCCGCCGGCTCTGCGATCCGCCTGCTCGGCGACAAGGTCGCGGCGCGGGCCGAAGCCAAGAAGGCGGGCGTGCCCACCGTGCCGGGCAGCGGGGGTCGCATCGCCAATATCGAGGAGGCCGAGGCGATCGCCGCACGCATCGGCTTTCCGGTGATGATCAAGGCTGCGGCCGGCGGCGGCGGACGTGGCATTCGCGTCGCCGCGGACATGGACGAGTTCCGCCGGCAGTTCCCCCAGGCTTCCGCTGAAGCGGCGGCAGCCTTCGGCGATGGCGGCCTCTACATCGAAAAGGCCATCGAAAAGGCGCGCCATGTCGAGGTGCAGATCCTCGGCGATGGCCGGAACTTCGTGCATTGCTACGAGCGCGAATGCTCGCTGCAACGCCGGCGCCAGAAAGTGTGGGAGGAAGCCCCGGCCGTCGGCCTGTCGCCTGAGGTGCGCGAGCACCTGTGCCAAAGTGCCGTCGCCCTCGCCCGCTCGGTCGGCTATAGCGGCGCGGGCACGGTTGAGTATCTCTATGACGAGGCAAGCCAGGACTTCTACTTCATTGAAGTAAACACCCGCATACAAGTCGAGCACCCGGTAACGGAAATGATCACCGGCCTCGACCTGGTCCAGGAAATGCTGCGCATCGCTGGCGGCGAGCCGCTCTCCGTCCGTCAGGAGGACGTCGCCGTCGCCGGCCATGCCATCGAATGCCGCATCAACGCCGAGGACCCGTTCAAGAACTTCATGCCCTGGCCGGGCGTGGTCACGGCGCTATCGGTGCCCGAAGGCGATGACATTCGTTTCGACACCATGCTCTTCGAGGGCTATGCGGTGCCGCCCTTCTACGACTCTTTGCTGGGCAAACTCGTCGTGCGCGGTGCCGACCGTGCCTCCTGCCTCTCCACGCTCCGGCAGGCGCTGGCCGGCCTGAAGATCGAAGGCATTCCCACCACCATTCCCCTGCACGAGGCCCTTGCCGCCGACGCCGATGTGGCGGCGGGGCGTTTCCACACGCGCTTTCTCGAAGGCTGGCTCGAGAGCCGTTTTGCGCCGCCGCCAGCCGAACCGGTGAAGGAGGCCGCCCGATGATGAGCCGATATTCGTTTGGCGGCGACGAACACCTGTTCGTCGAATGCGACGAGAGCATGTCGCTGGAGGCCTTCTTCAAGAGCCTGTCCATGACCCGCGCGGTTCGGGAGGCCGGCATTGCCGGCGTCACCGAGATCTGCCCGGCCAATGCATCCTTCCAGATCCGCTTCGATCCCGATCGCATCAAGCCGGACGACATCCTGGCGGAGGTGAAGGTCATCGAGGCGGTCGCCGCGAAGGCAGATCCCGTGATCGGCACCCGCATCATCGAGATCCCGGTGTTCTATCAGGATCCCTGGACTCATGAGACCCTGATGCGGTTTCGCGAACGCCACCAGGACCCTGGGGCCACCGATCTCGAATATGCCGCGCGCGTCAACGACCTCGCCTCGGTTGAGGATTTCGTCGCCGCCCATAGCGGTTCGCCCTGGTTCGTCTCGATGGTCGGCTTCGTCGCGGGCCTGCCCTTCATGTACCAGATGGTCGAGCGTTCCCGGCAACTCCAGGTTCCCAAATATCTGAGGCCCCGCACCGATACGCCGAAGCTGACGGTCGGCCATGGCGGCTGTTTTTCGTGCATCTATTCGGTGCGCGGCGCCGGCGGCTACCAGATGTTCGGTATCACGCCTATGCCGATCTTCGATCCCGAGCAGAAGACCGGCTATCTCCGCGACTTCATGGTGTTCTTCCGGCCCGGCGACATCGTCAAGTTCAAGCCGATCGGCCGTGACGAACATGATGCGATCGCCGCCGACGTCGCCTCCGGCCGCTATGCGCCTCAGATGCACGAGGTCACCTTCGACCTCCGGGAATTCCAGAACGACATCGACGGTTACAACGCCAGGCTGGAGGGCATGATCCATGGGCGTTAAGGTCCTCAATCCCGGCCTTTCCACCACCATCCAGGATCTCGGCCGGCCGGGCTATTTCCATCTCGGCATTCCCATCGGCGGGGCGATGGATCGGCTGGCTTTGCGCGCCGCCAATCTCCTGGTCGGCAATGACGAAGGAGATGCCTGCCTGGAGGCCGTGTTCCTTGGCCCCGAACTCGAATTCACCAGGGATACGACGATCGCGATCACCGGTGCCGAGATGCCGATCAAGATCGCCGGGGTCGAGCAGCCGTCCTGGACCGCCCTCGGCGTCAAGGCAGGCCAGACGCTCAGCTTCGGCTTCCTCAAGGCGGGTGCGCGCATCTATATCGCCGTCGCCGGCGGCTTCGACGTTCCCCTGGCGCTCGGCAGTCGCTCGACTTACGTGATCGGCGCTCTCGGTGGCTATAAGGGCCGTGCCTTAGCCAAGGGTGACGAACTCGCGATCTGCGAAGCAGGCACGGCCAAGGAAGGGCGCAGCGTGCCGGAGCCTCTGCGTCGCCGCCCGGGCGCGACCGCGCAGCTTCGTGTCCTGCCGGGCCTGTATTGGCACCGCATCCAGGAACAGTCGGGACGCGCCTTTTTCGAGGATCAGTGGAAGGTCGCACCGGAAGCCGACCGCATGGGCTATCGCTTCCGTGGTGGCCGTCCCCTGCACTTCGTCGAACGTGAGCCCCCCTTCGGAGCGGGATCGGACCCCTCCAACATCGTCGACAGCTGCTACCCCTACGGCTCGATCCAGGTGCCCAGTGGCACCGAACCGATCATCCTGCATCGTGATGCGGTATCCGGCGGCGGCTACTTCATGGTCGGCACCGTGATCTCGGCCGACATGGACCTCATCGGCCAGATGCAGCCCAACACGCCGACGCAATTCGTCGAGGTCGACATGGCCACGGCGCTGGCGGCTCGCGCCGAACGCGCAACGCTGCTCGCCTGCATCCGGGCCGTGCTGGCCTCCAGCTAGATCCACCCTGGCCGAAGCGGTTGAAAAGGCCGCGCGACCCAAGAACAGCATCCAAAAACAGCATCCAGAACCAGTGAGAGGGGAACCATCATGGCAGGCACCGTCGCGGCCGCCGAAGCCGATACACTCGACTATTCCAACCGGGCCGTCCCGCCCGATCAGCGCATGCCCAAGATGGCCCTGACCATGGCGTGGTGGGCCGTGTGCAGCGCGGTGTTCTATATCGTCGTCGGAGCCGCCCTGGCCCTCGGCTTCGGCACCCGCAACGCCATCATCGGCATGGTACTGTCGGTGATCGCCTATGGCCTGATCAATGCCGTGCTCAGCCGCTTCGCCATTCGCACCGGCCTGTCCGTCGCCTTGTTCTCACGCGTGCTGTTCGGCAATGTCGGCGCAGGGCTGGCGACGCTGATCTTCTGCGCGACCGCGATCTATTACGCGGTGTTCGAAGGGTCGGTGATCGCCGTCGGCATCCACACCATTTTTCCGTCCGTGTCCTATGCGATCGCTGCCCTGATCG
The DNA here is from genome assembly GCF_051161885.1 of Labrys methylaminiphilus subsp. lupini. Lineage (NCBI taxonomy): Bacteria > Pseudomonadati > Pseudomonadota > Alphaproteobacteria > Hyphomicrobiales > Xanthobacteraceae > Labrys > Labrys methylaminiphilus. The sequence goes on along the minus strand of NZ_JBMDIH010000002.1, from coordinate 1,244,054 downwards.
TCGTGCTCTATTCGGTGCCGCTGATCTTCGGCAGCATCCAGACTTGGCTCGACAAGTTCAACGGCGTGCTGCTGCCCTTCTATATCCTCGGGCTCGTGGTCGCCGTCGGTCTCGCAATCGCCGAATATGGCTACAGCGACAAGTGGCTCAATCTCGGCCCGGCCGGCGGCGCGCCGGCTGGCGGTTGGTGGTCGTGCTTCGTCTATTACATGGGCGTGTGGGTGCTGATGATGTTCACCTTCGACTATGCCCGCTTCGGCCGCGAGGAGGACGCCAGCTATCACGCCTTCTTCAATTTCGGCATGCCCTTCTATGTCATGGTCTTCCTGGTCAGCGGCCTGTTCGGCATGTTCATGATCGGCACCGTCCCCGATCTCGGCACGGTCAGCGAAGTGACCGTCCTCCTCGCCCTGCTCAAGCTGATGGGCGTCTGGGGCCTGCTCTTCGTCTGGGTTACGCAGACACGCATCAACACGGCCAATTACTATCTCGCCGCGGTCAACATGGAGGCCCTGGTCCAGCTCTTCGGCAAGCTGCCCTTCGGACGCATCGGCTGGGCGGTCGTCGTCGGCCTGATCGTTTATCTCCTGATGCTGGCAGATGTCTTTGCCTATCTCCTGCAAGCCCTCGCCTATCAGGGCATCTTCGTGGTGGCCTGGGTTGCCGTGGCGATGGCCCATATCCTCAGCGACCGCTACCGGCGCCTGGCTGGCGATACGATCGAGTACCGTTCGAGCCATGTGCCGGCCTTCAATCCCCTTGGCCTCGTCGCCTGGTTTGCCGGCGCCGCCATCGGCATCGGCCTGCATCTGTTCGGCGGCGCCTATGCGGAGTTGTCCGCGCCGGCAACGGCCGTGGCCGCATTCAGCATCTATGCGGTGGGCCTCACCTTCGCGCGCCGTTCCTGGTTCCTGGTCGCCGACTGAAATGATGAAGCACAGGCTCCCGGTCGACCTTCGGCCGGGAGTTGCTATTGAAACCGCGAAGGAAACGGCTCTAGATCCTGTCCGGGAGATCCATCTTCCAGCGCCGTGCAGCCTGGTAGAGGCTGATGGATGAGACTTTGCGGGGGCCTATGGAAGTCATATCTCGGCTCGTTTTCACCGTGGCCAGCATCTGCCTGATGGTGTTGGCGGGCGGCCTTGTGGCGATTGCCGGCGTCCGGGTCTTCCGCGCCGCGTATTCAGACGGCCAGTTCGACAATACGCTGCTCGACTCAATCGGCTTCGTGGTCGTCGGCATCGCGGTTTTCGACGTGGCTCGCTATTTCCTCGAGGAGGAAGTGCTGCGCGCCCGCGAAATGCGCGACGCCGTGGAAGCCCGGCGCAGCCTGACCAAATTCATGTCGGCCATCGTGATCGCGGTTTTCCTCGAAGCCCTGGTGACCGTGTTCAAGGTGGCCAAGCAAAGCCCGGAGCAATTGCTTTATCCGGCACTCCTGCTCTTCGGCGGCACCGCGATGATCGTCGGTCTCGGCGTCTATCAGAAGCTGTCCGTCAGCGTTGAACGCGAAAGCCCGGCCGAACCCAGCAAGGAAAAGGGCGAAAGCAAACGCAAGACGGAAGATCAGGGATAGAATACGGCACCGATCAGACACGAGCCGAAGGCTCGCCCTGAGTCAGAATGGACAGCACGGCGCGACCGCTGGTGACGTCGGCCATCAACTGCCGGACATCGGCCAGATACTCTTCGCGGATCGCAGCGACAAATTCGGCCCCCGTCGCGGTATAGTCCTGAGCAAGAATCTGCACCGCCTGATGCGCCGACAATCGCGCCTGAACCAACGCCAGATCGGTAAAGCCGCAGACAATACGCGCCTCCACCCGGGCGACGATCGGCAGCTTCTCGGCGGCGCGCAGGCAGGATGCGGCGGTACCGCCATAGGCCCGGATCAAGCCGCCGCTGCCAAGCAGGATACCGCCGAACCAGCGCGTGACCACGACGGCGACACCATCCAAGGCCTGGCCGTCGATCGCCTGCAGGATCGGCTTGCCCGCAGTGCCGCTGGGCTCGCCGTCATCGTTGAAGCGGTAGAGCGGACCTATTCGCCAAGCCCAGCAATTGTGATTGGCCGTTGGATCGGAATGGTCCTTGATGAAAGCCTTGGCCGCCTCTTCATCCGTGGCGGGAGCCGCTGTGGCCAGAAAACGACTTTTCTTGACCTCCTGTCTGAAGGTCTCGGTTTTTTTAAGACTGAACAAATCCGGCATGGCCGCAATCTAAAACATTTTCCTGAAAAGTTTATGGGCTTCCTGGCTACAGGAAAGTACATTGAAACAAAAAGTTAGAGCAGAACGTCGATGTGGGGAAATCGCAATTCACCGCTGAGTGGCGGGTTCGGGAGCCAAATCACCGCGCTCTGAGGGCAAGGGATCTGCTACCCTGAACGCATCGGGCTCGGCCGCCATTCACCCACGAAGGTTCAGGTGGCGCAGTCGGGGATGCCCAATGCTCGGCCGATGACACCAGACACTTCAGATTTAACCGCTTCGTAAACCCAAAATCGAAAGCCAGATGTGGGCACCGTTCTGCATCGATTGACTTGACCCCGCGTCACTGCTGTAGTCGCCAGCAGCCTGGATGTTCTCAAAAAAGGGATTGGAATGAGCACGAGGATACATGTAGCGGCACTGGCCGGAGCGGTCTTGAGCCTGTTCCAGCTTTCAGGCGGAGCCCATGCTGCCCAATGCGGCAAGAACGCATCCGGCTATGAAGCATGGAAGCAGGAGTTTTCAGCCGAGGCACGCGCCAAGGGCGTTGGTCAGGCCGGCATCGCCGCGCTGATGAGCACCCATTACGCCACAGCCACCATCAACGCCGATCGTGGCCTGAAGAGCTTCAAGCTGTCCTTGGATCAGTTCCTTGCCAAGCGCGGCGGCAATACGATCGTCGCGCGCGGGCGCCAGCTCAAGAAATCCCAAGGCGCGCTGTTTGCCGATATCCAGCGCCGTTACGGCGTTCCCCCCGGACCGCTGCTGGCGATCTGGGGCATGGAGTCGGGCTTTGGTGCCGTCAAGGGCAATCAGAACATGCTCTCCTCGGTGGCAACGCTTGCCTATGACTGCCGCCGGCCCGAATTTTTCACCGACCAGCTCTACGCCGCGCTCAAGCTTGTCGACAGCGGCCGCTTCACAGCGCAAACCCGCGGTTCCATGCATGGTGAAGTGGGCCAGACCCAGTTCATGCCCAAGACCGTGCTGCAATATGGTGTCGGCAATCTCGACAGTGCGGCCGGCGCCCTCGATTCGACCGCCAACTATCTGAAGGGTCATGGCTGGAGCGCTGGCCAGGGCTATCAGCCGGGCGAGCCGAATTTCTCGGCCATCCAGGCCTGGAATGCCGCCTCGGTCTATCAGCAGGCCATCGCCCATATCGGCCAGCGCATCGACGCCCAATAGGAGACTTGGCGGGCTCTCTCACCCGAACACAGTCGACTATCGACCAATTGCGCCGTGGAGCACTCGCCTCCACGGCGTTCTTCATTATTTGACGTTGCGTCATGACGTTTGAGGCACGTAAGAAGCTTGCATCGCTTCACGCGTCCAGCCTCTTGTGTGCCAGGTGGAACTTGGCATCCCTCAGTAACGCCTCTCACTATCGCGTATCGCACCTGTGTTGCCCTTGAGGAGCCTCCCTCAGTCGAAGGTGCCGACATGGAGTGGCCTGCATTCGTCGCTACCAGCACAGGCCAGGGGTTAGGAAGGGCCTCCTCGCGAGACGTCTAAAGTATTATGCTCCAGCCAATATCATCGCGAATGAACTCCTTCTTTTCGGTATGATGCAAGCGGAGGTTGCTGTTTTTGCCTTCTTTACTTCAAGCTGGACTTGGCAATCTTGGGGCATTCATGCACAATAATAATGTGTACCGGTAGCGTGTCTGCGGATTTTCATCACCGGTCACAAGGCGGCAAGTATTCGACCAGCTACACAGGCGATGGGCTGTCAGCCCCGGGGGACGGTCAAATGCTGGAAGTCATGGCTTTTGAGACGTTGCATGATCTGCGCAGAGCCAAGACGGTCGATGAGGTGAAATCGACGTTTGGTTTAGCGCTACAGAATTTCGGATCCCATTCCTTTGTCATTTGTGACATTCCGGCAGGCGCACCGCCTGGTGTTCGCGAACTGCACGCCTCCAACTGGTCCGAGGCATGGCAGCAGCGCTATGTGGAGCGCGATTATGCCATGCATGATCCGATACCCAACAATGTCGGCCGGCAGATCAACCCCTATTACTGGCATGAGGCCGCCGAGGCGTTCAAAGACAACTCGATCGCAAACCGGATCATGGCCGAGGCCCGTTCGGATTTCGGCATGGGCGACGGCTTCTGCGTTCCCATTCATGGCCTCACCTCCGTCGCGGGGCTGATCTCGATTTCGACACCGGAAAAGAACTGGATTCTGTCCGAGGAAGAGAATGCCGCGATCCACATGATCAGCATCTATGCCTACGAAGCCATTCGGCGCTTGCGAACGACGCGTCCTTCCGGCGGTGGCGGACCTGTTCTCTCGGCTCGCGAGACCGAATGTCTGCGCTGGACTGCGGAAGGTAAGACGGCGTGGGAGATCAGTTGCATCCTGGGAATATCCGAAGAAACGGCAACAAAATACCTCAAGAATGTTGCCAAAAAACTCGGAACCCGAACCAAAGCCCATACAGTTTCAAGAGCATATAGACTACATTTGCTACAATGACACTGCCCCATTTTTGGGGTATTGCAATACTGTACCATGACGGCAAGTCTCTCCGGACAAATGGAGAGGTTCTGCTATGTTACACATTATCAAGGGATTTGATTCCTCTAAGCAATTTGAGTTGGAATTGGCTTTCCGTTTTCGGAACGAAGCGTTTGTCGAAGAAGCCGGCTGGGAAAATCTGCGCCGGCCCGATCGCAGGGAAATCGATCAATTCGATACCGACGACACCATCCACATCCTGGCCATGAAGGATGAGCAGGTTCAGGCCTATAGCCGGCTCAACCCGACGATCAAGCCTCATGTTCTGTCCGAGGTCTATCCCGGCCTGGCTTCGCGGGGACTGATCCGAGACCCCAGGGCCTGGGAGTGGAGCCGCATGGGCACGGCGAAGCGGGCGCGCGGCGCCGGCCGAGGCTGGAACGGCCCGATTGGTCTGTTGCTGCGGAGCGTGGCCTATGTCGCCTTGAAGTTCGATATCCAGACCCTGGTCTGGCAGGCCCATCCGGGCTGGATTACCAGAGCGAGTGAACTTGGTTTCGACCCCTTCCCGATGGGGCTGCCAAAGACCATTGCGGGTGAGCCCGTCATCGCCGCCCATATGGCTGTCAATCTCGGCGTCTTTGTCCGGATGGACGCTCTGAATTTGCCGCGCACCGGGCTGGCGGATCCCGCGCCATGCGAGTGGAGCGACCTGATTACGCCGATGCAGCAGATTCACGCTTGAACGGGGTCCGAACTGGTTCGCAGCGAACCCGCCAATCGTCGCTGCAAGCTCTCTCCCGCCCGACTTCGCACCATTATGCAGAAGAACAGGTTCACGCCATCTCACATTCTCTTCGAAATTTCTTGCCGGCTCCTCATTCAAAATCTCGAAAATCTTTCATCTCAAGAGTTGCGCCATGTCCATGCAATCCAGCGCTACGGGCTTGCTTACCTATCAGCAGGTGGTGAAGGGCCTCGAACACATCGTCAGGCACTGCACGGATCGTGCCGCCGTGCACGCGGCCGTCGCGGTTCTCCAGGAGATGGGGAAGATCGACGCTCCCCAGCCCAGAACCTATGTGGTGGACATCTTTCACGCCACGGATACGATCGAAGGCGAAGCCGTTTGCTTCAGCTCCGACCCCGGTGCCCGTTACGGACCGTGCGACGCCTGGTACAATTACGAGATCGCCAAGAAATACGCGATGACCGGCACGCTCGAACTGATCGGCCGTAAACCCGCCGATGTCCTCAAGGAGGCCCGCCTCTACACGCAGCACGGCGAGTATAGGGACATTCGGCCAATGGCGCGCGTGACGACCACCGGCGACATCATCGTGGTCTCCGACGCCATGACGGAATTGCAACTGCTGATCGCCGTGGTCGATCGCAAGGGCTTTTTCGATTTGCGGGAAACCAAGTTCCACTAACCCGACCTCCCTCCCCGCTCGTCGCCGGACCACCCGTCACAGGCGGAAGCCCACCTGTCGGTCATCTCTCCCTGCCTCACGGCAAGCCGGCTCATCACGCACAAAAACTAAGCTCTTGTGCTAAGTATTAAAGACTGATAGTTAGCCCATAAGGTAATTGATTATCTCCGGCCTCGGCCCGGACAGCAGCGGCAATAAAACCGCGAGAGGTGACGTGATGAAGCTGGTATTGATGGAATTTCTGTCTCTCGATGGTGTCTATCAGGGCCCGGGAGGCCCCGATGAAGAAACGACGGACGGTTTTGTCCGTGGCGGCTGGTTCGTCCCCTTCATCGATGATGCCCTGATGCGCTCGGTAACCGACTGGGTCTCCGAAGCCGATGGCTTCCTGTTCGGCCGCCGCACCTATGAAAGCTTCGCGCGCGATTGGCCGAAGATGGACGATCCCAATAATCCCGTGGCCAGCAAGTTGAACGGCGCTCCGAAATATGTGGCCTCGAACACACTCGAGCAGGCCACATGGGCGCCTTCGACCATCCTGTCGGGCGACATTCTCGGCGGCGTCGCCGCGTTGAAGGCAAAGGCCGGCCGCGAACTCCAAATCCATGGCAGCGGCCGGCTCTCCTATTCGCTGCTGGCGGCTGGATTGGTGGATGAATTCAGGCTCATGGTCGCTCCCGTCGTGCTGGGACAGGGCCGCAGGCTCTTCAAGGAAGGCGGGCAGCCTCTCGGGTTCAAGCCTGTGAAGACCGAAGTGACGCCAGCCGGCCTCTCGATCCAAGTCTATCAGAAAGGCGAATCCCCCACATTCGCAACATACAGTCCGTCGTGACGAATGGGGCAAGCTGCGCCCTTGCCATGCCCGCGGCATCGCTGGGCAGGAGACCGCGAAATGCCGCGATATCACCATCACGGCGAAACAAATGGAAATCGCAGGTTAAGGCAGTGCGCGCATGTTGACGGCCTCTTTCACCGGAGCAAAGCTGATGCTCGAAAGTGTGCTGCTTGCCTTGCTGTTCTCCTTCTTGACCTACTATCTCACCTTCGACCTCTAACAAGGGATGTCGATGCGCCTGTCGGTCAATGCCCCGCTTCAGCCAGGATCGGATAGAGCGAGGCGACCAGTGCCAACGCCATGGCGATGTTGAAAAGACGCAGCCGTAGAGGTTTCGACAGGAAACCGCGCAAAGCGGTTCCCGCTGCCGCCCAGACCAAGAGGCAGGGTGCATTAACCAGAACGTAGATGGCCGCCACCACCAGGACATTGCCGAAGAAGCCACTGGCCGGCGTATAGGTGGCAATGGCGCCGATAGCCATGATCCAGGCCTTCGGATTGATCCACTGGAAGGCCGCTGCTTGGAAAAAGGTCATCGGGCGATCCTGGCCGCCTTCGGAATCCGGCCTGCCTGCTTTGGCAATCTTCCAGGCAAGGTAGAGGAGATAGGTCGCACCGCCATAGCGCAACAGCGTGTGCAGGAGCGGAAAGACCGTGAACAGGCCGCCTATGCCGAAACCGGCGGCGAGCACGAGGACACAGAAACCGAGATTGATGCCGAGAAGATGAGGCATGGTGGCCTTGAGACCGTAATTAGCTCCTGAGGCCACCAGCATCGTATTGTTCGGGCCGGGCGTGATCGAGGTGACGAAGGCGTAGATGACGAAGGCGATAAGCAGGTCGGGTGTCATGGGAAGTCGGGTGTCATGGGAAGTGGCCGCTCCGTAGAGAATTGACGGGATCATAGCGGCGTGACACTATTTTGAAATATGCAATAGTGTCACGTGACGCAATTGATGGTCCTGCCGTGAAGCTTGCATCTCCCTGGGTACCGCACTTGGCACAAGGTGGTGGGCCACCTTTCGAGCGGCTTGCCGCAGCGCTTGCCGACGACATTGCCGCCGGCCTGATCGGCGCCGGCGACCGTCTGCCGGCCCATCGCGACCTTGCCTGGCGTCTCGGCGTTGGCGTCGGCACCGTCACCAAGGCCTATGCCAGGCTGGAGCAGCGCGGCCTGGTGAGGTCACTCCATGGCCGCGGCATGTTCGTGGCCGGTTCCTCGGCCGCGGCGGCCGGCGCAATCGACCTCGGCATCAACGCCCCTCCGCAGATGCTGAGCGACAGGCTGCTACAGGCCACACTGTCGACACTGGCAAAGCGCCTCGATGCCGGCACCTTCGGAGCCTATTCCCATCCCGCAGGCCGCCCGGAGCATCGGCGCCTGATGGCGCGCTGGCTGGCCAGATGGGGCTTTGAGGCCAGGCCGGACTGTATCGTGCTGAGCCATGGCGCCCAGCACGCTCTCTCTATTGCGATGGCCATCGCCTGCCCGCCGGGAACGATCTTGCTGACCGAGGCGCTGACTTATCCGGGGGCGTTGCTGGCGGCAGGGCAGGCCGGCCTCGAGACCGTCGGTCTTGCGATGGACGAGGAAGGACTCACGCCCGACGCCCTGGCCGAAGCACTCGGCTCCGAGCGCGGCCGGCATCGGGTGCTCTATGTGACCCCGACCCTGCACAATCCAACAACGGCGACGATGGGCGCTGAACGCCGCCAGACTTTGGTCCGCCTATGCCGAGCCCACGACGTCGCCATCATCGAGGACGACGTCTACGGCATTTTCGCGCCCGCAGGCGTCTGTCCCCTGGCGTCCCTTGCGCCCGAACGTACCTTCTATGTCACCGGCCTCTCCAAGACCTTGAGTCCCGGGCTTCGCATGGGCGCGCTCGTCGTCCCGCCCGATCGCATGGCCGAGGCGGAGGCACGGCTGCAGGCGAGCAGCACCATGGCGTCGGCACTCCTGGCCGAAATCATGGAGATGTGGCTGGTGGACGGGACAGCGGAAGCGGTTGCGGCGTCGGTCCGCGCGGACGCGGCCCGACGCTCGGCGCTCGCCACCGAACGCTTGCCCAAGCATGCGTCACTGAAGGTCAATGGCGGTTTTCATGCCTGGCTGCCGATGCCGGCCGAGGCGGCAGACCGTTTCGTCGCCCGCGCCGCCCTGCACGGGGTCGCTCTGATGCCGGCGCGCGCAGCAATGGCCGATCCCGCCGCTTTGCAGGGCGGCGTGCGGATAAGCCTCGGCGCTCCGGCAATCGATCAGCTCGATCAGGCTCTCGGCATTCTCGCCGATCTGTTCGTGTCCAACCGGCCGGTGCTCGTCTGAGCAAACAAGCGTTCAGTCATGAATGCGCTTTGCTCTAGAGGGCCGGCGGACGGCCCTGACTTTTCCGCTGGCACCACCTCCGCAGAAGAAGCGATCGCCCCCATCGGATTCGAGCCCGGAGACGACCAGGCCGGCCGGCATCTCGATGCTGTCGAGAACCTTGCCGGTAGCCGGATCGATATGCCGCAATTCGCTCTCATCATTTTCCAAGGTGGCGTGCCAAAGCTCCCCATCCACCCAGGTCACACCAGTGACGAAACGGTTGGATTCGATGGTGCGTAGCGTGGCGCCGGTCTCAGGATCGATCTGGTGAATCTTGCGGTCCTGGTATTGGCCGACCCAAAGGGCGCCTTCCGCCCAGGCCAGGCCTGAATCCTTGCCGCCGCCGGGCGCTGGAATGGTGGCGAGCACCTTGCCGGTGGCCGGATCGATCTTCTGGATGCGATCCTCCGCGATCTGAAACAGATGCCGGCCGTCAAAAGCGGTGCCGGCATGCGCGGCGACATCGAGAAACCTCACCGTCTTGCCACTGTCGGGATCGAGTGCGTTCAGCTTGTCGCCGGACGCAAACCAGACGTTGTCACCATCGAAGCTGACCCCGTGCACGGCCTCGACACCGGCAAAAGGGCCATATTCGCGAAGGATTTCTGCTGATGTCCGTTTCATCGGGCGACCCTAACTTCATGGCAAAGGCGCGGGGAGTAACAAGGTTGTCGCGAAACTCGGCACGGGCGGCGTCACCCAGCGGCGTGCCCGGCCGCGGCCGAAGAACTGCACTTTGGCGGCCAAGGCGAGCTCGTCGAGGGCGCGCTGCACCGTACGCTGGCTGGCACCGAGCGCAAGCGCTAGAGCCGAGCTCGACCAGGCTTCGCCATCGGAGAGGAACGCCAGCACCGCTGCATATTTCTCTTCGACCGGCCGGGCCAGTACCAGGACGTCGCCGGCACGGCGAGGGACCAGGGCAAAGCCGCGCCGGGTCGCGTTGACGGCGGCCATTCCCCGCAAGATCGCGCGCAGGCGGCCCATCTCGACCCGAAGCCGGGCGCGATGGGACTCGTCGGCCGATTTGGCTCCGAAGGCGCGCGCCACCAGTTCGTCGCGCGTCACATCGCCGGGCCAGGCCTCGCCCAACGCCCTGACAAGGGCAAACAGCACCGGCCGTCTGGCGAGCGAAGCCCCCTTCTCTGCATCGCGCACGACATGACGGCAGGCATCGACCAGGAAGGCTTTCGATGTCTGCAAAGCCTCGACTTCATCGAGCAGCACGGGGCGTTCGCAGCCGCCGGTGATCAGGCGCGCGGCCGGCGTGTCCAGGATCCGCATGGCGCTTTCGACCTCCGCCGCCAACGCCGGGATCCCGGCCTGGCGTGCGGCCAGCTTGGCCCGGGTCAGCGCCTCACGGGCCTGTCGGGTCCGCAGCATGCGCATCGCAATGCCGGCGACCACCAGATCATGCGCCGTCTTCAAGGCCGGCGGCAGCGGCGCGGGATCGAAATTGGCAAGCTCTGCCTCGGCGGCGTCCAGGCGCCCGATCAGTAGCAGGCGCCGAGCTTCGAGATATCTGGCATGTGCGGCATTCACCCAGTCGCCATGCTGTTCCAGCGTCACGCGCGCCGCATGAAGGGCCTTGGCGGGCCAGCCTAGATCGCGCGAGACGAAGGCGATCTCCGCCTCGGCGACAACGCATCTTGCGCGCGCCACCGCTTGCCTGGTGCCGAAGGCACGGCTCGCGCTTCGGATCAGTGTTCGAGCGCGATCGAGGTCCCCGAGCTGCGCCATTGCGATGCCGCGCAGGGCCAATGCCGGCGCATCGTCGCGCAGGGCAACCCGGTTCAGGGCACCGAGCGGATCGCCGGCGGCGAGCGCACGGGCCGCGGCCGTAATCAGCGAGTCCATTCGAATCCCGCCAAACTTGTCACTCCCACCATCCGACACTCCCGGACTAGCACGAAACACCGGATCGTATCGAGAACGCCGCGAGACCCGTCATGAGCCTCATTCACGCCAGCAGGATATGGAACAGCCCAGCGCATGACGGCGCCGGATGGATCTCCCGGCTTGCCTTTGTCGGCTGTCTGGGTCTCGCCTTCGCGCTGGGCACGGCGATCATGTTGGAATGGTCGCTGGCGATGGCCGGCATGGGCGAGATCCCGATGCCCGGCAACTGGACGATGTCGATGATGTGGCTGCCGATATGCGGGCAGAGCTGGCCCGGCTTGGCCCTATCCTTCCTCGCCATGTGGCTGGCCATGATGGCAGCCATGATGCTGCCGAGCCTGTCGCCCGTTCTATGGCGCCGTCGCGAGGCTCTGGTCGCGGCGGGAAAAAGGCGTCCCGGCCATCTCATCGCCCTGATCGGCGTGGGTTATCTCTCGGTGTGGGCCTTGGTCGGCTGCCTTGTCTTCCTGTGCAGCGCAACCTTCGCGGTAGCATGCGCCAAGCTGCCGGAGTTGTCGCGTACCGTACCGCTCGCCGCAGGCCTGATCGTTCTGTTGGCCGGCGCCTGGCAATTCACGCCATGGAAGGCCCACCAGCTCGCCTGCTGGCACGGTATGCCAGCAAACAGAGTCGAGCGACCGGCGCACGCGGCCTTGCTGGACGGCTTGCGGCTGGGGGCCCATTGCAGCCTGAACTCCGTCGGCCTGACCACGATCCTTCTGATGACCGGGATGATGGATCTGCGCATGATGGCAGCCGTCACGGCGGCCATCAGCTTCGAGCGTCTCGCACCGAACGGTCCACTCGCCGCGCGGCTGATCGGAGGCGTAATCATCGCCGCCGCCCTGATCCTGATCGTCAAAGCACTTGGCGGTTAGAGCACCGTGCCGAAAAGCGGATGCCGGTTTTCGGTATGTTTCAGGTCCCGCGGCGTGCGGTGAAAGCGGGCGGATCGCTGGCAGGGAACGACTCGTCGCTCGCTTCGTCGACCTCGTCCCAAGGATCGGCAGGCTGCATCGCCATATTCCGGTGCCTACCGGCGGCTGCCGCGCCGTGCGCATTCAGCACCTCCAGTTTCCGGCGCAGCCGATGATTGTCATCCAGAAGCCTGGCAATGGTGATCAGTCCCGCAAACGAAGCCAGAAGGCCAAGGCCACGCATATCGTCCTCCCCTTTTCAAGCCGCAGACCCCGCCCGATCGCCGTGGCCTTGATGTCCAAACGCCTTGCTGCTGAACCTGCTAACCGGCCCCGTGGTTCCCGCCGGCTGACCCTGTGGCTCTGCTCCAATTCGTCGCAGGCCAGAAACCTTTGCTGTTGGCGGTGGTTCTCGCCATCGACAATCATCAAGGTACGGATCCGATGCAAGCTTATGACGTGCGCACGCTTTTCTCATTTGCCGACAGAGCCAGTCGGCTGAGCGGCAGCGATCCATCGCTCGATCGCGACATCTGCCTGAGCCTTCGTTATCTCGATGGTTGCATGTTCGCCGATTGGCTGGTCGTCCTGCCTGACCATCGCCTGTCTTCAGCCAATGGTTCGCATCGTGCCGAGCCTGACGCGCTCACAGCCTCCGTCGATGCCGTCGAAAGACTTCGGCAATGCCTGCTGCCCGGGAGCCGATTGAATGTCAGGTCGCTCGATGGCGCCCTGGAACAGTTTCAATGCCAGGTGCGGTATGGTTTAGACGCAGATGAAGCCGGCAAGGCAGTCGTCGCCGGCTCGGAGCCTTGCGCCCGGCTGGCTGCTCTCCTTCATGCCTTTGCCAATTCGACCCTGGGTTGGCCAAATCCTGCAAGCGAACCGGCCAGGCTGCGCTTTGCCCTGGTCGACAAGTAAGCGCAGCTGGTAAAGCACCCCTGGCCGAAAAACTGTTTCAGAACAGCGTGTCGATGCTTGCTCGACACGCAAACATCAACGGCGTTCGCTTCCGAGCAGGGTGGCGCCGACCACAAGCCCTATTACGAACCCGACAATGCCGGCTGAGGACAGGATCGTCGCGGCGGTGCCTGGGTGTTCCCTCGCCGCATCGGTCACGGCGTGCGCTTGCTCGCGTGCTTGCTGGAAGGAAGCTCGCGTCTGTCCCTTGGCTCGATCCACGGCCTCCGCGGCCGCCTCGCGCGTGCGCTCCAATGTTTCGGCGCCACGGTCCGCGATGGATTTACCAAGTGCGCCGATTTCCTTTCTGAGTTCGGTAATCTGCTTTTCCAGTTCCTTGCGCACATCGTCCGAGGAAATCGAGTCGGCCATCATGTTCTCCGTTCTGGTGATCCGTGACGGCGATGGCTCGTAGCCTGCACCGCACCCAACTATAACGCCCGACCTGGCGCCATGTTCCCGTCTTGCCGCCGACGCACGAAAAAGGCTCCCCTTGGGGAGCCTTGGAGCATTTTGAGATTTGACGCGGTTCAACTGGAATTGCGGTCGGTACGACCGTTGAGGGAAATCCCCGCGATCAGTTGAACAGATCCTGGGTCAGGATCGCCACTTCCGTGCGATTGCGCGCCTTGATCTTGCGCATGATGTTGCGGATATGGATCTTCACCGTGCTCTCGCTCATTTCGAGCTTGTAGGCGATGATCTTGTTGGACTCGCCGCGGCGCAAGTGGTCGATGACGTCGATCTGCCTTTGGGTAAGAACCTGGTGGAATGGCCCCTTCTCCGGAGCCTGCATGGGAGCTGTCTGCGCAGCCAGGAGGCTCGTAACAGGCACAAACCTCTCCCCGGCCTGGACCAGACGAATGGCCGCCGCCGCCATATCCAGATTGAAGGTCATACCGACAAAACCACGGGCGCCTTGCTCCAGGGTACGGCGAACCAAAGCGGGATTCTCGGCATCGGAGAGTACGATGATCTGGCTATCGGGAGCCTTGGCTTGCAGCTTGGCAATGTCGTCGCAGATGGCGTGTTCCGTCGCCCAGTCGCCAGTTGCGCACAGCAGTACGGTCACGGGAGCGGCTGGGTCCAACGGGCGCCATTCGTCTACCGATCCGTAGCCGCTCATCGTGCAGTTCAATTCAGAATCGGCGAGGCAGCGCGCCAGACAGTCTCGGATCAGCGTTGCCGCGCTGATGATGAGGACCGGGATTGTTGCAATCCGAGGCGTGACGGAAGGCGTGGCAATGGGCGCCGTCGGTAGCGCTGCGTCATCGCGCAGTCGCGGCGGGCGATCAAACATGTCGACGCTCCTATAGGCGTCGGAAAGAACAGCAGTACCCATTACCATATTACCTTATATCAGACCGCCCCTATCCAGCAGGCCTACAAACTGCGTGGAGCGATAGAGGTATTTCCCTGCGGCGTATGTGCGATTTCGCACATACGCCGTGGCGTGGCGCCCCACGGACGATGGCGAATCCGGTTGGCGGACAATGATCTGATGTGCCCTGGAGGACCGTTACCCACGCTGGAATCGAGAGCTCATTGCCGCGCGTGTAAGCAAGACCGATAAGAATTCTCGTTCTATATAGATCGGTATCTTCAGAACTTATCAGAATAATATAAACGCCATACATTTATCTGAAATGTGTTCTCATTGAGAAACCAAAGATAATTTGAAGGCAGCTGCCATAATTCTTATTTTAGGAAAATTTATATGGGAACAATTTTATCCTCCGATTGTTATACTGCTCATATCTGGAGTGCGTACACTCGACAATCGCGGAGAAAGACCATGACAAACAGGTTGATGAACTTGATTGGCGTATCTTTGGTGGCGCTATGGCTGCCAGCCGCTGCCCAGGCGCAAGGCGTGATGGGCGGAGCCCAGGAAGGGGCGGAACGCGGTAATGAGAACGCCGGGCCGATCGGCGGCATCGTCGGTGGCACGGTTGGCGCTGTGACGGGCGGTATCAACGGACTGCTGGGAATTCAGCAGCGCCCCCGCTTCCGTCAATATGTGATCGAGAGGCACGTTCCGTCCTACCGCTATGAGGAGCCCGTCAATGTGGGCGTCGTTCTGCCCGAGGACGGTATCGAATATTATGACGTGCCCGCGGACTATGGTGAAGTCCGCTACAAATATACGGTGATCAACGACGAGGTGGTGTTGGTCGATCCGGGCACCCGCCGGATCGTACAGGTTGTAGAATAGGGCTCGCTTGCGGCCGTGCCTCGCTTCGAACGGGCTCGCTGCAGAGTTGATTGAGAAATCTTCCGGCTGCGCGACACAGCAGCCGGAAGATCAGGGCTTCTGCTTCAGCAAGCGCGGACCAGGGCATGGCACTTCGGCACGCCTTTATCGCCATAAGAGTGGCGGATATAGGTTATGCACTACACCTGACAAAGCAGATCAGCTCGATAAGACATCGATATAGGAATATTATATATGTCATTGATATATAATATCTTTTTATAAATACAAGGAAGGGGCTTGCCCTTTCGGCATAGGCACAAGATGCGCCAAACGGGTATGCGCGCTCGGTGCATGAGCAAGCCAATTTAGCGTGGCCACCTCGTATAAGTCAGGTTATCAGCACAAGGTCATTCTTATCCTTAACTTCAACGAGCCAACCCATCGGAGTTCATGTCAGGGGCCTCTGACGGGACGCCCGCCTACGCCGTGACCGGGAACCGCTGCCACGTCCCTGCCATTCTCCGATCCCCTCACCCGCCGAAACGGGGCTCCGGGATGCCCCGAATGCCCAGATCATGGATGGCGAAGAGGCTGCCCCGCAACACGCCGTCGCCGGGGAAGCGCGGCAAAGGCGGCTTGGCCATCGAGGTCACATAGAGCACATCAAGATCGGGACCGCCGAACATCACGCTGGTGACCTTCTTGACCGGCATCTCGATCACCCGGTCGACCGAGCCGTCCGGCCGATAGCGCACCAGCTTGCCATCGTAGACCAGGGCATTCCACAGGCAGCCCTCGGCGTCCACCGTCGAGCCATCGGCCGCACCACCACCCGATCCATCGACCTTGGCGAAGGTCCGGCGGTTCGACACGCCGCCAGTGTCCTGGTCATAGTCATACGCGGAGATCTCGCCGGACCAGGTGTCGGTGAAATAGAAAATAGCACCGTCCGGGCTCCAGCACGGCCCGTTCGAGCAGATGATGCCGGAATCGAGCCTGGTGACCTTGAAGTCCGTCGACAGGCTGTAGAGTGCCCCGTTCGGCCCTTCCTCCATCGTGTCCATCGAGCCGGCGATGAAGCGGCCGCGCTTGTCGACCTTGCCGTCATTGATGCGGTTGTTGGGCAGGTCGGGCTCGGGATCGTCGATGAGTTCGACATCACCCGTCTTGAAGTCGAGAAGATGGAAGCCACGCGCCAGCGAGACGACGGCGCCCGAGCCGTCCTTGCGCAGCGCCATGGAGCCGATTTTCTGCGGCACGTCCCAGGCCCGGAGCTCCCTGCCATCGGCAGTGGCACGGAAGACGCGGCCGTCGAAACTGTCGATCCAGTAGAGACGCTGCTGGTCGACGTCCCAAAGCGGGCCCTCCCCCAGGGTGGTCTTCACATCCAGCAAGACTTCGATACGCATGCTCGTTCCCTCTCCTTCAGCCGTTTTGTCGTCAGCCTTCCGGCTGGCAGCCCCGATCAAGTGCTCAGAAATTCACGGCATGGCCGCCTTTCAGGCTCAGTATTTCGCGGGCCTCGTCCGGGGTCGCCACGGCGAGGCCCAGCCCCTCGATGATCTGGCGGACCCTGGTGACCTGTTCCGCATTGGAGCGGGCGAGCACGCCGGGCCCGTTCCAGAGCGAGTCCTCCAGCCCGACGCGGACGTTGCCGCCCATCGCAGCCGACATCGCCGCAATGTTGAACTGGTTGCGGCCCGCACCGAGGACGGACCAGCGATACTGATCGCCGAACAAGCGATCTGCGGTGCGCTTCATGTGCTGGACGTCGTCGGGATGGCCGCCAATGCCACCCTGCAGGCCGAAGACGGTCTGGATGAAGAGCGGCGCCTTCACCAGGCCGCGATCGAAGAAATATTTTAGATTGTACAGGTGCGCCGTGTCGTAGCATTCAAACTCGAAACGGGTGTCGTTGCCCGCGCAGGTGGTCAGGATGTGCTCGATCTGCCCGAAGGTGTTGCGAAAGATGATGTCCTTGTTGGCGAGATAGGTTCGCTCCCACTCATGCTTGAGATCGGTGAAGCGATCGAGCATGCCGAACAGGCCGAAATTCATGGAACCAAGATTGAGCGAGGCGACCTCCGGCGCGAAGGTTGCCGCCGGTCGCACGCGCTCCTCGATGCTCATGGTCGGGGCACCGCCGGTGGTGAGGTTGATGACGCAGTTCGAGCGCTGCTTGATCTGGGGCAGGAACCTGGCAAAGGCCTCCGGCGTCTGGTCGGGCTCACCGGTCACGGGATTGCGGGCGTGGAGGTGCACGATCGCCGCGCCAGCCTCGGCGGCGCCGACCGCCGCATCGGCGATCTCTTCCGGCGTCACCGGCAGATGCGGCGACATCGAGGGCGTATGAATGGCGCCGGTTACGGCGCAAGTGATGATGACTTTATTGCGGGCCATGCCGTTTACTCACTTTCCGATGTCCTTGGCGGCCCTGCGCTTGTGCGCGCGCAGAGCCATCAGCTGGCGGTCGCGCCATTTCTGGCGCTCACCGAGCTTGTCGCGCGGTAGAAGGGCGCTGCGCTCCGCTTCGATGCGCTCCATCACGGGGCCAGCCCAATCGACGCGGTACTGCACCGACGGGAAGATGTTGGCGTAGATGCCTTGGTAGCGCTCGGCATAGTCGCGCACGCCCCCGGGCGCGTTGAGGTCGATCGTCTCGAAGGGACCCATGAACGACCAGCGCAAGGCCAGCCCGTCGCGCAGGCCTATATCGATGTCCTCGACGCTGGCGATATCGTCGGCGACCAGGCGGAACGCTTCTTCGAGCAGAGCACCCTGCAGGCGGTTCATGATGAAACCGTCGATCTCGCGCTTCATCACCAAAGGTGACTGGCCACAACTGCGCATGAAGTCGGCCGCCTTGCACATGGCCTCCTGCGAGGTCCAGGGCGAGGGGCAGACCTCCACCGCTTGTACCAGGTAGGGCGGATTGATCGGATGGCACACGAGGCAGCGCTGGCGGCCGGGAAGATGCTCCATGAAGGCGGAAGGCAGGATCGCCGAAGTCGAACTTGCCAGCACCGTCTTGGCGGGCGCCAGCCGGTCGAGATCGGCGAACAGAGTGCGCTTCAGCTCGACCTGTTCGGGCGCGTTCTCCTGGACGTGGTCGACGTCATCGAGCGCTACGGCAAGATCGGGCTCGATGCGGATGCGTGCCTTGACTTCGCGAGGTTCGGAACCGCCGAGAAGGTCATTTGCGGCAAGATCCGGCAACATCTCGTCGATGAAGGCCAAGGCTTTCGGCAAGGCGTCGGCGTCCTTGTCCCAGAGCCTGACCTCATGGCCGGCCCTTGCGAAGGTGATGGCCCAGGCGCGGCCGATGAAACCGGATCCGATGATGGCTGTCTTCATGGGAATGTTCCCGACTGAGAGGGGGCGCTCACAAGGATTCGACGTTGCCGTCGACGCCCAGGGACTGGCCGGAGATGTTGAGGCCGGCCGGCGACAACAGGAAGAGCACCATCGCAGCGACATCCTCCGGGCCCGTCATGCGGCGCAGCGAGATACGGTCGAGATATTGCTTCTCCATCGCCTCATAGGGCACGCCGACCTGGGTGGCGCGATCGCGGATTACCCCTTCCATGCGCGGCCCGCGGATGATGCCGGGCAGGATGGCATTGACCCGGATACCGGAGGGGCCGAGTTCCTTGGCAAGGCTCTGGGTGAAGCCGATGACACCCCATTTGGCGGCCGAATACGGCGTGCGATAGGCATAGCCATAGCGCCCCGCGGCCGAGGACAGGTTGATGATGGCGCCATCGCCCGCCTGCTTGAGCAGGGGCACGCCGTGATGAGAACAGAGGAACTGCCCGGTGAGGCAGATATCGATGGTGCGGCGCCAATCGGCGGGCGAGATCTCCTCCACACCACCGGTCGGCCCGGCAATGCCGGCATTGTTGATGAGCGCATCGAGGCCCCCGAGCCCGGCTAGCACGTCGTCGAAGAGCCCAGCCACGGCCTCTTCGTCCGAGACGTCGCACAGGCTGGCACCGTGTCCGGGATGAGCTGCCCTGAAATCGGCAAGATGCTGCTCGGCGACATCGCACACATGCACCCTGGCGCCATTGTCGATTAGGAGATCGGCAATGGCGCGGCCGATGCCGGAAGCTCCGGCTGTGATGAGAACGCGAAGGCCAGGTTTGAGGGCGATTCCGGTCATGGATATTTCCTTGATTTACAATGTTTTCAGGAATTTTTTTCACGCAATGTGATAACGGCGCAAAGCACCACGACCCCGTAGAGAATGGCGCGGGTCGCATAAGGGAGCGTGGTGCCGGCCAGCAGGGTCTGCAGGGCCGTCAGCAGCAGCACGCCGCCGATCATGCCGATATAGCGCCCTCGCCCGCCGGTGATCAGCGTTCCTCCAACCACGGCGACGGCGATGGACGGCAGCAGATAGTCATCGCCCATGCCCAGGCTCGCCTGGCCGGAGAAGCCGGCAAGGAGGCAGCCCACCAGGGCCGCGCAGCAGCCGGACAGCATATAGACCTTGACCGTGGTTGCGCCGACCGGCACGCCTGACAACTGGGCAGCGCGCGCGCCATTGCCGATGGCATAGACACGCCGGCCGAAGGCGGTCCGGCCGAGCAGGACGATGGCGAGGAACACGAACAGGACGACGAGAGGCACGATCGGCGTAACACCCATCACCTGCCCGGTCATGATCCAGCGCAGCCCCGGGGCCGAAAAACCGTCGGGCGTCCCGCCGGAATAGACCAGCGCAAAGCCCTGCAGGATGCCGTTCATCGCCAATGTCATCACGATTGGCGACAAGCCGAGGGCAACGATGCCGAGGCCGTTCAACAGGCCGATGAACGTACCCATCGCCAGGGCCAGCGGCAGGGCATAGAGCATCGCACTATCCGATCCCTTCATCAGGCCGGCGCTGACGATGCCGCAGAACGCGATCGTCCACGGCAGGGAGAGGTCGAGGCCGCCGGTGAGGATCACGCTCCCCTGCCCAAGCGCGAGAATGGCCAGGAAGCTCGCGAGCACGATCAGTGAATTGTAGTAGCCCCACGACGCCAGCGTACTGCCGAGCACGAACTGGCTGACGATGAGGACGATCGCAAAGCAGACAAAGGCTGGAAGGACCGTGCGCAGATCCTCCTGGCGGCGGATCCAGAAGCTGGGACGGGCAATCTGAGATCGCGCGGCTTGAACCGGCTCGGCCGGCAGTCGCAACCGCGTTTCCGGCAGTGACAGCTGCCGCGGCAGGCGGCCCTGGCGCCAGGCCGCCAAGCGATGGCCGATCAGGCGCAGGGTGGTGGCGAGCACCGATGTGCGGGTGATCGAAGCGCCGAGCACCGCCAGGATCAGGATGGTGCCCTCGACGACGGAGGAATAGAAGGCCGGCACGTTGAGGACGAGCAGGATGTTGACCACCATCATCAGCACATAGGCGCCGAAGATGGTACCAACAGGCCCGCCGCGCCCGCCGCCCAGCAATGTACCGCCAACCACCACGGCCGCGAACATCTGCAGCAGCATGGGATTGCCGACCAGCGGGTCGCCCGAGCCGGTCTGCGCGCTGATGAACACGCCGGCCAGGCCGTAGAGCCCGCCGGCCAGCACATAGACAAAGAACTCGCACAGGCGGGTGTTGAGGCCCGCCGCCCGGGCCGCGTCCCGGTCAGAGCCGATCGCGTAGATCGCCTTGCCGAAGACGGTATTCTTGAGGAAAAGCCAGCCCAACACCAGGAGTACGAGCATGAGAACCGGTCCCGGCAGCCATTCGGGGATCGCGTCGGCCGTGAAGAAGGCCGTGAAGTCAGCGGGAAGCTGGCCGCCGGGCTTGTCCATCACCAGCAGCGTCACCCCCTGCAGGATGAACATCGTCGCGAGCGTCACGACGATCGGCTGCAGGCGCAGGAAGGCGATGAAGAAACCGTTGAACGCCCCCGCCGCCGCTCCGATGGCGATGCCGGCGCAGGACCACAAGAGGATGCTGGAAGGATCGTCCTGCATGTGGCTTGCCAGCGTGACGTTCACCAGCGAAACCACGGCAGCCGCCGACAGGTCGAACCCGCCCGACAACACCACGATAGTCTGGCCGATAGCAGCCGTCGCCAGCGTGGCTCCGCCCGTAGCAATGGTCGAGACATCGTAATAGTTGAGGGATCCGCTGACGAGGCGGATCAGCCCGAGGCAGGCCAGGAAGGCGGTGACTGCGATCAGCGCACCCCGATGGCGCGACCAGCGCAGGCCCGCGCGCTTGGCCCGCGACGGCTTGAGGGACATGTCGACGTGGGCCGCGCTCATGATGCCTCCCGGATCGTGGAAGCGCTGCCCAGCGTGGCGCGCAGAATGGCGTCTTCGGAAATCGCAGGGCCGGTGAGATCGGCCGCAACCTTGCCGCGATAGAGCACGAGGACGCGATGGGCGAGATGGTCGAGTTCGGCAATCTCAGTGGAATGGAACAGGACGGCGCCGCCGGCGGCGGCATATTGCTGGATCAAGGCATAGATCTCGTGCTTGGTGCCGACGTCGATGCCGCGGGTCGGGTCGAACAGCAGCAGCACGCGGCTTTGCGCGAACAGCCATTTTGCGATGGCGATCTTCTGCTGGTTGCCGCCGGAAAAGGATTTCACGCTGGTCCACAGCGCGCGCATCTGCACGTTGAGCCTGCCGAAGACCCTGGCGACATCCGCCTCCTCGCGGGTTTCGTCGATCAGGCCGAACCTTGTATAGCGCTCGATCACCGGCAGGGAGACATTGCGCTGCCCGTCGAGCTTGAGGAAAAGGGCTTCGGTCTTGCGGTCCTCGGGAACCAGGCTGATGCCGATACGCGCCTCGATGGCGTCGCGCGGGGAGGTCAGCGTCACCGCCTGCCCGTCAATTCGGATCTCGCCGCGATATTCCTCCATGCCGAACAGGGCCGAGAAGAGCTCGAGCTGGCCCATGCCCTGCAGGCCCGCGACGCCGAGAATCTCGCCCGCACGCAGATCGAGGCTGACCTCATCGAGCCTCTTATGGGTACCAAGTCCTTTCACCGACAGCACGGGATCGCCGGTCAGCGACGGCACCGGCGGCTTGGGCGGAAAGGAACGACCCAGCTCTCTGCCCGCTATCATGCCGATCAGGTCCTCGTCGGCGACATCGGCAAGGCTGGCGGTAGCGATATGCTTGCCACCACGCAGGACCGTGACCCGATCGCAAAAGGCCCTCACCTCCGCCATGCGATGAGAGATGAACACCACCGTCACGCCGTCGCGCTTCAGCCCGTCGATCAGGCCGCCCAGCCAGTCGATGTCCCGGCCGGACAAGGTGGAAGTCGGCTCGTCGAGGAGGAGGATCCTGGGGCGGCGGAACAAGGCGCGGGCAATCTCGATCTTCTGGCGAATGTTGAGATCGAGATCGCGCAGGTCGGTATCGAGATCGATCGCCTCCAGGCCGAGCGCTTCCAGATGATCAATCACCTGCCGGCGCGCCTCCGAGCGGCGGATCTGGCCGAACAGGGTCGGCGGATAGGGCAACAGCATATTATCCAGCACCGTCAGGTCCTTGACGATGGTGAGTTCCTGAAAAGCCGTCTGAATACCGAGCCGATGGGCTGCGCGCGGACTGCCGAGCACCGCCTGCTGGCCAAAGATCTCGAAATGGCCTGTCGTGGGCATGATCAGGCCGGACAGCAGCTTGACGAGCGTGGATTTGCCAGCGCCGTTTTCGCCCAGCAGTGCGTGGGCCTCGCCTGCCAGGACCTCGAAGGAGACGCCGTCGACGGCGATGGTCGGTCCGAAGGAGCGACTGATATCGCAGGCCGCAACCGCCGTTTTCGACAAGGCCGTCTGAACGGATATGGATGACATACGAGCCGGTCCCTGGAAATTGGTGTTGTCGGCAGCACCGGAGCCGGAATCGGTTCTGGTGCTGCAGATCTTTGATGCCGCATCGTTTTTGCCGAAAACCGGCGCCCCCTTTTCGGTACGATGCTCAAAGCAGTACAGGTGGGTCAGCAAGGATGGCGCAGACCCACGCCGCCGTCAGTTCTCGGGCTGGCCGACCAGCGCCGCCGACAGCCCTAGTTCGGGCGTCTCGGCCGAATAGATCGAGGCGAACCAGCCGGGATTGGAAACGAGAGAAGGCTTGAAGGCATTGCAGCCGGCCTTCATCTCCGCCCAACTGCCCTCCTGGCAAAGCTTGATCGTCTCGTTCGTCACGATTGGCAAAGGCAGCACCGTGTGCTTGGGGATGTCCTTGCCATCGAGTTTGGCGATGGCGAGCTTCAGGGCCAGGCCACCCGAATAAGGCGGTGAGGCATAGGAAATGCGGGGGGCGGCCATTGGTGTGTAGGTGCCGTTGGCGCCCTCGACCTCGGTGCCCACAGGCAGCATCTGGATGCGCCCGCCATTCGAGCCCTCACCGGCACAAGGCTTGAGCTTGTCGGGAGTAGCGCCGGCCTCGATCTGCATGGTGTTGGCGGTATAGCAGCCCACCTGCATCCACAGCCCGTCGATCTCGTCCCATTTGCGGGTGGCCATGATCTTGGATAATTCGGTGCGGGCCACCGCCTGGCTCCACATGCCGATGGCTTCGTTGACGATCTTGATGTCGGGATATTTGGCGAAGACTTCCTTGGCGGCCTTGGTGCGCAGCGTATCGACCGAGGTGCCGGGTACGCCGGTGATGGCGATGATGTTGCCCTTGCCGTTCAGTTTCTTGGCCAGCCATTCGGCCGTGACCCGCCCTGCTTCGCTCTGGTCGATCGTGACGTTGTAGGCGCAAGGTTCGGTGATCTCGCCATCATAGGCAATCACCACCACGCCCTTGCCGCAGGCATTCTTCACAGCTGCGTTCAAGGCAGTGGGGGAGATCGGGAAGACCACGATGGCCTTGGCGCCGGCCTGCACCATGGCGTTGATCTGCTGGATCTGGCGCTGGGCATTGGGGCCGGCGACCTGGACCTGGAGATCGACCTTGTCGGCCAACTCCTTGCTGGCGGCCATGGCCTTGACCATGTTGGCGGCCTCGCCTTGCCAGTCATTTCCGATATAGCTCATCGACAGATAGATCTTGTATTTGTCCTTGGCCTCGGCCTGCCCGCCAAGGGCGCATAGGCCGAGCAGTCCCGCGCCCACCAGGGCAGCGCCGCGCTTTACCAATCCCATTCTTCCCTCCCTGTCAGCCCGCTTCGTTGCGGCGGGCACTTCGACTCGTTGATGAGCCAGCTTCTTTGAGCTACTTTGATCATAAATCAAAGATCAGAAATTTTGCAAGCGCAGAGGACTGCTTTCTCCGGACGGCGAACCGACCTACAAGACGAGAACCCGGCATCGGGATTGCAACGCGGAGGTGTCATGAGCGAAATCAGGTCCAAGGCGCGAGAGCCGCTCTCGGTCGTGCGTGTGCAGCGCGCCACCATGCAGGAGGACGTCTATCGCCAGGCCAAGGAACTGATCCTCAATGGCGATCTGGCGCCGGGCCAGTCCATCACCATTCAGTGGCTGGCCGATGCCTTCGGCGTCAGCGCCATGCCCGTGCGCGAGGCGATTCTTCGCCTGACGGCGGAAAAGGCCCTCACCGTCGTGGCCGGACGGAGCCTCGGCATCCCCCATCTCACCCGCGAAAGGCTGGCGGATCTGACGCGGACTCGCCTGGAGATCGAAGGCCTGGCGGTGTCATGGGCCGTGCCCAACCTTCAGCCCGCGACACTCGCCCGGCTGGACGAACTGGTCGAGGAGATGGACAATATCAAGCCGAACAAGGAGGCGCGGAAGATCTATCTGCGCGCCAACCGGGCCCTGCATTTCGAGATCTATCAGGCGAGCGGTTCGGAAACCCTGTTCGGCATCATCGAAACTCTCTGGCTCCAGGTCAGCCCCTATTTCAACCTGCTGCAGGAACGCGGCAATTTCGTCGTTTCGAACAAGCACCATCGTGTCCTGGTGGAGGCACTGAAATCCGGCGACCACGCCGGCGCCGTACGCGCCATCCAGGCCGATATCGGCGACGCGGCCAATATCCTCGAAACCATACTCTGACAGGCTTGCTCGGCTTTCGAGGGTGCGTCTGCGACCGGGCGTCACGCTTCATTCCAAAACGGAGCGCGTTCGCACCCGGCTGTTTCTAAATGCTTTTCTATCTCTATTGACTTCGTAACCTCGCAAATCGGTCTGGGCGAGCACTTTCACGGCTGTGTCACATCGTCCGACAATAGTGCGCCCATGCCGCAAATCGGCGGCATAGCAACCAACTTTTCACCCGGCGCCCGACACGCCGGGTGCTTTGTTTTCGGGCGGCAAGATCGGCAAGGCGCTCTGCGAATCGCGGGAATGTCCCTTGAGCAAAGCCCCCGAGGTTGCATCTTGCCTGTGACGCGGTATGAACGGTGAACGACATCGGGACTGGCTTGGGCATGCAGGCGGATTTCTTGAGCTTTGCTGGTGAATGGGGAGCGGCCGTGTTGCTGCTGCTCTTCTTCGTCAGTGCGGTCTCCTTGCTGCCCCGGCCCGCGCTTTGCATCGTAGCCGGCTCCGCCTACGGGCTTTACGGCATTCCGCTCGCCCTGATCGGCTCCATCCTCGGTGCGTCGGTGGCCTATTGGCTGGGTGTGGTGGTCGGACGCCGCTACGGGCACCGGCTCACCCGGCGCTGGCGCTTGTTGGAACCGCTTCGCGAGGCCGTCCGGCTGGGCGGCTGGCGCATCGTGCTGTTGTGCCGCTGCGCGCCGATCGCGCCTTCGAGCCTGGTCAGCTTCGTGTTCGGCTCGACGTCGATCGCCTTCGGCCCCTTCCTGGTCGCGACCGGGGTTGGCATTCTGCCCGGCATCGCCTTGCAGGTCGCTGCTGGGGCAGGGCTACGCGCAAGTCTGGATGGTCACCTGTCCATGCTGCAGGTCGTCGCCCTCGGCTTCGGCCTCTGCGCCGGCTTGGCAGCCCTTCTCTTGCTGGGCCGCAAGCTGCGGCAGGTGCTGGCGACCTATCAGCGTGAGCCGGCGGTGGAAAACCCGCTGCGTTAGGCCCAGCGCGCGCGATCCCGGATGCCGACGGCTGGCAAGGCCCCTCACCCGCGTTTTCTTCGCCGGATACTCGCCGCTACCGCGCCCGCCACCAGCAAACCGGCGGCTGTGAGGGCAATGATGCCGGTCGCGCGGATGGCTGCCAAAGCGAGGATGATGGATGTCAGGGCGTGGATGAGGGCGTCGGCGATACTCAACAAGGGCGGCGCATACCAAAAGGTTTGAAGGACAGAGATCGGTCTCAATTGCGGGGCAAGGATGCCACGAGAGTTGGGCACGGATGGGGCGCTCGCGCGCAACGGCTCCAACCTTATTTGGCCCTGCCCTGACGGGGCAATCGGATCACATCCCTGTCACGCGGGTTGGCGATTTAATAGCAGCATAGAAGGGCTGAGGGTTTGACCCGAACCAGGTACCGAGCCGGTGTCCGGCTGCGGCACGTGTTCGACATCAGGCATCGCGGCTAGACCCACGGCATTTCCCTGAGAGAGCAAAAAGACGTTCTGCCCAGGCAGATGCATCAGCACGAAGAAATACAGGAAATTGCGATCCAATACGGTCGCGGGTCCCGCCGGTGGCAATCATGACGATGGACATTCACGATGTAAGTCTCGCGCTGACGCAGGTTCCCGGCGGGGAGACCGCGAGCCGGCCGCCGGGCAAGCTCAAGACCGTCCTCGTCTGTGGCAATGATGGGGTCATTGACGAGCAACGCGTGTTTGCGATCCTGGACCGTCTTCTGATGGATGAAGGCGCGTTTCGTATCGTTCATGGCGGCAAGCGTGGCGCCGACCTGTTGGCGACCAAATGGGCCGTCGCGCATCGGGTCCGGTCGATCGCCGAGCGCGCGTCCTGGTTTCGATATGGCAAGTCGGCAGGTCCGCTGCGCAACGAGCATATGCTCAACTGCTACGAGCCCTTCCTGGTCATCGCCTTTCCGGGCGACAAGGATTGTGCGGACCTGGTCGCGCGGGCCCGGCGATCCGGCGTTCGCATCATTGAAGCCGGCGCGCTTTGAGGCTCGCAGCGCCGCGAGCCTGGTCCTCGGGGCGGGCCGGAGCTTCGCTGACTCCCTCCGGCTGCATCACTGGATATCGCCGTCAAACAGATTATTGGTCATGTAGGCGATTTCGGTACGGTTGCGCGCCCGGATCTTCTGCATGATGTTGCGGATATGCACTTTGACCGTGCATTCCTCCATATTCAGCTTGTAGGCGATGATCTTGTTGGACTCGCCCTGACGCAAACGCTGGATCACGGCCAATTGCTTGGGCGTGAATGCTGCCTGCCGCGGCACCCCTTCATCCTGGCTTTCCTCGCCGCCAAGGCCGGCGCGTGACTTAGACGGCAACAGGCCGCTCGCCGGGACGAAGACGCCTCCCGCCGCCACCAGGCGTATGGCCGCGAGGGCAACATCCAGACTGGCGCTCATGCCGATATAGCCCCTGGCGCCCCTGCCGAGAGCCGCCACGACCAGTCGGGGATCCTCGATGTCGGAAACCACGATCACCCGCACGTCGCCCTCATGGCGCGACACATAATCGAGATCGAGCTCCACGATCGCCTCGGTTGCTTTCTGACCCGTGACGCAAAGCAGGACGATGCACGATGCGTGCCCTCCCCCGTTCTGGTGCCATTCCGCCAGGCTGGCATATCCGCGCGCAGCAAAAGCGGGGGCGGCAGAAATGAGGCTGTGTGTCAGGCAACTACGGGTGAGCTGCTTTTCGTCGATGACGGCGATCGTCCACGGCGCACCCTGCCGGTCTTGTTCGGGAAAATGGGGAGCGGGTATCGTTTCCACGGGAGGGGTCTTTCACCAAGAAAATGGACCATGAGACCTTCGGCGGCGAATTGCCGAAGCACATAGTGCGCCACCCTGTCCCGCTGGCTACCATTGAAAGCGCGGCCCGCTTGTCAGGATCGGCGGTAGATCGACGAGGCGAAAGCCTCATCCATCCGATTCTCTTGCGGCAAGCGGTCTAGCCAAAATCGGCCGGCAAGCTCGTCGTGAGACCAATCCCGCTAAGTTGCTCCACTCAACTCCAACCCGTTGGTCAAAGCGACTTTAGAAACTTCTTAGAGCCTTTTCCATAGTCTGTCTTGGACTAGTCTGCATGGACTAATGGTCTAAGCTCGGCAACTGGCCTAGAGTGAGGTGTCATGCACGCCCCATCGCCGCTGCACTTGCTCCTGATCGACGATCACTCGCTCCTGCGCGCGGGCTTGCGCCTGGTGCTGGAGCAGGGGTTGCCGCATGCCATGATCCGCGAAGCCGGCTCGATCGCCCAGGCCATCGCCGAGGATCAGGTGCGGCCCCATGCGGTGCTGCTCGATATCGAGATGCCCGGCCTGAGCGGAATGGAAGGGCTTGCGGTGTTCAGGCGACGCTGGCCGGGCGCGCCGGTGATCATCCTCACCTCGCATGACGATGTCGACACCCGAGCGGAAGCGCTGGCCAAGGGCGCCGCGGCCTTCCTGTCCAAGGCTGAGCCGACCGATCGTATCGTCGCCACCGTCGAAGGCGCCCTGCGGGGAGAGATGCCGCCCAGCGAGGTTGCCCACTCCGCCGCCAGAAGCCAGGCCCAGCTCACGCCGCGTCAATACGAGGTTCTCGACCAATTGGGCCGGGGTTATTCCAACAAGGTGATCGGGCGACACCTCAACCTGTCGGAAAATACCGTGCGCGTGCATGTCCAGGCATTGCTGGCCGCCTTCAATGTGGCGAGCCGGGCTGAGGCCGTGGCCGTGGCCCGCGAACGTGGCTTGATGCGCTGAATGGCGGTTCCCTGGTTCAAGCCGGTCCCAGCTCGCATTGCTGCGGAGCAGCTTCGCTTCATGCTCGGCACGGCGCCGTTCGCCTTCATCATCGGCGGCATCGGCAATGCGGCGATGGCCGTCATCTTCGCCCTGGATGCTCCAGTGCTTCCCTTGGCAATCTGGGCGGTCTGCGCTTTTCTCCCCGTGCCCTTTTTGCGCCTGCTCGCCAGCCGCTTTCGCGACAGCCCTGATCCCGTTGCCGAGGTCGGCCGCTATCAGCGCTATACCATCATCCTTGCCACGGCGATCGGCGTCTTGCGGGGCATATTACCCTGGATCGCCTTCGATCAGGCTTCTCCGCTCGCCATAGCGTTGCTGATCTGCTTCATGGCCGGCATCCAGGCCGGATCCCTCACTTTCATGGCTCCTGTATTGCCGGCCTTTGTCGGCTATTCGGTCGTGTTCATCGCCCTACTGGCCCTCAAGCTGATCACGCTTGGCGATCCAATGTATTGGGGGATGGCGATCGGCAGCATATTATTCTGCATCGCCATCATCGCTTCGGCGCGAAGCGCTTCGCAGACCTTCCAAAAAATGGTGGAGCTGCGTTTCGACAACAACGAATTGGTGGAGCGCCTGCGCCAGGAGACGGCGGTCGCCCAGGCTGCTCGCCTCGAGGCAGAAACGGCCAACCAGGCGAAATCGAAATTCCTGGCCGCCGCCAGCCACGATCTTCGCCAACCTATCCATGCCCAGGGCCTGTTCCTGGAAGTGCTCGCCCGCGGCCAATTGACGGCACAGCAACGCGAAATCCTGGACAATGCCCGCGCCGCCTCAAGCGCCTCGGGCGACATGCTCAACACGCTTCTCGATTTCTCGCGGCTCGAAGCCGGCGTGGTCACGGTGAGCAAGCGCTGTTTCGAACTCCAGCCCCTGCTCAACAGGATCGGCACTGAACTTGCCCCGTCGGCGGATGAAAAAGGCATCGTCTACCGCCAGCGCGATACCGATGTCGTGGTGGAATCGGACCCAGCGCTGGTTGAACTGATCCTCCGCAATCTGATCTCCAACGCCATTCGCTATACTGATCGCGGTGGCGTGCTGATCGGCTGCCGGCGCCGTTTCGATCAGGTGCATGTCGAGGTCTGGGACAGCGGCATCGGTATCGCCGCCGACAATCAGCAGGAGATCTTTCGCGAGTTTCATCAACTCGGCAACCCCGAGCGTGACCGCCGCAAGGGGCTTGGCCTGGGATTGGCCATTACCGAGCGGCTCGCCCGGGCGGCCAATCATGAATTACGGCTTCGCTCGGTGGTCGGCCGCGGCAGCAAATTCGCTCTCGTCCTGCCGCTCGCCACAGGGCAGCCGGGTATGCCTGCCGATCCCGCGCCGTCCGAATCCTTGGCCGAACACACGGCGTTGGGCGCGCCATGCCGGATCCTCGTCATCGACGACGACGAAGCCGTCCGGGAAGGCATGCTGCGCCTGCTCACAACCTGGGGAGCGCAGTGTGAGGCGGTAGAAGGCATCGAGGAGGCGCGGCTTTGCCTCGGCCGTCTGACGCCGGATCTGGTGATCTGCGACTACCGCTTGCGCGAGCAGCGGACCGGCGCGGAGGCGATCGCGATCCTGCGGGAACAAATCCCCGGCTTGCCTGCCATTCTCATCACTGGCGATACCGCGCCTGAACGGCTGCGCGAAGCGGAGGCCAGCGGCATTCCCCTGCTGCACAAGCCGGTTCTGCCGGCCGCCCTCTTCACCAAGATCCGCACCACCATGTCGCTTGGGGCAAAGCGCGCTCATGGCTGAACGCGCCGGCTGGCCGTCGCCTTCAGCCGAATCGACCCATCGCAAAGGGAGCCGGATTGGCAAAAGTGGGCAGCCCCATCATCATTTCCGACAGCAGCCGCCCCGTGGCCGGGCCGAGTGTCAAGCCATGGTGGTTGTGGCCGAAGGCGAACCAAAGACCCTTGTGGCGCGGTGCCGGGCCGATCACGGGACGCATGTCCGGCAGGCATGGGCGCGATCCCATCCAGGGCTCGGCCTCGACGCGCTGATCGAGCGGAAACACCTCGCGGGCATGAGGTTCGGTCCGGTCGAGTTGCACCGGCGTCGGCGCGTGATCGCGTGAGGCGAACTCGATTCCCGTCGTCAGTCGGATACCGCGGGTCATCGGCGCCAGCAGATAACCGCGCTCGATGTCGACGATAGGTCGATTGAGTACGGCGCCGGGAGCCGGCTTGAAATGCACATGATAGCCGCGCTTGACCGCGAGCGGCATGCGATAGCCGAATTTCGTGTAGAGCCGGTCCGACCACGGCCCGAGGGCGACGACGGCCTCGCGCGCATGATAGTGTCGGGTCGGGCTCTCCAGGCTCCAGCCGTCCTCCTCTTGGCGCAGGGCGGTCGCGTCGGCTTCAACGAAGTTACCGCCATTGCGGCTGAAAAGCGCGGCATAATCCTTCACCAGCCGACCGGGATCGGCAATCGTGGCCGGATCGCGCCAATGCACCGCGCCTGCGAACACCCCCGCAAGATTCGGTTCTCTCTCGCGCAGAGCGGAAGCGCCAAGCAGATCGTAGCGCAGGCCGAATTCGTCGAGCTGTCTGGCCGCCGAACAGGCTTTTTCAAAGGCCGCGGTGGTGCGATAGGCCTCCATCCAGCCGGTCGGTCGCAATTGTTCCGAAATGCCGGCATCGGCCATCAGCTTGGCATGCTCATCGACCGAATGCTCGATCAAAGGTAGCATGTCGAGGGCAGCCTGGCGCAGCCGCCTGGGAGAGGATTCCCACCAGAAACGCGCGAGCCACGGCAGGGCCTTGGGCAGGAAGCGCCAATGGTAGCGCACATCCGCCGACAGGTTCAGCCCATAGTGGAGAACCGTCGAGAGCTCGCGCGGAAAGCCGTAGGGAATGACGCTTGCGCGCTCGATCAGGCCCGCATTGCCGTAGCTGGTTTCCTCGCCGGGGGCGCGCCGGTCGACGAGAATGACGGATCGTCCCAATTTCTGAAGATGCAGAGCAATCGAGACACCGATGATGCCGGCACCGAGTACCAGCACATCGCTCGATTGCCTGATGACCTGAACCATGGACCCCCGCCTCCAAGCAATATCGGGGTCAAGACCTCAATCATGGCCAAGACCTCGATCGTAACCAAGACCTGACCGTTCCATCGTGGAGCATATGACGGCCGGCCATTTCGCGCCTGTCCTTGCGCCGAGCGCCGGCATGCCCGCAAGCAATTTCGTCGAGTGGTACCGCAACCGCGCTGGTTTGCCGCTCGGCTCGCGGGAAAGGCCTGGAGACGGCAATGGTCTTTTGCGCGCGCTGTGGGCACTCTCCGAAAGCATCTCGCGGTTCGACGTGACGATCGGAATCACCAAGACGTCTCGAAACAAAGGCCCGAACAAAGGCCGTTTCCGCCTGAACGCGCCTTGCTTTAGGTTCGCCGCTTCGAATCATCGCAATCCGATCGGAGTGAGACAAGATGGACCGTTCATCGGACGAAGCCCATTGGACCGGTGTCGCCCAGCAATGGATCGCTTGGGCGCGCTCGCCCGAACATGACGCCTTCTGGGCCTATCGCCAGTCACTGCTCGCATTCATCGGCCCCGGCCAGGGCAAGGCTCTGGAGATCGGCTGCGGTGAAGGGCGGGTCAGCCGCGAACTGCGCAAGCTGGGCTATCACGTAACGGCAACCGATGCCGTGGCGCCCATGGTCGATGCTGCCCGGGAAGCGGAATCGGCCGACGCTTATGCCGTCGCCAGTGCTGCTCGCCTGCCCTTCGCTGCTGCGAGCTTCGATCTGGTCGTGGCCTACAACGTCCTGATGGATGTCGAGGATGTCCCTGCAGCCGTTGCCGAAGCCCGGCGCGTCCTCAAGTCGGCCGGCGAGTTCCTGATTTCACTGGTGCATCCCTTTCGGGATCGGGGTCACTTCGCCGGCCCCGCACCCGATGCGCCCTTCGTCCTGGAGGGCAGCTATTACGGCCGCGTGCGCTTCGAGGGCGAAGAGGAGCATGATGGCCTTCGCATGCACTTCGCCGGTTGGTCGCAGCCGCTCGAGGACTATGTCGCCGCGCTCTCGCAAGCGGGCTTGGCGATCACGGCCCTGCGTGAGCCCGTTCCCGACATTGCGAATACGGATCGCCTCAATCAGTGGACGCGCCTGCCCCTCTTCCTATGGCTCAAGGCCAAGATTTTGCCTTAACCTCCCTTCTGGGTTACTTTAGAAAATATCGGTAAAAATTTGATATAAATAAATAATTTCTATCAGAAATTACAGCCTCAGCGAGGTTGGAGGTCAGACTGGCGACCTTGGCCCGCCTTACACCGCCCATTCGACATCGGTGGTGAAGGCGATGGTCAGCCAACGATCCCGGCTCTCCCCGCCAATCGCTTCGCCGATCTCGTCACGGATCCGATCCCATTCCTCCAGGCGCATGGCGGGCCGGCCAGCCGGCACGATGAAATAAAGCTCGATCTGCCGGCCTCGGCCGACCTTTGCGACATAGGCCTTGTGGGTCAGGAAGCCATATTTGGCAACGAAGGTCTTAGCGACCGTGTCGACATGGTCCTTGAGAGAGGATGGCGTCACCAGAAGGATTTCGGACAGGGCCTGCCTGACGGTTGAAACCGGCAGAGGAATGATGACCAGGCAAAGCAGGAGCAGGACCGCGGGGTCGACATAGGGCGTGAGCCAGTCCAAACGGGTCCCTTCGATCGCATAGCCGATGCAGAAGGCCAGAAGGAGCGCCCCGGTGATCGAGGCCGACATGATCCAGGCCTTGGCATCGAGCGCCACGAAATCGGAGCGAATGATCCGGTTCATGCGGGTCTCGACCACGGCCATGGCGATGCAGGCCGCCAAGGCCACGGCTGCATAGAGGATGGCATATCCGAATTGGAGATCCCTGCCACCGACCATCAGGCTGCCAATGGCATTGATCATCGCATAGATGGCCGCTCCGATCAGCATCACACCGTTGAGGCCGAGAACCATCGGCTCCAGGTGCCAAAAGCCCATGGTGAAGCGCTCATGCAGCTTGCCCACGGCGGTGGCGGGAGACGAATTGGTCGCAATCAGGCTCGCCACGATCAGCGCAAGGCCGCTCATGCTGGCATCGACCAGCATATAGACGCCGTCGAAGACGATGGAGAAGGAGCCGGAGAGCAGGCCGAATACGACGCCGAAGCCGGCCACGAAAATCGTGACGGCGATCGAGACTTTGAGAATGCCTTGTTCCGTGTACACCTTCAGCCCCCGCTTTGCCGAACAGCCAACGCCTTTACCCTCCGCGCTGAATGCACGCAGGGCCGGGCATCGCCCGGCAGGCAGACGGTCGTACCAACAGCGTCAGTCGAAAGGCGATGCC
Organism: Labrys methylaminiphilus subsp. lupini; assembly: GCF_051161885.1. Classification (NCBI taxonomy): domain Bacteria; kingdom Pseudomonadati; phylum Pseudomonadota; class Alphaproteobacteria; order Hyphomicrobiales; family Xanthobacteraceae; genus Labrys; species Labrys methylaminiphilus. The sequence continues at coordinate 1,209,680 of NZ_JBMDIH010000002.1, read as the reverse complement.
CTTGGCGAGACTGGAAGTGTGTTGCGGATGCAATTATCCGATGCGGCCCGCGCCCAGACTCCGGCGGACATGCCGCAACCGGCAAGTCCAGCGTTCTGCAGGCTTGGCTGCGGAGCGCGCGGCGCGCGCCGACAGGGGCTTTCGCCCGCCCACCTCGGCTTCATCCTCGGCGGCGGTGCCGTCCAGATATGAACTCGAAGCAGAAGGCGTCTTATGCAGGACCGTGCTGGCCTCCTCCGGCCGAGAGGCTGATGGCTGCGATTGCACGGAAACGGAATCTTCCCGTGGCACCTTTTTCTTGCGCGCCTTTTTTACCGAAGAAGTCTTCGCCTCCTCCGGTTCAAGCGCCGGGACCTTGGCTACCTTCCGGCCGCGTTTGGCACCGTTCTTGCCTTCCTCTCCACCACGAGCCTCGACTCGCGGGGAAACCTCGGCCTCGCTTTTCTGCTCGACTGCGGCCTGAGCGGGAACAGCCACATGCTCCAGAGGAGCAGGCTCTGGGCGCTCGGCCCCAGGGCCGGCAGGTCGAGGCTGAAAGAATTGCTCAGCATGTTGCCAAGCTCTGGATCGCGAACTCGCAGGCTCAGGCGTATCCTCCCAGGACGACGTCTGTCGCGGGGGTGGAGAGGCCTGGGTCGGAGTCGATCGCGATCGCCTGACCTCGACAAAGAAAGGCTTGGAGGGGGGTTTCATTCAGGAATGTATGCTTGTTGGCGAGTCGTGGAACGCGGCAAGCATTACACCCTCGACCGTGCTTGGCAAACCGCCAGATCGGGTGGAATGCGAAATATCGTCCTCTTCCCACCGACAATATCCACTATACCGGGTTCCTTGCAGGATCATTGCACCTTCAGGTGCGCTTCCGGCAGCGTATCCACTCGACGACCGCACCTGCGATCGAATGGAGAGGGACCCTCGCGGCGCAGCCAAGATCTGCTGCAGGGCACTCCCGCAACCGTGCAAAAAGCGGCCCCTTCCGACATTTGCAACGCCCTCTTGCCGGCGCCAAGGGATAATTCCGGCCCGTTTGCTCTTCCGTCGCAGCAATGTTGAGAGCTGGAACAGGAGAGAAGCCAGGTTCATATTTGGGCTAGAGCGTTTTCCGAAAAAGTTGATAGACTTTTCGATTAAGAAAACACGACAAAACAAGAAGTTGGCGCGAAAAGGCGCATTTCTGCCAAACGTCGAGCCAGTCAAAGGAGGAATTGTCATGGCTGCCAAGGACGTGAAGTTCTCATCCGAAGCACGTGAGAAGATGCTGCAAGGCGTGGACGTGCTTGCAAACGCGGTCAAGGTGACGCTCGGCCCCAAGGGCCGGAATGTCGTCATCGAAAAAAGTTTCGGCGCCCCCCGCATCACCAAGGATGGCGTGACCGTCGCCAAGGAAATCGAACTGGAAGACAGGTTCGAGAATATGGGGGCCCAATTGGTCCGCGAGGTCGCCGCCAAAACCTCGGACTCGGCTGGTGACGGCACCACCACCGCCACCGTTCTGGCCCAGGCCATCGTCAGGGAGGGCGCCAAGGCTGTCGCCGCCGGCATGAATCCGATGGATATCAAACGCGGTATCGACATGGCAGTGGAAGCCGTGGTCGCCGATCTCAGGAAGCACGCTCGCAAGGTTACCAAGAACGATGAAATCGCCCAGGTCGGCACCATCTCGGCCAATGGCGATGCGGAGATTGGCGAGTTCCTGGCCAAGGCGATGAAGAAGGTCGGCAATGAGGGCGTGATCACCGTCGAGGAAGCAAAGGCGCTGGCCACCGAACTCGAGGTGGTGGAAGGCATGCAGTTCGATCGGGGCTACATCTCACCCTATTTCGTCACCAATGCGGAGAAGATGCGGGCCGACCTCGAAGATCCCTACATCCTCATCCATGAAAAGAAGCTCTCGAGTCTTCAAGCATTGCTCCCCTTGCTCGAAGCCGTCGTGCAAAGTGGCCGCCCCCTGCTGATCATCGCCGAGGATGTGGAAGGCGAGGCACTCGCCACGCTGGTGGTGAACAAACTGCGCGGCGGGCTGAAGATTGCCGCCGTCAAGGCGCCGGGCTTCGGTGACCGCCGCAAGGCCATGCTGGAAGACATCGCCATTCTCACCGGCGGCAGCGTCGTCAGCGAGGATCTCGGCATCAAGCTCGAAAATATCGACCTGCAAATGCTTGGGCAGGCCAAGAAGGTGGTGATCGAGAAGGAAAGCACCACCATCGTCAACGGCGCTGGCAAGAAGGCCGAGATCCAGGCCCGCATCGCCCAGATCCGGGCGCAGATCGAGGAGACCAGCTCTGACTACGACCGGGAGAAACTGCAGGAACGCCTGGCCAAGCTGGCGGGCGGCGTGGCGGTGATCCGGGTCGGCGGCGCTACCGAAGTCGAGGTCAAGGAGCGCAAGGATCGGGTCGACGATGCACTCCACGCCACCCGCGCGGCCGTGGAAGAAGGCATTCTTCCCGGCGGTGGCGTAGCCCTGTTGCGTTCGCTCGGCGCCCTCGACAGCGTGAAACCGGGCAATAGCGACCAGAAGACCGGCATCGATATCGTCAGACGCGCAATCGAGGTGCCGGCGCGGCAGATCGCGGCGAATGCCGGCGCCGATGCCAGCATCATCATCGGCAAGCTTCTGGAAAAGGACAGCTATAGTTGGGGCTACAATGCCTACACGGGTGAATACCAAGATCTTGTCCGGGCCGGCGTGATCGATCCTGCCAAAGTGGTGCGGACAGCCCTGCAGGGGGCGGCGTCAATCGCCGCCCTGCTGATCACCACCGAAGCTCTGGTGGCTGAGCTGCCTGACAAGGAGGCGCCGCCAGCCATGCCTAGAGGCGGCGGCATGGGCTTTTGACGGTCGTTTACGGAACCCGCCTCCTCGCGGGTTCCGACGGCAACACCGTATGCAACGGTCGTCGCGCCGGCCTCATTCCCCTTTTCAGCCATTGCGGCCAGATGATGATCGCAATGTGCGAAATCGCACTGACAGGTCTGATTGCGTCCTGCCTTGTCGTTACGTCATATCGACAGTTCGAGGGCGAAATCTTGGTGCGGAAAGAAACATTGCTGGACCTTATCGAGGGAAAATCCCGGGCCAGGAAGGTCCGCCGGGGGATCGCTCGTCGCCAGCACTATTTCGCCGTCTGTATCGTGGCGACGCTCGCCGCGGCGCTCGTGACCACGGCCATTGCCGGGGTCACGGCCTATCAGGGCCAGACCACCTATTGGAATCACCCGGCACAAAAACGCGCTTCCCTGGCCAAGTCCTAGAGCCACGGCCTAAGGAGCGGGGGCGTTCAGGCATGAGCAGCGCTGCTGCGGGTGCGTGGTCAGGCCTTGTCGGCCAGCCAGGCCGCCGCTGAAGATCCCAACTTCGGCGCGGGCAAATCCCACATCATTGGGATATCCGCGATCGCAACGGGCGGGCGGATGCGGCGGGCCGGTCCCTAACCGGTCTGCTCGACGAGGTCGGACCAGTCGGAAGGTTGCTCGGGCGCCGGCGCTTCGGCGTCGTCCGGTTGGTTGCCAGCTGAAACCAGCAAGCGCGGTGCGCGCGAGCGATCCGCGTATCTCGCATCCCCGCCCCGTCTGCAGCCGTTCCACCAGCCCCCGGACGGCCGCGGCGGCCAGGAGGTAGCCGGTGGCATGGTCGATTGCCTGCCCGGGCAGCGGTGTCGGGCGGTCTTGCCCTGCCGCGCGCATGCTTGCATCGGCAATGCCCGTGCTCATCTGAATCAGGCTGTCATAGCCTCGCCGTCCGCTCCAGGGGCCGCTCCAGCCATAGGCGTCCAGGCACACATCGACCAGCCCCGGATTGAGTTGCCGGCGGCGCGTCGAATCAAGCCCGAGACGGGCAAGCGCGTCGGGCCGATAGCCGTGAACGAAGATGTCCGCCCGCGCGAGCAGTTGCTCCAGCGTGCGCAGACCGTCGGGGTTCTTCAGATCGAGCCGGGCGCAGCGTTTGCCGAGCACGACCTCGGGCACGGTGCCCGGCTCCTCCCAGCCCGGGGGATCGATGCGCAGAACCTCGGCCCCAAAGCCCGCGAGGAAGCGCGTCGCAACGGGACCGGCAAGAATGCGCGTCAGGTCCAGTACGCGGATGCCCTGCAAAGGCCGAGCTGCCGACAGCGGCAGGTGTGACCGGTCACCGCCAGCGGTGCTGCTACGATGCAGCAGCGGCTCGGCATTGACGGCCCTTCCCTGTGGATGATCGGCCCATTGCGCGAGCGTCCGCATGGTGGCGGCGCAGCCATTCTTCGCCACGATGGCCGTCTCCAGGGCCGCCGCCTGCCATTGCTTCACGGCGGCAGCCACCGCCTCGCGTTCGGCATGCGTCCTCAGGACAGCCAAGGCAGCATCGCGGTGATGCGCGGCATTCGTGTGCAGCCGGATCCAGCCATCTGCCGCCCTATAATCGCCGGCCACAGCATCCCATAGCGGCGGCATCGACCATCCCTGCGGCGGTAGCGTGGTGAGGAACCAGAACGAGGCCAGCCGCCGATCGACCTGCACGGCGGGGAATTTGCCTTGTCGCAACGACGCCAGTTCGGCGACAGAGAGGCTGGCGGCGGCCACCGCTGCGCCGGCGAGATCGGTAACGTGGAATGTCGAGGGCAGAGCACCGGCGCCTTCTATCGTCAGATGGCTGAGATGCGCAGGATCTCCGCCGACGGCTTGCCAGATCTCGCGCAGGAAATACGCAGCGGGAGCTGAGACCGTCGAGGATAGAAATGTCGGAGCCGTATCGTCGCGCATGGCAGCCTCAATATGATTCTCTTCAATGAACAATTTCGGGACACCTCGGCCCAGACTTCGCCGACCGCCGGAGGGCGCATATCGATCTAGTCGTGCACAAGGCTTGAATGAACGGTGCGGCATGCTAAAGCGTTTTTCGGTTCGGCGAGCCCGCCCAGAATCGCAAAGATGCGTCCAAACAAGGCGTTAGAGCTGACGAGCGCCAGCCATGAACGCGCTTTGCTCTTGAGATACTTATCCTGCCTTCCCCTTGTCCTTGCTTTTCTTCGATTGGCTTCGTCCTGCTGTTGGAAAGCTGGAAATCGTCATGATTTCAATGTTCTTGCTGGAATCTCTCATCAAATCACGCAATTCGAATTGCCTGGAAGCGATCGTATGAATGTGTTTGCCCGACCCATAGCGTTTGTGGGTGTTCTGCTCTGCCTTGCCCTTTCCGCCTGCGGCGACCAGGAACCCAGCCAGCGCAAGGAATTCATCGAATTCCTGCAAACCCGCATTCTCGACAAGCCCGGCGCCCATGTGCCGCAATTGAGCGGCAACCAGAAGGACGCCTTCGGCCCCTACGTCAAGGACTACGCCATCATCACCGACTTTGCGGCAGGCCCGACGGGTGAGCCTGGCAATCTACAGCAGCGCTTCGGCGCCATCATGGCCAAGGGCTCTATTCGCTCGATGGGTGATCTGGCGACGCGGCGCGAGGATCTGGCAGCCGTGCACAATCTTGTCGGCGAGCTCGGCAGCGCCATCGACCAGGCCCTTGCCAAGGCCGACGCTGCCAAGGCGCAGCTCAAGCAGCCGGACGATCTCAAGGCCGTCTTCGACAAGGCCTATGAGCGGGACGTGACGGAGGTTGCCAGGAACGTCAAGCAGATGTTGCCGCCGGTCCAGGACATGACCACTGCTGCCTTGCGGCTCGCCGATTTCATCACCGGCAATAAGGACAAGCTCGAGGTCAGCGGCATGATGATCACCGCCAAGGATCAGAAGACCCTGTCGGCCTTGCAGCCGCTTCTCGACGATTTCAACGCCAAGGGACAGGCCGCGATGGCTCTCCAGCAGAAATTCCGTTCATTCCAGTAGGATGTCATCACGCCGTGAAGCGTCTTTGCGATTTGACGGAATCGCCAGAATCGCAAAGACGCTCAAGCCAATCCGTCGGATTGGCTTGGAAACAAGGAGCTGGAGCAAACATGCCTCCAGCTCTGAACGCGCCCTGCTTGAGGTATCGAATATGCTGATCTTGCGAAAACTCATCATGATCGTGGCTGTGGCCGTCATCGCCATCGTCGGCACGGCCGGCTATCGCTGGTACGACTATGTGACGGCTGCCAAGGACCCGCTCGACGAAGTGGGTATCGAGCTCAACAGCCGCATGCCGATGGCCCTGCGCAAATGGGGCTGCTATCAGTTGCAAAAGCGTTTCGGGGACCGCCTGCCGCCCTATGGCTGCTCCAGCGGCGACGGCAGAAGCTGGATGTAATCAGGCCACCCTGAATAAGGAACCTGGCCGGTGGGGATGGGCAGTCGCTCAGCCGCAACTGGCGCTGACCACCCGCCCGGTCGCCGGGTTGGTGGTGATAGTGACCCGATCCTGACGAAAATCGAAGGTGACGGCCTGGCCCGGCTTGATCTGGCGTACGATCTGGGCGCCTGTCAGTTTCCTGGCCTCATCGTCCGTCGGCTTGGGCTGGCCGACCAGGCGCTGCGCCGCCTCCGCCACGCAAGATGAAGATGGCCCCGGCTGTGCGGCATTGGAAGCGCAGGCCGTCAGTGCCAGCAGGGCAACGGGTATGAACGGCAGGAAGGGCCTGATCTGGCTGGTAAGCATGCTGATTCCTCATTGCGGTATTTGACCGGCAGAACCGATCGAGCCTGTCATGCCGGATTGTACCTCGCCCTTTCATCCCGTCGGATGAAACTCAATCAAAAAATATGATTTAATTCATATATTTCAAATTATTCCATAGCATTCCTTATGTCAAACATTCAAAAAATGTCCTGACGCTCACCCCTGCTGCTTGACCTCGATATGCAGGCTGAACGCGCCGAACGTCTGCGTCCGGAAAAAGCGCCTGCAGGCGCACGGCTTGCCATGTGGCTCGTGAAGAATTATTTGTCGATTGGACAAGAATGGAGGCTTCGATGGCGCGCCCTCGGGAGTTCGATCGTGGCGAGGCCCTGGCAAAGGCACGTGACGTCTTTTGGAGCCGTGGCTATGAGGGAACTTCTATGGCCGACCTCGTGTGCGAACTTGGCCTCGCCTCGGCGCGCATCTATGCCGCCTTTGGCTCCAAGGAGGATTTGTTCCGGGAAGCGGTCGCGCTTTACGAAGCGCAAGAAGGCGGCTTCGTGGAACGGGCGCTGGCCCAGGAGCCGACGGCCCTGGCGGCGGCCGAACGGATCTTTCGGGAGGCGGTGGACACCTATACGCGGCCGGGAAAGCCTTGGGGCTGCATGGTCGTCACTGCAGCCACCAATTGCGCGACCGAGAATGTGAAGATAGGCGACTGGCTGGCCGAGCGCCGCCGCGCTCAGACGAGTGCGATCACCGGACGGCTCGATCGCGCCATCCGCGAGGGCGAGTTGCGGCCCGAGGCGGATGCCCGCGCCCTCGGCGACACTTTCGCCACCGTGATGCATGGCCTGTCGGTCAAGGCGCGGGACGGCGTATCGCGCGAGCGCCTGCAGGACGTAACCCGCCTCGCCATGCAGTTGCTCCAGGCGCAAACCGGGTCGCCAAGCGCTCGATAAGAGGCCTTCCCGCCTGGGCGATCATGCTATCCTGCCTTTCCGGATCGCCCACTCATTCAGCCTCTCACCGAGGCCTTCTGCGTCAAATCACGACCGGCGAATGAAATTGCAGATCAGATCGGCGATGACATCGGGAGCGTCCTCGAAACAATAATGCCCGACTCCGGCGAGCCGCTCGACGGGAGCCTGGGGGAAGAGTTCGGAGAACAAGGGCAGGAAATGCGCTGCCCGCAATGTGCGGTCTGCTTCGCCCCAGATCGCCAAGGCGGGTTTGTCGCGGATGATCTCGAAGGCCACTGGGCCCGGCTGCTCGAAACGGTGGGCGCCTAGGGCAAAACCCTCTGCCCAGCCGATGGCACCCACGCATTCAGCCGGATCTGAAAAAGGAGCGCCATAGGCCGAGAGCCATGCGTCGGTGATGACGGCATTGTTCTCGAAACCGTTGAGCTTCAGTGTGCTCAGGATGTTGAACCCGAGCTGGCCGAGCACGCTCCTCAACACGCCCCCGGCATGGGCCCGGGCAATCCATTGGAACCAGGGCGCCGCTTGTGCATTGGCCGTGAGGCGCTCGACGAGATCGACTTGCCCGAAGGGCGTCGGTCCATTGACCGAGATGATCCGACGGATCCGCTGCGGCTGCCGGGCGGCAAGGCCCATGCCGACGGGGCCGCCGAAATCATGCATGACGAGGGTAATCTGGCTGAGGTCGAGCGCGAGGACGAAGCGCTCGAGATTGTCGATGTGGTCCTGGAGCCAATAGCTGCGACCTATCGGGGTCCCGCTCTTGCCGAAACCCATATGATCGGGAACGAGCACCCGATGCGTCCGGCTCAAAACGGGAATCAGATGGCGGAAAAGATAGCCCCAGGTCGGCTCGCCATGCAGGCACAGGACGGGTTCGCCATCATCGGGGCCCTCATCGACATGGTGCATTCTAAAACCGGCGGCATTGGTGAAGTGTGGAGCGAATGGAAAGGTGCCGTCGAAGGTCGCTTCCGCCTCGATCATTGGGAATATCTCCTGTCATGGTTTTAGATTGAAACCATGACAGGACTAAATCCTGCAGTTTTAATTTGCAACCGATATGCTATGAGTTCGAGGGACAAGCTGGGAACGGCTGGAGCGCGTTTCGATGCGTGACAGTCGAGCCGTCCCCTCGGCACGAACAAGGATGGATCGGCGAGTGCCATGGCCAAGCGGGTAAGCCACCGGGAATCTGCGTGCGGCGTCGCCCGGCCGCTGGATGCGATCGGCGACTGGTGGTCGCTGCTGATCGTGCGCGACGCCTTCGATGGCCTGCGTCGGTTCGGCGAGTTTCAGAAGAGCCTTGGCCTGGCCAAGAACATCCTCTCGGCCCGACTCCGCAACCTGGTGGCCCACGGCATCATGGATCTGGCGCCCGCCGGTGACGGCGGTCCCCATCACGAATACGTCCTGACCGAGAAGGGCCGCGGCCTATTCCTGGTTCTGGTGGCCTTGCGGCAATGGGGAGAGGATTTCTTCTTCGAGCCGGACGAAGCCCATGTGCTGTTGGTGGACAAGAAGACCACCCTGCCCGTGCGCCGGCTCGAGCTTCGTGCCCAGGACGGACGTGTGCTGGGCGCGCAGGACACCTTCGTCCGCAGCCCACCGGGTGGAGCAGATATGGAGGAGAAGAACTGAGCCCCTGCTCGCTGGCGCAGCAGGTCGTTCTACCGTTCCTCCCCATGCCCATCGCAGCCGCGTTCACGGTGCGCCGCCAGGCGCGCCTGGAAATCGCCGGAGAGATCCGCCAGCGTCACCTTGGCAAACTGATCGAGCAGCAATTGGCGGGCTTTGCCGAGCGCATCGTCGAGACGCGCATTCACAGCCTGTTCGACCAGGCATTGCGGGTGGTCCTCGGCCAGACCCAGGGCGAATATGGGCGGCTCGCCGATGGCGGCATAGACATCGCGCAAAGTGAATTGATCGAGGGGCCGGGCCAGTTTCCAGCCGCCGCCATGGCCTTTCTCCGACGTCACATAGCCCTGCTCCCTCAGTCCGGCCATGGTGCGGCGGATCACCACGGGATTGGTATCGAGCATCCTGCCGATCTCATCCGAGGTCAGGCCGCGCTCGGCCTGATCGATGTGGAGCAGCACATGGAGCATGCGTGACAGCCGGCTGTCGCGAGCCATTTCCGTTCCCTTTTCTTCCGGCATCCCCGATCCGGCAATCGCACCGTTGCACGGAGATTCCGCTGATGCAGAGATAGCCGCAATATGATCTCGTAACAATAAAAGTTGCGTTCTTGAGCGCCCCGCATATCATGTAACTCTTAATGATACGAATCTGGCAGGCATGCCAGCGAGCCGTTTCTCAACTCCGGACCTACAGGTGCTCCAATGATCGCCGCATCGCCTCTCAACGGTATCGACCGCCCTCGCCACGCCGCTGATCACGACGTCATCATCATCGGCGGCAGTTTTGCCGGCGTCTCGGCCGCAATGCAGCTCGCCCGCGCCCGACGCCGCGTGCTTCTCGTCGATGGCGGCCAGCCGCGAAACCGCTTCGTCGAGAACGCCCATGGCTTTCTCGGACAGGATGGACGGCCCCCGCGCGAGATCATCGGCACCGCTCTTGCCCAGCTCTCCGCCTATCCGACTTTCGGTTTTGTCGCCGGACAGGCCCTGCAGGCACGCAAGAACGGAGATTTCTTCGAAATCGATCTGGGAGAAAAAGGCACCGTGCGCGGCCGGCGGCTGATCCTGGCAACCGGCGTCGGGGACGACCTGCCGGAGATCGCCGGCATGCGCGAGCGCTGGGGCCTTTCCATCTTCAGCTGTCCCTATTGTCACGGCTATGAGGTCGCGGATCGCCGCCTCGGCGTAATCGCCAACCATCCGATGTCGGCGCATCAGGCCGTCCTCGTGTCGGACTGGGGTCCGACTGTCTATTTCACTCAGGGCCGGTTCGAGCCGGATGAGGAACTCCTCCCCCTGTTTCGTACGCGCAAGATCGAGGTCGAACGCAGCCCGATCGTCGAGATTATCGGCTCCGGCACGGCGGTCGAGGCCGTCCGATCCGCGCATGGCCTGACGGTGCCGGTCGAAGCCATTTTCACCGCACCACAGACCTATTTGACGTCTCCCCTTGCCGAACAGCTCGGATGCCGCATCGAGGACGGCCCCCTCGGGCCCCTCATCGGCGTCGACGACCAGAAGCGCACCAGCATCGAGGGCGTTTTTGCCGCTGGCGATGTCACCAGCATGATGGCAAATGCGACGCTGGCGTCTGCAGGCGGTGTGATGGCAGGAGTGTCCGCGCACCGCTCGCTTGTTTTCGACAGCGGCGCGCATGGATGATCCGCGGGATCAGGCAGGCCGGAACCGGCCCGCCGTCGGGCACGGGATCACGCCCGCACCCACCCGGCCCGGATCAACATGGAGAAAAGGCGGCGATAGCAGGCCTCGGCAAAGGCGAGCAGCCTCGTTCCCGCGAGCACCATCAGGCCTCGCGATAGCATGGCTCCTGTCAGGCCGCTTAGCGCGCCGCCGAAAATGTCAAGGGGATAATGCACGCCAAGATAGATGCGCGCCCAACCGACCATCAACCCGATGACGGCAAACAGCCAGGCGCTAGCCGCCCGTCCGGCGAACGCATAAGCCCAGGCCGCGGCGAACAGGACGGTCGCATGATCGCTGGGAAACGAGCTATCGGCAGCATGCGCCAGATAGCTGTGTCCGATCCCAGCCTCGTGCGGCCTGGGTATCTGAACCCCGGTCGAGATCAACAGATTGATCCCCAGAGCCAACAAGATGGCGGTCACGACGGCCATCGCGGCACCACGGTCACGCGAATTGCCCCATAGCCAGTCGATCATCAGCTTCGCTGGCAGGCTGAAGATCAGAAAGACAGCGGCGAGATAGCCGATGTCGAGGCCGACCGCACTGGCCGGCACGCCCGCATTGAGGATCGCGAACAGGGTCTGGTTCAGGGTCATTCAGCAATCATCGCATGGAAAACACTTCGGCCGCCGCCAGCGGAAAGCAAGCAGCGGCCGGATGGATCACATCGTCCGTGCGAGGCTGTCGGCGACATCCTTGGCGGCCGCCAGCGTCACTGCGATGTCTTCGCGGCTATGGGCCGTCGACACGAACAGGTTCTCATAGGCCCCGGGATGGAAGAGCACGCCGCGCTCCAGCATGCCTTCCCACCAGCGCCGGAACAGTTCCTGGTCGGCATAGCGCTCGGCATCGCGATAGTTGTGGATCGGCTTGTCGGCGAACCACACCTGCATCAGGGGGCCGAGACCAACCGTGTAGGCGGGCAACCCGGCCTGTTTCAGGACGCGGTCGAGGCCTGTCCTCAATTCGTCCGAGACAGCATCCAACTGCTCATAGATCCCATCCTGGCCGAGTTCGTCCAACGCCGCATTGGCGGCGGCGACCGCGATGCCATTGGCCGTATAGGTGCCCGCCATCGACACGGTCCCGTCAGCGACCAGGCTCATGATCTCCTTCCTGCCGCCGAGGGCCGCCACCGGGAAGCCGCCGCCGAGCCCCTTGGCGAACACTGACAAATCAGGCCGAATGCCGAGCCGCGCCTGAGCGCCACCGAGGCCTAGGCGGAAACCGGTGATGACCTCGTCGAAGATCAGCACGACATCATGCCGGGTGGCGAGATCGCGCATCGCCTCCAGATAGCCCGGCTTGGGCAGGATGCAGCCGGTATTGCACATCACCGGCTCGGTAATGATGCCGGCGATATCCTCGCCATGCTTGGCCAGAACGTCGGCCAGCACCTGCGCATCGTTCCAGGGCAGGATGATCAGGTTCTCCTCCACGCCGCGCGGCATGCCGGGGCCCTGTGCAACGGCCGTGGGGCTGTGGTCCGGTCCGGCCTTGTCGATCGGCGGGTGCTTGCTCCAATACACGCCGTCGGAAAAGCCGTGATACATGCCCTCGAAGCGGATGATCTTACGCTTTTTGGTGAAGGCCCGCGCCAGGCGCGTCGCATAGAGCACCGCTTCGGTGCCGGTATTGCACAGGCGCGCCTGCTCGACGCCAGGTACCGCGGCCACGATCTTTTCGGCCAGGACGGCCTCGTCCGCCGTCGGCAGGGCGAAAACGGTGCCGCGCTGCTCGATGAAATCGACAACGGCGCGGGTCACCTTGGGCGGGCGATGCCCGAGGATCATCGGGCCGAGCCCAAGCAAATAGTCGATGTAGTGATTGCCGTCGACATCGACGAGCCGAGATCCCTCGCCCTTCTCGACGAACAGGGGATAGGGCAGCCAGCCGGACCATTGGGCCCGGGCGGTCGAGTTCACGCCCCCTGGAATGACATGGCGCGCCGTTTCGAACAGGGCGGCGCTGGTGGCGGTGCGCGTGAGAGTGGTGCTGATGAAATTCACGGAACTATCTCGATTGAAGAGGGAGTTGGCGAACGCCCCGTCCTTCGACGGGTGCTCCTGGGCTCAGTGCTGGGTTAGATCGGCGTCGAGGAAACCGAGGGGATGGGGCGGGCGGATCACCCGCGTGCCGGCCTGTTCCTGCTCCGCGGCAATGTTGCGGTGGAGCTCGGGCATCTTGGTCCAATGGACCTTGGGCCTGTAGTGATGCTCGGCGTGATAGCCGTTGTTCATCCAGGTCCAGTTGTAGACCTTTTCATAGGTACTCACGCCCCAGGCCAGCGGCTTTTCCGGGTCGCCACCGAAATGCTCGTAATAGCCGTTGAGGGACGACAGGCACTGGCCCAGATAGTTGAAGGGCAGCATGCAGACGATGAAGCGCCAGTCGAGCAGCGCCAGCACCAGGTAGAAGCCGATCATCACGGCAAGTTCGAACTTGGCCTGACGAGCCTCGCCCGGACGCCTGACCGCCATGGCCCTGAGGATCTCGGCAGGGTCATCACGGAAATAGCTCAGGAAGGTATAGGCCCAGACGTTTTCGGGTTTTCCGTCATGGCCATGCTTGTAGATCGACAGATAATCGATCGTCTTTCCACTGCCGTCGGGGCGGTCCATGTTGCCACTGTGATGGCGCATATGAACAAAATTATACATGATCTGCGAAAACCCGAGCGTAATCGACAGCATGAAGCTGAAGGCGACATTCAAGGTCTGGCTGGCAAAGAACGAATTATGAATGAAGTTGTGGGATATACTGTTGATATTCCATGATATCGACAGCGAATAGATCAGTGCCAGGCAGATGAAGCTCCACCACGACAAATGCGGAAAGGCGAAAAACAGTCCGATCACGGCAAGGAAATGAGCGGTGCCGAGTACCACGGGTACCCAGTCCCATTTTGAGTATTGCAGCATGCGCATCTTGAACGTTCCTGGTTCGGTCGCCTGGTCAGGCAACCAACAGAGCGGCTGCCGCACCAACCGCAAGGAACGTGCCAAGATCGCCAAAGCAGGGAATGGCCGCCTTCCACCAAGGTTTTTGGCACATTGCCCGCCATGGCGGCGCGCAGTGCGCCGATTGCCACTCCGACATTTCATGACGCGAGCTACAAAACTTGTAGCTCGCAATTTGGAGGGAGCCGAGGAAGCCGCGGCCTTGGCGTGCCGATCTTCTCCGTTCCATCGGCAGGTCGATGGAGCGGGATCGGCATTTCCGCCGGCAAGCATTCGTCTCCATGCCGGTCTGGAGACCGGCACACCGGTTTGCGACCCCAAGAAAGCCGACTGGCACGCATCTTGCCACCCGAGAGGCAAACCTTCTGCCAGCGGATCGTGAAATGGCGTATCGGATATATTGCGACTTCGACGGAACGATAGCGACCAGCGACGTTACCGACGTCCTGCTCGAGGCTTTCGCGGCCCCCGGCTGGCGCGACATCGAAGCCCAATGGCAGGCGGGCCTGATTGGCTCCGCCGATTGCATGGCGCGCCAGGTCGCGCTCCTGCATTGCAGCCACCCTGCCCTCGATCGATTGCTCGATTCCATCGACATCGATCCCGGCTTCGTCGATTTCGTCGCCTTCTGCCGGGACCATGACATCGAGCCGACCATCGTCAGCGACGGCCTCGACTATGCCATCCGACGCATCCTTTCGCGTCTTGGCCTGGGTGACCTGCCTGTTATCGCCAACCGCCTGATGTTCCTGGCCGAAGACCGTCATGCCATGCTCAGCCCCTACGCTTCCACAGCCTGCCGTTCGGCTGCTGGAACCTGCAAATGCGAGGCCGTCAGGGCGACTGGCGGAGCGGGGCCGCATACCACCATCCTGGTCGGCGACGGCCGCTCGGATTATTGCGCGGCCGGGGCCGTCGATCTCGTCTTCGCCAAGGCCGGCCTTCTGGAGCATTGCCAGGCCAGCGGCATCGTGCATTTGCCCTACAGGGATTTTGCCGAGGTCACGCAGCTTCTGGCCGAACGACTGCCGAGCCTCGGCGCCGGGTTGGCCGGCCTGGCAGCGCAAGTCCCCGATGGAACCTTCCTCGGGCAGGAAAAGCATACCGGCCTGCTCGAGGCCTGCATCCCAGGCAGGGTGCTGCCATGATGCCGATCAGGATCCTGGATCTCGACGGTAGCCTACCCGGCCAGAAGCCGATCGCCCGGCGCCTTCAGTCCGGCCAGGCGGTGCTGCATGATCTGCGCTCGCTCGGCCCGGCCTTGCGTCTGTGGGCGCGCCGGCAGACCTACGCCGCTTTCGAGAGCTTCTGGGCCAGCCTGCCGGCGCCGTCCGAGCCAGCACTCACCCTGGTGGGCTCGGGCGATTTCCATCATCTCACCGCCGGCTTCATCGCCTCGGCACCGGGACCGCTGACGGTGGTTCATTTCGACAATCATCCCGATTGGTGCTGGACCATGCCCCGCCGCCATTGTGGGTCGTGGGTCAACGAAGCGCTCGCCCTGCCGCATGTCGAGCGTGTGGTCACCATCGGTCCCTGCAGCGACGATCTGGTGCGTCCGGATCGCAAGGGGGCCAACCTGGAGGCCTTGTCGAACGGGCGGCTGGAGCTTTTCCCCTGGTGGCATGGTCCCTCGGAAACGCGCAAGGAAGTCCGCAGCGGTGCCGGCCATGTTGCTGCCGACGGACTGATCCGCTGGCATAATCTGGTGGATCAGGACTGGAGCGGCTTTCTTTGCGCCCTGATGGAGCGCGTACCGACGGAACGGATCTGGATCACCATCGACAAGGACGTGCTGCCGCCGACCGAAGCCGTGACCAACTGGGACCAGGGCGGGCTGCCGCTGCAGCGCCTGATCGAAGCCATCCAGCGCCTGGCGGCCAATTTCAGCGTGGTCGGCGCTGACATCTGCGGCGAATATGCGCCGATCCGCCACCGCAATCCTTTTAAGCTTATCGAATCCCGGCTGGACCAGCCGCGCGTCGATGCAGAGCCTGATCTCACTATCAATGCCCATACCAACGAGCGGCTGATTGCTGCCTTCGAGGCTGTCCTATGAACGGTTTTGCCTTCCTCGTCCTCTTCGGCACGATCCTGTGCGACGTCGTCGGACAGCTCTGTTTCAAGGCTGGCCTCGACGGTGTCACAGGCGGGGATTCGTCCCGTCCGGTCTGGCTCAAGGTCGCGACCACGCCCTTGATCTGGCTGGGCGTGGCGACCTACGCCATCGAGATCGGCGCCTGGCTGTTCGTGCTGTCACGCATGCCATTGAGCGTCGCTTTCCCGTTGGCGAGCCTCTCCTATTGCGGCATCGCGCTCGCAAGTCGCTTCATTCTCAAGGAGCCGGTATCTCGCCGGCGCTGGCTCGGGACCGCCCTCATTGCCGTGGGTGTCGCTATTGTGGGGACCTCGACATGAACGTTCATACCCCCCCGATCGGCAAATCTGAGACCCAAACCCAGTCCGCGCCCCCTCTGGCCCATGCCTTCCATTATGCCGGCGGCCCGACCGCCGTCCTGCTGATTCATGGGCTGACCGGCACGCCGGCCGAGCTGAAGCTGGTCGCCAAGGGCTTGGCCCGGGCCGGTTATTCCGTCTATGGCGTACAGCTCGCCGGCCATTGCGGCAGCGAAGCCGACCTCATGGCGACCGGCTGGAAGGACTGGCTCGCCAGTGCCCTGGAAGCTTTCGACCGGATCCGCCAGAACCACGATGCCGTGTTCGTCGGTGGCCTGTCGATGGGTGCGCTGCTGGCCCTCCTGGTGGCATCCCACCGTTCCGATCGCGTCGCGGGCTGCCTGCTCTATTCACCGACCATGTTCTATGATGGCTGGAGCGTGCCGCGCGGCAGCGTGCTTCTGCACGTGGCCATCCTGCTTGGGCTCGGGCGCTTTTTCCGCTTCCGAGAGAATTTTCCTTACGGCATCAAGGACGACCGACTGCGGGCCCGGGTGCAGGCCGCCATGGAATCCGGCCGCAGTGAAGAGGCGGGCCTGCTCTATATGCCCGGCCGAAGCCTTGCCCAGCTTCTCTACCTCATCCGGGATCTGAAACCACGTTTGCCCGCTCTGCGCATGCCCGCTTTGGTCCTGCATGCCCGCGAGGACGACGTCACCAGCATCCGCAACGCCAATTATCTGGCGGCCAATCTCGGCGGCAATGTCGAGAAGATCCTGCTCGAAAACAGCTATCACATGATCACGCTCGACCAGGAGCGCGATCTGGTGGTCGACCATTCCGTCGGCTTCCTCAAGCGTACCGAGCCGCGCCGGCTCGCCCAGCCCACGCTGAGCCTGGCGCTCAATCGAGGACGATCATGACGCTGACCGCCGTCGTCGAGAACTCGATCGCCGCCTTCGACAGTGCGGACTGGAATCGCTGCTTTCCGTCCGATCCGGAAAACTGGGCCTTCTATCGTGCCTGCGAGGAAGCCGGCCCTCCGGGCTTCACTTGGTACTACGCGGCCATCCGCGATAATGGCCGGTTGGTCGCCGTCGTGCCGGCCTTCGGCACCGAATATCGCCTCGACACCACCGTGCAGGGGGTCTTGAAGCGGATCACCAACCAGATCCATCGCGTGCTGCCCGCTCTCTTGTCACTGCGCCTGATCGCCTTCGGCTCGCCGGTTGCCGAAATCTGCCATCTCGGCTTTGCGCCGGAGGTGCCGGCCTATGACCGGCCGGCTCTGCTCCGGCGTATCGTCACCGCCCTGCAGGAATTTGGCGCCGCCAAGCGCTACGGCCTGCTCGGCATCAAGGATGCCCCCTCCCGGGATGACGGCCTGTGGCGCGGCGCGCTCACGCCAAGCGGCTTCACCCGCCTGCCCGGCCTGCCGACGGCCATGCTCGACCTGCCTTTTGCCACTTTCGACGCCTATCTCGAAAGCTTGAGCAAGGCCACCCGCAAGGACATGCGGCGCAAGCTCAAGGCCTTCAAGGATATTCGCGTCGAGCAGCGCCGCGAGATCGACGACGTGGTTGGCGAGGTATCCGCCCTCTACCAGCAAACGGTCGCCCATAGCGACCTTCAGTTCGAGTATCTGCCGCCAGACTATTTCCCGCAGTTGCTGCGCTTTCTTACCCCCGAAGCCAGCGTCTTCCTCTACTGGCATGGCAATGAGCTGGTCGCCTTCAATTTCGTGATCGAGACCGCGGACCGACTGATCGACAAATATATCGGCATGAACTACGCCGTCGTTCCGAAATTCAGTCTCTATTTCAACAGTTGGCTGCACAATGTCCGCTATTGCATCGAGCGCGGCATCCCGGTCTATCAGAGCGGCCAGGCCTTCTATGGCCCCAAGCTGCGGCTGGGCTGCCGGCTGCAACCCAATTGGCAATATTTCCGCCATCGCAACGCGGCAATTAACACCATACTGCAAGTCGTCGCCAAATTCGTGCGGTTGGACCGCTTCGATCCTGCGATCGCCAATCTCGTGAAGGATGCGGCATGACCAACACGATATCCACTCCGCGTCCGGGCTACCGCAATACCCTGTTTGCGTGGCTGCTTCTGCTCGTGTTCGAAACCACCTCGCAATTCGCCCTCAAGATCGGCGGCGAGGCGCTGGCGCATCTTCCCTTCGGCCTCGCCTGGCTTATGGAAGCGGCGAGCAATCCCTGGGTCATCGTCGGGGTCTTCGGCTATCTAGGGGCCTTCTCCGCCTGGATGGTCATTCTCGATCGCATTCCGCTCAGCTTCGGCTTTCCTCTCACCGCCGTGGTGATGCTGGTGGTTGCCATCGCCTCCCACTATGTCTTTGGTGAAGAACTCTCGCCCTGGCGCATGGTGGGCATCGGCCTGATCGTGGCGGGGGTGGTCGTCATGGGGGGAGGCGACGGGTGACGATGCTCACCGTTCTCTATAAATGGTGGAGCCGCTCGATACGCTGGAAGCTCGTCGGCGTGTTCGTCATCATCAGCGTCATTCCGATGCTGATCGCGACCAAATTCGCCACGCAAGTGGTCTCCACCACGTTCGAGGACAATGTCGAGGCCTGGCTGTTCCAGACCTCGCACTTTTTCGTGGCCAACATCCTCGACCAGCGTCGGGAAACCGCCAGCATCGCCGACGTGCTCGCCGAGAATGGCAGCCTGACCGCTCTCGTCACCGGACAATCGCACGAGATGCCGCCGGCGGTGTCGCATATGATCAATGCACTCGGCTATGATCTCCTGCTGATCTCCGACAATGAGGGCAAGGTCGTCTTCTCCTCCAAGCCGGCCACCAACATCACCAGCGTACCCTTCGGCGAGGGCCAGAAGCTCTATCTCGACGTGATCGACGGCACGCCGACCCTGATGGCGGCGGGCTCCAGCACCTTCGATTATCAAGGCCAGCGCTACCACGTGCTGATCGGTACGCTGGTCGACCAAAGCTTCGTCGCCAATATGGGGGCATTGTCGTCGCTGACCGTTCGCCTCTACTACAAGGTCAATGGCCAGTTCACGCAGGTCTATGCCTCCAACGGGCAAGCACCCATTGCCTTGCCCGCGGCGACGCTGGCCGAGGTCGCTGGCAATGGCGTCGATGAGTATACATCCGCCGATATCGCTAGCGAGGATATCTCCATCGGCATCTATGCGCCGATCCGAGATGGCAACGCTCTCATTGGCGTATTGTTTTGTGGCCTCAGCTCGGAGTCGGGCATTGCCGATTGGGTGACGAGCAAGAACCTGTTCATCGCCATCTTCGCCTTCGGCATGCTGCTGTCGCTCGGCGCCGGCCTGATCATGTCGCGCCTGCTCACCAGCCCGGTCATTCGTCTTGCGGAGGGCGTCAACGCCATCGCGAAGGGGGATTTCACCCAGCGCGTGCCGACCCGCCGCCACGATGAACTCGGCCAGTTGTCCATCGCGTTCAACTCGATGGCCCAACAGCTCGAGGGGCTGCGCAAGATGGAAGCCAAGCTCAGAAGGCGCGAGCGCATGACCACGCTCGGCGAGGTTGCCGCCGGCCTTGCGCATGAGGTGCGCAATCCGCTCGGCATCATCAAGACCTCCGCCGAACTCCTCCAGAACAGCGCCAACCTGACCGAGGTGGAGACGCGGCGCCTGGGCTATGTCATCGACGAGGTCCGCCGGATCGACCAGTTGATCCGCGACTTCCTGGCCTTTGCCCGGCCGCCGCAGCGCATGACGGACCTGGCTCCCGTCGATCTTGTCGACCGGGTTCTCGGCAGTTGCCAGAGCGAGATCGAGCAGCAGCAGGTCCTCGTCAATGTCGAGGACGAAAGCGGCGGAGCCCGCATCCATGTCGATCGCGACCAGATGATCCAGGCCTGCCTCAACCTGGTGCTCAACGCCCTGCAGGCCATGGAAGGAACGCCCGAACTGGCGACGGCACCCGGTCTTGCCGTTCGCCCCCGCCTCGACATTCGCATCACCACCGAGGGAGACGAGGTGCATTTCATCTTTGCCGACAATGGACCTGGCATCCCGTCAACCCTGATCGACCGCATCTTCGATCCCTTCG
Source organism: Labrys methylaminiphilus subsp. lupini (assembly GCF_051161885.1). NCBI lineage: Bacteria > Pseudomonadati > Pseudomonadota > Alphaproteobacteria > Hyphomicrobiales > Xanthobacteraceae > Labrys > Labrys methylaminiphilus. The sequence goes on along the minus strand of NZ_JBMDIH010000002.1, from coordinate 1,189,390 downwards.
TCACCACCAAGGACAGCGGCACCGGGCTTGGCCTCGCACGCGTCTTCGCCGTCGCCGAAGGTCATGGCGGCTGGATCGAGGCCCGCAACGCCACGCATGGCGGCGCCATTTTCGAACTCGTGATACCGGCATCTCAACGGAGGGCAGGCGATGTCCCAAACGATCCTGCTCGTTGACGACGAGGTGAAGCTGCTCGACGTGTTGAGCGGCGTGCTGGAGGGGCTGGGCTATCGCCCGCTTACCGCAAGCAGCGGTGCCGCCGCGCTCGAGCGGTTGGAGCAGGAACCGGTCGATCTCGTGCTCACCGATCTGCGCATGCCCGGCATGAGCGGGCAGGAATTGCTGGCCGAAATTCACCGCCGCCATCCTTCCATGCCGGTGGTGATCATGACCGCCTACTCGACGGTGCGCGACGCCGTCCAGGCCATCAAGGACGGAGCCTTCGACTATATCGACAAGCCGATCGAACAGGAGGAGCTGGCGACGACCCTCGCCAACGCCCTGCGGCTTCACGAGGCTTTGCGCGACAACGAGCGCCTGCGCCAGGAATTGGCCGGACGCTACAAGTTCGACACGCTGGTGGGCAAATCCCCCGCCTTCCAGAAGGTACTGCGTGCCGTGAGCGAGGTGTGCGAACAGCGCACCACGGTGCTGCTCACCGGCGAGAGTGGCTCGGGCAAGGAAGTGGTGGCCCGCGCCATCCACTTCAACAGTCCGCGCCAACGCAAACCCTTCGTCGCGGTCAATTGCGCCGCCATTCCCGAGGCACTGCTGGAAAGCGAGTTCTTCGGCCATGTGAAGGGCAGTTTCACCGGCGCCGTCAGCAATCGCGTCGGCCGTTTCGCCCAGGCCGAGGGTGGCACCCTTTTCCTCGACGAAGTCGGCGACATGCCGCTCAACCTGCAGGCCAAGATCCTGCGCGTGCTGCAGGAGCGCCAATATGAGCCGGTGGGAGCCACGGGCTCACGCACGGCCGATGTGCGCATCATCGCCGCGACCAACCGCGACCTCACCCAGATGGTGGCCGAGAACAAGTTCCGCGAGGATCTTTACTACCGCCTCGCCGTGTTCCCGATCGCCTTGCCGCCTCTGCGCGAACGCGCCGAGGACATTCCGCTGTTTCTCGATCTTTTCGCCGACGACCTCGCGCCCACGCTCGGCAAGCGCGACATCCGTTTCAGCCCCGACGCCGTGCGCGTGCTGACCGCCTATCGCTGGCCCGGCAACATCCGCGAACTGCAGAATTGCGTAGAACGTTCACTGATTTCGGCGCGCGGCCCGGTGATCTCGGCCACCGACCTGCCGCCCTATATCGCCGAAAAGCCCGGCAACGGCGCGGCGCAGGATTTTCCCATTCAACTAGACGATGCAGCTGCCGCCTTCGAACGCGGCCTCATCGTCGAAGCCCTGAAGCGGGCCGACGGCGTGCAGGTGCGCGCAGCCGAACTGCTCGGCATCAATGAACGCAGCCTTTGGCACCGGCTGAAGAAATACGACATCACCGTCTCCAAGACGGTCGGGCCGCGCTCCTAGAGCAAAGCGCGTTCAGGTGTGAACGCGCGTTGCTCTCATTGTTTTGTTTTGACGCGTCTTTGCGATTCTTGGCGATTCCGACGAACCGCAAAACGCTTTGACGCCGCCCCATAGGAGATCATGAGATGGATTCCATCCTGGACCGCATCGTGCGCTGGGCCTTTGCCAGGATTGTCAGCCGCGGCAATCTGACGGTGGTGACACCCGCCGGAACCCGGCTCGTCTTCGGTGACGGCAGCGGCGAACCTGTCACCGTCCGCCTGACGGACCGGGCTGCTGTGTTGGCGCTGCTGGCCGATCCGGACATGCGGCTCGGCGAACTCTACATGGACGAGCGCTTCCTGGTCGAGCAGGGCTCGATCTACGATTTCGTCCATCTCATCCTGCGCGAGGGCCAGAACCAGACCCATCCCCTGCCCGCGCGCCTCATCGATCGGGCCCGCGCCGCTCTGCGCCGGTTCCGGCTGCGCAACCTGCCGGGCCGTTCCAAGCGTAATGTCGCGCATCACTATGATCTCGACGGGCGTCTCTACAACCTGTTCCTGGATGCCGATCGGCAATATTCCTGCGCCTATTTCGAATATTCCGGCCAGAGCCTGGAAGACGCCCAGGCCGCCAAGAAGCAGCACATCATCGCAAAGCTTCGGGTGGGGCCGCAGCACAGGGTGCTCGACATCGGTTCGGGCTGGGGTGGTCTCGCCTGCTCGATCGCCGAGGCCGGAGCTGCCGAGGTCCGAGGCGTCACCCTGTCGGAAGAACAGCTGGCCTTTGCCCGCGAACGGCCCAAGGGCGTTGTCGAGGGCCGCGTCCATTTCGACCTGATCGATTATCGCAGTGTCCAGGGACGCTTCGACCGCATCGTTTCCGTCGGCATGTTCGAGCATGTCGGTCTTGCCTATTATGAGACCTTCTTCCGGACCGCCGCCCGGCTTCTGGCCGACGACGGCGTGATGCTCCTGCATACCATCGGCTGTTCGTCCGAACCCGGCTTCACCACGCCCTGGCTCGACAAATACATCTTCCCCGGCGGCTACATCCCTTCGCTTTCGGAGATCCTGCCGGCCATCGAGCGGGCCGGGCTGATCGTCACCGATGTGGAAGTGCTGCGCCTGCATTACGCCGAAACGCTGAGGGCCTGGCGCGAACGTTTCCTGTCACGCCGGGGCGAGGCCGAGGCGCTGTATGACGCGCGTTTTTGCCGGATGTGGGAATATTACCTCGCCGCCGCCGAGGTCGCCTTCCGCTGCGAGGATCTGGTGGTGTTCCAGATCCAGCTCGCCCGGTCCAACCAGACCCTGCCGATGACGCGCGACTATATCAGCGCCGAACGCCGGCCGGCGGCCAGCAAGTTTACGCCCGCAGACACCCAGCTTGGAAACGTAGCCTGAGGAGGCGCGCCCGACTCGTCTCCTCTCAGCCTGCCCGGACTGCCCCCTGAACCAAACGAAATGATGGAATAGCCGCAAGAATCTCCCTCAACTCCACCGAACGGTGACGACCATGGCCCATATCGTGCTGATCAATCCGCGCTTCGAGGCTTCCTATTGGGGCCTGGAACATGCCCTGCCCCTGTTCGATGCCAAGGCCAACCTGCCCGTCGCCTGCCTGCCCTTGCTGGCGGCGCTGACACCGGCCGAACACACCGTCACCCTGATCGACGAAAACGTCGAGGCAATCGACTATGAGCTCTGCGCCCGGGCCGATATCGTCGGCCTCACCGGCATGATCGTGCAGCGTTTCCGCATGCGCGAGATCCTCGATGAATTGAAGCGTCGCAAGTGCTTCGTAGCGGTCGGCGGTCCCTGGATCACGGTGAGCGAGGACTATTTTGGCGACGACGCCGACGTCACCTTCATCGGCGAAGCCGAGGAGAGCTGGCCACGCTTTCTGGATGACTGGGTCCATAATCGCCATGCCCGTCGTTACGAGCAGACCGACAAGACCGATATGTCAACGGTGCCGGTGCCGCGCTTCGATCTCCTCAAGATGGACGATTATGCGGTCGGCAGCGTGCAATTCTCGCGCGGCTGCCCGTTCACCTGCGAGTTCTGCGACATCATCGTGGTGTTTGGCCGCAAGCCCCGCATCAAGACCAGCCGGCAGGTCATCGCCGAACTGGAGGCGCTGCTGGCGACCGGGATGGATACCGCCTTCATCGTCGACGACAATCTGATCGGCAACAAGAAGGCGATCAAGGAAGTGCTGCGCGACGTTGTCGCCTGGCAGGTCGCGCATGACTATCCGATGACCTTCGTCACCGAAGCCTCCATCGACCTCGCCGACGATGCCGAACTGATGGAACTGATGGTGGACGCCAATATCCGCGTGGTGTTCATCGGTATCGAAACACCCAATGAAGCCGCTTTGCGCGAGACCAAGAAGCTGCAGAACGTGCGCAAAGGCGCCACCATGCTGGAAAAGGTCCACACCATCCAGCGCAGCGGCATCGAGGTGTGGTGTGGCATGATCCTGGGTTTCGACAGCGACGATGCCTCCATCTTCGAAGCCCAGCGCGTTTTCATCCGGGAGTCCCGCATCGTCAACGCCATGGTCGGCATGCTCGCCGCCATTCCCAAGACACCGCTCTACGCTCGCCTCGCCAAGGAAGGCCGTCTCGACCTCTCCGACCGGCAGCCCTACGGCACCAATGTCATCCCTCTCAATTTGAGCCGCGAGGCACTGCGCGACGGCTATCTGGAGGTGATGGCCGATCTTCACCAGCCCCAGGCCTTTTTCGACCGGCTGGACGCGCTCTATCTCGACGAACGCATCAAGCCGGAGCGCTCCAGGCTGCGGCATCTGCGCCGCCATCCGCTGCGCCTGGCGAAGCTCAACCTGATGTGGATGCTCGAAGCCGCCGGTATCTTCCTGCGCCTGATGCGCCGGGTGCCCCAGAAGGAACTGCGTCGGGTCTATCGCCAGCGCTTGTGGACGATGCTCAAGCGTCGCCAGTCGCCGGTGGTGATGCAGATCTATGCGATCAAATGCGCCATGCATTACCACGCCCATACCATGATCAGCGACATGCGGGCGGGCCGGATCGTCAACTCGTTCTAGGGCGTGTCGTCAGCTATGGTTTCGAAGCTTTGCTTGGACAGATTTGTGCTGACGGACGTCCAATGACCGCGCAGCAATTGCGCGCGGTCAGAAGTCGAGGGAGGAAACGCCAGCACAAGGCAAGGAGGGCCAAAGGCTTCTTGCGCTGGGTCGTTCTCAGCCACTTTGGCGGTCACTTAGACCTATGCCGTTTCACGAACCATCTCCGCTGACGACAGCACGGGCGGCACGAACGACAGCATCCGTCGTAATATCGAACTTCTTGTAGACATCGTCGATTTTGCCGGATTCACCGAAGTCGTGCATCCCAACGAAGCGCCCCTCGAAGCCGAGATAGCGCTCCCAGCCGAGTTCCACCGCTGCTTCCACGGCGACTCGCGCGGTCCCTTCGCCGAGCACCGCCTTCTTGTAGGCAAGATCCTGCTCCTCGAAGAGCAGGCGGCAGGGCATGGAGACAACGGCCGTGGGCACTCCCTCCTGCTGCATGATTTCGCGGGCCTCGACGGCGAGATGCAGTTCGGAACCTGTCGCCAGGATGGTCAGCTTGCGCGCTCCGCCCTCGGCTTCCAGCAGGACATAGGCACCGCGGGCGGATTTGTTCTCCAGGCTCGCCTCCCGGCGCAGCAGCGGCATGGGTTGGCGTGACAGTGCGATGAGTGCGGCACGGCGCGGCTGATCGAGAATGAGTTCCCAGCATTCGGCCGTCTCGACGGGATCGCCGGGGCGGTAGACACCCAGATGCGGGATGGCACGCAGCGCCGCCAGATGCTCGACAGGCTGATGGGTGGGGCCGTCCTCGCCCAGACCGATCGAATCATGCGTCATCACGAAGATCGTGCGGATGCGCATCAGCGCCGCGAGCCTGATGGCTGGGCGGCAATAATCCGAAAAGCACATGAAGGTTCCGCCGTAGGGGACGAGGCCGCCATGCAGCGCGATGCCGTTCATCGCAGCCGCCATGCCATGCTCGCGCACGCCGTAATGGACGTAAGACCCGGCATAGGCGCCCGGCCTGATCTCGACCTGACTCTTGGTCCTCGTGTTGTTGGAGGGCGTGAGGTCGGCCGAGCCGCCAAGCAATTCGGGGATCGCGTTGGCGAGGTGTTCGAGCACGGCGCCGCTCGCCTGCCGGGTTGCCATGCCCTTGTCGCCAGCGATGAACTCCTGCTTGGCGGCGGCAATGGCGCTCTTCCAATCTGCCGGCAGTTCGCCCCTGTGGCGACGCTCGAATTCCGAGCGCAGCGGCTCCGGCGTGGCCTTGACACGCTCCAGCCAGGCGGCGCGAGCGCTTGCTCCCTTCGAGCCGATGTCGCGCCAGGCCTTCAGGAGGTGGTCGGGGATCACGAAGGGCGGCGAGTCCCAGCCCAGTATCTTGCGGGCACCGGCGATCTCCTCTTCCCCTGGCGCATCGCTATGGGCCTTCTGCGTGCCGGCCCTGGTGGGGAAGCCGAAGCCGATGATCGTCTTGCAGGCGATCATCGACGGCTTGTCCGTCACCGCGCGGGCGGCCGTGATCGCCTCGCGGATGGCGTCGGTGTCATGGCCGTCAATCTCCTGAACATGCCAGCCGGAGGCCCGGAAGCGCTCGATCTCGTTGTCGGACACGGCGAGGCTGGTCGCCCCGTCGATGGTGATGGAATTGTTGTCCCAGAAGGCGATGAGCCGCCCCAGCTTGAGATGGCCGGCCAGCGAGATCGCCTCCTCGCTGATGCCTTCCATCAGGCAGCCATCGCCCATAAAGACATAGGTGTAATGGTTGACCAGATCGTCGCCGAAAGTCGCATTCAGGATGCGCTCGCCCAGAGACATGCCGACCGAATCCGCGATGCCCTGCCCAAGAGGGCCAGTGGTGAGCTCGATGCCGGCGGCATGGCCGTATTCGGGGTGACCTGGCGTCTTGCTGCCAACTTGGCGGAAACGCTCCAACTCTTCGATCGGCATGTCCTTCTCGCCTGTCAGGTAAAGCAGGCTGTAGAGCAGCATCGAGGCATGGCCGTTGGAGAGAACGAAGCGATCCCGATCGGGCCAATGGGGCTCCGCCGCATCGAACGTCATGAAATCCTTGTAGAGGACAGTGGCGATGTCAGCCATGCCCATGGGCGCGCCGGGATGACCGCTCTTGGCCTTCTGCACGGCATCCATCGACAGGAACCTGATGCAATCTGCCATGTCGCGGAGATGCTGGTCACGCGGGGCAGGTACCGTCTTCGGTGTCGCGGTTGAAGTGGCTTCATCCATAAGCACGATCCTTCTCAATGAGGTGATTGCGCGACAGCAAGCCTGTCAACCGCATTGCCTTACCGCGCAGATACGGCAACATTCGTTCATACTATAATCTGGCAACCTAGTCGCTTGATGACGAACCCTCATCGTCTTTTTGGCTGGGCTGAATACCACCGCCCCCATCCTGAAGTTCGCCTGGAAAGCCGCGCGAAAGTCACGATCGACGTTCCGCTCATGGTAGGCGCGTGGGGGGCAGTACAAATCGTTCCACCCAAAGCTTGAATCGTAATCAGTCTTCAATGGGAAGCCTGAATCTCAACAAGTCTTGGCGTAAAGCGCGTTCTAGCGAAACTTCAGGCCGAAGGAATAGCTCAGGCTGAGGCCGACCGTGTTCTGATTGACCGAACCGAAGCGCTTTGTGACCGGGCTGTCGGCGGCATCGCCCGTCAGGCGCTCGAACTTGTCGTAGACCGTAGCCTTCCAGGCTGGCGAGAATTGATAGGAAACCGAAGCGAGGGCGCCATAGGCCTTGATGCCGGCCGAGGGGTCGTAGGGTATCACCTGCCCATTACGCAGGGCATCGCGCTCCGTCACGCCGAAGGAAGAGCGCATATAGGTCCCGTTGCCGACCGACAGGCGCGGGCCTATGGAAAAAGTGAAGGCGCCATAGGGCTGCACCCAATCAGCCGAGAAATCAGCGACCAGCCCCTGCCCCGCCCGCAGGGCCTGGCGTACCTCCGCCCGGGCGCGCAACTGGTTCTCGATCAGCCAATATTCCATGAACAGGCCGGCATCCAGCGTCGCGGGTACCGTATGCACCCCGGTGAGGTCCCGCTCATCCGACCGTGAGCGGCCACCGCGGAAATCGGCCGCGGGCCCGATGGCAAAGCCATGGCTCTCCAACAAGGCGAAGGAGAACGCATCGTCGGGGGCGCCCCAGCCTGGCGCTTCCCCGGCGCGCCTGATGTCGAAATCGGAGGGCAGCACCGTGACGCTGGTTTTCGAAGCGCCTTCATAGGTCGGCCCGTACTGAACCCCAACGCCCAATGTCACGATCCAGTCCGGACCGGCATCAGGCTGCGAGGAGAAGTTCAGTACCGAATAGGGAGAGCGTTCATCGGCATGCGCCGGCAAGCCGGAGACGAGCGAACCGGCACCCAGACCAAGGAAAGCTAGAACGGGCAACACACTCGAACGCATGGACGCGGCATCCTCAAACTGGATCGTACTTGCGGTACCTTCCATCGCCTTGACAAGCAAAATCAGGCTAGAGGTTTAAGATTTCATGGGCATGACGCGATTGCGCCAGGCTGGCTACCAGATAGAGACGGTTCATCAATCTGAGCTGGTCGGGAGCACCGCGGGTCGTGGGCGCATCCCTGCGCATCATGCCGACCATGGTCTTCATGTTGTTGAGCACGACCGCCGCTATATCGTCCGCCTCGGTCTCGGCCAGGCCTGGCGCGTTGGCCTTCAGCGCTGCGCGTACGCCGGCAAGAGCCTGGGCGCGGAAGCGGAGGCGGATCTGCGTCCAATCCGTCCTCGAATCCAACAAGGCCGTGACGGCCCGTGCCTTGGGATGAAGCTTTACCAGGAGCTCAATCAGGAGGTCCGCCAGTTCCTCCGGCGTGACACGTCCTGCCTGGTCGCGCACGGAATCATAGGCCGCGGCAAGGACCGTCGCATAATGGTCCATCAGGGCATCCGCCACCGCGTCCTTGCTGGGAAAGAAGCGATAGAGCGAGCCGATGCGGGCATCGGCGCGAAGGGCGATCTCCGCCATCGTCGTCGCTTCGAACCCGCGCTCCTGGATCACCTCCGCCGCCGCCTCCAGCAGTTCCGCCACGCGTTGGCGGCCGACCTCGCGCTGCGGCGCCAGGGTTTTGCGTTTCTGGCTTGACAAATTTGAGCCCATCCTCAAATAGATATGTTGCTTGAGTAATTCCTCAAATAAATAGCGACCTTCCCCGCACGGTGCAACCCGGCACAGGACGGTCGAGAACCCGGCGAAAGGATGGTTCCATGCTCGCCCTACCCGCCCGCACCACGGCCCTCATTCTGATTGATCTGCAAAAGGGCATTGTCGGTACGCCGACCGAGCCCTATTCCGGCTCGGACGTGCTTGCCAGAGGGCAGCTCCTGGCCAGGCGGTTTCGCGCCGCTGGCGCCCCCGTCATTCTCGTCAATGTCGCCTTTTCTCCGGATTTCGGCGACGCGCCCAAGGGGGCGGTCGATCAGCCGATGAAAATACCGCCCGGCGGTTTTCCCGACGGCTGGGCCGATCTGGCCGACGGCCTTGCAGAACCCTCCGATCTCCGGGTCACCAAGCGCCAATGGGGCGCCTTCTACGGCACCGAACTCGACCTGCAGCTGAGGCGTCGCGGCATCACCACCGTGGTCATCGGCGGCATTGCCACCAATATCGGCGTGGAGTCGACCGCCCGCGCCGCTCATGAGCACGGGTATGCCGTCGTGCTGGTGGAGGACGCCTGCACGGGCCGCGCTGCAGACATGCATGCCTTCGCCGTCGAACGCATCTTCCCGCTCCTCGCCCGCGTGACCAAGGCCGACGAGTTCATGCTCCAGCCATGAAAAGCCCGGCTCGATGGCCGGGCCTTGCCCGTCTCTCTCTTCAATCCACGCCGCCGGCTCGGCGTTGGGCCGCATTGCTGGCCTGTTCCATCCTGCTTGCGGCCCTGCTGCAAGGGTTGAAGCTTCCCGCGGCCTTCATGCTCGGGCCCCTGTCTGCCGGCGTCCTGCTCCAGATGGCGGGTGGATCGGTCAAGGTTCCCTCGTCCCTGAACGCAGCAGCACAGATGGTGATCGGCTGCCTCATCGCCCAGGCGATCAATCCGACGATCCTTGCCAGCGTTGCCCGGCAATGGCCGGTATTCTGTGCCGTGGTGGGCCTTGCCGTCGCCGCGAGCGCGCTGATCGGATGGGGCATGAGCCGCTTGCGCATCATTGCCGGCAGCACGGCAGTCTGGGGCATGCTGCCGGGCGCCGCCACCGTGATGATGGTGATGGCGGAAGCCTATGGTGCGGATTTCCGCCTTGTCGCCTTCATGCAATATCTGCGCGTGGTTCTGGTGGCTGCGGCCGCTTCGCTGATCGCCCTCCTTTTCGTTCAGGACGGCGGCGGCCGCTTCGCGACCGGCTTTTTCCCGCCGATGGCGTTCAGCGATCTCCTGGCGACGGCAGCGATCGCGCTTGCCGGCGGCGGCATCGGCCGCCTCCTGCGCATCCCCGCGGGCATGCTCCTCGGCCCCCTGGCACTCGGCGCGCTCTTCAATGTGCTGGGCTGGGTCCGGATTGAATTGCCGCCGATCGTGCTCATCGCGAGCTATACGCTGATCGGCTGGAACACCGGCTTGCGCTTCACGCCGCAGATCCTGGCCGCAGCCGCCCGGGCCCTGCTGCCGAGCGTGGGCGCTACCGTCCTTCTCATGGCCTTCTGCGGTTTTCTGGCCTGGCTGCTCGTGATCTTCCTGCATGTCGATCCGCTGACGGCCTATCTCGCCACCAGCCCGGGCGGGGTCGATGCGGCCGCCATCATCGCGGCCTCGACCCATGTCGACACTCCCTTCGTCATGGCCTTGCAGACGGTTCGGCTGATCATCGTGCTGGTCATCGGCCCGAGCGTGGCGCGATGGGTGGCCGATACGCTCGGCCGGCCGGTTTCCGAGGCCGGGCCGGTCGATCTCAACGATCCGAACTGACGCGCCCTCGACACCGGCACGTTTTCAGAATTGCAGGCCCAGGCCACGGCAGCGGGTAGAAGGCCATGACTTGGACAATGGCCATGGCCTTCCACTTCACTCTGATTTAATCATAGATTGGGAAGCGGGCGAGCAGGTCCTGCACCTCCTCGCGCACGCCGGTTTCCACGGCGCCGTTGCCCTCTTCGCCATCGGCGGCAAGACCGTCGATCACCTTGAGCGTCAGGCGTGCAACTTGCCTGAACTCTTCGGTCATGAAGCCGCGGGTCGTGCAGGCCGGCGTGCCCAGACGTACGCCGGAGGTGACCATCGGTCCCTGGGGATCGAACGGAATACCGTTCTTGTTGCAGGTGATGTGAGCGCGTCCGAGCGCGGCTTCCACCGCCTTGCCGGTGAGGTTCTTGCGGGTGAGATCCACCAGCATCAGATGGGTGTCGGTACCGCCAGACACGATGTCGACGCCGCCACTGGACAGTCCCTCCGCTAGGGCCTTGGCGTTATCAACGACATTGGCGGCATAGGTCTTGAACTCGGGCGTCAGCGCCTCGCCGAAGGCGACGGCCTTTGCGGCGATGACGTGCATCAGGGGCCCTCCCTGCAGGCCGGGAAAGACTGCCGAATTGATCTTCTTGCCGATGTCCTCGTCATTCGACAGCACCATGCCGCCGCGCGGGCCGCGCAGGGTCTTGTGCGTTGTGGTGGTCACCACATGGGCATGGTCGAGCGGATTGGGATGGACGCCGCCTGCAACCAGGCCGGCAAAATGCGCCATGTCGACGAACAGCTTGGCGCCGATCTCGTCGGCGATCTCGCGGAAGGCTTTGAAGTCGATGATGCGCGGATAGGCCGAGCCACCGGCCAGGATCAGCTTGGGCCGGTGGGTCTTGGCGAGGGCACGCACCTCGTCGAGATCAATCCGATGCGTCTTGGGGTCGACGCCATAGGAAACCACATTGAACCACTTGCCCGATTGGTTGACGGGCGCACCATGGGTGAGATGGCCACCCGCGGCAAGGTTCAGGCCGAGAAAAGTATCGCCCGGCTGCATCAGGGCCATGAACACCGACTGGTTGGCCTGGCTGCCCGAATTGGGCTGCACATTGGCAAAGCTGCAGTTGAACAACTGCCGCGCCCGCTCGCGGGCAAGTTCCTCGACCTCGTCGACATGTTGGCAGCCGCCATAGTAGCGGCGCCCGGGATAGCCCTCGGCATATTTGTTGGTAAGGACGGAGCCCTGCGCCTCAAGCACCGCCCTGGAGACGATGTTTTCGGAGGCAATCAGCTCGATCTCCTCGCGCTGGCGATGAAGCTCGCGGCCGATGGCACCGCTGACCGCCGGATCGGCCTTGGACAGTGTGTCGCGAAAGAAATGGCCGGTATCGGTGCTGCCTGATCTGACGGGGCTATCCATGAAACTCTCCCTTGTGGTGCCCGGAGGCGCTGATATGACCATCGTCAGCCGGTCCAACCGAGCCCGGCCGAGATGCAGTTGATTGAAAGCAGCAGGGCATTGACCGCCCGCTTGGGGCTGGCGGACTGGCCGTCCTGGGTACGGACTTCCCGTAAAAGCTGAACCTGCAGGCGGTGGATCGCATCCATCTGCGGGCGGATCTGGTCGAAATGGCGTTTGAAAGAGGGAAATCGCTCCGAAAGGGCCAGTCCGCCATTGACCTCGCCGATCATCTTGCGGGTCAGGTCATATTCGGCCGCGATCTTGCGATAGATGCGTTCACCCACCTCGTTGTCCTGCACCAGCGAGGCATAGAGGTGCCCGATCTCCATGTCGGTCTGGTAGAGCCCCTTGTCCACTTCGTCGACGACGAGCCGGAAGAAGCGCGAGCGTTCGAACATCTGACGCAGGAGGTCGAGGCCGGCATCGCCGCGAACGCCCACGAAGGAGTTGAGCGCGCTGCCGATGCCATACCAATTGGTGATCAGGTGCCGGTTCTGGCTCCAGGCGAAGACCCAGGGAATGGCGCGCAGATCCGAGATGTCGCGGGCGCCGAAGCGCCGCGCCGGGCGCGATCCGATCTTGAGCAGCGACAATTCCTCGACCGGGCTGGCCTGGTTGAAATAGTCGATGAAGCCGGGCTCGCGGATCAGGCCGGAATAGCTAGCCTGCGACATGCCGGTGAGCGCTTCCAGGGCCTCGTTGAACTCGGGGATGTCCTTGAGCTCGCTCTCGTTACGCGACTTGACAGAGTGGGCGAACACGCTCGCGGCCAGGATCTCGAGCTGGTAGAGGCCGGTGCCGCGATTGGCGAATTTCGACGACACCACCTCGCCCTGCTCGGTGACGCGCATGACCCCGTCGATGGTGCCGGCCGGCTGGGCCGCGATGGCGCGGCCGGTGGGCGCCCCGCCACGGCTGACCGAGCCACCACGGCCATGGAAGAAGCTGATCTTGACCTTGCGCTTGAGACCCAGCGCAGCGATGCGCCGCTGGGCCTTGCTCAGCTCCCAATTGGAAGCGAGGAAGCCGCCATCCTTGTTGCTGTCGGAATAGCCGAGCATGACCTCCTGGCGGTTGGCGAATTCGCGCACCGATCGGCGCACGATCGAAATCCCGAACAATTGGTCGAGAATGTCGGGGGCAGCGCGCAGATCCGCGATGGTCTCGAACAACGGCACCACGCGCAGGTTGATGGTGCCGCTGCCGTCGGCGGCCGTGGCCAGGCCGCTATATTGGGCGAGCAGATAGACAGCGAGCAGGTCGTCGCAGGAGCGTGTCATCGACAGGATGAAGGCACCGATGGCGCCTGTGCTCGGATCCACCGACGCGTCGCGGATGACGTCGAAGAGGTCGAGCAATTCCCGGGCTTCGTCGGACAAGGCTGCCCGATCAAGCGTTGGTCTCCTGCCTGATTGCAGCTCGGAACGCAGGCGAGTGCTCCATTGCCCGGTTTCTGGCTGCGGCACCTCGTCTGCCGCGATCTGGCCGAATAACTCGGCCAGCACGCGATTGACGACCGTGGAATTCTGGCGGATGTCGAGCGCGACGGTGCGGAAGCCGAAACTCTCGACCTGCTGGCGCAGGGGGCGAATGAGGCGCCGCGCCGTCAGCGAGCCGCCAAGCTTGATGAGGACGTTTTCGAGATCGCCGAGATCGGCGTTGAAGGCATCCGCCCGGGCATAGGGCTCGGCGAGAGACTCGCTGCGCAGGGCGCGCAGACGCTCCAGCATGCCCGCCGCGAACTGGCGCAGGGGCTCCCCGGGATTGCGTGCCGTCACGGCCGATGCCGTGCCCGTCGAGCTCAGGAGGCGCGCCAGGGCCTGGCCGAAATCCTCGGGAATGTCGACGACGTTGGCGCTGACGCTGAGCAAGGTCACCAGGCGGCGCACCTGCTGAATATACCAGCCGATGACGGCCTGGCGGCAAGCATCGAGTGCATAGGCCGTGGTCTTGGCCGTGACATTGGGATTGCCGTCGCGGTCGCCGCCGATCCAGGAGGCGAAATGCAGGAAGGAGGGTACCTTGAGGTCATATTCCGGGTAGTGGCGCCCCAGTGCCTCCTTGGCCGTCTCGTAGATCCGGGGCGTCGCCTCGAAGATGACCTCGCGGAAGAAGTGGAGGCCCCAGGCGATTTCGCGCTCGACCGATGGCCGTTCGAGCCGCAATTCGCCCGACATCCACAGCAGCTCGATCTCGCTAGCGAGGTCGTTGACGTGCTGCTCGCGCTCGCGCGGCGCCCAGCGATGCTGTTCCAGCTCGGTGAGCTTGCGATAGATGCGCCGGTGGATCTCGAGAACGGTGACCCGCTTGGCTTCGGTCGGGTGTGCCGTCATGGTCGGCCCGACCCACAATTGGTCGAGCGCCGCCTGCACTTCCTCGGCCGGATAGCCGGCGGCGGCGATCTCGCCCAGCACGTTGGAAAAGGAGCCAACGATTTCGTCGGCGCCGCCGATCTGTTCGAGCTCGCGCCGAGCGCGCACGGCGAGGAGTTCGTTGGCAATGGCGACGAGCTGGAACCAGATTCCGGTCGCCTGCAGCGCGCAGATGCGCTGCTTCTTGTCGAGCCTATCCAGAGGCTCGGTGCCGGCCAGCACCGCGGCCAGAGAAGGCTCGCGTTCACTGACGACAGAAAGGAGCAGCCTGAACAGCAGGCTGCGCACGTCCTCGCGGAAACTGAGTGGCCTGCTCTCATCCATCCAAGGCGTCCCCCGTCATCCATCCATGATACCGCAGGCAGCCCGACACCGGCCTCTTGCCTGTTCCCCCGAATGCTTCGTCCTGGGGATTTTTGGTTGGCTTAGCAGATCGCGTTTTGCCGCGGTTGGAAACGCCCGGACGGGTAGAAATCCTGTTCGTTCGGGTGGTGAAAAGACTGGCCGCCCGGATGGTGCAAGACTGTGGCCGCGCCTACTCGTGGCCAGCCACACCAATGGCTCCGCATCATGTCTCATTACAAAAATTTTATTAAATAGTATTTTAGGAGAATTTCTTGCCGCCACGCGTTCATCCCCTCAATCATAGAGGGACGACGAGAAAGAATGGCGGGATCAACGGCGAAACACCCAGCCGAAACGTCGCAGCGGGGAGGCTTCCGCCTCCTTTTCGAAGCGCGCAACGACGTTCGTCAGCCCTTCATACATCCGGCTTCGCCGCATGATCCGATAATGCCAGGAGGCGAGCAGGCGCTCCAGGGTCGTTTCATGGTCGCCCCGAACTTCGATGAACAGCAGGGGGCGGCAGCGCTCGATCAGGCCGTCGAGACCGACGAGGACCTCCAACTCCATGCCTTCGACATCGATCTTGACGAGGTCGAAATCCTCACTCGCGAAAAGGTCGTCACCCCTGACGATCGCAAGAGGGCCGGTATTCCCGGGCTCGACCATTGCTCCGCCCGAATTGTGGTCCGCCACCGCGACCACCCTGCCCCGCCCGGCCTTCGCTCCGAGCGCATGATCGACGCGGCTGAGATCGACATTCCGGCAATGGTTGAGCTGACAATTGAGACGCAGGATCGCCTGGGAGCGTGGATTGGGTTCCACAGGCACGACGATGGCTGCGTCGAAGAAATGGGAAAAATAGACCGTGTGGTTGCCGACATGCGCGCCGACTTCCAGGATACGTGGTTTGCTGCCAACCAAGGTTCGCAGCGCTTCGAGATCATCGAGCTCGTAGAAGCGGCCGTGGACATGAAAGTTCTGCACGGAATCGCCGAGATCATCGACGAAAAAGGAAAACCGCCGGCCAGCCTGATCGAACGACATCACGGAGCCGTCGACCCGCTGCACGAGATTGACCGGTGCATCCGCCCGCTCGGCGGAAACCTCGAGAGCATGCAGGCGGAAATTGCATTGCCGCCCGTTCAGGCTCCTGTCGGCCATGGGCAGGCCCTCGTGCTGGAAGACGAGGTCGAGCCGGTCCTCCGCCTTCGGATCCAGGCTGAACGCGACCGCAAGACGCCGGTCATCCTCGAACCGGATCGAGGCAGCCTCCCAGGACCCGACGCGGATCGTGACACCCGGCGCAAGCCCTGCCTGCCGCCGCGCTGAGACCGCCATCGGCTCGAGCTCGATGACGACCCGCCGCCTTCCCGTTTGTGGCTCGGCGAACTTCAAGGTGAGATGGGATTCGCGACCCTCGCTGACCGGACGGCCATCCTCCAGGGCAAAGCCGCGCAGGAGGTGGGGCGAGCGGCGATGCAGCACGGCATCGAAGGCCAGGCGCACGGGCAGGCTCGCTCCAACCTCCAACTCCCCCGTCGCGAAGGCCGGAAAGAGCTGGGCGTTATAGCGCTGCTGCCACCAGGTTGCGGCGAGCCCCTTGGCCTCGGCTCCCGACCGGTAATGGAAGAAGGCGGTGGTAACGGCCACCTTGTCGAGTTGGAAGGCGTCGTCTGTCAGAAGAAAGCGATAGAGTTGATGGACGCTGGGGATGCGGATGTCCGAGATCACCAGCAAGGCGCCCGGCTTCAGCCGCTCGCGGATGGCGGCGAAGGCAAGATCGGCCGCCGGATAGCCGTCGGCGCCGCCGAGAACGGCGATGTCGACTTCCTCCTGCGGCGGCTGCACCAGCATGGCTCTGGCAACCGGGCCGTCGATCCAGGTGATGTTTTCCGCCGTGAAGCCTCTGCCCGCCGGCAATGTGGCCTGCTCGCCGCCGGCATAGACGCTGTGCCATCTGGCGTAGCGGGCGAGCAGAAGCGTGGTATGGCCGGTTCCCGTCTCCAGGCTGCGCAAGGCTCCCGCTGCGGCAGCTTCCCGCACGCGCCAGTCGAGATGATCCAGGGCCGACTCGCTGAGGGTTCCCACCTCCCCGCAGCCGAGCTCGAGCGGGAACCGCGCCAGCAGGTCCTTGAGAAAATTGGACATCGGCATCTGCAATCCTCGCACCGCGCTTCATTCGCCACTGGAGCATATCGGCAGCATCGGCAACCAGAAAGCCTGCCCTGAACGCGAAAAGCCACCCTTTGTGAGGGTGGCTTTCCATGCTGTGCCCGGCTCCCGACGGAGCCAGGCAACCTTCACGGTGATCACGCCAGATCGAAGCGATCCGCGTTCATGACCTTTGTCCAGGCGGCGACGAAGTCGGTGACGAACTTGGCGTTGGCATCCTGGCTGGCATAGACCTCGGCCAGCGCCCGCAGCTGGGAGTTGGAGCCGAATACCAGGTCGGCGCGGGTGCCGGTCCACTTCACCTCGCCCGTTGCGCGGTCGCGGCCCTCGAACACGTCCTCGGCCGGCGAGGTCGCCTTCCAGGCCGTGCCCATGTCGAGCAGGTTGACGAAGAAGTCGGTGGTCAGCGCCCCTGGCCGGTCGGTCAGCACGCCATGCTTGCTACCGCCGGCATTGGCGTCGAGCACGCGCAGGCCCCCGACCAGCACGGTGAGTTCCGGCGCCGTCAGGCCCAAGAGCTGGGCCTTGTCGACCAGCAGCCCTTCGGCCGGCACGCTGTAGTCCGTCTTCAGATAGTTGCGGAAGCCATCCGCCACCGGCTCGAGCACGGCGAAGGATTCCACATCGGTCTGCTCCTGGCTCGCATCGGTGCGGCCCGGTGCGAAGGGCACCGTCACCTCATGGCCGGCCTGCTTGGCCGCCTGCTCGACCGCGGCATTGCCACCCAGCACGATCAGGTCGGCGAGCGAGACCTTCTTGCCGCCGGCCTGCGCCGCATTGAAGCCCTGCTGGATCTCCTCCAGCGTGGCGAGCACCTTGGCCAGCTGCGCCGGCTGGTTGGCCTCCCAGTCCTTCTGCGGGGCGAGACGGATGCGCGCGCCATTGGCGCCGCCGCGCTTGTCGGAGCCGCGGAAGGTCGAGGCCGAGGCCCAGGCCGTGGCGGTGAGTTCGGAAATCGACAGGCCCGAAGCCAGAATCCTGGCCTTGAGATCGGCGGCATCCTTTTCGTCGATCAGGGCATGGTCGACAGCCGGCAGCGGATCCTGCCAGATCAGCTCCTCGGCCGGAACCTCCGGGCCGAGATAGCGGGCGCGCGGGCCCATGTCGCGATGGGTCAGCTTGAACCAGGCCCGGGCAAAGGCGTCGGCGAAGGCCTCCGGGTTCTCGAAGAAATGCCGGGAGATCTTCTCATAGGCCGGGTCGACACGCAGCGCCAGGTCGGTGGTCAGCATGGAGGGGGCATGGCGCCTGGAGCGGTCATGCGCATCCGGCACCGAGCCGGCACCCGCCCCGTGCTTGGGCTGCCACTGATGGGCACCCGCCGGGCTCTTGGTCAGCTCCCAGTCATAGCCGAACAGGTTCCAGAAGAAGTTGTTGCTCCATTTGGTCGGCGTCGAGGTCCAGGTCACCTCAAGGCCCGAGCCGATGGCATCGCCCCCCTTGCCCGTGCCGAACTTGTTGTGCCAGCCCAGGCCCTGCAGCTCGATGCCGGCCGCCTCGGGCTCGGGACCGACATTGGCCGCATCGCCGGCACCATGGGTCTTGCCGAAGGTATGGCCGCCCGCGATCAGCGCCACCGTCTCCTCGTCGTTCATCGCCATGCGGGCGAAGGTCTCGCGGATGTCGCGCGCCGCCGCCAGAGGATCGGGATTGCCGTTCGGCCCTTCCGGATTGACGTAGATCAGGCCCATCTGCACGGCGGCGAGCGGGTTCTCCAGATTGCGGTCGCCGGTGTAGCGCTTGTCGTCGAGCCAGACGTTCTCGGTGCCCCAGTAGATGTCCTCTTCGGGCTCCCACACATCCTCGCGGCCGCCGGCAAAGCCGAAGGTCTTGAAGCCCATCGATTCCAGGGCGCAATTGCCGGTCAGGACCATCAGATCGGCCCAGGAGATCTGGTTGCCGTATTTGCGCTTGATCGGCCAGAGCAGGCGGCGGGCCTTGTCGAGATTGACGTTGTCCGGCCACGAATTGAGGGGGGCGAAGCGCTGCGTGCCCGAGGAGGCGCCGCCGCGCCCGTCGCCGGTGCGGTAGGTGCCGGCGCTGTGCCAGGCCATGCGGATGAACAGCGGACCATAATGGCCGAAATCGGCCGGCCACCAGTCCTGCGAATCCGTCATCAGCGCGAACAGGTCCTGCTTCAGCGCGGCAAGGTCGAGCTTCTTGAACTCTTCAGCATAGTCGAACGCCTTGCCCATCGGATTGGACAGGGCAGAATGCTGGTGCAGGATCTTCAGGTTCAGCTGGTTCGGCCACCAGTCACGGTTCGAGCGAACCTCAAAGCCGGGACGCGCCCCATGCGCAACAGGGCACTTGCCGGGGGTCGGCGTATCGCTTCCGTCCATGATCGTCTCCAATGGTTCTTGTTGATGAAATTTGCTTGGCCAAGGACTTTGGCCAGGAACTATCGCGTCTCAGAAAGACAATTGCGTGTCATGGTCCATGACAAAGTGGCCCATGAGAGAGTGGCTCACGAACGCGGCATGGCTTCTCGCCAACTGCTTGACCGCAATAGAACACCCTGCAAACGACATTAATCGCAGCCACCCGAATTCTGTGCGCCTTCGAGGCGACATGTCTCGGGGATCACAACGCGGAATCTGGGTCACATCCGACTCGCCTCATCGCCCCCGTTTAGAGCTTTACTAGAGTTCTCTCATCAGTTTAAGTCAGCTTTTCCGATTATTGTGATAAGGTCAGCTTATGAAAAATCTGACGCTTCGGCAGTTGCGCTATGTCGAGGCACTGGTCCGGCATAGCCATTTCGGCCGGGCGGCGGATGCGTGCGCGATCTCCCAGCCCGCTTTGTCGATGCAGATCAAGGAATTGGAGGAAGGCCTGGGCCTGGCGCTGTTCGAAAGAGGCGCGCGCCAGATCAGGCTCACCAGCTTCGGCAACGAGTTCGCCACACGGGCCCGCGACATTCTGCGCGCAGTCGAGGCGTTGGGAGACCTGGCCCAAGCCTGGCAGGACCAACTGGTCGGGCCGCTGCGCATTGGCATCATCCCGACGGTTGCTCCCTATCTGCTGCCGACCCTCGTCGGCAATCTCGCCCGCTCGCATGAGGGCCTGGACATCCATGTGCGCGAGACTGTGACGCCCCGACTGATTCAGGAACTCATCGACGGGCGTCTCGATACCGCCATCGTCGCTTTGCCGGTATCGGAGCCGTCCTTCAACGAGGTCGCGTTGTTCGCCGAAAGCTTCGTGCTTGTGAGGCCGAGTGAGGACGAGGGAAAGCCGGTGCCGGACCGGGAAATGCTCAGCGAGATGCGGCTGCTCTTGCTGGAAGAGGGTCACTGCTTCCGCGATCAGGCGCTCGCCTTCTGCAATGCCCCATCCCTGCGGACGCGCGAATTGCTGGACGGCAGTTCCTTGTCGACACTTGTTCAAATGGTCGGGGCCGGTATCGGGGTCACCTTGATCCCGGAAATGGCAGTGCCGATGGAAACACGCTCGGCGCATGTCTCCATCGCCCGTTTCGCAGATCCCCAACCCTCGCGCACCATCGGCATGATCTGGCGCAAGACCAGCCCCCTCGTCAAACAACTCCTGGAAATCTCGAAAGTGGTACGCGATGCGGCCGATCTGTTGAGACTGCGCCACGACCAGAGCCTGTCCGATTTGCTGCTTTCACCTGCCGGGTCCCACGCCTCGTAGTTGATCCTTGGAGCCCCTTAGTCGCGGCAAGAGCGCCCGAGCATAATCCGGGTTTGGTCGAGGACACTCGTGTGAACAGGCCGGGGCCCACAAGAGACCCCGCCCTATCGCGCTGCCGACGCAACCTACGCCGCCATATCGCGATTGCGATCCTGCCAGAGTTCCAGGATCGCGAGTATGGCCACGAGCGCCCCAAGCACGATGTGCCAGTTGCGCAGCGGTGAACCATAGGCGAACACGAATGGCTGTATTGCCAGCCACAGACCGCAGGCGAGCGACAAGATTTCCTCCCAGCGCCGCAGGAACACCACCTCCAGCCCGGCAAGCACCACGACGGCCGCGCCCACCAGGGCCGTGACCAGCATCACGGTGGGCGTTTCGGTGCTACCGAACCATAGGGGAGAGATGGCGATCGCGACGCCGAGGATCATCAAGGCGATGTCCTCCCAGCGTCGGTGTTGCAAAAGCCCCAAGGGCCCCATGACGTTGAACGTTGCCATAATGCGCCTCCTCTCAAGGCCATGAGCTTTGCTCAAACGCCCGCGAGGACAACCGTGCCTTGCTTGAGAACATCCTCGGCAGGCGTTCTTTGCACTGGCATCATTATCTCAAGAAAGCCCAGTAACTTCAATGCGTCTTATTATCCTGGCCGGCCCATCCAACGTAGAATGCAAGACGTTTTCCGATCAGGATTTTCGGTAGGCCGGAAGCATGTTCTTGTACGACTTCATCGAGGCATCAGCGGCTGAGTTTCAAATAATGTGGTGCCAGCGAGACGCATCATGGATAATGCCCCATCGAGCACTATCCGAATGGAGGCTAGGTGACGGAACTGGAAATCCCGCGGGTCGAAGCCCGCATTCGGGCCAGCTTCGCAAAGCAGGGCCTTATGGATACGCTCGGGGCAACGCTGGCCGGCGTGTTGCCGGGCCGGGTCGAGATCGCTCTCGTGCCCAGCAGCGCGGTGTCTCAACAACATGGCTTCGTTCACGCCGGAGCCGTGAGCGCCATTGCCGATAGCGCGGCAGGCTATGCTGCCCTCAGCCTGATGCCGATGGACCAGGGCGTGCTGACGGTCGAGTTCAAGATCAATCTCCTGGCCCCGGCGGCGGGCGAGCGTATCGTGGCGCGCGGCAAGGTGGTCAAGGCCGGGCGCACGCTGACGCTTGCACAGGCCGAAGTCTTTGCGCAGAGCGAGGGCAAGGAACGGCTGACCGCCGTGCTGACCGCGACGCTCATGGCGATCGAAGGCAGGGACGGCATCGTCGATTGAGTGCCATGTCCTGGATTTGGTGGCTCCAGGCGCCTGAAACCTCTCTATCGGGCCGCGCCTGCCGTTCCCGTTCGATCCTCTCTGTGACGTCACGCGCCACCGAGACGGAACCAAGGATGCCCTGGTCGGCTTCCATAAGGGCGAAACTCATTTCGACATAGAGCTTGGGCCCGTCTTGTGCAGCGCCCTCGAACCACCCTATTGCGCCTGCTTCACCAATTGACAAGTCGGGTCGATCAGGTCCTCGCCATGAGCTGGCGCACCATCCTCCCGACGGCGGCTGAGGATGTAGAAGCCTCTGCTTCCATCCCTGAAGACCGCACCGACCACCACGATGGTCTGAAAGCCCATCGCGGCCCTGGCTTCGGGAATGCCGTCGGCAACCGCCTGGAATGGATTGAAGCCGGAGAGGTTGTCCCGCTTCAGCCTGAAAACGAGATAAGAAGGATCGGACGCTGTCGGCTTCAGGGGCACCCAGCCTTCCGAAAGCTTCGCCTCATTGTCCTTCAGGGCGTTGCGAATGCCCGCCCTGACACAGCTGACATGGATATGAAGCTGGTTCTGGGATCTGTCCTTCGCCGAATTCACGGCAAGCGCGACCATATTCCAATCCAGGTCGCGCTTGAGGATTGCGCCGGGATAGGACCGCGCGGCCCAGGCATGCTCGAAATAGTTTTCGGCACCGGGCGCCAGGAGGGTCGCATCCTCGATCCCGGTGATGCGTTTCGTCGGAATGAGCAGATAATTGTAGGGTTTTGTCGGGGCATTGTCCTTGAGGACGGCGAAACCGCGATCCACACCCTTGCTGATGTCGACCTCGGCGCAATGCCGGCGCTCGGCCTGCTGCTGTTGTTCCGGCACGCATTGCCCGTTGACGATTTTCCAGAGGGCATCGGGATCGAGAAAGCGCGAGAGAAAGAAAAACAGGACCAGGCCGGCCAGTGTGGCGAGGATGGCGAGAGTCATCCCGGTTCTGCGCCAGCCGGTCGCACTCGCCCTCATGCTTTCGCCTCCTTGGGCCCGCCGATCTCGGCGACCCGACCCGTAAACCAGAGCAGGCCAAGCTCGCGCCAATGCCCGCCTGCTACCGAGCCAAGTAATCGCCCCGCATGAAACCTTCATTAAGGAAGCCGATCACCGCATCGAAGGCCTGCCCCCGGTTCTTTTCCATGAGCACCATATGCGTCGCCTGCCCGATCTCGACGAAGCGCTTGCAGGGCGACTTGGTGAGGCGGCCGAACAGATCGTGCGCCATGTCGAACCGGACATCGATGTCCCACTCCGCACCGACCAGCAACACCGGACAGCCTATGTCCGAGGGGTCGTAGAGCGGCCTGCCAGCGGTCCAATGCTCGCGCACGTCCTGCACGGCACCGGAGGGCGCCCTGATCGTGCCGGGCATGGGCGAGCCCATATCGGTCGCGAGCGTCTCCTTCTCCCAGGTTTCGAACCAGCCCTCGGGTATCAATGTCCCTCTCGCCTCTTCCGGTGCCGGGCTTTTCCATGCCGCCTCGAAAGCTCTCGGGCTCACCAGGCGATAGGCTCCGAGCGGCCCTCCCGCATCGATGCGCAGCGGCTTTTCCGAGAGCCAGAGGGGCGTCACCAGCACGAGTTTCTCGACCGGCGCATCCGGCTGGCTGGCAAGAATGCCGGCCACCGTCGCCCCCCAGGACATGCCGAGCAAACCGAGTCGCGCTATGCCGCGCTCGTTACGGATGAAGTCGACCGCGGCGGCGAGGTCCCGGACTGCCGTATGTGCCAGCGTCAGGGGAACGCCGTCCTCGGGCGGTCGTTCCATCTCGGGCAAACGGGTGGAGCCGCCATAGCCCCGGGCGTCGACAGCCCAGACATCGTATCCGGCGCGGGCCAGCACATCCATGAACGAGCCCTCGCCTACCGGCACATCGAACAGGCTCGCGGTGGGAAAGGTGGCGCCATGCATCATCACCAAAGTGCGCTCGGACCTGAACGTGCTCACACCGTCCGGTCGCTTGTTGAGGAGTTGCAACTGGATGCCCGGCGTATCACTTGCGATCAGCAGGGTCCGGGCAATGATGCGCGGCATCGACAGGGTATCGGCTGAAGTCATGACAGGTTCCTTATCAGACGAATTGCCAGCTGAAGGCGCTGCCGTCACGACGGACGCGGCCCGCTGAGGTCTCGGCGAAATGCGTGGTCAGCACGAGGGCGCCGGTCTCGGCGGCATGGTTCAGCGCCCACTGGCGTGACGCCGTGGCCGCCTGCGGGAATTCGCAATAGGTCGAGTTCCAATCCGGTCTGGCGACCTGGAGGGGGTGATGCAGCACATCGCCCCAGAACAGGGCGTATTCTCCTTCCGAGCGAAAGCCGATCGAAGCATGGTCGATGCTGTGCCCTGGGCTGGGAAAGAAGGAGAAGCCCTCCTCCACTTCCGAACCATCCACCACGATTTCACGGGCAAGCCCTGCTTCGAGGATGGGAACCACGCTGTCTTCGAACACGCCCGGAAGCGGCAGGCGAGCCATGGGCCCCAGGCTTGCTTCGGCCCGGATCGCTGCATCCGAGCTAGTCGCCGCCGCGAGCGCCGCGTTATAAGCGCGCTCGCGGGCGGAAAAGACGTAACGGGCGTTCGGAAAGGTGGGGATCCATCGCTCTCCGAGCTTGCTCGTATTCCATCCCGCATGGTCCGCATGGATGTGGGTCAGCAGCACCAGATCGACGTCACCCGGAGCAACGCCGACCGCACTTAATCGCTCGAGGAACGGCTCATTGAGATGATGCAGCACTGCCAGGCCGGGGCGTTCCTTGTCGTTGCCGGAAGCCGTATCGACGAGGATGATCCGATCGGGGGTGGTGACCAGCCAGGCGTGAACGCTCTGGCGCAACAGCCCCGTCTGCCGGTCGACCGATCCCGGGCCCAGCTTTCGCACTTCCTCGGCTCCCGCCTCGGAATCGTACTCGGGATAGAGAAGAGCGGCATCGATCCCCTCGAGGGCCAACTCCGGAATCTTGGTGATGGTGGCTGCGCCGACCCGATAGGATCCGAGGGCTTGTTCCGTGTCCTGTTCCATATTCTGCTCCACATCTACCGCCTCGAAGGACGGCATTGTCCGATGCAGGATTTAGCGCTATCGATGTCATATTAGAAATCGATACGGCTCATGTCGCACATCAACCATTTCGATCTTCGTTCCTTCGATCTCAACCTCTTGGTGGCTTTCGACGCCTTGATGCAGGAACGCAGCGTCACGCGCGCGGCGACCCGCCTCAAGGTCGGGCAGCCGGCGATGAGCCACAGCCTGTCGACCCTGCGCGTGCTGTTGCTGGACGAACTCTTCGTCCGCGTCGGCACCGTGATGCAGCCCACCGCCTATGCCTTCGCCCTGGCCGACCCGGTTCGCGTGGCCCTTGCGCAGATTCAAGCCGCTCTCCATGCGCCCTCCACCTTCGACCCGGCGACGGAGGAGCGCACATTCCGCCTCGGCTTCTCCAGCGAGGTGGAGCTGTTGCTGATACCCGAGCTCACGGCCCGCCTGCGCAGATCCGCACCCGGCCTGAGGCTGCTCAGCCGGCAGACGGGAAGCGACGAGGTTCATCGCCTGCTGGATGAAGGCACGCTGGACCTGGCCGTCGGCTGTTTCCAGGCCGTTGCGCAGCGCCACAAGGCACAATTCCTGTTCGAGCAGGCCTTGAGTTGCGTCTTCAATCCCGACCGACTCGATATCGACCTGCCGATCAACCTGGCCGATTATCTGGCGCTGCCGCATGCGCTGGTCACGCTGACCGACAGCCTGCAAGGCTGTCTAGAGGCCGCCCTCGATGCCATCGACGCCAAGCTCAACGTGGTGTCGGCATCGTCCGAGTTTCTGAGCGTCCTGGCGACCGTCGCCGCCTCGCCGATGATCACCACGATCCCTACCCGCATGGCACAGCTTTACGGACCGCGCTTCGGCCTGACGGCAGGCCCTGCTCCCCTCGATCTCACGTTGCCGGCGGTTTCGATGGTGTGGTCAGCCCGCCTCGATCAGGATCCGGCTTCGTCCTGGTTCAGGGCCGAGGTCGCCGATACGCTCCTTGCCTTCGAGGCGGCGGCCCAGGACGCACCAAAGCGAATGAGACGACAGAAATTGGTATTGGAATTGGCAGGGCAACGCCCGCGTAAGGAACCGGCACAATGATCGCCCTGAAAGTCATCCGCGTCGCTGCCTGGAGCGTGATCGCAGTCGCCGCTCTTCTGCTCGGGGCGAATGCCCTGCTGCCGGACGCATGGAAAGGCGAACCTAAGCAGTCTGCGCTCGAAAAGCCCGTCATCGACATGGCGGCGGTGGGTGGACCCTTGCGGCTCACCTCGCACAAGGGAGAGGTGATCGACAATGCCCGGCTGGCCGGCAAGCCCTATCTCGCCTTTTTCGGCTTCACCCATTGCCCGGACGTCTGCCCGACCACGCTGTCCGATCTCACCGAACTGATGAGTGCCCTCGGCCCTGCCGCCGGGGCCTTCAACGTCCTGTTCATCACCGTCGATCCGGAACGGGACAGCCAGGACCTGCTGGCGCAATACATGACCTCGTTCGATGAACGCATCCTGGCCTTGCGCGGCAGTCGGACGGAAACGGATGCAGTGGTAAAGGCCTTCGCGGCCTATGCCCGCAAGGTGCCGATCGAAGGCGGCGAGTACAGCATGGATCATACCGCCGGCGTCTATGTTATGGGTGCCGACGGCAAGTTTGCCAGCATGCTCGACATGCATGAACCGCGCGAGACCAAGCTTCAGAAACTACGTCGAATTATCGAGGCAAAGGCATGAACATGAAGAGAAAATATGTTCTGAGACCTCTGCGAAGCCTTTCGATTGCGATACTGGTTTCTCTGCCCGGCCTCGCCCATGCCACCGGTCCCGTGATCGAGATCCTCACCACCGAGGGCTGCAGTTGCTGCATCGGGTGGGCCCGCCATCTGCAGGGAGAAGGCTATACGACGGATGTCCGGAAACTCCCGTCGAGCGAACTGCAGCAGCGCAAGCTGCAGCTGGGGGTGCGGCAGGATCTTGCCTCCTGCCATACCGGCTTGATCGGCGGCTATGTCGTCGAAGGCCATGTTCCAGCCCGCGAGATTGCACGCCTGCTCTCCGAACGCCCCGACGCGGTTGGGCTGGCAGTGCCCGACATGCCTGTCGGTTCGCCCGGCATGGGAGAAGGCAGCGCCGATGCCGAGCCATACGGCGTCCTGCTGCTGCGCAAGGATGGCACCACCCAGGTCTTTGCCAGCTATCGTTGACCTCAGCCCCGCGAAGACAGCCTCCGGCTCCGGTCGCGTCGCTTTGCCGCGGCATGTTGGCTGCAGTGCAGCATTCGCTCTAATTGCCCGCCGCTCGATACCGGATTTGGCTGTGAATGATGCGCATGCACACGGACGAATCAACGATGATGCGTTAGATTGATCCCTGTTGATCAGCCGATTCATACTTGCGGCTAGAGCCACAAGCGTGAGGTGGCCGGGCGACGAACATTAATTTTTCGATCGCACTCTGGATAAAAATACTTACCGGCACCAGACTACCATAATATGCCGCAATCTTAGCGGATGTTCTTTGTGAGTCACTCGGAACTCTACGGGTTTCCTGCAGTTGAGTGAGCAAGGGCGCAGTCAACCCGATCAGCCACCATGGGAGGCTGCCATGACTGAGAGAAACAGCGACGTTTTCGACCTGTTTGCGGAACTTTATACCAACGCGGCCCAGGAGGAGATGAGCCTCCAGCAATATTTGCTCGCGTGCCGCGAGGACCAATCGATGTATGCCTCCGCGGCCGAGCGGATGATCGACGCGATCGGCAAGCCGAAGCTGCTCGACACCAGCAAGGACGAGCGCCTCGGACGGATTTTTGCCAACCGCACGGTCAAGACCTATCCGGCCTTCGCCGATTTCTATGGCATGGAAGATACGATCGAGCGTCTGGTCGGCTATTTCCGCTATGCCTCTCAGGGACTGGAAGAGCGCAAGCAGATCCTCTACCTCCTCGGCCCTGTCGGTGGCGGCAAGTCTTCCCTGGCGGAACGGCTGAAGAAGTTGATGGAGGAGCGTCCCATCTACACGCTCAAGGTCGGCGGTAAGATAAGCCCGGTTTTTGAATCGCCGCTGGGTCTCTTCAACCCGGACCGGATGGGCGATCTGCTGGAAGACAAATACGGTATTGCACGGCGGCGTCTGAACGGCCTGATCTCCCCATGGGCAACCAAGCGCCTCGATGAATTATCGGGCGACATCTCCAAATTCAGCGTCGTCAAGCTCGTGCCTTCGCGGCTGCGCCAGATCGGCATTGCCAAGACCGAGCCGGGCGATGAGAACAATCAGGATGTCTCGGCCCTGGTCGGCAAGGTGGATATCCGCCAGCTCGAACATTTCAGCCAGTCGGACCCGGATGCCTATTCCTACAGCGGCGGGCTCAACCGCACGACCCAGGGGCTGCTCGAATTCGTCGAGATGTTCAAGGCGCCGATCAAGGTTCTGCATCCCCTGCTGACCGCAACGCAGGAAGGCAGCTATAACGGCACCGAGAATTTCGGCGCCTTCCCCTATCAGGGTATCGTCGTGGCCCATTCCAACGAGTCGGAATGGCTGCAGTTCAAGAGCAACAAGAACAACGAAGCCTTCCTCGACCGCATCCTGGTGGTCAAGGTGCCCTATTGCCTGCGTGTCACCGAGGAAAGGCAGATCTACGAGAAGCTTCTGCGCGAGAGCGAACTGGCCAGCAGCCCTTGCGCGCCGGAAGTGCTCGACCTTCTCAGCCGCTTCTCGGTGTCGACCCGGTTGGCCGAGTTCGACAATTCGCCGCTCTATACGAAAATGCGTATCTACGACGGCGAAAACCTGAAGGAACTGGATCCCAAGGCGAAGGCCGTGCAGGAATATCGCGATGCCGCCGGCGTCGATGAAGGCATGACCGGCGTCAGCACGCGCTTTGCCTTCAAGATCCTGTCGCAGACCTTCAATTACGACACCCAGGAACTGGCCGCCGATCCCGTGCATCTGATGTACATCCTGGAGGAGGCAATCAAGCGCGAGCAGTTCGCGAAGGAAACGGAAACCGCCTATCTCGATTTCATCAAATCGGAGCTGGCAAGCCGCTACGCCGAGTTCATCGGACACGAGATCCAGAAGGCCTATCTCGAATCCTACTCAGAATATGGCCAGAACCTGTTCGACCGCTACATCGCCTATGCCGATGCCTGGGTGGAGGATCAGGACTACAAGGATCCCGATACCGGCCAGGTCCTCAACCGCGAGGTGCTCGACAAGGAACTGTCCCAGATCGAAAAACCGGCCGGCATCGCCAATCCCAAGGATTTCCGTAACGAGGTGGTGAAATTCACCCTGCGCGCCCGGGCCAGGAACAATGGCCGCAACCCGGCCTGGACCAGCTATGAAAAACTGCGCGAAGTCATTGAAAAGCGGATGTTTGGCCAGGTCGAGGATCTCTTGCCGGTGATCAGCTTCGGCTCCAAGCAGGACAGCGTGACCGAGAAGCGGCATACGGAGTTCGTGCAGCGCATGGAGGCGCGCGGCTACACCCAGCGCCAGGTGCGTCGACTGGTGGATTGGTACATGCGTGTAAACAAGGCGGGTTGATCCCGGCCGGGTGGTGTTCCCATGCCAATCTTTATCGATCGCCGCCTCAATCCCAAGGACAAGAGCCTGGGCAATCGCCAGCGCTTCCTGCGCCGCGCGCGCGCCGAGTTGAAGCAGAGCATTCGCGACCAGATCAAGACCGGCAAGATCGCGGATGTCGATGCCAAGCACTCTGTCTCGATGCCGGTGCACGGCACGAGCGAGCCGACCTTCCGCGAGGCGAGGGACAGCGGCGGCCGCCATCATGTCCTGCCTGGCAACAAGCAGTTCGCACCGGGTGACAGGGTCTCCAAGCCCAATCAAGGCGCCGGGTCGGGCTCGTCTCCCGGCTTGAGCGACTCGGAGGATGATTTCCGCTTCGTGCTCACCCGCGAGGAGGTGCTGGACCTCTTCTTCGAGGATCTCGAACTGCCCGACATGATCAAGCTCAATCTCAAGGAGATCCTGATCGTCAAGCCGCGGCGGGCGGGTTATGCGGTGAGCGGCTCGCCGACCAACATCAATGTCGGGCGGACCATGCGCAACAGCCATGGGCGCCGCATCGCCCTCAAGCGTCCGAAACAGGAGGAGATGGATACGATCCTCCAGGAACTGGAAGGGCTGGAAGCCGGCCCGGCAGGTGCCGCAGCCGACCAGCGCATCGCGGAACTGCGCGAGGAGCTTGACCGCCTGGAGCGCCGGCGCCGGGTGATTGCCTATATCGATCCGGTCGACATCCGCTTCAACCGTTTCGACGCGCAGCCCGTACCGAACGCCAATGCGGTGATGTTCTGCCTCATGGACGTATCCGGCTCGATGGGAGAGCGGGAAAAGGATCTGGCCAAGCGCTTCTTCGTTCTGCTGCACCTCTTCCTGAAACGGCGCTACGAGCGCACCGATATCGTCTTCATCCGGCATACTCACGAGGCGCAGGAGGTCGACGAGGAAACCTTCTTCTACTCGACGCAGAGCGGGGGCACTGTGGTCTCCACAGCCCTCGAGGAGATGCAGCGCATCATCAAGGAGCGCTACCCCTCCAATGAATGGAACATCTATGCCGCCCAGGCCTCGGATGGCGACAATATCGCCACCGATTCCGGGCGTTGCATCGCACTGCTCGATGGCGAGATCATGCGCCTTTGCCAGTATTTCGCCTATGTCGAGATCATCGATGAACGTGAGAGCCACATTTTCGGTGGCACCGAGAACGGAACCTCACTCTGGCAGGCCTATGCGGCCGTCACCGAGCGCTGGGCGAACTTCCAGATGAGCCGCATCGCCAAGGCTTCGGACATCTACCCGGTTTTCCGCCGGCTCTTTACCAGGCAGTCCGCCTCGAAGGGCGGCTAAAAGGAGCGTCGATGCCCAAGCCTACGCCCAAGCATGCGCCCAACGCCGACTTGCTGTTCTCAGGCTCGGACTGGAATTTCAAGACGCTGTCTCGGGCCTATGACGCCATCGAGGCGCTGGCGGTCGAGGAACTCCACCTCGACATTTATCCCGTGCAGATGGAAATCATCTCGTCCCAACAGATGCTCGATGCCTATTCATCCGTTGGGATGCCGCTGATGTATCGGCATTGGTCGTTCGGCAAGCATTTCCTTCATCAGGAGCTGATGTATCGCAAGGGTGGCCGCGGGCTCGCCTATGAAATCGTCATCAATTCCAATCCTTGCGTCGTCTATCTGATGGAAGAAAACACCATGGCCCTGCAGGCCCTGGTGACGGCTCATGCGGCGCTCGGCCATAATCACTTCTTCAAGAACAACTATCTTTTTCAGCAATGGACGGATGCCGGCGCGATCCTGGGTTATCTCGATTTTGCCAAGGGCTTCATCACCCGCTGCGAGGAACGCCATGGCGTCGCCGCGGTGGAGGCCATTCTCGACGCTTCCCACGCGCTGATGGAACAGGGCGTGTTCAGATATCGCCGCCCGCCCAAACTGTCCTCGGAAAAACAGCGCGAAGGGGTGCGCGAGCGGCTGGAATATGAGGAACGCACCTATAACGATCTCTGGCGCACGCTACCGGCCTCCAAGGGCGGGGACAGGGCCGAGGAGGCCAAGGACGGCATGCCCGAACGGAAGAAGTCGCTTAATCTTCCTGAGGAAAACCTGCTCTATTTCCTGGAGAAGAACAGCCTGATCCTCGAGCCGTGGCAGCGTGAACTCGTCAGGATCGTGCGTGTCATCGCACAATACTTCTATCCGCAGCGGCAGACCCAGGTGATGAACGAGGGCTGCGCGACCTTCGTGCATTACACCCTGATGAACGCGCTGTTCGACCGAGGTCGGATCAGCGAGGGCGCCATGCTCGAGATCCTGCGCAACCATTCCAACGTGGTGTTCCAGCCGGGCTTCGACGATCCCCGCTTTTCCGGCATCAATCCCTATGCGCTCGGCCTCGACATGATGCAGGACATCCAACGCATCTCGACCGAACCGACGCAAGAAGATCGCGACTGGTTTCCCGAATTCGCGGGCAACGGCAATTGGCGCGAGGTCCTGCTCGACGCTTGGGCCAATTACCGCGATGAGTCCTTCATACGCCAATATCTCAGCCCCGCGCTGATCCGCAAATGGCGGATGTTCGTCTTGTCCGATGCGGCCAACGAATCCTTCTACAAGGTCGCCTCGATCCACAATGAGCGCGGCTACGAGAATATCCGCGCTGCCCTCGCCCACAGTTATGACATCGGCGCCAACCGCTCGGACATCCAGGTCGTCGATGTGGACCTGCTGGGCGACCGGCATCTGCGCCTGCAGCACAAGGTCAATGACGGCATCCTGCTCGAGCCCAACAGCCGCGACGCGACGCTGCGCCATATCCGCAGCCTTTGGGGTTACGAGGTGAGCCTGGAAGGCATCGACGCGCGGACGGGAACCAGGATCTATGAATGTTCAACCCGCCAGGCGGCGAGTTGAGTTGGCCACGAGTTGAGTGGGTCGGGGCGAGTGGGTCCCGCCCTCAGGGCTTGCCCGGCTCCAGCGCGATGCGCGCCTGCTGCGGCCGAACCAGGCGAGCAGCGCTTCGCCGCCGGGCAACTCGTGCAGGCCTGAAGCGGGGGCGGTCATCGGCTCACGCAAGCTCCTCGGGTGTTTCGGAATCGTTGCGGAACGTCGCAAGCTCCCCCAGGAGATCGACCAACTGATCGATGCGCTCGCGGCCGAAGCGCTCTTCCAGCACCGCATAGATCTTGCGGCTGTCGGGCAGGACTTCACGAATGACGGCCTGGCCCGCGGGCGCGAGTTTCAGAAGCACGCGGCGCCCGTCCCCCTTGTCCTTGTGCTTGGTGATGAAGCCGCGCTCTTCCAGCGAGCGGATCATGCGGGTGAGGCTGGGCGCCAGGATGAAAGCGCGATCGGCGACCTCGGAGGCGTCGAGCATGCCGGCTTCGTTCAGCACGCGCAGCACACGCCATTGCTGCTCCGTCACGCCGTGATTGGCGAGCATGGGGCGAAAATGGCTCATCACCGCCTCGCGCGCCCTCAGGAGCGCGATCGGCAGCGAACGCCGCGTTTCCTTCAGCCTTGCTTCCTCGATCACCGGAGGCGTTTCCTTCACTTCATCCATGCATCGTCACCCGATAGCGGCTCTGGGGCTTGAGCACTACTTGCATACTCTGCCCGCTGCGCAAACTCCGGGCGCCGTTCATGGTGTCCTGGCACCGCCATGGCGCGCCTGACCGATGCGCCATTCGCCCGGCGGCTCGCCGACATGCTTGCGGAAGAAGCGCGAGAAATAGGCCGGATCGCGAAAGCCGATCTCATAAGCGACGTCCTCGACCGAACGGATGGTGAAGACCAGGAGGCGCTTGGCCTCGATCAGGCGCCGCCTGTCGATGAAGGCCTTGGCCGACAGGCCATGGGAGGCCCCGCAGGCCCTGGCGAGCAGATGTGGGGTGGTGCCGAGCGCCGTAACATAACGCTCGATCGGCCAGGCGTCCCGGAAATGCCGGTCTACCAGGCGCCTGAAGGCCAAGGCGAGGTCATGGCCCTCGCGTTCGCCGATGCGGCCGGTCTGGCCGAGCAAGGCGATGTCGTTCATCGCCACCGCCAGCAAGGCCCCCAGGGGCGCCATCTGCCCCTGCCGATAGTCTTCGAGAAGACGCTGCATGGTCGCGGCCAGAGAAAGCCAGAAACGGCTCTCGCTCTGCCCGCGCACCATGATCGGCTCCTCGATCGGCAGGGCCGAAAGCGCGGCGATCGGCGGCAGAGCGCTGTCGGCGATCGAGGCGACGATGGCGTCGGTCTCCTCAGGCGCGACAGTGAAACCATGCACCACGCCGCTGGGGATGTAGCTGACCGCAGGTGCGATAAAGTCCAGCCGCCTGTCCTCGATGAAATATTCGCCCCGGCCTCTGGTCCAGAAGGTGATCTGCGCCATCCTGTCATGTCTATGGGCGGAAACCTGGCCTGAATGCAGCGATTTTCGCTCCATTACCGTTTCCATATGCAGGAATCCGACATCAACAGGGCGATCGGGCTCACCATAAACGAAGAAGCTGGGAACCTTGTCGGACACGGGCGCCTTCTTAAAAAAGTACAAGTGATTTTACCATTCTGTCCATGGTACGCGCCGCCGGCAAGGCCTAGCCTGGCGTCAACGAACATCAGGGAGGAAGGCGATGCGATCGGAAGATTTCCGCGCCGATAAGAAACGGCCCTTCACGGGCGCCGAATATCTGGCTTCGCTGCGCGACGGGCGCGAGGTCTACATCAATGGCGAACGGGTTGCCGATGTCACCGCCCACCCTGCCATGCGCAATTCGGTGCGCTCGCTGGCACGGCTCTATGACGCGCTGCATGACGAGAAAACCAGGCCGATCCTGACTGCGCCGACCGATACCGGTTCCGGCGGCTACACCCACAAATATTTCCGTGTCGCCCGCTCCTCGGCCGAACTGGTGGCGCAGAAGGACGCCATCGCCCATTGGGCCCGCATGACCTATGGCTGGATGGGCCGCACCGCCGACTACAAGGCGGCGCTGATGAACACGCTCGGCGCCAACGCCGACTGGTACGGCCCCTTCAAGGACAATGCGCTGGCCTGGCACAAGCGGGCGCAGGAAGCCGTGCTGTTCATGAATCACGCCATCGTCAACCCGCCGATCGACCGCCACAAGCCGGCCGATGCGGTGAAGGACGTCTTCGTCCACATCACCAGGGAGACCGATGCCGGCATCCACGTCTCCGGCGCCAAGGTGGTCGCCACCTCCTCTGCCCTCACCCACTACAATTTCCTCGCCCAGAGTTCAGCCACTGTCACCGAGGACCCATCCCTCTCCGTGATGTTCATCGTGGCGATGAACGCGCCCGGGGTGAAGATGTTCTGCCGGACCTCCTACGAAGAGACGGCCAATCGCGGCGCCCACCCCTTCGACTATCCGCTCTCCTCCCGCTTCGACGAGAATGACGCCATCCTGGTGCTCGACAATGTCTTCATCCCTTGGGAGGACGTGCTGGTGCTGCGCGATGCCGGCAAGATCCTGTCCTTCCATCCCGCATCCGGCTTCATGCACGGCTATTGCTTCCAGGGCTGCATCCGCTTCGGGGTGAAGCTCGATTTCCTCGCCGGCCTGTTGGCCAAGGCCCTGCGCGCCACCGGGGGCGACGCCTTTCGCGGCAACCAGGCGATGCTGGGCGAGGTGATCGCCATCCGCCACCAGTTCTGGTCCTTCGCCAATGCCATGGCCCACAATCCCCTGCCCTGGGCCAATGGTGCCGTGCTGCCGAACCTGGAAGCCGCGCTCGCCTACCGCACCTTCATGTCCGAGGCCTATCCCAGGGTGATCGACATCGTCAGGCGCACCATCGCCTCGGGCCTGATCTACTTGCCATCCTCGGCCCGGGATTTCGCCAATCCCGAGATCGACCGCTACCTCGCCCAATATGTGCGCGGCTCCAACGAGATGGGCCATGTCGAGCGCATCAAGATCATGAAGCTGCTGTGGGATGCGACGGGCACGGAATTTGCCGGCCGCCACGCCCTCTACGAACTCAATTACGCCGGTGCACCCGAGGAAGTCCGCCTGCAGGTGCTCAAGGGCGCCGAGCGCGGCGGGCGCCTCAAGGAGATGGAAGCCCTCGTCGACCAATGCATGGCGGATTATGACGAGAAGGGCTGGACGAGCGAGACCTGGCTGCCCCCGCTCGGCGAGGCCATACCGCCCCGCGCCGCCGCCGAATGAGGCCGCCATGCAGGAGCGCCCCTCGAAAAACGCTTTCCGTGACGCCATGGCGCGGGTATGCGCCAGCGTCAACGTGGTTACCACCAACGGTACGGCCGGGCGCGGCGGCTTCACCGCCACCGCCATGTGTTCGGTGACGGACGAGCCGCCGACCCTGCTGGTGTGCATGAACAGCCGCTCGGCGCAAACAGGCCGCTTCATCGAGAACGCCCGCTTTTGCGTCAACGTGCTGACACCCGACCACCAGCACCTCGCCGGCTATTTCGCCGGCCAGCGCACAGAGATGGAGGCCCGCTACGCCGCCGCCGACTGGATCGACTTTCCCTCCGGCAATCAGGCTTTGGCCGACGCCATCGTCTCCTTCGACTGCCGCCTGATCGACCGGCATCTCATCGGCAGCCACCACATCTTCATCGGCGAGGTGGTGGATCTGCGCAGCCGCAAGGATGGCCATGCGCTGCTCTATTTCGACAGGGGGTATGCGCAGGTGCTCGGGCAGGCGGGGAGTTTTGGGGGGTAGGATGACCTGAGCCCTAAAAACTGGATCGCTTCAGGTTAGAATTCTTCGCAATACAAGCGTGGCAGGATATTGCGGTAAAAATCTACTCAATTCAACAACACGCCCGCTCTACCCGTGCCGAACGACCGCGATCACAGCGATATTGATCTTATTCATTCCTGTCACAGCGTCGAACGTATGTTTTGCTTCAGCGCCACCGACTAACATCTCCTCGATCAATCCGCACCGTGTGATCCGCAAGAAGATGCGCCCTTGCCAACAATCGCATAGCGATAACGGTCCGTCTGCTCAGACCATCCGTAACGATCCGGAATGACGAGGCATCACCATGCTTTAACACCGGCAGCCGTGAACTCGACCGCCGGCAAGCCCCTCCCTGCCGAACGGATATTTCAATCCTGCCTGCCAGCGTGCTTGATACGGCCCATATTTCACGCCACATCTTCCGGGATGAGAAACGACCAGCCGGATCAGCGATGGTGGAAATGGAGCCTGCTGGCCTCCCTTCTCCTCAATTTGCTGGTCGCCGCGCTCATCCTGCCGCGACCACTGGTGTCGCCTCTGAAGGAAGAGCAGGCGATAACGGTCGAATTGGTGCAGTCGGTCGATCCGCCACCGAAGCCGAAAGCCGAAGCGCCCCCGCCAGCCAAACCGGTACGGCCACCGGCAGAAAGCGCCGTGAAACCACCGCCGCCGAAGGCTGCGGACGAACGGCAGGGCACGCAGCCTGTCATGAAGCCGGTGTTTCTGTTTGGCGACAAGGATCGCGGCCCCCGAAAGGCGCCGGATGGCAACAGCCCTGAAAACGGCTCGGCCCTACCCCCGGCCCGGCCTGATCCGGCTCAAACAAATGGTCCGAACACACCGGCCGTGACGCCGGCCCCAACCGAGCAGGCTCCCCAGGTTGCTGCGACAGAGGCGTCGGCTGCACCCACCCAACCCCAGGCCCCAAATCAGGCACAACCAGATCCGAAGCTGCCCGAATCCAGAACCTTGTTTTCGCAAGAGACGACCAACGACATCAACGCGATGCTTGCGATGGGAAGCATGTCTCGCGGCGAGCGGGTGGGCCAGCTTTGCGTCACGGAACTGCATGAGCAATTGCTGCATGCCTCGCCCTCCTATGTCCCCGATATGCTCCCTCGCGAACAGCTCGAGCAAGGCACCGTGCTCGAGGATTCCAAGGCAGCATTCGCCTCCAAGTCACAATGGTACAATTTGAGCTATCGTTGCGAAGTCGATGCGAAGGTAACGAAGGTCATCGCCTTCGCCTTCCAGGTCGGCAATCCGGTTCCGCGCAGCGACTGGAAAAGCCGCGGGCTCCCCGCGCCATAAACGAGGCGTGAAACGCCCGGCTTGGCTGCGGGGCGTCAGCGATCTTGGTGCATGGCAATCCGCGCGCCAG
Organism: Labrys methylaminiphilus subsp. lupini; assembly: GCF_051161885.1. Classification (NCBI taxonomy): domain Bacteria; kingdom Pseudomonadati; phylum Pseudomonadota; class Alphaproteobacteria; order Hyphomicrobiales; family Xanthobacteraceae; genus Labrys; species Labrys methylaminiphilus. The sequence goes on along the minus strand of NZ_JBMDIH010000002.1, from coordinate 1,151,886 downwards.
AGGCCCCAACCTGCCTATCGCGCCTTGCGCGGGCAATTTCAGCCCTGCGAGACGTCCGGCCGCCGATGCCGTCGCGATGGACGAAGCGCTTTGGCCGGAACTTGTCCCTGGTCACCCCGAGATGATCTCGTAGTGAAGGATCTGGGCCTCGCTGAGGGACGATCGCACACCGGGCGATATCAAACCGGAACCGAAGAGTAGAACGTCTTCACGCCGCACGAATACTTCAAGGCCGGGTCCCGTCGACACGAATGTGCCCGACGAGCTTCGCTCGGCCAGCCTGGCCCTGCCGTTCGAAATGGTGAAGGTCGCGTGATGCCTTGAGACCCAAGGCCGCGGCACAACGATATTGCACTCTGGGGATCGGCCGACGGTCACGGATTCATTGTTGCGGCAGGATCGCAACTGATCCCCATATCTGATGACGAGATTGAGGTGCCGTGTCGGGCTGGCAATCCTGTCGAAAGCGGTGCTCTGGTGGGCAAGCTGCGTACTGACAACACCATCGTCATCCCGCAGGGTATAGACATCGAAGGGCTCCTGCTTCCCCTTGAAGGCCATGCTATCGAGGAGCCGCAAGGCACCGCGGCTGCCCGGGATAAGTGCTTCGAAAAAGCTCTGACTGACCAGCACCTCCCCGGGGTTTGCCGTGCTCGACAACCTCGCGGTGACATTGACAACATCGCCGAATATGTCGCCCCGCATTCGAAGGACCGCTCCGAAATGCAATCCGACCCTGGCCTTCAACGGCCCATTCGTCAGCTGGCTGCTGATCTGGCCGACAGCCTTCAGCGCCGCCTCCGGCCTCTTGAACAGGCTGAGCACGTCGTCACCCTTCGAGGAAATGAACTCACCGCCGTATCGGGCGGTGATCTCGCGAATCGCGTCCAGGCATTCCGAGATTTGCCGCAGAGCACCAACATCGCCGATGCGCTCATAGAGCGGCGTGCTCCCCACGACATCGACCAAGAGGACGGCAGCTAGAATTCTCTCCTGATCCATCAACGTGCATCCGCCCCGAGAGCGCAACACCTGTATACTACACTAAAATTACCCCTGGTTTCATTACTTGAGGTCCAAATAAAACGGTGTTGGTAAGGGGCGAAACCGGCTTCATGGCAGGATGAGCCATTGTCGAGCTGCGGCGGGCTATACAGTGCGCACCTTCGAGTGCAGCGCCGGCGCAAGTGGCCCCGACGGCTCCCCGGCGTCCGTCTTATTTTTTTGAGCAACGTTGGGCCTTGCACGGTCAATGTGCAAATACCAGACCGGCGATGATAAAGGCCGCGCCCCAGATGTCGTAGTAGTGCAAACTTTCCCCGAGCAAAAGATAGGCGAGCAAGGCCACGAAGACGGTCTGCAGATAAAGCAGCATGCTGGCGCGGCCAGCGCCAAGCACCTCGACGCTGCGATTGTAGAGGTAGTACATCAGTGCGCCGCCTGGCCCGGCCAAGTAGGCAAGCGCCAACAGGCCATTCGCGTGCAATGCCGAGCCGCCGCCGTATATTGACTCCCACAGATAGAAAGGAAGGGCGGCAAGGGAGCCGGCCCCGAGCAGAACCACGACCGTGGGCAGGAGGGCGATACCGAATTTGGAACGGCGCAAGAGCACAGTGTAAAGGCCCCAGCAGAATGCGCTTCCTACGATCCACAGTTCGCCGATACTGAACTGGAGCCCTATCAGCGCGCGGAGATCACCGTGGGCAACAATCACCATCATGCCGGCCAGGGCAAGTAACGCTCCGATTGCCTTCCAGAGACCAAGCGGTTCGCCAAGCACGATCCGGGCGATAACCATGGTCATGACGGGTGAAAGTGCCATTATGATGCCGGCAGTGGTGGCATTGGTGGAATGGAGGCCTGTGTAGATCATGCCCTGGCACAGGGTCAGACCAATCGTTCCTATAAGCAGAACCTCCACCGCCCGCGATCGGATTAACGCGATTATAGCGCGGTAGTGGTGATGCACGATCGGCAGCAAAATTGCGCAAGCAAGCAACAGCCGCCAGAAGCAGAGCGCCCATGGCCCCATTTCCGGCGCCACCCATTTGGCCGCGATGTACACGCCAGCCGAAAGAAGCCACCCCAGGACCGCGGTCGAGTAAGCGATTGGAAGGGACACGCCAGAGGCGGCCTTCGCATCGTCAGCATGTGTTATCGGCAGCATTTGGATCTCAGCCTCCTCCTACCGCGAATGGCCCCGGAGCGATTGCAGCGTCGCGTCGCCGGGTGCTGTTCTCTCGCTTGGAGCCCAATCAGCGCTCTTCAACCTGCCCGGCCTGACGACCAACCATCCGATTTCTTCTGATGGGATGGTTTCCTGGCAACACAACGACGCTCTCACATTACTCCGTCTCAGAAGATTAGAGTGTCCGCTGTTGCAAAAAATATTACGCGCTTCACCCCAACCTCACTTCCGCGGCTGAAATTACTACAAATTGCGAAGATTGATTACCAAGCATAGTGTCACGATGCGCCAACCTTTATCAAGGAACATGCTGTGACCGATCACGAACGCACCCTGAAGGAAATCGCAGCCATCCGCGAACTGCTGACCTCGAAGCCTCGGCCGGTCGGATGGGGCGAGCGGCGCGCACGGCTCGATGAGGTCGGAACAAACTGGCCTATTGCCGATGATATCCTGTGCACAGCTGTCCAGTGCGATGGCGTCCCCGGTGAATGGTCGATGGCGCCGGGCAGCGACGCTGAGAAGGTGCTGCTGTATTTCCACGGCGGCGGTTACTGCTCAGGCTCTATTGAAAGCCATCGCCGGCTGGTGACGGAAGCAGGCCGCGCGGCGCGCATGCGAACCCTTGCGATCGACTATCGCCGCGCTCCCGAGCACCCTTTTCCGGCCCAGCACCAAGACGCACTCGCCGCATGGCGCTTTCTGCGGCGGCAAGGCATCGCCGCCGAACACATTGTGGTCGGTGGTGATAGTGCGGGCGGCAATCTCACTTTGGCCCTGATCGCTTGCCTGCGCGCCGCTGGTGACCCTCTTCCCCGCTGTGCATGGTTGATTTCGCCCTGGACCGATCTCACCATGTCCGGCTCGTCGCTCGCCAGCAAGGACTCGATCGATCCGATCATCCATAAGGCCTATCTGGAGGAGCTCGCCGGCGCCTATGTCCCCGTGGGGAAAGAATATTGCGACCCGCTAATCTCGCCGCTGTTCGCCGATCTGCACGGCTTTCCGCCGCTGTTGATCCAAGTTGGTTCGGCTGAGACGTTGCTGTCGGACGCCACGCGGCTTGCCGAAGCAGCAGGGATTGCGGATGTGCCGGTGCGACTCGAGATATGGCCGCATATGATTCACGCTTGGCCACTTTGGAACGCCGGTCTGGACGATGGCCGCCGCGCGCTTTCAACTGCGGGTGAATTCATTCGCAAAGCCGGGTGCCAGCCAGCCAAATGTTAGGAACGGCAGCCTTTCATATAATCGGTTCCAAAACGCCCATATTGCTGCCGGCCACCTTGGAAGTCAGCGCGAAGTGAGACCGCAAGACCGCGTGGACCTTGCAGACTTCGGTGCAAGGCTGCGCGCGCACAAAGACCCAAAGCTTGCCAATCGGGCCGCGGGAGGGCAATTTCAGCCCAGCGAGACATTCGGCGGCCGATGCCGCTGTCTTCTCTGGTCGGACAACGGGACAAGGGAACGCGAAGATCATGATCATGGACGGTGGAATTGCCGATACCGGCGAGATGGACGAGGCCGCCAAGCTCGGGCTCGGATCGGGGCTTCTCAGCCGCCGCTCGTTCCTGGTCGGCTCCGCCGCCGGCCTTGGCGCACTCGGTCTGGCCGGCTGCGCGACGTCAGGCGGCATGAGCCGGGCCGAGGCGGCGAGGCTCTATGCGGCGGTGCCCGAGGAGAAATTCCCGATCCCGGCGGTCGATGTCAGCAAGATCGACCCCAAATATTATCGCCGGAAAGTGCAGTACCCCAGCAAGGAAGTGGCCGGCACGATCATCGTCGATCCGAGCAAATATTATGTCTACCGCATCGAGGGCGACGGGATCGCCACCCGTTACGGCGCCAATGTCGGCCGCCAGGGCTTCCTGTGGCATGGGGACGCCTATGTCGGGCGCAAGGCCGAATGGCCGGTGTGGACGCCGCCCAGGGAGATGATCGCGCGCCAGCCGGAGGCCGCTAAATATGCCGGCGGCATGCCGCCCGGCCTGAACAACCCGCTCGGCGCCCGCACGCTCTATCTATATCAGAACGGCAAATACACGCTCTACACACTCTACAGCACCATCATTCCCCAGTCGATCGGCTCCGGCGTTACGAGCGGCTGTACCGGCCTGCTTACCCAGGACATGCTCCACCTCTACGGCCAGACGCCGGTGGGGACGAAGGTGGTCGTGCTGCCGGCCTAAGGCTAAGGCCCAATACGGTTTCCCGGCGTATCCTTGCCCTACCCATTGAAGTCGCAGCCTTGCGGCCTCAATCCGCCGAAGGAGGGTCAGGACGCCTCCGAAAACCGGGCGGCTATGTCCAGGCGTTGAGATCGCTGACGAGCTGCCTGTCCAGCGACAGACTTTCGAGGCCGCTGGAAAGCAGGATGCCGCCGCGATCATGGTGACCACTTCCGCCCAGCTTGCGTTTGTGGTGCAGGAAGTGACCGACCTCGTGCGCCATCACGCCGATGAAGGCCTCGCCATAGTCGAACACCCCTGGATTACCCTGGTCGACGACCACGCAGACCTGCTCGTCCGGCAGGAACTGCCCCGCCGCCTCACTGTCCGTGGCATCGTAATCGCCGACGAGAAAGCAGGTGAGATCGGCGCCGCCCTGTTTGAGCGGCACGATGTCCTGGCGGAAGACATCCCGCATGATCTTCGGCCCCAGGGCCTTTTCCACCATGATCCAGTCGGCGCCGGCCGGGGTGAAGAAGATGTTCGTCTGGGCCCCGAAGATCCAGTTCAGCCGGGTAAGGAACCAGGACGCGTCATCAGGCTTGAATTTCGTTGCGTTGACAACCTTGCCCGCCTGGTCGAAATGCCTGAGGAACTTGAAGGCGAGCGTGTAGCTCTTGCGCGGCATGATGGCGACATCGAGCTTGATGACCGTGCCGCCACGCGTGCCCGTGAGCGGGGGAATGCCGGTCCCCTTGGCCTGGACCTTGAGGGCACGTGCCCCGGCCTGCGGCCATATGGTGCCATAGAGTGAAGTGCGCAGCCGCAGCAACTGGTCGTCGCGCTCCTGGCTTTGCTGTTTGCCGTACCGGGCGTCGATATAATCCTGAGCGACGCGCTCGACCTGCTCGACGCGGACATCGTCGATCTGCAGTCGGGCCTGATCGTAGGACAGGTGAACGCCTTTGGCGTCACGCAGGCAAACCAGATTGAAGCCACCCTCTGGGACCACCATGAAGTTTTGCGCGGCAAACACCCCGGAATATTGCAGGAACTGCACGAAACTCGCCATGACGTTCCCCAGCCTCGATCCGCGATGATGCCGCGCCCGGTCCATCGCAGCCGCGAGAACCACCCGTGATCATTGTTGTCCGGTTGAGTGAACAATATAGCGGAAATCGGCTTTGCGAGGCAATCAACCGGCACCGATCCCGCCTGGCGCCGACCTGAACTCGGATCGCTTGTCAAAACCTCCAATTGAAAATCGTCTTGAAGGCATGCTGCTGGGCGTAGCCGGGGAGCTGCCCGTTGTGGGAGAGGCCGATAAAGGCGGGCACCCCGCAAAAAATCTGCGTCGCTCTGTCGGGCGGGCAGAGCGGCGTTCGTCCTCGGGGCATGGCAAGATGCTTTCTACCATGACTTCCTGCTCTCCAAGCCAAGAGCTCTTCTCCCAGCCAAGAGGACAACGATCATGCCCAGCACCATCCGTCTGCACCGCGTTCTGGCCACCAGCCCCGAGAAGGTCTACCGCGCCTTCCTCGAAGCAGATGCCCTCGCAAAATGGCTGCCGCCGAACGGCTTCACCTGCACCGTGCATCACTCCGAGCCGACGGTCGGCGGTACGTTCAAAATGTCGTTCCGCAACTTCACCACGGGCCATGGCCATTCGTTCGGCGGCGAGTATCTCGAACTCGTCCCGGGCGAACGGCTGCGCTATACGGACAAGTTCGACGATCCCAATCTGGCGGGCGAGATCGTGGTGACGGTGACGCTGAAGAAAGTGTCCTGCGGCACCGAGCTGAATATCGAGCAGGCCGGCATTCCCGACCTCATCCCGCCCGATGCCTGTTATCTCGGCTGGCAGGACTCGCTGCGCAATCTAGCCCGGCTGGTCGAGCCCGAGATCAATCAATAGTTTCGATCTATAAGGCGGGGCGCCATGCCCGTGATTGATCATCAGTCAAAGCTGGATCCAGGCCGTCTTGAGATCGCTGTATTTGTCCAAGGCGTGCAGCGATTTGTCATGACCGTTGCCGGACTGCTTCACGCCGCCGAGCGGCACTGTGTTGTCGGCACCACCATAGGTGTTGACATGCACGACGCCGGCGCGAAGGGCGCGGATCATGCGATGAGCACGCGAAAGGTCGGCGGTCCAGACGGCGGAAGCAAGACCGTAATCGCTGGCATTGGCGATGGAGATGGCCTCGGCTTCCGTCTCGAAGGGAATGATCGACAGGATCGGGCCGAAGACTTCCTCCCGTGCCAGCGTCATTTGGGGCGTGACGTCGAAGATCGTCGGCTGCATGTAGAAACCGCCGCTCTCCTGCAGGATCCGCCGGCCGCCGGTCCTGAGATTGGCCCCCTCGCCGAGGGACAGTTCGGCATAAGCGAGATCCTTCCTCAACTGAGCCTCACTGGAAACCGCGCCGATCTCCGTGGAGAGTTGCAGGGGATCGCCGACTTTCATGCACGAGGCGATGGCGGTGAGCTTTTCGGTAAAGGCCTCGCGAACGGAAGCGTGCACCAGCAGCCGGGAGCCGGCGACGCAGACCTGGCCGGCATTGCGAAAGATGCCATGGGCCGAGACTTTCGCGGCCCGGTCGAGATCGGGCACGTCGGCAAACACGATGTTGGGCGACTTGCCGCCGAGCTCGAGATAGACACGCTTGAGGTTGGAGCGGGCCGAGTATTCCAGCAGCTTGCGCCCGACACCGCCCGACCCGGTAAAGGCTATGACGTCGATATCCCGGTGCAGGCCGAGTGCCTCGCCGGACACCGCTCCCCTGCCCGTGACGACGTTCAGCACGCCTTCCGGCAGACCGGCCTCGGCGCAGAGCGAGGCCAGCTTGAGGATGCTCAGCGAAGCCCCTTCCGCCGGCTTCAGCACCACGCAATTGCCGGCCGCCAGCGCGGGCGCGATTTTCCAGGCCCCGATCATCATCGGAAAATTCCATGGCACGATGGCGGCGACGATGCCGACCGGCTCGCGATGCACGAGCCCGAGCACGTCACCGGCCGTCGGCGCGATTTCGCCATAGACCTTGTCGATCGCCTCGGCATAGTAGCGGAAGGTAGCCGCGGCACTGCCCGGCTCGGCCTTCAGGGCCATGGCCATTTCCGTACCGTTGTCGCGCACGCCCAGCACGGCAAGGTCTAGGGCGTCGCGCTCGATCAGCTCGGCGATGCGCAGCAGCACCTTCCTGCGCACCGATGGCGCCGACTTCGACCAGGAGCCTTTCTCGAAGGCAAGACGGGCGGCGCGCACGGCGCGGTCGACATCCCCTGCCCCGGCGTCGCCGATCGTGGTCAGCTTGCGCCCGTCGATCGGCGAGATGACGTCCAGGACGGCGCCATCCTGCGGCTCGCTCCAGCTGCCGCCGATGAACAGTGATTGCGGGGCGACGGGAAGGAGCCGGAGACGATCGATCTGGTCCTGCATTTCTCAATTCTCACACGATAACGGGTCACGAAGTCGAGGGCGACGGCAGGATGGGCGGATTGCGTCATCCCTCACCCTTACCCTCTCCCGGCCCGGGAGAGGGAGGCATCAGCGTTGTGCTTCTTCTTATCCCCTCGCATCTCTCCCAGTCGAAGCCCCCCTCTCCCCTGTGGGGAGAGGGGTTAGGGGTGAGGGATCTCGGCCTGCTTTGCATCCGGAATTCATCACGCCTCCTGCCCGACGCCGAGCCGGGCAAAAGCAGTGGCGTCGGTGGATTTGAGCCGGATGGCGGAAAGGAAGCCGATGATGCCGGCGATCGGAACCAGTCCAGGCAGCAGCACGGCGAGCACGCCATTGGCGCCCGCGAGCGCGCCGAAGTTCACCGCGATGAAATAGACCAGCGCCAGCAGGACCAGGCCGGTCACCACCGGCAGGATCTTGGTCACCAGCACATTGCCTTCAAGCTCGGGATTGCGCGTGAAGAAGGCGACGATCGCCAGTGCCGTGAAGGCCATCAGCAGGATGATCGCCAAGGTCGCGACATTGGTGAGCCAGGAGAACAGGGCCAGCACCGGATCCAGGCCGGCAGCGGCAAACAGCGCGACCACCAGCACAGCGATGACGGTCTGGATCATCGAGCCGACATGGGGGCTCTGGAACAGGGGATGCGTCACGCCGACCGATCTCGGCAGAAGCCCCTCGCGGCCGGCCACATAGAGGTAGCGCGCCACGCCATTGTGGAAGGCCAGAACACCGGCGAACAGGCTCGTGATGAACAGAAGGCTCATCACCACGGTGATGCCGTGGCCGACATAGCGTTCGGCGAGGCCGAAGAGGAAGGTCGTCGGATCGGCAAGGCCCTGCAGCTGCGGCACGAGCTTGTCGACGCCGGCGCCGTTCACCATCAGCCATGAGGTCAGCATATAGAATACGCCGATGATCAGCACCGAGATATAGGTCGCCCGCGGCACGGTCCTGTGCGGTTCGCGGGCCTCCTCACTGTAGATCGTCGTCGCCTCGAAACCGATGAAGGCGGCAAAACAGAACAGGAGGCCGATGGCAGGCGTGCCGCTCCAGAACGCCGCCGGCGTAAAGGGCGTGAAGGTGAGGCCGGCATCGCCTCCCTTGAAGAAGATCGCCGCATCGATGACCAGCACGACGAGATATTCCAGCGCGACCAGCACGGTGAGGATCTTGGCCGACAGATCGACACGGCGATAGCCGAAAACAGCCACCGCGGCGATGCCGACATAGGTCCACACCCACCAGGGCAGGTCCAGGCCGAACTGCTCGGCGAAGAATCCCCTTGTCGCCGCACCGAACATGCCGAACACGCCGATCTGCATGCAATTATAGGCGAGAATGGCGATGAGGGCCGCCGCTCCCCCCATCAGGCCGCCAAGCCCTTGCGCCGTATAGGCGTAGAAGGCACCGGCATTGCGGATATGGCGGGCCATGGCGACATAGCCGACGGCAAAGAGCAACAGGATCAGGGTGACCAGGACGAAGGTCAGCGGGATGCCGGGCCCATTTCCGAGCAGCATGGACAGGGGCACGCCGCCGGCGACCGCCGTCAGGGGTGCTGCCGCCGAGACCACCAGAAAGGTGATCGCCCCCACGCCGAGGCTGTTCTTGCGGAGCTGGTTGGATGGTTGGCTTTGCGAGTCTTGTCGCGTGTCTTGCCACGAATCTTGCACGGTCATGGGCGTTCGTTCCCCTGGTTGAAGGCGTCGGCATGCGTGGGGAAGGCTCGCCCGCCGTTTCGTCAGAAACGGCGCGAACGATGCTGCCCCTTATTCTTGTTGGCGTCTGTATTGATGCGCGAACTTCGGTTCATTATTTGAACCATTACTTCAAATATAGACTTGCAAAGAACCGCGGCAGCTGTCAAGTTATTTCGCATGTTAATTATCTCGGGTCGCGGCAGAAGAACCCGCAAGGCTCCCGGCGCACCGGAAGCCAAGACGAACCGACCCCCGGTGGAGGAAGAATGAGCACGATCGGCAAGGCCCTTTCATTGCTGGACACCGTGTCGCGCCTGCAGGAGGAGGCGGGGCTGACCGACATCGCCCGGCTCTGCGCCCTCGATAAGGCCACCGCCCGGCGCTTCCTGGTGGAACTCACCAAGCACGGCTTCGTCGAGCAGGATCCGGTGACACGCAAATACCGCATCGGGGCAGCGCCGGTGCGCCTCGCCCGCATTCGCGAGGCTCGCTATCCCTTCCTGCGCATCGCACTGCCCCATATCAAGGCGCTGGCGGAGGCCTCGGCCGAGACGGTGCATCTTTCCGAATTCTCGGGCAGCCAACTCGCCACCATCCATGTCGAGGATTCACCCAAAGCCCATCGGGTCATTGTCGATGTCGGGGGCATCCTGCCCTTCCACGCGACGGCGTCGGGGCTAGCCTTCCTGGCCTTTCGCCCCGCGGCGGAGATCGAAGCTGCCCTGGCATCGCCGCTGGAACGCTTCACCGAGCATACGATCACCGACCCCGCCGGGATTGGCGAATTGCTTGAAGAAACCAGAGCCCGCGGCTTCTCGATCGGTCATCAGGGCTTCGAGGTCGGCGTGGTCAGCGTGGCCGCCCCGATCCGTGCGCCCAATGGGGAGCCGATCGGATGCATCGCCGTTGCGGCTCCGACGGTGCGTGTCGCCAAGACAGCCCTCCAGGCCTTGGGTGCCGAGACCGTCGCAACGGCCGAGGTCATCTCGGAAAAATATTACGGTCTGGAACGGCCCGCTAAAACCAATGCTCGTCTTGGGAGGACTGCCTGATGAGCGTGACGGTCTCGACGCCCACAATACTCGTTATCGGAACGGGCGACACCAAATCGGACGAGCTGCAATTCATGGCCTCCGTCATCCGGGAAGCGGGCGGACACCCTGTCATGGTCGATGTCAGCATCCTGGGCGATCCGCCCTATCCCCCCGATCATTCCAGGCACGATATCGCCACGGCTGCCGGTACCTCCATCGATGCCATCATCGCCAGCGGGGACGAAAACAGCGCGATGGTCCTGATGGCACAGGGGGCGGCAGCCCTCGTCCTCGACCTCTACCGAGCCGGCAAGGTGGATGGCATCATCGCGCTCGGCGGCTCGATGGGCACCGACCTCGCCCTCGACGTATCCGCTGTCCTGCCGGTGGGCGTTCCCAAATTCGTCGTCTCGACGATCGCCTACTCCCACCTCCTTCCGCCCGAGCGCATCGCGCCAGACCTGATGATGATCCTGTGGGCTGGCGGCCTCTACGGTCTCAGCGGCATTTGCTGTTCCGTGCTCTCGCAGGCCTGCGGCGCCGTGGTCGGCGCGGCCCGACATGGCCGGAAGCCGGATTCCGCGCGTCCCCTGATCGGCATGACGTCCCTCGGCTCCACCTGCCTCAAATATATGAAGCATCTCAAGCCCGAGCTGGAACGGCGCGGCTATGACGTCGCGGTGTTCCATGCCACCGGCATGGGCGGACGCGCCTTCGAGGCGGTCGCTGAGAAGGGTGGCTTTGCGGCGGTGTTCGATTTCTGCATCCAGGAAGTCAGCAACCACCATTACGGCAGCATCGTCACCTCCGGTCCCGACCGCCTGGAGAATGCCGGGCGCGCCCGCATTCCCCAGATCGTCGCCCCGGGCGCCGTCGACATGGTGGACCTGCCATCCTGGCGCGAGCCGCCGCCCATCCTGGTGGACCGCCCCTATCACGCCCATAACCGCCTGATCGGCTCGGTGACCGCCTCCCCCGAGGGCCGGCGCGAGATCGCCCGGGTGATCGCCGCAAAGCTCAAGCGGGCCGCCGGGAGAACCGCCTTCCTGCTGCCGATCGAGGGATTGCAGGAATGGGACAAACCGGGCGAGCCCCTGCACGATCCGGCCGGCCACGCCGCCTTCGTGGATGAAATCCGCAAGGCCCTGCCCCCGAGCGTCGCCCTTCGCGAGATCAACGCCCACATCAACGCGCCGCAATTCTCGGACGTCGCGCTCGCGCTCTTCGACGAATGGGTGGCCGAGGGCATCGTACCGGAGGGACGGCCATGACCGGCGAGCGCGCCCTCATCCTCGATTTCGGTGGGGTGGTGACCCGCACCCTGTTCGAAACGCACGATGTCACAGAGCGCACCCTCGGCCTGGCGCCTGATACGCTTACCTGGCGCGGCCCCTTCGCCCCGGAGACCGATCCGCTCTGGGTCTCGATGCAACGCCAGGAGATCAGCGAGCGCGACTACTGGCTCACACGAGCCGGCGAGGTCGGCCGCATGGTCGGCGAAGACTGGACGGATATGCAGACTTTCGTGCGCCGGGCCCGCGGCGCCGAACCCGAGCTGGTGCTGCGCCCGGAAGCGCGCGAGGCCATCCTGCAGGTGAAGGCAGCGGGGCTGAAGCTCGCCATCCTCTCCAACGAACTCGACCTGTTCTACGGCGTCGAATTCCGCCAGCGCTTTCCCCTGATCGACCGCTTCGATGTCATCGTCGATGCCACCCATACCGGCATCCTGAAACCGGATGCGCGCGCCTATGAGCAGGTCCTCGCCGAGCTCGACCTGCCCCGCGAGGCTTGTGTCTTCGTCGACGACCAGCTCAAGAACATCGAAGGCGCCAGAGCGGTGCGCCTGCCCCATGTCCATTTCGACGTCACCCGGCCGTCCCAGGGCTATGCCCAGGCTCTGGCCATGCTCGGCATTTGAATTTGAAGAGGAATGAACGATGCGTGAGACCAATTTCCTGATCGAGAACAATGCACGCCAGCTCTGGCATCCGATGGCGCATCCGGCCGACATGCAGGCCAATCCGCCGCGCATCATCACCTCGGCCAGGGGCGTCGAGATCACCGATATCCACGGCAAGACGGTGCTGGACGGCGTCGGTGGCCTCTGGAACGTCAATCTGGGCTATTCCTGCGACCCGATCAAACAGGCGATCAAGGACCAGCTCGACGAACTGCCCTATTACTCGACCTTCCGGGGCACCACCAACGCGCCCTCGATCGAGCTCGCCTATGAGCTGGCGGAGTGGTTTAAGCCGGACGGACTCAGCCGCGCCTTCTTCACCTCCGGCGGTTCGGATTCGGTGGAAACCTGCCTGCGTCTGGCGCGGCAATATCACCGGGTCAGCGGCCAGCCCGAGCGTACCAAGTTCATCGCGCTGAAGAAGGGCTATCACGGCACCCATTTCGGCGGCGCCTCCGTCAACGGCAACCAGCATTTCCGCCGCAACTACGAGCCTTTGTTGCCGGGCGTATACCACCTGCCGGCACCTTGGCCCTACCGTAATCCGTTCGGGACCAGCGATGGCGCCGAGATCACGGCGGCGATCGGCCGGCTGTTCGAAGAGGAAATCGCCTTCCAGGGCGCCGATACCATCGCTGCCCTGATCCTCGAGCCCGTGCTCGGCTCCGGCGGCATCATCGTGCCGCATGAGAACTTCCTGCCGCTGATGCGCGAGATCTGCGACCGGCACGGCATTCTCCTGATCGCCGACGAGGTGATCACCGCCTTCGGCCGCACCGGCGCCTGGACCGGCTCGCGCCTGTGGGGCATCAAGCCCGATTTGATGTCCACAGCCAAGGCGATCACCAACGGCTATTTCCCCTTCGGCGTGGCGATGATCTCGGAGACGATCGCTCAGGCCTTCGAGAGCAACAAGAACACGCTCGCTACCATCAGCCATGGCTACACCTATTCCGGCCACCCCATCGGCGCGGCGGCGGCGATCGCCACGCTGAAGGAAATCCGCCGGCTCGACGTCGCCGCCAACGCCGCCGCCCGCGGCGCGGAACTGGGCCAAGGGCTCGAAAACCTCAAGGCCAGGCACGAACTCGTCGGTGACGTGCGCGGCATCGGCCTGATGTGGGCGCTCGAACTGGTCGGCGACCGCGCCAAGAAGACGCCGGCCGCCAAGGATGTGGTGCAGAAGGTGCAGGACGTCGCCTATGAGGCCGGCGTGCTGGTGCGCACCTCCGGCGCCAATGTCATCATCTCGCCGCCGCTGGTGATCAGCGCCGAGGACGTCGCGCGCATCGTTGCCGCCCTCGATGCCGGGCTGGCCGCGGCGGGAGGACGCTGAGATGGCCGGCAATGCCGCTCTGCTCGCGCGCCGCGAAAGGCTGCTCGGGCGCAACATGTCGCTGTTCTACCAGGAGCCGGTGCATCTGGTGCGCGGCGAAGGCGTCTGGCTCTGGGATGATGAGGGCCGGCGCTATCTCGACTGCTACAACAACGTGCCGCATGTCGGCCATTGCCATCCGCGCGTGGTCGAGGCGATCACGCGCCAGGCTTCGACGCTCAACACGCATACACGCTATCTGCATGAGGGCATCCTCGACTATGTCGAACGCCTGACCGCGACCTTCGACACCAACCTGAACGCGGCGATCCTCACCTGTACCGGCAGCGAGGCCAATGACGTCGCTTTGCGCATGGCGCAGGCCATGACCGGCCGGACCGGGGTGATTGCCACCGACCACACCTATCACGGCAATACCGCGGCGGTATCGCAGCTCTCCACCCGCATGCCGCCCGTCGGCGGCTTCGGTGGCCATGTCCGCCACGTGCCGGCGCCGGACAGCTACCGCCCGCTGGGCGGGGCGCCGGGCGCGGCCTTCGCGGTGGCCTTCGCCACCAAGATCGAGGAGGCGATCGCCTCGCTGGAGGCGAGCCCGCACGGCTTTTCCGCCCTGATCATCGATCCCTTCTTCGCCAATGAAGGCTTTCCCGATCTGCCCCGGGGCTTTCTGGACCGGACGGTCTCAGTCGTGCGCAAGGCCGGCGGACTCGTCATCGCCGACGAGGTCCAGCCCGGCTTCGGCCGAACGGGCAGCCATATGTGGGGCCACCAGCGCGCCGGCTTCCTTCCCGATATCGTCACGTTGGGCAAGCCCATGGCCAATGGTCATCCGGTCGGCGGCGTGGTCGCCAACATCGATACGCTGAACACCTTCCGCAAGGCCTTCCGCTACTTCAACACCTTCGGCGGCAATCCTGTGTCCTGCGCCGCGGCGATGGCGGTGCTCGACGTGATCGAGGAAGAAAGGCTGATCGAAAACGCTAGCACCGTCGGCGCCCATGCGCGCGCCGGCTTCGAGCGTCTCGCAGGCAAGCATGCCCTCATCGGCGACATCCGCGGCAGCGGCCTGTTCATGGGCACCGAATTCGTACTGGATCGCTCGACCAGGGCACCGGCTCCCGATCTCGCCACCCGCATCGTCAACGCCATGCGGGAGCGCGGCGTGCTGATGGGCAAGATCGGCGTGCATCAATGCGCCACCAAGATCCGCCCGCCCATGCCGTTCTCCAAGGAACATGCCGATCTGATGCTGTCGACCCTCGACGATGTGCTGTCGGGTCTGTGAGGCGGTGATGATGGGCGATCCGGCGCAAGAACTGAAGAACACGCTGTTTGAGCGAGCCAGCGAAGCGCTGCAGCATTGGCCGGCGCCGGCCCAGCAGCCGCAACTCCTCAAATATCGGGAGAATGCGGTTTTCCGTATCGTCCTCGCCGATGGCCGGCCGGCGGCATTGCGGCTGCACCGGGCGGGCTATCACGACGAGGCAGCGCTGCAATCGGAACTGGCCTGGATGACGGCCCTGCGGCAGGGCGGCCTGGCGGTACCCGCCTCCATTCCGGCCGAGGATGGGCACCCCCTGGTCGCGCTGCCCGCCACTCAACGTTTTGCTGCCCAACATGCCGACATCGTCAGCTGGATCGACGGTGTGCCGCTCGGCCAAACGGGAATGCCCCTGGCGCAGCCGCCGGGAAAACAGGCCGAGCTTTTCTTCAGGATCGGCCAGGCCATGGCCACCATGCATGATCTCGCCGATGCCTGGCAGCGGCCATCCGGTTTCCATCGGCCAGCCTGGGATATCGAAGGGCTGGTGGGCGAGCAGCCGCTCTGGGGACGGTTCTGGGATTGTCCGGGCCTTTCGCCACGGGAAAGCGAAGCTCTTGCCAAGCTGCGGATCAGGCTCCGCCAGGCCCTCGACAGCCACGCCCCTTGCCTCGACTACGGCCTCATCCATGCCGACCTCGTGCGCGAGAACGTCTTCATGACCAATGGCGGCGTGGCCTTCATCGATTTCGACGATTGCGGCCACGGCTACCGCCTGTTCGACCTTGCCACGGCGCTGCTGAAGAACCGGCGCGAGCCGGCTTATCCGGCCATCGAGCAGGCGCTGGTCGCCGGCTATCGCAGCCGCCGCGGCCTCAGCGAGGAGGCGCTGGCGGCCCTGCCGCTCTTCCTCCTCTTGCGGAGCCTGACCTATATCGGCTGGGTGGCGCAACGGCCTGAGACCCCCGACGCCGCCGAACGCCTGTCGCGTTATCTGAAAGAAAGCTTTCAACTGGCCGAGACTGTGCAAATCGACCCTTGACACGGTTCACAATTTTATTAACATGTTAATTAAATAGATCGGGAAACGCCAAGGCCATGCCGCACCTCACCGTGGAATATTCCGGCAATCTCGAAGGGCGCGTCGAGATCGGCGCGCTCTGCGACCGGCTGCACGCCGCCATTCTGGCCACGGGGCTCTTCGAGCTCGGCGCCATTCGCGTTCGGGCCTTGAAGGCGGACCATTTCACCATAGCCGACTACCTGCCCGAGAACGCCTTCGTCGACCTCAACTTCCGCATCGGCCACGGCCGCAGTGCCGATGAAAAGAAGCGTACGGGCGAGGCCCTGTTCGCCGCGGCGGGCGAGGTGCTCGCTGCCCTGTTCGCAACCCCTCATTTCGCGCTTTCGCTGGAGATCCGGGAAATCGACCCGGAGCTGAGCTGGAAGCGCAATGCCATCCATCCGCGCCTTCGCGGCAAATAGCCTGCGCGACGGCCGCCCCCGATCATCGAGAGATCCATTCATGTCGACACTGCAGGAAAACCTGGCCAAGGCCGAAGCCTATCTGGCTCGTTTCAAGGGCATGGTCGTGCCCAACCGCATTGGCGGCGAAGACGTCGCAGCAGCCGATGGTGCCACTTTCGAGACGATCTCGCCGATCGACCTGAAGCCGCTGGCCCGCGTGGCGCGCGGCTCGAGCGCCGATGTCGATCGCGCCGCCAAGGCGGCCAAGGCGGCTTTCGCCGAATGGGCGGCCATGCCGGGCGGGGCTCGCAAGAAGCTCCTGCACAAGATCGCCGATGCCATCGTGGCGCGCGCCGAGGAAATCGCCTTCGTCGAATGCATGGATACCGGCCAGGCCTTGAAATTCATGGCCAAGGCAGCCTTGCGCGGCGCCGAGAATTTCCGCTTCTTCGCCGACCGGGCACCCGAGGCCCGTGACGGCAAATCCCTGCGCGCCGACGGCCAGTTCAACGTCACCACGCGCGTGCCGATCGGACCAGTGGGCATCATCACCCCCTGGAACACACCCTTCATGCTGTCGACCTGGAAGATCGCACCGGCGCTCGCCGCGGGTTGTACCGTCGTGCACAAGCCGGCCGAATTCTCGCCGCTGACGGCAAGGCTGCTGGTCGAGATCGCCGAGGAGGCCGGATTGCCCAAGGGCGTGTGGAACCTCGTCAATGGCTTTGGCGAGGATGCCGGCCGCGCCCTCACCGAACATCCCCTGATCAAGGCGATCGGCTTCGTGGGCGAGAGCCGCACCGGCGCGATGATCATGCGGCAGGGCGCCGAAACCCTGAAGCGCGTGCATTTCGAACTGGGCGGCAAGAACCCCATGATCGTCTTCGCCGATGCCGATCTCGAACGCGCGGCAGACGCTGCCGTCTTCATGATCTATTCGCTGAACGGAGAGCGCTGCACCTCCTCCTCGCGCCTGCTCGTCGAGGAGAGTATCTACGACAGGTTCACCGCACTGATCGCCGAGAAGGCCAGCCGGATCAAGGTCGGCCATCCGCTCGATCCGGAAACGGTGATCGGGCCGTTGATCCACCCGGTGCATGAGAAGAAGGTGCTCGACTATATCGCCATCGGCCAGGCCGAAGGTGCCAAGGTGGCCGCGGGGGGCACCAAGGTCGAGGGACCGGGCGGGGGATGCTATGTCTCGCCGACCTTGTTTACGGGTGCCAACAACCGTATGCGCATCGCTCAGGAAGAGATCTTCGGACCGGTGCTGACGGCGATCCCCTTCGCCGACGAGGACGAGGCCCTCGCCCTGGCCAACGACGTCCAATACGGCCTGGCGGGCTATCTGTGGACCGCCGACCTCGGCCGGGCCCTGCGCTTCACCGACCATCTCGAAGCCGGGATGATCTGGGTCAATTCGGAGAATGTGCGCCACCTGCCCACGCCCTTCGGCGGGGTCAAGAATTCCGGCATCGGCCGCGACGGCGGCGACTGGTCCTTCGACTTCTACATGGAGACGAAGAACATCGCCTTCGCGACCAAGCCCCACGCCATCACGAAGCTGGGCGGCTGATCGACCGCTCACCAGAAATACATCGTCATCCCCGGCCGAGCCACTCGCGAGCGCAGCAAGAGAGGGCGAGGGGAAGGGGATCCAGAGGCTCAATGGCTCAACTTACGACTCCTGGATCCCCTTCCCGCCACCTGCGGTGGCGCTGTCGCCCCAAGTTGCATCGCAAGTTGGGCTGAGGATGACGCCTCAAACCGGTACTTCATGAATAGGCCCCAGGCCTAGCCGTCATAGAATACAGCCCGCCCCTCGATGGGAGCGGGCGGGAGGAAGACCCGATGCCCCTACCCCAACCTGTTCTCCATCCGCCCTTCAACATCGTCAGGCTCAGCCATGTCGAGCTCGCCGTGACGGATCTGGCCAAGTCGCGCGCCTTCTATGTCGACATTCTCGGCCTGCAGGTGACCGACGAGACATCGGACACCATCTATCTCAGGGCGATGGAGGAGCGCGGCCATCATTGCATCGTCCTCAAAAAGGCCGAGACCGCCGAGGCGCGCGACCTCGGTTTCAAGGTCTATTCGGAGGACGACCTCGACAGGGCGGCGCATTTCTTCAAAGGCAGAGAGCTGCCGGTCGAATGGATCGAGCGCCCCTACCAGGCCAGGACCTTCCGCACCCGCGATCCGCAGGGCATTCCGCTCGAATTCTATGCCAAGATGGAGCGCCTGCCGCCCATCCACCAGAAATACGCGCTCTATCGTGGCGTCAAGCCGCTGCGCATCGACCACTTCAACTGCTTCTCGCCCAATGTCGACGAGGCCGTGGCCTTCTACAACGAGATCGGCTTTCGCGTCACCGAATATACCGAGGACGAAGAAACCGGCCGGCTCTGGGCGGCCTGGACCCATCGCAAGGGCGGCGTGCACGACATCGCCTTTACCAATGGCCGCGGGCCGCGCCTGCATCACACCGCCTTCTGGGTGCCGACGCCCCTCAACATCATCGACCTGCTCGATCTGATGGCGACGTCGGGATGGGTTGCCAATATCGAGCGCGGTCCCGGGCGCCATGGCATCTCCAATGCCTTCTTCCTCTATATTCTCGATCCGGACGGGCATCGCATCGAGATCTATTGTTCCGACTACCAGACGGTCGATCCCGATCTGGAGCCGATCAAATGGGACCTCAAGGATCCGCAGCGCCAGACTCTGTGGGGAGCCCCCGCCCCCAAATCCTGGTTCGAGCATGGCAGTCCCTTCGCCGACACGCCCATCATCGACTCCATCCTCAAGGCCCAGCCGATCATCGCCCCCTGATCGCCAGTTTGGGCATCGCTGCCCCGGAACCAACGAAACGGAGCGTGTTCTGTCCTGAATGCACTCCGCCCTGCACTGTCAAGGAGACGATTGTGACCGACAGGCCCCGTTTTGCCGCCTTCTCCCATCAGGGAGCCCTGAAATACGGCCTTGCGAAGGGCGAGTGCATCATCGACCTGTCGAAGCGCCATGGCGAGCGCTGGCCGAGCTTGCGGGAGGTGATCGAAGCCGGCGCCCTGGCACAACTCGCCGAGGAAGCAGTATCGCTACCCCCCGATTATGCCCTTTCGGACATCACCTTCGAAATTCCGATCCCTGCCCCGGAGAAGCTGATCTGCGTGGGCGTGAACTTTCCCGACCGCAACGAGGAATACAAGGACGGCCAGGCCGCGCCGGCCAACCCCTCCCTCTTCATCCGTTTTCCGCGCTCCTTCACCGGCCACGGCCAGCCGCTGATCCGCCCGCCCGAAAGCCCGCAGCTCGATTATGAGGGCGAGATCGTCATCGTCGTCGGCAAGGGTGGCCGGCGCATAGCCGAGACCGAAGCGCTCGACCACATCGCCGCGTTGTCACTGTGCAACGAAGGCACGATCCGCGACTGGGTGCGCCACGCCAAGTTCAACGTCACCCAGGGCAAGAATTTCGATCGCACCGGTTCGATCGGCCCCTGGCTCGTCCCCTATACAGACAGCACCCAGCTTGCCGACATCGAACTCACGACCCGCGTCAATGGCGAGATTCGCCAGAAGGACCGGACCAGCCGGATGATCTTCTCCTTCACCCGGATCATCGCCTATATCTCGACCTTCACCACGCTGGTTCCCGGCGACGTGATCGTCACGGGCACGCCGACCGGGGCCGGCGCGCGCTTCGATCCGCCGATCTGGCTCAAGCCCGGCGACGTCGTCGAGGTCAGCGCCGAGGGTCTCGGCACCCTCAGCAACACGATCGCCGACGAGGTCTGAGATGATGACAGCAGCTGAAATCGAAGCTGCCGCGGAAAGCCTGGACGAGGCCGAGCGCACCCGCATCCAGACCGGCCTCCTCTCCCTCAAGCATCCCGGCATCGACATGGCCGACGCCTATGCGATCCAAGCCCGCTGGGTGAGCAGGAAGATCGATCGCGGCGCCAGGGTGATCGGCTGGAAGATCGGCCTTACCTCCAAGGCGATGCAATCTGCGCTGAACATCGACATTCCCGATTCCGGCGTGTTGTTCGACGATATGCTGTTCGAGGACGGCGCCACCATCCCAGCCGACCGCTTCATCCAGCCGCGCGTCGAGGCCGAACTCTCCTTCGTGATGAAGGCACCGCTTCGGGGGCCACGCGTCACCGTCTTCGAGGTGCTTGAAGCCACCGACTATGTCACCCCCGCCCTCGAAATCCTCGATACACGCATTCTTCGCGTCGATCCCGAGACCGGGAAGGCCCGCACCATCTTCGATACCATCTCCGACAACGCCGCCAATGCCGGCATCGTCACCGGTGGTCGAGCGATGCGACCGGATCAGGTCGATCTGCGCTGGATCGGTGCCATCGTCACGCGCAACGCCGAGGTCGAGGAGACCGGCCTCGGCGCCGGTGTGCTCAACCAGCCGGCGCGCGGCATCGCCTGGCTCGCCAACCGACTGGCCGAGTATGGTCAGGGCATCGAGGCCGGACAGATCGTGCTCGCCGGCTCCTTCATCCGTCCCATCGAGGCGCGGCATGGCGACACGATCCACGCCGATTTCGGCCCCTATGGTTCAGCGAGCATCTATTTCGCCTGAAAATCGCAGTCGCAGGTACTTTGCGCTCCCCTTGATGGGGAGGGTCAGCCTGAAAGGCCGGGGTGGGGTGTTTTCGCGCAAGTCCTCGAAGGGCAAAGAACCTGTGCGCGCATACCTGGGCACTACGCCTGCCGCGCCTCAATCCCCGAACAGCTCCAGCAGGCTCGCCACCTCGAGATCGGGGGTCACATCCGGCCGGGCGGCAGCCACCACGCCGGTCGTGACCAACACGGAACGCATGCCCGCCCGCTTGCCGGCCAGTATGTCGGTGGCGATCTGGTCTCCGATCATGATCGTCCCCTCGCGCGGCGTGCCGAGAAAGCCGAGCGCCTCTTCGATCATCAGCGGCTCGGGCTTGCCCACTACGATCGGCCGGCAGGACGGCACCGCCGCCTGGACGGCCGCCATCAGCACGCCGACGCAGGGCTCGAAGCCCCTCTCGACCGGAGCCAGCATGTCGGGATTGGTCACCACCACCGCGGCTCCGCCGAGTGCCGCGCGCACCGCCGTGCTCAGCTTGGCATAGCTGAGCTGATAGTCGAAGCCGAGCACCACGACCTCGGCATCGTCTCCCGCCGGGGTGAAGCCCGCCGCCTCCAGCGCTGCGAATAAGGGCTGTTCGCCGATGGCAAAGACCCGCGCCCCCGCAGGCCAGCGCCGGCGCATCAGGCTGGCGGTAGCCGAGACCGCGCAGAAGACCTGCTCGGGCTCGGCGACAATCCCCATCCGCGTCAGCTTAGCGGCGAAATCGGCCGCCGATTTCGTGGCGTTGTTGGTGACGAAGGCATAGGGAATTCCGTCGGCATGCCAGCGCCGGAAGGCCTCGACAGCATCGGGAATCGGGCTGTTGCCACGATAGGCCACCCCATCGAGATCCGAAACGATCCCCTTCAGGCTCATGGATTGGAATGACGGCATCGACGAGGTTCCCTGACACGATTCGGCCGGGATCATAGGCTGGCCTGGCACGCAGCGGCCATTGCCTGAACTCCTGCATTCCTGTGCCCGTAACCACCCCGCGCAGAGTCCGGTTTTCCATGCCTCTTGATTGGGCATGGCGCGAGAAGGGTCAGCAATGGAATCGTGGAGCTGTAGGCATCAGGCTCCGGCGCCATCTGGTCTAGAGTTTCATCACCCACCAACGACAAAGTGGGACGGCTCGGCACTGCGTCGGATCGGAAGGCGAGCCCGAAAAACTTCTGCGCCCCCATTCAGAGGAACGAGAGATGATCAACCGCAGAGACCTTATGCTGGGCGCGCTGGCTGGAGCCGGCGCCTTCGGCTTCGGCCGCGTCAACCCCGACTTCCTGGTCAGTTCGGCCTTCGCCGCCGAAGGCCGGTCCCTGCGCTTCCTCGGCGCCGAGGCGCTGACCGGCAATTGGGACCCGACCACGCATACCAATCTCGGCCAGCTCATCGTAGAGGGTTTCGTGTTCGGCTATCTCACCCGGGCACCGATGAAGCCCGACAATCCGGAAGAACTGGTGTTCGAACTGGCTGAGTCCCTCAAGCCGATCGACACCTACACGCTGGAAGTGAAGCTGCGCAAAGGCGTGAAGTTTCACGACGGCACGCCCTTCACCTCGGCCGACGTCAAGGCCACCTACGAATATGGCTCGCAGCCCGACAGGCCGGCGCAATGGTATCCGGGCCAGGTCAAGGTCGACATCGTCGACGAGCACACCTGCCATATCAACACCAAGGACTATGGCTATCCGGCTGCGCTCTATTACTACCTCTCGTCCTTCCTGCCGATCATGGCCGCCAAGGACATCGCCAACAAGGCACAGCTCTCGGCCCGCATGAACGGCACCGGCCCGTTCAAATATGTCGACCAGAAGGGCGACACCACCATCCTGGCCGCCAATACCGATTTCATATTCGGCGCGCCCAAGATCCCCGGCGTCGAATATCATTTCGTCGGCGACACCACGACACGCACTTTGTCCCTGCTCAACGGCCAGGCCGACATCATCGAGCGCCTGGAACAGGAGCAGGTCGACACCATCGCCAAGGACGACCGTTTCGCCATCCACAAGGCTGTTTCGGTGGAGAACAAATATCTGTTCTTCCGCTGCTCCAAGAAGCCCTTCGACGATCCGCGCATCCGCCTCGCCGCCTGCCACTCGATCGACCGCAAGCAGGTGCTCGAGGTCCTCGGCGTTTCCGGTACCTTTTCCAAGGCCCATATCTCGCCGGTGAAGTTCGGCTACACCGAAGTGGCCGACTATCCCGAATATGATCCGGACAAGGCCCAGGCCCTACTGGCCGAGGCGGGCTTCCCCAAGGGCGAGGGCCTGCCGGAACTGACCTATTACTCCTCGGTCGGCTTCTATCCGAAGACCAAGGAATATGCCGAATTGATCACCGGCATGCTGGAGGAACAGGGCTTCAAGGTGAACCTGCAAACCCTGGAAGTCGCGGCCTGGGGCAATCTGCTCTACGACAAGCCCGGCGGCGGTGAAGGCAACATGATCGACTGCGGCTGGTGCACGGGCTCGCCCGAACCGGACCTGGTGATCCGTACCCATTTCCACTCCTCCTCCAAGCGCATCACCGGCATCGTCGACAAGGAGATCGATGCGGTACTGGACAAGGAGCGCAACGCCGCCTCGATCGAGGAGCGCAAGAAAATCCTGCAGACGGAAACCCTGCCGACCATCGCGCGCAAGGCGCCGGCGCTGGCCCTGTTCACCTCGGTGTTCATCCACGCCTACTCCAAGAAGCTCGACGGTCTCTACATCTACCCGAACGGCATGCAGGACATGAGCAAGGCAAACCTGGCCTGAGCCGCAAGGGACTGGAGCCGGTCCCCCCGGCCGGCTCCTCTTTTTCCAGGCGGTGCGGGATCGTTGCCGATGCTGATTGTCGAATTCCTGATCAAGCGGATCGCCCAGGGCCTGCTCATCGTGGCCCTGACGTCGCTGATCATCTTCACGCTGCTGCGCGTGGTTCCGGGCGACCCGGTCCGCCTGATCGTGGGTGGCATGGCGCCGGACAATGTCGTCGAAGAAGTCGCCACCAAGATGGGACTGCGCGATCCGATCATCGTGCAATATGGCCGCTACATGGTAGGCCTCGCCAAGGGCGATCTCGGCCAATCCTATATCAGGCCGCGCAGCGGCGGTGTCGCGGCAGGCGGGCAATATGTCGACCCGACCAAGGCCGAGATGGCACCGGTGGCCAGCCTCATCCTCGAACGCCTGCCGTTGACCCTGCAGCTCGCCGGTGTCGCCCTGGTCTTCGCGTTGCTGATCTCCTTTCCGATCGGGCTCGCGGGCGGTCTCAACCAGCATGGCTGGCCGAATGCGCTGGCCTTCGGCGTGCAGTCGCTGTTCGTCTCCATCCCGAATTTCTGGCTCGCCATCGTACTGATCCTGTTCCTGTCGGTGAAGCTCGATTGGCTGCCGGCACTGGGTTACAAGGGCTTCAGCTATGTGCTGCTGCCGGCCTTCGTGCTGGCGGTGGAGATCTCGCCCTTCATCATCCGCACCCTGACGACCTCGCTGGGCGAGGTGATGCAGGCGCCCTTCATCGACGAAGCCCGCGTACGCGGCCTGTCGCGCCGGCGCATTGTCTATTCCCATGCCCTGCGCAACGCCTCGGTGCCCCTGGTCAACCTGCTCGGCATCCAGCTCTCCACCCTGATCGGCGGGGTGCTGGTGATCGAATACATCTTCGACTATCCGGGCCTGGGCAATCTCACCGTGGTCTCGGTGCTCGGCCGCGATTTTCCGGTGATCCAGGGCATCGCCATCACCACCAGCGCCGTCTTCGTCTTCATCAACATCCTGGTCGATCTCGTGGCCTATCTCATCGACCCCCGCGTGGAGATCTGAGCATGAGTATCGTGACCAGCGACGCCGTGCCCGTCCATGAACGGGCCCAGTCGATCAGCCGGCGCATCCTGGCCAGCGCCTGGGCCATGCCGAGCTTTCGCGTCGGCCTGTTCGTCTTCCTGGCGCTGCTCCTCGTCTCGGCAATCTATCCCGAGCTCTCGTCGATCTCAGCCACCAAGATGGTGGTGAAGGACAAGTTCATTCCGCCGCTGTTCCTGGGCGAGAAGTGGACCTGGCTCCACCCGCTCGGCACCGACCAGCTCGGCCGCGACATGCTGCTGCGCTGCCTGATCGGCCTGCGCTATTCGCTGCTGATCGGTATCGTCACCGTGGCGCTGGTCTTCCTGATCGGCTGCGGGCTCGGCCTGCTCGCCGGCTTCAAGGGCGGCTGGTGGGATACCGTCATCATGCGCATCACCGACGCGCAGCTCTCGATCCCGATGATCATCCTGGCCATCACCATCCTGGGCGTGACCAAGCCGGAAGTGCACACCATCATCATCGTGCTGGCCCTGTCCGGCTGGCCGCTCTATGCCCGTGTCGCCCGCAGCGCCGCCGTCACCGAGCGCGGCAAGGAATATGTGCGCGGCCTGCGCGTGCTCGGCGCCGGCGACTGGCGCATCCTCCTGCTCTATGCCGCGCCGAACATCCTGCCGCCGATTGCCTTCGTCGCCGTGCTGGACGTCGCCCGCATGATGATCTTCGAGGCGATCCTCGGCTTTCTCGGCCTCGGCATCCAGCCGCCGACGCCGAGCTTCGGCTCGATCATTTCCGACAGCCGCAAATATCTCATCAACGCCTGGTGGATCGCCACCAGCCCCGGCGTGTTCCTGGCCCTGGCGCTGACATCGATCAACCTGATGGGATCCGCCCTCGAAAAGGCGCGCAACAAGATCTATGGAGGCGCCTGAGATGGACAATTCCCCGATCCTGGAAACCCGCCATCTCACTGTCGGCTCGCCGCGCGACGAGGCGCCGGTGCTCGACGACATTGCGCTCACGCTCCACAGCGCCGAGATCTTCGGCATCTATGGCGAGAGCGGCGCCGGCAAGACGGTGCTCAGCCGTGCCCTCGCCAACTGGCTGCCCGAGAGCCTGGCTTATCGCCGCGGCTCGGTGCTGTTCGCAGGAAAGGACGTCACCACGGATTCTGCCGGCAACAGTTTCATCGTCGGCCGCGACATCGCCTATATCGGTTCCAAGCCCCAGAGTTCGCTCGATCCGACCCAGCCGGTAGGCGTGCAGATCTGCGAAAAGCTGCGCAGTGTGCGCCCGGCCTGGAGCAGGAAGGAATGCCACGAGCGTGTCATCCAGCTGCTCGGCGAGGTACGCATCCCCTCCCCGAGGGAGCGCTACTGGGAATACCCGTCCAAATTCTCCGGCGGCATGATGCAGCGTGCCATGATCGTCGACGCGATCTGCGCCGAGCCGGCCGTTCTGATCGCCGACAACATCACCCAGCCGCTCGACGTCACCATCGCCGCCCAGATCGTGGCATTGCTGCATGATCTCTGCCAACGCCACAAGATGGCGACGATCTACCTGTCGTCGTCGCTGGCGACGCTCGGCCAGTTCGGCGGGCGCACGGCCGTGCTGCACCAGGGGCGCCTGGTGGAAGAGCAGCCCTTCTCCGAGTTGATGCGGACGCCGCAGGACGACTACACCCGCCGCGCTATCGCCAGCGTGCCACGCATCTGGTCGACAAGCGAACAGCCGCTCTCGCGCCGCAACGAGGCCGACGCGCCGCTGATGCGGGTGGCTGACGCTCATCGCACCTATCTCGCCCGCAAGCGCGGCACCTTCAACACCTATCGCCATATCCAGGCGGTGCGTGGCGTCAGCTTCGACATCCTGCCGCGCGAGAACTTCGGCATCGTCGGTGAATCCGGTTGCGGCAAGTCGACCTTGACCCGCCTGCTCGCCTGGCTGGAAGCGCCCGACAAGGGCGACATCATCCTTGGCGGCGTCTCGCTGCGCACCCTTTCCGCCCGTGAGCTGCTTGCCAAGCGCGGCGAGTTCCAGCTGCTGCTGCAGGATCCCTACAACGCCCTGCCCCCGCGCACGACGGTGGGGCGGATGATCGAGGAAAGCCTGCTGATCCGCGGCAGCCATAGCGGCAAAGCACTGCGCGAGCGCGTATTCGCCGCCATGCAGGAGGTCGGCCTGTCGCCCCGCCTCTATGACGAGTTGCCCAATGCCTTGTCCACCGGCGAGCGCCAGCGCATCTCGATTGCCCGCGCCCTCGTGCTCTCGCCCAAGCTGCTGATCCTCGACGAAACCCTGTCCGCCCTCGACCAGCGCGAACAGGCCAAGCTCATTGAGCTGTTCTCCAGCCTGCAGGAGAAGAACGATCTTACCTATGTCTTCATCTCCCATGACCTCGCCATGGTCCGGAAGGTGTGCACCCGCATCGCGGTGATGTATCTGGGCGAAATGGTCGAGATCGCCGACAATCACGATCTCTTCTTCGAGCCGCAGCATCCTTACACCAAGGCCCTGCTCTCGGCTGCGCCGACCCTGGAGGAAAAGCCTTTCGATCCGCAGGACTATCTGCTCGAAGGCGAACCGCCGAGCCCCATCGACATCCCGCCCGGCTGCAGCTTCGCTTCCCGCTGCCCCAAGGCTTTCGGGCGCTGCCGCACCGAGACGCCAGCATTGAAGGAACATCGCCCGGGCAGCTTTGCCGCCTGCCATTTGCTCGATGCGGAGGCGGGAGAGAAGTCGGCGGCGGCATAATAGAACGATTAGTCTGGAATAAAGCGCAACCAGTCTTCTCCACGTAGTGGGGAAGGTGGCCCGGCGAAGCCGGGTCGGATGGGGTGTGGTGAGCAACGCTCCATTCTTCGAAAGCTGGCACGACGGTAGTGCCATCGCGTTGCTTTCAGCGCGCTGCCCGCCACACCCCATCCGTCATTTCTTCGAAATGACACCTTCCCCACTACGTGGAGAAGACTGGTTGCGCTCTATTTTGTAAGGCGAACACAAGTCGCCTTGATGCGGTCGACGGCCAATTGCAGCGAGCCGATCGCCAGATCGTCCGGCAGGCGCAACACGCGCCACCCCTGGCGTTCCAGCCAGGCCTGGCGCTCTCGATCATAAGCCGCAGCTTCCTCATTCTCATGCGTGCGGCCATCGACCTCGATGACCAGGGCGGCCTCATGGGCAGCAAAATCCACGGTATAGGGACCTATCGGCACCTGCCGGCGGAACTTGACGCCAACGCCACCAGCTCGCAATTCCCACCACAGCATGCTCTCCGACTTGGTCATCAGCCGCCGGCGTTCCCGCGCGAATTTGCGGCTGGATTGTCGATAGGAACGCGGCTCATTCATGGAGAAAGCATGAAGCGGCTACCGCCGCGATTCAAGCATCCCGCCCCTACTCCTCCGTCACCAGGCGCCAGATCACTTCCGTGAGCACTGCCAGCCCCTTGTCGAGGGAGGTCTCGTCGGTGAATTCGGCGGGGTTGTGGCTGAGGCCGTTCCGGCTCGGCACGAAGATCAATGAAGCCGGCACGCACTTGTTGAGGGCAAGCGCGTCATGGCCGGCGATCGTCTTCATTTCCATCAAGGAAAAGCCCAGATCCCGGGCGACCGAAGCGGTCAGCGCTGCGCCATGTGGATCGAGCGCTGCCGTGCCGCGCTGCTCGTCGGCCGCGACCTCGACGTCGACGCCCAAGGACGCCACTGCAGCCCGCGTCTCGGCCAGAAAGCGGTCGCCGAGCCCGAGGGCGATCGCGGCATCCTCATGTCGGAACTCGAACCAGACCTGGACCCGGCTGGGCGTCACATTGGGCGAATTGGGAGCGACGGTGATGCGGGCCGCTGACGCATGGGCGCCGGTGCGGCTGAGTTCGATCAGGCAGTGGTGCAGCTCGATCGCCCTGGCAGCCGCCCGCAGGGCATCGCGGCGGCGGGCCATGCGGGTCGGGCCCGTATGTGAGGGCTCGCCATGAAAGACCAGCGACAGCTTGCGCGCCGCCCAACAGCCGGTGACGACGCCGATCTCGACCCCCTCTTCCTCCAGAAGCGGCCCCTGCTCGACGTGAAGCTCGACATAGCGCCGGGGTTCCAGGGGCAGGTCTGCGGTGCCACGATAGCCGATGGCGGTTAGCGCTTCCGCCAGGGTGACGCCAGTACCGTCAGCAAGAGCGAGGGCGGCATCGAGCGCAAGCGTGCCGGCAAAGACTGAACTGCCGGTCAGGCTCGGCTGGAAGCGGGCGCCCTCCTCGTTGGTCCAGTTGGCCAGGACGAGATTGCGCCTGGCCTTGCCCGGCTCGACGGCCGCACGCGCGGCGACCGCCTCGATCGCCAGAAGGCCCGCCAAGACGCCATAGACGCCGTCAAAACGACCGCCGGTCGGCTGGCTGTCGAGATGGGAGCCGACGACCACCGCATCCTTCGACGACGGGGCCAGGCTGGTAATGCCGAACATGTTGCCGATGGGATCGACATGCAGAGCGAGCTGGCGGCCACTGATTTCCGCCGCAAGCAGGGCACGGGCCTGCCCGTCCTCCGACGTTCCGGTCAGGCGGCAGACGCCGCCATCGGGCGTGGCGCCGATCCGCGCAAAAGTCTCCAGCAGGCTGTTCAATGTCGAGGTCATGCTCGCCTCATGCCCGGGGCTGGAGTGGCCAGTCCATGGTGATCGACCTAAGGTCCTCCAGTGCCTTGGTCACCTGCAAGACGCCGAGATCGTCGCAGCGATGGCCGATGACCTGGATTCCGATCGGCAGATGCCGGTCGTCAAAGGCCGTGCAGACGGTGGAGGCAGGCTGGCCGGTCTGGTTGAACAGGGCCGTGAACACGGTATGGGCCAGCGGCACCTCCCGCGAGACGCCCGGTTCCTCGGCTGGGAAATTCACCACCGGCAAGGTCGGGGCGATCACATAGTCCCAGCCCTCGAAGGCGGCGAGCAGCACCGCTTTCATCTTCGTGATGGCGCTGAGGCTGCGAAAGAGATCCTCACCCGAATGCGAGGCCCCCTGCAGGGCCCAATCCCGCACGTATTGATTGATACCGTTGCCGTCATGCGCAGGCAGGTCGCTATATTCGACGAAGCCGCGGACCTGCAGATAGAGGTCGATGGGGGCATAGGCGTCCTGGTCCAGCGGCGAGACGAAGGGTTCGACGATAGCCCCGGCCCCCTCCAGCAACCGGCCGGCAGCCTCTACGGCTGCATGCACGGCGGGTTCCGGCTTCGGCCCGAACCCCATATCGGTAAGGACGCCGATGCGCAGCCCCTTGAGGTCGCGTTCGAGATGCCGGTGATACTGCATGCCGTCGCCCGGGAAGCTCCAGGTATCGCGCTCGTCGGGACGCGTCAGCACGCTCAGCATGCGGGCGATGTCCGCGACCCGCCGTCCCATCGGGCCGGCCATGCGCATGGTGTCGGGTGGCAGATGCGGCACCCGGCCATGGCTCGGCTTGAGCGAGGCGAGCCCGCAATGGGCCGCGGGCAGGCGCACCGAGCCGGCAATGTCGGTTCCAACAGACAGGAAGCCCATGCCGGCCGCGACCGAGGCACCGGCACCGGAGGAGGATCCGCCCGTATTCCAGGACAGGCCCCAGGGATTGCGGGTGATGCCGTGCAGCGAGCTGATGCCTGATGCCATCAACCCGCAATCGGGCATGGTCGTCTTGGCGAAGATCGGGGCGCCGGTCTCCATGAGGGCAAGGGCGGGCGGCGAATTGTAGGTCGAGGCCGGCTGGTTTCGGTTGGCGGCAATGCCGTGGGTGTAGGGCCAGCCCACCATGGCCACGCTGTCCTTGACGGTGACCGGGATGCCGTCGAGCACACCAGCGGGCGTACCGGCCCGATAGCGGGCCTCGGAGGCCCGGGCCGTGGCGAGGGCCTCGTCCGGCCGCAGGCAGAACAGCGCGTTGACGGCGGTATTGGTCGCCTCGGCGTGTTCGATCACCGTGCGCGTAACCTCGACCGGGGAAAGCTCCCCTGCCGCATAGGCGTCGACGATCTCACCGACACTCATGGCGACAAGGCTGGTGATGGACATGGAAGGCTCCCTGTTCCGGCGCGGATAGGAGCACCGGTGATACCGCTCGACCTAACGGGTTTTGGCCAAGCTCGGGTAGAGGCGCAGTCTGCCGGACAAGAAATCATGGAGCATCAGACATCCTCACCGCAGCCTTTCGCGGCGAAGATAGGATCGGGGCAATGGCTTGCGCCATAGCCTCCAAAATCACCATCGCTAGGGCAAAGTGCGTCAAACGAAACGCTCCGGCTCTAGTTCCTTGTTTCGACATGCCTTTGTGATTCCAGGCGATTTCGCAAAGGTCTTGGCGACACCACAAAGGCTCCGGGGGCCGACGACGGAATGAGTATGTTCGAGGAGGAGCGGGCACGTGCCGAGGCCCATGTCCGACAGCTGCCCGGCTGGGCAGCACGCGCGATCACGACGGAACCAGCCATACCGGTGCTTGCCTCACCGAGTTGGCGAGGCGTCGACGGCTCGCCCTGGCGGGTCCGCGACAAGGCAAGCGGCGACAGCCTGTTCGTCAAACTCATGCATCCCGACGCCGCCTTCTACATCGATGTCGCCTGCGCCTTCCAGGCGGCGCGGCAGGCCTCCGAACTCGGTATCGGTCCTCATGTCTACCTCGCGGACGACGGCACGGGTGCCCTGGTGATGGAGGACCTCGACGCCGGCTGGCGTACCGCCACGCTGGAGCGCCTGCTCGAACAGGATATCGTCGATCGCGTTCTTGTCGCGCGCCGGCGTTTTCAGGAAAGCTCCGCGCTCTCCCGCACCAGCAGCGTGTTCGACGAGATCGAGCGCTTCCACCGGGATGCTCGCGCGGCCAAAGGCCAATTGCCTGCCGATGCGGACTGGCTGCTGGCGGAATTGCGCTATGCCGGCGAGGCGCTGGCGCCTGGCCGAAAGGCGTCGGTGCCCAGCCATGGCGACGGCAATGTCTCCAACATCATGATCAGCGAGGCTGGCGAGATCCGCTTGGTCGACTGGGACAGGGCTGGGAATGCCGACCCACTGGAGGATCTCGGCAGCTTCCTCGCCGAAGCCTTCGACCAGGAACCGGAGGCGAGGGATGCTTTCGCCCGCAGCCAGGGCGGCTTCGACGAGGCCGCCTACAACCGCGCCTGGCTCTACGGCGTGGCGGATGATCTGCGCTGGGGGCTGATCGGCACCCTGGTAGCCGCCCGCTCGCCGCGCAACACCCTGGAATTCCATAAATTCGCCAGCTGGCGCCTGGTGCGCTGCCGCATGGCCGCGCATTCGTCCCGTTTCGGCGAAGCGCTGCGGAGGATCTGATGTCCGTCAAGAAACGTCTCGGCGAGGCCGCCAGCGAAGCCGAACATCGCCTCGAGCAAGCAGTCGCCCGGGTGCCGTCCTGGCAAGGCCGCAGCGTGCATTATACCTCCCTGGTAGGCGGTTTGATGAACCAGAACTGGGTTGCCGAGATCGAAGGCGATGCCAGGCGCTATTTCATCAAGGTGCCTGGTGCGGGCTCGGAGATGTTCATCGATCGGGTCGCCGCCAATGAAGCCGCGCGCAACGCCCACGCGATCGACGTGGCGCCCGAAGTGGTGTTCTTCGATGCGGCGGATGGCCTGGAGATCAGCGAATTCCTCGACGGCTACCGGGCTTGCACCAATGCCGATTTCTCCGATCCGGCCATCCAGGCCGACGTGCTCGACATCTATCGCCGCCTGCATGCCAGCCCGGCTCTGTCCCTGACCAAGACCATCTTCGACATGATCGAGGAGCATATCGAGCAGGGCCACGAACTTGGCGCCCATTTTCCGCCGGCCATGCCCTGGATCGAGCACCGCTATCGCCAGGCCAAAACCGCCTTCCTGGCCTCGGGGCTCGATCTCGTACCCTGTTTCAACGACCCGATGCCCGGCAATTTCCTGATCAGTGCCGACGGTGCCCCCAATTCGCGGCCGATGAAACTGATCGACTATGAGTTCGCCTCCAACAATGAACGGGCCTATGAGCTCGGTGTGCTGTTCGCCGAGATGTTCTACGACGAGCGCAAGACCCTGGAGCTCATCGAGGAATATTGCGGCTCGGTCCGGCCCGACATGGTTGCCCGCGTCATGCTTAACCGCGCCCTGGCCGACGTCAAATGGGCGAGCTGGGCCGTGGTCAACCGCAAGCTCAACAGCTGGGACTTCGACTACCAGAAATATGGCGTGTGGAAATATATGCGTGCGCGCCAGGTCATGTACGACCCGCGGTGGGAGAGCTGGCTGCGGCAGATCTGATCATCTTGGGGGGCTGGTTTTGCGACCAGCCTTTCACGCACCGCACCTGCGGGCAAGGTTGGGCGGGTCCGAAGACCCGCCCCCCAATCAAGGCGAAGCCTGCAGGGTGTGGGACCTGAAACTATGGCGCGGCAGGCGCTCCTGCGTCTCCACAGCCGGCAGCGGCGCCTTCAACTCTGGCACCTCCTGCGCGGTACGCCGCGCATCACGCGGCGCCATGTTGAACTGGCGGCTGAAGCTGCGCGAGAAATGCGAGACGTTCTTGAAGCCGACCTGGTAGGCGATCTCCGAGACCGTGAGTTCGTCCCCCCGGATCGCCCACCAGCAGCTCGTAGGCCCGCTGCAGACGCCTCAACTGCATGAACTGGCTCACCGTGGTGTCGTCGTCATTGAACAGGCTGTAGAGATAGCTCAGTGAGATCCTGCTGCTGGCGGCGATCTTGCGAGGTGTCAGTTCCTGGTCGCCGAGATTCTTCTCGATGAACTCGAAAATGCGCCTGCGCAGATGGTAGCGCGCATTGCGCACATCCACGGTCGAGCCGCGATCCTCCGCGCCGATGGCTAGCGCCACGAAGCTGAAGATCTCGGTGGCGAGCGCTTCCGGATTGGGCGGCGGGCAATCGGCGAAGACTTCTGCAACACTGCGCAGCAGATCCACCATGAGACGCGTCATTTGTACATTGGCGCCGAAGCGGCGGCCGATGTGATCGTCGACCGACGTCATCCGCCCCCGCAGTTCCAGCACGGGAATGCGCAGCACCATGAGCGTGGTGTTCTCCTGGGCAGAGAATTCGTGAAATTCCATCTGGCTGAACAGCCCATACTCGCCGGCCCCCACGCTGCCTGTACGGCCGGCCTGCGCATAGTGCAGCCTCCCGCTCAGGGGAACCAGGAGCATGTAGCAGGCCTCGCTTGCACCTCTGGCCGGCTCGCAATGACAGACCCGCTCTCCCTCGGCCTGCGTGATTTCCAAAGTGAGCCGGCCGATATGGATCGGCCGTGATGCCGCGGGTCGCGTGCGGATGGCAGGATGATGCATGAGGTGGCCCCGTTCGATCTGTCTGGATGGTGTTCGGTCTTGTTATGGTTTCGGCCCGCAATCTGGTGCAGACTCGGCCTATCGATGGCTCTGCGGCCACTTTGCCTGAGAGGTTAGAGAAAGTTGTGATCCTAGCGGATCACAACTTTCTCTAACTCTTTGTTTTAACGCCTTTTCTTGATCGAAAAATCTGTCAACTTTTCTGGAAAATGCTCTAGCGCGTCCCCTCCCCGGTATTCTCGCTTCGCGGACCGGCAACGATGATCTCCGTGCCGGCCTCCTTGAGGCCGCCGGCGAGCGAGCCTTGCGGCTGCCGATCGGTGACCAGGCGGTCGATCGCATCCCAGCGCGAGCAGATGGCGACCGCGAGCTGGTCGAATTTGGCGTGATCGGCCACCACGATCGCCTCCGCGGCCCGCTGGACCATGGCGGCATAGACGGCACCGGCCTCCTCGTCGGCATCGTAGATGCCGCGGGCACCCAGGCCAGTGGCGCCGACAATGGCGCGATTGGCCTCGTAGCCATTGATGCTGGCAATCGTCTGCGATCCCAGCAGATAGCCTTCGCTGGCATGGACGCGGCCGGCACAGAACAGTACGCGGATGGTCGGGTTGGTGCCGAGCGCCATCGCGGCGGCGAAATCATGGGTGATGACGGTGATGTCGCGGTTGCGGGCGGCCAGGAAGCGGGCGACATGATAGGTCGTGGTGCCGCCACCCAGCATCAGCACTTCCTTGGGCAGGATCATGGCCGACACCGCCGCGGCGATGGCTTCGCGCTCGGCGATCATCACATGGCGGCGATCACTACGAGAGGGTTCGTGCGCAAAGGGACGCGAAGCCCCGCCATAGGTTCGATTGATCAGGCCCTGTTCATGCAATTCGAGGAGGTCGCGCCGGATCGTCTCACCGGAGACACCGAGGGCGGCGGCGAGTTCGGACGCCCGCAGGGTCGGCGCGGCGGAAAGCTGCGCGATGATGCGCTGCTGGCGCACTTCCTTGGAAAGCCGGTCACGTTCCTGGCTCGGCTGAGCCGAACGGGAATGTCTGTCTTCCTTCTCCGCGGACGGCGCATCGCTTGCCATCGATCACTCCACCGGTTGGCGTCGCTGCTGGAAACGGGACTTAGCGTCCTCTCCCATGATCTTGTTCCAATAAATGTGGAATGTCCACAAAAAATGCGGAACCTTCCTCACATCTACATGCTACCGCCTTCTCTCAACCATTCTGTTTCTTGACCAAATGGATAAAATAAATGTCGGTTTTTATGTAATTTTCAAAATGAGGCACGGTCTGACACTGATATTCTTCGAACTGTGTGCTGAGCGTCTTTGAAGATTGTGGAACCTCACACACAATTCAATGTTGGATGCAAAGTTGCTCATCTCCCGCAGGGAGATGCCCGTCAGCCCCACCGGAAACCGCCTGGACCAGCCATGCAGATCGAGAAGGAAATCCTCGCCCTCAACGCCTATGACCCAGCGGCGGCCGCGCCCGGCGACGAAAAAACGCGCCGCGCGGTGGAGCGGCGCCTGGGTGCTTTCGGGCGAGCAGCCGTGCTGTTCTATCGTGAGCCCATCGAGGCGGTGAGCGCCGAGGGCGTGTGGATCCAGGGTGCGGATGGCAGGCGCTATCTCGACGTCTACAACAACGTGCCCTCCGTCGGGCACTGCCATCCGCGTGTGGTCGAGGCCATCCGGCAGCAGGTCGGCACGCTGAACATCCACACGCGCTATCTCAATGCGGTCGTCGACAGCTATGCCGAGCGCCTGCTGGCGACCCTGCCGGAGCCGATCGGCAATGTCGTCCTCACCTGTACCGGCAGCGAGGCCAACGACCTTGCGCTGCGCGTCGCCCAGGCGGCCACTGGCGGCACAGGTTTCATCGTGACCGAAATGGCCTATCACGGCAACACGGCGGCGGTGACCGATATCTCGCCGTCCTCGCGCCCGGGCCGCCCGCTTGCACCGCATGTGCGGACCGTGTCGGCACCGGATTCCTACCGCAGAACGGACGAGCATCCCGGCGAGGCCATGGCCGCCGCCGTGACCGAAGCGATCGTGGACATGGCGGGCAAAGGCATCCGCTTTGCCGGCATGATCGCCGACACCATCTTCTCCAGCGATGGCGTCCATGCCGACCCGCCCAGCCTGCTGGTGCCCGTCATCGATGCCGTGCACGCCCAAGGCGGCCTCTTCATCGCCGATGAGGTCCAGCCGGGCTTCGGTCGTACCGGCGACGCCCTCTGGGGGTTCCAGCGCCACGGCATCGTTCCCGACATCGTCACCATGGGCAAGCCGATGGGCAACGGCTTCCCCATGGGCGGCATGGCACTAAGCCCGGATCTGCTCGCCGCCTTCAACACCAGCGACAGGTATTTCAACACCTTCGGCGGCAATCCCGTGGCCGCCGCCGCGGGCCTCGCCGTGCTCGACGTGATCCGGGACGAAGGCCTCATCGAGAATGCCCGAGAGGTCGGCCGCTATCTTCGCAACGGCCTGCAGGAGATTGCCAACCGGCATCTTGCCATCGGCGAAGTTCGCGGCGCCGGCCTGTTCATCGGCCTGGAATTCGTCACGGACCGCGAAAGCAAGACCCCGGCGCCGGAAACGGCCAGTGCCATGATAAACGGACTGCGCGAGCGCGGGGTACTGATCGGCGCGGCGGGCGCTTATGGCAACACCTTGAAGATCCGTCCGCCCCTCTGCTTCGGCAGGGAGCATGCTGACGCCTTCGTCGACCATTGCGATGCGGTCCTGGAGCAGATCGGCGGCTAGGAAAAATGCGGCGTCGTGTCCGCTGCTGGCTGTCCGAACCTTTGCCAAGCCATGCCCAAAAGTCCCGCAACCGCCTGTTGGCCTCACTTACTCCACACCTGAATGATCAGTTTCGTTCGATCACAGTGGAAGTAGGAGTGCGCCATGCATAGTTTGTCCCTCGTTGCGATCTTGTCGTTATCGCTTGCGGCAGCAACTTCGGCATCGGCCCAGTTGCTCGGCGAGAAATACACGCGCTACCCTGGCCAGCCCGCCTGTACGCTTTTCGTCTCCCTCGACAAGATCAAAGCGGGGCGCCCGCTTCCCACCGATTGCATCAAACTGCGGCAATTCCAGAGGGTGACCTATCAGCGCAATGTGGGGGGCTACGAGGTCATCGATGTCGGTGGCCGCATCTATTTCACCTTCGGAAACTGCGATTACACCGGCAATACCAGCCCGTCCAAGAGCTGCTTCACCTTCAAGTCCAACGCCGCGGATATGAAGGCCGATGATATCGGACTTGCCGAACGCAAGGCGGCCGACAGTAAAAGACGCCTGGACAAGTGCCTGGAGCAGGCGGCGCCGGCTCGGCCCGGCGAGCGAAAGGCCGCGCAACGAAGCTGCACTTCCTTTGCCGCGACATATAGGAACGAGAAGAAGAATCTGGATCGAATCCGCGCCCAATAAATTGATTATTGAAGATTCCATTGGGTGCGGAGATCTTTCAGAAAGCAACTCGTCCACGTCGCGCGACGTGCGACGATAGTCCGAGCGTTGAAGTGTTCGGCGATGCAGCGCAAAGCTCGCCGGCCGCACGCCAAATGTCCGACGTGTCATTAAACCATCATCCACCCCCGGCCATAGTGCTACCCACAAACTGGCCACGCGCCCGCTCGCGGTGGATGCGCTGTCGCCATGGCACGACTGGTTTTGGCGGGGTAATGCAGCATGTCTTTTCGCATAGATCCGAACGCACGGTTTCGCTTCGATCCAATCCGGAATGTCAGCTTCGCGCTCCCCCCGCAGCAGCAGAAATTCTTCGAATCGCAGGTCGACAAGGCCGTGCGCGAACGGGCCGATGCTGGCGGGCCCAAACAACTCGACTCGAAGACGGAGAAGACGGTCGTCGTCGAACAGGGCGACAGCCTGTGGAAGATCGCCGCCGAGAGCAACGTCAAATTCGCGGACCTCATCGCGGCCAATAAGGGGCATCTCGATGCCAATGGCGAGGCGCTTCATCCCAACGACGTCGTCATCATCCCCGAAAGCGCGCCCGAGCTGGTCGCCAAATCCCCCACTAGTGCCGATGGCGTACCGTCTGGAGAAAAGGCCTTTCTCGACGACCTCTACGGCCAGGGCAACAAGCTCGGCTACCAGGACGGGATCTCGCTGGAAGAGCTGAATGCCGGCGGGGCGGCCATCAAGGCCGATATCGGGGCCTATCTCGACGCCCTGCCGCCGTCCCAGCGCCAGGCGGCTGCCCTCCGGATCGCCGCTTACGACTGGTCGGATGGCGGGCCGGCCAAGGCCAGTGCCGAGGCAGCGATCAAGGAGCGCGGCCTCGAGACCGATCCCGAGGAGGCCTTTGCGAAAGGCCTCTATGAACACGGCAACAAGGGTGCCGATTCCGACGACCCGAATTATGATTTCGCAGCCGAGCAGAAGCAGCTCACCGCCGATACCAAGGTCTATCTGGCCGGTCTGCCAAAGGCCGAGCGGCCGGCCGCGCTGCAGCGCCTGTTCGATCGCGACTGGACCGATGGCGGCCCCGTCTTGGGCGCGATCGAGACCGCCGGCAAGGAATTGGGCATCACCCTGCGCCCTTCAGGCCATGCCGGCCCGCAAGTGGAAGGCGCGGCGCGCAAGATAATCGATGATGCCAATGCTGCCGGCAGCCCGGGCGAAGCCTTCAAGAAACTGGCCGACGGTTATGCCAAGGCGACACCTGAGGTGAAGCAGGCCATCGCGAATTCGCAGGATGCCCGCATCCTCATCCAGGCGGCAGCCGACGAGGCAACGCAGAAGCTGAAGGGCTACGACCCCAAGAAGGCGAGCAGCGACCAGGGCGATGCCGCGACCGTGATGTACAATCTGTGCTGCCTGGTGGACAAGGCTGATCCCGCTCTGGCGGTGAAGCTGATGCAGGCCGCCCTGCCCACCATCGAGGCCGCCAATGCCACACGCCAGCGCGAGATCGGCACCAATCTGGTCGGCATGGAAGGCCTGTCGAACCTGATGAAGATCATCGACAAGATGGGCGATGCACCCGGCGCTTCGGCCATCGTCGAGCGCTTCGCCGACATCGGCAGCTACAACATCAATTCCATCCCCCAGGCCATCGCCAGCGGTTCGCGCCTGGATTACCCGCTCGCCCTCGGCTATCCAGTCGACGAAACCATCACGCCGAACGTGCAACAATTTGCGGCTGGCACAGTGAACAAGGATGTCGATGCCTATCTGGAACACACCAAGGAGCTGCAATATCTGATCGCCAGCAAGGGCCCGCTGATGACGCCGGAGCAGCTCACCCAGGCGATCGCGGACTACAAGACGGGCAAGGGCCCGCAATGGCAGCAGAAGGAACAGGATCTGGCCGCCAAGATCCGGGAGGACGGCAAGAAGCTCCTGGTCCAGATCGACCAATTGGGCCATCTGCCGCCCGAGCTCGCCCAATATCAGAAGCATGCCAACGACACCCTTGCCAAGCTCCTCGGCGACGACAAGACCGCAATGGCGCTCAACATGACGCTGACGCAGGAGCCGACCCTGCTCGGCCTGCCGCGGTTCGACAAGCTTGCCGGCACGCTGCGCTTGACCGATCGAGGCCGCAAGATCGTCGAGGAAGCTGCGACCCAGCTGATCCGGCGCACGGTGATCCCCGGCTTCGCCGATTTCGATCCCGGAAACCCCGCGACCTTCAAGAAGGTCGACGAAGCCCTCGTTTCCTTCAAGGACGGCAGCATGGCCAAGATGCTCGGCGTCAAGCAGGGCGAACTCGACAAGGCCATCAAGCTGGTCGAGGATTCACTGCCAAAGGCCGGTGACGCGCCCGCCGAGGTGGAGCGCAAGATGCGCCAGCTCAATGCAGGGCTGGACGACATCACCGACGCCAATGGCATCAAGGCCTTCAAGAACGACACGACACCGGGCAAGATCCTGCGCATCATCGGCACCGCCGCCACCTTGGCAGGTCTTGCCAATTCCGGCGTCAACTTTGCCAACAACCCAACCTGGAAGGGTGGCCTGAAGATGGTGATCGATGCCGCCGGCGTCAGCCAGCGCGTGATCGAGCTCTCGCATGGCTTCGGCCTTCTCTCGGGCGGCAACAAGTCGGTGGAGGTGTTCGGATCCAGCAGCAAGCCGGCCGTGAAGGTTCTCGGTGCCGTCGGCGCGGTCTTCGATGTCTGGAACGCGGTCGATTATTTCAAGGCGGGTGATCCGACGATGGGGAGCCTCTCCCTCGCCGCGGGCGGCGGCACCGTCATGGCCGCGCTCGGCACCGGCACAGCCTTCGGCCCGATCGGACTGGCCGTCGTCATCGGCGCGGTGATCGCCCAGTTCGTCGTGGCTGGTAATCGCGACAACCATGAGTTCGAGACGGGCGACGCGACCGCCTTCCTCAAGCGTGCCGGCCTGTCGGAGGAGGCCGCTACCGCCCTCAGGAACCAAAGCCGCGAAGGCTACAGCCCCGTGCCGCTCCTCATCAAATATGGCGAGGCCAAGGGCTTCAAGATGAACGATCCCGCCAGCCGCCAGGCCTTCATCGACTGGATCGACGCCATGCCCAAGGCGGCACGCGACACGCTGATCAGCAACCTGCACCACACGCTCGCCGGCCTCAAGGGCGATGCCTCCAAGCTCACGGCGACGGCATCGTCCGATTCAACCTATACGGATCCCTCGCGCTTCAACGCCAAGGAGGATTTCACCGCCCCCGACGACTACGGTTCGGGCGAGGTGACGGTGCATATCGACAACACCGCTTCCAAGGTTCGCAAGGGCGAAGCCGGCCCGGCCTCGGTCGCGCAGATCGATGTCGCCCTCACGGCACTCGGCATCGCCGTCCCCGTGGCCTGAGGGACCGGACGCCTTGCGGCCTTGGGACATCGCCTCGACTGCCAAGGCTGGCGGCTCGATACTCGATACTAGACCAGCCCGTTCTTGACGAGGTGGGCAACGATGGCGGGGAAATAATCCGCCTCGACATAGGCGCCCAGGGCCGTTCGCTCGAACAGCGCCTCCGCCAGGGCGGCATCCTCGACGATCGCCAGGTCCAGTTCGCGGGCTTGCGAGCGGAGGCTTGCGACGGCCGCCCCCTCGCCCTTGCCGACCACCACCGGAACGGGCGTTTCGCCACGCACATAGCGCAGGCCGACCAGATGGTCTCGGCCGGCGACGACCAGGACGGCATTGGCGAGGCCGAGCTTATAGGGCCGGCTGGTCACGTCGCGGCGCTGGCGCTGCAGCTCCTGTCTTATCAGAGGATCTCCCTCCAAGTCCTTGTGTTCGCGCTTGTATTCTGTCTTTGTCATGCGCATGTCGCGCAGGAAGAGCCCGCGCTGGATCGGCACGTCGATGAGGCCGACGACGATGAAGGCAAGCGCAGCCGCAGCGCCGAGGGGCGTGAGGATGGCGAGCAGCGTCGGCTCCAGACAGGATTGGCCGCAGGCCGGAACTTCGAAGAGCGGCTGCAGCCAGGCGGCCAGGATGGCGACGAAGACGGCTGCGAGCAGCAGCGTCTTCATCAGGCTCTTGGCGAACTCGACGACATTGCGCAGGGACGCGATGCGCTTGAGCCCCTTGGCAGGGTTGACATGTTCGAATTGCGGCTTGAGCGGCTCGAAGGAAAACACCGGGCCGCGCGTTGCGATGGTGCTGACCAGAATCGTCACGCCGATGACGACGCCCGCCAATGGCACTACGATATAGAGGAGCGTGATCATCGCCTGATGGATCATGGCACTGGCGGTCTCGGCGAAAGGGGCCGATTGCGCCTCCGCGACAAGCTCGGCGAATTGCTTGATGCGATCCATGATGCCAGACCCGGCGATATAGAGGAAAGCGAGAGCGGCGAAGATCGAAAAGCCTGAAACCAGGTCCCGGCTGTTGGAAACCTGGCCTTTGCGCCGTGCATCGCGCAGTTTCTTTTCCGAAGCGGGAAGTTTCTTTTCTTCACTTTCCTGGGACATGTCAGCGCCCTATACCATGCGTACGCACACTATTTCCTGCGCGTTTTTGCGCGTTTCCAAGGTTCCTCGTGGATGACCTGCGTATATGGTTTCCGTGGCAGGAGGCTTGCGATATGATCCGGCGGCTTTCAGGAGGATCGGCATGCGGCTGCGCACGGCGTTTTGTCCCGTCTTTGCGATGATGGTGCTGTCGGCATGCACCACGGCGCATAATGCCAACACGCCCGATGTCGGCCTGAGCGGCGCATCGAACACGCAATCCTCCCGCCTGATGCGGCTGGCCGCCGATGTCGAATCGCATGGCGACAAGGGAACCGCCCTCGCCCTCTACGAACGGGCGGCGGCCGCACCCGACGCATCGGCGACGGCCAATGTCGAGGTCGGCGACGCCTATGTGCGTGCGGGCTCCTATCCCAATGCGATAGGCGCCTATCGCACTGCGCTGGCGAAATCGCCCAAGGACGGCAAGGCGCTGGTCGGGCTGGGCTCGGCGATGATGGCGACCGGCGACAACGAGGCCGGGCTCCGCGCCCTCGGCGAGGGTGCGCAGATCGTCAACACCAGCAGCGCCTATAACCGGCTCGGCGTAGCGCAGACCGTGGCCGGACAGACCGGTGCGGCCGAAGCCTCCTTCTCGCGCGCCCTCACCCTGTCGCCTGCCGACCTCGACATCAAGGCCAATATGGCGCTCGCCGCATCCCTCGCCGGCGACGCGCCAAAGGCAATGCCGTTCATCCAGCAGGTTGCGGCTGCTCCGGACGCGCAATTGCATCACAAGCGCAACCTCGTGGTCTGCTACGGGCTGCTGGGTCAGGACAGCCAAGTCCGCACCACGCCACCTGTCGGCCTTTCCAGCAGCGAGGTCGATGCGCTGCTGGCCCGCACCCGCTCGATCCGTGCCAAGGCCAGCCCCAGGGAGCGCGCCGAGGCGCTCGGCCTGATGAACACCGCGGCCAGCGCAAGTTAGTCGATGGTGTGATCCTTCCCTCGGCCCGGATCCGACCCTAATCCGAGGACTGCTGCGTCGCGCTGCCGCCGGCACCCCCGAGATTTCCCGATGAGGATGCATCCCCCTCCTTCTCCCCCAGCAGATATTTGCGGGCCGCGCGCGCCGTAGGGGCGCCGGCGGCAGGACCCATGCGCCGGCCCTCGACAAGGTCACCCTGCCTTTCGGCCATGCGCTGCAGAT
Source organism: Labrys methylaminiphilus subsp. lupini (assembly GCF_051161885.1). Classification (NCBI taxonomy): domain Bacteria; kingdom Pseudomonadati; phylum Pseudomonadota; class Alphaproteobacteria; order Hyphomicrobiales; family Xanthobacteraceae; genus Labrys; species Labrys methylaminiphilus. Next base: position 1,108,446 of record NZ_JBMDIH010000002.1, on the reverse strand, counting down.
TATAGGCATTGGCACAACCTGGCGGCAGATGGGCCCCGAGGTCGGGCATGGCGGCTTCCACCGTGCCCCAGGCCGGGCGTTGGACGTCGGCCGGAGGTCCCAGGCAGGCATCGGGCACCAGCACCGAGCCGGTCGCTCCCTTGGCCGAGCCATGGCCGCCATTGGTCGCCACATAGCTATAGCCAGGCGAATAATCGGCCGTGGAGCCCGCCGAGCAACCGGCCAGGCCAATCAGGCAAAAGCCAAGGCCGGCTCGCAGGAAATTCGCGTTCATCGCTGCCGTCCTTCCTATTTCACGATGAGGCCCATGCCGGCGGTATTCGCCGGCTTGCGAGCCTTCTTGTTTCGCGCGGGCCGGTCGATCGGCGTGGCGAGGTCATGGCTTCGCACGGGCTGGACGAGATAGGGCGTGACCAGGATCACCAGCTCGGTTTCCTCGCGCTGGAAGCGCTCCGACTGGAAGAGCGTGCCGAGCACGGGCACGTCGCCCAGGAAGGGGAACTTCTGCAGGCTCTTGGCAAATCTCTGCTGGAACAGCCCGGCGATCGCGAAGGTCTGCCCGCTTGCCACCTCCACCGTGGTATCGGCCCGGCGCACCACGAAACTCGGCAGGTTGAAGCCGCCCAGGGTAACGCCGCCGGAATCGGAGATCGAACTGACCTCCGGCTTGACGTGAATGGCGATGTGGCTGTTGGGGAGCAGGGTCGGGGTGAAGTTGAGCGAAACACCGAAGGACTTGTATTCCACCGTCACGGTATCGCGGCTTTGCGGAATCGGCACGGGAATCTCGCCGCCGGCGAGGAAGCTGGCCGTCTGGCCCGTCACCGCGGTCAAGTTCGGCTCGGCCAGGATCTTGACGATGCCGTTGCGCTGCAGGGCTTCGATGAGCGCGCTGACATTGACGGCATTGGATCGCACACCGATGCCGAGATTGCCGCCGCCCTCGCTCACGCCGCCGGTCTTCAAGAGGCCGAAGGAGAAATTCCCCGAATTGGCGAACACGCCCCAGTCCACGCCGAAGGACAGCAGCTCGGAACGCGAAACCTCGGCAAAGCGCACCCGGATATTGATCTGCTGCGAGCCGGAGATGGTGGTGTCATTGATCGGCGGCCGGTCGGGCTGCGAATAGGTGCGCGCGACATCGTCGGTGTCGAGCGCTTCGTCGACGCTGCCGGCATTGCCGGTGGCGACGATGCGGTCCCCGAAAATGGTGAGATTGGTGGCGCCCCGAGGCTGCAATACCTTCTGCGCCCGCTGGGCGGGCCTGGGATCGGTGCTGACCCGGAATTCCGTGGTCGCCTCGATCTTCTGGTCGGCCGTCACCGCGATCAGATTGGTCAGGCCGGGCTTCAGCCCGAAGACATAAACCAACTGCGGCGAGACGATCTGCAGATCCGCGATGGTCGTATCGGCGACCAGCACAGCTTCGACCGGCTGCTTGAAGCGGAACAGGCGGCCCTGCCCCACGGCGAGGTCGACACTGGGTTTGCTCGGCAAGCTGGTCATGGTCTGGGCATGGACGCCTTGCATCAGGCCCAGCAGGAGAAGCACGAAAGCGGCAAGCACGGCCAGTTGCCGATACAGGAGAGACCAACCGATTTCCGGGGCGAGACCCGTTGCATGGTTGACCATGCAAAGGCCGGCCCTGCCGTGACTTGTCATTCCGTTCCTCTCCTTTTGATGCCGTCAGTGCCCGCCCTGCCCCGTGTCAGGCGGCCCCTTCATGTTGTTTGGCCGGGCGGGTGGTGGCGAGCGATGGCCGGGCAGCGCCTTGGCCCTGCAGGCTGGTGATGGTGGCGAGCGGCTGCACGTTGAATTCCGGCGCAAGCTCCTGATAGGACAGAACCGCGAGTTCGAGGCCGTTCTGGGCCAGAAAGGCGCGCATGTGGCGCCGGACGTCTCCAGCCGTCAGGACGACGGGGGTGGCGTCCGGCGCGGTTTCGGCCAAAGCCCGGCCGATCTGAGCCACGATGGATTGGGCCTGCTCCTCCGGCAGGCCGAGAAAGCCACCCAGCGCCGCCGATTGCTGGCCAGCGCGCAGCAATTCTTCCGCCGAAGGCTGCATGACATAGGCGGCGATGACGCGGTTGCGGTCGGCGACACGGAAGCTGATCTGCCGTTTCAGAGCAGCGCGCACATGCTCGGCAAGCAGTGCCGGATCCTGCTCGCGAGCGCCGGCTTCCACCAAGGCTTCCAGAATGATGCGCAGATTGCGGATCGGCACATTTTCCGCGACCAGCCGGCGCAGCACCTCGGCAATTTTTTGCAGCGGCACGGCTTCGCGCGCTTCCCTGACCAACTCGCCATAGTCTTCCTCTGCCTCGGAAAGCAGCGTACGGGTCTCCTGGATGCCGACGAAGTGCCCGGCATAGCGCTTCAGCACGTCCTCGGTCCATTTGCCGACGACCTCCCCCGGCCCGAAGGAGGTCAGCCCGGCCTCGGCCAGCGCCGGCGCCGCACCGGCTTCGACCCAGACCGCATTCTCCCGCGGCCCGGCCGGATGTTCCTCATAGGCGAGGCCGAGCAAAGTGAGATTGGCGGCATCGCCTTCGACCTTGATGCGGTCTTCGGGCAGATCCGCCTCGAGCACCGGTGCCTCCTCCACGTCGATGCGGACGTGCTGCCTCGGCAAGGCCGGGTCCTGATAGACGCCGATGCGGGGCAGTTCGACACCCAGATCGTCATAGAGGCGCTGGCGAATACCGCCCACATGATCGTCCAGCGCCATCCTGGCGAGCATGGTGCCCTTGCCATAGCGGACCAGGATCCGGGTCGAAGGCAGGGCCTCCTCCCCTTCCTGGGTTGGAAGCGAACCAGAAGCCGCGCCCGACCGCGCGATGTCGGCGGCGGCGACAGGGCCCGAGCCCTGTCCCTCTTCCTTCGTCCCCTTGGCATTGCGATGGAGGGCATAGGCGCCGGTCCCCAATATAGCGCCGAGAATCAGGAAGACGATGGTGGGGAAGCCGGGCACCAGGCTGAGACCGAGCAGGATGACCGCCGCCAGGCCCAGCGTGCGCGAATCGCGCAGCAATTGTCCGGCGATCTGGCCGCCGAGATCGCCTTCCCCATCCGCCCCGGCGACGCGGGTGATCATGGTGCCCGAGGCCACCGCCACCAACAGCGCAGGGATCTGGGCGACCAGGCCGTCGCCCACCGTCAGCAGGGCATAGGTGGACGCCGCCACGCCGATCGACATGCCATGCTGGAGGGTGCCGACGGCAATGCCGCCGATCAGGTTGACCAGGATGATGACGATGCCGGCGATGACGTCGCCCTTCACGAATTTCATGGCGCCATCCATGGCGCCGAAAAGCTGGCTTTCGCGTTCGAGACGCTGCCGGAGCCGGCGCGCCTCCGTCTTGTCGATGTCGCCATTGCGCAGTTCGGCGTCGATGCTCATCTGCTTGCCGGGCAAGGCATCCAGGGTGAAGCGCGCGGCGACTTCCGCGACCCGCTCCGCGCCTTTGGCGATGACCAGAAACTGCGCGATGGTAATGATCAGGAACACCACCAGCCCCACGGCGACGCTGCCGCCGACCACGAAGGTACCGAACGCCGTGATGATCTGGCCGGCGTCGGCCTGAAGCAGGATGAGGCGGGTCGTGGTGATGGTGATGGCAAGTCGGAACAGGGTTGCGATCAGAATGACCGACGGCAGCGACGAGAAATCCAGCGGATGGCTGACATAGAGCGCGGCAAGCAGCACCAGCACGCTGATCGCAATGTTGGTGGTGATGAGGACGTCGACCAATTCCGTCGGCAGGGGAATCAGCATCATCACCACGGCGACCAGCATCATGATCGCGATGACGAGATCGGCGCGTTTGGAGGCTTTTGCAAGGAACGTCAGAACGCGGTCAGGCATGGTCATTCAGCTCTCGTTGCGCCAGAAAGTCCTGAAAGGACTGGCGCGCTTCCACTGTGCGCCCTGCCGCCAGCAAGGCCTTGCCCCTGAGCAAGGCGAGGGCGGGATGATCGGCGCTTCCCAGTTTCTCCAGCCGTTCGATCGTGGCGAGCGCCTTGTCCGCCTCTCCGCCCAGCACGAGCAGATGGGCCAGGGTGCGCAGCACTTCCGTATTCGCCGGCTCGAGCTGAGCCGCGATGAGGAGATAGGCGGTGCCGCGCTTGACCTGCCCGTGGCGGCCATAGAGATGGCCCAGCAGGTGCAGCAGCTTCACGGTGTCCTGCCGGTCGGTCAGTTTTCGGTTTCCTTCTGCAGCCGCGCCATCAGGTCGCGATGACGTTCGATCTCTTCCTCCATCAGCGATCGGGCGAGGCTGCGAAGCTGGTCTCCTCCCTCCAACTGGGGCACCAAATCGGCAATGCAATAGCGTAGAATGGACACCGAGCGGCGCAGGATGGCCGAGCCCGCTCCCTTGGGCATGGTGAAATCCAGGAGTTCGTCATCGAGGGAGCGCTTTGCCGATGGTCCCGCCGGCCTGCCGGTCGATCGCGCCGCCGTCTCCGAACGCTCGCTCTTGTTCGTCTTGCCGGCTTCTCCGGAACGCGACTCGATCGAATGCAGCCGCCGCCGGTTGACCGGAGGTCCCTGCAAGCCCTTGACGTTCGTCTCCTGGCTGGACGAACCGAGATTGGGGGCATCGAGGCGAATTGCATCCAGCCGTCGGGTCATCGGTATTTCAAAGTGAGCGTCGTACCGTTCTTGGCCAGCCTCAGATCATCCTCCCCAATCTTCTCGATGATCCAGCCGCCGGTGACGAAAGCCCCTTCGTGATAGCGCGCACCATCGCTGGCGATGACATAGGGCCGCTCCCCGAACCAGATCGCTCGCAAGGTGAGCGGCGGCGACTGGGCCGGCTTGCCCGTCTCGACGCGTGAGACGAGAGGGACGCGGTCGCCATAGGCTTGGTCGTAGCGGGCCTGGATGTCCCGCCAGGCCTCACCTTGCTGCACCGGCAGCACGCCCGAAACGACCAGGCGGTCCTTTTCGGCGCCGATCGTCAGATTGGAGAATCCGGCGGCGGCCAAACGGCCTGCCAGGTCGTCGCGAGCACGGCTTGCCGGGTTGGCTCCGCCGTTCAGGCTCGCGACAGCCGGCTGCGCACCTGGCTTTTCGGAAACAAACGGAAGCGGCTGCGGCTCTTCGGCCGGATGGGCCTGGGAGGAAAATGCCGTGGCGCTCGGCAGCCAATTCAGGGCGTGCGAGGCCCCTACCACCGTGACGACGATTCCGCCACTCGCGAACAGCAGCCTGCGGAGCCATGTACCGCCGTCAAAACGCGTCGCCATCGCCGAGCGGCCGCGCAAATCGAGCCGAAACCGCGCCTCGCCGATGCCGACCTCGAGCGGCAGGTGACAGCGGCGGCCATGGCCCTGTGGCAGGATTTCCCCTTTTGCAAGGCTGAGCGCCCCGCCGAGCGCCTCGATCTCCACCCGGCGCCCCCGGCAACGCAGGCGCGCATGCATGGGCGCAATTCCCGCATCCCTCAGGACGATCTCGGCGTCCTTGCCCGAGCCGATCGTATAGTCCGCCTCATCGAGGCCGAGACTGGCGCCCTCATGGAGGCCGCCGGTCACCTCGAAGTCCATGGTGGCTTCGGGCTCGAATCGCGCCTTGTTCGCATCTGCGGCCGGCGGTGACGAGGGCCGACGCAGGGCACGCGCCTCACCTTGAGCCTTGTCGATCAATCCGGTGGGCATCGATCCCGTCCCCAATCCCCAATCGGGCCTCCTTTTCCGATCTGCGTCTTCGGAAAGCGACTCCGACAATGCGGTTCAAGCGCCGCCAGCCGAAGCCGGCGGCGCTCGTGACTCAGGTCTTGCTGCCGCGGGTAATGTTGTCGGCGGCCTTGTTTTTGACGCCGATTTCAGTCGTCGCCACCTGAAGCTTCAGGTTCAGCAAGAACATCTTTTCCATTTTCGCGATCGCATCGTCGACAGCTCCGCTGGGGCTGCTTGATGCGTTTGGATTTAGGGAAGACACGGACATCGTTCACTCCTTGAATCGCGCTTCGAACGGCGAGATCACAAGACCGCGAAGGGCATCGCTCGGATCGCCGTCGTCGGCATGCTAGTGAATCTCGAAATGAAAGTCCATTTGGAATGCGCGTTATTAATAAGTTCCAATTGTTGCATTGGCGAAGGCCATGTCATACTCTCGTCATCAACAAATTTGGGTCACAGCAATGAGAGAAGGTCCGTTGACGCAGCTCCTGGTCGAGCGGTTCGAGACCATGCCGTCGCAACTGAAGCTGGCGGCCCGGTTCGTGCTGGACCACCCCCAGGAAGTTGCGCTGATATCGATGCGCGAGCAGGCGCAGCGGGCCGGCGTCTCGCATTCCACCATGATGCGCCTTGCCCGCTGGCTGGGCCTGGAAGCCTATGAAGACATGCGCGCCCTTTATGCGCAGGCGCTGCGCGAACCGGGCGCCAAACCGGCAGAGACGGTCGAGACACCCAGCGTGGCGGAGGACGGCCAAGGTTATTCGACGGTCAGCGCCACCACCGACATGCTTGCCGCACAGGTCGCCCGTCTGGGCGAATACACCAGCGCCATGCAGCATGTCGCCGTCGCGGACATATTGATCGGCGCGCGGCGCGTCTATTGCCTGGGGCTGCGTTCAGAACAGGTCGTCGCCACCCACTTTTCCCGCCTGCTCTCGCTCTTCGACGATCGTGGCACGCTACTCGATGCCGCCGCAAAGGGCGAGGTCGACGCACTTCGCCACGCCGGCCCCGAGGATGTCATGCTGGTCGTCGGCATGGCGCCCTATGCCCGTGCCACGGTCGAGGTTGCGCGCCGTGCCGCCAAGCGCGGTGTGACCGTCGTGGCGATCACCGACAGCCGAGTGTCGCCATTGGCGCGCCTGGCTCGTGCCAGCGTCGTCGTCACGGTCGAATCCCATTCCTTCTTCAGGAGCGTCACGCCGGCCCTCGCGGCGGCGGAGATCCTGATCGCCCTTATTGCTCAACGGTCCGGCGTCGACGTCAAGGAAGCGATGCGTGCCGTGGAGCAGCACCTCAGCGAATACGATGTCTACTGGACGCCTTCACGATGAGGCCGCCACCGTCACTTTGAGATCCGGCTCAGGCGTTCCGGTGGAGGTGCGCGGGAGATCGGACTGCTTTTGGAGATTCAACGCATGGTCGTTCGTCCCATCTTTGTGCCGCCACCCCCACCGAAGATCACCCCCAAGAACGACATCGACCGTATCGCGGAACTTAGAGCCCAGGCGCAAAAGCTGCGCGAGCAGATCAAACTCGCGCAGAAGATGGGCGAGGCCGAAGAGGCCACCAAGCTGCAGAAGGAACTCAAGCAGACCAATACGGAGCTGACGAAACTCGAGCCGCCGGCGGTGGCAGCGCCCCCCGCCGTCACGCCTCTGGTCCTGGCGAGCAACACGCCCCTGATCACCACATCTGGCCCGACGACGGCGACCCCCGCCCTGTTTCTCGCGCCGCCGGCCACCACGCCCGCGATCACCCTCGTCGACAACCCGGCTCCCGCTGATACGCCGAAACCAGGGGCCGATGCCAGCGCCATCGTGAAGGACGTGCAGGCAGGCAAGAGTGTCGACCAGATCGCCACCGAACGCGGGCTGACGCGCGACCAGGTTCTCAATGAACTCAAGGCCGGCGGTCTCGACGTCAAGACGACCGACCCGAAAAGCGACAATGGCGATGTCCGTACGACGCAGATTCGGGACCCCAAGACCGGCCAGATCGTCACCGAATATTACGACTTCCAGCACGGCACCTATTACACGCAGGTGAAGGACGCCAAGGGGACGGAGACCGACACGCCGGTGCGTGATGAATCCGGCCAGAAGCTCACCACCGACTATGACCCGAAGACAGGGACGACGACCACCCGCCGCGAGGACGATCTGGGCACGGGAACGATTACCCAGACGACGCGGCTCTCCAATGGCGTGACGACAGTGAAGACGACCGGCGCGGACGGCAAGACCACCACGGTGGTGACCGATGCCAAGGGACAGAAGACGACGCTCGCCGCCAACCAGGACCCGACCCGCAAGGGTGCAGCAGGCATCGAAAAGGATGTCGCCGATGGCAAGAGCATCGACCAGATCGCGGCCGAACGCGGACTGACCAAGGAACAGGTGACCGCCCAGCTCGCAGCCGCCGGCCTGGAGATCAAGACGAGCCAGCCCACCAGCGACAATGGCGATGTGCAGTCGACCGAGATCATCGATCAGAAGACCGGCAAGACAGTCACCGCCTATTACCAGGACTACCAGCACGGTTCCCACACGGTGCGCACGACCGACGAAAAGGGCAATGCGGTTACCACCAGCACGGAAAGCAACGGGACCGAGACGAAGAGCGTGGTCGAGGGCAATGGCCGTACCACCCGCACCGTGAAGCAGGGCAAGGACACCACCGTCTCCGTGACCTTCAACGGCTACACGCTGACCACCAAGCCGGACGGCAGCATGACGCTGCACGACGACGCCACCGGGCGAGACGTCAAGGTCAAGCCCGACAGCGCCGAGGCGGCGCTTGCCCAGACTTTGGTTTCCATCGATCCCAAGAGCTCCGATCCGAAGGAAGCCAAGAAGGCCGAGATCGTCAAGACGACGCTCGACGGCATCTTCGCCGGCGAGGAATTGCCGGACCTGCAGCAGGCTGTCAACGACCTGCACCAGAAAACCCAGGACGCCATCAAGACATATGGCGAGGGCCAGCCTGGCACCAATCCGACGGCGGAAAATCCCTATGGCACGCCGCCTCCCGGCAAGGCGCCGTCCGGAGGCGCCTGGGTGCCGATGAACGGCAAATGGGTCGATCCGGTGGTCGCCAAGGCAATGGCTGCCGAAAACGTAGCCCTCGGGCGTCGTGCCGAGGCGAGTGCCAAGGTCAACCAGTCACAGGCGCAGTTGGACGTCTATGCGCTCGATCCCGCCTACAAGGGCGCGATGACCGACGCCAAGGCCCTGCTCGATGACAAGCTGGCGCCCTTCGGGCTGCAATGGAATGCACCGACGCCGGAAGGCTCGCTCGCCGACGCCAAGAAGAATCTCACGGAGGCCAACACCCAGCTCACCAACGCGACGACAGCGCGCGAGAATTACGAGAAGGCCCAGAGCCTCCTCGACCAGGCGATCACCAAGCAGGCGACATTGCCACCTCCGCCGCCGCCGCCCGGGCAGACGACGGTACGGGCCACGAACGACAATACCAATTACGAATTGAAGGACGCCCAGTCCAAGGCGGCCCATGACGACGTGACCTCACTGTTCTATCAGGCCGGACTCTCTGCCAGCCAGGGCGACAAGGCGCTGGCGGACTATCTGGTCGGCATTCGGCAACAGGAAGTCAACGCCACCAAGCCGGGCACGCCGGAGCGCACGGCGGCTGAGAAAAATCTTAGCGATACCAAGACATTGAGCGAGAATGCTGGCAAGCAGGTCGATGCTGCCACCGCCTATGCCAACTTCTATTCTGCCACGAGCACGCTTTCGGGCCAGGAGGTCCAGGCCACCGATCTCAGGCAGAAGATTCTGGCACAGTACCGCGCTGCCAATCCCGGCTCGTTCGACATGAACAAGGAATATTCCACTTATGGCGGCGATTATCTCGGCAAGATCAAGGAACAGCACGTCATAGAGGATCCCAAGGATCATCAGCTCTATCTGGAGACCAGATACGAGCACGACACCAAGCGTGTTCAGCTCACCTTTGCGACCAGCGACAAGAACATCCGTGACGATCTGCGCAACAATTCGCTCAACCAGCAGTGGCAGGCGCTTCTCAACAGCCCCGCAAATACCAATATGTGCTACGCCGATGGCAGCGGCGGCCTGGCGGCGGCCAAGGCGGCGCAGATCTCGGCCGGCCAGCAGATCCAGGCGATGATGAAGGACCAGCTCGGCCTGGTGCGGGACGGTCTCGACAAGCAAATCACCGGCCTCAAGACCGACCTCGATGGCGCCCTCAAGCAGCACGGCCCGGGCAGTGTGGAGGCGCCGGCAGGCCTGCTGCCCCAGGGCACCCAGCCCGTGGAGGTCACGGTCAACGGCCAGAAGGTGCAGGTGACCCCAGACATGGCCGGCGACGTGCAGCGTGGCGGCATCGATGCCATCGTCAAGAGCGGCAAGCCGGTTCGCATGGAGATCGACGGCCAGTGGTTGTGGGTTCATCCCGACGTCGCAGCGGCCCAGATCCGGCTCGACACGGCGCAGGATCGGCGCGCAAGCGTCGAGAATGCCCGCCAATCGGCCGAGCGCTCCGAGCAATGGTATTCCTTCCTGCTGAATCAGCCGCTCAAGCTGTTGGACGATGCGGGATCGGCGCCCTATTACGCCCATCTCCAGAGCGTCTATCTCGACGACCATCGCGACCAGGCGATGTCGGTCTATCAGGCCACGTTCCAGAACCTCTATAAATCAGGCTACAACGACCAATTCACGCCGCTCGAAGGTCGCCAGGCCCAGGAAGGCCTGGTCGCTCGCACCCTTGGCCTGGATACCTCCAGCGAAGAGGGCCGGACAGCTCTCGACAACGTGGTCGACGAGATCCGCGACATCGGCGGCAACGCCGCCTCGGTCAAGGTCGTGCCCCTGTTCTATGTCGACGACAAGGTCGGCGCGCAGCAGATCGCGCTTTTCGCGGTCCAGGATGGCGACAAGACCTGGTATGTCGACGCCACCGGCCAGAAATTCGAGTCCATCAAGGATTTCCAGGACGGCAACCGCCAGTTCCAGGAAAGCGGCAAGCTTATCGCGCCGACCGGCCTCAACATGAAGCCCGGGGCCGACGGCAAGATCGACCTGGAGGTCGTCCAGGCCCGCAACGTCTCGACCTTCGACAAGATCATCGATCCGATCGTGGGCATCGGCACGGCCCTCGCCACGGCCGTTGCCGTCATTCCCAACCCCTTCTCGCCGCTCGCGGCAGGCCTGGCCTATGCCGGTGGTGCCTATCTCGGTACCCGCGCGGTCATCAAGGAAGTGGACTATCTCCAGCATGGCGGCGAACTGGGCGACATGGAGTCGATGATGAACATCGGCACGGTGGCCACCACCGTCCTGCCGATGGGGTCGAGTGTGTTGCGCACCATCGGCATGGCGAAAACCACGGAACTGTCGGTGGCGCAGGCGTTCAGAGCCAGCATCGGCATGACCGGGCAAGGCACCTCCGTCGCCACGACGGCGGACGGTTATATGAGGAGTTCGGGCGGGCTCAACCGCACCGCGCGCGGTCTCGACTGGGCGGCCATCGGCACGGGCGTGCCGTTGACGGCGGTATCGGCCCATGACCTTGCCGCCTATGGCGACCAGATGAGCGGCCTGGAATTCGCCAGCGCGTTGACCAGCCTCGGCGTGGGTGTCGCCGGCACGGGCTTGGGTGTCAAAGGGCTCAGGGCCACCAAGCCGGTTGTTGCAGCCGATGGGCCAATTTCACGGCCCTTCAGTTCGGAAAGCGGGCGCACGCTGAGCTACCTCCCAGACGGAACGGTGACGGTTGGCGGACAACCGGTCGCGGCGAAAGATCTGTCGATCGGGCTGTCAAGCAAAGGCGCCGTCGACAAGGACACCTTCCTGGTGGTCGCCGATGAGACCAACCTGCCCGGTGCGACCCAATTGATCGACGATCTCCGCAACACCGGGTACCGGGAGGGCCAGAGCATCACGATCCTCGCCTGCCGCGCCGGCTCCCTTGACCATCAAGCGGGCGGCCCCCTCACGCGCTCTCTCGCCGGTGAGCTCGCCGACAGGTTGGGCGTACGGACGCGCGCCTATGACGGGCCCGTCGAGCTTGCCGGCGACATCAAGCCGGCCCAGGGAGGCCGGGAAGTGGTCGAGTTGCCCGGCCTGCCCCTGACCGATGTTTCAGGGGCAGGAACGATCAAGCAGCCCAACCATGCCGCTCAAACCGACTTCTGGTTTGGAGGAGGCAAGGATACGGCGCCGCCCGCCTCCCCGATCAGCGTGCATGTTGCCGGAGACGGGCCGATCGATCCAATCACCCTTGGCAAGAAGACAGGGTCCAATCCCTCGGCGGCTGCAGCCAACACCCCTCCGGCCAAGTCGCCGGAAAACACGGCTCCCACACGCAAGCAATTGCAAGCCACCGATCCCAAGCAGTTGGACTTCACCCAACTCACCGCCAAGAACGTGCCATGGCTGAAGCCGGACCAGATCGCCTCTTTCACGCCCAAGCAGTGGGAGGCCTTCAAACAGGCCGGGCTGCAGGGCCATCTCACGCGCAGTCAATTGCAGGCGATTCCGGAAAACCGGGTCAGAAATCTCGACACCGGCGCCCTGTCGAAATCCCAGGTCCGTTCGCTGACCAGGGCCCAGGTTGCGGCCTTCAATAGCAAGCAATTGCAGGCGCTCCATCAGGCCGGCCTGCAGGAGCATCTGACTCAGGGCCAGATCGGGGCGATACCTGATAATCGCGTCAAATATCTCGATAGCGTCAGTTTGACGAAAAGACAGATCGGCGGCCTCTCCCAGGCCCAGATCGCCGCGATGACCAACAGCCAGTGGAAAGCCTTCAATCAGGCAGGGCTACTGCCTCATCTGTCGCGGGCTCAAACACGCTCGATCCCAGAGAACCGCATTGCAGACCTGAATATCGGCGCAATGGCGCCCAAGCAGGTCTCCTGGTTGACCCTGAAGCAATGGGAAGCCTTCAAGCGATCCGGCCTCCAGGGGCAGCTGACGCAGGCCCAGATCGCTGCAATCCCGACCAACCGTGTCAAATATCTCGACATCGCCGGGCTGGGCGCCAAGCAGGCTGGATGGCTGAAACCCGACCAGCTTTCGGCACTGACCAAGTCGCAGATCAGGGCCTTTTCTGGCGAACAGCTGCGCGCTTTGCCCGATGCGTCTGTCGCAGATATGGCAGCCAGCCTTACGCGCAGGCAGATACCCGAGTTGACGCTTGCCCAGATGGAAGCGGTTGGCGACGCCCAGAAGAAGGCGATGAGCGAGGAAGGGCGCACGCTCCTGGACGAACTCATCGAGGTCCGCAACCTCTCACCGGACGACATCGCCCGCCTCTCGCCGAGCGGAATCATCAATCTCACGGCCGACCAGTTGAAGGGCCTGACGCCGGACCAATTGCGCGCCATCGCACCCAAGCGCATCAAATATCTCGATCTGGCCGAGCTCAACCCCTCGCAACTGAGCGAGCTGACGCCAGAGCAGGTGAAGAAGTTCAGGCCGGGCCAGCTCGCGGGGCTGAAGGACGATCAATTGAAGGCCCTCACGCCGGCTCAGGTCGATGTGCTCAAGCCCTTCCAGACAGCTCTGCTCAAGGCTGACCAGCGCTCGGCCCTCAACGGCTACACGCCAGCCTCGGCGCCGGTGCGGGCGCTGGCAAAAATGCGCGCGATGGGTGTCGACGATCTCGTGCTCACCACAACCGCCACGGCCACCTTCGCCGCCGTCTGGCCGGCTTTGCCGCCGCATCTCCAGGCCTATATCCGGGCCGGTGGCCTCGCCTGGCGCGGCCTGACCATGAGCACCGCCGCTGCCCTGCCGGGCAAATGGACGGCGCTGCACACGCCGCTGGGCCGCATCATGAAAATCGGCGATGCGCTGAGCTATCTACCGACCCAGGCGGCCGGCATCCCGACCTCAGTCACTCTGGGCGGGGCTGGCGGGGCTCTGTTTGAAGGCAGCAACGCCTTCTATTTCGCCAAGGCGGTACGTGAGGCCCGCACGGGCCGGCCAGCCATGCCGATGGCCGACAAATGGAACCTGCCTTCCTATGCGATCGGGAGCGGCCTCTCGCTCGGTGATTCCATCCCCAAGGATGGTTCGAATCTTTCGAGCATACCCGGCGTGCCTGATTTCGTTTCGAAAGGGTTCGACTTCGTTCCGGGCGGCGCCGATACGGTCGACAATGCCGCTTTCCTCTTCGGCTCGGCCTATTTGTGGGCACGGGGCGCCCGAAAGGGATTGGGACGGGGGAATTGGGAGCCCAAAATGTCGGGCTGGGATCGTGTCGTCTTCGGCGTCACCTTCGGCGGCGGCATGATCCTGTTCAGCGGCATCGTGGTCGCGAACTGGCTGGATCAGCAGAAGAAGGCAAATGCCCCCGGCGTACAGCCCCCCGGCAACAACAATTCCACGCTGACACCGACGCCGGCGACTCCAACACCGACTCCATCAGGGACGACGCCAACACCCACGACCTCCCCCACGGCCACGAGTTCCTCAACGCCCTCGCCGACCACCACCAAAACCGGGCCGAACAAACCCCGGCCCAAGGAGCCGGCCAAGGCGAGCTTCGTACAGACCCATCCGGCCGGGCCGCAAGACGGTGCGGGACGCCTCAATCCCGAGCTCGAACGCCAGGGTTACCAGCCGATCATCGCCCGCGACGGCGATACGATGGGCGGCATCGCGCGCAACCATTCGGCCGATGTGCGGGAAACGGTGCTGCTGAACATGGGCCACATCGCCATCCCGGACATCCTCTTCGCCGGCGACCGCATCTACCTGCCGGGTGCGACGGCGTGAGGTGAGTTCGCAAGCGCTCCGCTTCCGCGGAGAAGGACCGATCTCGCCTTGATTCAAGTCAATGCAGACCCTCCATGACGGGTCCAATCTGCGCCCCATCGCTTCGAGGTAAGCCATTGGGGGCGCAGATGGGCCTGATCGTTCGATTGTTGCTGTTCGTGGCGGCGCCCATCGCCGCCCTTTTTGTGGCCAAGGATTCCCTGAACTTCCAGCTCGCCCAGATGTTTTTCGCGATGACGATCTTCATCGCCGTTGGGGTGGTTGCCGCGTTCTGGGCGTCCGGGAAAAAGACCTGATTCTTCCGGCACGGCGCTTCAAAAACTGGTGAGCTTTCCAGTTAAGAAGACATGTTAAAACAATAAGTTAGAGAAAATCTCGATGCGGAGAGGCCACGCTCTTACCCGTCGACTTTTGAAACTCACACGGCACCCGGAACGGTTGCGACAGGTCCCCGCCGGCAATTTCTACAAGAATCTAACAGTATTTTTTTACCTCCCGCCATAGCGTTTGTGATTTGGTGGAATCACCAAGAATCGCAGAGGCGCGTCGAACCAAGGAGCTAGAGCAAAAAGGCGTTTCCCTCTAAACGCGCTTTGCTCTAGCGCACGACGACCTCGGCGCCAATCACGGCGCGTTGATACAGATCGATGACGTCGTCGTTGGTCATACGGATGCAGCCTGAGGAATTAGCCGTGCCGACCGTCCAGGGCGCATTGGTGCCGTGGATGCGATAGAGCGTATTGCCGATATAGAGCGCGCGGGCGCCGAGCGGATTGTTGGGACCGCCCGCCATCCGCACCGGCAAGTCATGCCCTTGCGCAGCCTCTCTTTCCCGCATTTCGGCAGGCGGGCGCCAGTCGGGCCATTCCTTCTTGTCGAGGATGCGATCCCGCCCCGACCAGGAAAAGCCCTCGCGTCCGACACCGATGGCATATCTGAGAGCCCTGCCGTCCCCCAATACGTAGTACAGGCGACGCTCGCCGGTATCGACGATGATCGATCCCTTAGGGTGGGGTTCGGTGAACGCCACGACCTCGCGTGCGATCGGCGGCGTGCGCCTTGTCACGGGTGGGTGCGCCGGTCCCGTGGCAGGCTCGTCGACGACATATCCCTGTGGATTGTCGGACGGCGCGATGACCATGTCCTGCTCGCTGTCATAGCTCCATGTGCGTGGATCATAGGCACCGCCCTGGGCCTCAGCGATGCCTGCCATCATCAACGAGATCATACCGGCGATGGCGGCGACCAGAGTGGCACTGCGCAAGATGGAACGCAGGATCATGCCCCTCCCTCGTAACGAGCGACACGCGTGAAAACATCCTGCCTCAACCATCATTCCCATGGTCTCCCGGGCCCGTCGTATCGTTCAAAAACTGTAACAATGTACCTCCAGACACAATACAAATCTGAAGCGTTTGGCACTTACCTATGGCTCTATAATCCAATTGGACTTTCATTTCAGCGACGATCACGATAATGTGCGGCACGATTTGGCAGGTAAATCATGCCGTACGGGACTCGCGCTCGAAGAGCGAATGCGTCGTTGCACAGGTAAGGGGCATGGAAATTGAAACCAGCAGGATGGCCATGGGGACGAACCGTCGGTCTCCCGCCATTCTCGGCTTCGCAGTCGGATTGTGCCTGGGCGTGGCGGCGTTGCCGGCGCGTGCGGCGGAACCTGAGTGGCCTTCC
Source organism: Labrys methylaminiphilus subsp. lupini (assembly GCF_051161885.1). Classification (NCBI taxonomy): domain Bacteria; kingdom Pseudomonadati; phylum Pseudomonadota; class Alphaproteobacteria; order Hyphomicrobiales; family Xanthobacteraceae; genus Labrys; species Labrys methylaminiphilus. The sequence goes on along the minus strand of NZ_JBMDIH010000002.1, from coordinate 1,092,295 downwards.
GGCCCCTACAAATACATCATCATCGACCAGTCGGTTCGCGACGCCTTGACCGAGTTCGGCCGCAACATTCACGTCCCGGTGAAGCTCACCGACGGGGTGAAGGGGCGGTTGAGTGCCGGCATGCCGATGGGAACGGCCCGCGAGTTCCTGCAATGGGTTTGCGACCGCTACGGCCTGGTTTGGTATTATGATGGCTCCAGCCTGGCTGTGGCGACCGAGGCCGAAATGCGCACCGACATGTTCAAGGTCGATGCAACAGCCCTGCCTGGCATTCCCGGACGGCTGCTTGAACTCGGCGTCGCCGATGCGCGCTATCCCATCAAGATCGCCCAGAACGAGCGGGTCGTCTCGGTCTCCGGTCCGCCCGCCTATATCGACGCCGTTCGCAAGGCGCTCGGCGTGATGACGGAGCCGTCCGGCCCCGCCTGGGCGCGCGAAGTCGACGGTTCGGCTGAAAATGTCGTGCCTGTACGTGTTTTCCGAGGCCGGCGCACCGAGGTCGAGACCCCGCCCGCCGCCAAGCATCCAGGAGAAAGCAAATGAAGATCGAGAGCAACGGCATCAGCCCGACCAACCAGCCCGATCCGACCAAGGAAAGCCAGGAAGCAGCCCTTCAAAAGCAGATGGAAGAAACCCTCGCCAACTTTGCCGTGAGCATGGCCCAGCAACAGGGTGACCGGGCTCTCGAAGGCATGCAGCAGGCCCGTAACGAGGAAGGCTGAGCCGGAGCCGGGAGGCAGCCACCCGCAATCGGCGATCGATGAGGAATGAACATGCAGCTTGCAGACGCTGCCATCGGCGCGGTTTCGGCGGCGCCCAGCCAGTCCCAGCCGACCCAGCCCCAGGCGAATGTCGAGCACCAGCTCTTCGACTATCTCGTGGAAATGGAAAAGAGCGTCGGGAAAACCGGGCAGCCCAATGATCCCGCTGCTCTCGTCGGCGGTGCCCTCCATTCGCTCGAAGGGGTGGTGCAGCAGGCCCAGTCTGCCTTTGCCAAGAACGGCCCGCAGGCGGGCGTCGCCTCGTCGGCCAGCGAAGGAGCCGGCAATAGCCCGGCCGGCAATGAACGGGCGCCGGGACAGCCGAACGCGGATCTGACGCTGGATCGCGCCATTTCCTTCATGTGGGCGGCGGCCAATGTCTCCGTCGCCATCAACAGCGTGACAGCCGCCACTGGCTCGGTCAACACGCTGATCAAACAGCAATAGTGCGTGGCGGGGGCTCCGTGAGGCCAGTATCGATGCATCGGTTGCCGGCCTGGCTGCGCCGGTTCGGCACCGTCTTTGCCCTTGTCGGCGTGCTGTTCCTGCAGGCCTGCACGGTGGAACTCTATACGGGGCTCAGCCAGCGCCAGGGCAACGAAGTCGTCGCCGCTCTGGTGCGCAAGGGCATTCCCGCCCAACGCCAGATCGACAAGGAGGGCACGGTGACCGTCCTGGTCGACAAGGCCCGCTTTGCCGAAGCCATGTCCGTGCTCGATGCGATCGGGCTGCCAAAGGAGAAGTTCGCGACCCTCGGCCAGGTGTTCAAGCGCGACGGGCTGGTCTCCTCCCCAGTAGAAGAGCGCGCTGCGATGATCTACGGGCTCAGCCAGGAGCTCTCGCAAACCATTTCCGACATCGACGGCGTCCTGTCCGCCCGCGTGCATCTCGTGCTGCCGGAGAACGATCCACTTAAGCAGCAATTGGTGCCGTCCTCGGCATCGGTCTTCATCCGCCACCGCACCTCGGTCGACATGAAGGAACTGGTGCCGCAGGTGAAGATGCTGGTCGCCAACGGCGTTGCCGGACTGACCTACGACAATGTCTCCGTCATCCTCGTGCCGGTCGCGGCACCGGCCGAGCCGGCGACTAGCGAGCCGGGCCTCACGAACTTCCTGGGCATCTGGCTGCATCCCGACGATCTGGTGCGTGCGATTTGGATCGTCTATGGGCTCGTCGCCATGGTCGTGCTTTTGGCCGGGAGCCTGGCCTATCTTCACTGGCGGCGGCGACGCGATGTCTACGCCCTCGACGGCTCCCCCGCTCTTCGTGCCGTGAAGAGGGCGCCATGACCGACACGGTCGACACCGCCGACGCTTGGCAGTCCTTTCTGCACAAACCGGCCCTTCATGCCATTGCCTCCCGCCTGGTTCCCTGTTTCGGCGGCACGCTCGGTGACGAGGCCTGCGCGCATATGCTCTCCGCCGAACGGCTGGAGACGCGGCTTTCGAGCCTGATCGGTGACCATTACGGCTTTTCCCGCCAGGAACCGGAGGTCGACGAAAACGACCGGCCTATCGCGCTTTGCGATGCGGACCGGCTGGCCGACATCGCACTGAAGGCCGGAGCGATTTATTGGGCTGCGTCGTTCGCCGGCGTGATCCGCCGCGAGACGACGGCAGCACTGCATGCGCAGCTCGGCGAGGCCCTGTGCGAATTCGCGGTGGTCAATCGCGACCTCACCGGTCCCGAACAGGAACTCGATCCGATCGATGACCTGGCGGAGCGGGTTGCGGCCGATGGCTGGCGCTGTCTCGGCGCCTGGTGCGACGCCATGCCCGCGGGGGTGGGGACGCGCGTTCGTCTCAAGCTTCCTCCCAGCCCGGAACTCGACGACGTCGCACCGACGCCTTTTGCGCAATTGGGCCCGCCGATCGTGCGGCGGGCCGCAAGCTCGAGGTAGGGGATGGCGGGGCAGGACACAGGGCCGTTGGCCGATCGACCCAAGCGCCCGACCGGGCGCATCCTGCGCGCGGCGGAGGCAAAAGCCTGGCAGGACGGCTATGGCTTTCTGGAAGCGGCGCAACAGGACGCCGAACGCCTGCGCGAGGCCGGCCGCCGGGCCTATGCCGCCGAATATGCGCAAGGCTATGAGGACGGGCTTGCCAAGGGCAAGCAGGAGGCAGCCCATCTCGTCACCGAAACGACGGCCAAGCTCGATCGCTATTTCCAGGGCGTTGAAAACCAGGTGACCGATCTGGTGCTGGAGGTCACCCGGCGCATGCTGGGCAGTTTCGACCTCGACGAGCTCGTCGCCAAGATCGCCCGCCAGGCCGTTTCCGAGGTCAGGCAGGCCAAATATCTCAGGCTCACCGTTCACCCCGACGCGCATGACAGGGTTCGCAAAGAACTCGAAGCACTCCTGCGGGAGCGGCAATTCGGCTTTCCGATCGAGACCACGACGGACCCTGCCCTCGCCCGCGACGCCTGCATCGTAGCAAGCGAGGCCGCCGTGATCGATGCCAGTGTTGCTACCCAGCTCGACGCCATCGCCGCTGCGCTTGGATCGGCGAGAAAGGCGGTGTCATGACCAACGCCTCCATCGACATCGACGCGAGGCTCGCCGATATCGTTCCGCGCCTTGGCAGGCGGCTGCGCGAAGAACATCAGCGGGGACGCAGCGGGCGGGTGCGCGAGGTCGTCGGCGTCGTCATCCATGCCACAGTGGAAGAGGCGCGGCTCGGCGAAATCTGCGACCTGGTCGATCCGAAGACGGGCCGCCGCGTCAGAGCCGAGGTCGTCGGCATTTCCGATGGCTCGGCGGTGCTGGTCCCGCTCGACGACCTCGCCGGCCTGTCGAGCCTGACGGAAGTGATCCCCGTCGCCGCACAATTGCAGATCGGCGTCGGTCCCGGCCTGCTCGGTCGCGTGGTGAGCGCCCTCGGCGAGCCGCTCGACGGCCGGCCGCTTCACGCCGATACGCTCGAGGACCAGCGCCCCGTGCATGCCTATCCCCCCTCGCCGCTTTCTCGCGGGTTGATCAGCGAGCCGATCCAGCTCGGCATCCGTGCGCTGGACGGGATGCTCACCTGCGCCCGCGGCCAGCGCATCGGCCTGTTCGGCGAGCCGGGTATCGGCAAATCGACCCTGCTCGCCAATATCGTGCGCGGCACCGACGCGGATGTCGCCGTCGTCGCGCTGGTGGGCGAGCGCGGCCGTGAGGTCCGTGAATTCGTCGAGCATGCGCTGGGCCCCGAGGGCATGGCGCGTACCATCATCGTCGCCGCGACCTCGGACAGACCGGCCATCGAACGCGTCAAGGCGGCCTTCGTCGCCACCACCATCGCCGAATATTTCCGCGACCAGGGCCGCCACGTCCTGCTGGCGATGGACAACATCACCCGTTTCGCCCGCGCCCAGCGCGAAATCGGCCTGGCTTCGGGTGAACCGCCGACACGGCGCGGCTTTCCCCCCTCCCTGTTCGCGGCGCTGCCGCGCTTGCTGGAACGGGCCGGCCCAGGCCAGACCGGGACCATCACCGGCCTCTACAGCGTCCTGCTCGAGGGCGACGGTACGCTCGACCCCGTCGCGGAGGAACTGCAGGCGCTACTCGACGGCCATGTCTTCCTGTCGAGCGATCTTGCCCGGCGTGATCATTTCCCGGCGATCGACGTCCTGCGCAGCAGAAGCCGCCTGATGAATAAGGTGATCTCGCAACAGCACCGGGCGGATGCAACCCATATACGCGAGTTGATGTCGCGCCACACCGAGGTGGAACTGCTGGTGCGCATCGGCGAGTACCAGAAGGGCAGCGACGCCGTCGCTGACGAAGCTGTCACCAAGATCGACCGGATCAACGCCTTCCTGCGGCAACCCTCCGACCAGCAGGAAGCCATGGAGCGTACCACCGAGCGCTTGCGGGATATCGTCAATGGCTAGGCAGGCGGTGATTTCCCAGCTCCACAAGATCCGCAGCTTGCGGGAGCGACGCGCCCTGGAAGCGGTTGTCCGCAGGCAACGCCTGGCTCGTGAGGCACAGGACCAGGCGCAATCGGCGGCCACTGCTCTCGACACCCGGCTCGAACGGGCCGCAGCCGACGAACGAGCCTCGTTTGCCGATCTCATGCGCCAGGCGCTGACGGCACAGGATCTGCTGCGGCTGCGCGGCCGCTTCCAGTTGACCGCAAGCGAAGTGGAACAGCTGCGGCAGGCGACGGAAGAGGCAAGGCAGGCTGAAACCGAGCAGCAGCAGAAACTGGCGCAGGCACGCGAGGACCATCACGCCCGGCGCAAGGCCATCGAGAAACTGACCCGTCTCGTCGACGATCTGCGATCGCGCAGCGTGCGCCGGCAGGAAGCGATCGAGGAAATGATGATCGAGGAGGAAGCAACCCTCGCGGGCGCGTCAAAGCCCAGGCCAGTAAGAGCGTGATTTTCGCATGCATCAGAGACTAATGGTACTTGGAAAAACGCAACAGCGCCCTTCAGTCGGATCCACGGTCTCGGCTGTGCGCCTGCAAGCGATCGGCGCCGCGGACGCCGCTGCCTTCAACGCTTTCTATCGCCATCGTCAGCCTGCGAGGATCCGCATTGCCGGCGAGGAGTTCTTCCTTTCTGCCCGATGGCCGCTGCCGGCGATGGATCTGGGCAACGTCACAGCCATCGACTTCAAATTCGGTGCCGCAAGAGGCCGGCTTTGCCTCACGCGCGCAGTGCTCGAACGTTGGCTGATACGAGCCAACCCCGGTATCACCGCCGGCCCGCCGGCCCCCACCCATGCCGCCTTGCTGCTGGAATCCTTCCTGCGCGAGGAGATCACCTGGCTGGAACGGCAACTGGACGAGGCGATCGAGCTGATCGCGGTCGCCCCTCTCGACCGCGTAGCCGATATGCCTTTCGCGTTCGCTGTCCGGACCACCGGCCAGGCCGACGGTACCTGTCTCCTGCAAGCGAACGCTGAGCTCGCCACCAAGATCGGTGGCCTCCTCGATGCCGCATCGGACACGCCCACGGCACATCGGCTCGGCCTGCCGCTGCCCGTCAGCCTCTGGTGGGCCGCGACCAGCCTCTCCATTGGGGAATTGCGTTCCCTCCAGCCTGGCGACGTCGTCATGGCCGACGGTTGGACCCGCGGAGCGCAGACGGTCCTGATGGTGCTGGCCGAGCGTCGGGCGGCGCTGGCCGAGCCGATCGGGCAGAGCGGCAGACTTGTTTCGGCGCCGATGCCGATCAGCAAAACGAGATGGGGATGGATCATGGATGAGCCACAATCGGCGAGCGGTCGGCCTGACGACACGGGCCTGGAGGATTTGCCGGTGACCGTCGTCTTCGAACTCGCCCGCATGACCATGCCGCTGCACGAGGTCAGCCGGCTCGCTGCCGGATCCATCGTGCCACTGCCCGAGCTTTCCGACCCCACGGTCGATCTCGTAGCCAATGGCAAGCGCATCGGACGCGGGGAGATCGTGAAGGTCGGTGACGGCATGGGAGTGCGTATCGTTCGCATTTCCGCCGATGCTTGAGGGTTCGCCCAATCTTCTCGGCCTTCTCGTCGCGGTCGGCTTGGTCGGCATTCTGCCGTTGGCCGTGGTGACCATGACGGGTTTCCTGAAGATCTCCGTCGTCCTCTTCCTCATCCGCAATGCACTCGGCGTCCAGCAGACACCGCCCAATCTGGTGATCTACGGCATCGCCCTGGTGCTGACGGTCTATGTGACGACACCCTTGATCGGCGAAATCTCAGGGCGACTGCAGCAGGAAAACATTCAGTTCCAGACCACGCAGGACCTGACGCGCGCAGCCGAACTGGCACGCGAGCCGCTCAAGCAGCATTTGCTGCGCTACACCCAGCCGCAGGAGCGTCAGTTCTTCCTGGACGGCACCAAGCGGCTATGGCCCGAGCAGACGCGGGCCGAGGTCAAGGATGACGACCTGCAGATCCTGGTGCCTGCCTTTGTCGCTTCCGAACTGACGCGGGCCTTCGAGATCGGCTTCCTGCTCTATCTGCCCTTCCTCATCATCGATGTGGTGGTCGCCAATGTGCTGATGACGCTGGGCATGATCATGGTCTCTCCGACGCTGATTTCCATTCCTCTCAAACTGCTTCTCTTCGTGGCGATCGACGGCTGGTCGCGCCTGATGCACGGCCTCATCCTCAGCTACAATTGAAGGTTGCACCGCAAGGACCGTCCAATGGCCAATGATTTCATCCTCGCCAAGGTCCAGAGCGCCCTGTGGATGGTGCTGATCCTCTCTGGCCCTGCCATCGTCGCAGCCCTGGTCGTCGGCCTGCTCATCGGCTTTGCGCAGGCGTTGACCCAGATCCAGGACCAGAGCCTGCCGCAGACCGTCAAGCTTGTCGTCGTCCTCGTGGTCATCCTGCTGGTCGGCCCGCTCCTCGGCTACCAGATCGCCAATGAGGCGTCCAAGGTCATGGACGAGTTTCCTGTCGTGACGCGCTAGTCATGGAAAACCTGTTTGCATCCCTCAAGGGGCTGGAAACCCTTATCCTCGCAAGCGCCCTGGCCACGGCGCGCATCGTCGGCCTGGTTGCGCTGATGCCGCTGTTTTCCCGAACCCGGCTGGCGGGAATCTTGCGCACGGGCGTGGCGCTGGCGCTGGCGCTGCCGGTCATCCCGATGACCGTCGAGATCGCCGGCCGGGGTCATGTAGACGCACCCATGATGCTCATGCTGATGTTCAAGGAAGTTGTGATCGGCGCCCTGCTCGGCTTCGTGCTCGGCATACCGTTCTGGGCGGCCGAGGCCGCCGGCAACATCGTCGATCTGCAGCGCGGCTCGACCATGGGCACGCTGATCGATCCGATGATGACCCACGAGACGAGCGCCACCGGCACGCTTCTCATGATCGTCATGGTGGGCATCTATCTGGCCGCCGGCGGCCTCCACCACACCTTGAGCACACTCTACGACAGCTATGCATTATGGGCGATCGACAGCCTCTCGCCAATCTTCAGCCGCGACGCCGGCGCCATCCTCCTCACCTTGCTGACCCGAATCCTGGGCATGGCACTGACGCTGGTGGCTCCACTGATCGTCAGCCTGCTGCTCTCCGACGTCATCCTCGCCTTTCTGGCCCGCGCCTCGCCACACCTCAACATCTTTGCGCTGTCGCTGGTGGTGAAGACCCTCGTCTTCAGCCTCGTCTCGGTGCTCTATGCCGCCTTCCTCGTCCATTACATGACCGGCAGCCTCGCCTTCCTGAACCAGGGCGTGAGCGACCTCAAGGCGCTTGTCGGTGGAGCGAGGTAGCGATGGTCGCAAAAGCAAAAACAGACTGCCAGGCCATATGGAAGCTGTGTGAGTGCTCGGGCCGGCAGTCGAACGACAAAGAGCTGATCCATCCTTCGAAAGAACCAGAAAATACAATAATTCTAATTGCTTGCTCGGGATTTCTCTACTCTCGCGACAAGCAGGGGGCCACAGAGATCAATGGGACGTCCACATATCGCGACGAGGTACGAAGAATTCCGCATGGTTGGTGCTACCAGTCTGCGCGAAGCGATCCGGCTCGGCCACTATCGCGGTCACACCGCCGGGTTGGCGGATGGCAGGCTGCAAGCGGACGTCGTCATCTTGCCGAACAGCCTCGCCGACAACTTCCTGGAATATTGCATGCGCAATCCCAAATCGCTGCCCCTGGTGGGCGTCAACCAGGCTGGAGACCCAAGCCTGCCGACTCTCGGCGAGATCGACGTGCGTACCGACCTGCCCCAATATGATGTCTTTCATGCCGGTCCGCAGATCTGGAGCAGGAGCGACATCATCAGCCTGTGGCGCGAGGATCTGGTCGCCTTTGCACTCGGTGGAACGTTCACCTTCGAGCACATGCTTCAGCAAAACCGCATCGAGGTGCGCCATGTCGCCATGAGCCAGAACGTACCCCTCTATCGCTCTTCTATCCGTACCCAGAGCGTGGGCGTGTTCGGGGGCTACATGGTCGTGTCGATGCGGCCGATCCGAAAGGACCTCGTCGACAGGGTTCGCGCCATGACGGCGCGGTTTCCACACGCCCATGGCTCGCCGGTCCATGTCGGCGATCCCGCCGAGATCGGCATTGACGAGGTCGATAGCCCCGACTGGGGCGATGCGGTCGATGTCCGACCCGACGAGATTCCCGTGTTCTGGGCTTCAGGCCTGACGGCGCAAAGCGTACTGAAATGCTCGACGCCGGAGATGTTCATCACCAATACGCCGGGGCATATGCTGATAACCGACCTCGACGCGGATGCCGACGTCGGCCAGATCCGGCTGTTCTAGCTGTTCGGTACCGGCGTCAATAGCGCAGCAGCGGCAGCAATTGTTTGCCCTGCCGCTTGATCTCGGAGAGATAGGGCGTATCGGAAAGCACGAAATGCGTGATGCCGAGCTCCCGGTATTTGCGCAGCGAACGGGCGACATCGGCAGCCGAGCCGACCAGCCAAGTCGTGCCGGCGCCGCCTCCGCCGAACTTGCCGGGAGCGGTATAGAGATTGTCGTCGAGCACGTCGCCGCGCGAGGAGAGATCGAGCAGCCTGCGCTGCCCCTCGGCGACGGCCTGGCGATGGTCATGCCAGCCGGCACCATTGGTCCTGGCCATCTCGGCGACCTTCGCCTCGGCATCGGCCCAGGCCTGCTCTGTCGTGTCGCGGACCAGCGTGGTGATCCGCAAGCCGAACTCCAAAGGCGGAAGATCGCGGTCGAGTGCCGTGCTCAAGGCCCTGAGGCGTTCGATCCGCTCCCGTACGCCGCCAAACGGCTCTCCCCAGAAAAGCTGGACATCGGCCTCGGTTGCGGCCACGCGCTCCGCCGCCTCCGAGGCGCCGCCGAAATAGAGCCTGGGATGTCGACGCTGGCCATGCGGGGAAATGCGTGGCGCCGCAGTGGAAGCGACAACCCGGAAATGCTCACCGTCAAAGGTGACGTTCTCTTCGGTCCAAAGCCTGCGCACGAGGCGCATGAATTCCCGGGTGCGGGCATAGCGATGCGCCTGCTCCCCCTCGGCATCGCCATAGGCCGCCAGTTTATCCAGGCCCGACACGACGTTCACGCGCACGCGGCCGCCGCTCAGCTGATCAAGCGTGGCCGCGGCGGAGGCGAACTGGGCCGGCTGCCAATAGCCGGGCCGGATGGCGATCAACGGTTCGAAGGTCGAGGTTCGCACGGTAAGGGCAGTGGCGAGGGTGAAGGTATCGGGCCGGCCCCAGCCGGTGCCGATCAGCGCCCCCTTCCAGCCATGGTCCTCCAGGGCCCTGGCCTGACGAGTCAGCGTTTCCAGGCTGTTGTGATCCTCGACGGCTGAATCACCGCGATGGCCGGCCCTGATGTCATTGGGGATGTACCATAGATATTCGCCAGTCCCACTCATGGGTTCGGCCTGCCATTGCCCGTGGCTGCGGAGCCGTCATGATTGCCGGCGTGGCATGCGATCCTGTTCGACATGGTTCGTCTTTCCGTGATCATTCCCGATGTCCCGAAGCGTCCGCGCCCCTAGCATGTGACTTTGAGGTAAGCCGAGATCAGCGCACCTGCCCCCAGCGGCGGATGGTGATCCTTTCCAGCGTCGCGAACACCACGTTCTCCATGACCAGACCGATCAGGATCACGAGGGCGAGGCCAGCGAAGACACGGTCGGTGTAGAGCTCGTTGCGGTTTTGAAAGATGAACCAGCCGAGCCCGCCCTTGCCGGACGAGGCGCCAAACACCAGTTCCGCCGCGATCAGCGTCCGCCACGCAAAGGCCCACCCAATCTTCAGCCCCGAGAGAATCGCCGGCAATGCAGCGGGCACCAGGATCTGAAAAACATAACGTACGCCCCGCAGGCCGTAATTGCGGCCCGTCATGCGCAGGGTCTCTGGCACGGCCTGGAAACCGGCGAAGATGTTGAGGGAAAGCGGCCACAACACTGAATGGATAAGCACGAAGATCAGGCTTCCGGCACCGAGCCCGAACCACAGCAGCGCCAGAGGAAGCAGGGCGATGGCGGGTAGCGGGTTGAACATGGCCGTCAGCGTCGACAAAAGGTCCCGGCCCAATTGGGTGGCGACGGCGAGCGTGGTCAGCGCGAAGGCGAGCACGATACCGGCGAGATACCCCTGGACGAGGACGAGGAGCGACAGCCGCACCCGCTCGGGCAGTTCGCCGCTGGCCATATCGGCAGCGAAGGCCCGTGCGGTCGCCGTGAAGGTCGGCAACAGCAGATCATTGTCCTGATAGCGAGCCGAAATCTCCCACAAGAGCGCGAGGACGATGAGTATCAGGCCCTTGCGCAGCCAACCCTGCTGCCACAGGCGGGTCGCCAGCGGCAGCCGGCGTTCGAGCGCCACTTCGATGAAGGGCGCCAGGTCGTGCTCGAATTCCGGGCGGACCGGTGGAACGAGCGGCCCATTCACGGCCGTACTCATGCCTGCCCTCTCCAACCGACCCTCGCCTCGACTGCCCCCTGCACTTCTGCGCTCTCCTCCTCGAACAGCAGGCGATGGATACGCTGGCTCGCAGCCTGGAAGGCCGTTCCGCCGACGCTCGTCAGGTCCCATTCGTGGCTGTTGATCTCTGCGCGCACCCGGCCCGGGCGCGGCGAGAGCAGCGCTACGCGGTTGCCGACGACAAGCGCTTCCTCGATGGAATGGGTGACGAACAACAGGGTGAAACGGACCTCATCCCACAATTGCAGCAGTTCCTCCTGCATCTTGCGCCGCGTCAGGGCATCAAGCGCCGCGAAAGGCTCGTCCATCAAGAGGATCTCCGGCTGCATGGCGAGCGCCCTGGCGATCGCCACCCGCTGCTTCATGCCGCCCGAGAGCTGGTGCGGGAAGACGTTTGCAAAGGTAACGAGGCCCACCTTGTCAAGGTAATGCAGGGCCCGCTCCCGCGCCCGCTGACGCGGCAGGCTTCCCGAAGCAACGAGCGGGAAGACCACGTTCTGCAACACCGTCTTCCACGGCGGCAGTTGATCAAACTCCTGGAAGACGACGATACGGTCAGGACCCGGCGCGCGTATCGGCCGCCCCCTGAGCACGAATTCGCCTTCGACCGGCCTGATGAACCCCGCCGCCGCCTTCAACAGCGTGGACTTGCCGCAACCCGACGGCCCGAGCAGGACGAAACGATCACCCTCATAGACATCGAGATCCACCCTATGCGTGGCCCGGACGACCTGATGGCGGGTCACATATTCCAGGGTCACCGAGCGTGCCTGCAGCAGCGGCCCTGGCAAGCCGCTCTCGGCAACGGGCTGCAGCGCACGCGGAACGTCGCGCGGCCTGCGAAAAGCAGGCTTGGAAAAACCGTGCAGGAGGCTGTCCGTCATGCGGTCTACCGATCACCCATCTCAAAGTCTTCCTTGGAACGAAGCATTCAGCTGCCGCCGGAAATGCGAGGCTCATCGAAGAAATAGTCCGAAAGACTCTTCGGCTCGTTCTTGATGGCGCCGACGCGGTGCAGGAACTGGCCGAGCCCCAGCGTGTTGTCGGGGGCGATCTTGAAGCTCACTTCCGGGTTCTTGATGATCTGCAGGAGCAGCTTCCGGTCGGTCTTGGCGCCCGTCACCTCCAGATAGATATCGGCCGCCGCCTCGGGATTGTCGCGGATGAACTTGGCGGCTTCATCGAGACCGTCGAGGAAGGCCCTGTAGGTCTTGGGGCTGTCCTTGACGAATTTCTCCGTGGCGTAGAGCACCGTCGAGGAGGCCGGCCCACCCTGCACGTCATAGGATTTGAGAACGATGTGGGCCTTCGGATTTTCGGCGAGTTCCTGTTCCTGGAACGGGGGATTGCCGAAATGGGCCGTGATTTCGGTGCCGCCCTTGATCACCGCCGCGGCGGCTTCCGGATGCGGCAGCGCGACCGAGATCTGGTCCAGCCTGGCATAATCCGCATCGCCCCATTGCTTGGCCGAGGCCCATTGCAGGATGCGCGATTGCACCGAAACGCCGACGGCCGGCAGCGCGATGCGATCCTTGTCGGTGAAGTCGGCAATCGTCTTCACATTGGCGTTGTTGGTGACGAGGTAGTAGGGGAAATTGCCGAGCGAGGCGACGCCCTTGACGTTCTGCCTGCCGTGGGTGCGGTCCCACAGCGTGAACAGCGGTCCGACGCCTGCCCCCGCAATGTCGATGCTGCCCGATAGCAGCGCATCGTTCACCGCCGCCCCGCCCGAGAGCTTGACGAATTCGACATTGATGTCGATGCCTGCGGCCTTCCCGTGCTTTTCGAACAGCTTCTGCGCCTGTGCGACATTAAGCGTGAGATAGACGACGCCGAATTGCTGGGCGATGCGCAATTTGCCCTCTTCGGCCCGTGCCGCTGAGGCGATCAGCAACCCCGCGCCGGCCAGCACCCCAACCATCGCCCGCAAATGACGTTTCATGAAACACCCGCTCGTCGCTCAGAATCCTCTCAAATATAGAAAGTCTATTGAATTAGTCAATTTTATGCGAAACAGCGATTCGCGCCGCCGATAGGCTGCCCGGCTCGCTGTTTGTTTGCACGCAGCCCAGGATCGAGACCGGCCAATGCCCACTCGGCGAGCCGACCCCGCGGGATAGCCCGGCTCTCGAGGGAGAGGCTCGGACGCTATTCGGGGGCAACACGCACGGCGAGCTTGCCGAAATTGCGACCTTCGAGCAGCCCGATAAAGGCTTCGGGCGCCTTGTCCAACCCGTCCACGATATCCTCCTTGTAGCGAAGGCGCCCCGAGGCGATCCATTCCGCCGCCTCCCGATAGAAGGCCGGGCGCTGGTCGGCGAATTCGCGCTGGATGAAGCCGCGGATGAGAAGGCTCTTGCTCAGGACATCCCGCATCACCGGCGGCAGGCGGTCGGGGCCGGGATGGGCATCGGGGCCTGCATTGTATTGCGCAATCAAGCCGCAGACAGGGATACGGGCAAAATCGTTGAGCAGCGGAAACACCGCATCCCATACCCGGCCGCCGACATTCTCGAAATAGATGTCGATCCCCTCGGGGCAGGCAACAGCGAGCTGCGCGCCGAAATCGGGAGCATGGTGATCGACCACGGCATCGAAGCCGAGTTCATCCCGCACGAAGGCACATTTGTCCGCGCCACCGGCGATACCGACGGCGCGGGCGCCCTTGATCCGGGCAATCTGACCAACAACCGAGCCGACGGCGCCGGATGCGGCGGCAACGACGACGGTCTCGCCTGGCTTGGGCTGGCCAATCGTCAACAAGCCCGCATAGGCCGTGAAGCCGGGCATGCCGAGCACCCCGAGCGCCGTGCTCACCGGTGCCGCCTGCGGGTCGAGCTTGCGCAACCCCGCGCCATCGGAAAGCGCGAAGCTCTGCCAGCCGGAATGGGAGAGCACGATGTCGCCCTCCCTGTAATCGGGATGGCGCGAGCGTATCACGCGGGCGACGGTGCCCCCTTCCATGACATCGCCGATCGCCACGGGCTTGGCATAGGATTTGGCCGCGCTCATGCGGCCGCGCATATAGGGATCGAGCGAGAGATAGAGGACCTGGAGAAGGAGCTGCCCCTCCGAAGGCTCGCTGACCGGCACATCCTCGACCCTGAAATTGTCAGGCGAAGGCGCACCGACGGGCCGGGAAGCGAGCACTATTCGCCGATTTACAAGGGTTGACGTCGTCATGATCGAGCCGGCCTCCTTTTAACCTGTTCAAAACGCTCGTTCCGGCCACGGAATGCCCCGCACCGGGAATAGGATGCCTGTTCCATTTAAGGGCGCTTATTGAAATGTCATCGCCGGCCCGCTCATATTTTCGCGCAGTTGCGTTTCTTCGTCATGACCGCTGGCTATGGCAACGGCGGATTCCCTGTCACCGGCCAACGGATCGCAAACGTCGTTACCGGTCTCTATGGCCAGCTCCATTTCCCGTTGCGGCCGGTTTAGGGCCTGTTGCATCCGGTGCCACTGGCGGCGGCTCAGCCCATCTTTTCATGGATAGGCGGGCCAACGATCTCGACCTTGAAGCGTTTGCCGACGGCCTGCGCCTTGGCCAAATCGACAATTTCGGGGCCCAACTCGTTGAAGGCCGCAATGGCGCGGTCATAGCCGCCCGGCGTCATGATGTTCATCACCTTGACTGGCGGCTGGTCCGGCTTGAGATTGTCGAAGGTGTGGGCGACGCCGGGCGGAAAGGTCACGAAGTCGCCGGGGCCGGCCTCGAAGATCTCCTCATCGCCCTGGACCGTGAGGATGCCCTCGAGCACATAGAAGGTGTCCTCCTGGTCCTCGTGCCGATGCAAAGGCGGGCCGCTGCGATAGGACACCTCCCCTACCATCAGGTCGAAGCGTCCATCGCTCAAATCGCCCGATGACTTGACCCGCCAGGGCGCGACCATAGCGCCGTCGCCATGGCGGACCACTCTTGTTCTGGCCATCTCCATCTCCTCTCGTGATAGTAGCTGCGCGCTTATGCGGAACCGCGGATCAGGCGGCCGCGCGAACCTTGTTGATGAGGACGCCAAGCCCCTCGATCTCGCAGACGACCTCGTCGCCCGGCTTGAGGAAACGGCCATCGGCAAGGCCACCACCGGCGCATGTCCCCGTCAGAATCACGTCGCCCGGCAGCAGCGTCATCCCACGGGAGACCTCGGCGATGAGCTGCGGCACCTTCCAGACCATCTCCGCGGTGGATGCCTTCTGGCGGATCTCGCCATTGACCCGGCAGGTCATCGCCAGCGGATAGGGTTCTGCAAGTTCGTCGGCCAGCGTCAGCACCGGCCCGAGCGGGCAGGCATTGTCGAGGCCCTTGGCCTGTGTCCAGTTCTTGCCGTAGCTCTGATTGAGGGCCGGGAAATCCTCGTTCATCTGGAGGTCGCGATAGCTCACATCATTGGCGACCGTATATCCCGCGACATGGTCCAGCGCGCGCCCCGCCGGGATGTCCCGACCGGCGCGTCCGATGACGATGGCGACCTCCACCTCGTGATCGAGCTTCGCCGATACCGGATGTGCGAAGATCGGATCGCCGGGATTGGCGACCGATGACGGGGTCTTGACGAAGAAGAACGGCTTTTCGGGCATCTTCACCCGCGCTTCCGCATCATGGCCGGGATAATTCACGACATGGGCGAGGATCTTCGACCCCGTCTCGATGGGCGCCAGGAGCCTGGCCTGGGCCAGGGGAACCGAGCCGGCATCGCCGGCGGACAGAAGCCGGCCGATCAGCGCTGCACGCGTCGGCTCATCGGCCAGCAGGAACAAGCGAATGTCGCGGAACATCGGGGCCAACCATGCCAGTCCGGCAGCCTGGGCGGCCCTTGGCAGACTGTGCAGCCGATCTCCCTTGACCAAGCCAAGTTCGGGCCCATCCGCCCCCAGAAAACGGGCAATCTTCATATCCACTCCTTCACAACAGCTCATGCAGATCAGTTCTTGGCAGCAGGGCTCAGCCGTGGTGGGCGAGCCGTCGCCTCGGTGGATATCTAGCCCTCGCCTTTATGGACACGGAAGGCTGCCCCGCGCGGACACAGCGTTCGCCCCGACGAGACAGTCTGTCCTGCTTCACGGGGCTATTGAGGGCTGGGGCAGCCGCCTAGGCTGGCGCCACTATCGATAGGGGAGACAGCGGCATGGAAACGATCCGAGACGGGCTGGAAATGGTCCTCGGGCGTATCGACGGTGGCGACAGTGGCCGGCATGTCTTCACCCGCCTCTATCATCAGGCGGCCCGAGCCACGGCCGATGCGGCCGACGCCCGCCACCGCACCGGGCTAACGCTGGGACCCCTCGACGGCACGCTGGTCTCCATCAAGGATCTCTTCGATATCGCCGGCGAGGTCACGCTGGCCGGGTCGCAGGTCCTGGCCGGTGGGCAGCCGTCCCGGGCCGACGCCCTTGTCGTGAGGCGTTTGCGGCGGGCAGGCGCCGTCATTCTCGGCAAGACCAACATGGTCGAGTTCGGCTTCAGCAGCCTCGGCCTCAACCCGCATTACGGCACACCGGCAAATGCGGTGGCGGCGGAGCGCATTCCGGGCGGGTCATCCTCGGGGGCAGGCGTCTCGGTCGGCGAAGGCACCAGCGAGATCGCGATCGGCAGCGACACGGCCGGCTCCATCCGGGTGCCGGCAGCCTTCAACGCTATCGTCGGCTTCAAGCCGACGGCCGGGCGTCATCCCAGGGACGGCGTCCTGCCTTTCTCGCCCTCGCTCGACTCGATCGGGCCCCTCGCCCGCTCGGTGCAGGCCTGCGCGGATGCCGATGCAATCATGGCGGGCGAAGAGCCCCGGGGCCTTGCGCGTCAGCAGATTGCCGGCCTGCGCCTAGGCATACCGGCAGGCCGGCTGCTCGACGGCCTCGACGACAAGGTGGCCGATGCCTTCGAGCGGGCCAGGCGCCATCTGTCCGATCTGGGCGCCGTCGTGACCGATATCACCATCGACGATCTCCTGACGGCACTGGCACAAGCCATCCCATCGGCATCGATCCCGGCGATCGAGTCAGCTGCCATTCACTGGCAGGTGCTGCAGGACGGCGAAACCCACATCGATCCCCGGGTCGCCAGACGCATGCGGCAGGGCAGCGAGGTCACGGCGTCCGCCTATATCCGGGCCCTGCGCGAGCGTATCAGGCTCTGCGCAGCCATGGATGAGCGGCTGCGGCCTCATGATGCCCTCATGCTGCCGACGGTCGCCATCACACCGCCGCTGTTGGCGCCGCTGATCGGCGATGACGCACTCTATCTCGCCACCAATGCGCAGGTCCTGCGCAACACCGTCATGGCCAATCTGTTCGATCTGACCGCCATTTCCCTGCCCTTGCCGTGGTCGAGCCTGCCGACGGGCCTCATGCTCGTCGGCAGGCATGGCAGTGACCGGCAATTGCTGGAGATTGCCGCTGGCGTCGAGGCGATCCTGCCAAAATCACCATCTATCGAGTCAGGGCACTGAGAGCAGCCCGTTCAACGTCCTGGAGCCGCTTCAGACCGCAAGCACCTGCTCGTCATGGACGGCACGGCAATCCATCTCATATTCGAGGCCCTCGACCGGGGGGCGGCAAAAGTGCCAGTCGATCCCGGCATGTCCTGCTCCTCGCCGCATAATCTCGGTTTCGAGGAAGGGATGGATGTCGCCGAGTGTATAGACATGGGTGGCCGTGGTATCGCCCCATGCCATGTCGAAGCTCGCAAGCCGTCGTTCCATCTCGCCGAGCACGAAGGCCGCCTTCTCGCGCATCGCATCCGGCGAGGTGTCGCCAAGACGAATGATGCGCCCGGCATAGGGTCCGTCGCCGGCCCTGGCTTCCCCACTGCCCGATATCACGAAACTCGGCGCCGGACTGGTCGTTGGAATCGTATTTTGGGGAACCGTATAGGAGAAGGCATGGAAGACCGTCTGCCGCGGCGCCTCGACCTTGGGGCAGACATTGGAACGTGCAACCGGATTGGTCTCCCCGTCGAACAGGCCCCAGGCGCGCAGCGTCTCGACATAATGCTGGTTGAAGGCCCGGAAACCGGCATCACTGAACTGGCCGGGCGAGCGCAATTCGCAGGCACAGAAGGCCGTCAGCGGACGGCCCGCTTCCTGCAATGTCCGCCCGATCAGCGTGAACCCTTCCTCCAGTGAAACCGGCCTGGCAAGGCGATGGCGCCGGATAGCATATCCTTCGAGAGCCGCAACGCCGCTGGAATACTGGAAAACGGCCGGTATGAAACGATAGCCTCCCGTTTCGAAGATCTTGGTGGCGGACATCCTGTTCTCCCTTGCAATCACATGTATCTGCTGCCTTGGGTATCGGCATCGGATCGGGGACAGAAGCCTCGCCGCCGGAATGGCCTGTCCGGAAATTTGGACAATCTCGACCGCCGATCCGTTGTATCGAGATGATCAGTCCAACCGGGGATTTCGCCATGCAGGACCACCTTGCCGCCGAAGCCGAAATCGTCTGCCGCAAGGCGCGCCAGGAGGATTTCAGCCCTGCAAGCGAACTCCTGAACCGCTATCATGTCGATCGGCTCAACGCTGAGGAGCGTCAGCACGGTTTCATCTCCGCCCTGTTCACGCCGGCCCAGTTGCAGGACATGGCCGGGGAAATCGGCGTGTTCGTCGCCGCTTCCGAGGGGCGGATCCTCGCCTGCCTGTGTTGCTACGACAGTGCCTCGCCGGCCCTGCCGCCGCCCTATCGCACCATGAGCGGCCATTTCGACGAGTGGCTCTTTCGCGGCACGGCGCTGTCGGCATGGCGCTGCTTTGCCTATGGGCCTGTCTGCATCGATGTATCGGCCCGCGGCAAGGGGCTCCTGCGCCGGCTTTTCGCCGCCATGCTTCCGGAGGTCCGGCAGCGCTACCAGGCCGGCACGGCGTTCGTCGCCAAGGCCAACCCCCGCTCCCTTTCGGCCCATATCGACCAGCTCGGCATGACCCCTGTCGGCGAGTTCAACCATGCCGGCCAGGATTTCGTCGCCCTCGCCTTCGCTATCGACTGAAGGGACGGCGACGTGGGATCATTGACCCGCTCCGCCCTCGCGTTCAGCCGGGAAGCGATAGGGGCCGAGCAGCGACAACAGGGCGATGGCGAGCGAGAGAGCGGCGGCAAAGCCGATCAAGGCCGGATCGTAGGACTGCCTGAGATCGCGGGACAGGCTCATGATATGAGGCCCCAGGCCCGATCCGACGGTGAAGAGGGCGAACAGGACGGCATAGATCGCCGCCATGGCACGAAGACCGAAATAGCGGCTGACCAGGAAGCCCATCAGGTCGATTTCGGCGCCGATGCCCAGGCCGCAGAGGGCGGCCGCGACATAGGGCAGAAAGCCGCTATTGCCTCCTGCGAGCAACACCCCGATACCCAGCACCGGCAGGGCAAAGAAGATCATGCCGACATGGGGGCCGAAGAAGCGGTCGAGACAATAGCCGACGATCAACCGGCCCAGGATCATCGCCCCCCCAGCGACACTCATCGCAGTCGCCGCCGCGGCAGGCGCAAAGCCACGCTCGCGCAGGAGCAGGACCAACTGGGCGAGGACGCCGTTGATCGAGGTCACCGCAAGCAGGAGAGCAGCAGCAAGCAACCAGAACTGAGGCGAGTGCTTCATCACCTGTGCCATGGTGAGGCCGCCCGGCCGGGCCTCCGTCATGGCGCGGTGATCCGGCACCCTGGCTTCATGGCGAACTCTGGCTTCATGCAGGAACAGGCAGACCGGCAGCAGGGCCAGGACGACGATCAGGAAGCCGAGGCCGAGATAGGCCGCCCGCCAGCCATAGGCTTCGATGAGCAGGCTGGCATACAGCGGCACCAGGGCCACGCCCAGCCCTGCCCCCGCCATCGCGATTCCCATGGCAAGGCCGCGTTCCCGGTCGAATCTGGCCGCGATCGCCTTGACATAGCCCGTCGGATTCTGGCTGGCGCTGAAGATCCCCTGCAGGATGAAGAGCCCGTAGAGCATCGCCAAAGAAGATTGCATCAGGCTCAGGGCAGCCGTCGAGGCTGCGAACAGGGCGATGAGCGGCATCATCACGGGGCGTATGCCGTAGCGATCCATCAGCCAGCCGATCACCGGCGTCGCGAGTGCGGCGGCCGAGGTCAGCACCAGCAGGGCCGAGGACAGCGTGCTGCGCTCGAAGCCGAGCGTCCTGGCCACGGGGTCGACGAAGACACCGAAGGTGAAGACGATGACCGGCCCCTGGGCCACGATGACCCCCAGGCCCGCGGCGAGAACCACCCACCATCGGTTGCCAAACGTCCCTGCCATGCGGGCCGGAGCGGATGCCGGTATGTCATTGCCTGAAACCGTCATTTCACGGCCGCCTCGGCTTGGTCCACGTCCCGGGTTTGATCCGGCCTGCTCAGGCTGAAACGTCCGCCGCCATGAGCGATCACGTAGAGAAAGCCGCCCAGCGTCGCCAGGTGGAACAGGAACAAATTGAGCTGGGCCAGGCGCTGCTCGAGCGGATAGGTCCAGAAATTGTGAAAGATCGAATTGAGCAGCAGGGTTTCCAGGAACAGCAGGACGGCACAGAGGCGCGTCGCTATTCCGAGGGCAAAGGCCATGCCGACGATGATCTCGAAAGCCGCTGCCAGCGGCAGGAGTTGGGAGGATGCCGGCACGCCGAAGGCTTTCATATAGGCGAGGAAGAAGTCGAACTCGACGATCTTGCGGACACCCGACACCACGAAGATGACGGCGAGCAGAACGCGCCCGCCGAGCATCAGATAGGCCTCGGCTCCAGCCGGTACGCTTAGGTCACTCGCGCTCCAGGCCTTTGGCCGCGTTTCGGAAATCGGCATCGTGTTTTCCTCCCCTCGAGCAAAGCGCGTCCTTGCGATTCTTGGAGATCCGCCAAATCGCAAAACGTTATGTGGGCACCCTGGTCCGCAGGGCGGAGCAGGTGCCTTCTTGCTCTCGACGATGAAGCGAGCACGGTCGTGGGACTAGCGCGGATCGGAGGAACGCACCGTCCAGGAAATCACTGCAATCGAAAGGCCGGGATGGGCGGAGACCAGTCGGCGGCGTCCCTGCCTCAGGCCAATTTTGCGGGGCCGGTTTTGGGCCGGCTCCCGGTTTCGGCGGGAATCCTGTCCTCGATGTCGAGCGAGAAATCGGCCATCTCTACGATCTGCCTGGCCGTGGCGCGCAACTGGCGCTCGATGAATTTGAGAAAGCTGCGCACCTTCAGCGGCAGATGCCGCCCACTCGGATAGAGGGCATAGACATCGGCGCCGGGTGGCTGCCAATCGGGCAGAACCGACACCAGCGTTCCCTTGCGCAGGGCCGAGGCGCACATATAGCGCGGCAGCACGGCGATCCCCTGGCCCTCCAGCGCCATGTCACGCAGCATCGTCAGATTGTTCATGCGCACGACGACATGGGGAGAAACGCTGGCTTGCTCTTCACCCCGCAAAAAGGTCCAGTCGGCCGGCACATAGGGCGAATAGAAGTGCAGGCAGTCCTGCTCGGCAAGTTCGGCCGGAACAATGGGCATGCCGCGCGCGGCCACATAGTCGGGGCTCGCATAGGCCCCGCGGGGAACTGTCAGGAATTTGCGGGCGATCAAGCGTGAATCGGCCAATGTGCCGATCCGGAAAGCCAGATCGAAGCGTTCCTCGATCAGGTCGATATGCCGGCTGGTCACCTCGACATCGATGTCGACCTGGCTGTTCTCGCGCCGGAATCGCGCAATGGCGGGGCCGATGATGTGCATGCCCAGTTCGATGGGCAGGCACAGGCGCAGGATGCCGGTCGGCTGGCCCTGCTGGTCCTGGACCGCCGCTTCCGCCGCCTCGATTTCGGCGATGATGCGCACGCAGCGCTCATAATAGGACAGGCCGATATCCGTGGGACGAACCGTCCTTGTATTGCGATGTAGAAGCCGGGCGCCGAGACGCGCCTCCAGTTCCGCCACGCGATGGCTGACGGTCGACTTGGACATGCGCAAACGCCTGGAGGCGGCGGCAAAGCCGGCAGTCTCGACCACGGCGGCGAATATCGCCATGTCTTCATAGATCATCGTCACGCCCCGCATCCTGAGAGCCAGAGGCGTTCGGGCCGGAACGCAACCGCTCTCACTCCCCGTTTCCAAGCCAATCCGTCGGACTGGCTAGAGCATCTTCGCGATTCCCGGCGGTTTCACCAGATCGCAAAATGCCCTGCTCCATCGTCCAAATATTCGGACACGCCGTTGCGAACTATCCCTCTGTGGCGCGCAGCCCGCCAGCCCTAGGTTCCGGCCAGCAAGCCAACATGGGCAAAGAGTGCCTCGGCAAGGAGCAAGATTTCAATGGGCGACACAGGTCAGATCATCGATGTCCATCAACATCCGCTGCCGCGCTGGTATCTGAGGAGGCTGGCCGATGCCGGTCTTGCCAAGCTCGGCGGACGCTCGCCCGACGAGCCGAGCCTGCAATGGAGCCCGGAAGGCGCGCTCGGCCAGATGGACGAACTCGGCATTGCCGTTGCGCTGCTGTCTTTTTCCGATCCCGGTGCCTCGATCGGCGATCCCGGGTTCCGGCGCGAACTCGCCCGCGAGTGCAACGAATATCTGGCCGATATCGCCGGGCAGGCCCATGGCCGCTTCGGTGCCCTCGCCGTCCTGCCCTTGCCGGATGTCGAGGATGCCCTTGTCGAACTGAACCATGCTGCCGACCGGCTGAATCTTTCCGGGGTCGTCCTGCTCTCGAACTATGGCGGGGCCTATCTCGGCGATGCGCAATTCGATCCTCTCTTCGCGGAGCTGTCACGCCGGCGGCTGCCGGTCTTCCTCCATCCGGCAATGCCCGCCTATGACGCACCGCTCTCCTATTTCCCCTGGATCCTGGAGTTCGTGTTCAACACGACACGAGCCGCAATGCACCTCATCTATAGCGGCACGCTCGACCGGTACCCCGACATTCCGATCATCCTGGCCCATGGCGGGGGCACGCTGCCTTTCCTGTCCTTCCGCCTCGATATGGGCCAGCGCATTCCGGGCCTCGAGCTTGCCCACCCCGTCCGCCACTATCTCAGCCGCTTCTACTTCGACACCGCCTTTGCGACCGCGCCGGAGGCTCTGTCGGCCCTGCTGTCCCTGGTCGAGCCCTCGCAGCTCCTGTTCGGATCGGACCTGCCTTTCGGGACGGTGCCGGCGGCGGCGCTCTCGATCAGCCAGCTGGCACAGTCACCACGCCTGGACGACCGCATCCGGGAGGCGATCGACCATGGTTCCGCGCGTCGGCTGTTCCCAAGTCTGGCACAAGCCCGATCGAACCGGGTACACGCACTTTCCATCGCCAAGTGAGGACCGAACATGCCCGTGCCGCTCTATCGCGACTTCCTCGACCAGGCCCAGCTCGATCGGGACTATGATGTCGAGGCCTCGGTCCCCGATTTTTCGGCCTATCGCAGGCGCTTCGATGCCGCCAGCCTGGAGGCCCTCGCCAGCCTGCAGCCCCGCCGCCGCATCCCCTATGGCCCGACGCGGGCCGAATATTTCGATCTCTATTTGGCCAAGGCTCCCGATGCTCCGGTGCTGATCTTCTTCCATGGCGGCTATTGGCGCATGCTCTCGAGCGAAGATTTCGCCTTCGCCGCCGCCGGCGCGGCTGCCAATGGCATAACCGTCGCCAATGTGAACTACGCGCTCTGCCCAGGCGTCTCCATCGGCGAGATCGTCCGCCAGGCGCGGGCGGCCGTCGCCTGGATCCATCGCAACGGTGCCACTCTCGGCCTGGATACCCGCCATCTGCATGTCGGCGGGCACTCGGCCGGCGCGCATCTAGCCGCCATGTGTCTGCTGGCTGAATGGCACGAAGACTATGACCTGCCCGCAGACATGCTTCAGGGCGGCATTCTGGTGGGCGGCCTCTACGACCTCAGCCCCCTGCCCTATACGTTCATACAGCCGCAGCTCCAGCTCGATTGGGGCATGGTGCGTCGCAACAGCCCCTTGCTTCTGGCGCGGCCCATGCCGCAGGCGAAGCTTCTGGTTGCCTATGGCGGTCGCGAGACCGGTGAGTTCCAGCGCCAGTCACGCGACTTCGCCACGGCCTGGACCCAGGCCGGTAATTCGCCGCCCTCATTGCTGGTGCAAAGTGAGGAGGATCACTTTTCCTCCGCACTGGCGCTGTCGGATCCCGCCTCCTCCCTCAGCAACGCCATCCGCGCCTTGATCCACGCAGCGCCCCGACGCGATGGATAGAACGGCGATCTCACCCCCCGGCTGGAGCCACTATGGCTTTGGTGGCTCCGTTGCCTGTCCGCAAAACCGGATGTTCCCGAGTCCCTCAGTCCTCAGGTATTTGACTCGCCCCGCACAACTTAAGGCTGAGCATGGGTAGAATCGCGCCATTCTCAATAAAAACTTCCACATCCAGCAAACAATTCGATCGTATATGCCGATGCATCAATTCATAATTTGAATATTATTCATAAACAATGATTCTACGATAATTTATTCCTATATGATAATTGATCATTCAAAAATCATACACTTGAAAGTATCATTAAAACACGATAATTTTGATTCATATTCTGTGAAATTTTGAGATATTTTCTCATTATTCCGGTGCGGGGCAGGCTTTGCCTAAAGGCACCGTGCGGCCCATTCAGTCAGGTGCACAGACCTGAACCGACCGGGTTATGTGGAAAAGGAGGGCCCCCATGACGTCGACCGGAAACGCTCGAGTTCGCTCCCGCCTGCCCAAGCGGTCGCTCCTGAGTTTCCTATTGGCGTCAGGCACCGTCATGCTGTGCCAATCCGCGCATGCACAGGCGACAGCCAGCAGCGGACGGACGGTGCGCATCACGCCGGCCCAGGCGACCTGTAGGAACGAGATCTGCTTTCATGCCATCGACAAGGGCTCGCTGCTTTACAGCAACGCCGATACGCCCATCGACGTGACGGTGCCACCTGCCTTGAATGGTGACGATTACGACATCGGTATTTTTGCGGAGAACGAGACCACCATCAATCTCAAGGGTGGGGGGATCGTTCGCGTCGGCGGGGGCTCGACGGGGCTGCAGGCCAATTGGGCAGACGCGCCGGGCGGTACGATCTACGCGACCAACCTAAACCTCGATGTCGCGGACGTTGCCAACGGTGCGATAGCCTCCCGGAGCAGCCGCATGACGTTTAGCGGCCAAACCACCTTGGTTGGCCATGGTGCCTGGTCGGATGGTCTTTCTGCGCAGTTCGACAGCACCATTACCGTGAATGGCCCGATCGATGCCAGCGGTGCCTGGCTCTACGTCGCCCACAGCGGCGACGGCAGCCGGGTCGATTTGAAGGGCGGGGGAACCATTTCGCTGACCGGAGCAGGCCAGGGTGTTTTTTCGGCGAGCGCCGACGGAATTTTGACGGCGACCGGTCTGAAGATCCACGCCGATACGAACCAAGGCAGTGGTACCTCCTTGCTGACCGGAGGCAGTTTGAGCACTATCAAGGTCTCCAACAGCGAGCTGGATGGCGCCAATTCTGAGGGAGCGATCTGGGGCGTCCATGTCTCGAATGCAGTGACCGAGAATGCGACCTTCGCTCTGGATAATACCAAGCTTACGATGAACTCGGCCGGAGCCGCCATCTATGCAGATGGTGGGCGAGCCACGGTGCGCTTGATCGGTTCAGACGTCACGGCCTTCAAAGGCACCGGGGGCCTGCTTGCCGATGTCGGTACGGGCCGGATCTTCCATCTACCCAGTGCACTCAGCCTCACCGCAATCGATTCCACGCTCTCTGGGAACATGGAGGTGGAGGCACCTGCTGCGGATGGAGCAAATATCCTGTCGGCCAGTCTGCGGGGCATCACGACATGGACCGGTAATCTGGCTGTGAACGGCGCTTCGCGAGGCAATGTGACTTTAGCCGATTCTGCCCGCTGGATCGGCTCGGCAAGCAATGCCACGACCGTCGTGCTGAGTTCTCCCGATGCCCTGTGGGCGATCCCGGGAGGCGGCAATTCCACCGTCAGCGGCACGATGAAGAACGCCGGCAAGATCGCCTTTCAGACCGGCGGGCCAACGACGCTGACGGTGCGCAACTTCGTCAATGACGGCGGCACCATCCAGGTGAACATCAACGCCGCAGGCCAGAACGATTTCATCCACGCCACCGGCACCACCACCATCAATGGCGGCACGGTTTCCGTCATCCCCGCTTCCGGCGATTATTCGATCGGCCAGACCTACAAGATCCTGAGCGCCAATGGCGGTATCACCGGCCAGTTCTCCAAGGTGGTCGACAACGCCCCCTTCGTCGATCTCGGCCTGTCGCAGAACGCCAATAACATCTATCTGAAGGTGACACGCAACGACGCCAGCTTCGCTTCCGTCGCCACCAGCGAGATCCAACGCGCCGTGGCCGAAAGCGTCGAGACGCTGGCAGGCGGCAGCTCTCTCTATGAAGCCGTCGCCAAGGCTCCGGATGTCGCCAGCGCCCGTCAGGCCTTCTCGACCCTGTCCGGCGACATCCATGCCTCGGCCCGGAGCGTATTGATCCAGGACAGCGGGCTGCTGCGCGATGCCGTGCTGAATCGTCTCTATACCGCCGATCTGGCTGCCGTCGCCCCCACTGCCCCAGCCACCGGCCTGCCGTCCTATGCTGAAACCGCGACGCCCCACGGCCCGACGCCGTTCGGCTCGGACACTTCGCCCGCCCCTTCCGGCTTCTGGGCACAGGGGTTTGGTTCCTGGGGCCATTTCGGCGGCGGTCACGATGTCCGCATCGATCACAGCACGGGCGGCTTCCTCCTCGGCTTCGATGCGCTGGTCCAGGGCTCGTTCCTGCAGGACTGGCGCCTGGGCGCCCTCGCCGGCTACAGCCATTCGAGCTTCGATGCCGATGCCAGCTCCGCCTCAGGCAAGGCCGATAATTACCATGTCGGCCTCTATGCCGGTCGGCAGTGGAACGCCCTCGCCTTACGGCTAGGCGCCACCTATACATGGCACGACGTCGACAGCGACCGCAGCGTGATCCTGCCCAGCTACGCCGACCGGCTCGGCACCAGCTATGACGCCGGTACGGCGCAGCTCTTCGGTGAGCTCGGCTATCGGATCGACAGGGGAGCCTTGCGCTTAGAGCCCTTCGTCAACGCGGCCTATCTCAACCTGCATACCGACGGCTTCCGGGAGACCGGCGGCGACGCGGCTTTGACCGGCCGGAGCGAAACCAGCAATCTCGGCTTCACCACCCTGGGCGCTCGGGCCGCGACCAGCTTCGACCTGACCGGGGACATCGTCGCCACCGCGCAGGCGACCCTGGGCTGGCGGCATGCCTATGGTAATCTCAGGCCAACCGCGGCACTCGCTTTGGCCGATGGTTCGAGCTTCCTCGCCAATGGTGCACCAATCGCTCGCGATGCGCTGGCGGTCGATGCCGGGCTGAGCGTGGCGCTGTCACATTCGGCCAGCCTCGGCGTGTCCTATAGCGGACAATTCGGCGAGAAGGCCGTCGACCAGAGCGTCAAAGGCAATTTCGTCTGGAGGTTTTGATTGCGAAAGAAGGCGAGACGCGCTGTCGGACGCTGGGAGATTCCAACCTGCCCTACGACGTTCGTCTCGTCTCCCTCAAGGTAGGCGCATCGCTGCAGCAGTCTTGCTAAAAAAACAGATTAAGTTAATCAGGTATATATCAGAATTATATGGATAAATCGTACTTCCATCTAGATAGGAAGCCGATTGGGCCTGGGCAGCAAGGCGATCAGCAGGAGGCAGACAAAGGCACCGCCGGCGGCGGCCAGGAAGCCATCGATATAGGAGAGCACCGCCGCCTGCTTGGCGATGGCCGAGGACAACAGGCTCGTCGCCCGGGCGCTGGCGATCGCCACATCCGCCGTGTGGGCGCTGACGGCATTGCGATAGGCTGCCAGGCGATCGACCGTCGCGCCAGCGAGGCTGTCGACATGCAGGCCGATGAGATTGGAATGAACCTGTTCGCGCACGCGCACGAAAGTTTGCATGAAGGCCGTGCCGATTTCGCCGCCGAACATGCGGCTGATCTGCAGCAGGGCACCGATCGTCAGCGCATCGGCCGGATTGATCGACTGCACCGCCAGGACGACCAGCGCCGTGAGCGCGAAGGACTGGCCGAGGGCCTGCAGGATCTGGGATTGCAGGAAATCGTCGGTGGCCCATGCGCTGGTGAGCTGGGCCGCCATCAGGCAGGCAATACCGACCAGGGCGGTGCCGGCGGCCAGCACCCACCGCCCGTCGAAGCGCTTGAGGACATAGCCGAGCGGCACCACGATGATGAGCTGGGGCAAGGCGATCCACAGCAGCACGGCGCCGACCTGCAATTCCCGAAAATTCTGCACCGACTGCAGATAATTGGGAATGATGTAGGCTGTTGACAGGATGATGAAGCGAAAGCCTGCCAATAGGAGCAGCAACAGCAGGAGATGGTGCTGCATCAAGAGCCGCAGATTGAGGAAGGGCCTGCGGCTGACCCATAGCTCGCGCACGACGAAGGCCGCCGTCACCAGGCCGCCGGCGATCAGCAGGCCGTTGACCAGGCCGCTATTGGTCCAGTCGAGCCGGTTACCCTGGTCGAGGCCGGCATAGAGTAGGCTGAAGCCGGCCCCGGCATAGACCAGACCCGGCCAGTCGAAATGGTGCAGGAGTTCGGTCTTAACGTCCTCGCGTGGAATGCCGAACCATACGCAGGTGAACATCAGCGGCAGCAGGCCGCAATATTGCCAGCTGATCCAGCGCCAGGAGAGATTGTCCGCATACCAGCCTTCGAGCGAGGCCGCGACATTCTGCGAGAGCTCCGAATTCATGGCGTAGACCGCAATGCCGTAGATGATCAGGCGTGGCGGCAGGCTGCGGGCGATGAAGCTGATGGTGAGTGGAATGAACGTTCCGGAGCCGACCCCCGCGAGGAATTGGGCGGCCAGGAAGGCTCCGAGATTGGGGGAGAGAGGCGCAAGCAAGCTGGCGACGAAGAGCAGCGTGATACCCAGCAACAGCATACGCCGGACCCCGAAAATGGCGCCGAGATAGGGGCAGGCAACCCCGACCAGCATCTGGCCGACAGCGAAGGTGGTGGTCATCCAGGCGCCTTCGTCGAAGCCCAGATGCAGCCCGCCACGCAGATCGGCGAGGCCGAAACTGGTGACGCGGCTGCCGAGCGTCGACATGATGGAGCCGAGCAGCACGCCGAGGATGCCGATATAGGGACGCAGCGTATCGGCACGAAAGCGCGGCGGCGCATGCGCTGCCGGCTCGAGGGCCGCGCCGGTCGCCGTCAGGGGTGCGGCTGACGTCGTTATGCCGGCCGCCGTCATGGCGCCGCTGCCGTGCCGGTGCCTGCTTTGTCACCGGCTCCGGTATCGACGGTGGCAACCACGGACATGCCAGGCCGGATCAAGGTTCCCAGGGCCGGATTGGGGTCGAGGGCGATCTTGACCGGAATGCGTTGCACGACCTTGGTGAAATTGCCGGTGGCGTTGTCGGGCGGCAGCAGGGCAAAGGTGCTGCCGGTGCCGGGCGACCAGGCTTCGACACGTCCTGCCAGGACCAGGTCGGGAAAGGCATCGACGGTGACATGCGCCGGCTGACCAAGGCGGATATTGGTCATCTGCGTTTCCTTGTAGTTCGCTACCACCCAGATATTGGGCAACGGCACCACCGCGATCACCTGCGTGCCGACATTGACGAACTGGCCCGGGCGAACCTGGCGCTGGCCGACGAGCCCTTTGGCCGGCGAGCGGATCTTGGTGTAGCCTAGATTGTTGGTGGCGAGGGTGACCTGCGCCTCCGCGGCCTTGATCTGGGCCTTGACCTGCTGCTCCTGGACATCGAGGCCGGCAAGCAGGGCCTTCTGCTGGTCGAGCTGGGCCTCATAGAGCGCCTTCTGGGCCAAAGCGCGCTGGGCATTGGCATCGGCCTGCTCGACCGATTGCTGGGTGCCGGCCGTGCCGGTCTTGAGCAGATCGCGCTGGCGCGTACTTTCGAGTTGATAGCGCCGCACATCAGCACTGCCCGCGTCGATATTGGCGCCTGCCTGCCGGATCAGGGCATTCTGCACGTTCTTCTGATTAGCGACATTGGCGAGACTGGCCTCGGCCGCGGCGAGATTGGCCTGCGCCAATGCAAGCTGGGCCTGATAGTCGGACGGTTCGATCTCGGCGATGAGATCGCCGGCCTCCACCGCCTGATAGTCGCGAATGGGGACTTCCTTGATGTAGCCGGAGACGCGGGCCGACAAGGGCGTGACGTCGCCCACGATGAAGGCATTGTCGGTCTCGGCGAGGCGGGCGGCACCGGTCCAGCGGTTCCAGTTGCCGGCGACATACCAGACGAGCCAGGCAGCAAGCAGCAGGAAGCCGACGCGCAAGGCCGGATAGAGCCAGCGCGACCTCAGGCTGCGCGCGGGCGGCGGCGTTTCGGATACGGTCGACTTTTCTGCTGCATCCGACATCTGATCCTCGCACTCACACTCGAATGCGACCGATCCTGGCGAAGGATTATGGATGGCGAAACAAAAATATTCCAATACGCACACCGGACTCGCCAAGCCCGATCGAACCCATATCCATCAGGGTTCACCCAGCCAGTGAATCGGCACCGGCACGTCACGCCTCGAGGGCATGCCGGGCGTCCGGGCTCACCCCAAGAAGCCGGAAGCGCCGTCCCACAGCAATTTCAGCGCCGTCACGACCAGCAAGCCATAGCAGGCACGATAGACTTGGCGCTGATCCAGAACGCCATGAAGCCGCCAGCCTGACCAGATACCAAAGGGAATGGCGAGCAGGCAGATCGCCATCAACGCCCAGGTCGTGGCCGCAGGCTGCACCAACACCAGCCACGGCACCAGTTTGGTCGCATTGCCGACGGTGAAGAACAGGCTTGTCGTTCCCGCGTAGATCTCCTTCCCAAGTCCAAGAGGCAGCAGATACATCGCAAGCGGCGGTCCCCCCGAATGCGCCACCATGGTGGTGATGCCCGACGTGAGGCCGGCGGCGACTGCCTTCGGCTTGGAGCGCGGACGATGCGTCATTTCCCCGCCCCGCACGAGCCAGAGGCCGACGAAGGCCAGGGTAATGGCCGCCGTCATGACCGCAATGGCTCGATGGTCGAGTACGCGGAACAGCAGGAAGCCGAAGCCGATGCCGATCACAAGTCCCGGCAGCAGTAGCACGAGGTCCGGCTTGGACCAGGTCGAGGGCCTCCAGTAGCGCAATGCATAGAGATCCATTGCGATGAATAGAGGCGCAAGCAGTCCGCCCGCGGTGACAGGATCCATGACCAGCGAGAGCAGCGGGATGCCGACAATGGCAAAGCCGCCACCGAATGCGCCCCTCATGAAGCTGATCAGGAACACGCCCGCGAAGGCGACCAGGATGGTGGCAGCGCTCAGGTCCATGGCACCGCCTCCATCACGCGCAGGCATTCCTGCCGGTGCCGCCTCACCTCTGCCCAAGCGGGGATCATGACATCCTCGTCCGGTCGGGCGGGACGGCACGGCCATAGACCGCCGCTTCGATATCGCCGCGTGTGAGGCCGATGTCGCGCAGGGCGAAATCATCGTATTCGCGCAAGTCCGCGAGGGCGGCACGCCGGGCAAAAAAGCGCAGCATTCCATCGTAAAGTGCCGCGAGCTGCCGATACAATGCGTCGGGCTTTTTCGCGATCGCGGGGTGAGTGATGGTCGACAGGGGAGCAGACATTTCCGATCTCCAATAATTGCTTCGGGCAATGCGACGCCGTTGCCGCAAGCCTTGGCGAGCTGGCCGTTCCGAACCGTAGAAATCTTCGCAATTCCCGGTACAATCCGGTTGATGAAGATAGAATGTTCCGATATGCTTCTAGGTGCAATTATAACATTGCTCTCGGTGCAATAATGTCAAAGTCCGAATATCTGAAGCTGGCCGACGAGATTGCCGCGGACATAGCGGACGGCAGGCTCAGCCCAGGCGATCGCCTGCCCCCTCAACGCAACTTTGCCTATGAGCGCAAGATTGCCGCCTCGACGGCAAGCCGCGTCTACGCCGAGCTGTTGCGTCGCGGCCTTGTGGTCGGCGAAACCGGCCGGGGCACCTTCATTTCGGGCAATGCCAGGCGCGGCGTGGCAGCGCCAAGCGAGCCGAGCGGCATTCGGATCGATCTCGAATTCAATTACCCTTTGCTTCCCAATCAGACTACGCTCATTGCCAAAAGTCTTGATGGCCTGGAACAACCCGCCGCCCTCGACATTGCACTGAGGCAGGCGACCAGCATCGGAACCCCGGCGCTGCGAACCCTAGCCTCCTCCTTCCTTTCGCGGGACGCTTGGTCGCCAACCCCGGAGCAACTCGTCTTTACCGGCAATGGCCGCCAGAGCCTGGCGGCCGCCCTTGCCGCCATCGTTCCGACCGGCGGGCGCTGCGGCGTCGAGGCCTTGACCTACCCTTTCATCAAGGGCGTTGCCGCGCGGCTCGGCATCACGCTGGTGCCCTTGGCGATGGACGAGGGCGGCCTGCGTCCCGACTCGGTGCAAAAGGCGCACCATGAGGCCCATCTTTCGGCGCTCTACGTCCAGCCGGCTGTCCAAAACCCGCTGAACATGACGATGAGCGCGGCGCGCCGGGCCGACCTTCTGCACGTCGCCGAAAAGCTCGACCTTCCGATCATCGAGGACAATGTCTACGGCTTCCTCGACGACGAGCCGCCGCTCGCAGCTCTCGCGCCGGCACGGTGCGTCGTCATCGACTCCCTGTCCAAGAAGGTCGCGCCGGGCCTGACTTTGGGCTTCATCGTGCCGCCGCAGCGTTTGCGTGAAACCATCATGGCTTCGGTGCGCTCGGGCGGATGGACCGCCTCCGGCTTTGCCTTTGCGGCGGCGCAGCGACTGATGGGCGATGGCACCGCTGCCGAACTCTCCAGGCTGAAACGCCTGGATGCCCGCGCGCGCCAGAAGCTGGCCGCCGAGCGCCTTTCGGGCTTCGAGATTCAAACCAACGAAAAGTGCTACCATCTATGGCTGACATTGCCGGCGCATTGGCGCTCGCAAACCTTCGTCGCGGCGGCGGCCAGGCGCGACATTGCCCTGTCTCCCTCCACGACCTTCGCCGTGACGCCAGGCCATGCGCCCAACGCCGTCCGGCTGGCGCTGGCCAGCCCGACCATGGACCAGCTCGATAGCGGCCTGTCCACGCTGGCCGCGATGCTGGCCATGCGAGAGGACGATTTCGACTCAACCGAGTAAGCCGAATGCACTCCCGCGATGCCGGTGCACGCTGGAATGGGCGCCCCGATCATCCAAACAGGGGCGAGGCGCCGTTTTCCGCCGCCGAGACCTGTCGGCGAAACAAGCCGAAGAGCTCGCGCCCGACCCCGAATTCGTTGCCGGCGAGATCCGGCTGGACATTCGCCCGCTCGAGCGCTCCCAGCGTCAGCACGTCGATCGTGCCCGAAACCGCATCGACGCGCACGAGGTCACCGTCTTCGAGCCTGGCAAGCGGCCCTCCGTCGAGCGCCTCGGGACTGACATGGATCGCCGCGGGCACCTTGCCGGAAGCGCCCGACATCCGGCCATCAGTGACGAGGGCAACCTTCAGCCCCTTGTCCTGCAGCACGGAGAGCATCGGGGTCAGGCTGTGCAGTTCCGGCATGCCATTGGCTTTCGGCCCCTGGAAGCGCACCACCACCACAGTATCGTCGGTGAATTCGCCGGCGCGGAAGGCCTGCTTGACCGCCTCCTGGTCGGCGAAGACGCGTGCCGGCGCCTCGACGACATGGCGCTCCGGTGCCACGGCCGAAACCTTCATCACGCCGGTGCCGAGATTGCCTCGGAGCCGCTTGAGGCCGCCTGTCGGCTGGAATGGTTCACCGGCCGACCGCAGCACCTTGGGGTTCAGCGACGCGCTCGTACCCTCCGACCACACCAGGGCGCCATCGATCAGCTTCGGTTCGTGGGTGTAGCGGGCCAGCCCCTCGCCGGCCACGGTGCGCGTGTCGGGATGCAGCAGCCCGGCTTCGAGCAGTTCGCCGATCATGAAGCCGAGACCGCCCGCGGCATGGAAATGGTTCACATCCGCGAGCCCGTTCGGATAGACGCGTGCCATCAGGGGCGTCACGTCCGAAAGATCGGCAAAGTCCTGCCAGTCGAGCACGATCCCGGCCGCCCGCGCCATGGCGATCATGTGAATGAGCAGATTGGTGGAGCCGCCCGTGGCGTTGAGCCCGACGATGCCGTTGACGAAGGCGCGCTCGTCGAGCACGTCGCAGACCGGCGTGTAGTCGTTGCCCAGGGCCGTGATCGACAAGGCACGCCTGGCGGCTTCCACGGTGAGCGCATCGCGCAGGGGCGTGTTGGGATTGACGAAGCTCGAACCCGGCAAATGCAGGCCCATGAATTCCATCAGCATCTGGTTGGTGTTGGCCGTGCCATAGAAAGTGCAGGTGCCCGGCCCGTGATAGGCCGCCATCTCCGCTTGCATCAGCTTGTCGCGCCCGCATTGGCCCGTGGCGAAGAGCTGGCGCACCTTGGACTTCTCGTCATTGGCGATGCCGCTCGCCATCGGCCCGGCCGGCACGAAGATCGCCGGCATATGGCCAAAGGCGGCCGCCGCAATGACGAGGCCCGGCACGATCTTGTCGCAGACACCGAGATAGACGATCGAATCGAAGGTGTTGTGGCTGAGCGCGATGCCGGCTGCCATGGCGATGGCATCGCGCGAGAACAGCGACAGCTCCATTCCGGCCTGGCCCTGGGTGACGCCGTCGCACATCGCCGGAACACCGCCGGCCATCTGCGCCGTGCCGCCGGCCGTACGCGCCGCCGCGCGGATCAGGTCGGGGTAGCTCTCATAGGGCTGGTGCGCCGAGAGCATGTCGTTATAGGCGCTGATGATGCCGAGATTGCCTGCGCCGCCCTTGACCAGCGTCGCCTTGTCGTCCGCCGGCATGGCCGCATAGGCATGGGCCTGATTGCCGCAGGACAGATGGGCGCGAACGGTGCCGGCGGCCCGGGCGCGCGCCATGCGCGCGAGATAGGGACGGCGAAGGGCGGCGGACCGCTCCACGATCCGATCGGTGACCCGTGCGAGCGTTGGGTTCAGCGCCATGGTGGCCTTTCTCGGGTTGGGAGACGATGCTGCTTTTGGTATGGAGCATCGTCTCCTGATGGCTTCGTCGATAAGGAGGCGAAGCAAGAAACACGCCAGCCGGGGGGACAACGCCCCCCGGCCCTCGTATCTGTCAGGCTGCGACCAGTTCCTCCGGCGGGCTCTTGGCACCCGTCATGAAGGCGACCGCGTCGGACATCGTGTAGTCTCGCGGATTGATAACGCAGAGCCGCCGGCCGAGCCGGTGGATGTGGATGCGATCGGCCACCTCGAAGACATGGGGCATGTTGTGCGAGATCAGCACGATCGGCAGCCCCCGCCGCTTCACGTCGAGGATGAGTTCCAGGACACGGCGGCTTTCCTTGACGCCGAGAGCGGCAGTCGGCTCGTCCATGAAGACCACCTTCGATCCGAAGGCGGCCGCACGCGCCACCGCGACGCCCTGGCGCTGGCCACCCGACAGGGTCTCGACCGCCTGGCCGATGTTCTGGATGGTCATCAGGCCGAGTTCGGTCAGCTTCTCGCGGGCCCGCTTTTCCATGGCGGGCCTGTCGAGCATCTTGAACCATTGGCCGAGGATGCCGGGCTTGCGGATCTCCCGCCCCAGGAACATGTTGTCGGCGATGGACAGGGCCGGCGACAGAGCCAGGTTCTGGTACACGCACTCGATCCCCGCTTCGCGGGCATCGATGGGCGACTTGAAGTTGACGACCTTGCCGTCGAGCCTGATTTCCCCCTCGTCAGGCGTGATGGCGCCCGACAAGGCCTTGATCAGGGACGATTTGCCAGCCCCGTTATCGCCGATCACGGCGAGGATCTCACCGGGATAGAGGTCGAACTCGCAATTGTTGAGAGCGGTGACCCGGCCATAGCGCTTGATCAGGCCGCGTGCGCTGAGAATGGGTTCCTGTGCCATTAGCCTGCAACCTTTCTGATCCACTGGTCGACGGTCACGGCGCCGATGATGAGAACGCCGATGAGCAGGTAGGTCCATTGCGGGTCGGTGCCGACCAGCCTGAGGCCGAGCTGGAACACGCCGACGATCAGGGCGCCGAAGATCATGCCCAGGATCGAGCCGCGGCCTCCGAACAGGGAGATGCCGCCGATGACTACCGCGGTGATCGACTCGATATTGGCGAACTGGCCGGAGGTCGGTGAAACCGAGCCGAGGCGGCCGATCAGGACCCAGCCCGCCAGGGCGCAGATGAGGCCGGACAGCGTATAGACCTGGAGCAGCATCTTGTTGGTGCCGACGCCGGAAAGTTCGGCCGCGTCGGGATCATCGCCCACGGCATAGACATGCCGGCCCCAGGCAGTGTGGTTGAGCACGTACCACAGGACCGCGACCAACAGCACCATGGCGACCACGCCGGCCGTCAAGACCGCGCCTCCGAAGCGGAAGCTCGCACCGAAGAGTTGCAGCAGCGGGGCCTGGGCCGCGATGTCCTGGCTGCGGATCGTCTCATTGGCCGAGTAGAGGAAATTGGCTGCCAGGATGATCTGCCAGCTGCCCAGCGTGACGATGAAGGGCGGCAGCTTCATGCGGGAGACGAGCAGTCCGTTGATATAGCCGCAGAGGGCACCGCAGGCGAAGCCGCACAGGATCGATAGGGGAACCGGCAGGCCGTACCGGAAGGTGAACTGCCCCATCACAACGGAGGACAGCACCATGATCGCGCCGACCGAGAGGTCGATGCCGGCTGTCAGGATGACCAGAGTCTGCGCTGCGCCGACGATACCGGTGATGGCCACCTGCTGCAGGATCAGCGTCAATGAAAAGGCCGAAAAGAACTTACTGCCCAGGATGATGCCGAAGATGGCGGTGGACAGTACCAGCACGATCAACGGCACCATCGCCGGATTTCCGTGCAGGAAGTGCTGTGCCTTTTCCAGGAGTGATTTCTTGTGAACGTCGAAACTGGCTACGCTGGTGTCGCTGCCCGAGAGGACTTTTTCGAAGTCCTGTGGACGTCCGACATTTGCCGAAGGATCGGTCATATCTTTGGTCTCCTCCCGCGGGGCGGGGCCCCTCGCAAAAGGAGCGGCGCGGGGGCCGCTCCTCCGTAAGAACAAGATTGAACGTTGGCCGGGCTGAGCTCAGATCAGCCCCAGCACAGGTCCTTGCCTTTCTTGGTGTCGATGGATTCGACGCCGGAAGCCGGCTTGTCGGTGACGAGGGTGGCGCCGGTGTCGAAGAACGCCTTGCCTTCGGTGGGCTTGGGCTTCTCGCCGCTATCGGCGAACTTCTTGATGGCTTCGATGCCCATGGCCGCCATCTTGAGCGGATATTGCTGCGAGGTGGCGCCGATGACGCCCTCAGCGACGTTCTTCACGCCCGGGCAGCCACCATCGACCGAGACGAGCAGCACGTCCTTCTCGCGGCCGACGGACTTCAGCGCCTCATAGGCGCCCGCGGCGGCCGGTTCGTTGATGGTGTAGACGACGTTGATCATCGGGTCCTTCTGGAGACAATTCTCCATGGCGGACCGGCCGCCCTCTTCATTGCCGTTGGTCACGTCGTGGCAGACGTTGCGGGCATCGCCCCAATCCTGGATCTTGGTCGGATTGGCGATCTTGGAAATGCCGAACCCACTCATGAAGCCCTGGTCGCGCAGGACATCGACGGTCGGCTGGCTCGGATTGAGATCGAGATAGGCGATCTTGGCTTCCTTGGCCTTGTCGCCCAGCGTCGCCTGCGCCCATTGGCCGATCAGTTCGCCCGCCTTGAAATTGTCGGTGGCGAAGGTGGCGTCGGCGGCGTCGATCGGCTCCAGCGGCGTGTCCAGCGCGATAACGAGGATGCCGGCGGCGCGGGCCTTCTTGACGGAGTCGATGATGGCCTTGGAGTCCGAAGGCACCAGCAAAATGCCCTTTGCCCCGTCGGCGATGCAGGATTCGATGGCCGAGACCTGGCTCTCATTGTCACCGTCGATCTTGCCCGCATAGGCCTTGAGGTTGACGCCAAGCTCCTTGGCCTTGGCAGTCGCGCCCTCCTTCATCTTCACGAAGAAGGGATTGGTGTCGGTCTTGGTGATCAGGCAGGCACCGACATCGGCTGCAAAGCCTGGGGTCGCAAAGACACCGAGAGACAGGACGCTGGCGCACAACAGCGCCGACTTCAGGACACGTTTTTTCATCATATTCCTCCCATTTTGGATCGCTTGGCCGGCTGCCCGGACCTCGCTTTCGGGGCGCCTTCATTGCCGCATTGGCGCCTGGACATAAAAAACATCATCCCTGCCTGCCTTGTCAATAAATAAATAAGTCTTATTTAGTTATTTATTGACGCCCTTGCACGAAGCGCCCATTCTTGGTGAAAGGAGCGATGTAGCCCAATGCAGCTTCCTCTCGTTCGAGCCACGGATTCGAACGAGAGGAAGCTGCAATATTAAGAAACTCTGCTTACGGGGAGGAAATGGGATGGAGGCTGGCACCCAGAAGGCCGGTTCGCCCGAGCTGGCCGAGAGCCGCTTTCATCGCGGCACCAACCAGAGTGGTATGCGCGACCACAACGAGCGTATCGTGCTCTCGCTCGTTCGCGAGCACGGCGCCCTGGCCAAATCCGACATCGCCCGCATGACCAGCCTGTCACTGCAGACCGTTTCGGTGATCATGCGGGAATTGGAGGAAGCAGGCTTGCTGACGCGTCAGGAACCGGTGCGCGGACGTATCGGCCAGCCCTCGATCCCCATGGCACTCAATCCGGAAGGCGCCTATTTC
This sequence comes from Labrys methylaminiphilus subsp. lupini, assembly GCF_051161885.1. Classification (NCBI taxonomy): domain Bacteria; kingdom Pseudomonadati; phylum Pseudomonadota; class Alphaproteobacteria; order Hyphomicrobiales; family Xanthobacteraceae; genus Labrys; species Labrys methylaminiphilus. The sequence continues at coordinate 1,053,439 of NZ_JBMDIH010000002.1, read as the reverse complement.
CTCGGCCTGAAGATCGGGCGGCGCAGCGCCGATCTGGTGCTGATCGATTTTCTCGGCAATGTGCGCGCGATGCTGCACAAATCCTACCGCTACCCTGCCCCGGGCGAGACGATTGGCTTTGCGCTCGACGGCATCGCGTCCATCAGGGCAACGCTCAGTCCTGCCGCGAACAAACGCATCGCGGGGCTCGGCATCGCCATGCCGTTCGAGCTGTGGAACTGGGCCGATGCGGCCGGTGCCCCGCCCGCCGTGATGGACGAATGGCGCGATCGCAGCATCCAGGCCGACCTCCAGTCGAATTGCGATTTTCCGGTCTATCTGGAGAATGACGCCACCGCAGCCTGTGGGGCCGAACTCGTCTTCGGCCAGTTCGCAGGCGTGCGTGACTTCGTCTATTTCTATATCGGCGCCTTTGCCGGAGGAGGCATCGTGTTAAACGGCCGCCTGTTCGGCGGCCAGACCGGCAATGCCGGCGCGCTCGGCTCCATGCCTGTCCCCGGCCCTGACGGCAGGCCGACCCAGCTCATCGACGTCGCCTCCATCGCCATGCTGGAAAAGGCGTTGAAGGAACGCGGCATCGAAGCCGCGCATCTATGGACATCGCCCGAGGTATGGGGCGATCTGGGTGAGGAAGTCGAGCTCTGGATCCGCAAGGCGGCCGACGCCCTGGCGTACGCCATCGTCTCGTCCTGTGCCGTGATCGATTTCGAGGCAGCCGTCATCGATGGCTGGATGCCGTCCGATGTCAGGGCGCGCCTTGTCGACGCCGTGCGCGAGGCATTCGGCAGAATCGACGTTGAGGGACTTAGAACGCCCCATGTGCGCGAGGGAACCGTGGGCATTCATGCCCGCGCGCTCGGCGGCGCCAGCCTGCCTTTATCGGCGCGCTTTCTCGTGCTCGCGGACAGCTCCAAAGAGAACAACACCGTCAAGAACGGCGATCTTCACGGCCGCTAGGGCACCGCAAATGGTGCCTTGAGCCCTTTCGCCCATACGGCACAAGATTTCATTCATGAATTAAAAAATATGCAATAACATATTGTTATTGCAAGATTTTTTTCAGTAAATTAAACCTATTTTGACACGACGGCCCAGGCCTGCCCCCGCCCATGCACGCTATCCGCCTGCGACGGCGAGGCTTGGCCTCGCGGTGTCCAATTCAAGCAAGACATGCGGCTCTGGCGACGGATATTCCGGAAGAGACGAAGATAAGCATCTTGTCTGACGATAGAAATGACGCCACTATTCGCGTCCTGTTCAAAATAATCATAATTTTCAAAAGTGTACCGCATAGAAAAATAAGGTCATTGATATGCTTCGTAGCCTGACCATCTTTCTAAGCTCCGTCGCGTTGGTCGCTTGGGTTCCACCTTCTCTTGCGGAAATCTCATCGGGTGTACGGCAACAGACCCACAATATCCGCGGTTTGCAGCACCCTGCCACAATGATCCTCGATCACTGGGGTATCGCGCATCTCTATACCGCCAACCGGCGCGATGCCTTCTTCATGCAAGGCTACAATGCCGCGCGCGACCGCCTGTGGCAGATTGATCTGTGGCGCAAGCGCGGCCTTGGTCTTCTGGCCAGGGATTTCGGTTCGAGCTATGTCGAGCAGGACCGTGCGGCACGCCTGTTCCTCTATCGCGGCGACATGGGCAAGGAATGGCAGTCCTACGGGCCGCATGCGAAAGACTACGCGGACGCCTTCGTTGCCGGCGTCAACGCCTATGTCCAGGAAACGCGGGAGGGTGCGCAGCCGCTACCCGAGGAGTTCAAGATCGCCGGCTCGCGTCCCGATCTGTGGAATGCGGACGATATCGTGCGCATCCGCAGTCACGGTCTGACGCGCAATGTCGAGCTCGAAGTGCAGCGCGCACAAATTGCCTGCGCTGCCGGGCTCCAGGCCGACAGGCTCCAGGCTCAATTCGAACCCGCCTGGACGACGAAGCTTCCCGATGGCCTCGATCCCTGTTCAATTCCACGGGATGTGCTCAAGGACTACACGCTTGCGACCGATCCGGTGAAGTTCGGGGCGGGCAAGAAGGCGGCGCAGGCCTATGATCCTGACACCCTCCTTGCGCAGGCGCAGACCAAGGTCGAGACGATCGGCTCCAACAATTGGGTCGTCTCCGGCAAGCGCACGGCAACCAGGCGCCCGATCCTGGCCAATGATCCGCATCGCGACCATAGCGTGCCGTCCCTGCGCTATATCGTTCACCTCGTCGCGCCGGGCATGAATGTGATCGGCGCCGGCGAACCGGCGCTGCCCGGCATTTCGATCGGCCATAATGGCCGCATCGCTTTCGGCCTGACGATCTTCGGCATGGATCAGGAAGATCTCTATGTCGAGGCACTCAATCCGAGCAATCCCGATCAGGTCAAGTTCGGCACGGACTGGGAACCGATCCGGATCGTGCGCGAAAAGGTCGAGGTCAAGGGCGCCGAGCCACAAGAGATCGAGATGCGCTTCACCCGGCACGGGCCGGTTCTAGCCACCGATGCCAAGCGCAATCTGGCTTTTACCATTCGCTCCGTCTGGTTCGAGCCGGGAACCTCGGCCTATTTCGGCTCGTCCGACTACATGACGGCGAAGACCTGGCCTGAATTCCAGGCTGCGATGAAGCGCTGGGGCGCGCCCTCGGAAAACCAGATCTATGCCGATACCAGGGGCAATATCGGCTGGCAGCCGGGTGGGATGGCGCCGCGCCGCCTTAGCTATGACGGTCTGCTGCCGGTGCCGGGCGACGGGCGCTATGAATGGCAGGGCTTTTTGCGCCTGGATGAATTGCCGAGCGTCTTCAATCCGAAGACCGGCTATTTCGCCACCGCCAACCAGATGAACCTGCCGCCCGACTATCCGGTCGCGCAGCGCCGCATCGGCTTCGATTCCTGGGCCAATCCCGCCCGCTGGGACCGCATCGTCGAGGTACTGCAGGACAAGAAGAAATTCAGCCTCGCCGACGCAATGGACTTGCAGAACGACGACACCACCATGCTTGGCCGCCGGCTGATCGTGCTCCTCAAGCCGCTGCAATCCGATGATCCCCAGATAGGCAAGGGGCTGCAGCTCTTGCGTGGTTGGAATGCGCGCGATGACCGCGACAGCGCGGCCGCCGCCCTGTTCGAGGTGTGGATCAGCAAGCATATCGGTCCGGCGCTGGTGAACGCCACCGTGCCGGAGGCGGCTCGCTCCCTCATTCCCAAGCCGAGCGTCGGCGCGATGTTCGAGCTTCTGGAGAAACCGGACGCCTCGCTCGGCACCGATCCGGCCGCGGCACGCGACAAGCTGCTGCTGCAGAGCATCGGCGCGGCGGTCGCGGAGGTTTCCAAGCTTCTCGGCGAGGATGCCGGCCAATGGCGCTGGGGCCGGCTGCACCATGCCCAATTCGATCACGCGCTCACGTCGCTTGCCGACCCCTCGACCCAGGCGCAGATGCGTGTGGGCCCGCTCGAGCTTGGAGGTGCCAGCAACGTGCCCCATGCCACGAGCTATCGCAGCTCGGACTTTCGCCTGACCTCTGGCGCTTCCTTCCGCATGGTGCTGGATGTCGGCAATTGGGATGCCAGCCGCGTCATCAACGCGCCCGGACAATCGGGAAATCCCTTCAGCCCCCATTATCGCGATCTCGCGCCGCTCTGGGCCGATGGACAATATGTGCCCCTGCTCTATTCCAAGCCAGCGGTCGAAAATGCGGCGAGCGAAATCGTGACCTACGCGCCCGCGCATTAAGTGGCTCGGAAAATGCCCGTTGCGGCATGAGGCAGCCGTCGCTCTGGCAAGCGCGGCTGCCTATTCCTCGGAAGACAGGAAAGCTCGCGTCGCAACGGCCGATACCTTCTGCCGCAACCTCACCTTGTTCCCCTCGACCGCGGACACCTGGGATATGTCGATGAAAGGCTCCCGGGGATCCAGGATATCCTCGCTGCTCAACTTGATCGAGGAGCCTTCCACGCTTTCTACAATGCCGACATGTTGATCATTGGCGTCAACGACTTCCATATTTTCGCGGATATCCATCATGGCCGTGCCCTCTCGTGTAATCGAGAATCTAACTGCCCAGCGGATATGGAGTTCCTCAAGGCATCCCGAGGGACGAGGCTGGTTGGGTTTGTCGCTACCCGTCACACCACGGTGATTGGCAAGCCTTGGCGTCGCTCAGGCCATCGAGATTGGCCACAGCTCCGGTCGGCGGCATGAAACAATCCGCGCCGAAGCTTGTTCTTCTTCAGGAATGGTCCCTCGCGGACATGCCGAGAGCACGCCGTCCCGTCGGCGCACATCGTCTCATTCGCCCGGCGCGACCGCGCCGACAAGGGCGGGAGAGCCGATAGGGAGGACTGGAATGAGCTGGGTAGGCAGATGGAAGAACCAATACGGATCGATCCTTACCATTACCGATGATGCGGAAGGCAGGATCACCGGCACTTTCAAGACGGCGCTCCTCGAAAGCGGCTTCTACGGCACGGAGATCGCCGTCTCGGGCCTTCATCTCGGACATTGCATCAGTTTTGCCTTCACGGCCTCGACCGCTGGCGGAGATTTGCTTTGTTCCTATAGCGGATTGTCGCGCGGCGACCGCCTCAACACGGTCTGGCATGTCATCTCCGATGGTCAGCTCGATCCGGACGCCCGCATCACCGAGCGCCCTTGGCCCCACGCGGTGACGACAAACGCCGATATCTTCGTGCGGGAGACATAGAAAGAGCCTCCCGGCGTTCACATGAACGTGCCTTGCCTCAGGAGAAAGCCCCATGGTTTCTCGCCCGTTCTGGAAAGGCTACCTCAAACTCTCGCTGGTCACCTGCCCGGTGGCGCTGACGCCGGCGACGTCGGAGAGCGAGAAAGTCCGGTTCCATACGCTCAACCGCGCGACCGGCAATCGTATCGTCAGTCAATATGTCGATGCGGTCACCGGCAAGCACGTCGAGGAGGACGACGAGGTCAAGGGCTATCAGCGCGGCGAGGAAGACTATGTCATGCTCGAGGAAGACGAGATCGAGGCCGTCGCTCTGGAAAGCACCCGGACCATCGACATCGAACTCTTCGCGCCGCAGGAGGACATTGAATGGATCTGGCTCGACAAGCCGCATTATCTGACGCCGGACGATCCTGTCGGGGAGGAAGCTTTCGCGGTCATCCGGGACGCCATGGCGACGACGCATATGGTCGGCATTGCCCGCCTGGTGATGTATCGGCGGGAGCGTGCGGTAATGCTGGAGCCCCGCGGCAAGGGCATCGTCGTGTGGACCCTGCGTTTCGGCGACGAGGTCCGTGACCCCGGCACCTATTTCGACAAGCTCGGCAATATCAGTCCCGATCAGGCCGCGCTGCAGCTCATGCAAAAATTGATCGATGGGCGCACGAAATCCTGGAGCCCGGAGATGGTCCGCGATCCCGTGCAGGAGCGTCTTCTCGAAATTATCGCCACCAAGAAGAAAGGGCGGCGTCGGTCCGCGGCCCAGCCCAAGACCGAAGTGCCCGGCAAGGTGGTCAGCATCATGGATGCCCTGCGCCGGAGCCTGGCGCGCGAGGCACGACGCTGATCTCCGTACCGCCCTCTCTCAAGCTGTTTTGCGCACCGTCCGGGCTTCGAGGGGCACGGCCGCCTCGAGGAAATGCGCCCAGGGATCGGCGGCAAGGGCCGATAGCCGCGTCGGCGTGTTCGTCACGGTGAAATAGGCCGGCCCGATCGCGGGCGCCAGTTCCTCCCAGGCGAGCGGCATGGAAACGGCGGCACCCGGCCGCGCTCGCGTCGAATAGGGCGCAACCGCCGTTGAGCCGCGCTGATTGCGCAGATAATCGATCAGGATCTTGCCGTGGCGTTTTGCCTTGGCGATGGTTGAGACGAAGCGATCCGGACTGTCGGCGGCCATGGCATCGGCCATGGCCTTGGTGAAGGCCTTGACCTTCGGCCAGTTGGCTTTCGGCTTCAAGGGAGCGACTACATGCAGCCCCTTGCCACCCGACGTCTTCACGAAAGCAGTTAACCCGGCCTGTTCCAGCCGCTCCTTCACCTGTTCGGCGGCTGCGATGACCTCGCCCCACGCGACATCGTCACCGGGATCGAGATCCATTGTGATCATATCGGGCCGCTCCCAATCGGCGAGCGTCGATCCCCACGGGTGGATCTCCAGGACGGCAGCCTGGACCAGGCCGATCAGGCCGTCGAGGTCCTCGATCGCGATCAGGGGCTCGCCATCCCGGTCCTTGGGGTCGCTCACCTGAAGAATGTGCTCGTTCACGCCCTTCCAGGCGTGCTTTTGGAAGAAGCGAGGTCCCTCGATGCCATCGGGACAACGCAGCAGGGCCAGCGGTCGGCCGACGACGAAGGGGGCCATGGCGCGCCAGACCTCGGCATAGTAATCGGCAAGCCCTTCCTTCGTCACGCCTTCCTGCGGCCAATAGAGCCGGTCGGGATGGGTGAGCTTCACGGTTCGGCGCGGTGCTGCAGCCATGGTTCCTGCCTTTTTCCTGGTCTCCCTGACGACCTCTTTTGCCGGCTTGTCCTCGCGAAGACCGCGAAAGGCAGCATGGCGCAGATGACGATCGGCCGTCCAGGCCCGGAATTCCACCTCGGCCACCAAGTCCGGGCGCGTGAAACGCACCTCCCGCCCTTCCTCGGCGGTGAGCGGGCGGGCAAACGGGTTCTGCTTGACGCGCATGCCCTCCAGGCGCCCGAACAGAGCTTCGGCGACCGAACGGGTGAATCCGGTGCCGACCCGGCCGACCGGCTCCAGGCCCCCGTCTTCATAGACGCCGAGGACGAGCGATCCGATCGCCTTTCGGGATATCGTCGATGGCACATAGCCGGCGACCACGAACTCCTGGCGCCCCGAGCATTTGGACTTGACCCAGCTCCTGCCGCGCCCGGATTGGTAGGGGGCTGTGCGAAGCTTGGAGACGATGCCTTCGAGGCTCAGCCGGCAGGCGTGACGCAGGACCATGGCGCCGCTCGCCTCGAAGTGATCGGAAAAGCGGATCTCCGCCCCGGCATCGGCGAGCAGTTCCTGCAAAAGCATCTTGCGCCGGACGAGCGGCAAGGCCCGGAGGTCATAGCCGTCAAGATGGATGAGATCGAAGCCATAATAGACGAAGCGGTCGGAGCGACCCTCGCTCAGATCGGCCTGCAGAGAGGAAAAATCAGAGGCTCCTGTGCCGGCCTCGACCACCAACTCGCCATCGAGCAGCGCCGAGCCTATCGGCAGGGCCTGCAATGCTGCCGGCACCCGCTTGCCGAACTTTCCGGTCCAATCGAGACCGCTGCGGGTCAGGAGCTTGACCCGCCCTGCCTCGATGCGCGCCTGCAGGCGATAGCCATCGAATTTGATCTCGTGGATCCAATCGGGACCGGTCGGCGCCTTGGCAACGAGCGTCGCGAGCGTCGGCTCGACAAAATCCGGCATCGGCGTCCTCTTTGCCCCCTTGATCGAGGCCGGATCGGAGACGGTGCCGGGCTTGTGTCGACCTGCTGGTTGCCGGGTCCGCCTGGCCTTGGGAGCAATCCTGCCCGTCTTGGATGACCAGCCCGGTTCTTCGCCCGCAATCTCGGCGACATCGCGGCCCGTCTTCACCGATTCCGGCCGTTCCTCCAGAATGTCGGGGGCGTCCGGCGGACGAGCGGCCTCGTCCTCTGCCTTGATCAGTAGCCAGTTCTCGCGCTTTTCGCGTGGCTTGCCGCGCATCCGGATCAGATGCCAGCGGCCGGCAAGCTTTTCGCCCTTCAGCTCGAATTCCAGATGCCCCTTGTCATAGCCCCGATGCGCATCCCCGATCGACTGCCAAGTGCCCCGATCCCACAGGACCACGGTGCCGCCGCCATATTCCCCCTTGGGGATGGTTCCCTCGAAATCTCCATAGTCGAGCGGATGGTCCTCGACATGCACGGCAAGGCGCTTTTCGCCGGGGACCAGGCTGGGTCCCTTGGTTACCGCCCAGCTTTTGAGCACGCCGTCCATCTCGAGCCGGAAATCATAATGCAGCCGCCTGGCGTCGTGCTTCTGGATCACGAAGCTGTTGCCGCGCCTGCGACCGGCTCGTCCCTTGGGTTCGGGGGTCACCTTGAAATCGCGTTTGTGGTGATAGGGTTCGAGCGCGCTCATCTCAGCCCGCCTTGCGCCGAGTCTTATGCGCAGTCGTCTTGCGCGTGGTCGTCTTGCGAGCGGCCTTGGGGGGCGCCGAGGATCGCCGCGCCGGTTTGATGCCAGTCACCCCCGCGCTTTCGCGCAAGACCGCCATCAGATCAACCACCTTTTCGCGGGCAGGCTCCTTGCGGACCGGAACCGGCTTTCCTGCGATCTTGGCCTTGACCAGATCGGCGAGGGCCTGTTCATAGCGATCCTCGAATTGCGATGGATCGAATGCGCCGGACTTGGTTTGGATGATGTGCTTGGCCAGATCCAGCATCTCGCCTTCGATGGTGAGGTCCGGAACGTCATCGAAGACCTCCTCGGCCGGGCGCACCTCATAGTCGAAATTGAGCGTGGTCGCGATCAGCCCCGGCCCATGCGCCCGAATCAGCACCGTCCGGACCCGCCGGAACAGTACGGTTCGGGCCAGCGCCGCGACCTCGCCGGCGCTCATGCCATCGCGGATCACCGCATAGACTTCCTCGGCCTCCCCATTGGCCGGCGCGAGATAATAGGGGTTGTCGAAATAGACATCGTCGATCTCCCTGCATGGCACGAAGGCGTCAACGGCCAGAGTCTTGTCGCTTTCCGGCACGGCGGATGCGACTTCCTCCGGCTCCAGTACGACATAGTCGCCTGGTGTTGTCTCATAGCCTTTGACCTGCTCTTCCCGAGGCACGGTCTTGCCAGTCTCGCCATCGATGAAGACACGATGGACGCGATGGCCGTTTGCACGGTTGAGCGTGTGAAATACTATGCGATCGGAAGCCGATGCGGCCGTGTAGAGCGCAACCGGACAAGCAACCTCCGCAATTTTCAGGAATCCCTTCCAGTTCGCTCGTGGCGCCATAGATCTACCTCCAGGCTCGACGATGACCGCCGCGAGAGCTCTGGCGACGACACCCGCGACTATTTCTCAAACCGAGCGTCGATGCGATTGTTCCTGCGCTCTGTCGCTGTCGGCCTTGCCGTCCGATGGCGTCGGAACGAAAGGGCCCAATCCTATCGGAGATATGCCCAGGCCAGATAAGCAACGAGGCAGGCCAGGGCAGCGCCGACCGTTCCCACCACCAGCACATAAAGGACCCGCCAGCCCGCTGGCCCCTGCCGGACGGTATCGGCTGTAATGTTTTGCGTATCCCGCCCATCGCGCGGGGCCGGCTGGACATTGTCCTTTTCGATCGTAGGGGTCATGTCAGCCTCCTTCTCTCGATCTGCTTGTCGCCCCAAACCCTTTTCCTGCCGATACGTTCCTCAAGGGCGCGGAGACTGCCTGCCTGCGCCAACCGGTCATGGCTCGCTCCGCCCGGAACCATCCGACCCTACCCGGGTTGTTAATCAGGAGATGTGATATGGACACCCAACCCTGGAGCCGCCCGGTCCAGCTCGGAGCCGACAGCGGAAACGTCAGGATTCTGACTTCCACCGAAGAGGCATCCTATTATTTGCAGAACGAATGGTCTGCTGATATCGGGCCGAAATTCATCGAAGCGCAGCGGACTTGTCTGGATGTTCTGGCCGGGATCGGGGGGCCCGACGATGCGCGAGCCGCCTTCCTCGAAGCCTGCAAGGAAGCCGAAATTCCCGTGATGCCTTGAGAAGGCATGCATGACGGCTACCCTGCCCGTTCCCCGGGCGTGGCCCGACAGGAGGCCTGCCAACACGGTTGCCGCTACAAGCTTGTAACGGTTGGCTGGCGAGGCGCTCCGACTTCTACCAGGAACGCGGATATTGCGGCAGGCCGAGCGTGCGTGACTAGCTCGCTTGCCTATAATCCTCCTCGCCCATTTCAAAGGTCAGGCGGGCCCTCGCCCGGTTGAGCCTGCTTTTGACCGTGCCCACGGCACAGCCGCAGATCTGCGCCGCGTTCTCATAAGATTCGCCCAGGATCACGATGAGGGCGATGATCTCCTTGTATTTGTCGGGCAGGTTCTGGAACGCTCGGCCGACTTCACCCATCCTGACGTTCCATTCCTGTTCGCCCGACGGCACCGCACTATCGAACAGCGTGTCGTCGCCGCGCAGCACCTCACGGCTCCTCTTCTTGGCCTTTGTGCAATAGCTGTTGCGCATGATCGTGAAGAGCCAGGACTTCAACCGGGTTCCCGGTTCGAATTGATCGATATTGGCGAGAGCCTTGAGAAGCGTTTCCTGAACCAGGTCGTCGGCATCGGTGGGTTCCTGACAGAAGGTGCGTGCAAAAGCGCGCAAGGCAGGGATCAGCTTTACGATGTCGGTCCGCTCAGTGTTCTCGGTCACATGATTATCCGGCAAGGAAAATCCCCTTCCTTTGGCGGCTGAGATGGTGTGGTGTGCTAATTCAACGCAGGGAGCGCGAAGGTTGTTCCGCCCCTAAGCGATAAACCTCAACACCTTCATTCGAGTCGCCGCAGCCCGCCGTCCTTCATCTTCGATACCCGCGTCGTCCCGATTGCTGCCGCTCGTTCCTTTGGATAGCGCACTTGGAACAGCATGTGCCGGTGCCGGTTTGATCAAAAATGGGTTTGGACCGCGTGGGGGAGATCGGCATGCGCCGTGCAGATGTCCGCATCGGCATATCGGGTTGGAACTACCCGCCCTGGCGCGGCAAATTCTATCCCGAAGGACTGCCGCACAGGAGCGAACTCGCCTATGCCAGCAGTGTTTTCAAGACGATAGAGGTCAACAGCACTTTCTATCGTCTGCAGACGCCGACGACCTTCGCGCGATGGTTCGAGCAAACCCCCGATGATTTCGTCTTCGCCGTCAAGGCCCCGCGCTTCATCACCCACGTCAAGCGGCTGCGCGAGATTTCGGCGCCGCTCGCCAATTTCTTCGCTTCCGGCGTATTACGCCTGGAGCACAAGCTGGGCCCGATCCTGTGGCAGCTGCCGCCCAGTTTCCGGTTCGATGCGGATCTACTCGCGGATTTCCTGAAGCAACTGCCTCGCGATACCGCCGCCGCCGTGCATGCCGCCAGGAAGCATGACGACAAACTCCGCACCGAACCGTGGCTGAAGACGCCGAGAGAGCAGCCGATACGACATGCTCTCGAAATCCGACACGAGAGCTTCCTCGTCAGCGATTTCATCACACTGCTGCGCGAGCACGATGTGACCCTCGTCTGCGCTGACAGTGTCGACTGGCCGCTTGTCATGGATGTCACGTCGAAATTCATCTATTGCCGGCTGCATGGATCAAAGGAACTCTATCGCAGCGCTTACGATGCTGAGGCGATCGATCTCTGGGCAAGACGGGTAAAGGCGTGGGCCCTGGGCAGGACACCGGTCGAAAGCCGGCTGGTGGGACAGCCCGAGGACATATCGCGACGGCGCGACGTTTTCGTCTTCTTCGACAATACCGACAAGCTGCAGGCACCACATGATGCCCAGACCTTGATGGAGCGGCTCCAACGTTTTACGATTCAAGCAAAGAGTTAGACCTATTGTGCCGATTGAGGCGCTACGCGCCGCCGTGGCCGCGATTCCCCCGAAATCAAGCGCGCCCCGGACCACGCGAACGGTGATCCGGGGCGCTTGTTTTATTGCCAGTTCCGGCTGGCGTACCAGGAATCGATCTCCGAGCGGACCTTGTCCTTGGTGAGACCATAGCGCTCCTGAAGCTTGCCCTCGAGCTGCTCACGCTGACCCGCAATGACATCCAGGTCGTCGTCGGTGAGCTTGCCCCATTGCTCCTTCACCTGACCCTTGAGCTGCTTCCAGTTTCCTTCCACGCGATTCCAATCCATGTCGTCCTCCTGTTTCGAGACCGCTACCAAACTCGCCAGGAGCCGAAATGTTCTGAAGCCCATTCATGTCGTGCGGCGGCTATTGAAAGCGGGGGGATCGCTGGCGGGAAAGGATGCGTCCGCCGCCTCATCCACTTCATCCCACTGCCCAGGAGGATAGCGCATCGCCTCAGTCCCGGCATGGCGCTCCCCGCCCAATCCGCGCTTGGACTTCTCGTCCAAGATTGCTTCCCGGGCCATACGGGCGTCGAGTTCCACCCGTAGACGCCGATTTTCGTCGAGCAGCCTGACGATGGCGAATCCACCCGCAAGAGATACCAGTAGACGAAGGCGGGACATCGTATCCTCCCCAACCAGAAAGATTGCTGACTGGTCCGATATCGGCATCTGCAACAGGGCGAGCGTGCCGCGGAATGTCGATTTCAGCCAATCTTCACAAGGAATTCTCCAGATACCTGAATATGCCTTCAGAAATCTGTCAGTAATTATCATACATACACGGAACAATTTCCCAATCATGTGAGTTTCTACCCACCGATTGAAAGGAGATTAGCATGATTTACACAATTCTCCTCGTTATTCTTATACTTGCACTGCTTGGCGCCCTGCCAAGATGGCCTTATTCGACCGGCTGGGGATATTGGCCGAGTGGCGGCCTCGGCCTTGTCGTCGTCATTCTGCTCTTGCTGCTCCTGTTAGGTCGATTGTGATTCTATCGAGACTGGGACGACGGCGGTGCCCGCTTTCGTTTCGTGCCGCCTTCTTCCACGCTCCCTGGTTTGGGAGCCGATCTCTCTGCAGCCTGCCTGACGAGTGCGGGGGTAACGCCGCGCCGGATGGCATCAGCTGCCCTTCAGCATTTCGTTGTCCATCGCGACCAAGCGTGCGGATTTCGTGCCGAGACTCGGCCGCATAGGGCGCCATGCCGGTTCCGCCTTGTTTGGATCTCATGGTATCGCTCCTTTGAGCACAGCCATCCTTGCGGCAACCGTCTCGTGGACTACGCCACACATGGCCGCCACACATGGCTCGGCACACTCTCCCTAACCCTCGACAACCATAGGGGTTCCCTGGGCGGATAGCCTGATGTGTTCGCTGCGTTTGGAACCAGTCCCTTTTTGCGCCGTTGATCCGCTGCTAAAGCGTTTTGCGATTTGACCGGGCCACCTGGAATCGCAAAGACGCGTCGAAACAAAGAGTTAGAGTAAAACTGCGGTTCGGAGAAATCGCACGTTGCTCTAGGAGGGAGCGATGCCAAGATTGAGGATCGTATCGCCCAATCAACTCGAGCTTTGCCGGCGCCGCTGCGGGCGGGGGTTTTCATATCTCGATGCTCAGGGCCATCGGATCGCCGACAAGGCGGCCCTGGCGCGGTTTCGCGCCCTGGCCATTCCACCGGCCTATTCTCAGGTCCGCATCGCGTCCGACGAACGGGCGCATATCCAGGCGGTCGGTCGGGATGAAGCGGGACGGCTGCAATATCGCTATCATCCCGAGTGGGAACGTCGGCGGGAAAACCGCAAGGCCTTGAACATGGTAAAGCTGTTGCGCACGCTTCCCAGGATCCGGGCCGCTGTCCGCCGCGACCTCGCCTCTCCGAAGCTGGATCGGAACAAGGCCATCGCCTGCGCCGTCGCCCTGATCGACAGCACGCATATACGGGTCGGTGGCACCGCCTATGCGCGGGACAATGGCAGCCATGGCGCCGCCACCCTGCTCAAACGGCATCTCACTATCAAGGCGGGCCGGGTCGAACTGCGGTTTCGCGGCAAGGGCGGCAAGCCCATACGCTGCATGACGGACGATGCCGCCCTCGCCCGCGCCCTCGGCCGCCTGCGCGCCTTGTCGGGGCCGAGGCTGTTCCAGTTCGTAAGTGCGGACGGCGCCCTCCACCCCATCGAAGCTGGCGACATCAACGCCTATCTGCGCGACATTTCCGGCATCGACGTCACGGCCAAGGATCTGCGCCTGCTGGGCGCCAGCAAATGGGCCGTCCAGGAACTCGCCGCCCTGACGCCGGCTCTTAACATAATAGGCCGCAAACGGCAGATTGCCGCCGTCATACGCCAGGTATCATATCATCTCGTCAACACACCGGCGGTCGCCCGCAAGAGCTATGTCCCGGCCCTCATCCTCGACTCCTTCAAAACCGGCAAGCTGCGCGCAGCGTTCATGAAGGCCCGTTCGAGCAGCTATCGCCGCCGCGCGGAAGCGGCGCTGCATCTTCTGGCCACAAAAGAGCAGACCGTCTGATCGGATCGCTCGCGTCCGGACATGCGGGCCCTCCTCGATTTCCTCGACGATTTTCGCCATGTCGAGGCCATTCGGGAACCTGGCACGGCCGTATTGGTTTGGAGGACCAGCACAAAGGAGGCCCATCATGCCCCGTGGAGACAAGTCGAAATATACCGACAAGCAGGAACGCAAGGCCGACCATATCGCCGAGGGTTACGAGGCTCGCGGCGTATCCGAGAAGGAGGCCGAAAGGCGCGCCTGGGCCACCGTCAACAAGGACGATGGTGGCGGCAAGAAACCGGGCGGGTCGGGGCGTGGCAAAGCCACGACCCATCCGGCTTCCCATAAGGGCGGCAAGCTCGGAGGCGAGGCTTCCGCCTCGCGGCCAGCGGCGGCACGCTCCGCATCCGCCAAGAAAGCAGCCGCCACGCGCAAGCGCCACGAAGCGGGGCATGCCTGATACGGCATGCCCGCAGCGTGAGGGAAGACATCATGACCCGCAAGCCGAAGCCTTCGGACAGGGACCGCGACCAGCCCTACACCACCGAGCGAGAGGAATATCGGTTCGACAAGGTGAAACCACCGACCGATCCGGAAGAACGACGTGCCCACAGCAAGCCTGGCGGCGGAGTCAAGCGCGCACCGGACAAAGGTCGTCCCCCGCACCGATCAGGTGATCTGGATCGATGACGCTACGGCAAGCTCGAACGGGTACCGCCATGCGACCTCCAACCGGCGCAGAGACCCTGGACCCAGATCAGGACGAGATCATCACGCTCGCCGAGGTCAGACGATTGGTTGCTGTTTGCGAGCGCTGCGATCTTTACAAGCATGCCACCCAGGTGGTGATGGGAGAAGGTCGGGAAGATACCCGCCTGGTTCTGGTCGGCGAGCAGCCGGGCGATCAGGAGGACCGGCAGGGGCGCCCTTTTGTCGGGCCGGCCGGCCGGTTGCTCGACAGATGCCTCCAGGATGCAGAACTCGATCGCGACGCGTGCTACCTCACCAACGCCGTCAAGCATTTCAAATTCGAACGCTGGGGCAAGCGCCGGATTCATGAAAGGCCCAATGCCGGCGAGGTGCAGGCCTGCAAATGGTGGCTGGACAGGGAGTTGAAGATCATCAAGCCCGAATTGGTGGTGGCTCTCGGTGCGACGGCTGTCCAGGCCCTGCTCGGCCGTGGCGTCGGTGTGATGAAACAGCGCGGCCAGGTCCTGCCCGGGCCGGACGGGCTCCAGATTCTCGTGACTGTCCATCCCAGCTATCTGCTGCGCATCCCGGACTCCGATATGGCTGCGCGCGCCCGTTCTGCCTTCATCGAGGATCTACGCAAGGTCCACGCCATCCTCGCAAAAAGGGTACAGGCACGATGAAGTCACCTCAGGCACGCCCCGCTGTCCTAGCGTGAGACAGCCTCCAAACGCGCAGTCAATGGAACAAACCTGCCGCATCCGGCTTAGGAAACAGACTCGCGGCCGGCCTCCCCGGTTGCAGTCGAGGTCCGGCCCGCAGCCTGAGGAGCGGGTAAGGCCCAGATTTCATTCGTCGATGAGGGAGGTACGAATGATGCAACCGGATAGAAAATCCTTCGACTTCGCCGAGCATCGTCACGCCTATCAAGGCTTCGTGCGGCTCACACTGATCGTGGTCTTTCTCCTGCTCTCCCACCTCGTGGCACTCGCTGTCGGAGGGGTGGCCCATTTATGGCTTCTGGCTTGCCTGGAGGTCGCTCTATCGATCGTTGCCGCCGTGGTTGGCGCGGCGATCCCTGGCCTTGATTGGAAGCCTGGAGCCGCCGTACTGGCCTTTTGCCTGCTGACCCTGGCGATCGCCGCCGGTTGAGCGTGCCCGTTCGGGCCACGAGGTGAAGATGGGCAGGGTCAAGGCAGCTCTCGATGAATCCCGCACCTTGATGCTCGGGGCACAAATCCTGCTGGGTTTTCAATTGCAGGCTCCTTTCCAGGACGCCTTCGAACATCTCACGCCCGCCGAAAAGGCCATCGAGATCATCGTGCTCGGCCTCATGGTGCTGGTTCTGGGCTTTCTGGTCTTCCCCAGCGCGCACCATCGCATCGTCCACAAGGGGCACGCCGCTCCTGGGGTTGAAGAAACGGTCAAATGGGCGATGGTTGCAACCTTGCTGCCATTCGCACTGGCGCTGGGGTTCGCTCTTTACATAGCCGGGATCCGTGTCGCCGGCTTCGCCACTGGCGTGGCCGCAGCATTGGCCGGGTCCGTCCTCGCATTGGGCACCTGGTACGGCCTGCCGCTCTTTCAATGCCGGCAACAGCGGGAACAACCTATGCCGATCGCCCAGGAAACCTCCATTGGCACCAAGGTCGACCACGTCCTGACCGAGGCGCGCGTGGTTCTGCCCGGTGCACAGGCCCTTCTGGGCTTTCAACTGGCCATCATCCTGACCGAGGGCTTCGAACGCCTGCCCCCGTCTGCTAAGCTGGTGCACGGCCTGGCGCTCGGGCTGGTGGCGTTGTCCACCATTCTGCTGATGGCCCCGGCCGCCTACCACCGGCTGGGCTACCGCGGCCGTGATACCGAAGAGTTTTATGAGGTTGCGAGTCGGCTCGTCCTGGCTGCAACCGTCTTTCTGGCTCTCGGCCTCTGTGCGGACGTCCACGTGGTCGTGCAGAAGATCGCCCAAAGAGATGAGCTTGCAAATCTGCTCGCCGGCCTCTCGGCCGCACTGCTGCTGGGGCTGTGGTATGTGCTGCCTTTGTGGCATGCCCGGCGACGGCTGGGCGAGGAACAGTCAGAAAACACTCCTCCACCGAGACAAGAATCGAGGACAAGGCCCGGCTCTCACAATCTTCCAACGTGAATGACGGAAGTGTGGAGCAGGATTTCCCGTGCGATCTGCGGCCAGTCCTCGGCATGCAGTTCGTGGCCGCCGCCCTCGATGGCGACGAGGCGCGCTCCCTTGATGGCCGCCACCATGGCATGGGCATGTGCGATCGGAAACACCGGATCCGCCATGCCATGCACGACCAGGGTGGGAATCTGGATATCAGCGGCTTTGGCTCGGACGGGCGACGGGGCCGCCGCCGCCAAATGGTTCTGCAGGCTCGAAAAGGATGGCGAACGAGCCAGATCCCTTTCGATCAGACGCCGGGCTGCGCTGGCATCATGCGGGTGGCGTTTGCTTGCAACCGCCTCGGCGTCGCGGGCCAGAAAATCCGCCACCTGATCCCGATCATTCCAATCCAGATGGTCGAGCGTGGCCATGTGCCTCCTGTAGTCGTCGTCGGGCGGCGGCAACCACTCGACGCCGAGCGGCGTGGAGCTGACGATGGTCAACGTCTTGACCCGATGCGGCCTGATGAGTGCGGCCAACTGGGCAATGACCCCACCCATCGACATGCCGACCAGATGACCTGCCTGCAGATTGTAGCCACTGAGCACAGCCATGGCATCCTTCGCCATGTCCTCGAGTGTGTACTTGGCTGTTCCCGGCACATAGGCCGTCGACAGGCCGGTATCCCTGTTGTCATAGCGGATGACATAACGGCCACCCGAGGCAAGCAATTCCGCGAAGTCATCGAGCCACCAGGCCATCGAGGCGAATGCGCCCATGATCAGAAGGATAGGCGGATCGTCGAGATTGCCGAAAGCCTGCGTCTGGATCTTCACCCCCTCGCCTTCAATGGTCCGCTCTTCCATCGCGCCAAACTCCTTCCTGGTAAGGCCGATCCCGCCATGCGATCGGCCTGGATGGGAAGATTGGCGATAGCCCATGTCGGTACGACGATGATCCTCCGCCCGGGAGGAGCCAGCCCTGCGGCTCCATCGATACAATTGCCGCGTCAAATGAGCGTATCGGTCCTAACGTGTAGAGCCGGACATGGGATCGAGATGCAATTCGACCTTGGCCTTGTCGGTGGTCATGTAAGTGACCTCATAATAGCCGCTTTGGCTCCATTCCACCTCCGAGATATAGGCAAAGCCCTCGCGGGCTTCGACCTTCGCGATGATCTGCGACAGCTTGAGGCTGCCCTGTGGAGGTAGAGCGGTGCTGGTGGTCTGAGCGCTGGCCACCCCAGCAAGAAGCAGAAGGCCGGCAAGGGCCCCGACTAGTCTTCCCATTGCGCATCCCTCATGTTTCGAATGCACAACAAAAACCAAACAGAAGGCTTTAGGTTCCCAAGGACGTCGCCCCGGGACGTCGGCCAGGATCACGCGCCGACGCGGCTCAGATCCATCGTCAATTCGATGACCAGCCCTTCAGAATGCCATTGGCGCGAAAATCCGCCGAACTGGCTGGCGGCCAGTCGCACGAGACGGCTACCGAAACCTTCCGCGCCCGACGGCTGTACCTTCGGGCCGCCGAGCTCGCGCCACACGATGATGGCATCGCCGTCACGGCGCCCGCATTCGATCTCCACCCGGCCTGCCGATGTAGAAAAGCTGCCATATTTGGCAGCATTCGTAGCAAATTCATGCAGAAGAAGCGCAACCGGCGTAACCGCGCTTTCCGCAAGTTCGAAATCGACCCCCTCAACTGTGAACCGCTTGCGCTCACCTTGCGCTCCTTCCACATAGGGAGCCAGAATGGCCTCGATCAGCGCGTGCAGGGTCGCCGTTTTCCTGAAGCCGTTGTCGACGGTTCCGGAAGCCAGGGTCAGGGCATGCGCCCTCGACAGCGCGCCCAAGCGATCGGCGACGATCGAGGCGAGCATCGCCGGGGTTTCGGCGGAGGCCACGCTCAGATTGACGATGCTGGTTGCAAGGGCGAACAGGTTTTTGACCCGGTGATCCATCTCATGCAGGAGAAGTTGTTGCTGCTCCTGGGCCCGGCGTCGTTCGGTGATATCGCGCGCGATCTTGGATGCACCGATGATGATGCCATCGGCATCCTTGATCGGAGACACGCTCAGCGAGATATCGACCAGGCTGCCGTCCTTGCGCTGGCGGATGGTCTCATAATGGTCGATCCGCTCCCCTGCCCGGATGCGCGCCAGTATGGCGGGCTCCTCATTATGCCGGTCGGGTGGAATCAGCATCATCACCGATCGGCCGATCGCCTCGGAAACGCCATAGCCGAACAGATGCTCGGCCCCGGCATTCCAGCTGGTGATGATCCCCTCGAGATTCTTGGATATGATCGCGTCGTCCGAAGATTCCACGAGCGCGGCCAAGCGGCGGGCGGTCTGGTCGCCGTGGTGACGCTCTATCGCAAAACCCAGTTGACGGGCAATGATCAGCGCCAGTTCGCGCTCTTCATCCGCGAAAAGATGGGGTGCCTCATAATAGAGGGTGAATTTGCCGGCCATGCCCTGGCTGACCATGACCGGAATGAAGGCCAACGCACCAATGCCCTCACGCCGGGTCAGCGCCGCAAGGTCGGGCGGTAGATCGGCCTGAGCGATGTCGTCTATATAGACGGGCGCCGGCTCCTCGTCGCCAGGCTCCCATGGCGAATGTCCCTCGACACCGGCCCTATATTCTTCCGAAAGCCACCGCCAGGCCGCAAAACGCAGGACGCCCCCGCCATCGAACCGCAAGATCGATGCACGCGTGCAGCCCAGCATGTCATCGATGGCATCCAGGGCCGCGCTGTAGATCTGATCGAGATTGCGTGCGCGATAGAGCCGATCGGTGAAGTGGAAAAGCGAACTTTGCTGGCGCATCCGATGCACGAGCGGCACTTGTTCGTGCGAATCCGCCGCCCCAAAAGCGAGCGTCGGTTTTCCACTCAGCTCCTCCTTCTTGGTTTTCAACGCCGACCCAGCCCTACTTATCTCAAAGACCCGGCACTATTGCTCGATACCCGCTCCGAGATCGATCGGCATATGAGATGCACCACCCTGCCTCGAAGTGCGGTAGAATACCACTATCTCAATAGCGGCGCCCTTCGGATAAATACACTCCAAAACCCGGCCAGCCAAGTCTTCGACCGCCTGACAAAGGCAGGATCTGCTTCATGGTAAAAAGTGTCGCAGCCAGCAGCAACCTAGCCGGATTCATGCCTTTTCAGGAGGTGTTCTCACCGGCATTGCTGCGGTTCTTGCCTTTGGGCGCACCGGTCTGGTCTTTCGGTGTTTCGCCGTGCTTGAGCTTTTCCGCCTCTTCGTTCCGCCCCTTGTCGTTGGGGCGTCCCAGGGGCTCCATCGCCTTTTTCTCGGGCATCGTGCTCCACTCCGTTGATATATGGTTTTCCAACGGCCCGGAGACAATTCGGTTCCAACCTCATGAGGATGCTGTGTTCGCGGCGGCGTCAGCGGATGGACGCTTTGCCCTCCTTCTTGTTGTTGGTGAAGCGCGCATTGCCCAGCCCCGTGCCGATCGTCAATATGCCCCAGCGCTTGACGTCGCCCATGCGAGGCACCTCCGACAGGCCCTGGACCACGGCGTCGTTGTGAAGAACAACGTGGCTTTGCTGCCCCCCGATCTTGGGCACGAATTTGAGCAAGGCTGCCGGCAGGTTGAAATTGTCGCTTTCCCAATTGGAGCCCGGCAGATTCTGGCCCCCGCGTGCGATGGATCCGTCGGATTTGATGGCGCCCGGACAACCGACACCGATCACCGGGGTAAGGCTGATCTTGTTCTTCTCAGCCCGCGAACGCAGATCCTGCAGCATCTCTCCAAGCCGACCGATTGCCGCCGTTCGCGCCGGCTCGTCATCGGCATGGCGCCAGATCAGGAGCTTTTCAACTTTTGCCCGGCCAAGATCGGCTTGCTTGTCGACCTGGCTCAACACGATGCCGGCCCGGATGTTGCGCCCGCCAATGTCCACCGCCAGCATGCCGTGGTGATTGGCCAGCACATAGGGCGGCAGCAGATGCAGGCTGCCGATCAACCCCGCTTCATCCGGATGATTGGTGATTGGCACCACCTCTACCGAGCCCTCGTCGGCGCTGAGCAGGGCCTGGGTTCTTGCAATCGCCAGTCTTCCCACACGGCTTTCCCGAAAGCCTCCGCCGATGACGATGCGTTCGGTGCGTCGCCAGGAGGCGGTTCGCAGGAAGCGCCGGATCACGCTCGACAGCGAGCGGGCAAATTCCTCCAACGCACCGTGCACGAGTGCGGCGCTGTTCAAATCGTCGCCGATCAGCATGTCGTCGATTTGCCTGCGCTTGATTTCCTCGGTGGCTTCCTCACCCAGGGGATCATTGCCCGTCTTGCGGTAGAGCAGGCGCAACTCCTCAAGCTTTCCGAGAAAGGCTCCCGTATTGGCCTTGTCGCCGACAAAGCCCTCCTTGTCGCGCAGGCCGATATTGTAGCCATCGACGCGGACGGAAGGCAGCATGTCGCCGCCGTGATTGAGAAATTGCCAGCCCGCTTGATCGTTCATTCCCGAACCCGTCGATCCCCTCGGCAACCGTTGTTGCTGGCGACAACCAATCGCACACGGGAAGGTTCCCCCCAAAGTCTGCCCCGAGGCCGGCAAAAATGGCTCGCAGCCGGGGGAACCCTCTTCCGCGCGTGTCGTTCGGTAGGCAAGCAGGCATTGAAGCGGACCCTCGGGTTTGCCTGAAGTCGTCGAGGCTGAGCGGCCGACGCCCGCGGCTCACCCCTTTTGCAACCGATCCGACAAAGGAGACCGACGATGTCGCACGCATCCTATCGCATCATTGGCACCGCCGAAGGCTGGGTCATCGAGCACGATGGCCAGCGCGGCGGCGGATACGAACTTCCGGAAGCGGCTTTCGAAACCGCAGTCACTGCTGCCTCGCTGGATCTCAAAGACCGCCGAAACGTCAACATATCCGTAGAATTTCCGGAAGGTCCCGAAGATGGCGAGGCCCTGGCAACCGAATCCGAACCGGCCCGTCAGCGCAGCCAATTCGACAGCCCGAGCGGCAAAGCCGAGTGATGCTGAAAGTGGCAATCGCCATCGTCGGTTCGGGAGAGATTGGGAGAACGACCGACATGTCCCGCATCAAGGCTTTACGCGTCAGCATCGATCGGGGCGAAAGCGGGGGATGGGATTCCGTCTACAGATCGGATCATTATTCTGCCCGGCATGGATGGCGAACCGGGCGGTAATTCTCTAATCCTGATCAGATACGTTTGGCCCAGGCGGCATCGACGTTCCCTGCCAGCGTCATTTTCCGAGGTGCCTCATTTATCGGTGCGCCGGAATCTGGCCGAATCCATGCTGGCCCTGCGGAAGGAGTACTCTATGACAAAGGACCAGCTGTCCTCCGGCGGCATCCTAGCAGGCAATACGATCCTGGTTGCCGACGATGAAATCATCATCGCGCTCGATATCGAGGATACGCTGGCATCCGCCGGCGCCCGGATCGCGGGTCCCTGCCTGACTTTGGCCTCCGCGCTGGAGATCACCGATCAGCAATCCATCACGGCCGCCGTTCTGGATATAAGCCTCGGAAGGGATACGAGCGAACCCATCGTCGACTTGCTCGCGGCCCGTGGCATTCCCATCGCATTCTGCACGGGCAAGATGCTTCCAGAAGCCTTCCGGCAGAAAGTTCCCGACGCGCCGGTTCTGGGCAAACCGGTTCAGCATCAGCTATTGCTGGAAACAATGGCCCGCCTGACCAGGCAGTAAAGGTCTGGGCAGTAAAGGTCTGGCGCGGCGCCATTCCTGGCGGATCCTTAGACTGTTCCAAACGCTCCATGGAACATGCACAAGTTTGGGTGGTTACAGGCAAGCACTGGTGGAAATCGTTAAGCGCCGGCCTCGAAAGAAAAGGCCACGGCGTTTTCACGCGAACTCCACCAGGGCAGAAGGTGCGGCAGCCGCATTCGGCCGGATTGACTCAAAACAAGTGACGACCCATGCAGCAACTCCACGGCCTACGTCTCCTCATCGTCGAAGACGAGATCTTTCTCGCGGGCGATCTGGCCGACTATTTCGAGCAGAAAGGGGCTGTGATCCTCGGGCCGGCATCAACGATCGAGGCGGCGCAATGCCATGTAAGTTCGGCGAATGCGGCCATCCTGGACGTCAACATCAATGGCAAGATGGTCTTCCCGATCGCGGACCGCCTGCTCGCACTGGGGATCCCGTTCGTCTTCTTCAGCAGCTATGACGAAGACGTCATCCCCTTGCATCTCAAACATGTCGACAATGTTCGCAAGTCGGGCGACCGTCACGCTTTGCTTGAAACCCTGTTTGCGGCGCGTCGCAGGACGCAGGATGAAATCAAGGGCCTCGCCGGGGATCCGACCAATGACGTGGCCGGTTTCCTTCCCGAACTCAGGCTCAGGGCACGCCAATATCTTCCCGGCAAGGCTGCCGCCGACCGGCTGGTCGAACAAACGCTGCTTGCCGCCATCGATCTGGCGGATGGCAAGCCCGGAGATCAGGATACGCTTCCCTGGCTTTGCGAGATCATGGATCGGGCTTTCATTGCCATCGGTCACCAACTGCTCGATTGAACGGCACAATCTTCGAGTTTCTTCCGCCGAAATTTCAGACCAATCCGCCGGTCTTGGACACAGCGGAACCATGAAGGGCAACGACGCGTTGATGTCCCGTAGTCGATCGCGTCTGGAGATTTCATGAGCCGCAACACCCTCATTTTGCTGATTGTCGTAATCGTAGCGGCTGCCGGTATTGGCGCCTACATCTACCATGAGCAAAACAAGAATACCGTTGAAATTACTATTGGCGGCCAGGGCGTCAAAGTTAAGGGGCCCTCCGATTGAGCGGCACGCGTCGCGCTTGAGCCTGAGAGGCCGCAGCCGTGATGAGACACCCGGCACCATTGCATCAGTGCACATCCCTATGCCGAAGGTAATGCGAGGATTGCGTCCTGCGTCCGGAACATTGTTCGGTAAGGATGGTTAGCAAGGCCATATCGAGTCCGTCCCCGCGACTTGCGAGGACGGCAAATACGACAGGACCTTTGCAAGTGACTTCCCCGCACAAACCTCTTAGTCTGTTGGCAGGCGACCGAGGAAACCGCTCCTTGACGTTCTTCGGCTCGAGCAAGTTGCCCCCGACCAACGGCGAGATGAGCAGTTCAGTGGACAACGATCAGAAGAGTGACAAGGCCAGATCCACAGACAAGGAAGTGGCGCGCATTCTGGCCCGCGTCGAGCGGGAACCCATTCCGCAGCGTCTGCTGGAACTTGCCTTCAAGCTGCAAAGGGCTTTGAGGGACGCCAAGAAGGCTGGCTAGAGCGCGTGGGATTAGAGAGCCGACCAGCGTTCAGTTGCGAACGTGGTCTGGAACCAAGCCGCCTCGAGTGCGGTGGGGAATCCTCCATGCCGGGCCGCTCGCAACACATTCCGATCCACAAAATTGCCACCTGACGGGCAAACGATCGAACGCTTCTTGTGCGAGACTTGACGAAGATGATCCCTGACCATCTTCCGGAAAGGAGACATCATGTACAAGCTTCTGCTCGCACCGATCGTCCTGGCTGCCGGCATTGCCACCAGCCTGGCCCAACCCGCGACCAATCCGCCGGATTCGCCCGATGACGGCGTTATCGAGCGGGCTCCCGGCGAGATCAGAACGGTAACGGTCTCCACTCTTGACGAGCTGTCGATTCCTCAGCGGGTCATGGTCAATCAGCAGATTGCCCAAACAGGCCCGAACGAGCTGCAGCGCATGAGGAAGGTCATCGCCGATACACCCCGCCTGCAAGCCGCGCTGGAGGATCATGGCGCAGCGCCGTCCTCGGTGATCGCGATGACATTCGATGACACGAACGAGGTGACGCTGGTTATCGCCTCGTAAATGGCCTTGGTCCACGGCATGTTTGCCCTGGTTTTCGAGATCTCGGTTGTCCTGTCTGAACACTCGGGCACCGCAGACTGAACCGAGGTCTGATTGATTTTCGCGCCTTTGGCTCGGACAATCTGGCGCTGATTTGCCAGCTCCTTTGTCAGTCGTCTGCCTGGAAACAGAGCCGCGTTCCAGGTCTCGCCATTGCGAGGAATGCCAGCAGATCTTCACGCCTCATCGAGGCGCAGCCGGCGGTGGGACCATATCCCTCGCTGGCAATATGAAGGAAGATCGCACTGCCTTCGCCGGGAACGATCGGCGCATCGTTCTGACCGAGAACCACGACGATGTCGTAAAGATCATCGTGGCGCCACATCTCTTCGTGGCTGGCGTCGAACGGGAGCCGGACCGGGCGGTTATAGTCGGGATGATCGGGCGCGTCGCACCAGCCGTCCTGCGGATCGATGGCCGTCGTTTCGAAAACGGATACCGGGGCGGCCGGGAATTTATCGGCGCGATAAAGCACCCGGCGGATCGGCCAGCAGCCGACCGGGCTGACGCCGTCGCCCTCGGTCTTCTCTCGGCGGATGCCGCTGCGACCGACAGCCGCGCGCCAAACCTGGTCTGCATAGACAGCCTGCCAGCTTTCGCCACTGCGCTTCACGATCAAGTCCAAACGCGCCTCCTTCAAGATACAAGCGGGAAATGGCAGCTGACGACCCCACCACCCTCGACCAGGAAACACCACGCCGACACGATCGGCGACCTTATCCTGCCTGGGTGGTATTCTGCCATGGCCCGGCCTGCTCATGGGCCAAGACATCCGAAATGTCGACCCTGCGCCGGATGAGCCTGAACACTTCGCCGTCGATCAGAACCTCGGGTACCATATCGCGTGAATTATAGGTCGAAGACATCGAAGCGCCATAGGCTCCGGCATTGTCGAATACCACAAGGTCACCGCTCTGGATCTGCCCCAGCGTCCGGTATTTGCCGAAGACATCGGAGCTTTCGCAAATTGGACCGACAAGAAGGCTCGGCCGTGCATCCGCATCGGCCCGCGGATCGTGTACCGTCAGTGCAGGATGGCGAGCATCGTACAATGCCGGCCGCATGAGATCATTCATTGCGGCATCCAGAACGACGATGGAAACGCCCGCTCCATCCTTGACGTAGAGAACCTCGGTAACCAGCGCCCCAGCCCTGCCAACGAGCCAACGGCCCGGCTCGACATTGAGCGCGCAACCCAGGCCAGCCACCGTCTGCTTGATGATCGCGGCATATTCGGCAAGATCGGGGCCATCGCATACGTCGTCCCCGATGCCCAGCCCTCCGCCCAGATCCAAACGCTCGACCGACAGGCCTCTGGAACGCAGATCACGCACGAGTTCAGCCATGACAGTCCAGGCGTCGCGGAAGGGAGAGAGATCAAGGATCTGCGAGCCGATATGCACGGCCAGCCCCACCATATGCAGCTCGGCGCGGGAAGAGGCTGCGGCATAAAGGGCCGGGATGTCATCGATGGCAATGCCGAACTTGCTATCTTTTCTGGCTGTCGTGATCTTGGCGTGGGTCATGGCATCGACGTCGGGATTGACGCGCAACGCCACGGGCGCACGCAGGCCCATTTCACGCGCGACCGAGGCTACGGCTTCAAGCTCGGCAGGGCTTTCGACATTGATCTGATGCAAACCAGCGACCAGCGCCTGGCGGATTTCCGCACGGGTCTTGCCCACCCCCGAAAAGATGATGCGGGAGGCAGGAACTCCGGCAGCCAATGCCCGCGTCAGCTCACCCCCGGAAACGATATCCATTCCGCACCCGAGCTGGGCGAATTCCTTCAGGACGCTCAGGTTTCCATTGGCCTTGACTGCGAAACAGACACGCGCTCCTAAGGGCGCAATCGCCTCGGACAACTCGGCATAGGCCTGTCGCAGCGTCGAGGCGGAATAGCAGTAAAATGGCGTGCCTACCGTCCTGGCGATATCGCTCAGCGCGACGCTTTCGCCATACAGCGCGCCGTCTCGCCGGGCGAGCCAACGCGGTGGCCTGTCGGTGGTGGCAGGAGGAGCGATCTCAATAATATCGGTCATGATGGCGCGCAGCACTCTGTTCGTGTCGCGAAGCCATTACAAATCGCCACCGGATTGTGAAATGCTTCATTCGCACCCCTTATTCATTCTCGATATATAGATATCGGTCGGGGACAATGGGGTGGAACATGAATTTGAGCCTGCGCCAGATCGATATCTTCAATGCGGTCATGGTCAATAAGAGCGTTACCGCTGCCGCGGCGCGGCTGGGTAGCTCACAACCGACCCTCAGCCGTGAAATCCGTGAAATGGAGCAACGTATCGGCTTCGACCTGTTTCAGCGTTTCGGCAAAAGGCTGACACCGACCGAACAGGCAATCCTGCTGCATGAAGTCGTCTTGCGTTCCTTTATCGGGCTTGACGAAATCAACCGTGCCGCTTCCGCGATCCGAACCCGCAACGCGGCGAATTTCCGCATCGCCAGCATTCCAGCCTATGCGGAATCCATCATTCCCCGCGCAATCCGGCTCCTTGTGAAAACCCGTCCCCCTGTCCATTTCTCTATCCATTCGCATGAGGAACATTCGCTGCGCCACGAGATGACAACACAGGTTTTCGATCTTGGCCTGGCCGAAAATCTATTCGGCCCCGAAGGGGCGACGACCGAGACCATCCCGGTAGGGGATATGGTCTGCGTTCTGCCGAACAATCATGCACTGGCAATGCATGAGGCGCTTTCGCCGACGGATTTCTCCGGGCAGCCCTTTATCTATTTCGGTCAGAACGATCCCTATCGCCACAAGCTTGACCATGTCTTCCTCGCTGGTGGCGTAGCCCGCAACTATGCCGCGGAGACGACCACGGCTGCCAGTGTTTGCGCAATGGTAGCGGCGGGAGTCGGAGTTTCTGTCATCAATCCTTTGACGGCTGCCAGCTACACGGGTCGTGACGTGATGTTCCGCCGCCTGACGGTTTCGGTGCCCTACAGCCTGTCAGTCTGGCGTCCGATACGCAGCAAGCGCGCCGTCCAGGCTGAAAAATTCGTCGCCGCCCTGCGCCAGGCCTCCACTGAAATGTCGGTAGAGCTGCAACGGATTTTGGGACCCTAGATGTGGTCTCGCGGTGCAAGAATGCGAATTGGCTTTGAGGATTGACACCTTCCTCTTCAGGTCCCACATGCCCGGCAGCCTCGCCGATAGTCGGCAAGATCGGCCTTCGGAAAGCGGGGATAGTGCCGGGCCATTCTCATCGGGCCGACGGCGCGATGGCCGTATTCGTGATTGCCACGCCTGGGGCCGGTTCCTGCACCCTGCAGACCGCGCATGTTTTGTGGCCGTGCCATGACAAACGGAATCATGGCTGTGGCTTTTTCCCTCGAAAGGCCTTTTGATCGATCCGCGAGGTCTTATGCCAAGCGGCAATGAAAATGCCTCTTGGTTCTGTCCCACGATCTTCGCCAGATCTTTGATTGGGTGTCGAAAATCGTGAGGTGTTCAGGTCTTGTATGTGTCGGAATGGTCGAGACTTGGTATTGGTGAGGTTCAAGGCAGTGTCACGTATCTGGAAGGGCAGTTCGAAGCAAAGGCATGGCAAAAGCTCGCACCGGATATGCATAGGCATGCTGACTTTCCTCGCGGCCCTGTCGTGGATATTGCCGAGCCGCCCCGCCTCTGCCGGTCATCAGAGGCATGAAACACAGGCCCTGACACCTTGCGTGGCGCTAACCTTCGATGACGGGCCGGACGCGACGTTGACACCTCGCCTTCTCGATATTCTGGCACGTGAGAAGGTGCACGCGACGTTCTTCGTGGTCGGCAAACGACTGGCTTACTCGCCCGGCCTGGTACGACGCATGTTTCTTGAAGGCCATGAGATTGGCAACCACACGTTCGACCACCGGGCGCTCACCGAACTGACAGATGGCGAAGCCATCGCCGAAGTGGAAATGACGGACGAAGCCATAATGGCGGAAACGGGCCATAGGCCCGATGTTCTGCGCCCACCTTGGGGTAAGATCGATGCTCGTATCGAGACCGCATTGCGTGGCGCTGGCCTATGGCGCCAAATAGTCTTCTGGAACTTCGACTCCTTCGATTGGCTGGACGACGAAGCGCCCCTGACCAAGCTGATCGGCGCCGGCGCACCGGCAGGCGCTGTCATCTTGATGCATGATATCCATGCCAGCACCATCGAGGCCGTGCCAGACATCATCCACACTCTCAAGATGCGAGGCTTCCGGTTTGCCACGGTTGGTCAACTGCAGGCATGTCGGCACGGGACCGACCCCGCCACCGTATCGGCAGCGCCTTTTGTGCGGCCTGCACCGTCTCATGACTGGTCGCATGGCGCCTTCGCCCATGTCATGGATAGCATCGCCCCCTTGGAGGAATATCTCGCTCATCGGCTCGGCTCCTGATCGAGAGGCTCCAGATCCTCCCATCCGCCCGTCGCCTGGGAGCCTTGAGGGATATTGTCATGGTGCCGCTTCCAGAGCGGCGGGCCGTTGAAGGCGCCGTGCACACCGTCACCCTCGTTCCACTCACATGCATCAAACCGCGCGGCAAACCGGTGAGCTGCGGATTTGCTTTAGCTGCTTTTCGGTCAGTGCCAATGGCGTCGGCCCGTTGCTCGATGTTGCGAACATCAGGTTGCGCGTGCTGCCCGAATGCACGGGTGAGAAAGAACTCGTCAGCATGACGTGGCCGATCTCGTGCGCCGGATCCCAACGCGAGCAATCATGCGTGACGGCGCAGGCTGGCTTGCCGATGGCATGGCCGCCGCAGCCCAGCACGTTATTCTCCTGGAACCTGTTGACGAAGAACAGCTTCACGTCGCTGACGGGAACCGGGGTTCCAAGAGCGTGAAGCTCTGCGAACTCGCCCGAATCCATCTGCCAGGTGCAGTTCTGACCCACCACGTTGAAGCGGTTCTCTTCCTCCTGCGTCAGGCCGAGCGACTCGCCGGAGGCGAAGAAGATCTCGATGCCATATTGGGCGTAGACGGCCTGGGCACTCGACAGGATGCGCTCGAACGGCACGTCGCTCAGGGCCAGCGAACGGAAATGCACTTTCACACGGTGCTTGAATCCGCCAATCTGCTTGTCGATCTCGCGGATGGTCGCCTGCCCCAGCTTGCCATCGTCGACGAGAGGCGGGTTGCGCCGCTGGAACGCCTTCACCACCGATTCCGTCTCGATGCCGTAGACCCCGTCGGGGCTGTAATCCTGGCTCTGGGTCGAGACCGGCATGGCGAAGCCGAGATCGATCAAGGCCATCTGCAGGAGATGGACATGACGGCCGGACATGCCGCGCAACAGAACGTCGTTGCCGGCCTCGATGCGCTGCAGAGAGGGTTCATTCTTGAAACGAACTGATGTCAAAGCCATGATGGCTTTCCTTTTCGCTGTCTGCTTGACGATGTTTCCGAATAATTCCAAGCACTATCCAGGTCTTCGATATGGAAGATCATGACCATCCATGCGGCTCTTCATCATTTGGGCGCTTGAATATGTATCTGAAGAAATCAACCGGCTTGACGTTGCTTCTGGCTGCCCAACCGATGCCATAGGCCTTTTCCGGCCCCTGGATGATGGAATAGGCCTTCGCTTCCTTCGAATAGTGGACTTCCTCGCCGCCATACCAGCCCCATTCGACCAGTTGGATGATCGCTGTCGAACCGCTGACGGTGCAGGAGTCGATCAGGGCGATATGCTCATAGGGTGAGGCCGCACAATGGGTGACGACCACATCGCCCTGCTGGATATCCTCGATCCTGGTCCGGCGCCGGGCGGTCGAGGCATAAGCATCGATGGAGGCAGAGGGGCTGCCGCCATAATAGTTGCCGACCAGCCCGTTGCAGTCGAGCGTGATGAAATCCGTCGCATAGGCCTGGGCCGTCGCCCGGGCGCAGGGCTGTCCCGCAACATCCTTGCCAGTGCCGATACGGCCGATCGCATAAGCGAGGCGGAGCGTATCGATGATCTCGTCGGGGCTGCCCTTGCCGACAAAGGCCTGGATGAAGGTGGTGGCGTAGAAGTCCTCGGTCGGCTGGATCAGGCCAAGCGGCTGCTGGTCGAAGAAGAACTTGCTCCCGCACGGCTTGTTGACATTGCCATGGTGAGCCATTCGGAGCGCCGCCGCGAAGGCCGCGTGCTCGCGCTGCATCACCTGGCCGGTGCCGGCTTTGCCGTTTCGGAAGTCCCAGCCCGAGCCATACATGCTGATACCGGCCGAGATCAGCTCATTGTTGAGCGGGCTGTAGAACTTCAGATAGGTGTATCGGTCCAGATATTCTTTAGGCGTCACGGCGGCTCCCTGCGATCGATGGACTGAAAAATACTTTCAGCTCAACTGATATGCGCTCGAATAGGTGTATCGATGTCTTATACTACGCCTCCGGTACCAGCCGAACATCCTCCAAAGACAGGAGACGACACAGATCCAAACCTGAACCTGCCCCTGGGCGTAACGCCACAATGTGCACTGCAACCTCAGCGCTTTACGGCGTTTCGGTGACTGCCTGCGGCTGATTGATCAGCGTGCGAAAGTCGGGAACGGCGCTCCCGCCTGCAAGGCCAAGTTTCATGTCCTTGCGAACGAATTTGTGAGGCACGGTTTGTGCAGGAGGAAAGTAGGCGACGTTAATCGTGAAGCCGATCACCTTCGTGTTGAAGAATGTCGCGATGGACTTGACGAAGCTCTTAAGCTGACCGGTATGGCAGGCATAAAGAACGATTATTGCGTTCTCGGCGAAACGAGTACGAATTTCTGCCACTGTTACTTTTTTCTTTTGGTTTCCGGAACCAATCTCGAAGAATACGCCGGGTTGATTGAGATTGTTCATGCTCGTCGGGTCCATAGCCGTCAGATTGTCCCCAGAGCTGTTGGTATTGATCATGACGTCTGCCCGCCCGACGGTACGTCGTTGGATCTGGCCGCTAAAACCAATAAGATCCTTATTGGCGTGGGTGAAAAGGTTAAGCCGGCTGATACTGCCGGGTGGCTGGATGAAAATGGCACCCAGCATGTTGCCGAATGTGGGCGTGACTGCGACTGTCCCGCCTGGGATGGCTGAGAAATCAAGCGTGCCGGGCTCCCAGCGATTGGCCGCCAACTCCTGCAGGAGATCGTCATCGCTCATCGCGGTGTCCCACTCGAATTGCCCGACCAGATTCAGTTCCTTGGCGCCGCCGGACGGGGGCACGCCGACCTTCACCTGAAGAAAGGCCTGACCACCCATGCTCGGAAAGCTAGCGATCAGATTTGCGCCCGAGGCCATGGCCATGACCGTCGCCGTGCCGGCTTCGACGGTACTGACAATTTGAAAAAGCTGTGGGGTTCGGCGCACTTCCATCCCCCCCACCGGCCCGGCCATGGTTCCATCAGAATCCCGAAGGGTGGCGATATCGCTGTCGATCATCACTCTGCCGCCAACGGCGTTCAGGACCTCGAAGCTCCCGACGCCGTAGGGCGGAATTTCCAACCTGGCAGCTGAACCGGAAAGGCTCTCGATGCGACCGGCAGAAGCACTGGAATTTTGAACGAATGCCACCTTCGACTGGGCAGACCTAATCGAAAACTGAGATATGGGCTTGATCTGAACCGGGGCGGGCGGGACAGATTCTCGTTTCAATATCTCCACATCGAGACTCGCCATCGTCATTTTGCCAACGATGTTGTCGGCCTGTGTCTGATAGCTCGGATTGATAATGTTCCGTTTCCGCTTGTAGGCGAGCACCGCCGCAGCGGTCTTCGGCCCATATTGTCCATCCGGCGTGATGGTCGCGCCATCCAGCTCGATCAGGGCTTGCTGAATTTTCCTGACATGATCTCCCACAGCGCCGGGCATGATATGGGCGGGGTCGGAAATGGCTGCGGCTTCAAGTTTCTGATCGCCGCGAAAGAGCTGTGATTGAAGAGGCATGGGGTAATCCTCATTCTGGTGCCAGAAGTCCTTGGAACGTTCTCGTTTGAGCCAGGCGGGATTTCCTCAAAACGCACCTTTTCCTCTAACTCTTTGTTTTAGATTACCTTCTTGATCGGCATACCCGTCTATCACTCTGGAAAATGCCCTAGCTCACCGCATAGGCAAACGCGCCATCCTCCACCCCCACCCACGCTTCCTCGATCTGCTTTCCTGCGATCGCCTTGCCGAGAATCTGCTGCGACAGCGCCGGCAGCAGCGTGTTGGTGACAATGTTGTCGACCATGCGCCCGCCGGAGTCCGGGTCTTTGCATTGGGAAACGATCTTCTCCACCACGGCATCGTCGTAGCTGAAACGGGCGCCGTGATTGTCACGAATACGCTTGCCGATGCGGTCGAGCTGCAGCCGCACGATGGCGCCCAGCATGTCGCCCGACAGCGGGTAATAGGGGATGGTGACGATGCGCCCCAGCAGCGCCGGCGGGAAGACCTGCAACAGATGCGGCTTGAGATCCACCGCCAGCGCCTCGGGTTCCGGCTTTTCCGAACCATTTGCCGCGGCATCCATGATCATGTCGGTGCCGGCATTGGTGGTGAGGATGATCAGCGTGTTCCTGAAATCGATGCGCCGGCCCGAGCCATCCTCCATCACGCCCTTGTCGAAGACCTGGAAGAAGATCTCGTGCACGTCGGGATGGGCTTTCTCCACTTCGTCGAGCAGCACCACGCTATAGGGCCGGCGGCGCACGGCCTCGGTGAGTCGGCCGCCTTCACCATAGCCGACATAACCGGGTGGCGCGCCCTTCAGGGTGGAGACTGTATGCGCCTCCTGGAATTCCGACATGTTGATGGTGATCATGTTCTGCTCGCCGCCATAGAGCGCCTCGGCGAGCGCAAGCGCCGTCTCGGTCTTGCCGACGCCGGAGGGGCCGGCGAGCATGAAGACACCGATAGGCTTGTCGGGATTGTCGAGCTTGGCGCGGTTGGTCTGGATGCGCCGGGCGATCATCTTCAGGCCGTGATCCTGGCCGACCACGCGTTTGGCCAGAATCTCGCCGAGGTTGAGGATGGTTTCGACTTCGTCCTTCACCATGCGGCCGACCGGAATGCCGGTCCAGTCCGAGACCACCGAGGCCACGGGCTGCTCGTCGACATAGGGGTAGACCATGCGCTTTTCGGGATCGATCGCGGCGAGGTCCGCCATGATCCTGGTAAGCTTCTCGCGGGCAACCTCCACCCCCTCGCCGCCTTCGACGATATCGCGGCGCGCGGCCATCAGGTCGGCGACGATGGCCTTCTCCTCGCCCCAGGCCTGCTCTAGCGCTACCAGCTTCTCCTTGGTGGCGACGATGAGCTGCGTCACCTCACCGATACGCTTCTCGTCGGCATTGCCGACATCACGCTCACGCTCCAAGGCCTTCAGCTCGCGCTCGCTCGCCTCGATGGCGACGCGCACATCCTCGACGGCGGCCGGCGTCGCGTTCTGCGAGACCGCCACGCGCGCGGCGGCGGTGTCGAGCAGGCTAACCGCCTTGTCCGGCAGTTGGCGCGAAGGAATGTAACGGCTTGACAGCTTGACGGCGGCGACGACAGCGGCTTCAGAAATGTGGACGTTGTGGTGTTTTTCCATCGGCGCCAGCAGGCCGCGCATCATGTTGCAACACTGCTCGATGCCGGGCTCGCCGACATTGATCGGCTGGAAGCGGCGGGTCAGCGCCGGGTCCTTCTCGATATGCTGGCGGTATTCCGACCAGGTCGTCGCCGCGATCGTCCTGAGCGTGCCCCGGGCCAAAGCAGGCTTGAGCAGATTGGCGGCGTCCCCCGTGCCGGCCGCGCCGCCGGCGCCGATCAGCGTATGCGCCTCGTCGATGAACAGGATGACCGGGATCACCGAGGCCTGGACCTGGTCGATCACCGAGCGCAGGCGCTGCTCGAACTCGCCCTTCATCGAGGCGCCGGCCTGCATCAGGCCGATATCGAGCGCGTAGAGCTTGTTGCCCTTGAGCGGCGGCGGAACGTCGCCGGCCGCGATGCGTTGCGCAAAACCTTCGACCACCGCCGTCTTGCCGACACCGGCCTCGCCGGTCAGGATGGGATTGTTCTGCCGCCGCCGCATCAGCACGTCGATGACCTGGCGGATCTCTTCGTCGCGACCGACGATTGGATCCATCGTGCCGCTGGCGGCACGCTCGGTCAGATCGACGGCATAGCGATCGAGCGCAGCGGTGCCCTTGGAGGCAGGGCCCCCTTCGCCGCCCGCCCCCTTCGCGACGGGGCCCGAGCCATCCATCGGACGCATATTCTCCTCGGCCGATTGCTGCCAGATCTTGCGGTGCTCATTGGTGAGCCGCTCGACATCGATCAGGCGGAACTGCTTGGAGAGACCATTGAGCGTGCGCGCCAGGCGCGGCTCCTTCAGGATGGCGGTGAGCACATGTCCGGTCCGCACCTGGGTTTCGCCAAACATCAGCGTGGCGTAGTTCCAGCCCTGGCTGAGTGCATCGAAAATATCGTCGGAAAAGCCCGGCAGCTCGGTCTTGTTCATGGCAAAGCCGGCGGTGACGGCGCTGAGATCGGCCAGCAGCCGGCCACCGTCGAGCTTGAAATGGGCCATCGTCAAGGCAAGATCACTGCGGTCGGCCTGCAGCACCGCTTGCAGCCAATGCGCCAATTCCAGATTGCGGTTGCCCGCGCCCTGGGCCAGGCGGAAGGCCTGCATGAAGCTGTCATAGCCGAGCGGATTGAGTTTGCCGGTGAGGACTTCAAGGCTGACGTCGGCCATGGCAACTACCCCTTGCTCGGTTTACGGCGGCGCTCGGCGCGGATCTCGGCCGGATGGAAATGGCAGTCCCAGCGCATGCGGTCGGATACGGCGTCGGGGCCCCCTTCCCTGCCCATCCAGCAGGTCCATCCCAGGCGGCCGAAACCGCCGAGCTGAGCGGGTTTGGTCTTGCTTTCCGCCAGGCCGAACTCGACGTCGTAGATGAAGGCTTCACCAAGATAGAAGCGGATGATATCCGCCAGCGGTTCAAAATGAAGGCCGTCGGGCAGGAAGGTCTCCAACTCGTCGAGATCGGCGACTTCCAGCCTGATGCGAAACTTGTCTCTGAGGCTGTAGGCCGAGCGGCCGATGATGCTGTCGACACCGAGCGCGCAACTGCCGGCCGCCAGCACCGCCTGCTCGCGCTCCTCGAGCGGCAGCCAGACTCCGACGAATTCCTGCACCTCGACTTTGGCGTCGAACAGCCAGCCGAGCATGCCCTCGATGCGCGAGGCGCTCTTGACCGCCGGGGCCATCAGGCCGGCCAGCGCCAGCTTGGAGAAATCATGGAGCCGGCCGCGCCCGCGCATGGCTGGCGTGCCGATGCCGATCATGGCGCCGAGATAGGTAAGGAACTGGTTTTCGTCCGGCCGGTCCGCCTGCACTGCCGGCCGGGCATTGGCCCAGGCCCGGAAGAACAATTGCTGGAAGCGGTTGTTGAAGATATCGAGGAAGCGCGCGAAGGCCACCTCGCGCATATTGGCCCAATGGGTCGCTTCATAACTGGTGTGCAGCGGCAGCGCGCCCTGCGGCCCCAGCATACCAAGGAAGCGGCTTTCCACTTCGGCAGGACCGCCTTCCGAAGCGCCGATGCGACTGACATTGGCGTCGGAAAAATCGATATGGGGCTGCTGGCCCAGCTTCGCCACGGCCTCGGCCGAGGAGGCGCTTTCGCCGATGCGCGGCTTGGTGCCCGCCAGATGTTCGAGGCGACGCATGAGGTCGAGGAAATCGTAGTTCCCCGGTTCCTGCGGAAGGGAGGCAGGCCCACTCATAGCTGGGTCCGCCGCCCGAGCTGTGCCGGCCAGCGCATGATCTCACCGCGTTCGGTCGAGCGGATGACCGTCTCGACCACGTTGTTCAGGCCGACATATTCGGTAAGGAAGCGATCGAGGATGGCGCCGAGCACAAAGATGCCACTGCCCTCGAAATGTTTCTCGTCGAGTGTCACCGTGACTTCCAGCCCGCGTACGACGCCCGCGCCGGTACGTTGACGGATGCGCCGGGTGATCGGCTTGCTGTCGACGGCGAGGATGCCCTGGATGCGCCTCTCGATAGCGGCGCTGCCGCGAGTGGCGAAGAGCGAGAGGATTTCGCGTAGCGATGCCGCCGAATCCCGCGTGCCATAGCCGGAGAGCCCGAAATGATTGAGGCTCAGCATGCTGATCAGCCGCCAGGCCGAGGTGCCGCCCGCGCCATGCTGGCCGCGCGCCTCGGGATCGGTCGCGATGGAATCGCGCGGCAGGGTCGGCCCGACCACGCAATCGACCCTCAACGTGGTCCTGTCTTCAAGAATGAAATCGGCGCCCCCCTGCCCGATAGGCAGATGCTCGGTGAGGTGGCGGTTCGAACACAGAGCCCGCAGGCTGAGCTCGGCGACATGGAGGCCATCCGCCCTGTCGCGATGGTTGGTGAGCGTGACGAACATGTCGCTGCCGACATATTGTGTCGGCTGGGCATTGCGCCGCTCCTCCTGCGAGCGACGGCGCGGCAGGCGCCGCACGGTATAGAACATCGTCTCGGTGGTGGAGACGCCGAGCGGGGGCGCGGCATAGAGTGGAAACACCTCCATCTTGTCGCTACTGCCGGTGACGTGGGCATGCATCCTGATCAGGCGGTGGGCTTCGAAATCGAGATGGCGCGAACGATCGGTGACGATGTGATATTCGTGCTCATTGTCTCTTATCGGCACGCGCGCCAGCTGCATCTCGAAGAGATTGGAGGCGGAGGCCGCGTATAGGGCAAAGCTGTCGGCCCTCACCACCGATTGCAGCCGGCTGTCTCCCT
Source organism: Labrys methylaminiphilus subsp. lupini (assembly GCF_051161885.1). Lineage (NCBI taxonomy): Bacteria > Pseudomonadati > Pseudomonadota > Alphaproteobacteria > Hyphomicrobiales > Xanthobacteraceae > Labrys > Labrys methylaminiphilus. The sequence continues at coordinate 1,015,909 of NZ_JBMDIH010000002.1, read as the reverse complement.
GCGCGAAAGCGATGACGATGTCGCAGCGATTGGTCCTGATCGCCGACAGGATAGGCTTGAGATTGCTTAGCTTGAAGCCGAGGAACTTCGCCGGCAGCACGAAATATTCGCGCAGGAGATCAAAACCCCTGAACACCCGCCGATCGGAAGGAAACAGCGGCTCGTCGGGAGCAAAGCCGATCTGGGTCAGACAGCTCTTGGGCAGCGGCACGATGATGGGGTCGCCGGCCTCATCGAGATAGCGAAAATAGATGCCGGTGGCGGCGCCGAAGAGCTGCTCATAGAGCCTGACCGCATCGCCCTCATGGCCGATGAGATGGAAGGTCAGCTCATCGGTCCGGCAATTGGCAAACCAGCAGTCGGGCCGCTGTGCCACCTGCTTGTCGGCGGGCTCGGTAAGGCGATCGGCCGCGGAGCGCCGCAACAGGGAAAGCCGCAAGCCCGCTTGGCTGGTCGGGCTCGCTTCGATGCCGAGCGCCTGCAACGTCGCCGGCCCGCTCAGGAATTCGGCTTGGCCGAGTTCGAACGGCCATAACGTGATCTCGCTGGCGAGGCGGTATTTACAGGCAATGCGGCGTTCCCGCTCGACGAAGCGCGCATCGGCATAGCAGCCGGCGGCGATCTTCATGCCGTCCTTGAGATTGGGATCGCCATAGGGCGGTTCCACCCGCAGCAGCGCCGCCGACGGTACCGGTGCCAGATAATCGGGCAGAAGCTGGTCGAGCAAATTGTCGGTGAACTCGGCATATTCATGCTTGAGCTTGAGCTGTACGCGGGAGGCCAGATAAGCGGTGCCTTCGAGCAGCCCCGCGATCATCGGATCCGTGTTGTTCTCCAAAAGCCCGCCCAGGCGCTCGGCTACGCCGGGAAATTCGACCGCGAACTGCTTGGCTTCCTCCTTGAGAATACCAAGCTCGCGATTGTAGAGTTCGAGGAATTCACGGTTCATGGCGTCACAATCCGAAGACTCTGATCTTGCCGCTCTCGACCTCGACATCCGCCACGAACTCTACCGGAATATCGGCGGGCGTCGACACCATTTCAGCGCTGATATGAAGCTTCAGCTGTCCGGAAGCGCTGTCGTCGAGCGGTTCACTGGTTATGACCACCGAGCCCGGCACCAGCCGGCAATCATAAAGTTCCAGCCTCTGTTTGAGGAGATAGGCGACCCGCTGCGCCGCTTCCGGGCTGGCAACGATCGCGGTCAGATCCGGCACGCCGAAATTGAGGATCGAGGCGGCCACGGCGTCGCAGCCGTTGAGATCCTCGATCGCCGCCAGCTCGACAGTGTTGAGCAAGGAGGCAAGATCTTCGCCGAGTTCAGAGCGCAGCACGACCTCCCCGACCGCCGAACGCGGCGAGGTACGCCGACCGGCAATGACGCGCTCGCCCGCATCGTTGCGGGTGTCGATGGGCTTGGCGGCATCGCGCAGGCGGAAGGCCTCCCGAAAGGCATGCATGATGGGAGGAACGAAACGATCGCTCTTGGCGGCTCGGGAACGGGTCACATCGATTTCCACGCTCTGGAGCGTTTTGCGATTTGACGAAATCGGCAAGAATCGCAAAGGCGCTCTAGCCAATCCTTTGGATTGGCTTGGAAACAAAGAGTTAGAGTAAAGAAGCGTTCACACGTAACCGCGCTTTGCTCTAGAGGCTGTTATGGACCGTGGTTGAGGAACAGTCCTTGCAGAGGCGAGCGGCCGTCACGCCTGTACGGCCGCCCGGTCCCTGATTGGATCAAGAATTAAGAATCCTTGCCCGTGGCGACGTTGAAGGTGAACTCGATGGGGCCGCCATCGGCAGCGCCGCTCTTGTCCTGGGGCTGGTACTCGTCGTGAATTTGTTCATAGGTGACGGAGAAGCTCTCCATCCCGCCGCCATCCGATCCGCCGCTCTTCTGATAGCTGGTAATGAAGCAATTGGTGAGCGTGACGGTGATATAAGTGAGCTTGTCCTCACCAGCCGCCTTGCGCGCGACGAGCTTCACCTCGTCGATATGATTGCCGAAGGCGCAATATTGGAAGATCGTCGCCGAAGCCTTGTCCACGGCCTTGGTGCAATGCAGGTCCTGCAGGACCGACTTGCCCTTGCCGCCGCCAGTGCCGCTGCCGAAGGTCGAGGAGTTGGAGCCGCCGATGCTCCAGCTCAGCAGCTCCATATAGCCATCGAGGCCATCCTGCTGGGTTTCGCCCGTGATACCTTTGATATTCAGTAGTGCGTCAGATTGTGCCATTTTGCTCTCCTGTGCGTTGGATGATCGGCCTTTGTTGCGATGCGCATGGCCGTTCCACACGGACATGAGTCATCGTTCGCTCGTCGGAGCGTTGGCGCAGGCCGGCTTCTTTCCTTTGGTTACCTCTGGCTACCGGGCAGTCTCGAGACGAGGCTGATACCGATATCCATTCCTTCGAGCTGGTAGTGCGGCCGCAGATAGAACCTTGCGCCGTAATAGCCGGGGTTCTCTTCGTCGGGGAACACATCGACCTTGGCCGCGGCCAGCGGTCTCTTGGCCTTGATCGCCTCGGTCGAATTCTTGGGATCGCCATCGACATAGCGATTGATCCAGGTCTGCAGCCATTTCTGCAGTTGGTCCTGCTCCATCGTGGCGCCGATCTTGTCCCGCACCATGCATTTTAGATAATGCGCAAAGCGCGAGACCGCGAACATGTAAGGCAGGCGGGCCGAAAGGTTTTCGGAGGCCGTCGCCTCATCCGTATCCATCTTCCTGGGCTTGTAGAGCGACTGCGCGCCGATGAAGGCTGCCTTGTCGGTGTTCTTGCGATGGATCAGCGGCAGCACGCCCGATTTAGACAGCTCCGCCTCGCGCCGATCGCTGATGGCGATCTCGGTGGGGCATTTAAGGTCGACGCCGCCATCGTCGGTGGGAAAGGTGTGCGTGGGCAGGTTGACGACTTCGCCGCCCGACTGCACGCCACGAATACGCACCGTCCAGCCATATTCCTTGAAAGCGCGGTTGACATTCACAGCCATGGCATAGGCGGCGTTCATCCAGGCATATTTGGTGCCGTGATGGCCGTCCGTATTTTCTTCGAAGGCGAATTCCTCCACCGGCTCCGACTTCGCACCATAGGGTTGGCGCGAGAGCACACGCGGCATGCACAGGCCGACATAGCGTGAATCGGGCTGGTCACGCAGCGAGCGGAAGGCGGCATAGTCGGGCGTATCGAAGATCTTGCCGATGTCGCGCGGATTGGAGAGTTCGTTCCAGCTATCCATGCCGAACAAGGCCGGATTGGCCGCCGCGAAGAAGGGCGCATGCGCCGAGGCCGCGATCTTGCTGATGTCGCGCAGCAGTTGCACGTCGGGCGGTGAATGGTCGAAATAATAGTCGCCGATCAGGGCGCCATAGGGGTCGCCGCCCAGCTGTCCGTACTCGGCCTCGTAGAGCTTCTTGAAAATCGGGCTCTGGTCCCAGCGGGCGCCAGGATAGACCTTGAATTCGCGGAAAAGCTCCTCCTTCGACACGTTCATGAAGCGGATCTTCAGCGTGGTGTCGGTTTCGGAATTAAAGACGAGATAATTGAGGCCGCGCCAAGCACTCTCCAATTTCTGGAACTCGGGCGCGTGGATGACTTCGTTGAGCTGGATCGAGAGCTGCTCGTCCAGCTTGGCGATCATTGACTCGATGGTATCAAGGACATCTTCCTTGACCAGCGAGGTATCTTCGAGCGCCTGGCGGACCAGGGTATTGACGGCGTTTTCGACCTCGCTGGCTGCGCTGTCGTTGCGCGGTTTGAAGCTCTTGCGCAGCAGGCTGGAGAAGGTCTCCAGATCACGGGTTTCGGTCGCGGGAAGGGTCTGTGGGGTAGCAGTTGTTTCGGCCATATGGCTGAACTCCTGACTTGATCTTCTGGCTTGGTCTACTGGCGGGAGCCGTGGTCAGTTCTCTTCAGGCTTGGCCTGCTCGCTATTGTCTTTGAGCAGCCGCATGAGTTCGGGATCCTTCAACAGGGCCTTGATCTGATCCTCGGCCGCAACCTTGCCGTCCATGTAGCGCTGCAGATTGGCGAGTTGCTCGCGCGCCTTCAGCAGTTTCGCCAGCGCCGGCACCTTGCGGACGACCTCGGCCGGGTTGAAGTCGGTCATTTTCTCGAAATCGAGCTTGATCGACATCTTCTCGTCGCCCTTGGCGTTGCCGAGCCGATTGGTCACCTTGAAGGCAACGCCGGGCTTGATGGCCTTCATGCGGTCATCGAAATTGTCCATGTCGATGTCGAGATATTTGCGCTCGGCGATCGGCGCCTTCTCGACCTCGGATGCATTGCCGGACAGATCCGACATAACCGCCGTTACAAAAGGAATCTCGACGAGTTTTTCCGCATTATAGGGATCTTCATACTGAATCTGAACCCGCGGCGGGCGGTTGCGCTTGATGAACTTCTGTCCGCTGTCAACCATGACTTTGCCTCTTTCCTCGACACTGCGGTGGGAGTTCCCGCCCACCGAAGGAAACCGGCGGAAAAGTTCCAACCATCGCGCTTGAACTCATTGAGGTTGGTGAGCGCCGGCCTAGCGGGCGGTGTCATCCCCCTTGCGAAACCAATCTTGCGCCAAACCCCCTCCCCCGTAATCCCCTATTTGGGGGGCCGGCGCCGAGCCCCCTCTGTCGAATACTGTGATCGATGGCACATACCGGCTCTCTCAAAGCAAAACCGGCCGTGCTGCGGGAATTTCGGGAAACGAGACTGGCCCAATAGCCAGTTTAGACAAGCCAAGTGATTCCGGCGTGACATCAGGCAGGAGCTGCACCCGCAGGAGGCCTCGATCCGTCCGGCACCGGCGCGATGAAATCACGAGCCGGCAATCTTTTGTGGCGAAGACTTCCCCCTGCTCGCCTCCTTGTGAATGTTACGACGATCGGAGAAGCGTGCGGCGATGACTGAGCCTGTTAGGGGAATATATTCTCCTAACTCAGTATAGAACGCAAGATTGATTCCAAGCTTAAGATGAGGCTTGCAGAGGCGGGCGCAATCGGGCCGATCTACGGAAGGAAAGTCCAACGAGCGCCGGCGGGCCCAGGCAAAGGGCCGATCTGTCCAGGCGCTCGCCCCGTGCGAAAAGGGGGCTCCGATAGTCTTGAGCTTCGGACCGTGCCGTCAGATTTTCGATGCGCCTCAGCGTGGCATGTTGATGACGCCCATGCTCGAGGCCTCGAAGACGGCTTCGGCACGAGAATTCACTTCGAGTTTCTGATAGATGTTCTTGACATAGGTCGCCACGGTGCTGCGGCCGATCTTGAGAATGTCGCCGATCTCGACGAAGGTAAAACCGCGTGCCAGGAGCTTGAGCACCTCGAGCTCACGCTTCGACAGCAATTCGAGGCCTTTCTTGTCCGCCTCCTGCTCGTGCGGTTGGAATTCCTTGAGCAATTGACGGGCGATCACCGGACTGATCGGCGAACCGCCCCGCCGCACCTCGCGGATACTCTCAGCAAAACTATCGAAACGTTCGTCCTTCAGGAGATAGCCGCGGGCACCGGCCTTGATGCTTTCCAATACCTTGTCCTGGTCAGCGAAAATCGTGATGACCATAATGTCGACATCGGCATATTTCTGGGCCGCATAGCGGATGAGGCCGATGCCAGAGCCATCAGGCAGCCCGAGATCGCACAACAATACGTCGAACCCACCCTTGTCGATCATGGTTTTTCCATTGGCGGTGTTCGGCGCGCTGGCGATGACCGAAATGTCCGGCACAGACTCCAGTGCCGCGGTGATGCGTTCCAGGGCTGCAGGATCGTCTTCGACAACGGCAACGCGAATGAGAGGCTGGGGCGCTTGCGTGGCAGGAGCTTCTGTCATCGGAAGATATCGTCCGGTTCGGCGTTGTTTTCACGGCAAAACGGCGATCGACCGTGCAAGGATCGGCCCTGCATATTTGCCCGATATCGCCAGTACCCATTCATGTGCGCTCTTTCCTCCAACTTGCCAAGACCTCTGTTTGGCGTCAATCTTGTGGCAATCGCCGCTTGCTCGGCAAATCTTGGGACACGAGCCGGTCTTGCCGGTCCAAGCGGGACAGGATCCCGCGATCATCGCCTCCCTGCCCTCCGCAATCATCGCCAGGGCACTAGGAGACCGAGCATGGACGCGTTTCAGCAAAGAACCTTTGATACGATCGTGGCCCGCTGCAGGGACCTGATCCCCCCGATCGATATCGTCAGACACATCAAGGCAGGCACCTGGCAGGTGGCGAACAACACGCTTGACGGCATCACGTTCGAGGCGGTGGATCCGGACGATCTCATCGCCGAACTGGGTGGCCGTATGAAGTTGCCTGGCGCCGGCAACGCGCCCGCACCGAGACCTTTCTCCATCAACACCACGCGCAGTCCACGTCCGGCCAATGCCTCGATGATCAGCATGAAGGAAGACCCCCAGCATTGGGCCCTCAAGGCCTCGTTCGGCGCTACCGTCGGCGAGGGCTTTCGCGAGCAATGGCGCCCACCCCCGCCTTCCCTGAGATTGGTGCCGCCACTACCTCATCGGGGCAGCGATCGTATCTTCCTCGCTTTCGGCGAGACGGGCAAGCGCCTGACCTTCACGGCCCTTCATGCCGCCGTCTCCAAGAACAAGTGCAACATCCATGTCGACGAGCGCGGCTTCGTGGTAGCCACACGGGATGGCGCCGTGGTTACGCCCACCTTCTGGGGGCACATCGCCAATGAGTTGCTGCTCAAGACCATGTTCCGGGACTGGCTCGACGGACTGGTCGGCGACAATGTCGTCGGAGCACTCGTGGTCGAAGCGGTCAATCGCCTGTCCTTGCGCTTTTCCGATGCCGAGAACGGCTTTGCCGGCCTGACCGAGCGGGTGAACCGCATTTCAGGCATCGGCGATGTCAAGGACATCGGCAAGACGCTGCTGCCCATCGGCGTGTCGGCGGATCTGGTTCGTCTCAAGAACTCGGCGATCCAGGCCAATTACTACTGGCATGACGGCCAGCAGACGTTGACGCTGACCTGGGGCGGCACCTTCGACAGGTTCGGTTCCAAATAAGCGGCACGGCAGAGTTCTGCCCGAATTCCCCCCGTTTGAAGGATGTGCCTCGGGCGGCCTCGGCCTATGATTGGTTTGTACGATCGGGGCGGCGTGACAAAAACGCTGCAGTCGGACAGAGTATGGTGCAACGTCGCGCGTTCGGTCCTGAAGGACGCGGAACAGGAAGTGGCTGATGGGACAACCTGCTTCACGTCTGGGCGACATGCATGTCTGCCCGCTGGTGAATGTGCTGGTGCCGCATGTCGGCGGTCCGATCGTGATGGGGTCGGTGAATGTCTTCACCGGCGGCCAGTTGCAGGCCCGGGTCGGGGATATCTGCATCTGCGTCGGGCCGCCTGACATGATCGCACTGGGATCGACCACGGTGTATGTCAACGGCCAGATGGCGGCACGTATCGGCGATCTCACCGCCCATGGTGGCACCATCGTGGGCATGTGGCCGACCGTGCTGATCGGGGGGTAGTTGTTCGAAAGCTGGCCGTTGTGCGAACGCGCAACGGCATCGACCTCGGACCGAGGCTCGTCTCAGACTGACACTCGAATTCTTCCTGGACGGCTACAAAAAGCGCAGCAGATGGATATTTTTAGCGCGTACCCACCGGATCATGTTGAAATTCACATAGGTCCCGAGGCTGAAATAGTTTCCCGTAGGTGAAATTAGTCCGAATACCTTCTCCGTCCATTCATCCACAGGAAAGACCATCGCTGCTTTCGCGTGGAACGGGCTCCATGGATCGAGATCGACTACCTTGATGGTGTTCTCGTTCGCGGTCTTATCGTCCAGGAGTGGAACGTTGACGGATTGCCGCCCATTCATATTGTACCAGTAGACCTGAGTTGGCGGTTCAAGGACGGCAAAATCGACATTGGAGTCGGCTGGCAGTTCAACGCTCGTTTCAACCACATCGTCAAAGCCACCAAGAATGTTGAACTCCACCTGTTGGAATTTCGCCTTGTTGGAGTCGCCAAGAAAGAACCGTCCTATCGCAATGGGTTTGAATGGACATTTGGCGGTGGTGACAGCAGATCTCTGAAGCGGTGCTATCCAGACTTCCTGCGAAAAGGCGCGTTCGTTTGGCCCGGTGCCCCGCGATAGTGTCGGCACGCTCAATGCCTCGCGAAGCGCTTCGTCGCGGGTGGTCCCTTTTCCCCAGGTCAAGTGATCGAACACGGCGCCCGGCTTGATGAGACTCTCATCGGAAGCCTGATACTGGGTATAGTAAAATAACAGCAGAATGCCCATCCGCGGATTCGACGCGCGTTCGCTGGCAATGCCCGGCCTGACCTGATCTAGAGCTTGCGTGACCTTTCCCTTCTGGATGTAGTCATTGACGAGATTGAGGACGAAATTGACCCCTTCGAAAGCCAGCTGAATCCCCGCTATCGTTGCCGTGCCCTTCGGGGATGGCCCGACGTATTCCGGAACAGCATTGTCGGCCACACCGATTGAATAGCTGCCGCCAGATCCGCCTCCCGATCCTCCTGACGGCGGCACCGGTTTGCCATTGGCGCCAAGGGTGCGTGGATTAAGTCCGAGTAGCTTCCGTGCTATCGCTACGTCCTCGACACCGCTGCGGTCGCCAATACTGCACTCCGGCGCCAGTCTCACGCCGAGTGCGGGCGCCGCATTCTGTACTTTCCTATCGAACGTCCACAGACGCGCGTTGATAGCCTTGGCCTGGGCTACGACGAACACGTCGCCTGGCTTGGTGGTATCGTCCTTGCGCGAGAAATCCTTCAACTGCGGGCGATTGGGAGCAGGAGTATATTGGATGTTGTCGGCATAGACGTCGCCGCGATCCTTGATGCTGCCTGACGGTGCAATCGTGATCCGCGCATCCTTGAGCAGCCAATCATATTCGCCGCCCTGTTTTTGAGTTTGCGCCCGCGTCACCAACTCGTCATAAGCAGCGCGCGAAATATAGACCGGCGTTCCGGAGTTCAAGTATTTTTTCAAACTCTCAGCCGCCGGCTGATTATTCCTTGCAATCGACGTGAGTACGTTCTTGTCCAGGATAATGGGGTCAGTCATAGGGCCTCCATATGATTATTACTGGAAGTAAATTTATTTTCTAAGACTCCAATAATTCTATTTTAAAAAATATAATTAAATTATACAAATAAATAATGCACTTGTAAATATATAGGGTAAATATATTAAATATTACACTAAATTTGCATGAGTATTATTCTAATATTTAATTATTATTCCAAATAACAATATTATAAATATTGCTATGCAGCCGATTTCAGATTTTATCATCGGACATAAGCAAATTCTCCGCACAGGAATAAGAAAGTCTTTCGAGTAGGCTTCATCGATAATCCATCTGAAAATATTCATCGATTCAAGGAATTCGGTAAGTGCTCAAAAGCACTTTCTAAAAAAAAAGATATACTCTTTAGTTAAGTAAACTGCATCGAGCTTTTACACGCGAAATTGGAATAGCCCTCTCCGGAGGTGCTGTAGAACTTCTCAGGTCCTGAAGCCAGAGGGGGCGGAAAGTCACGCCCCATTCCACCAAGTCGCCGCCCGCAATCTGCTCCGCGCTGCGCCGTCACTGGTCGCGGAGCTTGAGATAGCCCGCCACCGTGGTGACATCCCGCGCATTCGCGATCTCCTTCAGGAAAGGCGTGATGAAATCATCCGCCTCGAAGGCATCCTGCGCGTTGATGCTGATGAGCGGCCGTGACGAAGCCACGGCGAATACCAGCATCGGATAAAAGGAGGGCCGAGCCTCGCCATCGGTCCTGGCCGGCGCCGACAGGCTGAGTCCGGCCTCGATTTCCCCTGCCTTCATGGTGATGCAGGAGGCACAGAGCCGATTGATGTTCTGGATCCCGCCCTTGTGGTCCATCACGAACAGATAGATGTTGCGCTCTCCTGCCCCGGTTACGGAGACGGTGAGTGGGTCACCCGGCGTGCCCTTATCCGCGTCGCCGCCGCGGATCTCGGCTTTGCTCAAGACGATCTTCAAAGGTGGCGCTCCGGCAACCGACATGCGGCGCAACGCGCCGACGAAGCCGCATTGCTGGTCGGAAACCGCATCGAGCTTCACCGTCGGCGTAAAGCCAGCCTTCTGCCTGAAGGCATCGGCGAAGCTCTGGTCCACCGTTGCCGTGCCGAGAGCCGTGACGGTTGCGGAATTGGCCGTTACATCATCTGCCGTTGCGGCAAAGCAGCTATCCGCGCCAAAGCCTGCCACGAAATCCCGGAGCGCGGCCGGCGTGGGTGATGTAACAGCCGCCAATTTGGTGCCTTCTATCGCGGCCTTTGCCTTTGCAGCCAGATCATCGGGGCAATCGGCACCACATTGATCGAGGAATCTCCTGAGTGCAGTGGCATTCTTGCCAGCAGCCTTGAGCTGCACCGCGAGGCTGTCATGCCGCGCAGCCAATTTCTTGGCCGCATCGATGCGGTTCCGGGCTTGCTGGGTGAGATCGCCGGGGCAGTCCGCGCCGCACTGGTCGAGGAAGCTCTGCAGGGCCGAGCTGTCCTGCCCGGCGCTCGCCAGTTGCTTCTCCAGCCGCTCACGGCGCGCGGCCTGCTCCTTCAGGGCACTGATACTGCCTCTGGCCTGCCGCGCGAGATCATCAGGGCAGTCCGCGCCGCATTGGTCGAGGAAGCTCTGCAGGGCGGAGCTGTCCTGCCCAGCACTCGCAAGCTGCTTCGCCAGGCGCTCACGGTGGGAGGCCTGCTCCTTGAGGGCACTGATACTGCCCCTGGCTTGCCGGGCTAGATCATCGGGGCAGTCCGCACCGCATTGAGCCAGAAAATTCTGCAGCGCGGCCTCGTCCTGGCCAGCGCTCGCAAGCTGCTTCGCCAGGCGCTCACGGCGAGTGCCTTGCTCCTTCAGGGCAGCGATACTGTTCTTGGCTTGCCGGGCCAGATCATCGGGGCAATCCGTGCCGCACTGGTCGAGAAAGCTCTGCAGGGCCGAGCTGTCCTGCCCAGCGCTCGATAGCTGAGCCGCCAGGCGCTCACGGCGCGCAGCCTGCTCCTTCAGCGCAGCGATACTGATCCCGGCTTGCTGGACCAGATCATCGGGGCAGTCCGCGCCGCACTGGTCGAGGAAACTTTGCAGGGCGGCCTCGCCCTGGCCAGCGCTCGCAAGCTGTTTCGCCAGACGATCGTGTCGCTCGGCCTCCTGCTTGGCAAGGGTCTCCTGGCTGTTGCCATCCGGCTGCTTGTTATCGGGCTGCCCGGTTATGGGTGGGGTATTGCCCGAAAACAGGTTCCCATCGGTATAGATCCAGCCCCCCAGCGCACCGAGTCCGATGACCGCGAGAGCGGTGGTGGCAAAAATCGTGTTACGAAGGGCGTGCGAAGGCTTTGTCTGGGAGACCTCGGCCGATTTGGCGCTGGTGGCTTTCTTCTCGGCTTTCGGCTTGGGGTTTGCCGGACTATCCGGCCAATCGCGGATAGCGGCCATGTCCTCCGGACGATTCGCGGGATCGGAGGCCAGCATCGCGGATAGTACGGCGTGAAATTGTTTGGGTACACCATCGAGATCGGGCAGGCTGCGGCGCTTCTCGATGATGTCGAGTTGCGAGCCTGTCATGTCGAGCGGCCGGCCTCGCATGGCGGCTACCATCACCAAGGCCAGGCTGTAGATGTCTGATTTGGGCGTGACCTCGCCGCCATAAAGACCGAGCTGTTCTGGCGAGACGAAATTGTATTTTCCGGCGAAACTGCCGCCCAGCAGGGTTTCGCCGCCGACATTGGCGGAACGCGCAATGCCGAAATCGATGATCTTGGCATTCTGCACGAGGCCACCCGGCAGGATGACGTTGTCGGGCGACATGTCACGGTGAATGACGCCAGCCAGATGCGCGCGGTGCAGACCATCGGCCAGCCGGCGTAGCAAGTGCATGAATTCGGAGGGGGCAAGCGGCGCGTTCTTCACATGGGCCGCGAGCGAAGGACCATCCACATATTCCATCGCCAGGTAAGGCCGCGACAGCACCGGATCGAACGAGAACACGTGATAACGGACGATGGCCTCGTGATAGAGGTGGTTGAGGATGCGGGCTTCCTTGCGGAACAGACCGACAATGGTCTCGTCCCCGGCAAATTCCGGCAGCACGATCTTGATCGCCACCGGATCGCCGGTCTGGATGTTGTGGCCTTTATACACCTCTCCCATGCCGCCGACGCCGAGAAGGGCGTCGATGCGGTAGGTCTGGTTGAGTTCGGCGCCGATGCTCACGGCCGAGCCGCGGATCGCGATCCGGGTTCGGTCATCGTTCACGGACGGTTCCATCGGCGGCCATTATCGCATCACAACCGTTGTCGCGCCTGTGTCGACGACATTGACGACGACAACGGAAATGTTGTCCTTGCCACCGCGCGCCAAGGCGAGTTCGAGAAGTTCGTGGCTCGCCTGGTTCGCGCTCAGCCCGTTGCTCATGGCCAGGATTTCCTCATCCTTGACATGTCCGGTCAGGCCGTCGCTGCACAGCACGAAACAATCGCGCGACTTTACCACACCGGTGGCATGTTCAAGCTGGAAATCATCGATGGCACCGACGGCGCGGGTAATCACGTTCCGGCGTGGCCAACTTGCCGCCTCGGCCTGGCTGATGATGCCGCGATCCACCAGTTCCTGCACTTCGGTATGGTCATGCGAGAGCTGCTCGATGCGCCCGCCGCGCACCAGATAGCAGCGGGAATCGCCAGCCCACAGACAGCAGTAATTGCCATCATGGGTCAGCAGCGCCGCAACCGTCGAGCCGACGATATGCTCCGGCCGACCTTGGGAACGGGCCAGAAGTTCGGCATTGACGATGCCGATCTCTCGCCGGAACGCCTCCGCGAATTCCATCAAGGAAGCGCTCTTGCCGACACCTCGCGCGGCATCGGCGATCATCGCGCTGGCGAGATTGCCGTCGCGGTGGCCCCCCATTCCGTCGGCCACCACCCAGATGCCGCGCTCGCCATCGGTAAAGATGCTGTCCTCGTTGAAGCGGCGCACAAGGCCAGGGTGGGTCAGTGCTGCGGTTTCGAATTTCAGATGGTCGCCAGATGCCCAAGGGTCCATCAGATCGTCTCCCCCGTCATCAGGAACGACAAGAACTGGGCGTCGGGCTTGCCCTCGGCCACCACGAGCCTGGCCTGATGGCCGCCCAGAAGGGCGCCTTGGCCGCCATGCGTCCACCAATAGCTACGGCCGCCGTTGCGGGCATCGCCGTCCGCCATCTCCAGCGAGCGGAAAGCGTCGGTGACCGGCATTTCGCTGCCGGGCCACAGCAGCAAGCCACCGTCGCGCTGTGGTGGCGGCAGGCGCGATACGAGGGGTGGAAACGGAATTTGCGCCAGCAGATGGGAGGGCTCGCGCTCGAAATTATCGTCGAGCATATGGAGCAGGAATTGCTCGCAGCCCTCGTGCCACTGATCGAGCCCGCGTGAGGGCGGCGGTTCCAGATAGGCGTCCGGCGGCTCGCAGGCGCATACCGTCAGCGGAAAATAGCGCCCGACGCCGTCGACCGAGGCCATCAGCGCGCCGGTCACCGCCGAGCCGAAAACCCGCCGGCCGCACCAGAAGCGCCAGATCGGAAAGCCGAGATAGATCTCCTGCCAGCGCTCGGCGAGCGCGTGCCGGCTGGCGGCGACGGCACCCTGGAGCCACTCCTCCCATTGGTCGAGAAAGGGCCGCGGCATGTTGTAGGACACGAAGTCGCGCTTGGAAGGCAGCTTTCCGAACATGCCGCACATTGTCATCATGACGACGGGTCCTACAGGTCCGACGGACAGGCGAATTTGAGTTGTGACAGGATGGTGAAGGGATTGTCGAGCGTGTCGAAGGTCAATTGATAGGTGACCTCCCTGCCGCCGACGACGAAACGGGCCGTCGCCTTATTGCCGGCTTGGCGCATGTCGCCCTTCTGCAGCAAACGATAGAGGGACCAGGCGCCGGTGAAACGCAGCGAGGGTGAGGTGCCATCGCTTTCAGGCATGGTGATCGAGGCGGTACCGTCGGGAGAACGGCCCGGCCATTCGAAATCGCCGCGCGAGACCACGCCGAACGGGCTGTCGAGCTTGGTGCCGTTGACCTCGAAGCTCACCGAGGCCGTCTTCTGGCTCATCGACTGCGCCACCAGCGCGAATTTCACATTGGGCGAGGTGCCGCGTCCGCTGAAAAACGCTTCCTTGATGCGCGCGGCATTCTGGAACTGATGCAGTGTCTCGGGCGAAAGCGCCTGGCTGAACTTCGAATTCTGCTTCCAGCCCCAAGCCGCGCCGGAGGTATCGACGAGTCCCGCGAGCTTTTCGCGGAAGAAGGTGTCGAACACACCGTTCGGCCCGAACAGCCGGCCGAATTCGCCGATCGGTACCTCCTGCTTGCTGCCCGGCGAGAAGGGATATTTGTTGCCGACGATATTGAGGCATTCGCGAGTTACCGAGCCCTTCAGCTCGCCCTTGAGGTCGGCCACCTTGTCGCCGATGATTTTCTGCTCGAATTCCGCCATCGCATCGCGGAACATGGTGTCGAACGGGGTTTCGAGCCGCGACGAGCTGGTGGCGATGGAGCCGAGGAAAGTCTGCATGTTCTGCCGCGCCTGCGCCGCGCGCTCGAAGTCCTGCTCGTCGATCAGGCTCTGGTAGAGGCCCTTCAACTGCTCGACCAGGAGGTCTATCTGGCTCTTGTCGCCGTTCTTGCGGGCAAGGTCGTGATAGCGGCGGAAATGTTCCTGGATGATGGCGCCCGGCACGAAGGGTGCCTCGACATTGCCGCCACGGCCGGAGGCTTTCTTGGCGGCGTCGAGGCCGATCGCTGCCATATCGTCGAGCCTGCTGCCGGCAGCTCTGGTGACGGCCTTGGTAGCGGCTTTCACCGCAGCATCCTTGAGCTTGCCGCCGACGTCACTATCGGCTCCCTGCCGTGCCTCGGTCAGCCTGGTTTGCGCCGAGATGGACTCGAACAGAAGCTTGATCGGCGAAGCGGCACCGGTGGCGGCCCGCAGCGTGGCATAGCCTGGCTTGTCGGCGGCGAAGCTGTTGAGCTTCAACTTGCCGAGCGCCGCAGTCCACGCCTTGATGAATTCCTGGTCGTAAATGCGGTAGAGATCGGGGCCGAGATTGGCGTATTGCTCGTCGATGGCCTGCGTGCTGCCTGCGCCGCCCAGGACCCAGCGCTCGTTCTGCAGAAGCGTGATCACCGACTTCATCTTGTCGAGGAACAAGGCGTAGAAGCCATCATAGGTGAACAGCGACTGGACGCCGACACTCTCGATGGGCGAACTGTCATTGGTGCCGAAGACGACGGCAGCATCCGGCCCGGCATTGCCTGCAACGGTCCAATCCCTGACGCTCTGGTCATGCGCGGTCGATTTGATGATGGCAAAGGCGCGTTCGGCCAGCGACAGCCGCGTCAATGCAACCTGGCTCGCCTTGACGAGATCACCATTGAGGGCGATCGGACGCGGCGTGCCCTCGATATTGAGCATGGCGTCGAGATGCTGGCTCAGGCTGTCGCGCGTCGCCTTGTTGGGCTCGCCCGGATAAAGGCTTTCCCAATCACCCCGCATCCAGCCCTCGATCAGGGCCGTATCCACCGGAATGGCGGGATCGCCGCCCAGCATCATATAGACCTTGAGGGGTTCATAGAGCTGTTCGGGCTGGTCCTGCAGATCGGCGAGCCGTTTTTCGAGATGGAAAAGAATGCGCGGACGTAACAGCCGGTCCAGCCCGTCGCGATAGGCTGCCACGCTTGCCGTGCCGATGCGCTTGTGCTGGCCGAGCCCCAATGTTTCGTTGATCTGCGGTTCGCTGTTCAGCCGGTCATAGCCCCAGGGAAAATCGCGCAGCTTGCCAAGCGGCCCGACGACCTTGAGGAAATCGGCATCGTCGACTGGATCCTCCTTGAGCAGTGCCGCCGTATCGTTCGCATAGGCGGCAGTGGCGACATCCGTGCGGTCGATCAGGGCTTTGTTGCCGTAATAGCTGGTCAGCCAGCCGGCGAGCGCGGCCAGGGTCACACCAGCGACGAGCACATAGCCCGAGGTCTGCAGCAGGATCTTGCGGCGCACCGCCGCGGCGTTGGTGGAAACCCAACCCGCCTCGCCGAACACCACCTTGGTGAGGAGATGCTCGAGGAAGAAGCTCTTGGCCCGTCCCGAATAGGCAAGGCTGGCACCGGCCTGCAGGCCGAGGTCGCGCGACAGCGAGCCCAGCAACTTGTCGATCGGCGTGCCTTCCTGCGTACCGGAGGTGAGGTAGAAGCCCCGCAGCGCGGCACTGGTCTGATAGCGCGTCGGCTCGAAGATCTGGTTGAGGAAGCGGGTGATGACCGGCTTCAACGCCGCAAGCTGGGACGGCAGGCCTGTGAGCCTCACGCGCGAAATCGGGTCCGGCTCTTCCTGCAGGCGATCGGGCAATTCGGCGCTCAGCCTTGACACCAAGAGGTCGATCTCCGGCCCGACGTCACCGACCCGGTTCTCCTTCTTGTTCTTGGTCTGGAAGGTGGCACCCCAGACGGCCTTGCGCTCCTCGGGGTCGAGATTGCCGAAATACTCCATGAAGCCCGCGACCAGATCGGCCTTGGTGAAAATGACATAGACTGGAAAATCCACCTGCAGGCGATTGTTGAGCTCGGCCAGGCGCTTGCGGATGGCGACGGCATGGGCGCCGAGCTCGGCCTCCTTCATCGACAGGAGATCGCCGATGCTGATGGCCACCAGCACACCGTTGATGGGCTGGCGCTCGCGGTGGCGCTTGAGGAGATCGAGAAAGGCGAGCCAGCTCTTGCGGTCGGATTCGGTGTCGGAATCCTGCGTGGTGTAGCGGCCGGCGGTGTCGATGAAGACGGCGTCCTCGGTAAACCACCAATCACAATAGCGCGTGCCACCACTGCCCGCGATCGGTCCGGTATGGGCGGCCAACGGGAATTTCAGGCCGCAATTCATCAGGGCCGTAGTCTTGCCGGCGCCCGGCGGCCCGACGATGAGATACCAGGGCAGCTCATAGAGGAAGTCGCCCTTGGTGCGCCGCGAGCCCTTGAGCGTGAGCAGGGCGTCACGCATCTTGTCGGCCAGGACGACGGCATCGGAGCCGTCATCCTCCGGCTCCTGCACTGCGATGTTCTCGGCCAGCGCCCGGGCCGATTGCCCGTGTTTGTAGATGCGATAGGCCAGCCAGCAGAAATAAACGGCCAGCAGGAGGCCGATCAGCGCCAGCCGCAGCCAGGGATTGTCGAAGGGCTCGATGCCGGCCACGGCGACAAGCGGCAGCACCAGCCAGATCACCGCGCACAGCGCGACCACGGCCAGGAAGCTGACGATGACAATGATCCAGCGCTTCATCACAGATCCTCGCGCGGGATGAACACTTCGACGCGCCGGTTCTTGGCCCGGCCCTCGGCCGTGTTGCTGAGATCGATCGGTGCAGTATCGGCCAGCCCCGAAGTGGTCAGACGCTGCGGATCGGCGATGCCGGCGACGAGGATCTTCTCGACCGCCTTGGCTCGCTGCTCGGAAAGCTGCTGGTTGTCCTTGTAGCGCACGGTGGCGCGGACCGGCGTGTTGTCGGTATGCCCGATGATACGGATCTGCCCTGGTTCCTTGTCGAGCGCAGCGGCGATATGGCCGATGGCAGCAACGGCATCGGGGCGCACCGTGGTGCTGCCCTTGTCGAACAGGGAATCATTGAGGAGCCGCACCACGATGTCCTTGCCGGAATAGTCGGCCGAGGCCTTCTTGGCGGCGATGTCGTCCTTCAGGCGCTCGCGGATGCGCTCGAGCTGGCCGGTGACCTTGATCGGCGGTGTTGGCGGCGGCGGTGCCGGCACGGTCCGATAGATATGGATGTCGCCGGTCGGATGCAAGGCGAGCAGGCCGGCGCTCGCCGTGTCGGACATGCCGCCGAGCAGCCAGCGGAACGCCAGGAAGCTGAGGAGGAGCAGGCCGACGGCGACGGAGGTGATAGCCCATACCGGCACGGTCCGCCGTACATAGGCGGCGGCGATGTCCTGGCCCCGCCAATGCGGCGAGATATGATCCGTCACCCGTGCCTCGCGGGCGCGGAGGGTTTCATAGAGGTCGCGGCGGATCTGCTGATGCGGGACATCGCCGCCGGCAACCCGATATTTGCCTTCGAAGCCCAGCGACATGCAGGCATGCATCAGGCCGAGCAGATTATGATTGATCTGCGGGTGTTGCCGCAGCTTGGACAGTTCGTCGAAAAAACCGACGCCGCTGTCGCGCACCTGGAAATAGCGGCTCAGCATGCTGTACTGCGTCCACAGATTGCGGTCCGAACTCGGCAGGTTCTGCACGATGTCGTCGGCGGTGGCACAGACCGCATATTTGGCGGTTCGCACCTGCGGTTCGGGAACCCCCCGCGCATTGAGCTCGCCTTCGAAGGTCTCGATGCCCTGCGCCACCGTGCTCATCATCGGCGCAACCTGGGGAACCTGCCTGGCGATACGGATATTGGCGAGCACGAGCAGCAAGGGCATGGCCGCTTCGAGGATGGGATTGGGCCCGCCGGTCCTGTCGCTGACGCCGAGCGCTTCGAGATCGACCGTGGCGGGCGCGAGCGGCAAGGCCGACTGGGCCCGCGGTGTCTCTGCCAGGGGCTGGTAGGGCTGCGACGTTGCAGCGCCTGCCGCCACGCGCGGCCCACCCCAGATATCCTGGGCCGGCGCGGGGGTTCCGCCCGGATTGGGCGCACCTTGGCCGTCACGCCGGCCGCCCGGATTGGGCTTGATCACCGTCTTTTCGAAATCCGGATTAGACCCGAACGGGCCCTTGCCGTTCGTCATGTGCCCACATCCTACTTCACGTCTTCCTTGACGACCCACAGATTGAGCTCAAGCCCGGGCCAGTCGCCGGAAAAATGCATGCCGATGCCGCTGGCGGTGCTGAACTCAGGCCAGAGGGGTGACATGCGATCGAGGGCGAAATAGACGTGGCTGGTGATCGCCCGGATCTGCGCCGGCGGCGTCGGCAAATGAATAAGCCCGATGCCGGGAAGATGGGCGTGCACGATCTCGTTCATGCGCGTATTGGGGCCGACCTTGAACAGAGCCGGGAACTGTGTCTGCAACTCGGTGAGCGAGCGCTGGGCCGCCACTTCGAGCACGAATGTCGAAGCCCGGAACAAATTGCGGTCGGTCACCGTCGCCAGGAAGGCGTTGGTGGCCTTCTCCACGATTTCGAGCCGGATGGCGCGGCTGATGTCGACGCTGAGGAAGCGCTGAATGTCGGCCAGCACCGGGGCGAAGGTGGCGCCGGGATTGTCATGGTCGTAGGCCGGATAGTCGTTGGCGCGTCGTTCGCGCGTGGAATAGGTCGCCAATTCTCCGGCCAGACGCAGCAATTCCACATAGAGCCGCTCGGGATGGGTATATTTCGAGCGGCGCATATGCCGAAGCGCCGGAATTTCACGATTGAGCATCTGCAGCACGAAATAGTCGACGCTCTGCATGCCGCCGCTGGAGCGCGGGTCCGAGGCAAAGCGCGCCAACTCGTCGAGCTTGGTCTCCACCCAGCCGATTACGCGGTCGAGCCAGCCGGTGACGGCGGCATGGGCGGCGACCACCAGCACGGGCGGCGCAAAGCGCTCGTCGAAGACGATGGTCTTGTCGTTGACCTCGATGATCCGGGCGCAGAGCATGGAAACGAAGCCCGGTTTCGGCGTCCGGCGGATTTCGTAGCTGAAACGCGGCACCGCGATGTCGATCTCTTCCTCGATCTGCAAGGCGGAGGAAGCGTCGATCAGCGTCTCCGCTTGCACCACATAGCGGCTGCCACTTTCGCTCTCAGGCTCATCGACCTCGCGGCTGTTGGGCTGGGCCATGGGCATGCACAGCCAGACGAACAGCCCGGCTGCATTTTCGGGCACCATGGCGGGTGGTGGCGGCGGGCAATCACCGGGAAAACGGAACGGTGTGCCGTCCGACAGGACGCCGGCGGCGCGGCGCAGGCCGAATTTGCTTTGCTGCGCCAGGTCGCGGTCGATCTCGATTTCGCTGAAGCCCCAAGGAT
The DNA here is from genome assembly GCF_051161885.1 of Labrys methylaminiphilus subsp. lupini. Taxonomy (NCBI): domain Bacteria; kingdom Pseudomonadati; phylum Pseudomonadota; class Alphaproteobacteria; order Hyphomicrobiales; family Xanthobacteraceae; genus Labrys; species Labrys methylaminiphilus. The sequence continues at coordinate 995,900 of NZ_JBMDIH010000002.1, read as the reverse complement.
AGGGCGTGATCTGGCTGGTGCGGCCCTCGAGCAGGTGTTCGAGATAACGATCGCCCTGCTGCAAGTGATGCGGCCGGAGGAACAGACCTTCCGACCAAGCGACTTTGCTATACCAGGACATTGATCAGCCGCCCGAAGGATTTGGTTGTGTGATTGTCAGGCTTGGCAATGCTGTCGCAAGGCCTCGCCAAAAAAACGTTCGGCCGCTGCGCCAGCGAATTCTCTCGGCTTCTCATGAACTGTGCCATATGACCTGAGGAAGTCAAGCGACCCACCGGCTTACATCCACCATACCACTGTAGTTTAAAGCAGGCGTTCAACCGTCGCCTCCCCCATTGTGAGGTAGACAGAAAGAGGTGCGGCGGATACGAAATTCTGTCATCGCGTGATACAGTCGATCAGTGCTCTCGAAGCTGTTTCCTCAATGTCTGTGGTTGCGAAGGCCAAAGTGCTTTGCGATTTATTGGAATTGCCTAGAATCGCAAAGACCCGTCGAAACAAGGAGTTAGAGCAAAAGCGCGTTTTCTCTAAAACGCACTTTGCTTTAGGCCTCACCATGACGTCGCTTGGCTTGATTCTGGGTCAGGGCGACCAGGCCGAAGCGGCTTTCCGAGTGTGCAATCAGTCAGTCACTTTGTACAATGTCGCGATCGGCGCGGAAATCGACAGGAAATTCGCCACCGAAGGCTGGTGGACATTGCCAGGCAATACTTGCGTCACGCCGATCAAGGAAGATTTGGCCGGCCTCAAGCTTAGATATGTTTATATCTATGCGACGACCGCCACAGGTGACAGCGCATTCGAGGGAAGCTGGGACATGTGCGTCGACACCAAGCGCTTCAAAATCGAAAAGGTGCAGGACCAGCCCTGGGATTGCTGGGTGCGCGGTTTCGTGCAGGCCAAGTTCAAGGAGGTCGACACCGGCGATACCGGCTCGTGGACGGTGTTCATCCGCCCCGACGACAAACCCTGACCTCGGCACGCCTCCGCCATGGACGACAAGACAGTCATAGCCGGGCAAGCATCCTCCGATCCCGCGGATCCCTCCCGGCCGGGCGTGGCCAAGCCGCAGACCGAAGCGGCCGCCGAAGACACCAACGCCACCATCATCGTGCCGGCCAAGCCCGTCGCACGGGTCGCGAAGAAAACCGCCAAGCCCGCGCCAGACGGCGCCAGCCCGGCCAGGAATGTTCCCAAGGATACCGGCAAACCAGCTCCGCCGGCCGCCCGCCCCGCAGGCGCGCTGGTCTATCTCACCATGGCTGCCGCTCTGGTGTTTCTCGGCCTCGGCTCGGCCGTGACCACGATTTATTTGCTTGCTCCCGATCGAACCCGGCAGCAGGTCACCGTGACCGACAGCGACCTGCAGGCCAGCCTGGTTCCTGTGCAGGGCGAGGACAATGAAGCGGAAGACGAGGCCCTGATACGGGCGGCAATCAAGCCACGCATCATCGATCTCAGCGGGGACCCGGTGATCGTGCCACAGCTTGCGGGCGCTCCGCGCCAATTGATCAAGCTGGCTGGTGATACGCAGCGCAAGGCAGCAGTCAGCCTCGGCATCAAGAACGAGGTGTTTCGGCTGAAGGACGTCCTCGACCTGCCCACTCCGCAATCGCAGGTCGCGGTGCTGGGGTCCCAGGAGGACATCGCCATCGCCCAGGAGGCGCCGGCTTCCGCCGGCGCGGTCGACAACGCCCCCGGCGCCGACACGGCCACCGGTTCCTCCTCGATCGCCGCTTCGAGCAGCAGCGCAGGCGACAGGGTCGCGGATTTTGCCGAAAAGGCCAAGGTTCGGATCCCCCTTACGGACGCGCTCGGCAATCTCGGCCTTGATACCCAGCGGGCGAGTGCGGCCGGGGACGCCTTCAATGCCTTCTACAGCCGTCCGATGCTCGAGGCCGATGACCGCTACGTGGTGCGCGCGATTGCCGCTGATGGCGATCCCAACCACATGCAGCCGGTGCAGGTGTCTGTTTATGCCAAGACCGAGTTGATCGGCTCCATCGCCCTCAACGATGTCGGCGCCTATGTGCGTTCCGAAGATCCCTGGTATCGGCGCGATCCCTTCGCGGCGCCGCTGGCACCGGCGCACGTCGATCCGGAGAACCAGCCACGCCTGCTCGATGCGATCTATGTCACGGCGCTGCGCAACAGGCTGCCCGCACCGGTGATCGGCGAAGCGATCATGCTGCTGTCGCGTGCCCAGGACCTGGAGCAGAAGGTGCAGCCAGGCGACACGATTTCGCTGATCTACTCGCCCGCTCCGCGGGATTCCAAGCAGGGCCTCGGGCGTATCGTCTTTGTCAGCATCGGGCGTACCACCGGTAATCTCGATTGCTATGTGATGCAGCCACAGGCGGGTGCGCCCTTCGAATGCGTGTCGTCGGCGGGCCAAGGCAGCGTGCCGGATGGCGGCATGGTCACGCCCGTCAACGGCGTGATCGTCGCCAGATTCGGCCCGCAGGGCTCGGACAGTTCGGCCGCATCCATGAATTATGGCATCGACTGGACGGCTCCCGAGGGGGCGCCCGTGGTTGCCGCCTATGCCGGCAAGGTCACCGCGATCGGCGAGGAGAGCAATTTCGGCACGGTGGTGCGGCTCTCCCATGATGATGGCAAGACCTCGATGTATGCCTATCTCGCTCGGGCGGCGACCGGGCTTGCCGTTGGCAATAGCGTCCAGGCCGGTGAGGCCATCGGCTATGTCGGCACGCCGGCCTCCAGCCGCGAGCCGCGCCTGCATTTCGAAGTTCGGAACAATGGCGTGCCGGTCGATCCGGTCGCCGACAGCCAGGTGAGTACCAGCACCGGCACCCCCAACGCTCCCAGCACGAGCACCAGCGGTGCGAACGGAGCCGTCGACCAGTTCGTCGGTCGTATCATCACCATCGAAAGCGCCAACAAATGCAATGCCGCTAACCCGCTCTCCACGGCGGTCGGGCTCGGCCAGTTCATCGAGTCGACCTGGATGACCACCATCCGGCTGCATCGTCCGGATCTTCTGGTTGGCAAAAGCCGCCAGGAGGTGCTGGCGCTGCGCACCAATTGCGACCTCGCACGGGCGATGACAACAGCCCACACCCGCGACAATGCTGCGGTGATCAGGCAGGCCGGCCATACCGTCACGCCCGGCAATCTCTATCTGGCGCATTTCCTCGGCTCGGGCGGGGCGGTGAAGGCGCTCCGAGGCCCACAGAACAGCCTGATCTCCGACGTGTTCGGCGCCGCCCATGTGCGGGCCAACCCCTTCGAACAGGGCAAGACGCTGAGCTTCCTGATCGCCTGGGCCGCCAAGAAGATGGGTGCGGCGATCTCGGGCAGCTCCACGCCGTCGCAGGATACGGGCACCAGCACGGCCAACAACGAACCGCTGGCGAAATTCGCCAGCGATCCCGCCTTCGCCGCGCTCAAGACATCCGTGCTGGCGCTGCTGCAATGAGGGGTCGTGCCGGGCCTCATGCGAATCGGAGTTGGGACTGCCCCTTCCCCAAGGCGTCTCGCCTGCTCTTCCCATCCGCTCGCCCGAGCGTTGCCATGAGCGATCAAGACGCCTACGGGCGCCAACTTTGCGGGCGACGGCCCAGTGGAACCAGTGGTCGAGTTCGGCTGTAATAGCAGGTCGCGTTGAGATTGATTCTCTGGAAACACGGCAATTGCGGAACGGAGAGCCGATCGTCCGACACTCTCTTGAGTGTCGGAGGGACGTCCGCGCTCCCAGGAAAGCCACGTCTTCGATAGGTCAGGGTTTTTGAGACTTGATGCTATGCGACATGTTCTGCGACCGGTTTGGGCCGAAAATGGACGCGGAGCTGGCTATGGTATCATTTCACCCTCTTCCGGAACCCCGGAAGACCGACGCCGTCCCGGCACACTGCCTGCAGGTCATAAAGGCGCGCCTTACGAATGCCTATTGCGGTTCGAGGCGCTCAGCTTGTCATATTGCTCGGCATAGAGTTCCAGGAAGGCGCCCAGCATGCCATGTTCGCGGCGCCCGGCCCTGGCGGCCCAGCGTTCGGCATAGAGCTCCCAATAGTTCCCCTTGCCGGAAAACAGGGATTTCCTGGCATCCGCGGCGGTCTTGATGGCCTCGGGCGACAATTCGTCGAAAAGCTCGGTCAATGCTGCCTGCATCGAGGCCAGAAACGCGACCTGGTGCATTTTGAGGTCTCCGAAAGCGTTCTCAAGCGCGGCCTGACCGTCGAGATAGCCCCGCGTCCGCGGGCCGAGCATCACCCGCAAGGCCTCTTCGGGGGTCGGCATGAATTTCAGTGGATTGTTGTCCTCGGCGCTGATCATGGTGCGGTTGCCGGCACGCGACAGCGCCTTGGCCTCGGCCCTCGCCCGTAGCAAGGCCATCACATGCAGGCAGGCGGTGTTCAGGAGCCGTCCGGCATCTTCAGCCAGGTCGCCGGCATCGGCACCGCTGAGAACGTTTTCTGGAATACCGGCACCGGCCGCAAAGCGGCGAATGAACTCGGCCGCGCCGCCATCGTCCGAAGATGGCGCCGCAACGTTCTTCGCCACGGCTGGCTTGGGGGCCTCCGCCGCCTCCCCGGGCGTGACCACGATCGGTGCCGCCTCTTCAACTGCCGGTTCGGCCTTGGCGGGTTCGACCGGCCGGGGGTGCTCGCTTTCCCACAGCGCTGCGGCCGGGGCAGGCGTTGGAATGGCCGGCCTCGGCTTGCGGATCGGTTCCGCCTCCTCGAGGGGTGGCGGCACATAGGCTGCCTGGTGCAGGAAATCCGGCCCGCGGTCGACTTCGCTCAAACGCGGCACCAATTGGCTGGCATCGATGGGCGGCGGCACCTCGTGCGGGCTGTCCCAGATATCCGCACTTGCCAAGGACGGGCTCGGGTCGGGAGACGGCACCGGCTGGGCCGGCTGGACCGAGACTTGCGGCAGCTTGACCGACACCGCCAGTACATAGTCACCCACCGCCAACCTGTCCCCATCGGCGAGACGATAGGGACTTTGCAGGCGCTTGCTGGCGCCATTGAGAAAGGTGCCGTTGGTCGAGGTATCCGTCAGCCAATAGGCACCATCATAGAAACGCACTTCGCAATGCTTGCCGGAGATTACCCGGTTGCGGTCGGGCAAGGTCCAGTCGAGATGCTGGTCGCGCCCGAAATCGAAACCGCGCTTGTCGATCGCAAACTCCAACGGCCCGCCATCGGGCAGGCGATCAAAGTTCTCGATCCGGAGTGTCAGCATGGCGGTTGCGAGGTCCTGTCACGTCATGAGGCCAAATGTAAACTGATCAGGTACCGCCGCGGCGCAGCAGCACCACGGCATCGCCGACGAGGTCTTCCATCCCATCGACCTGCTTGGCCAAGGGCAGGCCGGCGACCAGCAAAGTCAAGCCGACATTCACGGCATGGCCGGTCAGATGCGGGGGCGGTGGTACCGGATGTTCTGGATTGGGCGACAAACTGCCCCCGCTCCAGCCCACCGCCAAGGCGGCCCAGGCGAAGGCCCCCTTGTTGGGATCGTCCATGCCGGCATCAAGGGCCGCGCGGCGGGTGAATTCAATCGGTTTCTTCAGCCAGTCCTCGACCAGGCGGAGCAGGTCGGTCTCCGCCGCGCTCGGCGGCGGCTGGCGCTGGCGCAGCGCCAAGCTGAGCCATTGCACCGCCTCGCGGCGCGGCAGCAAGAAGGCGCAGAACGCCATGGCCTTGCGTGCGCCGCCCTGTGCCAGCAAGGCGTCGATGAACGCGAAAGGCTCAAGGTCGAGATTATATCCGGAAAACTCGCCATCGAGATTCGGGAAAGCTTCGATCACCTGCCGGGCCGTCGAGAACCGAAGATGCTTCATCTCGTCTCCTGCGACCATTCGAACGCGCTCTTTCTGCTCGCGGTCACACCCCGATATCGCATCACTTCGTGCTGCGATGCGTGCTCAGGCACAACTTGCAGACAAGTTGTGCCTGGGATGACACGAGTGAGCCGATAAGGCGGCACCATTCTTTGCGCTAACTCATTGTTTAAACGTATTTTTGCAATTTCTCGCACTTTCGTCCAACCAAAAATGCTTCCACAGCATCCCAACCGATTTCTGAAAATGCGTTGCGGTGCTGTGGATCTTTACTATCGCTTGTTCGGCCGGACGGTAAAGACACGCGCTAATTGACGAAAACCAAGGCACCCTGAATCGTCAAGGGTGCGCCGGTCGTCACCTGGCCGAGCGCATCCGACTGTACTTGCAGCAATGCGCTGGCCTTGACGGTGATCATGGTCGACTTGAGCGTTATCCCGACGGGCGTCATGGTAAATGTGCTCGTGCCCACGGTGAACTCGATCTTCTGATTGGCCTTCACCGTCCAGGTCGACATGATGGTTTCGTCACGGTTGTTGCCGATCTTCACCTCGACATTCTGACCGATCTCGCGCCTCTCGTCGTTCTCGACCTTGCCCTCGAGGTCGTGCTGGGCGTGGAATCGGATCAGTTCGTTGCCGGCGGTATCGTCCATGATCAGCTCATTATAGCCCGATCCGCTGAGCGTCTGCGTCTTGGTGCCTGATACGGCGTTGAGCTTGTCCTTCACATAGGGCGCGACATTCTCCGCATTGTAGACACTGCCCGTCACCAAAGGCTGGTCCGGGTCACCCTCGATATAATTGACCACGACCTCCATGCCGACCCGTGGGATCTTGACGTCCCCCCAGCCATTTCCGGCCCAGTTCTGCGCGATCCGCACATAGCGGGACTGGGTCTTGTCGCGATCCCAGAAGAACTGCACCTCGATGCGGCATTGGTCGTCCACGTCGCTGACCACCAGCGCGGTCTGCGGACCGTGAATGACCGGCTTGGCCGTCACGGCCGGTGCCCGGAAGGCAATGTCGAGCGGCTGAAACTCGTAGCTGCCGGAATAGCCTTCCTCGCCGGACGCGTCGACCGAGCGATAGGCTTGGGCGCGAAAGAGATGATGGGCCCGCACGATCAGATATTTAGTGCCTTTGCTGGCCGGGGGATTGCCAGCGAGCGTCATGGTGAAGCCCGGGCAGCAGGTGACGGCGTCGCCGCCGGCGGTCACGCGCTTGTCGATGGCCTGCTCGGCCTCCAGCCTGACATTGGCAAGCGTGGTGCCATCGCCCTTCTCCGTATAGCGGCCGGGATAATCATAGAGTTCGAGGTCGCCATGCTGGTACCTGGCGCTGGCCGCCTTTTCCGCCATCAGGTCAGTGCTGGGCTTGTGATAATCGTAGTCGTCCAGCGTGACCTTGCCGGATCGCAGGCGCCGGCCTTCGGCCCATTCGTTCAGCCTGTCCTTGAGGGTGATGTTGTCGAGGCCGACAGCCGCAAATTCGAGAGCCGCGCCACCGAGCTTGGGCTCATGCGCCGCACTCGCATCCGCCATGACGAGCTTATGGTCGGACTCGCTATGTTCGAAATAATAGTAGATTCCGTATTCCTCCATCAGCCTTGAGATGAAGGCAAAATCACTTTCGCGATACTGCACGCAATATTCGAGCTGCGGATAGCTTTCCGATAAACGTTGCTCGAACTGGATGAAGCCGCGATTGTTCAGGACCTGGCTGATGATCTCCGGTACGGTCATGTGGCTGTAGATCTTGCAATTGGTGGTCCTGGTCAGCAGCCACAGCCAGGGGCGGAGCACCAGGCGATAATAGCGCAGATCCTGGTCCCTGCCGATCCATTGCGTCTCCACCAGCACGCCGTTGAAGTTGCGTTTGACACCCTCATGATGGGACTGGATATCCAGACGGCATTTGGTGCCGAGAATCTTGTCGAAATCGACCTCGTTGTCGTCGCTGACCACTTCGAGGCGGTATTCGAAAAGCTCGCTGAGGCCCTCCGAGCCTTCGAACCGGGTGACGACGAGCTTGTCCTTGCCAAGGCTGCTCGTGAAAGAGCCCATTCGTGTGTCTTGACCGAATATTTGTGCCACAGCCTGCCCTCGCTCTACCACGTCGGCCAATGAAGGCTAGCTCTGTTCAAGTTCAGCGTCTACGGCATAGACGCTTTGTCGCTTCCCACATTTAGGGGGTCCCGGCCATAGTCCTCGCATCTCGGGCTGGTGGGTTTCGACATTCTTGCTATTCTTATTGGAGGGCCTGTCGCTGTGCTGATTTAAGCGCCTGCTGCTCCGTTGACGAGCGGCGATCCAGCCAGGCAGCCATATTGCATTGAGGACGGTGTATGAGCCCGGTTGCGGAAGATTTGGGGCAGTTGGGACATCTGCTCGCCACCGATACCTTGGCTGTCATCGCGGCAATTGCCCTGATGAGTTGGCTGCTGCGCCGACGGGAGAACGTCCTGGCGTGGCTCTGCTGTGCGGGTGTTGCCTGGTGCCTGTTCAATCTCGAGGGCCTGGCCGAGATCGAAGCACGGCCCTTCGGCCTTCCGGTCAACCGGATCGCCCTGCTCTATCCGCTGCTTTTCACCACACTCGGCCTGGCTGCGAGCCTGGTCGGTGCGAGCCTTCCTCGCGGCCTGGTGGTAGTGATGGCGTTGGGCTGCCTCGGCCTCGGCGCCGCAGCTTTCCCATTCCATGGCCTGGAGATCATGCGGATCGCGGGCCTTGCGACCATAGGCGTATCACTGCTCATACTGGGCTTCTTCGCAACGAGGGCGGAAGCACAGATTGGCGCGCCCGAAAAACTGGCCCTGGTCATTCTCTATGCGCTCGGTCTCGGCGCGGTTGGTTTCGATCTCTATGCCGGGACGATCCGGTCCGGCCACGGCACGCGGCTCGCGCCTTATGCCGGAGTCGTCCTATTGGGCTTCAGCGGCTTCGTCATCCTCAGGCATATCCTGGCCAATGCCGAGGCACGAGAAAGGCTCAACCAGACGCTCGGCCAACGCATCGAGACCACCAAGGCCAATCTCTTGGCGAGCGAAAGCGCGAGGCACGCCCTCGAAATCGCCCATGCCGTGAAGCTGGAACGCGAGCGCCTGATGCGGGAGATTCATGACGGCATCGGCTCGAGCCTGGTGGCGGCGCTGGCTTCGGCCGAACGCCAGGGCAAGGAGAGCACGACGGCTGTGGTCGCCCTCAAGGGCGCTCTGACCGATCTTCGCGTTGCGGTCGACTCGCTCGAGCCGGTGGAAGGCAATGTCGCCACCCTCCTTGCCAGCCTGCGCTATCGCTACGAGCCCGAGCTGCGAAAATCAGGGATTGCGGTCAAATGGATGGTCGAAGACGTGCCGGAGCTCGACTGGCTCGACGCGCCGAGCGCCTTGCACGTGCTGCGGATCCTGCAGGAATCGGTCAGCAACACCATGGGCCATAGCAAGGCGACGCAGCTCACCTTCAAGTGCAAGATGGCGCTGCTGCAGGGAAGGCCGGGTCTTCGCGTCGAGATTGCCGACAATGGCAGCGGTTTCGATATAAACGCTCCGGCCATAGGCCGCGGCCGCCGGAACATGGTCCAACGCGCCGAAGCCCTGGGTGCCACGCTGGACGTATTGAGCAAACAGGGCGAAGGCACCGCCACCATCCTTTGGCTGCCGCTGGTCCGCAGGCATGGATTGAACCTGGAGGAAGGACAGGCAGCGGAGCAATAGACCGCTCGCAAGACCCACGGAATTGCTTTTCATAAGACACCGACAGTGGATCGATCGTTCCAAAACACAGATTGCGGAAGGCGGCCGCGGCCTTTGACAATGATCCGCGCGGCATTTTTGCGACCTCCCCCATATGGGGGGTTGCAGGTGGAGGCGCTGAACCGCATCATTTCGCTGCGGGATCCCAACAGGTAGGCCAAGATGGCAGTCTATGCCGGCATCGAGAACGAGATTTCAGCCGACACTCCCTGCGGGCCGGATCCCGATGCCGACGCCGATGCCCAGAATTTTCTGAGTGTCGCCGAAGGCCAATTGCCGGCGAGCTATCGCAGTTTCAACAGGAAGTCGTTCGAATCCAAGCAAACGCTTGCCGATCTTCGTACTCATCTCGAGAAATCGCGCGATCTGCGCTATCTCATCCTGGCGGCGAAATATCATATTCTGTCGGATGATTTGTCCGGCTTCGTCGACGCCATCGCAGCGAGCAATGCCTTGCTCGTCGCGCAGTGGGATCATTGCCATCCGACCCAGGCGGCCGGCGGTGCGGAACTGAGGTCCGCCTTCCTCAAATCGCTCGACGACCTGCCCACGGTCGTCCTGCCGCTGCAGAGCGCCACTTTGATCAACGACAAGCGCCTCGGTGCGGTATCGATACGCTCGGTCCTGGTCGGGGAAGGAAAGCTGCCTGCCCGCGAGGGGGAGACGGTCATCGAGTCTTCCAGCATCAAGGACGCCTTTCTGCGGTTCGAGCCGCTGCAGCAGCTTGTCGATTTATCGGCCAGTCTTGAGACTGTCCTCGCCAGCCTCGAAAGCCTGCGCCAGCTTTTCATCGACAAGGCAGGACACGAGGCAGCGCCCCAATTCGAGCAGTTGCCAGATCTGGTGCGCGCCATTCGCGCTTACGTGGATGGTATCGTCACGACACGCGAGCCGGGCTTGGCACCGGCGGCGCCTACCGAAACCGAAAGCAGGCCGGAAAGCGCCGACGCCGCTGCCCCACCGCCCGCTCCCTTCGCGCCTTCGAATGTTGCTTCGGTGAAGGAGGCATCCAATGCGCTGGCCGCGATCCTGACCTATTATGCTGGCAAGGAACCGTCGAGCCCGGCGAGGCTTCTCCTCAAGCAGGCGCATCAACTCGTCGGCAAATCCTTCGTGGAAGTCATGAAGATATTGGCGCCTGGACTGGTCGAGAAAGCCAAGATCCAGATCGGCGGCACCATGCCCTTTGCCTTGAGCTTCGCCCAGCTTTCGGCGCTGGCGGTCGAGGACGGCAAACCGGACGAGACCGAGGCAGAGGCCCGCATCTATACCGTGGCGACGCGCGGCGAGGCCACGGCGCTGATGCGCCAGATCGAGATCTTCTACAACAATATCGAGCCATCGAGCCCGATCCCCATGCTGATCGAGAAGGCGAGAACTCTGGTAGCCAAGGACTTCAATGCTCTTCTCATGGAAATCTCGCGCAAAGATGAGAAGTAGGATTCTAAATCCTGAATCAACCAGGGTCGCTCATCGGGACGAACAAACGAGACACTCGGGGAGTTAAGTAAGGTATTCTTATCTCCTCTTCTATGCTTTCGGACTAAGCCGATATCACTATTTCGAGAGTGGCGGGCAACTGCTTCGAAAACTGATATCATAGAGTCAAATATAGTACAGGAGGCGTTGGTGGAGATGCTGACCTCAAATCAGGATCCGGGCAAGCGTCATTGCCTTGCTTGGAGGACCGGCCTGCCGGTTGCAGCGCTCGCGGCTGTCATGCTTGCCTTGCCGGCGAGCGTCAAGGCGGCGGAGCGGCGCGTGGCTTTCGTGGTTGGAAACAGCCACTACACGGTGGTTCCCCAGCTCAACAATCCGGACAAGGATGCGCAGGCCGTCGCGGCTGCCTTGAAACGCGAAGGCTTCGAAGTGGTGTCGGCGCTCGACCTCGATCGGAACGATTTCGACAAGGCCCTGCAACGCTTCATCCGCTCGCTGCCGGGCGCCGACCTCAGCGTGTTCTATTATTCCGGCCATGGCATTCAGGTGGGCGGCGACAACCGCATCATTCCCATCGATGCCAAGCTGAAGGATCCGGCCGACCTGGAGGTCGAGACGATCAACGTCAAGACGATCTTCGCCTATATGCAGCAGAACTCCAAGGCGCAGCTCATTTATCTGGATTCGTGCCGGAACAATCCATTCCAGTCCCGCTCATTCCTGGTCGGGCCGCAAAAGCAGATGGCGGTCGCCGGCGTCGGCCTCGCCCCCCTGACCAGCCCGCCGAGCAGCCTCATCGCCTATTCGACCCAGCCCGGCGCGGTCGCGGAAGATGGCACCGGGGACAATTCGCCATTCACCGGCTCCATGGTGAAATATTCCTTCACGCTGGGTGTCGATGTGCAGCGCGCGCTCGACAAGGTGACCGACGACGTGTGGGCGGCCACCAACAAGCGCCAGCGCCCCTGGTCGGTCGGCACGCTGGCCCAGCCGATCTATCTGGCCAAGCCTGTCATCCGCATTGCCGCGGCGGCACCCGTACAGGTTGCCAGGAATGCCACCGTGAAGATTGGCCCGGCGCCCAAGCAGGGATCGGATACTTTCACCGATCAGGAAGCCCCGATACAGGTCGCCGCGCTGCTTGGCGAAACCTTCAACAAGCCGCGCCGCGTGCCGATCGGTGTCGGCCAGGTCGCGATGCTGGACGATCTGCCGCTGGTGCGCGCCGCGACGGGCGCGCAAATCCAGATCGCCGCGGCACCGGGTTTCGGTACGATGTATCTCAACGGAGCGCCTCTGGCCGAGGGTGACGTCGTCGACCAGAACGCCGTGCGTGCCATCACCTTCGAACCGTCGATCGGCTCGGAAGGCAAGGTGCAAAGCGTGCAGCTCAAGGTCGAGCAGCCCGGCGGCGAGGGACAGGTCGTCACCGGCAAGATCGAGTCTTTCGTACCCGTCTGCGACGACAAGGCGGGCGAACCACTCGACCCGCAGGGCGTAACCGTCGGCAAGCTGCCGAACGAGATCGACGCCAAGCCGGCCATCGCCGCCTGCAGCGAGGCGGTCGCCAAATTTCCCACTGTCGCGCGCTATAAATACGAACTCGGCCGCGCCAAGCTGGCCGATAAGGACGTTGCGGGCGCAATCGAACTTTTCAACGCGGCTGCCGATGCAAGCTATACACGTGCGTATTATGAGCTCGGCTATCTGGCCGAACGCGGCCTCGGCCGCTCGCAGGATCTGGTCGAAGCCAACAGGCTGTTCAAAATGGGCGCCGACCGTGGCGACCCCTATGCCATGCTCGCCTATGGCCGCAACCTAACCCTGGGACGAGGCGTAACCAAATCAGTGGATGAGGGCGTCAAGCTGCTCAACCGGGCTGTGGAACTCGGGCATACTTATGCGATGAATGCTGTCGGCGCCATGTATTACTATGGCCAGAACCTGCCGGCCAATCCAAAGCGCGGCGTCAAGTTCTACGAAGCGGCCCTGGCGCGAAATGACATCTATGCGATGCGCAATATGGGCATCGCCTATCTCGACGGCAAAGGCGTGGCGCGCAAGCCGGCCATGGCGATGGAATTGTTCAAGCAAGCCTCCGAGGGCGGCCATCCCGGCGCGCCCACCAATATCGGCGCCATGTATTTCAAGGGCAATGGCGTCAAGAAAGACCTGGCGACCGCCACGAGCTGGTATGAGATCGGCGCTGAACGCGGCGACTTCTACGCAGCGTCCAATCTGGGCTGGATCTATTCCAAAGGCCCGGCGGCGCAGCGCGATCTGGAAAAGGCTGTCTGGTATTCGAGCCTCGCCGTCGCGCTCGATGCTTACGGCGAACACAAAGAAGAAGCCGGAAATCTTCAGGCTCTACCGCTGGCCGAGAAAAAGAAGGTCATCGACAAGCTCAATGGCGAGTTGGGCAGCGATGCGGTGGCCCCGACATCGGATGTCGACAGCATGGTCGTGCTGCTTGCTCGCAAGGCCTGGCAGAAGCGCAATCCTCGTCTCGACCTGTTCTGACGCAGCGTCGCAACGGAGGCGAAGGACAGTTCTTTTCTACGGCATAGAACCTGGCTTCAAGCCAGGTTCTATGCTGTCGGCATTATTGCACTCAGCGACCGAGCAGGTGTGCGGCCCTTTGATAATCCGCCAACATCGTCATCTTCACATCGATGCGGTCATAGTCCACCATGAAGTAGCCACTGTCGGTATGGATGACCGCTTCCGGGTGTGTCTCAAGAAGATCCTGGGCCATGACGCCCACATAGATCGGGCCGCCCCAGACATAGCGGAAGCGATAGATGGTGAGGCCGCTGGGAGACTGGCCGATGGCACGGATATCGGTCTTGAGCCGGCGGTCCGACCACCCGCCGCCCCCGCTCGAGCCGCCGCCGCCGCTATTTCCGCCCCCACTGCCTCCTCCGCCACCGCCGCTGGGCATCGGGCCGCGTTCATCGTCGCCAGCGCCTGGCTCCATGATCACGCGCCTGCGAGGGGGCATCATCTTGTGATGAGGTCTGGTCGGCCTCGTCTTCCGACGCAGGGGCTCCGGTTCGTCCACGTAGACAGGTTCGTCGGGGTAACCTGACGCGCAGCTGGCAAGCACAACGGCCAGCCCGCTTCCCAAGACCCCAAACAACAGGCCCCGCCGAACTTCAAATTTGCTCGTCATCAGTATCTCCTAAAATCTGGCGGCACACACCGCGCCGATAAGGATCATAACAAGTACGACGGATTCAGGCGTGACAGCCCGCACAGAGGAACAGGCCGACCTGTATAGAAGCCGCCCCGCTGAACTGACCAAATGGTCAACAAAACAAGCGCGAAGACGACGACCCTGGTGAGGATATAGAACAAAACCCGTTCGTCACATAGATATAGTCTGTCTTTGCAAAGCAATTCCAGACGTCCCGGTGTGAGCCAGCCTGGAATGAAGACCGTGTTTTCCGGGCGATCGGCAGCCAAACGCCCCCGAGAGATGATTGGCTCGAGAGGCCTTTCCGAGTTGGGAAGGTCGGCCGTCAACCAAACCAAGGATCCATCCGCGGCTGCCAGAACTGGATCAGCCTCTTGCCGCCGGCGCAAGCAAGCCGCAGTGGGAGTAACCCACGCTGATTCGCAGAGCGGTTTGCCAGTTGGATCTGCAGCTCGCTCAAATGCGGTCTCTTACGATCCCTCAAAACGCGCTTGAACCGCCCCAACGGTCATATAGGCTCGACAGTCCGGCTTCAAAGAACTCAGGCCGCGGTCCAATCGAGGATGACGAATGGTTCCTCGACTTCCTTCCGGAGCAATCTCCGATAGGACGTGGCGGGGTCATATGGTGTCATCGCGCTGAACATTCCGGCAGTCGGAATGCGGTTGTCCGCCAGCCATTTGAGTGCGGTCGCCAGACCAGAGAAGGTACTGTGCGGCGCGTTGTTGTAGCCCTCATAGAGTTCTTCCCATATGAACCCGCGAGAAAGGACAGGAATCTCCCATTCCCAGCCGCTGCGCAGCACGACATAGTTGAAAAAGACTTCGTGCAGGATTTCATGGGCCGAGATGTCCGTGTAAGCCTTCCAGGGAACGCCCACCAGCACAACCTCGCCGCGCTTGCGGACGACTTTGCAGCCATCGAGCACAGCCTTCTCGTGGCCGGAGCAATCAATCACGAGGGCGACCTTCCCTCGATAGTCCGCGTCCTCGACCGGAATGGCGGCCAGTGCCCGGCCAATACCGGAAGCGAGTGCCTTTTCACGGCGCCCGTGATCCGGCTCGACGATGGTGACGTCATAGCCCGCGATCTGGCACTGATGGGCTGCCAGGTAGCCGACCGGGCCAGCGCCGCAAACGATGACCTTCTCGCCGGGACGAGCCGCCGTCGTCATCAGCGTGGTCATCGACACGCCCATCAATCGTGCGACGACGGCAAGTTCCGCCGGCATGTCCTCGGGTACCTTAAGCGTGTAACGGTGATCGAACTGCTGGGAGGACCGATGACCGCCCATGCAGAGCAGGCGATCCCCCACCTTCACATCCGTCACGGCCGTACCGATCTCCTCAGCCCGAAAAACCGCCGCATAGCCCGGGCGGATCGGAAAGCTGTCGCCATTGGCCCAGGCAAGCTCGGTGCCGGGGCTGATAAGCGTGACCAGGGTGGGCCCACGCACCTCACTCCCGCCCAGTTTTTCCTCCTCATAGTCGAGGAGTTCGAATTGCTGCTTGCCTGTGAATACGACTTCGCGGCCCATGACGGTCCTCAAACTTCTGGATGGGCGGTCACGCCCTGATGGCTTCGCCGCTGGTGGCGTCGAAGACGTGAAGATGCCGGGGGTCGAAATTAACCCGGATGCTTTGCCGGTCGGCCGAGGGGCGGCTGGAAGCCGGGATCTGGGCGCAGAGTTCCTGTTCGCCGATCCGCAGATTCAGGAGTGCTTCCGAGCCGAGATATTCCGTGACCTCGATCGAGGCGTCATGACCTGGCGTCCCATCGGGGACGACCTGGATGTCGCTGGGACGTATGCCGATGACGGCGTTCTGACCGGCCTTGAGCCGGGTGGCGATCGAGGCCGGCACCGGGAAGCCCAATGGCCCGGCCGAAAGCATTGCTTGACCGTTCGCCTGCTGAACCTCGGCGGGGATGAGGTTCATCGCCGGACTTCCGATGAAGGTCGCCACGAACAAATTGCGAGGATGCGCGAAAACCTCTTCGGGGGAGCCGACTTGCGCGATGTGACCGTCCTTCATGATCACGATCTTGTCGGCCAGGGTCATGGCCTCGACCTGATCATGGGTGACATAAAGCACGGTCGTCCCGAGGCGCTTGTGCAATTTGGCGATTTCGAGCCGGACTTGCGTGCGGAGCTTCGCGTCCAGGTTGGAGAGCGGCTCGTCGAACAGGAAGACCTTGGGCGTGCGCACCATCGCCCGTCCCATGGCTACACGCTGGCGCTGGCCGCCGGAAAGCTGCGATGGCCTGCGATCGAGCAGGGCCTCCAGGCCGAGTATCCGGACGGCCTCGGTGATACGAGCCGCAACGTCCTGGGCCGAGAGCTTTTGCGGCTTGAGCGCGAACTCCATGTTCTGCCGCACCGTCATATGCGGATAGAGAGCGTAGTTCTGGAAGACCATCGCAATCTGGCGGTCCTTGGGCGCGACGCTGTTCACCACCCTGCCCGCGATCTCGATTTCGCCTTGCGAAATGTCTTCGAGGCCCGCGACCATCCGCAGGGTCGTCGTCTTGCCGCAGCCCGACGGTCCCAGCAGGACCACGAACTCTCCCTCCTCGATCGCCAGGTCGATATTGTGCACGACCTCAATCTGGCCATAGCGCTTGATGACACCGCGCAGCGTTACGGATGACATGCGGTTACACTCCCAACTGCCTGGAGCAGACGCGTTCAGGCTGAACGCCTCCTTGCTCTAACCCCTTGTTTCGACGCGGCTTCAGCCCTTGACGGAACCCATGGTCAATCCCTTCACGAGCCAGCGCTGGCAGGTGAGGACAAAGATCATTCCTGGAATGAGCACGATGAACGAGCCGGCCATGATGCGTCCCCATTGGACCGCATCGCTGGACCAGAAGGACATCACCGCGACGGTGACCGTCTGGGCCTTGGAGCCGGTCAGCATCAGTGCGAACAGAAACTCGTTCCACGAGAAGATGAAGCAGAACACGGCCGAGACGGCCAGGCCTGGCGCGGTCAGGGGGAGCGTCACCTTGAGAAAGGTGGTGATCACACCATGCCCATCGACCTGGGCCGCTTCTTCGAGGGCCTCGGGGACCTCGTCGAAGAAGCCCTTCATCAACCAGACGGTAAGTGGAATGTTGAAGGTCGAATAGACGATGATCAGGGCAAGGGGTGTATCGAGCAGGCCGATCGTCTTGAAGATGATGTAGTATGGCACGACGACGGTGATCGGCGGAAACATCCGCATCGACAGGATCCAGAAGGCGACGTCGTTGATCCACTTGTTCTTGATCCGTGAGATCGCATAGGCGGCGAGCGAGCCTATGACCAGGCTGAAGGCCGTCGACCCCAGCGCCACGATGAGGCTATTCAGGATCTGCAGGTGGAACGGGCGTATGGTGAACAGGTCGTAGTAATTCTGCAGCGTCGGCGTGAAGATGAACTTCGGCGGCTGCGAGAACATATCCACGGGCTGTTTCAACGACGAGGCGAGGATGAGATAGATCGGGAGCATGAAGACGATCAGCACGATGCCGATGAGCAGATAGATCAGCGTTTTTTCGCGTATTGTGGGCGTCATGACTTAGAACCTCCCGCCTATCGTGCCTGGATGGCTTGGCGCCGCTGCATCGATCGGAAGAAATAGGTGATCAGCAGCGAGATGATGACCAGCGAGACAAAGGACGCGGCAGCCCCTACGCCCATCCGCCAGAACGTGAAGCTCTGTCGGTAGATGTAGAGCGACACGACCTCGGTCGCGTCAGCGGGACCGCCCTTGGTCAGCACGTAGATGATGTCGTAGATCTTGAAGGCATCGATCGCCCTCAAGAACAGCAGGCTCGCCAGCACGGGCCTCAACTGGGGCAGGGTCACGAAACAAAAGACGTCCCAGCGGGAATTGCCGTCGATGCGGGCTGCCTCATAGGGTTCCGTCGGCAGGCTCTGCAACGCGGCCGCCGTTCCCATCATGAAGAAGGGCGTCCATTGCCAGATGTCGGCGATGGCGATGGCCGTCAGCGCCCACTTCGTCGTGGTGATCCAGCCAATCGGCGAAATCCCAAGCAGTCCGGTAAAATAATTGAGATAGCCAAGTTCCGGGAAATAGAGGAACAACCAGACCAGTCCGACGATCACGGGCGATATCATCATGGGAATGAGCAGGAGGGTGCGCACGATCCCCATGGCCGGCAGTTTCTGGGTGACCAGGATCGCCATGCCCACGCCCAGGACCAGTTGCACCGACAGCGTCATCGCCATCAGCTTGAACGTGGTGATCAAGGCATGCAGGAACGCCGAGGAGCTCAGGACTTCCGCGTAGTTCGACAGCCCGACGAAAATGCGCGGGATGAAGGGCTTGGCAAGGTCATAGTTCCGGAAACTGAGCCAGAGCGCGTACAGCATCGGGAAGATGGTCGTGACGAACAGGATGACGATCGCCGGCAGCAGAAAGATGCGTGCGATGGCTCTGTTGCGTTTGGCTATCTGGCTCATGGCGTCTCCCCGATGCATCGGCTGATCGCCCCGGCTCGCAGGCCGGAGCTATCCAGGCTGGAGGTCCTCGTGCGATCTACTTCGCCAGGACTTCGACCGGCGTGTCCTTGATCCAGCGCAGGCGCTGTTCGAGCGGGAACATGGAGAGCTGCGTATTCACCGCAGTGCATGCCTTGGTCAGGGCCTCGAGCGCCGTCGGCGTTTCCCCAGCCATGTATTTGCTCAGCTCGACGCCGAAGTTTTCTTCAACCGTCTGGTAGAACGGATGGAAGATCCGGCGACGCGCATCGACCTGGCTGTCGAGGAGGACCTTGTAATAGGGGTACTTGGCCTGAAGCTTGGGATCGGCGAGGATCGACTTGCGGAACTGGCTGACGCCCTTGCCTTCTTCGGCAAACCGTCGCATGAGCTTCTCGCTCGTCGCCCATTTGATGAATTCCCAGGCCGCGTCCTTCTCCTTCTCGGGTGACTTGGCGTTGACGGCGAAACCAAGCGTGCCCGTATAGGTCGGTTGGGCCCCCGCGTCCGAGACGGGGTTTGCGGCAAAACCGACCTTGCCGTCCTTAGCGACCGTCGCCTCGTCGGGATTGGTCAGCCGCACCGAACGCACGCTCCAATAAGCTGCCTGTGCCGCCGCTCCGCGCTCCATGAAGCCGGACTGGATGTCCCACATCAGCCCCAGATAATCCGGCGGATTGAAGGGGATGAGCGCCTTCATATATTCGGCGGCCTTCACATGGGGCTCGCCCGTCATGGCGCACAAACCGGTCTTCGGGTCCCAATAGTCGCCGCCGAAGGAGCGCATGAAGGGGAAGTAGTCGTGGGTAATGGCCCCCTGCACGCGGCTGTAGGACTGGCTCACGCCATAAAGATCATGATCGAGGGGCTTGCCGCCGGCCGGCTCTCCCTTCTTGCGCGTGAAGAACTCGGCAATGTCGCGGTATTGCTGCCAGGTCTTGGCCGGCGCCAGGTCGTAGCCGTATTTCTTCTTGAAATTGGACTTCTCATCGGGGTTGTCGATCAGGTCTTGCCGATATTGCTGGAGCCACGTCATTCCCGAGGCCGGGAAGCCGAGCAGCTTTCCTTGCCAGCTCAGTTCCTGCAGCTGAACGGGAACGATGTCGTCAAGGCCGATCTCCCTGGCATCTCGCTTGGCTCGTGACGTCAGGTCCTCCAGCGCACCGGCTTCTCCGAGCATGCCGACCCAGGGACTGTCCACCCACAGCAGCTGGTAGGTGGGACTATCGGAGCTCGATTCGACGATGATCTTGTCGATCAGCCCGGGATAGGGCAGCTGGTCGATATGGACCTTGATGCCCGTCTGTGCTTCGAACTCCCCAACGAGGGGAGCGACGCGCGTGACCGACGTATCGCCGATACCGAGCATCTTCAGTTCCACGCCGGCATAGGGCTTGTCCTGCGCCCAGGCAGTTCCGGCCAGCATGGTCACCATGCAGGCCGCCCACACAGACTTCTTGACGTGTAGCATTCCCATTTCCCTCCCTGGATATTAGGCAGTGCACGCTTATTCGATTAAGCAGATAGTCACCGGACTGCTTGGGTTCAGCCGGCAGGGGAAAGCTGCGTTCCCTGCCCTCAAACTCTCAGCTATTCACGGACCACATTTTCGGGCCGCCGTCGCGCTCGTAGCCCAGCGCTCCGTCCCAGCTGACCAGTTCGAGAGACAGGCCCCATGGCGCCCTCAGATAGATCCAGTCGAGACCCTCCAGAGGCCCTGACGGGATGCGCGTGGGTCCATCGAGCACTTCGACGCCGGCAGCGCGAAGCCTCTCCGTGGCAGCGCCCACGTCATCGACCTGGAAGGCAAGGTGGAAGCCGCCGACCTCGCTGTTGCGTTTCATCGGTGTTTGCTCGGGCTCGCCGGAATATTCGAAGAGCTCGAGATTTCCTCCGTTCCCGCACAGGATGACGCGCTGATCCTTGATGCGCGTCCCAGCCGGGACACCGAGTCGGCGGACCATGAACTCGTCGTCGAGATCGGCACCACCGCATTCCATTACCGTGACGGCACCGAAGACCGTTTGGAAGAAGTCAACGGCCTGTTTCATATCCGGCACGGTGACGCCGATATGCTGAATGCCTCTAACCTGGATCAAGTCTTCCCTCCCTCGGTGCCGCTTATCCGTTTAAGCAATTTTGTGCGGACTTCAGTAGTAACTAATTAGTTATTTCATTTTGGCTTGATATTGTCAACGCCCTAGGCCTCGGCGAACGGACGCGGCTCGTTGCGCTCCCAGGAGAATACGGCACTCGGAAGAGCCGGCCGGCCCCTCACCAGATCGGCTGCCTTTTCGCCGATCATGATGGTGGGAGCATTGGTATTGGAGGAATTGATCAAGGGCATGATCGAGGAATCGCAGACCCTCAGCCCATCGATGCCGTGAACCTTGAGATCCATCCCCACCACCGACATCGCGTCATGTCCCATCTTGCAGGTTCCAACCGGATGATGGTCCGTTTTTGCCATCCGGCAGGCGTAGTCGAAGGCCTTTGACGGGTCGTTGCCGATGTCCGCTCCCGGCAGGACCTCTCGCTTCAGGAATGGCGCCAATGCCGGCTGCGCCATGATCTGGCGCCCGAGTTCGAGACCGCGCAGAGACATTTCCAGATCATAGGGATCGGCCCAGTAATTGGGGTCTATCAGCGGTGCATCTGCGGGATCGGCACTCTTCAATCGCACGCTGCCGCGCGAGCGCGGCCTCATGAAGGCAGTGTTCAAGGTGACGCCCGGGTTCTGGAGCTTGGCGATGCCGGTCTCGATCCCGGAGCCCTGCCCGAAATGAAACTGGATATCGGGTGATCGCGCGGCGGGATCGGCGTACCAGAACCCGCCCGTTTCAAAGAGCGAGGACACCACCGGCCCCGTCTTGAACAGCATGTATTGCAGGCCCGCGGCCACCATACGATGCGGGCGCTGAACCCGATCGTAGGAATGGTCGCCGCTGCACTCGCACAATACGCACAGATCGACATGGTCCTGAAGGTTCTCGCCAACCCCGGGCAGGTCGTGGACGACCTTCACGCCGACGGAGCCGAGGTGGCGGGCCGGGCCGATGCCGGACAACAGGAGAAGGCGGGGCGAGCCGATCGCGCCCGAGGAAACGAGAACCTCCCGGTCGCATGCAATGCGCCTGAGTGCCGTGCCCTCCTTGACCTCGACGCCGGTTGCCCGCCCCCGCTCCACCAGGATCCGCCTGACCTCGGCATTGCTCATGACGGTCAGATTGGGCCTCGGCATGGCAGGCCGCAAGAACGCCACAGCCGCCGAGGAGCGACGGGCATCGCGTTGCGTGAGCTGGTAATAGCCGATGCCGCGCTGATAGCGCCCGTTGAAGTCGGGGTTGTAGGGGAGGCCGGCCTGTTGCCCGGCCCGAATGAAGGCATCGCAGATCGGAAGCGCCCCACGCGGCATCGCCACACCAAGCGGACCGTCGACGCCATGGAATTCGTCGTCGAAGCGCTGATTGCCCTCGGCTCTCTTGAAATAGGGAAGAAGATCGCGATAGCCCCAGCCCTCGCAACCGGCCTCGTCGCGCCAGGCATCATAGTCGAGTGCATTGCCGCGGGTGTAGATCTGGGCATTGATGGTGGATCCTCCGCCCAGCACCTTCGCCTGGGTGTACCAAAGTACCCGCCCTTGCATGTGGCGCTGCGGTACGGTCGACCATCCCCAGGAAGCGATGCCCTTCGTCATCCGGGCAAAGCCTGCAGGCCAGTGGAACAGAAAGTTGCTGTCACCGCCTCCGGCCTCGAGAAGAAGCACCTTGACGTCGGGGTCTTCGCTCAAGCGCGAGGCGAGCACGCAGCCAGCCGGGCCAGCGCCGACGATGATGTAATCGAATTGAGCAGACACCGGCACACTCCTCCCCGGTCCCGCGCCGCCGCGAGCCGATATATAAGTAACTGTATAGTTATTTTCTATGCGTAGTTAGCCTGCTTTCGCCGATACGGTCAACGTCAAAGCCGCGGATGCGGAACGGCGCCTGCCACCGAGTGGCGCACGACAAGAGTGGGCTCGACCAGATATCGCCGAGGCTCGAGCCCCGCTCCCCTCACCTTCTCCAGCAGCGTCGCGGCGGCATGCCTGCCGATTGTGCGGGGGAAGAGATCCACGGTCGTGAGCGCAGGCAGCAGGGAAGATGATTGAGGCAGATTGTCGAACCCGACGATCGAGTAGTTGACGCCGACGAGCCTGCCCGCAAGGTGAAGGGCGGCATAGGCTCCGAAGGCGACGTAATCGTTGAAGCAAATGGCCGCGCAGCAGTCTGGATTCGTCTCCAGCAACCGCCTCGTCGCGATCTCTCCGCCCTCGTTCGTGGGTGAGGTCGGTATGATGTGCTCTAGCGCGATGCTTTTGCCAATCTCTCCCAAGGCCCTGCGAATGCCCTGAAGACGGCCAGCCCAGGTCTTGCTTCCTTCATGGCCACCGACGAAGCCGAATTCGACGATGCCGGTGTCGATGAGGTGCCGGGCGGCAAGATAGCCCGCCGTTTCATCGTCGGCACCGATGAAATCAGCCGAAGGATCGTTGATGTCCCGTACGCAAATCACATAGGGCTTCGATCGCCGACGAAGGCCCGCCATCATGTCGCATGATGTCGTATGACCCGGACTGATCAGTAGGCCGGCAACATTCTGCGCGACCAGAGCGTCGATCAGCGTCGCCTGGCGCGCCAGATCATCCTTGGTATTCGCGACGATGGTCAGATAGCCCGCTTCGTAGCAAAACGCCTCGAAATCACTGAGCAATTCCGCAAAGAACGGGTTGGAAATGTCGTGAACGATGACCCCGAGCAGGTTGGATTCGCCCGTGCGCAAACGTGCTGCGGTGTCATTCCTGATAAAGCCCATGGCATCGGCGACGCGCCGGACATTTTCTTGGGTCTCGATCGAGACGCGGCCATTGCCGCTCAGGGCATAGGACACCGCCGCCGTTGACAGCCCAACCGCCTGGGCGATGTCCTTGATGCTCGGCCCTTTGGGACGCCTGACCACTTCCGCCCAATTTCCCTGACGCTTACTGCTATGCCTCGAACGGTGAAAGCCTAGCCCAGCGGCGGCACCCGATCAAAGTCCCCTTTGGAACGTCGGCACAATCGTCAACAGGTCTCCGACAACGCCGTGGTCGGCGCGCTTGAAGACAGGCGTTTCAACAGACGGAGCGAAAGCGCTCGACGCAGGTGTCGAGCACCTGCGTCGGATCGCGCTTCCACCAGTTCTCGGCCGAAAAGACCTCGACCTCGCACAAACCCCGATAACCTGCGTCTTCCACCGCCGCGCGCAGCGACTTCAGATCGGCGACGCCATCTCCCATCATGCCGCGATCGAGCAGGACATCGCGCGTCTCGGCAAGCCAGTCGCACAAATGATATCCCAGGATGCGCTCCTTGCCGGCACGCCGGAGTTCGCCGGCAAGAGAGGTGTCCCACCAGACGTGATAGACATCGACGGCAATGCCGACATTGGCCTCGCCGATCGCCTCGCAGAGGTCGACGGCGTCACGCATCGTCACCAGGCAGGAGCGGTTGCCCGCATAGATTGGGTTGAGCGGTTCGAGCGCCAGGCGAACGCCCCTCTGTGCCGCGTAGGGTGCGGCTTCGGCGACCCGCTCGGCCACGCGTTTCAGGCTTTCCTTCACCCCAAGGCTGCCCGGCTCGACCCCGCCGACGACGATGGTCAGGACCGAGGTCCCGAGTCCTGCCGCCATGTCGATCGAGGCCCGGAAGTCATCCCGCAGGACGGATAGAGGCCGCGGCGCCATCGGGCCTACCAGGAAAGGGCTGCGACACAGGCCGGCGACTTCGAGGCCCGCGTGGCGGGCACGATCGCCGATCGCGATGGCTCGCCCCCCAATCTCCCGGCGCCAGAACACGATCCCGCCAAAGCCGCGCTCGGCGCAGGCATCGATGACGCGCTCGATGGACCAGCCAGCGCCATGCCCATCCAGATTGTGCCCGAGCGTCGCGGTATTCAGGGCGAGCGCCGAATGATCCGTCGAGAAATCGCGCATCGCGACCTCTCAGGCGCCGTAAAGGACAAGCAGCCTGCGCATACGATCGGTTGCCAGATCCGGGTCGCGCAGCAGGCCGCAGGCATCCGCCTGCTTGAAAAGTTCGACGAAATAAGGCAGCGGCCGCATGGCCTGCGCCCCGCCCAGCATGATGAAATGCTCCTGGAAGCCATTGAGCCAGGCGAGGAAGACGACGCCCGTCTTGTAGAACTGGGTGGGTGCCCGGAAGATGAGCCGCGCCAGCGGGACGGTGGGATCCAGTACCGCATGAAAGGCTTGTCTGTCGCCCTCCCCCAGTTTCTGGATGGCGAAGGCCGCAGCCGGCGCAAGAGGATCGAAAATACCGAGAAGGGCATGCGAAAAGCCGACCTCGTCGCCCGCGATCAATTCCGGATAGTTGAAGTCATCGCCCGTATACATTCTGACGCCGGCGGGCAGGCGCCGTCGCATCAGGATTTCCTTGTCCTTGTCCAGGAGCGAAATCTTGATGCCGTCCACTTTTGCCACGTTCTCTTCGATGACGCGCAATGCCACCTGCATGGCGGCCTCGAAGCTTTCGCTGCCCCAGTAGCCCTTGAGCGCCGGGTCGAACATGTCGCCAAGCCAGTGGAGGATGACGGGCTGGTCGCAGCGGGCCAGGACATCGCCATAGACCTTCACATATTCTTCCGGTGAGCCGGCCACCGCAGCAAGGGCGCGGCTCGCCATCAGGATCAGGCGCCCTCCCAGGGCCTGGATGGCCTCAATTTGTTCGAAATAGGCGCGACGGACGTCGTCCAGCCCGCGCGCCTGGCTCGGCTCGAGCTGGTCGGTGCCGCATCCGTTGAAGATCAGCGCCTGCGGAAGCTCCTCGCGGGTGCGTCGGATAAGCTCGAGGGCCCGAGGCCAGTCCAGGCCCATGCCGCGCTGAGCCGTGTCCATCGCTTCGGCAATGCCGAGGCCGAGATCGTTCAAATGGTGACGAAACGCCATCGTCGCCTTCCAGTCGACCGTAGCCGGGCCGGAAGGATCATTGGCGGTGAACGGATCGGCCACGACATGCGCCGCCGAAAACACGACGCGCGCCGCGCCGGCGGGCAAGTGGGCGGCCGGGATCACCTTGCCGCTGAGCCGATAGTCGGAGAAAGCGCCATTGGCGTCTGGAAGACGGATCATCGTAGTTTCCTCAAAATCTCGGCACCAGCATGCCCGCATCCACGGCGATCACCTGGCCTGTCGTATAGGGCAGCTTGCCGGTGGCGAGGGTCGCCATCACGGTGCCGACATCCTGCGGCTGGCCCAGGCGCCGCATCAGGGTCAGGCCCTCTTCATCAATGCGCCGCTGGTACAGGCTGGTCACGGATTGCGTCATCGCGGTCTCGATCAGGCCCGGCCTGATGTCGTAGACGGCAATGTTCTCGCGCCCCAGGCGAACGGCGAACACCTTGCTGACCATGGCTGAGCCCGCTTTCGAAACGCAGTACTCCGCGCGCGGCTCGGCGACCGCATCGGCATTCGATGACGACACATTCAAGATCGCATAGAAGCGGCCGTCATTGCGATCGCGCGCGATAACGCGTCTTGCCCATTTCTGGCACAGGAAGAATTGCGCTTTCGCATTCACAGCCTGGCAGCGGTCGTAGCTTTCCTCGCTGACATCGAGCGGGTCGCCGCGGCTCAGCACCGATACGCCCGCATTGTTGACGAGCGTCGAAAGCGGCCCCAGCGCCTTTTCGGCGAGGTCGAGCATTGTCTCATGCGCACCGATATCGGCGATGTCGCCGGCGATGCGGGTGACCGGCACACCAAGGCCACGCACGCGTTCCTCGGCGGCCTGCAGTTCCGCATCATCCACGGGCCCGTTCAAGGCGATCGCAAAGCCGTTTCTGGCCAGTTCGATGGCGGCCGCCAGGCCGATTCCGCGGCTGGAGCCGGTGATGAAGGCCGCCTGCCGGAGTGGCGTACTCATGCCAGCGCTCCATGCTTGAACAGCTCGCGGGCGATGATCATGCGCTGGATCTGGTTGGTGCCTTCATAGATCTGGGTGATCTTGGCGTCGCGATACAGGCGCTCGACCTCGAAGCCGCGGATGTAGCCCGAACCGCCGAAGACCTGGACGGCGTCGGCCGTGCGGGTCACCGCCATGTCGCCGGCGAAGCATTTGGCGATCGAACAGGCCTTGGTCGCATTGTCCCCGCGATCGATCTTCGTAGCCGCGCTGTGCACCAGAAGACGTGCAGCCTCGATATCCTTGGCCATGTCGGCAATCAGCCATTGCACGCCTTGGAACTCGGCGATTGCCTTGCCGAACTGCTTGCGCTGGCGGGCATAGTCGACGGCAGCCTCCAGGCCGGCCTGGCCGATGCCAACCGCGAGCGCCGCGATGCCGACGCGGCCCTTGTCCAGCACGCTCATCATCATGTGGAAGCCCTTGCCGAGGTCTCCCAACAGCGCATCCGGCCCGAGCACGACATCGGTGAAATTGAGCGCGCCAACCTGGCTGGCACGCTGCCCCATCTTGTGCTCCTTGGGGCCGCGCTCGACGCCCTTGGCGTTGAGATCGACGATGAAGATGCTCATGCCGCGGTGGCCGGCATCCTTATCCGTCCGGGCCAGGACGAAACCGACATCGGCGACCGGCGCGTTGTGGATCCAGATCTTGCCGCCGTTGAGACGCCAGCCCTCTCCGTCCCGTTCTGCCGTGGTCCTGATGCCGGACACGTCCGTTCCGGCCTCCGGCTCGGTTATGCAATAGGCCACGCGCTTGGTTCCGCGCATCACCGGTGCCAGCCAGGCTTGGCGCTGGGCCGGCGTGCCGTGCCTCACCAGCAGCGTGCAGATGAGTTCCACCAGGCCGCATTGATCGGCGACCGAGGCATAGCCCCTCGAAAGCTCTTCCATCACCAGCGCATAGGTCAGCGTGTCGAACCCGGGGCCTCCCATGGCTTCGGGAACGCCGATGCCGAAGAGCCCGAGTTCTCCCATCTGCTCATAGATCTCATGGGGGAAGCGCTCCTCACGATCGAGCTCCTCGGCCAGCGGCTTGATCACGTCGTCGGCGAACTGTCGCGCCATGTCGCGCACCTGCATCTGCGTTTCGCTTGGGTACATGCGCTTCTCCCCCTTTTGTAACTATCTAGTTACTGCTATAACGCACGTGGATCAAACGGGTCAAGCCTGACGATCCCCTCGAATCGAGGCCAGGTCAGGCAAGCCATCAAAGAGCGATGCCAACGGAGGAAATCATGAAGCCATCGGAAAAGCGGAAATTCGGCCGCAGCGACATCGAGGTCACCCCCTTTGCCTTCGGGACGGCGCCGATCGGGAATTTCTTGCGCGAGATCAGCGAACCGGTTGCCGACGAAATGGTACAGCATGCCTGGAATGCCGGCGTGCGCTTCTACGACACCGCACCGATGTACGGTCATGGCCTTTCTGAACTGCGCCTGGGGCAGGCGCTGCGCTGGAAGAAGCGCGATGATTTCGTCGTCGCCTCGAAGGTTGGGCGCATCCTGCATCCGGCCCGGCGTTCCGACATCGACTTCTCGCCTTGGGTCAATGCGGCGCCGAACACCATGAGCTTCGACTACAGCTATGATGGCACGATGAGGGCCTTCGAGGATTCCCTGCAGCGGCTCGCGCTCGAGCGCATCGACATGCTGTTCATTCACGACATCGACCGCTTCACTCGTGGCGACGATCAGCCGGAAGTCTTCAGGCAGGCCATGGACGGATGCTGGCGCGCTCTGGAGCGCCTGCGCTCGGAAGGCGCGGTGAAGGCGATCGGTGTGGGCGTCAACGAATGGGAAGTCTGCCACGAGGCGCTCAAGCAGCGCGATTTCGACTGCTTCCTCCTGGCAGGCCGCTACACGCTTCTCGAACAGGAGGCTCTCGACGGATTCCTGCCGCTTTGCGAGGAGCGGGGTGCGGCCGTGCTGGTCGGCGGCGGCTTCAATTCCGGGATCCTGGCAACCGGCGCGGTGCCCGGCGCGAAATACAACTACGCCCCCGCCCCGGCCGCGGTGATGGAGAAGGTCGCCAGGATCGAGGCGGTGTGCCGCGACCACAGGGTGCCGCTTGCCGCTGCGGCGCTCCAATTCGTCGTCGCCCACCCCGCCATCCCGGCCTTCTGCGCGGGAACGCGCACGGTGGAGCAACTCGACCAGAACCTGGACTGGTTCAGCCACCCCATTCCCTCGGACTTCTGGGCCGAGCTGAAAAGCAAGCAATTGCTGCGCGAGGACGCGCCGGTGCCGGCATGAACGACATCGCACCCGATACCGGTCGCCGCCTCGCGGCGACCGGACTGCGCTATGAAGATGTGGCCATCGGGGATTGGTTCGACACACCGGCAAGGCATGTGGGTACCGAACTGATCGATGCCTTCGCCGATTTGACCGGCGACCGCTTCGAGATCCATATGGACGATGATGCGGCGCGTGCTCACGGCTTTCCCTCTCGCGTCGCCCATGGCCTCCTGATCCTGTCGCTCGTCGATGGGCTGAAGAACCAGGCGCAGGCCCGCTTCCTCGCCATCGCCTCGCTAGGCTGGAACTTTCGGTTCGAGCGCCCCGTCCTGACCGGCGACACGATCGCCGCCCGCGTCGGCATCAGAGACAAGCGGACGACATCGCGGCCGGACCGAGGCATCCTCATACTGGGGTTTTGTGTACGCAAGCAGACTGGAGACATCGTCCAGTCCGGAGAGAACCAGTTGATGGTCTATCGCTGAGACGGCAAGCCAATGCCACGCGCGTGGAGACCGTCTCTTGCTGGGTCCGCGCAAACATACCCTCCCCTCGATGGGGAGGGTAAAGAAGCAGCGCGTCTTTTCCCAAAGCTAGCGCCTCGGAACAAAGATCTGTCGGCCGTAAGGCGGCCGGTCAGAATTTCGGCGGTCGCCTTTCGCGGAAGGCGGCGAGGCCCGCCTGCAGCTCGCTCGACTGTGCGGCGGCTATGCCGGCCAGGCAGTCGAAAACCCGTTCCGTCTCCTCCGCTTCGGCGGCGTTCACCAGCATCTTGGTCATCTCGGTCGCCAAGGGCGCGCGCGAGCACACCTTTTCCGCGACCTCCATGGCCCGGGCAAGCCCTTGGCCGGTCTCCACCACCTCGTCCACGATACCGAGTTCGCGTGCATCCTTCGCGGTCAGGATCTCGCCGAAGATCGCCATGCGTCGCACGGCCTGAGCACCAAAGCGCCGTGTCGCCCGCTGTGTACCCGACCATCCCGGGATGATGCCGAGCCCCGTCTCCGGCTGCCCGATCTTGGCGTGGGCTTCCGCAATGCGATAGTCCGCACAGGCGGCAAGCTCCAGGCCTCCGCCCAAGGCATGGCCGTTCAGCACGGCGATCAGGGGCTGGCGCAGCCGGGCCAGCGCGTCAAAGGCGGCGTGTCCCTCGCGCACCCAGAACCGGCCGAAATCCTCCGGAGCCT
Organism: Labrys methylaminiphilus subsp. lupini; assembly: GCF_051161885.1. Taxonomy (NCBI): domain Bacteria; kingdom Pseudomonadati; phylum Pseudomonadota; class Alphaproteobacteria; order Hyphomicrobiales; family Xanthobacteraceae; genus Labrys; species Labrys methylaminiphilus. The sequence continues at coordinate 965,787 of NZ_JBMDIH010000002.1, read as the reverse complement.
CGCGGCTCCAGGCCTCGATGTCACCGCCTGCCGAAAACGCTTTCGTCCCGGCCCCCGTCAGGATCGCGACGCGGATGGTCGCATCGTGCTCGATGAGGGCACACAAACGTTGCAGCTCCGCCACCATGGCAGCATCGAAGGCGTTGAGCTTGCCCTCGCGTTCGATGACGATACTCGCAACAGGCCCCTCGATCTTCAGCCGAACACCATCCCCGCTCATCATTCGGCCGCCTCTCTGGTGACTGCCTGCCGGCTGCGGCGATCGGGCTCGAACAGGTCGGCCGACATCAGCGGGAGAGGCTCGGCCACGGTGAGCGGAAAGGCGGCCTGCTCGAGGATATCACGCTTGAGGTCGACGCCCGGCGCAATTTCCGTCACGGTGAGCCGGCCGTCGATCAGCTTCAGCACGCAGCGCTCGGTGACATAGGTCACGTCCTGGTTCTGCAGCGTGGCGCGCTTGCCGGAGAACGAGACCTGGTCGACCTCGGGCACGAGCTTGGCAACCTTGCCTTCCTTGTCGATCCTCAGCTTGCCATCGACCACCGACAATTTCGCACCGGCATTGAAGTAGCCCGAGAACACGATCTTCCTGGCGCGGGAGGTGATGTCGACGAAGCCTCCGGCGCCGGCCGTCACATGCGGCCGCACCGCCAGCTTGGAGACGTTGACGGAGCCATCCTCCCCGATCTGCAGGAACGACAGGAGGGAGGCATCGAAGCCGCCGGCCTGGAAATAGGTGAACTGATGCGGCGAGGCCACGAACGCCTCCGCGTTGGAGGAACAACCGAACTTGAAGTCGAGTAGCGGGATGCCGCCGACGGCACCTTGCTCGATCACCCAGGTGATCTCGCCATGCCGGCCTTCCTCCAGGAGAATACGCGGAACGTTCGCGGAAATGCCGAAACCGATATTCACGGCCCAGCCGTTCTCGAGCTCCATCGCCACCCGGCGAGCCATCACCTTGGCCGCATCGAAAGCGGGGATCGTGAACGTATCGAGGGGGCGAAACAGCTCGCCCGATATGGCCGGGTCATAAGCCGTCGCCGTCGTCTGCAACTGGTCCGGCGCCTCGACGATGATGTCGACGAGGATGCCCGGCACCCTGACGTCATGAGGACGCAGCGTGCCCGATTGGGCGATCCGCTTGACCTGCGCAATGACGGTACCGCCGGAATTGTGCGCAGCCAGCGCCAACTCCATGGCGCCGAGATAGGCGCCTTCATGCTCGAAGGTCAGATTGCCACGTTCGTCCGCCGTCGAGGCTCGGATGATGGCGACGTCCGGTGCGATCGCTGGGAAATAGAGCCACTCGTCGCCCTCGAACTGAACCTTGCGCACGATCGGCTGCGAGCGGGCGCGGTCATTCATGGCGCAGCCATCGAGCGCCGGATCGACGAAGGTGTCGAGCCCGACCTTGGTCAGGACGCCGGGACGCTTTCCGGCCGCCTCTCTGAGAATGTCGAACAGGATGCCGCTGGGCACGTTGTAGGCGCTGATCTTGTTCTCGCCGAGCATCTTCCAGATCAGCGGCGGCTCCGCCGAAGACGGTCCCGACGGATAGGACCCGCCGATGATGGTGTCGATGAGACCGTCCTGGGCCAGATGGTCGACGCCCTTGGTGCCGAACATGTCGCCCGCGGCAATCGGGTGGATCATGGTAAGCTGACGGGGATGGCCCTCTTCGCGGTACCGCTCCCCCAGTGCCTGGAGAACCAGGTCCGGGCAGCAAAGCCCGCTGGAGGAATTGACGGCAACGACCGCCTTGTCACCGATGCGCTGCACTGCCTCGAGCGCGCTCCTGATTTTGGACATCGTCTCCTCGCGAGGATTTTTATAAGTAACTATATGGTTAGTACCTTATAGTGCCAGCGCCTTCAACTCCTTTTCTCCGCCGCCCGCCTCCCAGAAGCCACCCACCGCGCTTGCCGGACGGCGAGACACGATATATAAGTAACTAGATAGTGCGATAAAAAAAGGAAACGACAGGGATGAGCATCTATTTCACGCGGACGTTCCAGCGCTCCTTCGGTACCTACCCCCTGCGCGGCGACGCGTGTCGGCAGGCGATCGAAACGGCATTGGCCACCGGATATCGCGCCTTCGATACCGCGCAGATGTACGAGAACGAAGCCGAGGTCGGTGAAAGCCTGGCCAATGGCGGCGTGAAGCGGGACGAACTTTGCATCACCACCAAGGTCAGCATCCACAATTTCTCCGAAGAGCGCTTTCTCCCGTCGGTCGAACAAAGCCTAAAGGACCTTCGGATCGACTTCGCCGACGTCCTGCTGGTTCACTGGGCGCCGGCCGACGGCCATATCGCCCCCTCGCTCGAACTCCTGCAAAAGGCACGGCAGCGTGGCCTGGCCCGCCACATCGGGGTCTCCAACTATACGGCGCGCATGATGAGGCAGGCAAGATCGATCGTCGACGCGCCGCTTGTCACCAACCAGGTCGAGTTTCACCCCTTCCTCAATCAGGACATTCTGCTGGCCGCCGCCAACGAGACCAACATCCCGCTTTCATCCTATTGCTCGGTCGCACGAGGAAAAGTCTTCGAACAACCGCTCTTCGCCGAGATCGGCCAGGCCTACGGGAAGACCGCGGGACAGGTGGTGCTGCGCTGGATTCTCCAAAAAGGCGTGCCGCTGAACACGATGTCGACGAAACCGGAAAACATCCGCTCGAATTTCGACATCATGGATTTCACGCTCTCGAGCATCGACATGGCGCGGATCGACGCGCAAACGCAGAAGAACCTGCGCATCGTCGGGCGCGACCTCATCCCCTGGGCGCCGGAGTGGGACTGAGCTTTCCGCGAAATGCGCTGGCATCTCGGTTCAGGCGAGGCACCTAAAAGTGCAGCAATCAAAGGAAAAGTACGGCCGAAAAGACCGCACTTTTTCTGTGTCTAGCGAGGCACACCCTTTTAGAGCTTTCGCTGTTCCAGACGAACGGCGATAGCGACGGTGTCGGGACCAGCCCCTTGCTCACATATTCCCGCGGATGAGATCCGTAGCCTTCTCGCCGACCATGATCGCGGCGGCATTGGTATTCGAGCCAATCAGGCTGGGGAATGTCGAGCTGTCGCAGATACGGATCCGGTCGAGGCCCCGCACTCGCAACTGGGGATCGACCACGGCCATCGCATCGATGCCCATCTTGCAGGTGCCGCTCGGATGATAGGAGGTCCTGCCGTACTGGCGCGCATAGTCCGCGAACTGGGCGTTGGTTCTGACATCGTCGCCAGGTACGTGCAGGCGCTTGATGAACTTCTGCAAGGACGGCTTGGCAAAGATCTCCCTGCTGATCCGCACACCCTCGGCGGAAACCCGGACATCGTCCGGCTCAGCCAGGAAGTTCGGATCGACGATCGGATTGATGGCTGGGTCGGAGGAAGCCAGCCTAACCGATCCGCGGCTTTTCGGGCGGAGCGTGTAGGAGTTCAGCGTAATGCCGGACCCGGAGGGAACCGTGGGCACGCCCGCTTCGGCGCCCGCGCCGGCAAGGAAGTGGAATTGCAGGTCCGGTATCGCGGCATCGGCATCGCCATACCAGAAGGCGCCGCCCTCGACGACGTTGGAGGTGACCGGCCCGGACTTGAAGAGCAGATACTGGAGCCCCGCCCATAGCATCCAATGCCACTTGTTATACTTGTCGAGGCTGGTCGGCCCCTTCAGTTCAGCCACGATATCGACGCCGAAATGGTCGTTGAGGTTCTCGCCCACGCCGGGCAGATCCTCGACCACGTCGATCCCGAGCTTCCTGAGATGATCGGCAGGCCCGACACCCGACAGCATCATGATTTTGGGCGATCCGATCGCCCCGGAGGTGATGAGGACTTCGCTCTCGGCCCTGGCGGTGATGAGTTGGCCATTCCTGACGAATTCGACGCCAATGGCGCGCGCACTCTGGAACAGGATGCGCCGGACCAGGCAGCCGGTCTCGACGGTGAGATTGGATCGCTTCGCCGCCGGCCTGAGATAGCCGACGGCAGCCGAGCAGCGCCGCCCGTTCCGGATGGTCGTCTGGTAGATCCCCGCCCCTTCCTGCGCCCTGCCGTTGAAGTCCGGATTGTAGGGCATGCCGAACTCCTGGCAGGCCTGGACGAAGGCGCGCGACATCGGCTGCGGATCGGGCAGGTTCGAGACACCCAGCGGTCCGTCCGCGCCATGCATGTCGCCCGAAAGAATGGTGTTGCCTTCGGATCGTATGAAATAGGGCAGCACCTCCTTGAAGGACCAGCCGGCAGCCCCCTCCTCCCCCGCCCAGCGATCGAAATCGGCGGCATGGCCTCTCGTGTAGATCTCCGCATTGATCGAAGAGCCGCCTCCGATCACCTTTGCCTGGGCGTAGGGGATCTCCCGGTCGCAGGCATGCCGCTGCGGCGCCGTCTTGAGCCCCCAGGTCAGCGGCCCCGAGGTCATCTTGGCGAAGCCGACCGGCATATGGATATAGGGGTTGCTGTCACGGCCGCCGGCCTCCAGCAGCAGCACGCGCACGGCAGGGTTTTCGCTGAGGCGTGCGGCAAGCACGCAGCCCGCCGACCCGCCGCCGACGATCACATAGTCGTAGCCATCTTCCTTCATCAGCGCACCCAAGGCTCGCGCTTGCCAATCTCGATATGGACGGACTTGATCTGGGTATACTCCTCGATGCCGTAGGAGCCAGCCTCGCGGCCCCAGCCCGATTGCTTGAACCCGCCGAGCGGAAGTTCCGGGCCACCGGCCAGCGTGGTGTTGACCCAGAAGCGGCCGGCGCGAACACGGCGTGTCACGTTCAAGGCTTTGTCGATGTTCTTGGTCCACACGCTCGCGGCCAGGCCATACACGGTGTCATTGGCCATGGCGATCGCTTCGTCCTCGCTGTCGAAGGGCATGACCGCAAGCACGGGGCCGAAAATCTCGTCGCGGGAAATCGCCATCGAACCGGTAACGTCCCCGAACAAGGTGGGCGCGATATACTGGCCGCGACCGAAGTCGAGCGCTCCGCCGCCACAGACAAGACGCGCGCCCTCCTCCTTGCCCTTGGTGATATAGCCCAGAATGGTCTCGTTCTGGGCCGTTGTCGTGATGGCGCCGATCTGCGTGGTCGGATCGAGCGGATCCCCGACCTTGACCTTTGCCAGCTTGGCGGCAACCAGCTTCTCGAACTCACTGGCCACCGATCGTTCGACGATCAGGCGGCTGCCGCTCACGCAACACTGGCCGGTGTTGAAGCCGATGCCAAAGGCCACGCCATCGGCGGCATCCTCCAGGTCCGCATCCGCGAAGACGATTTGCGGATTCTTGCCCCCGAGTTCCAGCCCGAGCTTCTTGAAATTGCCGCCGGCGGCCTCGATGCAGCGTCGGCCCACGGAGGTCGAACCGGTGAAGGACACCATGTCGATGTCGAGGTGTTCGGTCATGGCCTGGCCGATGACGCTGCCCGAGCCGGTGACGACATTGTAGCAGCCGTCAGGCAGCCCCGCTTCCGACAGGATCTCGGCCAGCATGAGGGTCGTGGCCGAGGTCACCTCCGAGGGCTTTGCGACGATGGTGCAACCGGCCGCGAGGATGTAGGGCACCCTTTCGCAGAGGATCAGGAATGGAAAGTTCCACGGCGTGATCAGGCCGACCACGCCGACCGGCTCCCGGGTGACCAGGCCGAACATGCCGTCACCCAGATTGTTGAAGGCATCGCCATGCAGCGTCCTGGCGAGACCGGCGGCATATTCGAACATGCCGGCGCAGCCATCCACTTCCGCCCTCGCCTGGCTGATGGGCTTGCCGTTCTCCAGCGTTTCCCAATATGCCAGTTCTGCCGCGCGGCTGCGCAGGATCTGCGCGGCGCGCAAGAGCACGTTCGCGCGCTCCACGGCCGGGATCCTCGACCAGCGCCCGTCCTCGAAAGCGCGACGCGCCGCCTTCACGGCAAGGTCCAGGTCCTCCCTGGTGCACTTTGGAATGCGCGTCACCGGCACGTCATGCCCCGGGCTGCGGCGCTCGAAATAGGCGCGGTCGCCCGCCTCTATCTGCTTCCCATCGACGAAAAAGCCGAAAGTCCTGGGACTGTCGGGAAGCGACTGTCTACCGACGACCTGGTCCATGTCCTCAATCCTTTTATTCTATGAGCAATTGTATCAACGCGGCCGAGGCGCCTGTCATTCCGTTGCCTCGGGGGACCCGAAGCGGTCATGCCGTCGTATCGATCTGTGTTTTCAGAACAGTCGGCCGATCCTGGATGGTCTCGAAGGCGGACTGAATTGCGCTCAGTGGCACGACCGAGCCGATGAAGGGCTCGATTTGGAAGCGCCCGTGGGTCAGCAGCGTCAGGGCATCGTGCATATCCTGGCCAATGCCGGCCACTGAACCTTTGACCGAGTTTTCCCGCAGGACCGTTTCGAGCAAGGGAAGCGGCACGCTGTCGCCGGGGCCCGTGATGCCGAAGGCGGCAACATGGCCTCCGGGACGGATGAGCCTGAAAGCCTCGGCGTAGAGTGCGGGGGCGCCAACGCTTTCGATCACCACGTCCGCTCCACGCCCCTCCGTCGCCTCGGCGACGAGCCTGCGGGCGTCCTTGGGGTCGGTGATGACGAGATCGGCGCCAGCCCTCTCGGCGAGTTCCGCTCGGGGTCGCGACGGCTCCACGGCGATGATCGGGGCGGCTCCGACGAGGCGCATCATCTGGATATGGAGATTGCCGATCGGCCCTGCGCCGAGCACGACGACCGACATGCCGAAACCGATGCCGGATTTGCGCGCGGCCCTGACAACACAGGCGACCGGCTCCGTCAGCGCCAGCAACTCGGGCTTGGCTTCGCTGGGCGCGGGAATGACCAGCCGGGCAGGAACCGCGACAAACTCCGCAAACCCGCCATCGCGATGGATTCCGATCTGACTGACTGCCTGGCAATTGAGGACCTCGCCGCGGCGGCAGAAGTAGCAATGTCCGCAGCCGATATTGACGTCCGCAACGACACGCTGTCCGACCTCGAAGCCCTGGACCCTGTCACCCACGCGGCTCACCGTGCCTGTGAACTCATGCCCGGGAATGAAGGGCAGGGTGTCGGCGGCATAGTGGCCCTTGAAGATATGGATGTCGGTGCCGCAGATACCGCAGCGATCCACCTTGATGAGAGCGTCATCCGGGCCGATCCGAGGGATGGGAACGTCCCGGACTTCGAATGCCCCGGGGCGGGTAAGCACCGCGGCTCGCATTGTTTCCATGTGGCTCTCCCCTCGCTTACTTCACGATCCGCATCTTCGAGCGGTCGATGGTGAGGGCGATCGCGACGATGAGCACGATGCCGAAGAAGATCTGCTGACCCGTCGCGGGGATATTGAGATAGAGCATGCTCGCGCGCACGACGGCCACGATCATCGCGCCGATGAGCGTATTGACGACACCACCGACGCCGCCGGTGAGCGGGGTGCCGCCGACCAGCACCGCTACGATGGCTGGCAGGAGAAAGCCCTCGGCCAGGGTCGGCGAGCCGCCCGACAGCTTGACCGAGAACATGAGCCCCGCGATCGCCGCAAACAGGCCGGAAAGGGCAAAGGCCAGGATCTTGTAGCGCTCGACGCGTATGCCTGATGCGACCGCCGCCAGCTCGCCGGCACCCACGGCCTTCAGCGTGCGCCCGGCAGTCGTCCGGCTTTGAATGAACCAGGCTATCGCAAGCAGTCCCAGCGACACGATCAATTCGTGCGGGATGCCGGCGGTTCTGCCGAACATCCATCCGAACGCCTGGTCCCTCGCCCCTACATCCATGTGCAAGGCACGCTGGCCCGAAGCGAACTGGCCGACGGAAAGGGCAAAGCCGCCAACCGCCAAGGTGGCAATGAAGGAGGGCACCTTGAGCCTCGTCGTCACCAGCCCGGAGACGGCACCGAACAGCAAGCCCACCAGCGCGATCAGGAGTGCGCTGAAGACGCCGAGATAGGGCAGCGACAGGGTGGCGAGCACCGTCGTCATGTTCGCGACGGACTGAGCCGAAAGATCGATGCCGCCGATATAGATGGCGAGCGTCATGCCGAGCGCCATGATGAACAGGGGCGCGATGTCGGCGCCGAGCTCCATCAGGTTCTGCGGCCTGAGGAAGGTCGGATCCATGATGCCGACAAGCAGGATCAGCACGAGAAGCGTGATCCAGGGAAAATGGCGCTTGAGCTGGTGGAGATTCATCACCCTGGCGCTCACGTCATATGATGAAGCAGGTCGTAGAGGGAGGGCTTTGCGCCTGGCTGACAATTGAACCATTTTTGGATCTCGCCATCCTTGACAACGGCTATGGTGTGACTGAGGCCGATGGCCTCTTCGAGTGTGTCGGCGATGAGCACGATGCCCACGCCGTCGGCTGACATCTCCCGGATCATTTCGTAGACGTCCTCCTTGGCGCCGATGTCGAGGCCACGCGTGGGATGGTCGAGGAGGATGATGTTCGAGCCGCCACTGCGCCATTTTGCGAGCACGACCTTCTGCTGATTGCCACCCGAAAGGTTTCCGCAATCGGCGTTCTCGGAGGAGGCTTTGATCGACAGGCGCTTGATCCAGTCACGCGCGAGCTTGCGCTCGGAGCCAATGTCCAGAACGCCGGCCTTGGCATAGTTGCCAAGCTGCGAGAGCGTCATGTTCTCGAAGACGTTCATGCCGCCGACGATGCCTTCGATCTTGCGCTCCCTGGGAACATATCCGATGCCGCGGGCGACACCCTGCGAAGGACCGAAGTCGTGCACCTGGCTGCCCTGGACGGCCAATGCGCCCGATTGCATCCGCTCAAGGCCGAAGATCGTGCGCAGGATCGCCTCGCTTCCGCACCCTTCGACCCCGACGAGTGCCAGCACCTCGCCGGCATGCAGTTTGACGGAGATGTCCCGGTAGTGCCCGGGCAGGCTGATCTGGTCCGCCTGCAAGAGCAGCTTCTGGACATCGTAGGGACGCTGTTTTTCTTCCCGGTAATATTCCTGGTTGATGTCGCGGCCGACCATCCGCTGCTGGATGGCTTCGGCCTTGGCCTCGGCGCCTTTGACCACATCGACCACCGCGCCATCCTTGAGCACATAGATGCGATCGGACAGCTCGATGACTTCGTCGAGGCGATGCGAGACGAAGATGAAGGACGCCCGCTTGCGCAGGTCTCGTACCAGGCTGAACAGCAGCCCGATCTCCTCCTTCGAAAGGACCGATGTCGGCTCGTCGAGGAGGATCACGAGATGGCCGTGCACGCGCTCCTCGAGCGTCAGCACCTTCGCCAATTCGACGAGCTGGCGCTGGGCAAAGGAGAGCTTCGAGGTGACCGTCCTGGGGTCGATCTGCAGCTTGACCTTCTTCAACTGCTCGCCCGCCGCCTTCGCCATGCGCTTCCAGTTGATCTTGCCGAAGCGGGCGAACTGCTTCTCGAATCCGAGGAAGATGTTCTCCATCACGGTCAGGTTGGGGATGAGCGACTGCTCCTGGAAGACCATGCCCACGCCGCGATCCATGGCTTCGCGCGGGTTCTGGAAGCGGACGGCCTTGCCGTCGACGAGCACCTCGCCGCCGTCATGCTGGACGGCGCCGTAGATCACCTTCATCAGCGTGGATTTGCCGGCGCCGTTCTCGCCGACGAGCCCGATGATCTCGCCGCGGTCGATCTGGAAATTGATGCCCTTCAGCGCATGGACGCCGGGGAAGCGTTTTTCGACGTTTCGAAGTTCGAACATGGCGCGCCTATTTCACAAAGGCCAGCGATCGACGATCGGTGGACAGATAGACTGCTGTGATGACCAGGAGGCCGAGGACGCCATCCTGCACGTAGCTCGGCAGGCCGATCACCACCATGCCATTGCCGATGACATTGACGATCAGCACGCCGACCAGTGTGTTCCAGACGCCGCCGGCTCCGCCCCAAAGCGCCGTGCCGCCGACGACGACCGATGTGACCGAGACGAACATGAAGTTTCGGCCGGTCACGGTCTCGGCGATGCCGATCTGGGCTACGGCGAGAATGGCTCCGAGGGCGTAGAAGACGCCGGCGATCATGAAACAGATGACCCGTACCCTGGAGACATTGAGCCCCGATGCGTGGGCCAGGTCCTCGCCGCCTCCGACGGCGTAGAAATTTCGTCCGATGGTCGTCTGTGTCTGGATGAACCAGCCGGCGACCACCGCCGCAAGCGCCACATACGCCATCAACGGGAAGCCGCCGAGACGATAGGTGAGCAGCGAGCGAAAGAGAGGATCCTCGACGAGGATGCGGTCACCGCCGGTGATCAGCAGCGAAAGTCCGATGCCGACGAAACCCATCGACAGGCTGGCCATGAACGAAGGAATCTTCAGGCGGACATGGACCAGGCCGGTGATGGCTCCGAAGATTGCCCCGACTGCCATGGCGCCCGGGATCGCCAGCCAGCCCCAGCCGGCAAGGGAACCGCCCAACGCCCCGAACAGCGTGGCAAAGAGCACCGCGCACACCGCAACCGAGCCCTCCATCGACAGATCGATGGAGCCCATCAGGATGACGAACGTCACGCCAACCGCGACCATCAGCGCCGGCGTCGACGAAATCGCGATGCGGGCGAAATTGCGCACCGACAGGAAGTTGGGATTGACGACCGAGAAGAACAACACGAGCGCCAGGAGCACCAGGACGGGTGCCCACTTTTGAATATTGTCCTTGGTGAGCAAGCTATCCATGTCGCGCTCTTGCATCGGAGGGAACGGGACGCGGCCGCATGCCCTCCCCCTGGAGGGCGTGCGGCCGGTGCGGAAGGAAGGGATCAGGACTTGTACTGGATCTGCCCCTTGCTCGGGCCCCAGAAGTCCTTCCAATCATATTTGGGATTGGTGTCGAGATATTTGGCCTTGAATTCCAGGGCGTCCTTGGGCGTGACCAGGATCGTCGGCCCATAGAACTCGCGGTGCTCCTTGGGTTCGCTCGAAGGCTTGAAGGCTCCCGTCGCTGCGTAATAGGCGAGCGCCGCGCTGATGCCGCCGCCCCAGTAGGGGTTGGTGAAGACGGTCGCCAGGATCTGTCCCTTGGCGACGAGTTCCACAGCCTGCTGGTTGCCGTCATAGGAGACGACGGGCATCCCCTCGATGCCCTCTGCACGCAGCGCCTCGAGCACGCCGTAGGCAATCGTGTCGTTGGCGCAGTGAACGCCCTTGATCTCGTCGCCGTAGCGCGTGATGAAGCCGGCCATGACCTGATTTGCCTTCTGCGTATCCCAGTCTGCCGGCTGCGCATCGAGCAGTTGCACGTCGGGATAGTCCTTGAGGGCCTTCTTGAGCCCGTTGAGGCGCTCGATGGCGGGATTGTTGGAGGCGATCCCACCCAGATGAACCACGCCGCCCTTCTTGCCCATGGCGTCCATGAGGATGCGGGCAGTCTGCTCTGCCGGCCCCTCGTCCGACCAGGTCATGTGGGACACGTAGTGGTCGCCGAAGTCCCAGGGATGCAGGTCGTCGGTCTTGTTCCAGATGGTCGAGACATAGGCGCCGGCGGCCGCAACGGCCTCCACCACGGGACGGCAGTTCGGCGCATCGTTCGCATCGATCGCCAGTGCGACCTTGCTGCCGTTCTTGCCGAGCAACGCCTTGACGTCCGCCAGCGACTTTTCGCTGGATCCCTCATTGATGAGGTTGACCAGTGCGGTCTTGGGCAGCCCCAGGCTCTCGACGAAGGCCTCGCCGCCAGAGACGATGTAGTTCCAATAGGGATTGGTCCTGTCTCGATAGCTCCAGGCTATCGTCGGGCTGGATGCTGCCGCCCTTGCGGCAGTCGAACCCAACCCTCCGAGCGTCGCCAACCCGCCCAGACCATAGGCGGATGCCAGGAGTAGATTGCGACGATTGATCGTCTCCTGCTCGATGAATTTCTTGATGAACGACATGTCTTCCTCCCTGCCGACCTTCGCATCGCGCCGCGCTTTTGAGCGCCATTGGACGCTGTCGCGTTCTCGATATTGCACTATCTAGTTACTTCGTTATCGTCGATGTGTCAACGCTGCCGGATGCGCGGGCGCAGCCTCGGATCATTGCGGCAAGGGAAAGCGGGAAAGTGGAAGCGGCACTGGCGCAGCGTCAAAGTAACCAGTAAGTTACCAAAATTCTTGATCGAATCCGCCGACCGGCCGACAAAGCGTAACTGGAAAGAGGCACGCGGCCTCGAGTACCATCACGGACGGCTCCGCATCAGGCGACGCCCAATGAGGTAGGAATGCTCACCAATCCCCCCAAGCGACCCCGGATCCGAGACGCGGAAGCCACGCAAGCAAGAATCCTTGCCGCGGCGAAGAAGGAATTCTCGAAAAACGGACTTGGCGGCGCAAGGGTCGACATCATTGCCGAACGCGCCAAGGCCAACAAGCGCATGATCTATCATTACTTCAAAAGCAAGGAGGATTTATTTCAACGCGTCTTGGAAGACGCCTATTCCGACATACGAACGGCCGAGCAAAAGCTCGATCTGGAACGACTGCCCCCCAAGGATGCGCTTGAGCGCCTGGTGCGATTTACCTGGAATTATTACCTGAAGAACCCGGAATTTCTGACGCTCGTCAACAGCGCCAATCTGCACAAGGCAAAGCACATCAAGAAATCCGAAGTGGTGCGCCAGGTGAGCACGCGCTTTGTCGACATGGTCGGGAAATTGCTTGATCGCGGCGTCGAGACGGGTGAATTCCGGTCAGGCATTGACCCCGTACAACTGAACATCACGATTGCAGCGATCGGATATTACTATTTTACAAATCGCTATACCGGTTCGATTGTCTTTCAACGCGACCTCATGACCCCCGAAGCGCTTGAAGAACGGATCCGTTTCAACGTCGATACCATCATGCGGCTTGTCGAGGCCTGATATCCGGTCTCGAAGACGCTGATCTGCATAGGCGATTTTGGATTTCCCCCGGGACCGCCAGCATCTTTCTGGCTTCCGCCCGCAAAGGTCCCCCGCCCAGGAGCCAGCAAGATGCTGGCAGTCCCAGGACGAGGCACTATTGTGCGCCCCGTCCGATGTGGATCTCTCCGCCGTTGCATCGGTCGCGGCAGTCAGCCACCGGACAGTCTTTTCGCCATCGTCATACCAGATGATGAACCAGCGGCATCCCGAACACCGGCGTGGGCAGGCCTTCCATGCGCGCCTTCAACTGCAATGCGAGATATTGGGAGTAATGGCGGGACTGGTGCAGGTTTCCGCCATGGAACCACAGCCCTTCCTGCCGGGTCGGCTTCCACATGTTGCGCGGTTCACCCTCCCAGGGGCCGGGATCCTTAGTGGTATCGGAGCCGAGCCCCCAGACCTTGCCCACCCTGTCCGCGACCTCCTGCGAAATCAGCCTGGCGGCCCAGCCATTCATCGAGCCATAGCCGGTGGCGTAGATGATGAGCTCGGCCGGCAACTCGGTGCCATCGCTGAGCATGACGCCGTTCCGGGTGATTTCGCGGACCCCCACGCCGCTTTTCAGCTTGATGTCCCCGTTTGCAATCAGGTCTGACGCCCCGACATCGATGTAGTAGCCCGAACCGCGCCGCATATATTTGAGAAAAAGGCCGGATTCATCGTCGCCGAAGTCGAGCAGGAAGCCGACCTTTTCAAGTCTCTCCAGGAGATCGGCATCCGCGGCCTTGATGGACGCGGTCACGGGCCTGAGAATGTCCGGCATGAGCCTGTAGGGCACCGAGGCATTCAACAAATCGGCCTTGTCGGTATCGATGCCCTGCTCGAGCGCCTCCTCCGAATAGAGCCGGCTGGTGCCGAACTGGAAGAGCGCGTCTGAACTCGCGACATGGGTCGAGGTTCGCTGCACCATGGTGACATCGGCGCCCTTCTCCCACAGATCGGCGCAAATATCGTGGGCTGAGTTGTTCGAGCCGATGACGACGCATTTCCTGCCGCTATAGGCATCACTGCTCTTGTAGCGGCTGGAGTGGCATTGCTCGCCTGCAAAAAGCTCCATGCCGGGAAATGCAGGTTCATTGGGAATACCGGACATGCCGGTCGCCAAAATGAGGTGCTTGGGCGTGAGCGCAACCGGCTTGCCCTCGCGCGAGACTTCCACGGTCCATTGCCCTCGCGCGGCATCGAAGGATGCCTTCCGACAAGGAGAGGAACTCCAGACATTAAGTTCCATCACCTTGGCATAGGCTTCGAGCCAGTCAGCCATCTTGTCCTTGGGCGTATAAACAGGCCAGTCATCGGGGAAAGGCAGATAGGGCATGTGGTCGTACCAGACCGGATCGTGCAGGCAGAGCGACTTGTAGCGCTTGCGCCATGAATCGCCCGGTCTCTCATGGGCCTCGACGATGAGGGTCGGCACACCGAGACGCTTAAGCCGGGCCCCGAGGGCCAGGCCGCCCTGCCCGGCTCCGACGATCACGCAATAGGGTTGGGTCTCGGTGCCCAGGAGGCTATCTTCCTCCTGCCGTCGCTCCAGCCAGGTCTGCCGATCGCGGTGTACGCCATGCTGGGCGCCCATGACGCGGCGGCGCCCTTTCTTTTCTTCGAATCCCTTCAGTTCCTCCATCGAGGTCAGCAGCGTCCAGCACAGATCGCCCTTGAGGCGGATATAGCCGCGACAGCGCGCTTCGCCGGTTTCAAACGTGAAAAATCCTTCGATGACGCCATCGGTTTCCGACACCTCGTCCTGCACGGCAAAGGCGCTGGGCCGCGTGCGTGCCAAGGTCGCATCGATCAGGCCGCCGACGCCTTCCCCGCCCTCAGCAGTGTAAAGGTTCCAGGTGAACGCCAGCAGATCGCGCCAGTAGCAATCCTCCGCGAACAGAGCGAGGAGCCCGGATTTGTCGGCAGCAGCCGCGGCGAGAGCAAAGCGATCCAGCCACCTCGAAAGCTGGCCCTTTGCATCTGATCTACTCATGGCATTTCATCCCTATGGTTTTTCAAAGCGCGCCTCATTGTGATCCGGGCGCCCGCAAAAAGCGGCGATTTAACAACGCATACCGGCAATCCGTATCGCCAAAAGGCCGTATATGCAGACGTAATACTATGGATTCTTCTCGCACCTCGTTCTTTCAGTACCAAATGGAGGTGATCACAAAGTATGTGTCAAGTAACTCTGAAACCGAAATCGATCGGGAAGGAATTGCGCATCATGCGGCAATGGCCACATCGTGCTCATCGAAGAAATGCACGCGGGACGCATCAGGCGTAAGGAAGATCCTATCGCCGGTCTTGAAGCGCCTTTCTCCCACGGCGCGCACGGTAATGGTTCCGAGCGATGGCACGTCGACATAGAGCAGGGCGTCGCCACCGAGTTGCTCCTCCAGGGACACCGTGCCGTCCCACAGCCCAGCATCGGGGGAATAGAGAAAGTGCTCGGGGCGGACACCGAAGGTCATCTTCTGGTCCAGCCGGGTGCCCCGCCCATCCGGCAGAGCGACTTTCGAGCCACCGGCGAGCTCCAACTCCTTGTCGCCGCTCGGCATCGCCGGCACGAAGTTCATTTTGGGCGAGCCGATGAAGCTTGCGACGAAAAGGTTGGCGGCACGGTCGTAGAGTTCGAGCGGCGTGCTGAACTGCTCGACATTGCCGGCCCGCAGCACCACGATGCGATCGGCCATCGTCATGGCCTCGACCTGGTCGTGGGTGACATAGATCATCGTGGTGCGAAGGATGCGATGCAGCCGGACCAGTTCGATGCGCATCTGCACGCGCAAGGCCGCGTCGAGATTCGACAAGGGTTCGTCGAACGGGAAGGCCGTGGACGAGCGCACGATGGCCCGCCCGATCGCCACCTTGCTGGCGATTTCCTGCTTGGGCATGCCGGCGATCTTCAGGCCGAAGCCGATATTGTCACACACGCTCATATGCGGATAGAGCGCGTAGGACTGGAAGACCATGGCAATGCGACGGTCCGCCGGCGCGAGCCGGGAGACATCCGTGCCGTCGATCAGCACGCGGCCCTCCGACAGTTGCTCCAGGCCGGTGATCAGCCGGAGCAGCGACGACTTTCCGCAGCCCGACGGGCCGACGAACACCACGAACTCGCCGTCCTTCACCTCCAGGCTGACGTCGGAGACGATCTGATGGGACCCATATTTCTTGCTGACACGGTCGAACTGAATGCTTCCCATGGTCACCTCCTGATGGCTCACACCGAGAGTCATTGAAAATGGCTCTTGGTTCCGTCTCACGATTTTCGCCAAGCCTTTGATTTGGCATCGAAAATCGCGAGGTGCTCAAGTCGCGTATGCGTCAGCATCTTCGCGACTTGGTATCCGATCTAGACGAGGCTGCTGCGGCCGCGCTTTTCGGTCTCATAGGCGGCCTTGAGATGGGCTTGCGTGAAGATCTTGGCATGAGCGGCCAGGTCGTCGCCGTCGTCCCACAGGTCACGCCAGATGCCGAGAATACCTTCGAGAGGCTGGCCGACGACCCGGGAGGAGAAGGATTCGAAGGTGATCGGTCCCTGGTAATTGGCCTTGGCGAGGGCGCGGAAGATCATCTTGAAATCGATCGACCCCGTCCCGAGATAGCCTCGATTTGAATCGCCGGTGTGGAAATAGCCGAGCAGCGGTCCGGTCTCGACGATGGCGGCGGCGACGTCGGCCTCCTCGATGTTCATGTGGTAGCAGTCGAGATGGACCTTCACATTCGGGGCGCCGATGCGCTTGCACATCTCGACCGCCTGCGCCGCCGTGTTGAGGACGTTGCTCTCATAGCGGTTGACCACCTCCAGCCCGAGGGTGATATCGCTCTTGGCCGCCTGCTCGGCGACGCGCTGCAGGACCTCGACGGCGCGGGCGACACCATCCTTTGTGGGCGGCACGGCATATTTCTGGAACGCCGAATAGATGATCCCGCAGATATGCGTGCCCTTCAGGTCTCGGGCGATGGAGACGATGTCGAGAAGGCGCCGTTCGCCGCGCTTGGCCATCTCGGGGTCGCCATTCGAGATATCGGTGGTGGCATCGAGGCCGAGGGAGAAGGTGATGCCGACATTGGCTTTCTCGAGTTCGCGCCGCGTGAAATCCACGTCGAATACGCTCGGATCGAGGGCCGGCGCTTCGATGATGTCATAGCCCAGTTCCGCCGTCTTCCCGATGGCGCGAGCGCACTGTTCGTGGCTCCAGCCGGGTGTCCAGACAAAGGCGTGCAGTCCCAGTTTATTGTTCACGATGCTGGTCTTTCTTTCAGCGGAGGTTGATGGTTTCAGTGGAAGATGATGCCGCCGCAGACGTTGAGCGCCTGCCCGGTGATGAAGGATGCATCATCGGATGCGAAAAAGGCGACGGAGCCGACGACATCCTCAGGATATCCCAGGCGCCCGAGCGTGGTCTTCTCGATGACTTTCTTGAGCGACTCTTCGTCCCGATAATTGTTGCGGCCCATGTCGGTGTCGATGATGCCGGGGCAGACCGCATTGACGGTGATGCCGTCGAGGCCGACCTCCATGGCCAGGATGTGGGTGAAGCTGATCACCGCGGCCTTGCAGGAACAGTAATGCGCCCGGCCTTGCGCTGCCGGGAATGGCCAAGCAGGGCCTTGGTCACCATGAAGGTGCCCTTGGTGTTGACGTCGTACATGCGGTCCCACGCGTCAGGCTCGATATCCTCGACCTTGTGGACCGACAGGACACCCGCATTGTTGACCAGGACATCGATGGTGCCGCATGTCACCAGCAGGTGAACCCGCCGTCTGCCACCACCGTGGTTCCCGTCATCAGGCTGGAAGCATCGCAGGCTAGGAAATGCACCACCGATGCGATCTCGTCCGGCTTGCCGAGGCGGTGCATCGGCGTGTCGCGCAGCCAGACATCGATCATGCCGTCATTGTCGTGCCGGTACATTGTCATCGCCGTCTCGATATAGGTCGGCGCCACCGCATTGACCCGTACGCCACGATCGGCCCATTCCGCAGCCAGAGACGAGGTCATCTGGTGTACCGCGGCCTTGGCCGCATTGTAGTAGGTCTGCTTTTGAGGGCGGTTCGAAATCAGGCCGGACATCGAGCCGATATTCACGATAGCCCCCCGCCCCGCCTTGAGCATGTGGCGGCCGAACGCGCGATTGCACCAGAAAACGCCATTGTAGTTCACGTCGTTCACGTGCAGCCAGTGCTCGTCGGTCACATCCTCGGCCGCCGTTCCCGAACGGGCAATGCCCGCATTGGCAACGAGGATGTCGACCCGGCCATGGTCCCGCACAATGTCGCCGGCCAGGGCATCAACCTCGGCGGGCTTGGTCACGTCGACCTGGCGCACATCGACTTCATAGCCCCTGCGCGCCAGTTCCGCCTGCCCTTCGGCGGCGATCGACAGGTCGATGTCCGCGATGACGACTTTTGCGCCGTTTTCCAACAAAGCCTCTGCGCAACTCAGGCCAATGCCACGTCCCCCGCCGGTGACGACGGCAACCCGGCCGTCAAGACGGAACTTGCGCACATACATGGGATCCTCCCGTTTGCGGATATTATGGCAATGCAGGTCGAGCCCGCTCTTATTCGGCAGGCCGATCGAGGAAGGGATGGCGTCCGGGCTGAGCGAATTTGGTGCGGCGGATATCGAGAAGCCTCTCGATCTGCTCGGCGTTGAATTCCTTCGCGCCGCCATAATGGGCCGCGAGGTAGACGACCTTGGCGTAATAATCGAGCGCTTCCATCTTGAAATAGGCACTGGTGAGATCGTGCCCGTAGGACAGCGCGCCATGGTTTTCCAGGAGCAGGGCGTCATATCGGTCGAGATAGGGAGCGATCGCATCGGACAATTCGCTCGTCGAGGGCAGCGCATAGGGCGTCAGAGGCACCTCGCCGAGGAACATGGTGGATTCGGGCATGATCTGCTGCGTGATCGGCTTGCCGCAGATGGCGTGAACGGTGGCATAGAGGGGATGGGCGTGCACGACGGCCCGGACATCAGGACGACGGTCGTAGACGCAGAGATGCATCTTAATTTCGGTCGAGGGACGAAAACCCCTGTCTTCGAGAAGAGCGCCCTGCCGGTCGATCCGGCAGATCATGTCAGGCGTCATGAACCCCTTGGAGACGCTGGTCGGGGTGCACAGCAAGGTGCCGTCATCCAGGAGAACCGAGAAGTTGCCGTCATTGGCGGCGCCCATCTCGCGCGCATAAGCGCGCCGCCCGATTTCACAGATATATTCGCGCAATCGCAGATCGTCTTGCATGCCGGGCACCTCATTGGTCGCCCCAAGTTTTCGGATATTCGGTCAAAAAGTCAATAATCCAGACATTATATTTTCTGTGTTTGTCCGATTATATCCATTACACGATCAGCTTCACCTGGTTCCTTTCGAACAATTCGCGCCATTCCGGCGATGGCTCCCGGTCCGTGACCACGAAATCGATGGGTCCGAAGCCGCAAATGCTGATCAGGGCCGTCTTGTCGAATTTCTCGCTGTCGACGAGGAGGCAAACCCGTTGTGCGCTCTCGATGAAGGCGCGCTTCACGTCCGCATCGGCCATGTTCGCCTCCATGAGACCGCCGGTCAGCGAGATTGCCTTGCAACTGATCAGGGCGACATCCGCATTGAACTGGGCGATGGTCTGGCCGGCCAGCGGGCCGACGAAGGTCATCGAGCGGCGCCGCAATTCTCCACCGACCGACATGATCGTGTAAGGGGGCAGGCTGGGGTCCGACAGGATGCGTACGGAATTGGTAATGAGGGTCAAATCCCGCCGGTTGCCAATCGCTCTCAAAGTCTCATAGGCCGTCGAGGACGAATCCATCATCACCGCGTCGCCGTCCCTGACGAGCGTCGATGCCTTCCCGGCGATCGAGCGCTTGGCTTCGATGTTGATGAGATGCCGTGTCCGATAAGGCAGGTCTTCGGCTTCGCCCTGGAGTGCGATCGCGCCCCCATGCGTCCGGCTGAGGAGGCCCTCTTTTTCGAGCTTGTTGAGATCGCGCCGTATGGTCTCTTCGGTGACCCCCAGTTCCTGGCTGAGTTCGGCCACCACAACGCTGCGGTTGCGGGTGACAAGGTCGAGTATCCTGGTTTTTCGCTCAACCGCCAACATGCATCACCGGATCACCTGACCAAATATCGGAACGTTTCAGACAAGATCGCGAATGTCCGCGGACTGTTCAACCAGAGCCCGCCCTTCTTCCAATGATTTTATCTGGCCCAGGCCAAGGAGCTGAACCAAGGCATTGCCCCAGGAACTCGCTTCGGCTGGACCGATCCGCACGGTCTTTCCGGCACGGGCGGCGATCCTGTCACACAGAACTGCATCCCGCACGCCACCGCCACACAAAGTGAGGCTCGGCAGCGGACGGCCCGTCAGCTTCTCGATCGTCTTGACCGCAGAACCGATTTCTGCGGCCAAGCCATTATAGACGGCCAGCGCCAGGCCTCCGAGGTCGTAGGGAGGAAAGGTGCCGTTCCGCGCACATGATCGGCGGATCGCCTCGATGATGTCCGGGGGATTGAAGAAGAGCGGATCGGATGGATCGATGGCGGGCGTATCATCCAGGGCAGCGGCTCTCGTGACTTCATCGGCGATCCCGGCAAACGTCACCGGCCGGCCGTGGCGCTGCTGCCAGGCAGCCCGCAATTTCTGGATGAGATGCAGGCCGTTCAGGCTCTTGACCAGGAAGGTACGGCCGAGAATGCCGCCCTCATTCCCGAAGCCTGAGGCCCGCACGCCATCATCGAGATCGGGCACACGCCGCTCCAGGCCGATCAGGGACCATGATCCGCAGATCACGAAGCCGCCGCCATCGGTTAGATCGAGCGCCGCTACCGCGCTGGCCGTATCATGGGCCGCGACCGAGATCACCGGAACCGGCCCCAATCCCAGCCTGTCGGCAAGTTCACCGCGCAGCGTGCCATAGACCTCGGCAGGGCGAATGATGGGCTGCAGTAGCTGCCGTGGCAGACCGAGCCTTTGGCAAAGCTCGGTACTCCAATCTTCCGTACGGGCATCGACGAGCCCGGACGTGCGCGCCAGGCTCAGTTCGGACCGCAGGTTCCCGGTCAGATGGTAATTGACGACATCGGCCATCATCAGAAGGCCGCGGCTCTTTGCCAGTTCATCGGGGCCATGCCGAGCCTGGTCGAAAAGCTGGCAAATCGTATTGACAGGCAGGTCCTGCGCGCCCGAGATCGCGTAGAGCTCTTGCGGGGCGAGCCGCAAGGCTTCCCGTCCGCGCTGCGAGCGCGGATGGCGGTAGTGATAGGGCTCTCCTACCAGCCCGCCGGCATGATCCAGCAACGCATAGTCCAGGCCCCAGCTATCCACGCCGATGGAATCGAGCGAACCGACCTCGACCCTGCACCGGCGCAGGCTCTCCTCGATCTCATCGAAAAGGCACGGGAGGGACCAATGAGGGCCGTCGTCCCTTTCGACCGCATAGCCGTCGAAGCGGTGAATTTCGTCGAGCCGTAGCTGGCGGTTCTCAAACGTAGCCAGCATCGCACGGCCGCTGCCGGCTCCAAGGTCAAGTACGAGACAACGCGTCATCACCTCTTTCCGATTTCCGACCTTCCGCGATAAACAACATTATCGGGCAAACTCGACAGGTCGATTGTTGTCAAAAGTCCGAATTTGACATTAGAGCCCAACGCAGCCGACCTGCAACCGACAATTGCCGATTAGGCGGGATGATTGGGAGGTCCTTTTGATCGGAGGGAGAGCTTCTTCTCTTTCGCATCGTGACCCAACCAGGATGGAGGTGGCCTCTAGCCATCGCGGACCGGCTCATCCAGCGGACGATGCCATGGCCGGCCACCAGGTGTGGGAACGGCCCGCTGGTGCATTCTGAGGCGGAGCGGCAACTCAATCGCTCGCTGAAAGTACGTCATAGCTGCGCTGGCAATCCTGAATCACGCCCATGTTCTCGACGGTCCAGTCGAACAGGATGGCGAATGGGCCCTGCAATGATTGGCCCAGCGGTGTCAGCGCATACTCGACGCCGAGCACGCGGCCAGCCAACACTCGGCGGGTCACCATGCCATTGCGCTCCAGCTTGCGCAGTGTCTGAGTCAGCACGCGCTGCGTGACCCCATCGAGACGGCGCTTGATCGCATTGAAGCGACGTGGCTCCCGCAGCACCGCCAGCACCATCATCGACCATTTGTCGGCGATCTGATCGAGGATCACGCGGCTCGGGCAGTCGGCACGGTAGATCGGATCGGTGTCATCCATCGGTATCCTCCGGCATCCCTGGGATGCTTCAGGTGCGTAATTGACGCTAGGTATCCAATGAATACCATATGATCAAACGCGTGAAAGTCCAACGCCCGGTATTCCCCGAAACAAAGAGAAGTAGATATGACAGACGCAGACTTCAGCAAGCTCCGCATTTCCCAGGCGGATGGCGTCGCGACGATCACGATCGACAATCCGCCGGTCAACGTCCTCGATGTGACTTTGATGGGCGAAATCCGCCGCCTGCTCCTGTCATTGCGCAACGATCCAAACACGCGCGTGCTGGTTTTCCAGAGCGCCGATCCAGAGTTCTTCATCGCCCATGTCGACATGACATTGATCGACGAACCGCATGCCTTCGACGAGCTCGTGCGCGATGCTCCTGACGGGCTCAACCCATTCCAGGCGTTCGGCGAACTCCTGCGGGAGCAGCCGCAGGTGACCATCGTCAAGCTCGCCGGGCTGGCCCGAGGCGGCGGCGCAGAGTTCGTTGCGGCAGCCGACATGGCGTTCGCCGCCCAGGACCGAGCAGGGCTCGCGCAGTGCGAGGCGTTGATGGGCATCACCCCGGGGGGCGGCGCCACCCAATATCTATCCAGTCGGATGACGCGCGGTCGCGCTCTCGAGGTGATCCTCGGCGGCGATCTCACCGATGCCGCGACGGCGGAGCGCTACGGATGGATCAACCGAGCCTTGCCGGCGGCAGAGCTTGACGATTTCGTCGATCGGCTGGCGCGCAACATCGCCGCGTTGCCCGAAGGCGTCATCGCCGCCGCCAAGCAAGCCGTGCCTGTGACAGACCTGCAAGAAGGCTTTCGCCGTGAGCATGATGCCTGGGCCGGACTTTTCGAACGTCCCGCAGCCGAAAAGCTGATCCGGGGCGGCCTGAGGGCCGGCGCACAGACCAAGGACGGCGAGCGCAATCTCGAAGGCTTGCTCCGCGCCCTGGCCATCTGACCTGCGCCGCTACGATCTGCGCTGATCCTTGGTCAGACTGAATGCCTGCCCTCACCGCTCCGCCAAAACGACCTTATCATACCAGAGCGCGATCGAGATGCACGTAACCGCCGTCGACGAAGAGCCATTGGCCCGTGGTATGGCTGGAGGCATCGGACAGGAGGAAAATCACCGTATTGGCGATTTCCTCGGCCGTCGTCATGCGCTTGCCGAGCGGGATACGGTGCGTGATGTCCTGCAACCGCGCTTGCGGATCCTCAAAAGTGTTCAACCAACGCTCATAAAGCGGCGTCATCACCTCGGCGGGGATGACGGCATTGACGCGAATGCCGTCCTCTCGCAACGCCGCCGCCCATTCGCGGGTGAGCGCCAGTTGCGCGCCTTTCGCGGCCGTGTAGCCGCTCGTATTGCCCTGCCCCGTCAACGCCGTCTTCGAGGAAATATTGACGATCGAGCCTTTCGAAAGCCGCAATGCAGGTAGGCAGTGATGGGCAAGGGTATAGTAGTGGATGAGATTGCGCTCCAGCGACGCACGGAAATCGGCCGGCCCCGCCTCCAGGCCAACACCGTCGTTTGCACCGGCATTATTGACCAAGCCATCAATTTTACCGAAGGCCTTGTAGGCCTCCGCGACGGCCATTTCGCAGGCCTGGTCTTGCGTCAGATCGGCCCTCACGAACAGGGCCGCGGGTGAAGCCTCGCGGAGGCGCCTTTCGAAATCAGCGTCCAGCGGGCTGCGCCCGAAAATGACGGGAATCGCGCCCTCTGCCGCAAGCCCCAGCGTAATCGCCCCACCGATCCCGGCGCCACCGCCGGTCACGATGAAGACTTTGTCTTTCAGACCAAGATCCATTCGTCTCTCCTCAACCGCGAAAGCGGAAATCTGAAAGGGTCTGTTCCTTCATCTCGATCGAGAACCCCGGTTCGGACGGCGGCATATAGGCAGCTCCCTGGATGATGCAGGGATCCTTGAAATGCTCGTGGAGGTGATCGACGAACTCGATCACCCGCCCGTCCCGCGAACCGGAGACGACGAGATAATCGATCATCGACAGATGCTGCACATATTCGCACAGGCCGACGCCGCCGG
Organism: Labrys methylaminiphilus subsp. lupini; assembly: GCF_051161885.1. Taxonomy (NCBI): domain Bacteria; kingdom Pseudomonadati; phylum Pseudomonadota; class Alphaproteobacteria; order Hyphomicrobiales; family Xanthobacteraceae; genus Labrys; species Labrys methylaminiphilus. Next base: position 941,656 of record NZ_JBMDIH010000002.1, on the reverse strand, counting down.
CATGAGGGCAGACGAGAAGCTTGTATTTCGCTGCCATGAGCAGCACGGCGAGAACCTCGTTGATGCCGCCGATGCGGCAGGCATCGATCTGCACGACATCGATGGCGCCGCGCATGATGAACTGCTTGAACATGACGCGGTTCTGGCACATCTCGCCGGTCGCGACCTGTACCGGGGCCACGGCTGCCCGGATCCTGCGATGCCCCTCGACATCGTCGGGACTGGTGGGCTCCTCGATGAACCAAGGCTTGACGAAGCTGAGCTTCTTCACCCAGTCGATCGCCTGGTCGACTTCCCAGACCTGATTGGCGTCGATCATCAGCTTGACATTGGGGCCGACGGCTTCGCGGGCGATACTCAGGCGGCGAATATCGTCTTCGAGATCGCGCCCGACCTTCAACTTGATGTGGTTGAAGCCGGCCTCGACAGCCTCCCTGGCAAGGCGGCGCAGCTTCTCGTCGCTATAACCGAGCCAGCCGGCAGATGTCGTATAGCAGGGATAGCCTTCCTGCTGCAGCGTCTGGAGGCGCTCAGCCTTGCCCTGCTCGAGCCCACGCAGGAGGTCGATCGCCTCCTCGGGCGTGATGCAGTCCGTGATGTAGCGAAAGTCGATGCAGCGCACGAACTCTTCCGGCGTCATGTCCGCGACGAGCCGCCAGACGGGCTTCTTCTCGATCTTCGCCCAAAGATCCCAGACCGCATTGACCACGGCACCGGTGGCAAGGTGGATCGCACCCTTGTCCGGACCGATCCAGCGCAACTGGCTGTCGGAGGTCATGTGACGCCAGAAGGCGCCCATGTCCTTGGTGACCACGTCCATGTCGAGCCCCACGACGAGATGCCGAAGCGCCTCGATGGCCGCGCAGCAGATTTCATTGCCGCGACCGATGGTGAAGGTAAGGCCGTGCCCCGCGAGCCCGCCCGTATCCGTTTCCAGGATCACATAGGCAGCCGAATAATCGGGATCGGGATTCATCGCATCCGAACCGTCGAGATGCTGCGAGGTTGGAAAGCGCAGATCGAGGACCTGCATGCCGGTGATAATGGTCATGAAAACTATTCCTTGGAAGATCAGGCCGCGACGACGCGCTGTTTGCGTTCGCCCAAGCCCTCGATGCCCTGTGAAACGGTTTGGCCGGGCTGCAGATAGACGGGCGGTTGCTGACCAAGACCGGCGCCCGGCGGCACGCCGGTCGAGATAATGTCACCCATCTGCAGGCGCAGGAAGCGGGAACGACAGGAAATCATGTAACGGACGGCGCAGATCATGGTCTTGGCTCTGCCTTGAGCAGATTGAAGCGGGACGATGCTTCGGCGCACCGCCCCGTAATTGAGGGAGCCATACTCAATCGTAGAGGACCGCCTTGATTTCCGGCTGATCGATGTTGCTCTTGTCGTAATAGTAGAAACCGGTATCGATCTTCGGTGGCAATGTCTCGCCCTTGAGGGCCTTGACCGCCGCCTCTACCGTCCTGTAGCCGATGCCGACCGGATTCTGAGTGATGGCACCAGCCATCACGCCGTCGCGAATGGCCTTGATCTGGGCAGCACCGGAATCATAACCGATCACGACGAGCTTCCTGCCCGTCTCGCTCACGCCATTGACCACGCCGATGGCCGAGCCTTCGTTCGAACCGAAAATTCCCTTGAGATCGGGATTGGCCTGCAGGATCGACTTGGTGATCTCGGTCGATTTGAGCTGGTCGCCGTCGCCATATTGAATGGAGACGATCTCGATCTTGGGGTAGGCTTCCTTGATGCGGTTGACGAAACCGTCACGCCGGTCGATGCCGGTCCGGCTGGTCTGATCGTGCACCACCAGCGCGATCTTGCCTTCATTGCCGATGAGCGCGGCCATCTTGTCGGCGGCCAGCGCCGCTGCAGCCTGGTTGTCTGTGGCGGCAGTGCTGAGCGGAATCGGGCTGTCGACGCCGGAGTCGAAGGCGATCACCGGGATTTTGGCATCCGCCGCCTGCTGCAAGAGCGGCACAGCGGCCTGACTGTCGAGTGCAGCAAAGCCGATCGCTGACGGTTTGCGCGAGAGGGCAGCGGCGAGCATGTCGATCTGCTTGTCGACCTGGGTTTCCGATTCCGGCCCTTCGAACGTCACCTTGACGTTGAAATCCTTGGCCGCCTTGTCGGCACCGGCCTTGACGGCCTGCCAGAACTGATGCTGGAAGCCCTTCGAAATCAACGCGACATAAGGCTGGTCGGCAGCCTGGGCCGCGGGAGCCAAGCCGGCAAGCGCCAATGCGGCGGCCGCTCCGAGCATCATGCGTCTGGTGATCATGGACGTCTCCTTCCTAGGTTATGAGGGTCTTGAGCTTTTCACTCTTTGGTTCGGCACGCGCCCGCGCGCCTATTGCCGACGCTGGCGCAGCATGTCGAAGAAAACGGCGAGGATGATGATCGAGCCGGTGGCGACGAACTGCCATTCCTGCGGCACCGACATGATGCGCAAGCCATTGGACAGGACGCTGGTGATCAAGGCTCCGATGAGCGTTCCCAGAATGGTGCCCCGCCCGCCGCTGAGCGAGGTACCACCGATGACGACGGCCGCGATGGCATCGAGTTCGTAGCCCTGGCCGAGTGCCGGCTGGGCCGAGTTGAGACGCGAGGAAAGCAGAATGCCGGCAATACCGCAGATACCGCCCGCAAGGGCATAGATGGCGATCTTCCAGGCGTCGACATTGACACCCGACAGGCGCACGGCCTCCTCGTTGGATCCCAATGCGAAGGTAAAGCGGCCGAGGATGGTGCGGCCAAGGATGAAGCTGGTGACGATCGCCACGGCGAACAGCACCAGCACGCCATTGGGCAGCGGCAAGCCTGGAACGACATCGCCGACCAGCGAACCCAGCGAGATCTTGCTGTAGCCCGGCGTCGAGTTGAAATAGATCGGCTTGGTTCCCGAAATCAGCAGGGCAGCTCCCTTGAGCACCAGCATCATGCCAAGCGTCGCGATGAAAGGCGGGATCTTCAGCTTGGCGACGAGCGTCCCGGAAAAAATGCCTACCGCCGCGCCTGCCAGGATCGTGCCGATCACGCCCACGGCCAGCGGCATCTGCCCCCATGTGAGGATCACGCCGGCAATGACGGCGCAAAAGGACATCAGCGTGCCGATCGACAGATCGATGCCACCGGTGATGATCACCAGGGTAGCGGCGATGGCCAGCACGCCATTCACCGTGGTCTGCTGCAGGATGGCAACGAAATTCGACGATTGCAGGAAGCTGTCGGGTCGCAATATCCCGAAAACCGCCACGAGCGCGATCAGGCTCGCGAAAGCCAGCAATTTTTGCTGCGCGTCGGCGAAGCGCTTGGAAGTAGGCGCGCCGGCTGCTGTCGTACTGCTCATCAATGTCCTCCCCGATGGTCGCCTTGCGCTATTTCGGCTGCCACGCCGCCATGGCGTTGGGTTGCCAGGCGCATGATTTCTTCCTGCGAGGCGCCTCCCGGCAGCATGCCGGTCAAGCGGCCCTCGCACATCACCGCGATGCGGTGACTCAGCCGAACCACCTCCGGCAATTCGGAGGAGATCACGATGATCGCCTTCCCCTCCGCCGCGAGGGCGTTGAGCAGTTTGTAGATCTCGCTCTTGGCGCCGATATCGATGCCCCGCGTCGGCTCGTCGAAAATGAGGAGGTCGCAGTCACGCAGCAGCCATTTGGCGATGACGACCTTCTGCTGATTGCCGCCTGACAGCAGGCGCACGGTCTGGCGGTCCGACGGCGTCTTGATGGCAAGACTCGCCATGTAGTCCACCGCCACCTGGCGCATCGCCCCTTCCCTGAGCATGCCTCCCGCAGTGATGAAGCGCCTCATGCTGGCAAGGACGACGTTGTTTCGCACATCCATGCCGAGGGCGAGGCCAAAACGCTTTCGATCTTCCGACAGATAACCGATGCTGGCCCTCACGGCGTCTTGCGGCGTGTGGATGGAGACTTTGCGCCCATGCATGAAGATCTCGCCGGCCTCGCGGCGGTCTGCTCCGAAAATAGCACGCGCAACCTCGGTGCGCCCGGCTCCCATCAACCCGGCGAAGCCGAGGATCTCCCCTTTCCTGATCGCGAAGCTGACGTCCCGGATTTCGCGCCCGCGCCGCAGCCCCACCACCTTGAGCACTTCCGGCGCGGCGCCGAGGTCGGGGAAAACGGGTGTTTCGTCCTGCAGCGTACGGCCAACCATCATGGAGATGATGGTTTCAAGCGGCGTTGTCGCCGCAGGCACGGTGGCGACATATTCCCCGTCGCGCATCACCGTGACCTTGTCGGCAATGCGCTTGATCTCGTCCATCTTGTGGGAAATGTAGACGATGGCGACACCGTCTGCCTTCAGCCTGGCAATGATGGCGAAGAGTTCGGCGATCTCGGCATCATTGAGCGCCGCCGTCGGCTCATCCATGATCAGGATGCGCGAATTGAAGGACAGCGCCTTGGCGATTTCCACCATCTGCTGGCGCGCGACCGTCAAACTGCCGACCGGCGTGCGCGGATCGAGTTGCAGATTCATTTCCGCGAAGATCGTTGCCGCCTGGGCATTTAGCTTGGCTTCGTCCAGCAGCAGGCCGGCTGCCTTGCGCGGCTCGCGACCGATGAAGATGTTCTGGGCGGCGGTCAGGTCATTCATCAGGTTGAGTTCCTGGTGAATGATGCAGATGCCCAGGGTCTGCGCCTGTTTGGGCGAGGTTATGGTGACCGGCCTGCCATCGAGCAGGATCTCGCCCGCATCAGGCGTGTAGATGCCGGAAAGGATCTTCATCAGGGTCGATTTGCCGGCCCCGTTCTCGCCCATCAACGCATGGACCTCGCCGCGCATGAGCTCCAGCCGCGCTTGACGAAGGGCATGCACACCGGGGAACGTCTTCTCAATTGCCGTCATCGAGACGATTGCGTTCATGACCTCTGGTCCATGTGGCTTGCGCAAAAATGAGAGGCGATACAGCTAGGCACGAGTCTACCTGCCGAGGATCGAGATCCCGGCTCCAGTACTTTGGCTTTACTTGCGAGATCGGCTCGAACGAGATCCAAGCCCCGTTGCTGACGGAGACCGATGAGCGCTCGATCCGCCCGTCACCCGCTCACGCTTTCCTCAGATCGTGACGCCGCCATCGACGAGAACGGCTTGACCGGTGACGAAACGCGATTCATCGGAGAGGAGAAAGACGACCATCGGTGCTATGTCGCCGACCGCTGCCAGGCGACCCATCGGCTGGCGGGCAATGAAGTCCTTTTCGGCCTGAACGGGATCGGCGGCAGTGGCGATACGCTCGCGCAGCGACGGCGTATCGACCGTCCCGGGGCAGACGGCGTTGCATCGCAGCCGCCGGGACGCATAATCGGCGGCAATACTCTTGGTGAAGCCGATGACGGCAGCTTTCGTCGCCCCATAGACGAAGCGATTTGGGAAACCTTTGATGGATGACGCCATCGAGGCCATGTTGAGAATCGCGGCTGTGCCTGTTTGATTGGCCCGGTCAAGCAGCCCTGGCAGCAAGGCTCTCGTTACCCGATATGCCGACTTTACGTTGAGGTCGAAAGAAAAGTCCCAGTCCTCTTCCTCGCAATCGAGGATGGTTCCGTTGTGGACGAAACCGACACAGTTGAAGATCGCATCGAAAGGGGTCTGGGCCGAAGCAAAGGCGGAGACGGCCGATCCGTCGCGAACATCGAGAGGCAGGGTTTCGATGCGGCTGTCTTCGGCGGAAAGCGTTCGCAGGCCTTCGATATTGACGTCGGTTGCCACCACCTCGGCGCCTTCGCGGGCACAAGCCAATGCGCTAGCTCGGCCAATGCCCTGCGCGGCGGCGGAAATGAAAATACGCTTACCTTCCAAACGCATGGGCCTATCCATCCTCCCTGAGCCTGTGACTTCGACCACAATGCTTCTGCATGATAATCTGCCTGCACGCTTCTTATACGAACAATACGTTTATATGTAAACCGAGAACGATGGCAAAAAGAGAAAAGACGATGGCGACGCCACTCAAGGCCGATATGGAGAGCGAGGATCGCTACCGCGCTCCGGCTCTCGACAAGGGTTTGGATATTCTGGAACTCTTATCCGAGCAGCCCGGCGGGCTCACCCGCGCGGAGATCGTCAAGGCCATGGGCCGCAGTCCCGGCGAAGTCTATCGCATGGTCGAACGGCTCGTGGCGCGCAACTATGTCAGCCGCTCCCTCGAGGGAGACCGCTATGCGCTGACGATGAAGCTTTTCTCGCTGGCGCATCGGCATCCGCCGTTGCGGCGGCTTGTCGCCCCCGCCCAGCCGCTGATGGATGCATTCGCTCGCGAAACGCGCCAGTCCTGCCATCTCGTCGTGCGGGAGGCAGATGCGGCTGTCGTCGTCGCACACGCAAGCTGTCCGGGAAATTGGGAGTTCGGACTGCGGATCGGCGCGCCAATCGATCTTGTCGCCACGAGTTCCGGTCAAACGCTCCTTGCTTTTGCGAGCCCGGCCATAATGGAGGACCTCCTTGCTCGATGGGACGATCCCGATAAGCAGAAGTCCTTCCAGGCGATCAAGTCTCACCTCGCCGAATACCGGCAGCAAGGCCATCGCATCGGGGACAGCCAGGAGGTTCGGGGCATCGAAGATGTCAGCGTGCCAATTCTGTCGCCGGAGCGCCATGCGGTCGCTGTCTTGACCTGCCCCTTCGTGCATCGTCTGGATTCGGTCGAGGGCGGGATTGACGATGCTCTTCGGCTCTTGAAGGAGGTCGCCGACAAATTATCCTTTTTATAGTCGAGAGACTGGCCAGCACATCGCTCTCGGCCCGGAGGTGGGGCTCGCTGTCGTTGTCGGAAACAGGCCGTAGATCGCCCTCTTCGGCGCTCAATGCCTCAGGCGCGAAATGCTTCGTCAGACAACAGGCAGCGGAGATAAGAAAACGCTCAAATCACCACTACACGGGGCCGCGTGTGTGATCGGCATGGCTGCCGGTGTGCGCGGCCGCTGTAAGATCTTCCGGATGAACAAGGCAGCCCGGGAGGTTGCCTGCCCTTCTCGATGTGGGCGAAGAACGCCCGCTTAAGATTGTACGGATCGCCAAGGGAGCAGGCCGCACGATCGCGTGCGGCCGCCAGACGCTTCAGCTTTCCACCGAACTCGCCCCCGTTCTGGATCAATAAGGCGCATCCGGAAAGTAATATTCCGCGGCGTTGTCTTTGGTGATGAGCGGACTGGACAGAACATAACGGCCGCTGATCGGTGCCTGAGTCGCATATTTCATAGTGACCAGTTCGATGGCGGGGATGATCAGGGTCGGCGGATAGAAAATATCGGCATCGACCATGTCGTGCCCATCCATGACGAGCTTGATCACCTTGTTCATGCCGGAACCTCCCAGTACTGCGACGTTTTTTCGGCCCGACTGCTTGATGGCCTCGATGGCGCCGAGAGCAGCGTCGTCATCGCCTGTCCAGACACCGTCGATCTCGGGGAAGCGCTGCAGATAGTCCTGCATCACTTCAAAGCCCTTGTCGGGATTCCAATTGGCGTATTGCATGTCGAGGACCTTGATGTTGGTCCCCTTCAACGCTTCGTTGAAGGCCTCGATCCGAATGTTGTCGATGGCGGTGGGAATGCCGCGCATGACGACGATCTTGCCGCCATTCGGAAACTTCTTCTTGAAGTACTCGGCAGCCGTGCGCCCATAAGAGGGATTGTCGCCCCCGACATAGACGTCCTCGATCCCTTCCTGGGACAGGCCTCGGTCGACCGTTGCGATGAAGACCCCTTTGGCCTTCGCTGCCTTGACCGGTTCGGTGAGCGGGTCGGACTCAAAAGGCAGGATCACCAGGGCCTTGATGCCACGGGCGAGCATGTCCTCGACGTCGTTGACCTGCTGTGTCGCGCTCGACGACGTGGTGAGGACGAAGTCAACGTCTGGAAAGGCCGCTTTCATGCGCTCGATCGTGCGCTTGGTGTGATAGTTGAGCCCCCCAGTCCAGCCATGGGTGGCCGCGGGGATAGAGATACCGATCGTGGTTTCGGCGGCCGCCGCTGGCGCTGTCCATCCCGCCAGGAGCATGGCTCCCGCTGCCACGACCGATTTCAATCTGCCGAACATAGTTTCCTCCCTCTTTGATTGGTGTTCTGACGCCGTCAACCCTGTGAGCGATCGCGTTGGAGCAAGACGGCGATGATGATGATGGCGCCCTGGAAAGCCCCGTTCAGATAGGGGCTGACCAGACCGCTCAAATTGAGGATGTTGCTGATGAAGCCGAGGATCAGAACGCCGGCCACGGTTCCCCAGATGCGGCCAAATCCACCGCTCAGACGGGTCCCGCCGATGATGACGGCCGCAATCGCCTCCAGTTCCCACATCAGGCCCGTAGACGGCGTGGTCGTGCCGAGGCGCGGGATGTAGATCGCCGTTGCAACCGCGACGGTCAGTCCCTGCACGACATAGGTCAGTATGCGAACCCGATCCACGGGAATGGCCGAGTAGACCGCGACTGAACGGCTGGAGCCGATGGCCGCAACGTGCCGGCCGAAGCGCGTGCGCCGAAGTACGACTTCGCCGACGATTGCCATCAGGGCGAACACGATGATCGGCACGGAAATGCCGGCGATCTCGCCGTAGTAGATCGGGCGCGACGCCGTCCGCAGCGAGAAATCCAGCGCTATCGAGCCGCCATCCGACAGCCAGGTCAGGATGGAGCGAAAAATACCCATGGCGCCCAGGGTCACGATGAAGGCTTCGACACGCCCCTTCACGATCATGACGCCGTTGAGCAATCCGGCGCAGCCCCCCAGGAAGAGCGCGCAGGCAATGCCGGCCGCCACCAGGCCCCAATCGCTCCCGAGCCATGGCAGCCCGTGATTCATGAACATGATCGTCAAGCCGGCCACGAGGCCGGAAAGGGAGCCCACCGACAAATCGAGACCGCCGGCGGTGATCACGAATGTCGCTCCTATCGCGATGATGCCGATCAAGGCACTGCGCGTCAGCACATTCGATAGATTCTCGGCCCCGAGAAAACTGCCGCTCATGGAGGCGCCCACGATCAGGAGGAGCGCGAGGGCCAGCAATGGTCCCGCCGCTTCCAGCAGGCGCCGAGGCGACCAAACGAGCGCGCCGGAACCCGGGGCGCTGGCCTTTGCGATATCAGACATTGACTGCTTCCTCCCGAAGTCCCATCGCTAGGCGGATGATCTCGTTTTCCTTGACGTCAGCGCCGGCCAGTTCGCCCGCAATGGCGCCGCCGCGCATCACGAGAACCCGATCGGCCAGTCCGACGATTTCCTGCATTTCGGAAGAGATGACGACGACGGCTTTACCGGTCTCCGCCAGGTCGGCGATGATCTGGTAGATCTGCTGCTTGGCGCCGATATCGACGCCGCGCGTCGGCTCATCGAACACGATCAGATCGGGATCGGTGGCGAGTGTCTTTGCAATCAGGACCTTTTGCTGATTGCCGCCGCTCAGAGAGCCCGCGGCGATGTTCAAGTTGCCGGCGCGGATGTCGTAGACCCGCACCGCGTCGACGAGATCTTGATTTTCCGCTCTGAAATCGATCCAGGCTCCGCCATCGATCGCTCCTTTGGTAAGGGCGATGTTCTCTTCCAGTTTCTTGCCGAGCAGCAGCCCCTTGCCTTTTCGATCTTCGGTCAGATAGGCCAGTCTCATGCGCCATGCCTGGCGTGCAGACGGCAGTCTCGAAGGCCTTCCATGGATCTCCAGTGAGCGGCAACTGGCGGAGCGCAGCCCCAAAAGGGCTTCGAAGAGCTCGGTTCGTCCGGATCCGATGAGGCCGGATATGCCGAGGATCTCGCCTCGGCGCACTTCGAACGTCGCGTTTCGCACAAGCGTCTTGTCCGAAAGCGCTTCCACCCGCAGGAAGATCTCGACCGTCTTTCGATCGGCCTTCCTCGGATAGATCTCCGCGAGCGGACGGCCGACCATCGCCTCGGCCATTTCCTCTTCAGAGATGCGCTCCGCCGTTTCGATCCGGGCGATCTGCCCGTCGCGCAACACGGCTACCTTGTCGGCGATCTGCTTGACCTCATCGAGGCGATGCGAGGTGAAAATCACCGAACCGCCGGTGCTTCGAAATTTGCGAAGCCTGGCAAACAGCTGTGCTGCCTCATCGGCGGACAACACCGCCGTCGGTTCGTCCATGAGTATCAGTCTGGGATCGCGGGCGAAGGCCTTGGCGAGTTCGATCATCTGCCAGGCGGATACCGGCAATTCGCTGAGCCGCGCCCGAGGTGACACCGCCGAGCCGAGTTCGGCCAGGATTGCGGCGGCGGATATCCTCATCGCCTTCACATCGGTAAACAGGCCCCGTGTCAGTTCCCGCCCGAGGAAGATATTCTCCGCAACGGTCAGATGCGGCGCCAGGCAGAACTCCTGATGCACCATCACGATCCCGGCCTGCTCGGCTTCGATGAGCGTTCCAGGCGCCGGACTATCCTTGAACTTAAGAGAACCGGCGCTTGACGCGGTCAGCCCCGCAACAATGCGCATCAGGGTGGATTTGCCGGCACCGTTTTCTCCGACCAGCGCGAGAACCTCACCGGGCGCGACGGTAAGTGTGATGTCCTTCAACACCTGGACATCGCCATAGGACTTGGCGACCTCCTCCAATCTCAGGAGTGACATTTTCGCTGGTTCCCGCCCTCGGAAATACTTAATGTTTTAATTTAGATTTTATCTCTATGAACCTGTTTTAGATTGAAAACCCAGGTAAATCAGAGGGAACGATCTTCCTGGACCCGCGGCATGCCTCCAGCGCATATGCCTTTTCCCGGCCAGTCATCACGTCCTCCCTCAGGCACCCGTGCAAAGGAAATTGCAAACAATAAAAAATGTCAATAAACATTTCTCCATTGGGCGACATTTCGAGAGCCGACCGTGGCGCAGGCCGACGATGGGACCTGTGCCGGGCCGCCACGAACCGGGAGTTCGGCTGTCCGGCGCCTGACAGGGCGGTGCGAAAACGGTCATCCCAAAACTGTGATGGAGGTTCCTTCAAAAACTCCGCATCAGTTGTTGACAATATGAGATTTTTGCAATGATCATTGCTAAGAAAAAATGGGAGGAACTTCCGTGCTCAGAATCGCTGTGTTGGGTTGCGGGCGCATCGGGCGGATGCATGCTGCGAATATAGCAGCGCACCCTCGGGCAAGGCTTGCAGGTGTCTTCGACGTTTCGAGGGAGGCGGCCATGGAGGTGGGGGCAAGGGAAGCCACCACCGTTTTTGAAACCGACGAAGATGTATTCGCCTCCGAGGGCGTCGATGCGGTGCTCATTGCGAGCTCCACGAGCACGCATGCAGACTATATCGAGAAGGCTGTGGCGGTTGGCAAACCCATCCTGTGCGAGAAGCCGATCGACCTCAGCCTGGAAAGAGTGGATCGCTGCGCCAGGATCATCGGCAAGTCGTCCCTGCCTATCATGCTTGGTTTCGTCAGGCGCTTCGATCCCACGCACAGGGCTACGCGCGCCGCCATCGTGAACGGTGACATCGGCGACCTGCACCAGATCGTCATCACCTCCCGAGACCCGGCAATGGCTCCAGCTGCCTATATGGAGGTTTCGGGCGGCATTTTTCGCGACATGACGATCCATGATTTCGACATGGCCCGCTTCCTGCTGGGGGAGGAACCCGAAACAGTGAGTGCCGTCGGAAGCCGCCTTGTGAACCCGCCACTGATGGAACGCTGCAATGACTGGGATACCGTATCGGTGGTTCTCACCGCGGCATCCGGGAAGCAATGTGTCATCCTGAACTCGCGGCAGGCTGTTTATGGCTACGACCAGCGGGTCGAAGTGTTCGGCAACAAGGGCATGGCGGTCTCGGAGAACCGGAGAATGCATGATTCCGTGCGCTTCACCGGGGAGTTCACATCCCGTGGGGCGCCCTACCTCAATTTCTTCATCGAGCGATATGCCGAGGCCTTCAACGCCGAGATCGGTGCGTTCGTCGACGCCGTCGAAAATGGCACGGCGCCGGAGGTTGGTTTTGAGGACGGCCGGCGAGCCCTCGTTCTGGCGGAAGCCGCCGGCAGATCCATCCAGGAGGGACGGCCGGTAAAGACAAGTGAGGTCATTTGAGCATGTACCAGGATTTCGGCCTTTTCATCGACGGCCAATGGCGCGAGGCAGCGGACAAGGCCCGCGCACCGGTCATCAGCCCGGTACATGAACGCGTATTGGGCGAGGTACCCGTCGCCGCACGCTCCGATACGCAAGACGCCCTTGAAGGTGCGGCAAGGGGGTTCACACTGTGGAAATCCAAACCGGCATTCGAACGCGCGGATGCCCTGCATCGCATTGCAGATGAGATGCTTCGCCGCAAGGACGAAGCCATCCGCATGATTTCGAGTGAAACCGGCAAGCCTCTGGTGCAGGCCGAACGTGAATGGATCCTGGCCACCGACCAGTTCCGCTGGTACGCCGAGGAAGCACGCCGCATCTATGGCCGCGTCATCGAAAGCCGGGTGCCGGCGGGGCGTTTCGAAGTCCTGCATGAGCCCGTCGGTATCGCTGCCGCCTTCACGGCCTGGAACTTTCCCGCGGCACTGGTGGCCCGCAAGGTAGCGCCAGCCCTCGCTGCCGGCTGTTCGATCATCGTTCGCCCTTCGAGCCAAACGCCGGGAACGGCCATGGTCATGGTCGATTGCACCAAGGCCGCCGGCATTCCGGCCGGCGTCGTCAGCCTTGTCGTTGGACCGACCAGCGCGACCTATGATCCCATCATGGCCTCCGCGGGGGTGCGCAAGGTCTCGCTGACCGGCTCGACGCGCGTCGGACAGCAGATGATCAAGGATGCCGCCGAGACGGTGAAGAAGGTCTCGATGGAACTCGGCGGCAACGCGCCTCTCATCATCTATGACGATGCCGACCTCGAATTGGCGCTCAACGTTTCGGTACCGACCAAATACGCCAATGCCGGGCAAGTCTGCGTGACGCCCGATCGCTTCTTCGTTCACGAAAGCCTGCATGACGCCTTCGTGGAAGGGTTCGTTGCCCGGACCCGGGCCCTCAGGCTCGGAGATGGCCTCGACAGCGCAACGCAGATGGGACCTCTCATCAACGCCAATCGCCGTGACGAGATCGAATCCATCGTCGCCGAGGCCGAAAAAGCCGGGGCTAGGCTGGCCACCGGTGGACGAGCCCCCTCTGCCTTCAATACAGGCTTTTTCTTCGAGCCGACGGTGCTCACCCATGTCGAGGACGGCATGCGCGTGTTCGCCGAGGAGAATTTCGGACCGATCGCCGCCATAACGTCCTTCTCGACGGATGATGACGTCATCGCCCGGGCCAATGCCAGCGATATGGGGCTATCCGCCTATGCCTTCACGAGCAGCCCCAAGCGAGCCCGGCGCACCGTCGCGGAGCTGAAGTCCGGCATGGTCGGCATCAACAGCTTCGCGCTCGCGGCTGCCGAGGCTCCTTTCGGCGGCACCAAATATTCGGGAATGGGCCGAGAGGGAGGCTTCGAGGGCATTTCCGACTATCTCGACACCAAGCTGGCGCAGATCGTGTTTTGAGGAGGCACTCGTGATCAAGAACAAGCTGAAGCAGGCCTGGGCCGAGGGACGTCCCACGATCAACGGATGGCTCTCGATCGGCAACCCGTTCACCGCGGAGATCATGGCCGCACAGGGTTATGACAGTGTCACGGTCGACGTGCAGCATGGTGCCCTCGACTATTCCATGCTGCTGCCGATGTTCCAGGCCGTGCGCGCTTCCGGCGTCGTTCCAATGGCACGGGTGCCCTGGCTCGAACCCGGCATTATCATGAAGGCGCTGGATGCCGGCGCCTATGGCATCATCTGCCCGATGGTGAACACGGCCAGCCAGGCCGCCGAGTTCGTCAGCTATATGCGCTATCCCCCCCTTGGCCAGCGCAGCTTCGGGCCGACGCGCGCCAATTTTTCGGCAGGGGCAAACTATGCCGCCGAAGCCAATGACGAGATCCTCGCCTTCGCAATGGTCGAGACCGCCGAAGCCATGTCAAACCTGGAGGCGATCGCTGCCACACCCGGGCTGGACGGCATCTATGTCGGGCCGGCCGACCTGACCTTCAGCCTGCATCAGGGACGCCTGGCTCCGGCATTCGACCGCGAGGAGCCGGAGATGATCGAGGCGCTGCAGACGATCGTCGCGGCGTGCAGGAAATCGGGCAAGATCGCCGCCCTGCACTGCGGCACGCCCGACTATGCGACGCGCGCCATCGTATGGGGTTTCGACATGACGACGGTATCGGGCGATTCACGATTGCTCGCGGCAGCCGCCCACGCCAGCGTCGCGCGTTTCAGGGAGCTCAACGGAAAGGCCGCGGCCGCACCGTCGACGGTGAAATCGGCCTATTGACCTCTCGCCGGAGGGCCGCATCGCCGGATTACAGATCCAGCGGTGCGGCATTTGCGCAAGAGATCTTGCCTCGTCGGACGCGAGCCGGCTCAGCCATAGAGCTTTGGAACAGGCACGGCGGAGATTTCCTCCCGCAGGCCCGACTTCAGCGATCGCATCCCTGCCTCGGCCACGCGGGTGGCGGCATAGCCGTCCCAGGCACTCGCACCGTTGGGCTTGCCCGTCCTGATGCCTTCGATCCATCCCTGCGCCTGCAGGCGATAGGCATCCTGGAAGCGCGGACGCCAATCGAGGGGGTAGGCGGTCCCCTGCAACAAAGCGTGGTTGACGACACCATGAACCGGCCGTTGCAGCTCGACCGTGCCCTTTTCGCATACGAGTTCGCCCCTGACATCGTAGCCATAGGCCGCGTCGTTGAAGACCTCGATCGTCACCAGGCTGCCACCGGCACTGTCCAAGACCAGGAAAACGGGCGCTCCCGGCGATTGGCCTGAGATATTGGCGGGCCTGAATATGGAGATCGCCATCAATTCGCCGGCGAGCAGCCAACGGGCAATATCGAATTCGTGCACGGCCGAATTGGCTATCGCCATGCCGCCGTCGAACCAGGGCGGTGCGGCGACATTGCGATGAACGCAGTGAAACATCAGCGGCTTGCCGAGTTGGCCTGCCGCGAGATGATTCTTCATCGCCACATAGGATGGATCGTAGCGTCGCATATAGCCGACTTGTATGAAACGCCGGCCCGCCGCGAGTTCGGCCTCGATCAGTTCGAGGCATTCCGGCGAAGTCGGGGCAAGGGGTTTCTCGCACAGTACCGGCTTGCGGGCCGCCACGCAGGCGAGCGTCAGCTCCTTATGGGTGGCATCAGGAGAGGCGATCAGGACGGCATCCACTTGCGGATCGTCAATGAGACGCCTGGGATCGCCGGCCACATCGGCGGCGCCGACTTCGTCAGCAATCTGCCGCGCCCGCTCTTGATTGGCATCGTAGATGCTATGGATGACCGCTCCTGCCACTTGCGAAGCGATCGTGCGCGCATGATCGGCGCCCATCACGCCGACGCCGACAATCCCCAACCTGACAGTCATGCCTTCCCTCCCGATAGTGACCCCGGCCGACTTCTACGCCGGCCCGCACGGCGTCCAAGCACCGCCATTTTCATGAGACTCCACCGCGGCATGGATGAAGCGCACCCCGCGAGCACCATCCTGCGCAGTGGGAAATTCCAGCATTCCCTCAGGCAACGAACGCTCGGCGGCTCTCGCCTCGATTGCCACCGCAAATTCGGTGTAGAGATTGGCCCAGGCATTGCTGAGCGCCTCGCCATGTCCGCTCGGCAGCGTGGACATCTTCTCGATGGAAGGAAGCATCGCCCCCTCCTTGCCCCGGACGATCATCTCGTCCGGCTGTCCGAGATAGCTGACCCGCAGATATTCCGGTTTTTCCTGGTCCCATTCGATGCCGCCCCGATCCCCATAGACCCGGATACGCAGAGCGCAGTAATTGCCGGGGGCGACCTGCGTGACCAGAAGCGTGCCGGGCGCCCCGCCAGCCAAGCGCACATTGATGAAGGCCGTGTCCTCCAGCCCGCGCTCCGGGCCGCAAACATACAGATCGGCCTTCAAGGCGACGATCTCTTCCCCCGTGACATAGCCAGCCAGATGAAAGGCATGCGTGCCGATGTCGCTGATCGCAGACGCCTTTCCAACCCTGGTGGGATCCTGCCTCCACGAGACCTCGCCGCTGTCTGGTTTCTTTTCCAGGCAGGACCATTCCTGGAAATACTCGACATGGACCTGGCGGATCCGCCCTATCCTGCCCTCCAGGATCATGTGCCGCGCCTGCCTCACCATGGCATGGAAGGCAAAGGCATAGGTCACGCCGAAGACGAGCCCG
Source organism: Labrys methylaminiphilus subsp. lupini (assembly GCF_051161885.1). Classification (NCBI taxonomy): domain Bacteria; kingdom Pseudomonadati; phylum Pseudomonadota; class Alphaproteobacteria; order Hyphomicrobiales; family Xanthobacteraceae; genus Labrys; species Labrys methylaminiphilus. The sequence continues at coordinate 925,426 of NZ_JBMDIH010000002.1, read as the reverse complement.
GTGTCTTTCTGGAGAGCGACAAGGGCCTGGGCGTCTTCGAGAGAGGTCGTCAGGGGTTTGTCGCAGATGACATTGATGCCCGCCTGCAGGAATGTGCGCGCGATCTCATAATGGGTGTGATTGGGCGTGCAGATCGCAACTGCATCTACGGGATCGGCACGAGCCGCCTCGCGCTCGGCCATGGCGTGATAGTCGTCATAGATGCGATCCTCGGCCAGGAACCAATCGCGACCCGATAGCCTCGCCTTTGCAGGATCGGTCGACAAGGCGCCCGCAACGATATCCCATCGATTGGAAAGACGAGCGCCCGCAGCATGCCAGGCGCCCACCTGGCCGCCCCGCCCGCCTCCGACAAATCCCAGTCTCAAGCGGCGATCCGGCGGGGGATAGGTATCGATCCGAAATTGCTCGGCTTTCATGCCTTCTCCTCCCAGGAGCGGGTCATTTGACGGGGTGACCGCGGTTTTCCGCATGAATCAACGATTATTGCTAAAAATAAAAATAGTCAATTATTGTTTCAAATCGTCGCGCCGGCACCACACCCGCAATAAGTGTTGCAATTTTTAAAATCATGAAATAGAAATTGCAAAGCAAATCAACTGGCCATCCCGGGGCCATCCTCGGCTTCGGCAGAACCATTCGCGGTGAGACTATCGATCCAGGCAGCGGTCGATATCGGCGCCTCCCCGGTGGCAACCTGCGGTTGATGTGTCATGATTAGACAAACAAGAAAATAAACCAGGGAGCGAGGAATGACACTGCTGCAGCTGAAGTCAGTCTCGAAGAGCTTCGGCGCCATCAAAGCACTGACGGACGTCGAATTGACGATTGGCAGAGCTGAGATCGTAGGCTTGATGGGTGACAACGGTGCCGGCAAGTCCACCTTGGTGAAATTGATCGCCGGCAACTTCCCGCCCACCTCTGGCGAAATCGTCCTAGATGATGAGATCGTGCATTTTCATAAGCCCGTCGAAGCTCGGGCCAAGGGCATCGAAGTCGTCTACCAGGACCTGGCGCTGTGCAACAACCTCTCGGCGGCGGCCAACGTCTTCCTCGGCCGGGAGATCAAGAAACGAGCGGGTCCTTTCCGCTGGCTTGATCACGGTGCGATGATCAAGAAAGCCGGTGAACTTTTCGGTGAGCTGAAGTCCGAAACCCGGCCGCGCGACCTCGTCCGCCAAATGTCGGGCGGGCAGCGCCAGGCCGTCGCCATCGCACGCACCAGGCTGTCCCAGGCTAAGATCGTGCTGATGGACGAGCCGACCGCGGCGATCAGCGTCAGGCAGGTTGCCGAAGTGCTGGGGCTGATCCACCGCCTGCGCGACGCTGGGATCAGCGTCGTACTGATCTCGCATCGAATGCCTGATGTCTTCGAGGTCTGCGATCGGGTGATCGTGATGCGACGCGGCCACAAGGTGGCCGACAAGCTCATCGCCGCAACCTCGCCGGAGGAAGTTACGGGTCTCATTACTGGCGCAATCCATACGGCGTGAGGTCGCGATGACGGACACTTCTTCCAACCGCCCGAAGCAGGCCAATACGCCTGCACCAGCTAATGTCTCCATCGAGTCCGTCCTGACGGTCAAGGAGAAGTCGCTGTGGCAGACGATGCTGTCGAGCCAGGCCTTCTGGGTCACAATCGCGCTGATCGTCATTTGCGCCATCATGTCCATCCGCGAGCCGCGCTTCGCCACGGAAGACAATTTCTACAACATAACCCGCAACTTCGCCTTCATCGGCATCATGGCGCTCGGCGCCACCATGGTCATTATCACCGGTGGCATCGACCTTTCGGTCGGCTCGATCATGGGCCTTGTCGCAGTCGCCTGCGGACTCACGCTGGAAGCAGGTTATCCCTGGTACGCGGCGGTGATTGCAGGCCTCGCGGCGGGTGGCGTCGCCGGCGCCATTAATGGCGGCCTCATCGCCTATCTGGGACTATCACCCTTCGTGGTGACCCTGGGCATGCTGTCGGCGGCACGCTCCGTGGCCGTGGTGCTTTCCGGCAACAAGATGCTCTACAATTTCGGTCCCGGCGGCCCGGCTTTCAAGTCGATCGGCGCTGGTGCGATCTTGGGTATCGCCAACCCGGTCTGGGTGCTCGTTGTCCTGACCCTGACCATGTTCGTGGTGATGCGCATGACGACATGGGGCCGGCATCTGCTCGCCGTCGGTGGCAATGAGCATGCGGCCAACCTCACCGGGGTACCGGTCAAGCGCATCAAATTGCAGGCTTATACCATTTCCGGGCTCAGTGGCGCCATCGCGTCGATCCTGAGCGTGGGTTGGGCAGGCTCGGCGATCAACTCCCTGGGTACGGGCTACGAGTTGCGCGCCATCGCCTCGACCGTGATCGGCGGCGCGAACCTGATGGGCGGTGAAGGTGGAGCACTCGGTGCATTCATCGGTTCTGCCCTTCTCGAAGTCATCCGCAATTCCCTTCTCATGGCCGGCGTCGACTCCAATTGGCAGGGCGTCTTCGTCGGTAGCTTCCTGGTTCTCGCGGTGCTGCTCGAGCGGATCCGCGGCAAACGACGCGAATGACCGGCCAAAGCCGGCGTCGTGTGAAACGCCCGAAACGGCGAACAACCCATCTGGAGGAAACGATGTTGAGATATCTGCTGACCACGGCGGCGATTGCCGTCGGTCTTGCCGCTACGGCCGGTGGCTCCTACGCCGCCGACAAGCTTACCTTCGCGCTGGTTCCCAAGAACACCAACAATCCCTTCTTCGACCAAGCCATGGCCGGCTGCAAGAAGGCGGAAAAGGAACTCAACGGGGCCATCGAATGCCTCTATGTCGGCCCTGGCGAGCATGGCGGCGGCGACGAACAGGCGCAGATGGTGCAGGACCTCATCACCAAGGGCGTCGACGGCATTGCGGTTTCCGTAGCCAACGCCCCGGCCATCGCGGCGGCGCTGCAGGGTGCCGCTGGCGCAAAAATTCCGGTCCTGACCTGGGATTCCGATCTCCTGCCCGACGCCAAGGGCGAACGCGCCGCCTATGTCGGAACGCATAATTACGAGATTGGCGTGAACCTCGCCAAGATCGCCATGAAGATCAAGCCGAAAGGCGGCAAGATCTGCATCCAGTCCGGCGGCGCAGCTGCCGCCAATCACAATGAGCGCATGCAGGGCATTCGCGATACGCTTGCGGGCAAGGAAAGCGCCCAGGCCCCCGGCGATCGGCTGGCTGGTCAAAATGGCTGGACCGAAGTCGACGGCTGCCCGCTCTATACCGATGACGATTTCCCCAAATCGGTGCAGCAGCTTGAAGATACTCTCGGCAAGTATCCCGATCTCGACGCCTTCATCCCGACAGGCGGCTTCCCGCAATTCCTGCCGGATGCCTACCGGCAAGTCGCGACCAAATACAAGGCCAAGATCGCCTCCGGCGCTCTCGCCCTCGTGGTTGCCGATACGCTGCCTGTGCAGATCGACCTGCTTAAGGAAGGTCTGGCCTCCGGCAATGTGGGTCAGCGTCCTTTCGAGATGGGCTACAAGGCCATGTACTACCTGAAGGACATCAAGGACGGCAAGGCAGCGCCCAAGGACCCGAGCTATACCGGTCTCGACATCTGCACGCCGGACAATGTCGCCACCTGTATCGGCGGTGGCAATTGACGAAACGAGAACGCTCTGCGCAGCCGAGCGATCCCGCTTGACCTCCCGGGTCTCGTTTCGGGCCCATGGCGGCATGTCGCGCGACTAACGTTGCGCGGCATGCCTATGCTAGAAGCGCCATTTGTACATGGCACGCTTGAGAGCCGCGGACGTATTGGAAAGAGGGAATATTCATGGGCGCCGACAGTGTCCCGCAAGACTACGAGGACCTAATTCGGATCATCCACGACAAATATGACGGGATGAGCAAGGCCTATCAGAATATAGCGGTGTATCTGACCCAAAACCCCAATGATGTGGCGGTCATGTCGCTCAACGCCATTGCAGAAACCTGTGGTATCCACGCATCCAGCTTTGTACGCTTCGCCCAGATGCTGGGATATAAGGGTTTCAAGGAAGTACAGGCGGTCTTTCAGCGACGCCTATCGACCGCAGCTCCCGGTTTCCAGGCTAGAATCAAGGCCCTGGAGACCGAGCTGAGCGACCGCGAGAATGTCGGCGGCTGGGGATTCCTGCACGACCTGGTGCTACGGGACATCGACGCACTCCAGGAATTGTTGAACTTGACCTCCGGGGAGACCATCGAAAAGGCCGTGGACCTGATGGAAAAGGCAGACACCATCTATCTGGTGGGCCAGCTCCGCTCAGCGCCGATCGTCGATCTCACCCGCTACATTCTGACGATGCTGGGAAAACGCACGGTTCTCCTGGACGCAAGCGGCGGTCTTTCCACGCATATCGCCGGCACCATGCGGCCCACGGACCTGCTCTTTGCCGTTTCATTCCGCTTTTACGCAACCGAGGTCGTCAACATCGTCGAGCAGGCTGCAGCCAAGGGCCTGCCGATCCTGGCGATAACGGATTCGACCCTTTCGCCACTTGCCAAGAGTGCAACGGTTCTCTTCTCCGTGCCCGAGCATCAGTATACGTTCTCAAGATCCCTGGCCGCACCGATGTGCCTGGCTCAATCCCTTACGGCAGCTCTGGCCGCTCGGCTGCAGAAGGCTCCCGTGCCGCGCATCCCGATCGTCACGCAGCCCTGAAGAGCTCTTGTCGCCTCCACACAGGATACATGCGTTCAGGACGCATGCGCCCGGGTCTTGAAAAGAAGCAGCCCAAGACGGGCTGCTTCCAGTCGGGACAATGGATTTTTCCTGAAAGGCATCAGGCGAGCGCAAGCGCCTCGGTCGGTACCGGCATGGGGCCGGCCGAGCCGCCCCACACCGTCTGGTCGTAATTGACCACGGCACCCGTCATCAGGCCGGCATCATCGGATACGATGAAGTTGACAGTTCTTGCGGCCTCCTCCGGGTCGACCAGCCGTCCGAACGGCAGTGTGGCGGTAGCCTTGGCCTCCCAGTCCGGATCACCCGTGGCCGCGGCCTGCAGCTCCCGTTCATGGTCGGACGACATCCAGCCGACATTGAGCTGGTTCACCCGGATGCGATTCTTCATCACCGAAAACGCCGTGTTGCGGGTCAGCGTCGCCAGCGCGCCCTTGGAGGCGCAATAGGCATTGATGAAGGGCTGGCCGGTATGTTCGGAGATCGAGCCGATATTGCAGATCGATCCCGCGACGCCATCACGGACCATCAGCTTGATGGCTTCCTGCATCAGGAAATAGGGCCCGCGCACATTGGTGGCGAAGATGAGATCGAACAGTTCCGGTGAAGTATCGATGATCGTGCCGCGATCCGTGCAGGCAGCGGCGTTCACCAGGACATCCACGCGGCCATAGAGGCGGTCCGCTTCGGCGATGGCATGCCGGCATTCCCCGACATCGGCGACATCGGCCTTGACGAAATGAATGGGAACGCCGGTCTGCGACTTGATCCTGTCAGCCACGGCCTGACCCTTCGCGGCATTGCGTCCAAGCGTCACCAGGCCGGTGGCACCGGCGGCAGCAAGTTGCCGGGCGATCTCGGCACCCAGGCCCTGTGTCGAGCCGGTCACGACGCAGATCTTTCCATCCATGCGGTTCATGTCGTCAGTTCTCCACGGTATAGCCGGCTGCTGCCATCACGCGCAGCAGTTCCTCGTGTCCAGTCTTGGCCATCTGCAGCGGCGGGCTCTTGACGGGGTCCTGCTCCGCCTCGACCACGAACCAGCCCTCATAGCCGTAGGAAGCCAGGCGCTTCACGATGGCCTCGAAGTCGAGCGAGCCGTCACCGGGAACCGTGAAGGCTCCCTTCACCACCGCGTCGAGGAAACTCTCCTTGCCCCGATCGAGGCCATCAACCACCTCCGCCCGGATGTCCTTGGTATGGACATGCGAGATGCGGGCGTGATGCTTGTCGATTACCCGCAGGACATCGCCGCCCGCGAACGCCATGTGTCCCGCGTCATAGAGCAGCGGCAGGGCTTCGCCCGAGTGCTTCATCAGGAGGTCAAGCTCCGCCTCGGTCTCGATCGCCGCCGCCATGTGATGATGGTAGCTGATCGGCATCCCCTGCCCCGCGCACCATTCGGCGAAGGCCGTCATCTTGCGGCCATAGGCCTTGATCTCGTCCTCGCTCAGCCGCCGCTTGGTCGCGAGCGGCGCCGAGCGATCGCCCTGGATGGTACCGGCGGTCTCGCCATAGACGATGCAGGGAGCACCGACGGCCTTGAAGAGCGCCATCTGGGCAGCGACGCGCTCCTTCTCCCGCTCGAGGTCACCGTCGAGCAGCAGGCCTGAGAACCAGCCGCCGCATACGCTCACGCCGTGCTTGTTCAGCACAGGCTTGAGGTCGGCGGGATCCATCGGGAAGCGGCGGCCGGTCTCCATCCCGGTGAAGCCCGCCTCGCGGGCCTGGCGCAGGCACTCGTCGAGGGAGACGTCGTCACTCAATTCCGGCAGGTCGTCGTTCCACCAGGCAATCGGCGCGATGCCAAGTCTCGCTTTCATAAGATTCTCCAACGCATGCGTAACAGTCAGTCAGCTTTGGGAACGCCCATCAGACGCCGACCCGCTGATGCTGGCGGCCAGCGATTTGGGCGTCATGCGCCTCGCGTACTTCCTTCCTCTCGCTGGTGGCCGGGACCCCGACATCCCACCAGGCATCGCCCGGCGTCCAGGTGAAGGCATCCGACACGAGGGTGATGACGGTGGTGCGGTCATTCGTCTTCGCCCATTCCACGGCCTGGCCGAGATCGGCCAGGCTCTCCACGCGCCGCGTCAGCGCCCCCATCGCCTCGGCGTGCTTGGCGAAGTCGACCGAGAAAGGCTCCTTCACGCGGCAATCCTTGATGAGATTGTTGAAGCCGGGCGTACCCTTGGCGTTCTGGAGGCGGTTGATGACAGCATAGCCGCCATTGTCGCAGACGATCAGAATGATCTTGTGGCCGCTCAGGACGGTCGAATAGACGTCCGAGTTCATCATCATGTAGGTGCCGTCGCCGATCATGACGATGGGCGTGCGTGTCGGATCGGCCATTGCGGCGCCCCAGCCCGCGGCGATCTCGTAGCCCATGCAGGAAAAGCCGAATTCGCAATCGAAGGTATTGGGATCCTTGACGCGCCAGTTCTTCATGACTTCGCCGGGCAATCCGCCGGCAGCGGTGATGAGCAGGTCCCTTGCGCCGGCCTTGGCATTCACCACGCCCACGACCTGGGCATAGGTCGGGATAGGATCATTGGTGGGTTTCTGGAAGCCGTCGAGCATGTCGTTCCATGTGGCGAATTCGGACACGCCCTTTGCCGTCCAGGCCTCCGGCGCCTTCCAGTCATCGAGCGCAGCTTCCAGTTCCTCGACGGTTTCGAGGGCGTCGCCCACCACCGCCAATGCGCGATGCTTGGTGGCATCCCAGCGCGCCGCGTTGATGGAGATGAACTTCGCCGCCGGGGAGAAGGCGGTCCACGAGCCGGTGGTGAAATCCATCAGCCGCGTGCCGACGGCGACGATGACATCGGCCTCGCCGGCAAGCGCATTGGCGGATGTCGAGCCGACAATGCCGAGCGGCCCGACATGGGCGGGATGGTCATGCGTCACCGCCCCCTTGCCGGCAATGGTCTCGGCCAATGGAATGCCGCGCTTCTGCGCGAAATCAGCCAGGGCCTTTTCCGCGCCCGAATAGCGAACCCCACCACCGGAAATGATCAGGGGGCGCTTGGCCTGTCGCAGCATATTGACCGCCTCACCGAGGCGGTCGCGATCGGGCCGAGCCCTCGGTATCCGGTGCATGACCGGCTCGAAGAACGCTTCCGGGTAATCCCACGCCATCTCCTGCACGTCCTGGGGAAGCGCGATGAAAGCGGGCCCGCAATCGGCCGGATCCAGGAGCACGCCGACCGCCTGCGGTAGCGAGGAGATGATCTGCTCGGGATGCACGATGCGATCCCAATAGCGCGTCACCGCCTTGAAGGCGTCGTTGACGTTAATGGTCGGATCGCCGAAATGTTCCACCTGCTGCATGACCGGATCAGGTCGCCTGTTGATGAAGGTATCCCCTGAGAGCAGCAGCACGGGCAGGCGATTGGAATGGGCAACGCCGGCGGCCGTAACCATGTTCAGGGCGCCGGGTCCGATCGAGGTCGCCGCGACCATGATCTGGCGCCGGCGCTTGGCCTTGGCAAAGCCGATGGCGGCGAGCGCCATCGACTGCTCGTTCTGGCCTCGCCAGGTCGGCAGCGTGTCCTTGACGGCTTCCAACGCCTCCGAAAGACAGGTGACGTTTCCATGCCCGAAGATAGCGAAAACGCCGGGAAAAAGAGGCACCTTCGCGCCATCCACGACTGTGAACTGGTTGCACAGGTAGCGCACCAGGGCCTGGGCCATGGTGAGACGAATGGTGGCGGACATCGTGTTCCTCCCTCGCAATTGCGATTTTTATACTGCTTACGAAATGATTATTGACAAAGCAAGATAATTGCAATCACCATTGCATCATTAGTCGAACAAGACGCAAAAGGCCGGTCTCTCACGGGCCAGCCCCGGTCCCGTGGCGGGCCGTGAGATGATCGAGACAGCCAGTCGTCAGAATTGGTCGGAGGAAACGATGCCGCATATACTCGTCGCGGGCAAACTGCATCCGAGCGGGATCACCCTTTTGCGGTCTGAAGCCGGCGTGACGTTCGACTATGTGGAAGAGGTCTCGGAGGCCAGCTATGCCCCTCTCATCTCCGCTGCGGACGGGTTGATCATTCGCACGCAGCCTCTCTCGGCCGCCACGGTCGCACATGCCGCCAGGCTCAGGATCGTTTCCCGGCACGGCGTCGGCTACGACGCCGTCGATCTGGCGTCATTGAACAGCAAGGGCATCGCTCTTTCGATCGTGGGCGACGTGAATTCGATATCGGTGGCCGAACACGCGATGATGTTGATGCTTGCTTGCGCCAAGCAGTTGCTGCGGGCGGATCGTTCCGTGCGGGAGGCCGGCTGGGCCTGGCGCAACCGGCTCGAGGCCACTGAACTTTTCGGCAAACGTCTCCTCATCATGGGGTTTGGCCGCACGGGGCGGCAACTTGCCAAGCTTGCCGCCGTCTTCGGCATGGAAGTGCGGGCATTCGACCCCTATCTCCAAAGTCTGGGCTGGCCTAAAGGCGCGGTTGCCTGCGTGAGCGACCTGAGGGCGGGGCTGGCTTGGGCTGACGCCATATCCGTGCACGTACCGAGAGGAGAACGCCCGGCAATCGGCGCGGACGAACTGGCGCTCATGAAACCGTCGGCAATCCTGGTCAACACGGCGCGAGGCGGCGTCGTCGACGAGGCTGCGCTGCTCGACGCGCTTCGCACGGGAAGGATCTCGGCCGCGGGTCTCGATGTCTTCGACGATGAGCCTCCCCTCGCCGATCATCCTCTGTTTGGGCTCGATCAGGTGATCCTGACACCGCATATCGCCGGCCTGACGGCCGAATGCGCCGAGCGGATGGCCATCTCATCGGTCCAGAATGTGCTGGATTTCTTTTCCGGCGCGATCGATCCCGCACTCGTCGTCAACAGAGAACATCTCAATGCCAGCTCATAAAAGGCAGCTCAGGATCGGCCTCATCGGCACGGGCTTCATGGGAAAAACCCACGTGTTCGGATTTACAGCCGCGCAACGTGTCTTCGACCTTCCCTATGAACTCGTGCTGCATACTGTGGCGGATCGCACCGACGATCTAGCTGCCGAAGCAGCGCGGACGCTCGGCTTTGCGAAGTCATCCAGCGACTGGAGATCCCTCGTCGCCGATCCCGACATCGACGTGGTCGACATCACCGCCCCCAACGCCCTGCACAAGGAAATGGCGCTTGCCGCGCTGGCGGCCGGCAAGCACGTCTATTGCGAAAAACCTCTCGCGACCACCGCCGTGGATGCGGCCCAAATGGCGCAAGCCGCGCAAGAGGCCGGCGTCTGTACCCAGGTCGGCTTCAATTATCTGTGCAACCCTCTGTTTCCACTCGCCCGCGATATGATCCGCGGTGGCGAACTCGGCGAGATCCGCAGCTATCGGGGTATTCACGCCGAGGACTATATGGCCGATGCCGAAAGCCCCTTCACGTTCCGGCATGATCCGGCCGGCGGCGGGGCATTGGCGGATCTGGGCAGCCATGCCTTGGCGACGGCGGAGTTCCTCCTCGGGCCGATCGAACGCGTCCAGGGCGACAGCGCCACCGTGATCGCCAGCCGGCCTGATGGCAAGGGCGGGCGACGGCAGGTTGAGATCGACGATTTAAGCAGAGCCTTCCTTCGGTTCGCCAATGGGGCTTCCGGCAGCCTGGAGGCAAGCTGGATCGCCACGGGCCGCAAGATGCAGCACGATTTCGAGGTCTATGGCACCAAGGGAGCGCTGGTGTTCACGCAAGAGCGCTTCAACGAACTGAATTTCTACGATGCCGCAGACAAGCAGGGTCGGCGGGGTTTTCGCCGCATAGAGGCGGGCCCCGACCACACTCCTTACGGGTTGTTCTGCGTTGCCCCTGGCCATCAATTGGGCTTCAACGACCTCAAGGCCATCGAGATCGCCGGCTTCGTCAACGCCATCGCCGGCAGGCATCCCGAACCCTTTGGCTTCGGATCGGGCCGGCGCATTCAGCAACTCGTGGAAGCAATCCAGAGGTCTGCCACCGAAGGCCGGTGGGTCGATACCGGCCCATGATCTTCGACGGAAAAATGATCTTGGACGGAAAATGAACTCCGGCGGCAGGTCGAAGCCATATCGAGTTGATGGAAAAGCAAAAAACCCGACGCCAACAAGCGCCGGGTGAGATGGTCGTTAGGAGTATCATCCACGTGTACAGGACGCGGAGTTACGCCGGTCAGCGTATCGCGAATATCGGGCCGAACAACATATACGAAGGTTTACGGCTCTCCAGCCCATGAACCTCGCAGGTGTGCAAATATATTTTGGCGGCGCTCTGTGATCACTCCCGGTCGGGAGATAGGACGCGATCTTTGATCGAACCTCACGGTAGCGTTATGGCTTGATCCCATTCGCTTCCAGCAACATAGATCCCGGCGAGTTCCTCCATAGCCGCCTGGTCGGCGAGGTCGAAGCGCCCCGCGACCGGGCTGTCGAGATCCAGCACCCCCAAGATCCGGTCCCCCCGCATGAGGGGCACGACGAGTTCGGATCGGGAAGCCTCGTCGCAAGCGATGTGCCCCGCAAAAGCGTGCACATCCTCGACCAGAACCGATAGGCCGCGTTCGACGGCACTTCCGCAGACGCCGCGCCCGACGGCGATGCGCACACAGGCAGGCTTACCCTGGAATGGCCCGAGCACCAGCTCCCTTTCGGAGCGCAGGAAATAAAAGCCGGCCCAGTTGAGCTGAGGCACCATCTGAAAGATCAGGGCCGAGGTGTTGGCGGCATTTGCGATCGCGTCGCGCTCTCCATGCAGAAGGGCACCGAGCTGCGCGGCGAGATCATGATAGAAGTCCGACTTGTTGTCGCCTTGAATAGCCGTTGCCTGAAAGCTCATATCGATCGTTTCCCATATGTGCGAGTGAATCTGCCGGCCTGAGAGCGTGCCGCCCTACGGCCGAGCGAGACCCGACCGACCTTTGATCACCGATACCGCAACAAAGGCAGGACGCTAGCGCCAAGCCTGCAAACGAGGTGCTCCAAATAATTAATTGACAAAATCTATAGATTATAAATTGTTAATGGCGCAACAAAGGGATCGCAATGTCTGGCTTGAAGATTGTCGGAATATCCGGAAGCGTGAGGCGGCCGTCCCGGACGACTGCCCTCGTCCAGAACATCCTGGACAGACTGGGGGATCTCGGTGCCGTTACCCTGCTGGAACTTGTCGACGAAGCACCGCATCTGTTCTCTTCGTTGACGGCTGCAACCCTCTCGGATCGTGCCGCTACGGTTGTCCAACGCGTAGAAAATGCAGACCTGCTGGTGGTCGGCTCGCCCGTCTATCGCGCTTCCTACACCGGCGCCCTCAAGCATCTTTTCGATCTTGTCGATTATCGGGCCCTGCGCGGCACGCCGGTCGTCCTCACCGCCACCGGCGGTACTCCTTTGCACGGCCTGATGACCGAGCACCAACTTCGACCGCTATTCGGCTTTTTCGGTGCCCGCACGATCTCGACCGCCGTCTACGCACTCGATGCCGACTTCGATGACTACGAGCTTACCAGCCAGGCCGTGCAGGAGCGGATCGATCGGGCTGTGGTCGAAGCCCGGCAACAACTCACCCTACCCGCGCTCGCCTCGCGCCCTGCCCCGATCCGTCTTTCGGTCAATGCCTGAACCTCTCCGCCCCTCCCAGATCCAGGATAAGCCAATGTCGTCCAACCCTTTGCCACGCGAGCGTGAACCACTGAAATTTGCCTATTGGGTTCCAAATGTGTCTGGCGGACTCGTGATCAGCAATATCGAGCAGCGCACGAGCTGGGACATCGATTACAATCGCAAGCTTGCCCAGATCGCCGAAAACAACGGCTTCGACTACGCGCTCAGCCAGATTCGCTTCACGGCGGGCTACGGCGCCGACAACCAGCACGAGCCCGTGACCTTCAGCCAGGCCCTGATCGCCTCGACCGAGCGCCTGAAGGTGATTGTAGCTCTCCTGCCGGGGCCGTGGAATCCGGCCGTCGCCGCCAAGCAGATTGCGACGATCAACAATATCTATGGCGGCCGCGTCGCGGTGAATGTGGTGAGCGGCTGGTTCCGGGGCGAGTTCACGGCCATAGGCGAACCCTGGCTTGACCATGACGAACGCTATCGCCGTTCGGAAGAATTCATCCGCGCCTTGCGCGGAATCTGGACCCAGGAGAACTTCACTTTCCGGGGCGATTTCTACCGTTTCACCGACTACAATCTCAAGCCCAAGCCGATCGACCCCCAGCCGGAAATCTTCCAGGGCGGCTCCTCGCGGGCGGCTCGTGATATGGCGGCCAGGGTCTCCGACTGGTATTTTACCAACGGCAACACGCCCGCCGAAATCAAGAAGCAGGTTGACGACATTCGCGCCAAGGCGGCCGCGAATGGCCATTCCGTCAAGGTCGGCGTCAACGCCTTCGCCATTGCCAGACAGACGGAGGAGGAAGCCAAATCCGTCCTGGCCGAAATCATCGCCAAGGCCAATCCTGATGCCGTGCACGGCTTCGCCCATGAGGTGAAAAACGCCGGCAAGGCCTCGCCCGAAGGCGAAGGCAATTGGGCCAAGTCCTCCTTCGAGGACCTCGTGCAGTATAATGACGGCTTCCGTTCCAATCTGATCGGCACGCCGCAACAGATCGCCGAGCGCGTCATCGCCCTCAAGGATGCGGGCGCTGACCTTATTCTCCTGGGCTTCCTGCACTTCCAGGAAGAGGTGGAATATTTCGGCAGGCACATCATCCCACTGGTGCGTGAGCTGGAAGCCGAGCGGTCGCTGGCTGTCGCGGCCGAATAGTTCATCAGCCCGCGGCTGGCAGCCTCTCCTTCGACGGCGTCACGACGCTCGCGCAGGTAAGCCTGCTTGTCCGCCCCGCTGAGATATTTACCATCATCGGGCTTAACGGCGCAGGCAGGAATTCGCACATCAACGTCATCTATAGGCGGGACAGCAGCCGTAGACGTGACCTTGCGCCTGCACACTACGAAACTTGAAGATAGGAAGCCTATCCTCGACATCTGCCGCTACCTGTTCCATCGGCGGGACAATGCCTCCCAATCCTGAGAGCAGAAGAACCATGAGCAGCGCCTCCCCTCCAGCCCCGTTTTCGATGCCTCGTTGCAATTCCAGTATCCTCGTCTGATCGCAAAACGCTTCAGGCTCGATTTGCCGTGGAGCGATTGACGGGCCATTCTCCGACATCCCGTTGGACATCCGAGGTCTCCCCTTCATGCCGATCCTGATTCTCCGCCTCGTCACCGCATGGGCCAGCGTCGCCGCTTTCCATTTCCTGGCGGACCCGCTTTTGGGTCATCTCGACACGCCACTTGTCGCAGTGGCGGTCTTCCTGTGGCTCCTGGCTGTGATCATGTGGACCGCCTTCGGCGTCGTGCACGAGGCGGAGGTGCTGGCACATCGTCTCGGCGAGCCCTACGGCACATTGATCCTAACGCTCGCGATCGTCATCATCGAGGTCGCGCTGATCTCCGCCGTGATGCTGGGCGCCAAAGGAGCCCCGACCCTCGGGCGCGACACGATGTTCGCGGTACTGATGATCGTTCTCAACGGGGTGGTCGGGCTTGGTCTTCTACTCGGGGGCATGAAGCATTTCGCCCAGCGCTACAATCTGAAGGGCGCGGCATCCTATCTTGCGATCATCATTCCGCTGGCCGTCATCCCCCTGATCTTGCCGAATTTCACCACCTCCGTCAGCGACGGCTCCCTGACGCGCTTCCAGGCGATCAGTTTCTCGATCTTCACGCTCATGCTCTATGGCGCCTTCCTGGTGCTTCAGACCGGCCGCCACGCCGAGTTCTACCGCGAGCCGTCTGCGGAAACCGCTCCAGTACAAGAGGAGGACACGGGGATCCAGGAGGCAGCCGACGACGGCCCGATCGTGCCCCATCTTCTCCTGCTTTTGCTGAACATCCTGCCGATCGTTCTGCTGGCGAAAAGCCTGGCAAAAGTGCTCGACTTCGGCATCGCCCGCCTGGGCGCCCCGACAGCGCTCGGCGGCATTCTGATCGCCATGATCGTGTTTACACCCGAATGCATCACGGCTTTGCGGGCCATTACGGCCAATCAGCTACAGCGGGCCATCAATCTATGTCTCGGTGCGGCGGCCTCGACGCTGGGCCTCACTGTGCCGGCCATCCTCGTGATCGGTCTCCTGACCGGACAGAATGTGGTGCTCGGGCTTTCAGCGACCAACATGATATTGCTGGCGATGACGCTGATGCTTTCGACGCTCACCTTCACAGGCACCAGAACGACGATGCTTGAGGGCGCAGTGCATCTTGGCGTGTTCTTCGTCTTCCTGGTTCTGGTCTTCAGCCCGTAAGAGGCATGGCCCGCCTGTCTCTTGCGCAAGCCGACCCGCCAACGGCGAGCATATCTGCAGTCGTGGCGGAAGCGCTCCTCTTCTGTCATGACAAAATAAGGCCTCCAGGCGCCCGTCCATCTCACGGATGATAGCTTCTCCCCTGTCCGGCTCTCCGACGAGCCTGGCGACCTGGCGGATCTGTCCGCGCACGCCCTGGAGACCCTGCAGGACATCGTATTCAGCGACATTCATGCCCACACGATGCAGCAGCAGCAGACGTTCATCCGTACACATGTTGATGGAGACGACGCGTTTGGGTGGTGGAGACGCAGACACCGGAGTCTCGGCGCTGGCTTGTCCGATACCAGACATCGCGAGGACCAGGCAGGCCACCAGAAGGTGGACGCTGCTCTGGTCGGACCCCGAGATCGGCGCATCAAAACGCCCGCACCCGAACACCGCCATAGACCCCGAGGCCCGGCTGAAGAAAACCAATTGGTTCCTGATAGCGACGGTCGAACAGGTTATCGACGCGCGTGTAGAGATTGATCTTGTCGTTCAGATCATAATCGGCCGCGAGGTTCACCGTCGTGTAGCTGGGAGTTCGCATGCGTCGGATCGAGAAATCACGGTTACCGTCGACCCAGGAACCGACGAAGAGCAACGTGGCGGAGAGGTGGAGCTGGTCGATCGGCGACCAGTTCGCCTGCAGGCTGACCTTGTGCCGCGGTCGCCTCAGCAATTCCTGGTTCTCGTCCTCGTCCTTGGCGATGGTGAAGGTGTAGTCCGCCCTCAGATCGAGCTGATCGTTCACCTTCCAGGCGATGAATGACTCGTTGCCATGCGTTTCGGCCCTGCCGATGTTGATATTGGTGGTGAAATCGGCATTGGCCATGATGAGGTTCTTGATCTTGTTGTAAAAATAGGTCGATCCAACCCGAACCTCGCCATCGAACAAGGGCTGTTCGAAACCGACATCATAGCCGGTGCTCTCTTCCGGCTTCAGGTCGGGATTGGCGTAGAAACCAAAGGCTGGAAAACTCTGATAGAGCTGGCTCAAGGTCGGTGCCTTGAAGCCCGTGCCGACGCTGGCCTTCAGTTGGGTTCCGGTCTGATCGAAGGTGTAGGTCGGGGCGAGGCGATAGGTGAAGTGACCGCCGAAACTATTGTAATGGTCATAGCGAATGTTGGACGCCACGGTGAAGCCCTTGAAGAGGTTTGCTTCCAACTGGGCATAGGCTGCGTTGTCGACATCCGAAGCCTTGAGATTTCCCAGATCCAGGCTGAAGCGCTCGTGCTCGACGCCGAGCAGCACCTTGTAATTGTCGCTGAGGGCAATCTCCTGCCTCAGGTCAAACTTCAGCCGTTCGCCGGTTGCCGCGCTCGGCGCCGTGAAAGTCACCGGTGGATAGACGTTCCGGCTCCATAGATTGCTGTAGGAAACGCCGAATATGGTTCGGTAGCGATTATCGAGCGAATGCCAGATACCCTCGGCACGCGTGAACAATTGATGGTTCAACAGCCAGGTGCGCGAAGGGTTGGGCGCGCAAAAGCACGCTCCATAGCCGTCGCTGGTGAAACCGAGCTTGGAGTCGGTGTAGCGGGCAATGACATTGACGGAGAAATTATCCGTCAGATCGGCACCGACCCGGCCGGAATAGGTGTAATTGTCATAGTAGTTGGGGCGCGCGACGGTGCCGGATACGAGAAGTTCCCAGGGCGTGACCGGCGTGTCCGTCGAACGAAAATGCTCGATACCGAAGGTATAGTTGAAAATCGAAGCCGAGCCGCTCACTCCCGCGCGTTGATTGAACGTGCCATGTGATCCGCCTTCGACACTGGCCGTCAGCTTGGGGGCGCCTGAGCCTTTCTTCATGGTGATCGAGATGACGCCTCCGATGGCGTCGGCGCCATAGAGTCCGCCTTGCGGTCCACGCAGAATTTCGACGCGCTCAATGTCACCGGTCAGCAATTGGCCAAGATCGGCGGCAGCATTGGGAACGGCAGGATTGGAAACATCGATGCCGTCGATGAGCACCTTGACATGGTTGGAATTGGTTCCGCGCATGAAGATGGAGGTCTGGGTGCCCGGGCCGCCTGACTGCACGAGATTGAGGCCGGGCACGGTGCTCAGTACGTCTTTGACGGTGCGCCGCTGCTGTTTGGCGATGTCATCTGCCGTGATTACCGTGATCGAACTGCCTATCTGACTGGCGGGTGTCGGCGTCAGCGTGGCAGAATTGACATAGACCGGATCCAGTTCGATCGGCTCGGGCGGTGTTCCCGCACTCTGCGCCAGAGCATGCGTCGCCAGAATGCAGGACGTCCCAACGATGCCGGCTGGACACCTCCAAAAACCCTCGCGCATTTGCGGCGAATGTGATTCCGTGGGGCATGGTTCGTGGAGACGATCATGGCGTCGAAGGTTCCAGGGCTTTTCGATTTTGACGAACGACTGGCCGAGCTTTCGGCCAAGGGCGATGACCTGGAGCGCTTGAACGCGGTCGTGGATTTCGAGATATTCCGGCCGGCGCTGGAGGCTGCGGTTCCGCGAGCCGACCGCTCGAAGGGCGGTCGTCCGCCATTCGACACGGTGCTGATGTTCAAGGTCCTGATCCTTCAGACCATGCACTCGCTATCGGACGAGCGGACCGAATATCTGATCAAGGACCGCCTCTCGTTCATGCGCTTTCTCGGCCTGTCGCTGAGCCACGGCGTGCCGGACGCCAACACGATCTGGACGTTCCGCGAGGCGCTGAAAAAGGCCGACGCCGTCGAGGCGCTGTTCGTGCGTTTCGACGAGGCACTGCGCGCCGGTGGTTTTCTAGCGATGCGCGGCCAGATCGTCGACGCCACCGTCGTGGCCGCGCCCAAGCAGCGCAACACGAAGGACGAGAAGCAGGCGATCAAGGAGGGCTGCATCCCGGACGCCTGGAAGGACAAGCCGGCAAAGATCGCGCAGAAGGACCGCGAGGCGCGCTGGACCGTCAAATACACCAAGGCCAAGCCGCAGGAAGATGGAACCAAACCGGTCGATCTGGCGATCCCGGCCTTCGGCTATAAGAACCACGTCTCCATCGACCGCGAGCACGGCCTGATCCGCAAGTGGACGGCAACCGACGCCGCTGCACACGACGGCGCGAGACTGGGCGAGGTGCTCGACGCGAGGAACACAGCGAGCGACGTGTGGGCCGACACGGCCTACCGTTCGGCCAAGAACGAGACGATGCTGAAGGCGCGAGGGTTTGTCTCGCGCCTTCACCGTAAGAAGCCTAAAGGCAAGCCCATGTCCGAGCGCACTCGCCGTGCCAACGCGATGAAATCCAAGGTTCGCTCCGCCGTCGAGCATGTGTTCGCTCAGGAGAAGGGACCGATGGCGCTCGTCGTGCGAACCATCGGCCTGGCGCGGGCGAAGGTGAAGATCGGCTTGGCCAACCTCGTCTACAACATGAGGCGCAGCGTTTGGCTGATCGCCAGAGCGGCGGCCGGATGATCTAAAAGACGGCGGGAACGCCGTTGCGCGACGCTCTCGGGCCTCGAATTGACCGTTCATCTGCGACAAAACTCGCCCACCGCCGTCGGCGCCATCAATCGCGCACGCTACTTCAACCGAAAACCCGGTTATTGGAGGTGTCCGGCTGTCAAAACCGCGCGTTGCAGGCGCGAAATAGTCGAGTCCATGAAGACCTCAAGCAGGATAGCCAATGGCCGTCACTGCGATTGAAGTCCCTCCCGCTGCCCCATAAGGACATCTGGATCGACCACCATTGAGGACCCCCGCCCAATGTTACCGCGCGTGACCATTGTGACGGCAGGTCTCCTGGCTCACGGGTCGTCGTACGCCTCGTCGCCTTCCCGGGCCTGATCCCAGTGGCATGTAACGAAGGACTCACCGCCTACAGTTGCGGGGGCAGCCGCGGTTCGAAATGATTTCTCACTTCTCCGCGTTCCCTATTATCCCCGAGGGGAACCGTCGACGTGACGCTAGGGTGACAGGGTCGCAACTGTCAAGCACTGGGAATCCCCGTCCTGTGCAATCCTGGACGATTTCAGGGAAAGCTTGAGCTCCATCTACCTGGCTTGGATCGTACTCGCCGGCCCTGCTGGAGCCGGCGAGATCGGGATCGTCATTAGACCGAGGTGACGAACGTCTATGACGCCTTTTTCCTTCTGCCCTTGCTTGGGGCGGGAGGCGGCGGTGGCTCGCTCTTGGCTTTCTGGCGCACTTGGCCAAGGCCGAGTTCCCTTGCGAGGCGAGAGCGATGAGCCGAATAGTTTGGTGCGACCATGGGGTAGTCGCTGGGTAGCCGCCACTTTTCCCGATACTGCACCGGCGTCAGGTCATAGGCTGTTCGCAGATGCCGCGTCAGCGATTTGAATTTGCGACCGTCTTCCAAACAGATCAGATGATCCGGGGTGACGGACTTCCTGATCGGAACGGCAGGCGTCAGCGGTCTGTCCGCTTCAACCGGCTTTGGACTATTCAGACCAGTAAGGCTTCCATGCACCGAACGGATCAGATCCGCGAGGGAAGCTGTGGCGACCTGATTGTTGGCTACATAGGCGGAGACGATATCGGCGGTCAGGTCGAGCAAACTCGTGTCTTCTTCAAGCATGTTCAATCACTTTCTTGTTGTGTTGATATCGAAGTGAGTGACGTTTTTCTTTATGAGCGCAGCATTGTGGACCCGATCGCTGCGCCATCTTGGATTCTCAGGCAATTGCGGGCCAGTGTAAAGGACGCTCCGTAAACAATCGAAGTCCTCGCCACCACTATTTTGAGTTTTCTCGAATTTTGCTTCCACCAGCGGCTCTCTTTGAACAAATCCAGATAAAAGAGGGTCGTCTGAGAGCATTCGATTTACATCGGCCCGTTCCCGAACGAAGATCAATCTCCTCAAGACAGACAAGCTGCCACGCCCATCCGCCGGGGTTCATGCCAGCAACGTTCCTACCTTTGGAGAAGCCCACGGTCGCAACCTCACGCAAGGGGCACCCTGGCAGAAACAGCGGCGTTCGTGTGCAATGACTTGCTTACGCTCCCGAAGCGTGGCGTGGTTGGAGCGAGTGTTTTGCATCGGATCATCATGCGGCGGCAGCGCAGCCGACGGCTTCACATGCCCGCCGGTCGCTCATTCCCTGGGTTCGACCGGATGTGCTGACGGCTTTCCGCGCGACAGGGGGCGTCACCATTTCTTTCCCACCAGATCTCTCCGCGACATTGTCGAACATCACATGCGCTAGCATCGGTTTGAGTTCGGCGTTCTCATCCCTTCATCTGCCTGGCCAGCGATACATTCATGCCGCCGTATTGCGCCTTCCACTTGTAAAATGCTGGCGTCACCGATCCCATGATTCCGGCAGGGCGCCGAGATGGTGACACAGCGGATACCGTATCGTCGGCGAGCATCTCTGTCGTTGTGGCGCTCCCATACAGAATCTGGCCTACAGCGCATCCTTTGTTTCAGATGATATGCATACCCCATCAAAGCTGGGATCAAAGATCCAGGATAATCCAATCTTGATCCCTATCCTGCATTGCTATTGGCCACACCTTCCGGCATCGATAAAATTTACCGAATTCTACGCCAATCGACTATATTTCCCGCAACACCTTTCGGCCAATAAAGACCGATGAGAATAGCAACCATCCACGACATTTTTCGTTCCAGCGTGCTCGGCATGCCGGAAGCCGATCCCGTCATTGGCCACTGGTTCTACAATCGGTTCCTTCAGATTTTGCGACCACTTCGCGTCGAGGTCGAGCGTGTCTCGATCCTGGCGGACGGCGGCCCCACCCTGCTCGAGGATCTCGCAGCACGGCATGGTTGGCCGCGGGACAAAAGTGGCTGGGCGCATGTCTTTTCCCACCCTGACGTCAGCAACCTGATCATGCCGACACTTGCCCGGCTTCGAGCCTTTGATCTGGTGCTGGGCTTCGAGATGCCTCCCAATCTCATACGTGGTCTGCATGCACACGGACAAAGACTGATCGATATCTCGATTGATCCCATCCGCTTCTGTGAGGATTTGTTCTTGCGAATGCGCAGCAACGATCCCGTGCTCCAGACGTTGCTTGCCGAACAATCCGTTCCGTCAAAACAGATTGCTGCCGGCGCAGCAGACCTTAGAGCCCGAATTCAGCCGCTCCCTGCCCAGCCGGAGGCAATCGTGTTCGCAGGACAAGTTCCCGATGACAGCAGCCTGATTGCCGGGAGCCGCATTCAAAGCGCAACGCCTTTTGCCCATCGATTGAACGAGATCGCTGCCGGACGCCAAATTCTGCTAAAGCCGCATCCCTATGCTCCTGGCAATCCCGATCTTGCGACGCTGCATCGCGCCTTGCCCAGAAGCCGCTTTACGCGCGACAACATCTACGCCTTGATGACGGCTCCCTGGCTTGGGGCAGTCGTCACTCTTTCATCAAGTGTCGCGACAGAAGCCATGTATTTCGACAAGCCCGCCAGCCGGCTGATCGACCCCGATGTGGAGTTTGTCGAACCCGGCGTGGTTGGCCCGTTTCAGCGCATCGATGGCAGGGCTTCGAGCGCTCCCTTCTGGGGGGACCTGCTCAATCAAGCCGTTCAAACGCCAAGTCTTCCTTCCCCAGGTCTCCCGGTGCGTCGTCTATTCGGGGCGAACTGGGGGCTTCCGCCGCCCGCGACGGCCACTGCCCTCTCGCCGCTCTCGCGAGGCGAAGCAACGACGAATATCCAACCCTATTGCGTGTTCGGCTGGAGCGGAACAGAACCGGATGGCGTCTGGAGCGACGGCATATTGGCTGTTCTTCAGGTACCTGCCTGCAATGACGGGACGGCAACGACACTGGTTCTGACACTCAGCGCCTTTGTACCGGATGCGGATCACCCACAGGAACTGGTTATTTCTTCACAACCCGTCGGCCTCACCGAGAAAATGGTATTGGCAACCGCCGAAACGTGCGAATTGCAGATTGCCCTCCCACCGGCCACGGCAGGTTCGATACTGGAAATTTCGATCGGCATGGACACCGCGATTAGTCCCAAGACGCTCGGCATCAATTCGGACGAACGCCGCCTTAGTATAAAGCTGCATCGAATGGAGCTCATCTAAGACCTGCCGTAACATGCCACTGAGTTGTCAGGCGTCGGCTGCTATTTCAGCCGGTGCGACACCAGACTGGGTATTGGTGTCCCGTCCTTTTCAGGCCGTCGCGGTTGGCGGCCTTACGATCGGCATCGAGAAGCGATGCCGCCATGGATGCACGCCATGGGCGTTTCCAAAATGACGATCGCAACTACAGCGATAGTCCAACCGGACGATGTTCAGCGCGCGGCAAACGCTAGCGTGGCCAATCAATGCTCTTGGCCTCCTATGTCGGCAGCAGAAACAAGAAGTCCCAATTCGCCAACTCAAGAATAAGTACAGCGCTGAAATCCGAACAAGCCTTGTGACTGCAAGCAGCAGACTTGTGGCCTGTGTGGTTTCGTATTGTCAGTGGAGGGAGGAACAATGAAGCGTAAAGCAGCCGCAGTCGCTGTTATCGCCGGAATCACGTCAATAAATGCAGCCTTAGCCAGCGATCTTCCTGCGGAAAAAGGGAGTGCTGTCGAATATGTGAAGGTCTGTTCGCAGTTCGGCAAAGGCTTTTTCTATCTGCCCGGTTCCGATACCTGCCTCAAGATCGGCGGTGACATGCGTGCAAGCTACCGCGTCTACGGTGGCACCGGGTTTGGCAGAAACGATGATCGCTCGGCGTTCAATGCCCAGATGCGTCTGTCATTCGATGCCCGCACCCAGACGGACTACGGTGTGCTGCGCTCCTATGTCGAAACCTGGATGGACAGCCATCCCATCAGCCAGCAGGGCCGTGGCGGCAGCTACAACCCGAACAGCTTCGTCCTCTGGCGCGCCTTCATCCAGTATGGCGGATTGACCGCGGGATATGCCCATTCCTTCTTCGGCTTTTACGACGCCGAATACGGATATTCGGTATTTGCCAACTACTTTGCCAATAACGCCAGATCCAATCTCATCGCCTATACGGCCGAACTCGGTAATGGCTTCCTGGCGACCGTATCAATCGAAGACGGCCGGGATCACCGCCAGATGAGCACGCTCACCAGTGGCGGGCAGCTTCCCATCAAACAGGGCGGGCAACGCCTGCCCGATCTCGTCGGCCAGTTGCGATATACCCAGGACTGGGGATCGTTCGCCGTTCAGGCCGCTGCCCATGAGTTTCGCACCGCAGAGGATGTAACGCCCAGGCAGAGCAAATTCGGCTGGGCCGCCGGCGCGACCGCCCTGATCAACATACCGGCGATCAAGGGCTACCTCATCATCGAAGGCCAATATGCCGACGGTGCCCTCAACTATCTCGGCGGCAATCTCACCTGGCTTGCCCAATCCGACTATTTCAGAACGAATTCGGGGCAGATACGGAGCGGCAAGGGGTGGTCGGTAACCGCCGAACTGTCCGCCCGCCTGACACCGTCGCTGAACCTCGATCTCATCGCATCCTACTACGACGCCAAATATGACGGCGTATTCGCAAACACCGCTTCGTTGGGGAACAGTGACCTCATCCTGACGAGTTCACTGGTCTATTCGGTCACCAAGGATCTTTCGATCACCCCGATGATTTCCTATGAGACGGGGCGCGTCAGCGGCGGCAAGATCGCATCAGGGCCCACCAAGGGCTTCGATCACTATAATCTGTGGTTCGGCGGATTGCGCATCAAGCGCACTTTCTGAAGCACCTCCTTCCAAAGACAATCATCCCGTGCAGCAAGGTGGCGGCAAAGCATTGCCGCCACTCGCTCTCTTCTGCGGCTGTCTGCCTTTGTAGCCGCTTGAGAAAAGCCGTGCGATCCTTGCTCTGGCTTTTTGGTTAGGCAGGCCTCTGCGATTTGAAGTGGGTTCAATCAAATCGCAAAGACGCGCAGGGAAGGCGCAGACCTTCTGCAGCCATCCGGCCCTGTCGAAAGCATCTTATGCCGGCACCGTGTAGCCGTCGGAGAGAATAATGGGCAGATGCGTCCAGCCATTGTCCGGCAGACGCATCCAGGCGCCGGCGGTGAGAGCGCCCCCGTCGACGACGATCGTCGATCCGCTGACCCAGCCCGAAAGCCGATCCGAAGCCAGGAACAAGGCGGCCCCCGCCGAGTCCGAAGGGGTCCCGAAGCGGCCGATCGGGAACCAGCGCTTGAGATGATCCTTGTTTGCCGCCGGCACTCTGGATGTCGCGGTGATCTGCGCCGTATCGGTGGTTTCCGGCGCCACGGCGTTGACGCGTATGCCGTGTTGGCCGAGTTCAACCGCAAGACTTTGCGTAAAGCCGGTAATCGCAGCCTTGAAGGCGGAATAGACCACGGAAAGAGGAATGCCGCGAAATGCCTCTATGGTAGAGACATTGACGATACTACCGCCATCGCCGCTCATCTTCAGGAGCGGAATGCTGGCCTTGGTCACAATCAGCATATGCAGCAGGTTGACTTCATAAAGTGCCTGCCATTCCGTCTCGGACGAATCCACGAATTCCGATTTGAAGCCGAGATAATCTCCGACATTGTTGACCACTATGTCGAGCCGCCCGAAGCGCTCCTGAACCCGACCGAAAAAAGAGGCAACATCGGCGCTCTTGCGCACGTCGAACTGCTCGACGAGACAGTCGCAGCCCATCGCCTCCAGCGCCTGGCGAACATCCTTCACGCGCTGCGGATCGATCTCCGCGACCGCCAGCCGCATGCCTGCCTGGGCGAACAGCTCGGCAATGGCCCGCCCGATGCCGGCGCCGCCGCCCGTGATCACCGCGACTTTATCCTTCACCCCGAGTATCGACATCTCATCCGAGGAAATCATGCCTTGGTCACTCCCACTGCAATAACCGCTTGTTAACACGCGGAAAAGCGGGTCTCCGCCACCACCGTCAGGGCTCGGCGTGAAAGCAGCCAGCGCCCCCGCGCGCGTTCGAATTCGTCGTCGTACCGGATGGTCATCTCGTAACACATCCGTTCCCTGGCCCCGGTGCGATAGAAATGGCGCGCATGGCAGTAGGTTTGTGCATTGGCGCGATCACCATCAAACACAGGAACCATGCCGACGACGGCATGATGCGTGTGCTCATAGCGGCTTCTCACGATTTCAGGCACGGTGGCGAGCTCGGCACGCCCCGAAAAGCTGCCAGCCGGCGTCACCAGCACACCTCCTTGCGTAAATTGGGCGGCAAACAGCGCGCCGTCACCCCTATCGACCGCCATGGCATAACGCTCCGCCAAGAGGCGCAGTTCGACGCTCGCCAGCGTCTCGGCTGCAGCGTCGTCCATGCTCATGCAGAAGGCTTGACCTGTTCGACGATTCTCCGGATCGCCGCGCGCACATCATCGCGCGCATAGCCCAAAAGCCTCGTCTCCTCTGCATCCGGCTCATAGGCCAGGACATTGCCCCGCCCCGGCACGATGAATGCGTCCGGCAGGAAGGGATGTTCTTCATCGCGTTCCTCGAGACGCCGATCGCTTCCCACCGCATCGAAGACGAGTTGGAAGAAGGCGCGAAAACTCAGATTCTGATCGCCGACAAGATAGGCCTTGCCGGGCTGGGCGTGTTCAAGCGCGCTCTCGATCGCCTGGCAAAGCGAGCGAACGGACATGTAGTTCGTGCCGCCGGCTGGTGCAAAATCGGGAATTTGCGGCATGTCGCCCTCGGCCCATTTCACCAGGGTCTGATAGCGCCGCGCCGAAGCACCGGGCATCGCCCCGACAATGGAGGGCGGATTCAAGGTGCAGACATTGAAGCTCGACCCCGCCAGGGCGCGGGTACGTTCATCGGCGAGCTTACGGGCCCGGACATAGGCGTTGGTATCGGCCAGGTGCGGCATGACATGATGGTAATAGCTGCCGAGCTGAACCAGGCGCCTGACGCCTGCCTTCTTGGCCAGAGCGGCAAAGGCGGGCACGCCGTCGATCTGGGTGCGGCGCCAGAACTCGTTCTCGTCCTCTTCCTTTGGGACATGGCGGATATCATTGCCGGCAGCGAACAGGATCGCGTCGAACGAGGCAAGGTCCTCCAGCGCAATGCCTCCGCTCGTATAATCGCCGACGATCACGGGAAATCCGGCCAGCAGGGATTGCGTCGCCACGGGCTTGCGCGCGGCCAGGACGACTTCATGCCCGAGTGCCGCCAGATGGAAGGCGGCGTGGCCGCCAATCATCCCTGTTCCCCCGACAATGAGTATCTTCACTGAATCTTCCCGCTCGGCTCAAGAGACCTGATTGAAGGCCAGGCTGCACCCGTGCCCAATCCATGAAATCGTCCATTTGGACTATCGGGTCCAAAAATCCGACGCGGTGATCGATTGCCCGCCGACGACCTGCTCTCGCACGTGCAACAATTCCTCGTCCAAGCGGACGATGCCCTAGGCAAGGGGCTGTGGCTGGTTATCGTACGGAGCAAGCGGAGGAAACGCATATGCACGTCCAAAAAGGCCGGTCCACGGTCGGATATCTGGTTGCAACTCTGGCCATGACGTCAGCATTGACACTGCCGGCGAGCCCTGGCAGAGCCGAAGAGGCATTCAAGGTGGGCGGGGTTCTATCCCTTACCGGAGGCGGCGCTCCCATCGGCAAGACGGCGGAGATGGGTTGGAAACTTGCCATCGAAGACATCAATGCCGCCGGAGGGGTGCTCGGCAGGAAAGCGGAACTGGTGCTGGGCGACACGATGACCGACCCGACCCACGGCGTCAGCGAGGCCCGCCGCCTGATCGAAAACGAGAAGGTGCAGATTCTGGTCGGGCCCGTCACCAGCCAGGAGACAATGCCCATCGTCCCGGTATCGACGGAGAAGGATATTGCCCAGGTCACCACGGCGGCGTCGACCCAGCTTACGCCCGAAATCGGGCCGTTTCATTTCTCGAGTTCCGTGACGGGCCTCAACCAGATGAGGCCCTCGATCGACTATGCGCTCGACGTGCTCAAGCTCAACAAGCTCGCCCTGATTTCGGACAATGGTGGCATGTCCAAGGCGGCCATCGCCGAGATCGTGGCTTATCTCAAGTCTCGCGGTGTCGAGCCGACCGCCGTGCAGGAATTCGCCTTCCGCACCGAAGACATGACCCCGCAATTGTTCCAGATGCGCGATTCCGGAGCGGAGGCGATCCTGCTCATTAATTCGCTGAGCGACGACTCGCGCAAGCTCCTGGAAAATCGTGCCGATATCGGCTGGAACGTACCGGTCTTTGCGAGCCAGACCATGACCAATTATGCCGTCGGTATCGCGGAAGTCGGCGGCAAGGACCTGTTCAACGACGTCTACAGCGTGCAGTTCGTCGGGATGACCTATTGCCCGAGCGACAAGGTCGGCACCTCTGCCTTCGCCAAATTCGCCCAGCGCGCCCGGCAGCAGGTGGCCGACATCGATCGCATGGGAGGCCCTTCGGCTCTCATTCCCTATTACATCCAGCCACTCGTGCTCGCGGCCGCCATCAATGGTTCGGGTGCCTCCGACGGCAAGGCCATTGCCGCATGGCTGCAGGACAATGCCTCCAGGGTCGACTTGCTCATCGGGCCGATCCAGGCCAGCGCAAAGAGCCATTTCCTGCCGGCCCCCGAATCGATCAAGGTAGTGAAGAACGTCTATCAGCCCCGCGAGGATGGCCTGGTCGAGCGAGCCGATTGCCGTTCGTAGCGACACACCGGGAGCTATAGCGATAGGACCAAGTGGGAGGGCCGGGCGCAAGACCGGCCCTTTTCTGTGCGCGCGGTACATGCCTCTTGCCTTTTTTGCATTGCGTCAAAAAATCAACGTACTACCTTTAAATTTGACAGTACGTTGATTTAATGACATTGTCGTCAGATAGTCATTTCGCATTCGGGGAGGAAGCGCAATGATCACGCAAGAGGGACTTTGCGTGAGCCCGGCCGGCTCACGGATTGGGACCGGCACCCGGCCGCTTTCCTTCTCCCCGCCTGCGCCACCCGACCCACAGCCCGCCTGAGCAAAATCAAATCTCGACCATCCTATCAGCCGATGCTCTGGCATGAGCCGCGAGCATACGCGCGCACGCCTATTCATATCCGGGGAGTTTCGAATGACCTTTCATGCCCGTTCGATTGTGGAATTTGGCCGTTTCCTCAATGGGGTGTCCGAGGCCATTCTCAATGGCAAGCCGCTGCGTCATTCCCTGGAATTGATCAGGCAGCAATTCGACGCCTACGCCACTGTCCTGGTCATCGACGATCGCAGCCGCACGGAAGAGACCTATTACGTCTTCACCGAAATCGCCGAGCGCATGACCGATGCCTCGGGCACATTGCTGAGCCGGCCGGCGCAATTGTCCTATCTGACGGAACGATGCCGTCCATTGTCCGTCACGCTTCTCAACGAAGACGGTTCCGTGCGCTACACGCTTTGGGTGTTTCGCGATCGCATGGCGGCAGGCTTCGACGACGATGCCAGCTCGGTATGCGAGATTCTCCTGTCGCAAATCGTGCGCAGCGTAGAGACCACCTGGAAGATGGGGACATCGGAAGTCGAGCGCACATTGTTCTCCCATGTCATGGACCGCCTCTATGTCGGTGTCGTCATCCTCGACCATGCCGGCAAAGTCATTCGCATGTCCGAGACGGCCCGACGCGTCCTGGAAGCCCGCGATGGTCTCCAACTGCGGGCCAATCGGCTGAGGGCAAACTCGACAGGTGAAGACCGGGATCTGCAGAAGCTCATCAAGGACGCCCTGGAGCCCGTTCAACGGGGGCAAGGCAGTGCCCCGCGCGGCCTGTCGCTGACCAAGCAGTCCGGCCTGCGCAATCTCGGCGTCATCGTCCGCCCCATTCGCGGCAGCCAGGACAGCGCCGCCGCGGCGAGTTCGGCCGTGGCTGTCTATATCCGCGACCAGGAGGCCAATCACAGCGTGGAAGGCGAGCTGGTTCGGCAGATCTTCGATCTCACGCCGGCGGAAGCCGCCGTCACGCGTCAGCTCACTGCCGGTTTCTCGCTCGAAGATGCCGCCAGTTCCCTGGATATCAGCCGGAACACGGCGCGTGCGCATCTGCGGTCGATCTTCTCCAAGAGCGGCATTACGCGCCAGTCCGAGCTCGTTCGCCTGGTCCTCAACAGCGCCGTCATTCTCGGCGAACCCCGACAAATCATGTAAAGAGGTCCGATCGCAGTCATTTTCGAGAGGGAAGCCGCTCCGGTTGCCGGAGGGCGGCTTTACGTTCCACGAGATGGCACGAAAGCGATCGTCGGTGTCACAATCGTTTCAGATCAGCGTGTCTAGCAAATCCGACGTGTAACCCGGCCCCTGCTCCGCCCTGCCCTGCTTGACCCTACGCACCCAGGCCGGGTCGGCCAGCAAGGCCCGGCCGACGGCCAGAATATCGAATTCACCACGTTCGAGAGGCTTTTCGATCTGCGCCAGGGAAGCTGCCCTCGCCGCATTCAGGCCGGCTCGATCCAGTCCCGCCCCGCCGACGGCGATGACGGGCAGGCCGGCTATTTTCCTGGTCCAGCCGGCCAGCGTCATGTCGCCCTCCTCCGGAAAGGCGGGTTCCCACAGCCGCCGCGTCGAGCAGTGGAACAGGCTGACGCCGGCAGCGGCGAGCGGCTCGAGGATATCGGCAAGCTCGGCAGGCGTCTCGGCCAATCTCGCCTTGTAGTCCTGCTGCTTCCATTGCGAGTAGCGAAACGAAATGGGAAGGTCAGGCCCGACGCGGTCCCGGATGGCCTTGACCACCTCTACGGCGAAACGCGTCCGGTTTCGGCGGTCTCCTCCATAGCGATCAACACGGCGATTGGAGGTGCCCCATAGGAATTCGTCGATCAGATAGCCATGCGCCCCATGGATCTCGATCCCGTCGAAACCGATTTTGCGAGCAGCGCCGGCCGCGTCCGCAAAGGCTGCGATCACCTCGGCGATCTCTTGAAGCGACATTGGCCTCGTCGCTTCGGGATGGCCGGTAAACGCATTGAGGTTCTGCGATGGGCCCACGCCGGGCACGCCCGGTTGGGGGCCCATGGAGGAATTGCGGAAGCTGCCCGTATGCCAGAGCTGGGGAATGATCTTGCCGCCCACGGCATGAACGGCCGCGCAAACCCTGGCCCACCCGGCAAGCGCCGCCTCGCCGTGAAACCAGGGCACACCTTCGTAGCTGGGCGCCGTTGGATGGCCGATATAGGTGGCCTCGGTGATGATCAGCCCGACCTCATTCTCGGCCCGCCGACGGTAATAGGCGGCTACCTGGTCGTGCGGCACACCATCCAGACAGAAATAGCGAGACATCGGCGCCATCGCGATGCGATTGGCAAGCGCGAGGTTTCCCATGGCGAACGGCGCGAACAGCCGATCCCTTATGATGCCGTCAGCGCACGCGATTGCCACGGACTTCATTGCCTCTGCGCATGGTTTCAATGAAGGCCTCGAGCGGAGCGGGCTCCGGCAATCCTTCCTTCGCTGTCGAGCGAGCCCAGAACTCCTTCCAGGACGGGAACAGGTCGTGGAAGGAGCCGTCATAGGCGTCACGATCAGGCCAGCGCATCTTGCGCGGACCGGTGGGAGGCTTGTTGAGGTCGGTGGCGTACCAATAGAGCGGCTGGCGGCGGCGGAACAACCAGCGGCTGTCGCGGCGTTCATAGTGGTCGTAATACATCATCTGCATGATGACCCACTCGCCGCTGCATTCGTGCTCGTTCTTCGAATAAACGATGCCGACGGCGTTCTCGGTGTCGATGAACTCGATGATCGTCGATCCAACGTGATGCGACGTGCCCTCGAATTGCTGGCGCATCGTCTGGTCCAGCCAATTCCGCAAGGCTACGCGCCCCTGCCCCTGGCTGCCGACCTTGACGTCGGGCACGAACAGGCAAGCCATCGCGTTCATGTCGCGCATGTCGAGTGCCAATGAATATTTGGAGATCAACTGGCGGATCTCCTCGCGCGATTCCAGCCGATCGAGCCGCGCCAATATCGTTTGATCCATGGCCTGTTCCCGTCTCCAGCATGGCGGCTCAGAAATAGTAGCGGCCCGCGATGTCGGCGACACAGCCGGGCTTTGCCGTACCTTTGATTTCCACCGCCACCCGCAAGGTCGTCTGCACCGCATGGCCCGGCAGCAATTCGGCATTGATCAATTGGGCGCTTGCCCTCACGCGCGAATTGACTGGGACGGGCGCGGGAAAACGCAGCCGGTCACAGCCATAATTGATGGCCATGGTCATGCCCTCAGCCCGGAAGAGGTCGGGAAGGAAGGCATTGATGAGCGAGAACGTCAGATAGCCGTGCGCCACGGTGCAGCCGAACGGGCCGTCCTTGGCTCTCTCGACATCGACATGGATCCACTGGTGATCGCCCGTCGCATCGGCAAACATGTCGATACGCTCCTGATCGATGGTCAGCCAGTCGGTCTCCCCCAGCTGCCGACCGATCGCCGCCACCGCCTGCTCGGGCGAAGAGAAGACAAACCCCATCGTCACGCCCTCTGGCTGGAAACGGAGATGACCTCGCCGACCATGTAGCCGGCATAGTCGCTGGCCAGGAACATCATCACATTGGCGATCTCCCACACCTCCGCCGCACGGCCGAAGGCCTCCAGGCTCGCCAGGGCATCGAGCTGCTCCTGCGGCGCCGAGCGCTTGAGGAAGTCATGCATGGCGATGGAGGGGGAAACCGCATTGATGCGGACGCCATATTCGGCCGCTTCCACCGCCGAGCAGCGCGTGAAAGCCATGACCCCGGCCTTGGCGGCCGCATAATGCGACTGGCCCTTCTGGGCGCGCCAACCCAGCACGGAGGCGTTGTTGACGATGGCACCGCGGCCGCGCGGCTGCATCTTCCTCAGCACCGCCCGGGTCATGCGCATGGTGCCGGTAAGGGTAACGTCGAGCACGAGGTTCCATTCCTGATCCGTCATCTCGATGACCGGCTTGAGACCGCCGAGGCCGGCATTGTTGATGAGCACGTCGATGCCGCCGAGCTTGTCCTCGGCGGTATCGACCAGAGCCTGGACCTGCTGCTCATCGGTGACGTTGCAAATCTGACTGTAGATTTCGACGCTCGGCGAATAGTGGCGCAGTTTCTCGGCGGCTTCGGCAAGGCGGCGCTCATGAATGTCGGAGATCATGATGGCGCGGCAGCCTTCCTCGATGGCCTTGCGGGCCGCGGCGAAGCCGATGCCGACGCCGGCCGCGGCGGTAATGAGCACAGAACGCCCCTTGAGCAGGCCATGGCCCGCCACATAAGCAGGCACTGGAATGGAATTGGCAGAGGTCATTTCCTAGGCATCCTGGAATTGGCTATTTCTTGAAATCGGCATCGCGCTTGGCGACGAAGGCGTCGCGCGCCTTCTGTGACTCCCGGGTGAGGTAGGCCTGTGCCGTGAAACCCTGTTCCCAACGGTATTTCTGCTCCAGGTCACCATCCTCGATGCCGTTCAGTGCCTCCTTGGCGAGGCGGATCATCACCGAGCTCTTGGCCGCGATCTTCCTGGCAAGATCAAGGGCCGCCGCACGCAGATCTTCGCGCGGAACGATCTTCTCCACCGCGCCCAGGCGATAGGCCTCGGCCGCATCGATCGGCTCGCCGGTGAAATACATCTGCCGAACCTTCTGAACGGGGAAGAGGCGCTGCAGATGCGCCCCGGCTCCCAAGGCCCCCCGGTCGACCTCGGGCACGCCGAACGTGGCGTCGGGCGAGCACAGGATGATGTCGGCCGATCCGCAGATGCCGATGCCACCACCCAGGATGTAGCCATGGGCAGCCACGATCACCGGCTTCAGGCCACGGTGCACGGCACGGAAGGTCTCCCAATTGCCGGCATTGACCTCGGGGATCCGCTCAGGGTGTTTTTGCAGCTCCTTGATGTCGACGCCGGCGCAAAAACCCCGGCCTTCGGCGCGGATGACAATCACGCTAGCCTGCGGATTGGCGTTGAGCCCGTCGATCGCCTGCGCAAGCGCGCGCCAGCCAGCGCTGTCGAGGGCATTCACCGGCGCGTTTTCGATCACCAGTTCGGCGATGCCCTCCTCGATCCGGATCCAGAATGGCTCGCTCATCGAAATTCTCCAGTCAGTTGGCGGCGACGCGTGTCGAGATGGCATCGAGCCGGGTCTGCGCCTCGCGCACGATACGGGCGATCAATTCTTCGCAGCTTTCGATCCTGTCGATCATGGCTGCGGCCTGGCCAGACGGCAGCAGGCCGATCTCTGCATTGCCGTCCACAATGCCCCGTCGCACCAGTGTCGGCAGGTTGGGCGCCATAACGGTCTGGGCAAAGCTGTTCTGCCCGCTCGACAGCACCTTGAAGGCAAGCTTGGCCATGCCGGCAAAGCCAAGACCGTTCTGCCGGCTCCACTGGCTTGCATATTTCAAGCTCATGGCGAGCCTGGTCGGCAGGCTCATGCTTTCCAGCCGCCGGATCTCGGCATTCTCGATGAAGCGTTGCGGCAAGCCGTCGACCGCGGTGGTGACACGGATCAATGCCGGATCCTTGGTCGCCAAATAGCGATCGAGCGCCGAGCGCGGCACGGGAGATTCCCGGGTCATCAGGAAGCGGGTGCCCATGGCGATGCCGACGGCCCCGTAGCCGAGGGCGGCGGCAAGGCCACGCCCATCGAAGAATCCTCCCGCGGCGACCACCGGCACCCTTACCGCATCGAGGACCTGCGGCAGCAGGATGGTCGTCGGAACCGCGCCGGTGTGGCCGCCGCCCTCGCCACCCTGGACGGTGACGATATCGGCCCCGAGTTCGACCGCCTTGACCGCGTGCTTGACGGCGCCGACGGTGGGCATGCAGACCACGCCGGCATCCTTGAGCCGCTTGATGGCCTTGGCATCGGGGCCGCGGCCATAGCTGACGGCGCGCACCCTGTGCTTGATGACCGCCGCAATGACTTCCTCGGCATTGGGTTGAAACATATGGAAGTTGACGCCGAACGGGCGGTCCGTCTTCGCCTTGATGGCCAGGATCTGGTTCTCGACATTCCCCGGCTCGGCGGTCGCTCCTGCGAAGAAACCGAAACCGCCGGCATTGCAGGTGGCGGCGGCCAGGCCGGCATCGGCAACCCAGCCCATGGCCGTCTGCACCACCGGATAGCGGCAACCCAGACGTTCGCACAGGACGGTATGCAGGCTCATGATCGGTTCTCTCTGGTACGATTGCAGCGACCACCCTGGGCGGCCGCGCTGCTTCACTTCAGATGATGCATTGCACAATCGGAAACATCGTCTGAATGAACTACCGTGGAAATCAGTAGAAGACCCGCCCGCCATTGACCATCAGCGTCTGGCCGGTGATGAAGCGTGACTTCTCGCTGGACAGGAAGATTACGGCATTGGCGATGTCCTCCGGCTCGCTCAGTTCGCCCAGGGGGATCATGTTGCGCGCGCGCTCATAGGCATCCTTGGGAATGCGCTGCATGGCACGCGTATTGGTCGGCCCGGGGCAGACGGCATTGACGTTCACCTTGAAGGGGCCCAGCTCCCGGGCGAGCGCACGGGTGAAGCCCAGCACGCCGGCCTTGGCGGAGGCATAGTCGACGGTACCGATATCGCCATTCATGGCCGAGTCCGATGAGATCGAGACGATCTTGCCCGAACGGCGCTCACGCATGTCACCGACCACCTGCCGCGAGCACATCAATGTCGTCATCAGCGACACGTTGATCACGAATTGCAGCGTCTCGGGCTTGGCCTGCCAGAATTCGGAATAGTTTTCGCGCGCGGTCTGGCCGATATTGTTGAGCAGGATGTCGACTGCTCCCATCTCGCGCTTGATACGGGCAAAGCTGTCGACCACCGTTTCCTGGTTCGTCATGTCACCGACCAGGGGCAGAATCTTCGCCTTGTGCGCACTGGCCAGTTCGGCGGTTTCGGCCAGCGCATCGGCCTCCCGGTCGAGGAGGGCAAGATCGGCCCCCTCCTGTGCATAGGCAATTGCCGCAGCCCGGCCGATGCCGTTGCCGGCCCCCGTCACCACGGCGATCTTGCCGGTGAACTGCCTGTTGTCGGTCATGTCTTCCTCCCTGTCTATTTTCTGCATCAGCCGCCGTGACGGCCGAAAAGTGTCAGCATCGTGTAGGATGGATCATCGCCACCCGGCCTGCCGGGCGGACTGGCAGCGGCGAAATCGCCATAGGCCTCGGCCTCGACGGCACGTTTGGTCGACCAGTCGAGGGTGATCGAGCGCCTGGCGAAGCGCCAACGCCCATCATCGCGCCTGTAGCGATCGAGGCTCCGGCTGCCGGTGATCACCTCATGGGCATTAGGTCCGTGGGTACGGTGATAGTTGATCTTGTAGACCTCGCCCTCGGCGCGGTCGCCGGCTATCTCGAAGCTGGCATTGACCACGTAATGGGCAGTGGCAGCGTAGGTCGACAGGGCCTTTTCGACGAAAGCCACATAGGCGCCAGGGCCACCGGCAAACATGTCGCCGTGGTCCTCGACGGCATCGTCGTGATAGAGGCTGCGCAGCAGGTTGAAATCCCGCCGGTCGATGGCGCGCGAATAGGCCGTCACCAATTGCCGCAAAGCCTCGCGTGCAGCCAGTTCCGCCGGCTCCGCCTCCCGAATGGCCATCCCGTTCCTTCCTTCCGCCGAGGGCAAGGCTGCGCGCCCGCCGATCCGCAACACGCTAGAGGTTGCCGCGTGGTTCCCTGGGCATGCCGAGCCCTTGTTCGGCGATGATGTTGAGCTGGATCTCGTTGGTGCCGCCATAGATCGTGTCAGCCCGTGCAAACAGGAACATCTGCTGCAAGCGGTCGCGGCGCGGATCGGTGCCGACGAGGTTGGCATCCATGCGCAGGACGTCCATGGCGAGGCGCCCAAGATCGCGGTGCCAGTTCGACCATTGATATTTGTAGGTGAGGGCTTCGCGCTGCGTCGCCGCCGACGGGTCGTCGCTGTGGACCCGCATGGCGAGATAGCGCATGGCGCGCAGACCGACCCAGGCCATTGCCACGCGCTGCCTGATTGCAGGCATACGGGCCGAGCCATTTTCCTTGGCCAGTTCGATGATCAGATCGAGTTCCTGCTGGAAGCTCATTTGCTGGCCGAGCGTGGAGATCCCGCGCTCGAAGCCGAGCAGGGCCGTGGCGATCTTCCAGCCGTCGCCCGGCTGGCCGACCACATGTTCGGGACTGGCGCGGGCACCATCGAAGAACACGGAGTTGAATTCGGCACCGCCGCTGATCTGGCGGATCGGATGGATCTCGATGCCGGGCTGGTCGAGCCGCATGAGCAGGAAGATCAGGCCATTGCGCCCAACCGAGCCTTCCTCGCAACGCGCCACCACGAAGATCCAATCGGACAGATGAGCGAGCGAGGTCCAGATTTTCTGTCCCGACACGATCCAATCCCCGCTGGCAGGATCGCGCCTGGCGCGGGTTTTGATATTGCCGAAATCAGAGCCGGCGCTGGGTTCTGAATAGCCTTGGCACCAGAATTCGGTGGCATTCAGAATGCCGGGAAGAAAACGCTTCTTCTGCGCGTCGCTCCCATAGGCGATCAGCGTCGGCCCCAGCAGCCCCTCGCCGATATGCCCGATCCGGCCAGGTCCGCCGGCGCGGCCATACTCTTCTTGAAAGGCCACCTGTTCGTCGACCGAAAGCCCGCGTCCACCATGGACCAAAGGCCAGCCAGGGCAGGTCCAGCCACCAGTTGCCAGTTCACGCTCCCACGCTTTGCGCAGTTCCGGCAGCACATCCCCCTCGCCGGAGCCGCCGCGATATTTCAGCTCGGCGAACCGGCCCGAAAGATGGCTCGCCATCCAAGAGCGCACCTCGGCGCGCAGTCCCTCGAGATCGCTCATGACCGGCCTCCGTCACCGAAAAGTGCTGCGGCAATGCAATCGAGCTGTCTCTCGGATGAGCCGAGCAGGGCCGCACTCGCCTGGGCGCGCTTGAAATAAAGATGAGGGTCGTACTCCCAGGTGAAGCCGACGCCGCCATGCAGTTGGATGGCCTCCTCGGCGGCAAGGAATTGCACTTGCGTGGCGAGCACACGAGCGCCAGCGATCTCCCGCTCCGCCTCGACGGCACTTCCCGATTGCAGGGCGAGGGCAGCGCCGAAAACCAGGGAGCGTGCCTCGGCGATATCGACGACAAGCCTGGCGCAGCGATGCTTGATCGCCTGGAAGGAGGCGATGGTTCGGCCGAACTGCACGCGTCCGGCGACATAGGCCAGCGTTGCGTCAAGAGCACCTTGCGCGGCACCGACCTGCTCGGCCGCAAGGCCCAGATTGGCAAAGGCCAGTGCCGAGCGAAGCTGCATGTCGGTGACGCCGCCATCATCGATACGGCCTCTCGCTGAAACCTCGACACCGGCCAGCTCCAGCATGGCGATCGGGCGTGTCGTATCGATCACTTTATGCTGCTGGACCCGTTGGCCCTCATCGCGCCCCAGCGCGAACAGCCCCGTGGTGCCGTCCTCGAGCTCAGCCAGGGCCAGGACGAGATCGGCCCCTTCGAGATCGATCACCTGTTCGATCCGGCCGTCGAGGCGATAACCACCTGGAATGATCCGCGCCCTGAGCCCTGCATTCGCTGCGGCCTCGACAGCGCCGAGGTCGGCATAGGCAACGGTAGCGGCCATCTCACCGGCTGCGATGGCCCCGAGATATTCAGCCTTGGCCGGCTCGCTCGCGGCCGACTGCAGGAGCGGCACCGCCACGCAGACCGTCGACCAGAATGGCACACAGGCAAGCCTCGCTCCGGTGAGTTCCTGCAGGATAGCGACCTCGGTGGGTCCCAATCCCAGGCCGCCACGGTCTTCGCCGATAGCCATGGCACACCAGCCGAGTTCGCGTGAAATACGCTGCCAGAGCCTGGCGTCATGGCCGGCGCCGGCATCGACGACGCGCCTGACGGCCTCGGACGACGATTCCTCGCGCAGGAAGCGTTCGGCCTCCTCGCGGATCATCTGCTGGTCGGGTGTGAATTGGAGGAACATACAGTCCTTGGGGGGCAGGTGTTGGGCGGTCTCGTGCGCCGGGCCGGGCTCGATCTCGAGTGCCGCGGCGCATGCTCATTCATGACGAATGGCAGCGGCAAGGGCCAGCGGCATCGTCCAAATGTGGGATGCCCGACCTGCCCCGTGGCTGGTCTGCTGGGACCGGCGGCCGATGTGAGAACGCCGCCCCTGCAGTGGAGAAGGCCATGAATCCGAAGCGTTTCGTCGACAAGGCCGTGCTGATCACGGGCGCCGCTTCCGGCATCGGGCGGGCAACCGCATTGCGCCTCGCCAGCGAAGGCGCCGACGTGATCCTCGCCGACCGCAATCTGGAAGGGGCCATGCAGGTTCGCGCCGAGGCGGGCTCGCGGTTCGGCGTGCGGGCCGATGCACTCTTCTACGAGGCATCCGACACCACCTCGGCCCGGGAAATGATCAGCGCTGCCGTGGCTCTCCACGGGCGCCTCGACTGCCTCATCAACAATGCCGGCATCTACCGGCGCGACCATTTCGCCAAGCAGACCGGCGAGGAATGGTCCCAGGTCCTCGACGTCAATCTGACGAGTGTCCTTCACATCGTACAGCAGGCCTTGCCGGCGCTGATCGCTGCGCACGGCAACGTCGTCTCCACGGCCTCGACCGCCGCCTTGCAGGGCATCGCCTATGCCGCAGCCTATGCAGCATCCAAGGCCGGAATTATCGCGATGACCAAATCGCTGGCAGCCGAATATGCCCCGAGGGGCGTGCGATTCAACGCGATCTGCCCCGGCCGTATCCGAACCGAAATCGCAGCGGCCCTCGCGCCCATCGAAGACCAGGATCCCGCCATCTCGGTCCGGCCCCCCAAACTCGCGGGCAAGACATTCGGCGAGCCCGAGGATATCGCCAGTGCCTTTGCCTATCTTGCCTCCGACGAGGCCTGTTTCGTGACGGGAGCCGTGCTGGCGGTCGACGGGGCCCAGATCGTGGGTTGACCCTGCCGGCGAAAATCACCGTCGGCCGTCATCCTCCAAACGAACGATGCCGCTGCGTCTTTCCTCGTTAGCAATGGTCCCTCAAGCAAAGCCGGAGGCCGGAATGTCTCAAGTCGAAGATCGTGTTTCAGCCGAAGACCGCCTCTCAACCTTGGAATCGCGTATTCGGGCCTTGGAAGACCAACTTGCCATCAACAAATTGCTGGCCACCTACGGCCCGTCGGTCGACAGCCGGATGGGAGGAGTCACCGCTTCGCTATGGGCCGAAGATGGCAGCTTCGATTTTGGCGCGGCCCCCATGGTCGGCGCTCAGAAGGTCGGCTCTCTGGTCGATATCGAACCCCATATCGGCTATGTCGCAGCGGGCTGTGCGCATGTGATCTCCATGCCGCATGTCACCATCGACCGCGATACCGCCGTCGCAACCGGCTATTCCTGCGTCTACATCCACGAGGGTGACCGGTGGCGGGTCGAAAGGGCCGGCGCCAACCGCTGGGACCTGATCCGTACCGCCGCGGGCTGGCGCATCAAGCGTCGCACTAACCGTCTCCTGAATGGCCAGGCCGAGGCACGCGATCTCCTGTCGAACGGCGTCGCCGAGGCGGCGAAACCGCCGCGATAATGGCCGGGGGGATGTGACATGCAAGCACTTGCAGGCAAGGCGGTGATCATCACCGGAGCAGGCTCCGGCCTCGGAGCAGCCTATGCGCGCCATGCGGCGGCTCTCGGGGCCGCGATCCTTGTCAACGATGTCGATGGCAAGGCGGCGCAGGCCACGGCCGAGGCGATCACGAGAGCCGGTGGCAAAGCCATCGCGCATGCCGGCGACGTGTCGTCCTGGCCTTACGCAGAGGCGCTTGTTGAAGCCTGCCTCGATGCGTTCGGCACCTTGACCGGCCTGGTCAACAATGCCGGCATCCTGCGCACCGGCAGGGTCCTTGACCTGACCGAGGCCGACATGCGCCGAATGGTCGAGATCAACCTTGTCGGCACCGCTGCCTGCGCCAGCCACGCCGCGCGGCGAATGCTCGCCGTCGGCACCAGCGGATCGATCGTCAATGTGGCGTCTGGATCGCAGGCGGGCGATATCGGGCTTGGCGGGTATGGCGCAACGAAAGGCGCGGTCGCCTCCTTGACTTATAGCTGGGCCATGGAATTGCGTGGCACGGGCATACGCGTCAATGCACTGTCACCCTTGGCGGAGACGGCCATGGCGG
The DNA here is from genome assembly GCF_051161885.1 of Labrys methylaminiphilus subsp. lupini. NCBI lineage: Bacteria > Pseudomonadati > Pseudomonadota > Alphaproteobacteria > Hyphomicrobiales > Xanthobacteraceae > Labrys > Labrys methylaminiphilus. The sequence goes on along the minus strand of NZ_JBMDIH010000002.1, from coordinate 885,357 downwards.
CGCAGAACAAGGCACTCATGGCCGAGCAGGCCGCCAATCGGCAGGTTCATTACACCACCCTTCCCGATCCGGAGGTCAATGCGCCCGTCGTGAGCTTCCTCCTGTCCGACGCCAGCAGCAGGATCAACGGACAGGTGGTGCGCATCGCCGGACGACAACTTTCCTTCGTGACCCATCCCCTGATCGCCGAGCCGATATTGGAGGACGACTGGAGCTATGAGACGGTCGGCCGCGCCTTTGCGGAAATTCTCGCCGACAGGCAGCAACCACTCGGCCTCGGTTATGCGGGGCCTGCCAAATGAATATTTCGCCCCAGACACGCCCCGTTGCCGTCGTCACCGGCGCAAGCCGCGGCCTGGGGCGAGGCATCGCCGTCGCGCTCGGGCAAGCCGGCTTTACCGTCTACTGCACCGGCCGCAGCGACAGCCGGGCGACCGGTCCTTGGGGCGGCACCGTGCGCGAGACCGCCGATGCGGTGAGCCAGGCCGGCGGCGACGGTATCGCCGCCGTCTGCGACCATCTCGACGATGCCCAGACGCGCGCCCTTCTTCAGCGCGTCGACGCGGAGCAAAACCGGCTCGACCTTCTTGTCAACAACGCCTTCGCCATGCCCGACTGGGCTGTGCCGGACGGCAGGTTCTGGGAACGCCCCCTGTCGCTTTGGCGCGACATGATCGATGTCGGCCTGCGATCGAGCTACGTCGCCAGCCATTTCGCGGCGCCCATCATGATCCGCCAGGGTTCCGGGCTGATCGCCAACACTTCCGGCCCGGGTGGCAAGGTCTATCGCCATGCCCTGCCCTATGGCGTGGGCAAGGTCGGCCAGGACAAGCTCGCCCATGACATGGCCGTCGAGCTGCAGCCCTTCGGCGTCGCCGCGATCTCGCTCTGGCCTGGCCTGATCGGCACGGAGCGCACCCTTGCCGGCATCGAGGCCGGCGGTGTCATCGGCGCGCAAGCCGGCGACCTGCCCCATATCGAAACGCCGTTCTTCATCGGCCGCCTGCTGGCTGCCATCGTCTCGAAAGGCGATGTGATGGCGCTGAGCGGAGGCACCTTCTATTCGACCGAACTCGCCGAGCGCTACGACGTCGTCGATGTCGACGGCCGACGCCCCGATACGAGACGTCCCCTGTTCGGCACGCCTCTCTACCACCCGCTGTCAGAGACGAGGAACAAGAACCACTGATGACTTTTTCTGTGCTTACGATCAGTCAGTTTCCGCGACTGTCACTCTCTTCCAGGAACCGTATTATAGTCTCGATCGAAAGACCTTCCGGCCGCCGGCGATTCAGCTCGCGGATCCATTTGGCAAGCGCGCGGAAGCTGCACGCCGCACAAGGGGAGGCCTGACAGTGAGCAGGGTGGTTCGAATGGCACAGATGGACAGGGGCGACAATGGTGTCGAGACGGCGTTTGACCGCGATGGCGCGGCACGCACCCCAACCAATCCGCGCAAGGAACTGGTGCGAGAGCAGCTTATCGATATCGCCGCCGAACTCTTCGATTCAAAGGGCTATGCCCAGACCAGCATCAACGACATAGCCCAGGCTCTCGGGCTCGGCCGCTCCGCCGTCTACCACTATTTCCGCAACAAGGAGGAAATATTGGCGGCACTGATCGAATCCGAAGCGCTCACGCCCTCGCACCGTCTCCAGGAGCTGATGTCCGAGCCCGGTCTGGCGCCCACCGAACGCATTCGGCGGGCGGTCGTCGACGGGGTCGTCCGCCGGCTGTCGTCAGGCGCTCGCTTCATCCTGGTTTCGCGGCTGGAGACGCAGATCCCCGAGGCCCTCGGCCCGCTCTACAACCAGGGGCGGCGCCATATCTACGATTTCTATGTACGCTGTATCGCCGATGGCATCGCCAGCGGCGAATTTCGTGCCGTCGATCCGAAGATCACCGCTTTCGCTGTCATCGGCATGGCCAACTGGACCTCGCGTTGGTATTCGCCGACAGGTTCGAAGACCCCGCGCGAAATCGGCGAGATTATCGCCGACATGGCGTTGGCGGGCCTGCGCGCCCATGAGGATGGGCCACGCGATGCCGAAGCGGTACGCCAGACCATCGCCGGCCTGCGCCAGCAGATCGACGCCCTGGAAAAGCTGGTCAAATGAACGTTTCTGCCTCGGCGGGGCCAAAGGCCATCCGCCCCGTCAGTCGAATGTCACGCCAACCTGACGGATGAAGCTGCTATAGGTGTCAAATCGGATGATGGGGTCGGTCCCCTCATGGGCTCGGATATGATCCAGCACCGCCTGGCGGGACCGGCGCCACTTCGGCGGCACGATCTCCAGCATCGGCCCGTAGAGTTCCGGTGATCTGTAGTAGAGGATCGCGTGATCCTGGCCGGCAATGCGAATCTCATAGTCGCGCCGATAGCCTGCCGCCTCCACCCTGGCCGTGGCGGCGGCATGATCGTGCACCCAAAAACCCAGATGCTGCAGGCCCTCGCGGCCCGCATCCAGGAAATCTCTGTAGGGCGAGGATGCGCCGTTGGTCTGCTCGATCAATTCGATCTGGACGTCGCCGAGATAGCCGAAGGCCAGCCGCAGCTCGACCTCGACGGGCAGGCCACGATGATAAGTGATGGCGACGGGTTGGTTGACGCCCCGCTGCATGAAAAGGAAGGGACCGACGCCGAAGACCTCGATCCAATGGCGCATTGCCTTTTCGATATCGCGTACGACGAAGCCGAGCTGCGTGGCATGCCCCAGGATGGGTTCGAGTCCCGCTGCCGACACTCTCATCGCCGCCTCCGATCCAGCATCAGTTGAAGATCTCGAACAGGCCGGCCGCGCCCATGCCGCCACCGACGCACATCGTCACCACCCCGTATTTCACGCCGCGCCGGCGGCCCTCGATCAGGATATGGCCGGCGGTACGCGCACCCGTCATGCCGAAGGGATGGCCAACGGCAATGGCGCCACCATCGACGTTCAGCTTCTGCGGATCGATGCCGAGCGTGTCGCGGCAATAGACGGCCTGGCTGGCAAAGGCCTCGTTGAGTTCCCACAGGCCGATATCGTCGAGCTTGAGGCCATGCCTGTGCAGAAGCTTCGGCACGGCCAGGACCGGCCCGATCCCCATTTCCTCCGGCGCACAGCCCGCCACCGCCATGCCACGATAGGCGCCCAGGGGTTGCAGGCCGAGCTGGGCGGCGCGGCGCGCTTCCATGACGACCAGGGCCGCCGCCCCGTCGGAAAGCTGCGACGAGTTGCCGGCGGTCACATAGTCTCCGATCCTGATGACGTCGCCATCAGCGAAGACCGGCTTGAGCTTGGCCAGCCCTTCCAGATTGGTATCGGCCCGAAAGCCCTCGTCCTGCGCAAGGAGGACATCCTCGAAGCTGGTCTCGTTGGTTTCCTTGTTGACTACCATCTTGCGTGAAGCCATCGGCACGATCTCGTCATCGAAACGGCCGGCCTGATGCGCGGCGGCGGTGCGCAGCTGGCTGGTCAGCGCGAATTCATCCTGCGCCTCCCGGCTGACGCCGTATTTCCTGGCGACGATCTCCGCGGTTTCGATCATGGTCATATACATATGCGGCCACTGGGCGATCACGGCCTGCGAGCGGGCACGATAGCCATTCTTGTGCTTGTTCTGGGTCAGGCTGATCGATTCGACTCCGCCGGCAACGATGGTTTCCATACCGTCGACGATGATCTGCCTGGCCGCGATCGACACCGCCATCAGGCCCGAGGAACACATGCGATCGATCGACATGCCTGGCACGCTGTCCGGCAGGCCGGCGGCGGCAGCCGTAAGGCGCCCGATATTGTAGCCCTGCGTGCCCTGCTGGGCCGAGCATCCCATGACGACATCCTCCACCGCTTGAGGGGCGATGCCGGCGCGCTTGACTGCTTCACGAACGGCATGACCCGACAGCGTCGGCGCCTCGGTGTCGTTGAAGGCGCCGCGGAAAGCCTTGCCGATGGGAGTGCGGGCGACTGAAACGATGACGGCTTCGCGCAATGGATTGCTCCAGGACAGTTGTTTTCGGCAGGGATCCGGGTTGCTTCGGTGAGTTTTTCCATCAACGGGGCCCGGAACCGCTATTTTCCAACAACATGCCTAGGAGCGGTGGTGCGAACGAACATCGTCTGAAAAGACTAGCGACCGGTGCGGTCCGGCTCTGCCAGCGGTGAAGGATCCTCAGACGTGATAGCCGCCGTCGACATTGATGACCTGGCCGGAAATAAAGCCAGCCCGGCTAGAAGCCAGGAAGGTGACGGCCTCGGCGATGTCGATCGCCTTGCCGTTGCGGCGCAGCGGCGTGTTCATCGCTGCAGCCTGTATATATTTGTCGTCGATATAGCCAAGCTCGCTCAATTGCGTGTGCTGGCCGGTCTCGATTACGCCGAGCGCCACGCCATTGGCGCGCACGCCAAAGCGCCCTTCTTCCTTGGCCACGCCCTTCATCAGCGCCTGCACGGCGGCCTTGGGCACGACCGACAGGCCGTCGGCCGGCGCAAAGCGATACTGCGCCGAACTCTGGCAGGCGACGATCGAGCCCTGTGTCTTGCGCAGATGCGGGATGGCGAAATGCACGACGTTGAAGAAGCCGAAGGCATCATGCATGAGGTGCTTACGCATCTGTTCCGGCTCGATCTTGCTCAGATGGATCAGCGGCACCAACGGGCCGGCGGCATAGACCACCGTGTGGATGCCGCCACCCGTCTCGGCCACGCTGTCGATGAAGCCACGCGTCGCCTCGGCATTCTCGATGTTGAGCTTGTGGATCGAGGCCTTCCGCCCCTCGTCGGATACGGCGTGGGCAGATGTGACCGCCTTGGCCTGGTTGGTATGGTAGGTAAGGGCAACATCGCAGCCATCACGTGCCAACACGCGGCAGATCTCGGCCCCAACACCGCCGCTGCCGCCTATGACGATGGCGGTTCCGGCCGCCGGATAGAGCCCGCTCATGCGCTTTCTCCTTCAGGATTTCATTGCCAGTTCGGCGTAACGCCAACCGTATTCCGCCACCGGCCGGGCCAATGCGCCGGCTTCGCGCGCGTGGGCGCTCGCGGCATTGCCCTCGACCACGCGCTTCATGATGCCCTGGCGAATGGCCGCAACGCGAAACAGGCTGTAGGCGAGATAGGCATACCAATGCCGATCCGGCACGCCCTGCTGGCCGGTCGTCCGAAGATAGGCGTCGCGATAGCGCCGCTCGTCCGGAATACCGAGACTTTGGATGTCGAGATCGCCAAGGCCGCGATAGGGCTTGTTGGGGAGATGCCAGGTCAACATGTGATAGGCAAAATCCGCCATCGGCTCGCCCAGGGTCGACAACTCCCAGTCGACGACCGCGAGCACGCGCGCCTCGGTTGGATGGAAGATCAGATTGTCGATCCGGAAATCGCCATGGATCAGCGACGTGCCCGTCTGCGGCGGGAGATTGTCGGGCAGCCATTCGATCAGCCGATCCATGGCCTCGATGGTCCCGGTCTGCGAGGCCCGGTATTGCCTGGTCCAGCGCGCCACCTGCCTTGCGACGTAATCGCCCGGCTTGCCGAAATCCTCCAGCCCCATCGCCCCATGATCGATCTTGTGAAGTGCCGCCGCGATACGGTTCATCTCGCCATAGATCGCCTGGCGCTCGGCGGGTGACTGGTCGGGCAAGGCAGGCGCCCAGAACGAGCGGCCTTCGACGAAATCCATGACATAGAACATGGTGCCGACGAGGCTGTCGTCGTCGCAGAGCAGTCTGGCTCGCGCCACGGGCACATCGCTGTCGCGCAGCGCGGAGATCACGCGAAACTCGCGATCCACAGCATGCGCCGAGGGCAGCAGCCTGCCGTCCGGCTTCTTGCGCAAGACCAGGCGAGGCTTCCCGTCGAAGCTGAGCAGCATCGTCGGATTGGATTGCCCGCCACGGAAGCGCGCGACCGTCAGCTCGCCTCCGCATCCATCGAGATGAGCCTTCAGATAGGCTTGCAGCCGCGCGAGATCGATCCTGCTCTCGGCTGCAAGCGGCTCGGTGCCGGCGAAGCGGCTGGCATCCATGACCTGCCCTCCCGCTCAACCGTTGCCGGCATATTTGGCGAGCTCGAGTCGCCCGATCTGGTTGCGATGCACCTCGTCCGGACCGTCGGCGAAACGCAGCTTGCGCGCATGGGCATAATAGTTCGCCAGCACGAAATCCTGCGACAGCCCGGCGGCACCATGCGCCTGGATCGCCCAATCGATAACCTTGCAGGCCATGTTGGGCGCTGCGACCTTGATCATGCCGATCTCGGCCCTGGCCGCCTTGTTGCCGACCGTATCCATCATATGCGCTGCCTTCAGCGTCAGCAGCCGCGCCTGATCGATCAGGATGCGTGATTCGGCGATGCGCTCCAGGGTTACCGACTGCTCGCCGATCGGCCGGCCGAAGGCGACGCGGCTGTTGACGCGCCGGCACATCAATTCCAGGCAGCGCTCCGCCAGTCCGATCAGGCGCATGCAATGATGAATGCGCCCCGGGCCAAGACGACCCTGTGCAATCTCGAAGCCCCGCCCCTCGCCCAGAAGGATGTTGGACGCGGGCACGCGCACATTCTCGAAGATCATGTCCATATGCCCGTGCGGGGCATCGTCATAGCCGAACACCGACATCGGCCTGAGTACCTTGATGCCGGGCGTATCCATCGGCACCAGGATCATCGATTGCTGCTTGTGTCTGGGTGCGCTCGGATCGGTCTTGCCCATGAAGATCAGCAGCCGGCAGTGCGGATCGCCGACACCGGAGATCCACCATTTGCGGCCGTTGACGACATAGTCACCGCCGCTGCGGACGATCGAGCTTTGAATATTGGTGGCATCGCTGGAGGCAACATCCGGCTCGGTCATGGCGAAAGCCGAACGTAGCGTACCCTCGAGCATGCCAGGCAGCCAGCGCGCCTTCTGTTCCTCGGTGCCGTAGCGTTCGATCGTCTCGATATTGCCGGTGTCCGGCGCCGAGCAATTGAAGATCTGGGACGAGAAATGCACGCGTCCCATCACCTCGCAAAGCGGCGCGTATTCGGTGTTGCTCAGGTCTGCGCCATGCTCTGAATCCGGCAGGAACAGGTTCCACAACCCAGCCGCCCTCGCCTTGGCCTTGAGTTCATCGAGCACGGGCGGATGCCCCCAGCGGTCGGCCTCGACCTCCTGATGATAGCGTCGCTCATTGGGATAGACATGCTCGTCCATGAAGGCATTGAGCCTGTCGAGCAGGTCCTTGGTCCTGGTGCTGTAATCGAAATCCATCTCGCATCCGCCGCTGGTTGGCGCGGCGCCGCCGGTCCGATCGCCGGTGGCGGCCGTCTTAGGCTGCCCGTACGCCCGGCGGGTTGCCCTTCAGGACCCCAGACCGGATATTGTGCGGATCGAGCCGGCCGATGATCGCCAATTGCTCCGGGGTGGGGGCCGGCGTCGTCGTCAGGCCTTCGTCAGGCAACAATGGAAAGCCGGTGGCCTCCTGCACCTGCTGGAAGGTCACGCCGGGATGCAGTGACAGCACCCGCGCGGTGTGGCCGGGACCATTGAAATCGAACACGCAAAGATCCGTGACGACAAGGCCGAGCTTGACATCTATCGGTTTGGCGCCCTCCGGCCAGTTGCGCGGGTTGTGGCCGACGCTCGCCACCACGTCGACCTCTCCTTCGACGAAGGTGCGCTTGCTGTGGTTGGGCAGGAACATCGAGTTCTTGTGACAGATCGAATTACCCGGGAATCCGCGGACACCGAGCATGGCGACCTTGGGCTTGCGAAAATCGCCGCCAAGCGCGGAGATGTTGCCCTGGCCGAAGCGGTCGACCTGGACGGGTGTGACCATGGCATGGCGGCGCCCGCTCCAGACACTGTCGAACACGCGCGAATAGGGCATCCAGCCCGAGAATTTCGGCTGATAGTCACCGCGCGGCCCCAGCGGCACGGGATCCTCGACGAGATAGGCCTCGCCATCCGTCAGCATGAGGCCCGGCGCAAAGGTCAGTTTCGCAAGGCCGGCAGCCAGGCGCGGCAACGGGCCGATACCGGTGGCGAGCACTTCGCCATCGCCCTGCCAGGCCTGTGCGGCAGCCACGATGACCAGGTCTGCCAGTGTATAGTCTTGTGCGGTCGTCATATCGTATCCGATCAGAAAATGGGGAGCGGCAAAGCGCGGATCTCGGCCTCGCCGCCCACGCTCGCGATGTAGCCGGCCTCGTCGCTCTTCAGATATTGCTCGAAATAACGCTGCCAGCCTCCCTCTTCGCCGGCCGATGCGGCATAGCTCTTCAGGTGGCCCATGTCCCAGCCATAGGCATCGTGCGAAGCGGTCGGATGCGCACCGAGCGGCGCCTCTATCACGCCGTTCACGAGGCAGCGCTCGAACAGGTTCGACCTGGCCGTGTGCGAATGGTCGGCATCGATGCGGTCGACCAGCACTTCGCTGGTCACGAACACCCTGTCCGCCGCGCGCGCGAACAGGCCATCGAAGAACGGGTCGGGACCATCGGTCTGGGTGTTGCCCAGCCGGTCGGCCCGGCTGGCATGGATCAAGGCGGCATCGAGCCTGATTGCCGGCATCGCCAGCAATACCTCGCCATCGTCATAGGGCGATTTCACCGTCCTGAAATGCGGATTATAGGTCATGACGCCAGAGCCGAGTCCGACGCGCGTCGCCGCGAAGGGTAGATTATGGCCCGCTGCCTGCAGCCCGAGCAGCAGCAGACCCTCGTCCAGTTCCGAGACCTCGACGGCACCCGCCTCGCGGGCCTTGCGGAAATAGGGTTCGATCGGCATGGCATCGAGCGATACGAAGCCGTAGATCAGCTTCCGGACCTTGCCAGCCGCGCACAGCATGCCGATCTCCGGCCCGCCATAGGCGACCAGCGTCAGATCCTTGAGATCGGAGCGCAGGATCTCGCGCACGAGCGCCATGGGCTTGCGCCGCGGTCCCCAACCGCCGATGCCGATCGTCATGCCGCTGCTGAGCTGGCCGACTGCCGTTGCCAGGTCCATCTGCTTGTTCATAATGTCCTATTCCGTCTGGTCTTGAATGGGTTCGGCACGGGCGGCGACATCAGCCATGGAAGCCGCGGCCTTCGGCAACCAGCCTTTCGATGAGAGCGGCAGGGCGGAAATAATCGTCGCCCACCAGGCCGGCATATTTCTCTAGGGCCAACTTGACTTTCGCCAAGCCGATCTGGTCGGCGTGGAACATCGGCCCCCCCAGATAGGCCGGGAAACCCAGGCCGCTGGTCCAGATGACGTCGATATCGCCGGGCCGCGCCGCGGCCTTCTCCTCCAGGATCCGCGCCGCCTCGTTGATCATGGCAAACAGGCAACGCTCCAGGATCTCCTCGTCGCTGATGCTGCGCGCTGCAAAGCCGCGCTCGCGCCGATGGGCATCGAGTATATCGTCGACGGCCGGATCATGGGCAGCCTTGCGGTTCTCGTCATAGACATAATAGCCCGCGCCCGATTTCTGGCCGAGCCGGCCGGCTCCAACCAGCTTGTCGACGATGGCGCATTGCTGCTCGCGCAGCGACATGCGAGGCAGACGAGCCCTTCGGGCGGCGGCCATGATGTCCATGCCGGCGAGATCGGCCAGGGCGAACGGCCCGATGGGGAAACCGAACGTGGTGAGCACCCGGTCGACCTGAAGGGGTGTCGCCCCCTCCTCGAGCAGGAACTGGGCTTCCCGCGTCCGCTTGGAGAGCATGCGGTTGGCGACAAAGCCTTCCGAGCGGCCGACCATCACCGGCACCTTGCCCAGGCGCTTGCCCAGCGCCATCGTGGTCGCCAGCACGTCCAAGGACGTTTTCGCGGAGCGCACATTTTCGAGCAGCTTCATGACATTGGCCGGATTGAAGAAGTGCATGCCGACCATGCGGCCGGGATTCCTGCAACTGCCCGCGAGTTCCTCGATGTCGAGGAAGGAGGTGTTGGTCGCCAGGATCGCATCGTCGCGAACCGCCCCCTCGAGCCTGGAGAAGACCTCCTTCTTCTCCGCCATATCCTCGGTCACCGCCTCGAGGGCAAGATCGATGTCGCCAAGCCCGTCATAGGTCGTGGCCGGGGTCAGCAGCCCCATGCGCCGCGTCATCTCCTCGGCCGTCAAGACGCCGCGCTTGACCAGGCTCTCATAGCTTTTACCGATCGCCCCGACCGCCGTAGCGAGCCCCTCTTCCGACAAGCCGACCAGTGTGACGGGGATGCCGATATTGAGGAAGCATGTGGCGATGCCGCGGCCCATGACGCCGGGGCCGACGACGGCTACCTTCCTTACCTCCCGGGCCTTTATCTCAGCGCCGACACCGTCAATCCTGAAAGCTTCGCGCTCCGCCGCGAAGACATGGCGCAGCGCCTTCGACTGCTGTGAGCCAAGCAACTCCCTGCAAGTCTGATATTCGCGAGCGATAGCTTCGGCCACGGGCGTTTCGGCTACCATCCGAACTAGATCCACCGCTATAAGAGGTGCCTTGAACCCTTTGTATTTCCTAGATAATAACGCTCGACTTGCTTCGAGTACGGTCGGGTCGAAGGCCGGGATTGGCAGATCGCTGGTGCGGCGCATCCTGGCGCCTTCGGCAACCACCTTCCCGGCGAAGGCGACGGCCGCAGCCTCGAGATCGCCACTGACTACGTCGTCGATGAGGCCCCTCTCGCATGCATCACGCGCTGAAACCTGTCCTCCCTCGCTGATCATCGCCAGCGCCTGTTCCACGCCCACCAGGCGCGGCAGACGCACCGTGCCGCCGGAGCCCGGCAGGATGCCGAGCTTGACCTCGGGCAGGCCGACCCTAGCGCCTTCGAGCGCGATACGATAGCTGCAGGCCAGCGCCACCTCGAGCCCCCCGCCGAGCGCCGTGCCGTGGATTGCGGCGATGATCGGCTTGGTGGCCGCATCGAGCCTGTCGATGACCTCGCCCAGGAGCGGCGGCACCATAGGCTTGTTGAATTCATGAATGTCGGCGCCGGCGATGAAGGTGCGTCCCCGGCAGATGATCGCCATGGCGCGCGCATCCGCATCGCCTTCCAGCATCCTCACCGCCTCGATCAATCCCGCGCGCACTGAATACGACAGGGCATTAACCGGTGGATTGTCGACAGCCGCAAGCAGGATGTCGCCTTGCCGGACGATCGATACGGATCTTGCGAGCAACTCGGTCATGCCGGCATTCCTTCCATATTGTTCGCCGCCTGGCCCATGACCAGCACCACCTTGCCCTTGACCGCCCGTTCCATGACGAGATCCAGCGCTTCGTCAAAGCGATCGAGGGAATACTGGGCCGAGATGTGCGGCTTGAGCCTGCCTTTGGCGAACCAATCCATCAGTTCGGCGATATTACCGGCATTCCTTTCAGGCATTGCACGCGCAAAGGCACCCCAGAACACGCCGATCAGGGCCGATTGCTTGAGAAGCAGCAGATTGAGGGCGATCTGGGGAATGTCACCCGCTGCAAAGCCGATCACCAGCATGCGTCCGAATAGTGCGAGGCTACGCACCGCCGTCTCGGTCATGGCTCCACCGACCGGATCATAGACGATGTCAACACCCTGCCCGTCGGTCAGGGCCTTGATGCGCTGGCGCAGGTCCTCCCTGGCATAATTGATTGTCTCGTCCGCGCCGTGGGTGCGGCAGAGCGCGAGCTTCTCGTCGCTGGAAGCAGCGGCGATGATGCGGGCGCCCATCTGCTTGCCGAGTTCGACGGCGGTAAGGCCGACACCACCCGCCGCACCCAGGACGAGTAAGGTCTCGCCCGCCTTGAGCTGCGCCCGATCCTTGAGCGCATGATGGGAGGTGGCATAGGTGATGAGAAAGCCGGCGGCCTCGACAAAACTCATTTCAGCCGGGATCGGAAATACCCGCCCGGCATCGAGCGCAACCTGCTCGCCATAGCCGCCAATGCCGGCAAAGCCGAGCACGCGCATGCCGATCTCAAGATATTCGACGCCCAGCCCCACCGACACGACGATACCGGCAACTTCGCTGCCGGGCGTGAAGGGGAGCTCGGGCCTGGTCTGATATTTGCCCTCGACCATCAGGCCGTCGAAGAAATTGATACCGCACGCGTGGGTCTGGATCACGACCTGCCCGGGACCTGCCACGGGCTCCGGCACGTCTTCGATCCGGAGCCCCGCCCGCGGCGCAAACATTTTGCAGACGACTGCTTTCATACCTGTACCGCCGAACCGGCCTTGCCAAATTCATCCATTGTCCAAGCAATGGAACATGGCCCCGGGCCAAACATCGTCTGATGAGACTAGTCGCGAGAACTCAGGCGGGCGCGGGCCGAAAGAGCGCCCCTCCAGGCCTTTAATCCATTCGGACGATGCCGGCCGCGCCTCGACACGCAGCTTGCGGATTGTGTTTGAAGGAGAATGAACAATGGCCCGCCTGGCAGGCAAGGTGGCAATTATCACCGGTGCAACCGGCGGAATCGGAGAAGCGGCCGCCCACTTGTTCGCCGAAGAGGGTGCCAAGGTCGCCGTCACCGGCCGCAGCCGAGGCAAGGGCGAGGCAGTCGCCGCCGGGATCAACGCACGGGGAGGCACGGCGCGCTATCTCGAGATGGACGTCACCCTGCCCGACAGCGTCGGGGCCTGCTTCAGGACGGTGGCGGAAACCTGGGGTAGGCTCGATGTGCTCTACAACAATGCCGGCGGCTCGAGCTCGGCCGATGGGCCGGTCACCACCACCCCGGTCGAGGAATTCTGGCGCTGCATCAAGCTCGACCTGTTCGGCACCTGGCTGTGCTGCCGCCATGCCATCCCGCTGATGCAGGAATGCGGCGGCGGGTCGATCGTCAATTGCTCCTCCATCGTAGGTGCCATGGGCATCCCCAACCGCGATGCCTACACCGCGGCCAAGGGCGGTGTCATCTCGCTCACCCGTTCGATGGCGGTAGAATTCGCCAAGGACAGGATCCGCGTCAATGTCCTGGTGCCGGGCGCGGTCGCCACCGACCGCGTTCTCGGTTTCTTCGAACGCGAGCCCCATCTCAAGGCGCAATGGGACGCCTATCTACTCGGGATCGCCGAACCGATCGACGTCGCCAGGGCCGCTCTCTATCTGGCTTGCGACGACTCGCGGCGCATGACCGGCCACCAGCTTCCCATCGACGGCGGCATTCTGATTTCGTGATCGCCACTTCCGCCGATCCTTAGTCTATGCAGACGATGACCGGCCGAAGAACACGCGTTGAAGTCGGTGCAAATCCCATCCGAGGGCAGGTAGACGATCATGGAAACCCTGAGCCAGATCCTGGCGCGGAATGTGCGCCTCATCGGCGAGCGCACCTTCATCGTGACCGACGATGAAACGCTGACCTATGCGGCATTTTCCCGGCGTACCGCCCAGCTTGCCCATGTGCTCAAAGCGCGCGGCGTCGCCAAGGGCGATCGGGTTGGTCTCTATCTGCCGAGTACGCCGATGATGGCGATCGGCTTTTGGGCATGCCAGAGGCTCGGCGCGATTCCCGCTCCGCTCAGCGCCATGTTCCGCCATGCCGAACTGCGCAAGATCATGCCGCAGACCGGCATGAAGGCACTGATCGCCGACAGCACGACCTGGCCCTATTTTGCCGAAATCCGCCATGAATTCCCCGATCTCGCGCATCGCCTGGTGGCCTCGGGCACCGGGGGTGCCGACGATCTAGCCATCTTGATGGCGCAGGCATCGCCGATGTTCGAGGACGTGGCCTGCGACGGCGCGGACATTTGCGCGCTCTTCTTCACGTCCGGCACGACCGGCGCCCCCAAGGGCATCGTGCAATCGCAGTTCAACCAATGCTCGACATTACGGGATATGATGGTCTCCCATCGCACCCGCTTTGGACGAGAAACCTATCTGTGCGCGGTGCCGCTGTTCACCAATTTCGGCCTGACGGTGACCCTCAATCTGTGTGTGTATACGGGCGGCAGCATCGTATTGCACGAACGCTGGGATACCCTGCGCGTGCTGGCCGATATCAGCCGCTATAAGGCGACCTATTTCGGCGGCACACCGACCATGTACGCCTACATGGTCAATGAGGTCGATCCGGACGAGCACGACCTCTCCTCCCTGCGCGTGTGCGTCACCGGCGGCTCCCCGGTGCCCCAGCCCGTGATCCGCCGGTTCGAGGCGCTGTCCGGAGCACGCGTTACCCAGGTCTATGGCTCAACCGAAACCTGCGGCCAGAACGTCATGGAGCCCACCGCCGGCACCCGCAAGCCCGGCTCCGCCGGCCTTCCGGTCGGCAGCTCGCGCATCCTGATCATCGACGACGAGGGCCGCCCTCTCCCGCAAGGCGAGATCGGCGAGGTCGTCATTTCGGGTGATTGCGTGTCCCAGGGCTATTGGCGGGATGAAAAAGCGACGGAAGAAGCCTTCAGCGATGGCGGATGGAAATCGGGCGATCTGGGTTATCTGGACGAAGACGGTTATCTGTTCATCGTCGACCGCAAGAAGGACGTCATCATCGCCGGCGGCCACAATGTCTATCCGCTGGAGATCGAGGCGCTTCTCTACAAGCACCCCGCGATCGCCCTGTGCGCGGTGGTCGGCGCGCCGGACGAGAGCAAGGGCGAGATCCCCGTCGCCATCGTGGTCAAGGCGCAAGGCCAGGAAACCTCATCCGAGGAGCTCATTCGCTATTGCCGCGACAATCTGGCGGCCTACAAGGCACCGCGTGCCATCCACTTCATCGACACCATGCCGGTTGAGGCGGCAAAGATCCGCAAGCGCGAACTGGTGTCGGCGCTGCACGAGAACCGCCTGGACGATTTCAGGAACAGGTGAGGCGTCGATGGCGCGTTCATTGCGCCGGCTTCGTCGACGGCGCAGCCTGTGTGCTGGCCTGTGCCTTGCGCTCGGCGCGGTTGGCCAGGAACTCCTCCAGCGTGCCGACGAGGCCCTTGCGCAGGAAGAGCACGCACAGCACGAAGATCACGCCCTGTACCACCACCACCCACGCGCCGAGCGTTGCCAATTCCCGCTGCAGGACCACGACGACGGCAGCGCCGACGACTGGACCGAGCAAGGTGCCGACGCCGCCGATCAACGTCATCAGCAATACATCGGCCGAGGTCGTGAAATAGACGTCGGCCAATGAGGCGAGCTGGAAGATGATCGCCTTCATGCCGCCCGCCACGCCCGACAGCATTGCCGAAAGCGTGAATGCGATCAGCTTGAAACGATCGGTCGAATAGCCAAGCGAGATCGCCCGCGGCTCGTTCTCGCGGATCGATTTCAGCGTCTGGCCGAACGGTGAATGGATGACGCGATAGACGAAGGCGAAACCGGCGAGGAACACTGCCAGCGTGACGTAATACAGGTTGAGCGTATCGGACAGGTCGACCAGGCCGAACAGGGTGCCGCGGGGCACGGACTGGATGCCGTCCTCGCCATGGGTCCATGGCGATTGCACGACGTAGAAATAGACGATCTGGGCCAATGCCAGCGTGATCATGGCAAAGTAGAGCCCCTGCCGGCATATCGCCAGCCAGCCGAACAAGGCACCGATGGCGGTGGCCGCCATGACACCGAGCAGGAGGGCGAGTTCCGGCGGCAGCCCCCATGCCACGGCCGCATGGGCCGTCACATAGGCCGAAGCCCCGTAGAAGGCGGCATGGCCGAAGGCGAGCAGGCCGACATAACCGAAGATCAGATTGTAGGCCAAGGCAAAGAGCGCCAGCACCAGGATCTTCATGCCCAGCACCGGATAGACCAGGAATGGCAGGAAGCACCCGCCCAGCGCGAAGATCGCGAGCCACAGGCGCCCGTTTTCCAGGAAGCCGCCCGAACGGCCCGACGAGACGTCGGTCACCGAATGGCTCGATGTCTGCCTGCCGAACAGGCCGGCCGGCCGGAAGATCAGCACCAGCGCCATGATGACGAAGATCACCGTTGACGAGGCCTGCGGATAGAAGACCTTGGTCAGCCCCTCGATCACGCCCAGCATCAGGCCTGAGACGATGGCGCCTGAGATCGAACCCATGCCGCCGATCACCACGACCGCAAAGGTGGTGATGATGATGCTTTGCCCCATCTGGGGGCTGATCTGGTAGATCGGGGCGGCCATCACACCGGCGAAGCCGGCAAGGCCGACGCCGAAGCCATAGGTCAACATCAGCATCCGTGGCACATTGATGCCGAACGTGCGGACCAGATCGGGGTTTTCGGTCGCGGCCCTTAAATAGGACCCGAGCCTGGTGCGCTCGATCACGTACCAGGTGCCGAAGCACATGACGATGGCGGCCACGATGACCCAGGCGCGATAGAACGGCAGGACCATGAAGCCCAGATTGAGGCCGCCCTTGAGGGAGGTGGGCACACCGTACATCTGGCCCGCGGCGCCATAATGGACGTTGAACACCCCCTCGATCGCCATGGCAAGGCCGACGGTCAACAGCAGGCCATAGGCGTGGTCGAGATCGTAGATGCGGCGAATGAAGATGCGCTCGGTCAGGCAGCCGATGAGGGCAACCATCACCGGCACGAGGACGAGCGCCCACCAATAGCCCACGGATGGCAGGCCGATGCCGGGAAACAGCTCCGGCAGGCGCAGCAGAAACCAGGCTCCGAACGCGCCGAGCATATATTGCGCGCCATGGACGAAGTTGCCGATGCGCAGCATGCCGAAGATGATCGCCACGCCCAGGCTCATCATGGCGTAGAAGGAACCATTGATGAGACCAACCAGCAGCTGGCCGAAAAGGAGGGTCGGCGAGATGCCGAACAGGTCCAGCATGGCAGTCATACCCCGAGATAGGCGTGGATCTTGCCTTCGTTGCCGGCGAGCTCGTCACGGCTGAAGCAATCGACCACCCTGCCGTGATCGACGACGAAATGGCGGTCGGCGAGTTTCGATGCGAAGGCGAAGTTCTGCTCGACCATCAGAATGGTGAAGCCCCTGGCCTTGAGTACCTCGATTGCCCGAGCGATCTGCTTGACGATGACCGGCGCCAGCCCCTCGGTCGGCTCGTCGAAGATCAGCAACCTGGCGCCCGTGCGCAGGATGCGGCCGATGGCCAACATCTGCTGCTCGCCGCCAGACAATCTGGTGCCGGGGCTAGACCAGCGCGCCTTCAGGTTCGGGAACAAGGCGAGGATTTCGTCCAGGCCCATGCCGTCGGACGCGATGAGCGGCGGCAGCACCAGATTCTCGCCAACCGACAGGCTCGAAAATATGCCCCGCTCCTCCGGGCAATAGGCAATGCCGCGGCGTGCGATGATCTCCGGCGCCTCGGCCGTGACGTTTCGGCCGCGATAGGCGATGGTACCGGTTTTCTTGCGGACCAGGCCCATGATGCAGCGCAAGGTGGTGGTCTTGCCCGCGCCGTTGCGGCCGATGAGCGTCACAAGCTCGCCCTCCCCGACCTTGAAACTCAGGCCGTGAAGAGCCTTGCTCTCGCCATACCAGGCGTGCAGTTCGGCGACGTCGAGTACCGGTTTCGATATCTCAATCATCCGGGCCACCGATATAGGCTTCGATGACGCGCGGATCGCGCGACACGGTGTCA
Organism: Labrys methylaminiphilus subsp. lupini; assembly: GCF_051161885.1. Classification (NCBI taxonomy): domain Bacteria; kingdom Pseudomonadati; phylum Pseudomonadota; class Alphaproteobacteria; order Hyphomicrobiales; family Xanthobacteraceae; genus Labrys; species Labrys methylaminiphilus. Next base: position 867,897 of record NZ_JBMDIH010000002.1, on the reverse strand, counting down.
TAGGGACCTTCGGCGAGCACGCGCCCCTGGGCGAGCACCGTGACGGTATCCGACAGGGCGGCAACGACCGGCAGATTGTGCTCGACCATGAGAATGGTGCGCTTGGCCGACACCGCGCCGATCAACTGCGCAATACGCTCGACGTCCTCCTGGCCCAGGCCGGAGGTCGGCTCGTCGAGCAGCAGCATGCGCGGATCCAGCGCCAGGGTCGTGGCGATTTCCAGCGCGCGCTTGCGGCCATAGGACAGGTTTACGGCGACGTGATCGCGATGATCGAGCAGGCCGACCGTATCGAGCAGTTCATCGACGCGCTCATCGAAACGGGCGAGGCTGCGTTCGCTCTGCCAGAAGCGGTAGGGCGCGCCGGACGAACGCTGCAGCGCTATGCGAACATTCTCGCGCACGCTCATGCGGGGGAACACGGCCGAGATCTGAAAGGAACGGACAATGCCCTTGCGCGCCACCTGCTCGGGACACAGCGCGGTAATGTCTTCGCCGTCATAGCGGATCGTGCCCCCGCTCGGGGCAAGAAACTTCGTAATGAGGTTGAAGGTGGTCGTCTTGCCGGCTCCGTTCGGGCCGATCAGGGCGTGGATGGTGTTGCGCCGGACCTTGAGCCCGACATCCTCGACGGCCGCAAAACCGTTGAAGTACCGGCTCAGGCCCTTCGCCTCGATGATGTAATCGCCAGCACCTCCGCGCACCTCGTTTTCCATCTTGCTGCCTCGAAGTCAGTGGCCGGCCAGCTTGCAGGCGCTCTTGTCGAGCGGGCGAAAGGCAACGTTGGCGGGTATCGTCGCGACGACCTTGAAAACGTCCTGCGGGTCGGCGGATTCGCCCGGAGCCCGAACCTCCAGCAGTTGCATGTCATGCACCAGCCGGCCATTCGGCCAGAGCATGGCATTGTGCGCGAACAGATCGTTGATCTTGGTTGCGCGCAGCTTGGCAAGCACGGCGCTGGGCTCGTCCGTACCCGCGGCCTCGACCGCCTTGAGATAGTTGGTCACGGCCGAATAGGCGCCAGCCGCAACCCAGCCCGGTGCATGACCTGTCTTCCTTTGCATCTCTTCCTTGAAGTGCCGGGAGGCTTCGTCCGTGTTCCAATACCAGGCCGCGGCAAACTGCGTGCCTTTCAACGCTTCGAGGCCGATGGCGCGCGCATCCGACTGGTGCAGCACCGTCAACGCCACGCGCATGCCCTGGTCGATCAGGCCGAATTCCTGGACTTGCTTCAAGGCATTGACCAGCTCCGGCCCGTTGAGGGTCAGCACCAGGACCTTGGCGCCGGAGGCCTGGGCCTGCAGGATGTAGGAGGAAAAATCGGTCGTCCCGAGCGGCGCGCGCACCGTTCCGAGAACCTTGCCGCCCTCTTCCTCGACCGCGGTCTTCACGCCGGCCTCGAGCACCTTGCCTGCCTCATAGTCGGGCGAAATGACGAACCAGCTTTCCCCGCCCGCCTTCAACTGGGCACTCACCGAGGAACGCACCTGGGAATAGGCGTCGAAAGCCCAGGCCAGGCCGTAGCCGTTGCAATCGGCTTCGGTCATCCTGTCGGTCATCGGCGAGATGAAGAAGCCCAGCTTCTTGCGTTCGCCCAGCAACGTGTTGATGCTCAGGGCAATCGCCGAGTTGGCGATGTCGAACAGGGCGTCGACATTGTCGCGCTCCAGCCATTCGCGCGCGATGGAGAGCGCGATTTCCGGCTTGTTCTGATGATCGGCCGAAACCAGCTCGATCGGCTTTCCCAAGACCTTGCCGCCGAAATCGGAAATGGCGAGCGCCACGGCATCCACGACTTCGGTGCCGCCGAGGGCGGAAAAGGACGAGCTCTGGTCGTTGAGCACACCAAGCTTGACGCTCGCTCCCTCCTGTGCGGCCACGGCGAGCGGCATCGACAACAGGAAAGCCGCGGCCAGAAGGCATTTCCTCATTCATCCCTCCCAGGGAAACATGACTTGGCTGCCGGTCTTATGCATGCCGGCATTCAGACCGACGCGAGGCCATCCTTTTGCAAACGGCGCGTCGGCTGCTCGGGAGAGATCACAGGATGCGCGCGGAGCGAGCATCGTCCATGCGGACTATTGATGTCGGTGCCCGGCTCCCGTCGCCAGGCCACCGGAGGGGTCAGGTCGGATCAGCCTTGGCATGGCGTTTCATGAGATCGAGAAACAGCGGGGTTTCGCCACCGCCATGAACTTCGAGCGTCGCCCCCGTCACGAAAGTCGCCGTCGGGTTTGCCAGATACAGTGCGGCGCGGGCGATATCGGCTCCCTTGCCCATGCGCTTCATCGGCACGGATGCAGCGATCGCCCGCCGTGCTTCTGGGGAACCATAGGTCTCGTCCGCCTTTTCAGTCTCGATCAAGCCGACGATGATAGCGTTGACGCGCACCTTAGGCGCCCATTCCTGGGCAAGACTGGTCGTCAGGCTGAGCAGTCCGGCCTTGGCGGCTCCGTAGACAGCCGTGCCGGGCGACGGCCGCCGTCCCGCCACGCTGGCGATGTTGATGATATTGCCCCCCTCGGGCAATCTGGCCATCCAGGGATAGACTGCCTGGGAAAGGTAGATCGGCGCCATCAGGTTGAGATTGACGATGGCATCGGAAAAACGCGGCGAGGCGGAGGCGGCATCCACATGCGGCGAGCCGCCAGCATTGTTGACCAGCACGTCCACGCGTCCGTGCTCCTCGCCCACGCGCTCGACCAGTTCCTTGCAGGCAGCGGCGTTGCGCACGTCGCAAGGAAGAAAGAGGGCCTGGCGCCCGGCGCTTCGCGGCAAATCCTCGGGCTGCGTGCGTGCGCATACGATCACCGTTGCGCCCGCCTCGAGAAACCCATGCGCGATGGCGCGCCCGATTCCTTTGGTGCCGCCGGTCACGATCACGACGCGCTCCTCGAAGCCGGTGGCGGTCGATTGCTGGGCCTCATTCATCTGGTTTCTCTCAGCCTGCCTGTCGGTGACGTACGCGATTGCGCGCACTCCTACACGCCTATAATTCCATCGCCGTCAGCTTAAGTCGTCCCTTCGGACGATGTTGGTCATCGGTCAATGCCTATGTTCCCTTTCCAGCTTGCCCGGCCACCCCGCCCGGCCGCACCATCCAGACAACCCAAGACCCAGACAACCAAAGAGTGCGCAGGTAGACCGATGATCATCGAAGACTCGGACTGGACGTTCACCACCATTCCCGCCCTGTGCGCACGAGCAGCCGAGGTCTACGGCACCCGCATGGCGATCGAGGACGGCATCACGCTGAACTTCATCGAGCTCGATGCGATGCGCAGGCGCGTCGCCAAGGCCATGATTGCCGCCGGCGTCAAGAAGGGCGACCGCATCATGATCTGGGCGCCCAATACCTGGAAGTGGTTTGCCACGGCACTGGGTCTTGTCAGTGCGGGCGCCGTCCTGATCCCGGCCAGCACGCGCTTCAAGGGCACCGAGATTGCCGAACTGGTCAAGCGTAGCGGCACTTCGGTGCTGTTCTCAGCCGGCAACTTCCTGCGCATCTACTATCCCGACCAGTTAAAGCCGGAAACACGCGATCTGCTGCGCCGGGTGGTCGTATTCGGTGATCCGCATGGCGGCGACCAGGATTGGGAGAGTTTCGTCGCCGCGGGCGATGCGATCAGTGACGCCGAACTCGCCGCGCGCGAAGCCGACATTGGTCCGGACGATCTTTGCGACATGCTCTTCACATCGGGGACCACGGGCTATCCCAAGGGCGTAATGTATGCCCACCGGCAGTGCCTCAGGGCCATCGATGCCTGGGCGACGCGGGTCGGCATCCAGGAGCACGACCGCATTCTCGTCATCCCGCCTTTCTTCCACGCCTTCGGCTATCGTTCCGGCGCCATCGTATCGCTGATGCGGGGCGCGGTGCTGATGCCCCACCTCACCTTCGATGCCGGCGAGATCCTTCAACGCGTCTCGATGGAGAAAATCAGCGTCATTCCCGGCCCACCGGCAATCTTCCAGGGCATGCTGCAGCATCCGGAGCTCGCGAAATTCGATACGTCGAGCCTGCGATTGGGCGTTACGGGGGGTGCGGTCGTGCCTTCCATCCTCATCCGTCGCATGCGGTCGGAGCTGGGCTTTGCCGGCGTGGTCAACGGCTATGGCCTCACCGAATGCGGAGGCTACGGCACGATGTGCCTGGCGACCGACCCCGATGACGTCATTGCCAATACGGCCGGCAAGCCTGCGCCCGGTGTCGACGTGCGTATCATGGGAGAGGATGGCCAGCTCCTGCCCGATGGCAAGCCTGGCGAGGTGGTCATTCGCGGCTATGTCGTGATGAAGGGTTATTTCAACGATCCGGAAGCGACGGCCAAGACCATCGATCAGCAAGGCTGGCTGCATACCGGAGACATCGGCTATTTCGACGCAAACGGCAATCTGCGCATCGAAGACCGGCTGAAGGACATGTACATCGCCGGCGGCTTCAACTGCTATCCCGCCGAGATCGAGCGCATCCTCAGCACCCACCCGGCCATCGGCATCGTCGCGGTGATCGGCGTCCCTGACGAGAAGCTCGGTGAAGTCGGCAAGGCATTCGTGGTGCTCCGCCCGGGAACGGGCGCTACCGAGCAGGAAATCATCGCCTGGTCGCGGGAGAACATGGCCAATTTCAAATGCCCGCGCAGTGTCGAGATCCGCCCGGCGCTGCCCACCAGTGCCCAGGGCAAGGTTCTCAAGAACATCCTGCGCGAAGAATTACTTCAGGAGGCCTGATCATTGCAGGCCTCCTGCAGTCGCAACCGAAGCTGAAGGCCGTGTGTCCGCTGGAGCAAAGTGCGTTCATGATTGACCGCTTGTTTGCTCTAACTCTTTGGTTCGACGCATCTTTGCGATTCTTGGTGACTCCGTCAAATCGCAAAACGCTCTCGACACTGACGCGATGCAAGGGCGTGTGATCGGCCACGCCCTCACAGTTTTCGGGGATGCTGTACCTTATGAACCGTAGACCGGCTTGGCGGCAGGACGCGCCGCGACCAGCTCCCTGATCTTGGCTCCCAGCTCCACGGCATCCCAGCGACTGCCCTTGTCGAATTCGGGGCCATCGTTCCAACCAAGCGCCAAACGGATCCTGCCGCCGATCAACTCGAAGATCTGGCCGGTGACCTCGGCCGAAGCCGAGCTGCACAGCCAAGCCACCAGCGGCGCGGTATTCTCCGGCGCAAAGATATCGAACTGGCCTTGCTCAGGCTTCATCGCCTCGGCAAAGGCTGTCTCCGTCATGCGCGTGCGCGCATTCGGCGCAAGGCCGTTGACCATGATGCCATACCGACGCAGCTCCGCTGCCTGGACCAGCGTCAGCGAGGCGATTCCACCCTTGGCCGCCGAATAGGCGGCCTGACCGACGCTGCCCTGCAGCCCCGCGCCCGACGAAGTGTTGACGATACGCGCATCGACTGCCTGGCCTGCCTTTTGACGGGCCCGCCAATAATCGACGGCATGGCGGCTGATGCAGAAATGACCACGCAGATGCACCCGCAGAACCGCGTCCCACTCCTCCGGCGTGCAGGAGACGAACATGCGGTCGCGCACAAAACCCGCATTATTGACTACACAATCCAAATTTCCGAATGTATCGAGCGCGGCCTTCACCACGCGACCACCCGCCTCGAAATCGGCCACGTCATCGTAATTGGCGATGGCCTGGCCACCCAGGGCCCTGATCTCGTCGACGACCTGCTGTGCCGGCGTTTCGCCGGTGCTGTCGCCATGGGTGCCGACACCGAGGTCGTTGACCACGACTTTCGCCCCTTCGGCCGCGAGCCCCAATGCATAAGCGCGGCCAAGGCCGCGGCCCGCACCGGTGACGATCACAACCCGGTTTTCGCAGATGCCTGCCATATCGTTCTTTCTCACTTCACCTGTGTCGACAACCGCACGGCGCGTGCCTGTCCGGCATTGCGCCTGCGGCCGGGCTCCGGCGCCCTGAGCGGTTCACATTCGACCATGCCGGCCAGTGAACGGTCAGCAAGGCGCTGATATTCACCATCGCCGTCGTTACGCCAGATGACGGCCTCCTGCGGCAATTGCTTGATCACCTTGGCTGGATTGCCGGCCACCAGGCTGAGAGACGGCGCCACCAGGTCATTTTTAACCAGGCTCATCGCCGCGACGAGGCTCTCCTCGCCGATCACGGCGCCATCGAGCACGACGGAATTCATGCCGATCAGCGTGTTCTCGCCCACGCGGCAGCCATGAAGGATCGCACCATGGCCGACGGTTGCTCCCCGCCCCACGATACAATCCGAGCCGGCGCCGGTGTGCAGCGTGCAATTGTCCTGAACGCTGGCGTCTCCCACCACGGTAATCCGCCCGAAATCCCCTCGAAGCGATGCCCCCGGGCCGATATAGCAGCGCGGGCCAATGGTCACATCGCCGATCAGGACCGCAGTCGGATGCAGGAAGGCCGTCGGATGCACGACCGGCACGATCCCCTCGAAAGCATAGACAGGCATCACCCCAGTCTTTCGATGATGGTGACGTTGGACTGGCCGCCGCCCTCGCACATGGTCTGCAGGGCAAAGCGGCCGTTGCGGCGCTCGAGTTCGTAAAGCATCGTCGTCATGAGCCGCGCGCCGGTCGCGCCGAGGGGATGTCCCAAAGCGATGGCCCCGCCATTGACGTTGACCTTGTCACGGGGAATCCCGAGATCCTTGATCCAGGCCAGTGGAATGGAGGCAAAAGCCTCGTTGCATTCGAACAGGTCGATGTCGTCGAGTTTCATGCCAGCTCTTGCCAGGGCATAGCGCGTCGCCGGGATGGGCGCCGTCAGCATCCAGACCGGATCGTCGCCGCGAACGCTGATGTGGTGGATGCGCGCCCTCGGTTTGAGGTTGTGATCCCTGAGCGCCTGTTCGGAGGCGATCAAGAGCGCGGCGGCGGCATCGCAGTTCTGACTGGCCACCCCGGCGTGGACACGGCCGCCTTCGACCAGGCTCTTGAGCGAGGCCATCTTTTCCAGCGAGGTGTCGCGGCGAGGCGTCTCGTCGACAGAAAAGTCGCCGACCGGGACGATCTCGTCGACGAAACGCCCCTCGTCGATTGCCGCGATGGCGCGCCGGTGGCTTTCCAGGGCGAAGTCTTCCATCTCTTCGCGGCTGGACTGCCATTTCTGCGCAATCATCTCGGCCGCACGAAACTGGCTGACTTCCTCCTCGCCATAGCGGGCGAGCCAGCCGGGCGAAGTGCTGAAAGGATCAGGGAAACCATAGTGCGCGCCGACGATCATGGCGGCCCCGATGGGCACCATGTTCATATTCTGGACCCCGCCGGCAACCACCAGATCCTGCGTGCCGCTCATCACCGCCTGCGCTGCGAAATGCACGGCCTGCTGTCCCGATCCGCATTGGCGATCGACAGTCACCCCCGGCACGTGATCGGGGAATCCGGCAACCAGCCAGCAGGTGCGGGCGATATCGCCCGCCTGCGACCCGATGGTGTCGGTGCAGCCATAGACGACGTCGTCGACGGCACCGGGATCGATGCCGGTACGCGCCATCAGGGCCTTGATCGGCTGGGCGCCAAGATCGGCCGAGTGCAGATGGGCGAGCGCACCCTTCTTGCGGCCCACGGGGGTGCGGATGGCGTCGACGATATAGGCTTCAGGCATTCTCGGCCTCTCCTGCAAAAGTATGTTCGGGCCCGATCGATGTCCCGAAGACGCGGGCGGCGACGCGTTCGCGGTGAAAGGCGCTCCCGCCCCACCAATGGGTCAAGGCAATGGCACGCTTGAGAAACAGGTGCACGTCCACTTCCCAGGAATAACCCATGGCGCCATGGACTTGTATCGAGGTTCGCGCAGCAATATCGGCTGCCTCGGCGCAGGCAAGCTTGGCCTGTGAGATGCGCGCCCGGCTGTGGACATCCGATCGTTCGAGCCCGGCTGCCGCCGCATGCAACACCGGGCGGGCAAACTCGATCTTCACCTGCGCCGTGGCGAGATGATGCTTGACCGCCTGGTACGAGCCGATCGGCTTGCCGAACTGCTGGCGCTCCTTGGCATAGACGACGCCGAGATCCACGCAGCGCTGGGCGAGGCCCAGCAACTGGGCGGCCGCAAACAAGGCACCCCGATCGAGCGCTGTCGCGAGCCCAACGTCGGCCTGCCCGGTATCGGCAATCGCTGTCCCGGCATCCGGTATGAGGGCAAGCGTGAACAGGCGTCGAAACGGATCGATGCTGGGCTGTGCCACGACATCCGCTTTCTTGAGGTTGACCAGATGCACCGCGCCCTCACGCACGGCCAGGACGGCACTCGCCATGTCGGCATCGGCGACGAAAGGATTGACGGGATGGGCGACCGTGACCGTCGCCTCGCCCGCCAACGCCTGTTCGAGCAGGCGTGCCGCCCGGGCATTGCTGGCGAAAGCAGCCAGCAGCGGCAGCGCCACCCCGGCATTCTCCACCAGCGGCTCGGGCAAGCCCGCATGGCCACATGCCTCGGCAACCTGCACGAAATCGACGGCCGAAAGGCCAAGCCCGCCGCTCTGCTCGGGGACCAGCGCGCCCGCAAGGCCGAGTTCGACGATCTTGGTCCAGCGCCCGGCATCGCGAGCAGCCCCTTCCTCCATCAGGCGACGCAGATGCGCCGGCTGGCAGATTTCGGCCAGCAGTTCGCGCACCATATCGGCCGTCATGGCCTGCTCTTCGGAAAAACGAAAATCCATTCTTCGTCCTCCTTCAGGCGCGCGGCAATCCGAGCATGCGCTCGGCAATGATGTTGCGCTGGATCTCGTTGGAGCCGGCATAGATCGGGCCGGCCAGAGAGAAGAAATAGCCATCGAGCCAGCGGCCGACATCGCCCGCCGCGGGGGCCGTGCGCAGGAGTTCCGAACGCGCGCCGAGGATCGACAGGGCCGCCTTGTGCAGTGCGATGTCCATTTCCGACCAGAAGATCTTGTTGGTGCTGGCCTCGGCCCCGATCTGGCCCCCTGCCGTCAGCCTCGAGGCGGTGGCATAGATCGACAGCGCATAGGCCTCCGCATCCATCCAAGCCTGGAGGACGGCTGCGCGAACGGTGGCATCGACGTCCGCCTCATGCGCCTTGTAAAGCTCGACCAACCGTCGCGCCGCGACCTGGAAACGCGCCGGGCTGCGCAGCATCAGGCCACGCTCAAAACCGGCTGTTGCCATGCAGATCGCCCAGCCCTCGCCTTCCCCGCCGAGGCGGTTGAAGGCCGGCACGCGTACATCCTCCAGGAAGATCTCGGCAAAGCCGGTCTCGCCATCGATCTGCGGGATGGCCTGCACCCGCACGCCCGGTGCGTCCAGGGGAAAGAAGACCAGCGACAGGCCCTTGTGTCGCTGCGAAGCCGGATCGGTGCGGAACAGGCCGAAAGCCCAGTCGGCGAAGACGGCGCGCGACGACCAGATCTTATGGCCCTTGAGCACATAGCTATCGCCCTCCCAAAGTGCCGTCGAGCGCACTGCAGCCAGGTCCGATCCGGCTTGCGGTTCGGACCAGGCCTGCGCCCAGATCTCGTCGCCGGACGCCATCGCGGTCAGGAAGCGCGCCTTCTGCTCAGGCGTGCCATATTCCATCAAAGTCGGGCCCAACAGGAAGATGCCGTTCTGGTTGACCCGCAACGGCGCGCCGGCACGATAATATTCCTCCTCGAAGATCAGCCACTGGATGAGGTCGAGCCCACGCCCCCCATAGCGTTCGGGCCAGGTCACCATGCCCCAGCGCCCCCCAGCCAGCACACGCTCCCAGGCGCGATGCGCCTCGAAACCCTCGCGGCTGGCATCGAAGGAAGGCAGCGGCTTTTGAGGTGCATGGGTCTCGAGCCAGGCGCGCACTTCCCGCCGGAAGGCCTTCTGTTCTTGGGTATAGTTCAGGTCCACGTCTTGATATTCCCGATGATCGCGGGCGGCGGCGGGCCTATCCCTCGCCGGCCTGCTTCTTGTTGGCGGCCGCCATGCTCCTGGCGTCCTGCCCTCCCAGCGTATTGCCGGTGGTCAGGTCGTTCTGAGCATGAGCGAAGTGGTGCATGTGGTAGTGCGCATCCATGGCGCTGCGCTTGCCGCGCAGGTCCTCGACATGGTTGATCGCCTGCTTGGAGAGCCAGAGGCCGAGACGAGGATGGCCTGCGAGCTTGCCGGCCATGGCGCGGCCTTCAGCCTCGAGGTCGTCGCGGGCCACCACCTTGTTGACCATGCCGAAACGCTCGGCGCGAGCAGCCGGCATGCGCTCGCCCATCATGAGGAATTCCTTGGCCACGCGCGGCGGCAGCTCGAAGGCATGCGCGAAATATTCGACGCCCGGAATGCCCATGCGCACGACCGGGTCCTGGAAAAAGGCATCGTCGGTCGCGATGATGAAATCACAGACCCAGGCAAGCATCAGACCACCGGCGACGCAAGCCCCCTGCACCAGCGCAATCGTCGGCTTGGGCATGTCGCGCCAGCGCCGGCACATGCCGAGATAAACCTCATGCTCGCGGGTATAGAGCATTTCGGCCGCCGGCTTGTTGACGTGATCGGCCCACATCAGGCGCCGGTCGAACGTCTTGCTGACATCGCGCCCCGGCGTGCCGATGTCATGGCCCGCCGAAAAATGCTTGCCGGCACCGTTGAGAATGATGACCCTGACTGCATCGTCGTCCACCGCCCGCTTGAAGGCGTCGTCGAGCGCGTAGGTCATCTGCGAGTTCTGGGCATTGTTAAACTGGGGGCGGTTCATCGTCACCCAGGCAACCGGCCCCTCGGTCTCGTAGAGAACCGGCCGCTCGGTCTCATAGGCAATGTCTGCCTTACGCGGCTCCACCAGATCGCTCATGTCAGGATTTCCGCCGACAATTCAATTTACTAGCTGGCGGGACACTACGACCGCCGCCAGAAGCCGCAATCGTCCAAAGAGACTAGCAAAGCCCTACTGCCCAAAGGTCCGCACCACACCCTTCGGGCGCGCCAACCGTCCATGTTCGGCGGCAAGCCGGATCAGGGGAGCCGTCACCTCGGCGTCGAGAATCTTGGCGGCCTTGCGTAATCGCAGATCCACGTGGATCGACACCCCCTCGGCCGTCGCCGCGCGGTAGTCCTGGTCGACATTCCACAATTCGTGAAAATGGTGGATGCGCTTGAGGTCGGTCCACAACACGAGGCTGCGCACTTCCAACCGCCCACCCAGCATCAGTTCGCGCTCATAGCGAACAGTTTTTTCGAGACGAAAGATGCTGTAGTTCGTTCTGCGGATATAGGCATCGCGAATGCCGAAAACATCGAACAGGTCGCTTTCGGCGCTGTCGAACACGCCATCGTACCAGGACACGTTCATGTGACGGTTCACATCGAGCCAATGCGGCTCGACCGCGCCGCGAAAGCTGACATAGGGCCGCGGATCGCCCCCAGCCAGCGCGACCGTCCTATCGGCCTGCTCGTCCATGCCGCCTTTCATCCGGCCTACTCCGCGGCCACGGATGCGCCGAGCATGCCGTCGAGCTCGGGAGCCAGGCACGAGAACTTCACCTGCCCGCGCTCGATGATCATGGCGCGATCAGCAAAGGGCGCCGTTACTCCCAGATGCTGTTCCACGATGACGACCGCGGTACCGGTCTCTGCCCAACGACGCAGGAAAGCCAGGATCGGCGGGAGCAATGCCTGGGCGAGCCCCATCGAGGGTTCGTCGCACAATAACACTTTGGGCTGGGCGATGAAGGCCTGCCCAAGCGCGAGCATCTGCTGCTGCCCTCCCGACAGGTCGCGAGCATAGAGCTTGTGCTTTTCCTTCAGGACCGGGAAGACCGAGTAGATCTCCTCCACGGCATGATTGAAGCCGGCACGGTCACCGCGGCGAGCCGCCGCTCCCATGCGCAGATTGTCGAAGACGCTGAGCTCCGGGAAGACGCGGTGCCCGTCCAGCACCAGACGCAGGCCCGATTGCGCGATCCTCTCGGGAGCAAGCCCGCCGATCGGCCTGCCATCAAGCAGGATCTCTCCGCCGTCCGGCTTGTTGAAGCCGGCAAGCGCTCGCATCAATGTCGATTTTCCGGCACCGTTCTCGCCGCCGATGAGCAGGATCTCGCCTGCCTTGGCGATGAGGCTGACATCCCGCAGCACTGGAATGGTGCCGTAGCCGGCGACCAGGTTCTTGACCTCAAGCATGGCGTGGACTCACGAACATATGCTGCACCGCCGGATCTTTGGCGACCACATCCGGCTTGCCCGAACAAACCACTTTGCCCTGATCCAGCACGGTGATGGTATCGGCAATGCCCCACACCAGATCGAGATCATGTTCGACCAGCACCACGGTCTTGCCCATCTGCCGGCTGAGGAACCTGACCAGATTGGCGAAATTGGCCCGCTCGCTGGGAGATAAACCGGCGGCCGGTTCGTCGAACAGCACGATCGGAGCCTCCTTCAGCACCGTGCGCATCACCTCCACCAAACGGCGCTGGCCGTGCGACAGCAGGCCGGCGCTATCCTGGCCGAAGCTTTCCTCCAGGGTCCTCGCCAGTGCCGCAATGTTGGTGCTCGCGGGGCCGACCCGGGCATCCATGCCGATCTTCAAATTATCCCACAGCGACATCTGGCTGAAGATGCGCGGTGCCTGGAAGGTACGGCCCAGGCCCAGATTGGCGATGCGATCGGCGGCCATTCGGGTCGCGTCGAAGCCGTTGATCGTGAAGGAGCCGGCGTTCAGCCTGGAAAGGCCGCTCAGCACGTTGAGAAGGCTGGTCTTGCCCGAGCCGTTGGCGCCGATCAGGCCATGCACCTCACCCTTGCGGACCTTGAGCGTGACGGCGTTCACCGCAATAACCTCGCCGAACTTCTTGGTGCCGCCGCGGACCTCGATGGCGGTCTCTTCGGTCGGCTCGCGCGAGCCCTTGCCGGACTGCAGGTCGGCCAGGAAGCCATCGATGCGAAAGGCGTGCTCGCCTCCGCCCTGCTGCTTTCGTTTCGCACGCAGGCGCTCGATGGAGCCGACGATGCCATCCGGGAAGGCCATCACCGCCAGGAGCGTCAAGGTGCCGTACATCAACAGGCGATATTCGACGAATTGGGCGAGCAGGATATTGGGCAGGATGAAGACGATCCAGATGCCGACGATTGGCCCAAGCATCTGGCCGCGCCCGCCCACCACGACGGCGAAGAAGAACACGAAAGACAGCTCGATGTTGAAGCCCTGCGGGCTCACAAAGGCGACCGTGGGCAAATAGAGGATCCCGCACAGGCCCGTGCCGACCGCCGTGAGCACGAAGGCGAGAAAGCGCATCACACCCGGCTTGATGCCAAGGGAGCGAGCCGCCTCGGGGCTAAGCGCAGCGATGAACATGCTCCGGCCGAGCTTCGAGCGGCGAACAGCATAATGCGCAAACAGCGCGACCATCGGAAGAACGCCGACCATGATCGCCAGCGGCGACATGCCGAGGATGGCCGGATTGGTCAGCGCGGGCACCGTGACGTTGATGCCGTTGATGCCGTTGGTCCAGGCATCGAGCGTAACCAGGAGCTGCGGGAAGACGATAGCCGCGCTCATGGTGACAAAACCCAGGTGGAAGCCTTGCACCCTGAGCGCCGGCAGGGCGAACAGCAGGCCGCCCAGGACCGAGCAGGCGACACCACCCAAGGCCGCAGTGGCGAAGGACCAGCCATGCAAGCCATAGAGAATGGCGGCGCCATAGGCCGCGAGACCGAGAATGGCGCCCTGGCCGAATGACTTCTGCCCCGCGTCGACGAACAGCATGTTCTGGAAGATTGCCGCGGCAATATAGATGTTCACCAGCTGGAACGTATGGATCCAGTAGGAATTGCCGACGATCAAGGGGCCGAAACCGGTTACCGCAATGAGCGCGACGCCGATCCAGACCTGCGCAAGATCGGAGTTGAAGCGGCCCTTGGCCTTGGCATTCGTCACGGGAACAGGATCGGTGTGGACGTTCAGGGCTGTCTGCATGGTCACACGCGCCTTGCGCTGGCGCGCCCGAACAAGCCCTGCGGCCTGAACATCAGGATCAGGACCAGAACCAGCAAGGACGCCAGATCCTGATAGGCCCCGCCGAGCTTGTAGGCGGTGAGCATCGCCACGATACCGACCAGGGGCCCACCGATCAGCGTGCCTGCATTGGAGCCGATACCGCCGACGACCGCGGCCACGAAACCATTCAGCACATATTTCAGGCCGGCATCCGGGCTGACGGAGATGACCGGAGCGACCAGGAAACCGACCGTTCCCACCATCAGGCCGCTGATGCCGAACGAAATGAGTTGAAGGCGACGCACCGGCAGTCCCGCCGCTCGGGCAGCATCGAAATCCTGCGACAGGGCGCTGATGGCGAGGCCGGTGAAGGTGTGGCGCAGGAAGAAGCGCAATGCACAGAACCAGAATAGCATGGCCCCGATCGCCAACGCATAAGCACCGGGCGTGCGGGTTCCGAAAATGCGAAAACTCGGCACCACATTGGATACCGAATAAGCGAACGGTCCTTGCGTGATCATCAGGAGGGCGGCGACGATGACCGACACCGAGACCGTGGAGATCAGCCAGCTATCCTGCTCGACGGACGAGCGGAGCGGCAGGAGAGTGAGATAGCCCTGGAAGGTAACGAGGACGGCGATGGCAAGGCCCGTTACCAGCAGCATCACGCTCCATTGGCCCAGGCCAACCTGGTTTGCCAGGAAATAGGCTGCGAACCCGCCCAGGATGAACATGTTGCCCTGGGCGAAATTGAAGATGTTCGTGGCGCCGTGGACGATGTTGAAGCTCATCGCGATGGTGGCGAAAATTGACCCGATGGCAATCCCGCGTATCGCGATGATCACGAGTTCACTGAGCATCGCATCGCCTCCCTGATTTCGAGGACGCAACGACTGCATCGGGGGGCTCTAAGCCCACGAAGCAGACGGCGCATTTTTGCCAGCTTATGCAAAATTACCGCCTGCCTCGACATCGTTCGAACGGACTAGCAGCGGATAGTTTGATGGCTCAGCCCAGGCCACGCAGGCAGTTGCGCGCCGAGGCCAGCGATAGGGCCGCGGCCTCGGCTGCCGACCGGCCTGCCATATCCGTGGAAATGATCTCGATACTCAGGGGCACGGTCACGCCCATTTCGTCCAGGGTCGCAACAAAACGATCGAGCTCGAACGAACCCTGCCCGCACAGTTTGCGGTTCATCGTGTCGACGGCCAGGGCCCCGACGGGCACGCTGTCGGCGTCGTTGATCTGAACTGCCAGGATACGGTCCATCGGGATCTTTTTCATCTCGTCGAGCGCAAGGCCGGCCCGGAAGAAATGCCAGCAATCGAGCACCAGGCCAGCATTGGCGATATCGTCGACGATTCCCAGAGCCGTGTCGATGTCGCGCACATTGCCCCAGGCGACCGGCTCCAGGGCAACCATCAGACCATAGCGGGCCGCCCGCTCGCAAAGCTCGCGAAATTTCAGGCGCATCACCGGCCCGGCTATCCGGCGATCGGACAGATCCGGGCCGACATGAATAATCCGCGCACCCAGTGCCCTGGCCGCCTGGAAGGCGACTTCTTCGTTTGATCTGGCAAGCTCGCCTGCCTGGCCGTCCATGAACCACTCGATCAGGAACTCAATGGACAGATAGTCGATCCGGCCTGCAGCCAGCACGGCCCGCATGTCCTCGTCGCGCCATCCGCGCTCGCGCTGTTCGGCATAGTCGCGAAAATGCAGGCACATGCCGGCGTAGCCGGCTTCGGCGCACGCAGCCACCCTTTCGGCAAAACCATGGCGCGACGCTACCGCCCCGCCCGGCATCGTGCCGCTTATCGTATAGGAGCTGCAGATATATGGACGCGACCTCATCTTCCTTGGCCCTTGTCGACGGCGACGGACAAACCATCGAAGCGCATCGAGACTAGCCGCGCCTACCACAGGGAAGTATCGAGCTTGCGGCATACGATCGAATTGGCCTTGGCTGGGGGGAGATTCTTGAAGAAATTCAAATTGGTGACACACAGCTCGTCATTGACGAGTGCGATACTGGCGGGGGCTCCGAGGGGGGCCTCGAGCGGATTGCCGAGTTGCTGGCGCTTGCTGGCATCGGCGCTGACCTTCCATATCTCGCTGCGCGTGGTTTCGGTCAGATAGAAATTGCCGCTCCGATCCACTTCCAGACCATCCATATTGTCATAGCCGAAGGCCAGCATCTGGGCCTTGCCGGCACGGCCGTCGTCGAGGATCGGGACCCGCACGAGCATGGGGATGCCTCCGGTGACGCCGAACAGCGCCTTGCCATCGCGCGCCAGGGCTATGCCGTTCACGCCGACCGGGTAGCCGCTCAGGGAGCGGTCGCCCGGGCTGAACAAGCGATCCTTCGACCAGATCCGCGCCGCCTTTTGCTCGGGATCGATCTTCCAGATCGCCTGCAGGCTGAGGTCAGAAAGAAAAATCGTACCGTCCGGCGCATAGACCGGATCATCGGGAAAGCAGAACGGATATCCGTCCGCCCTGGTCACGATCGCTTCGACCTTTCCGGTCGTAATCGTTACGCGATAAAGGCCGGATTTGGTGACGGTCGCATCGCCACAGGCTTCGGCGGCAAGCTCGGCCTTTGCCGGCCAGGGGTAGCGTTCCGAATATTGAGAGAACGCCACATAAAGATGGTCCTTGCGATCCCAATCGATGCCGACCGTGCTGCCCTTGGCATCGCCGATGACATCACGCAGATCGGCAACCTTGCTGACCCGGCCATCCCCGGTCACCCGCATGATCCGACCGGAATGAAACAGGCTGACGAAGAGATTGCCGTCCGCGTCTGCGACCAGGCCCTCAGGCGCATCGTCGAATTGCGCCAATATCCGCCATTGCGATGCCCGAGCCGACGTCCACGACAGCGAGATCATCAGCGCGAGCAGCGCCCTATGCAGTAATGCCGACATGCCGCGCGCCTCATTCGAGAGACAATACCGGCCAAGCTAACGTCGGCCGCATCCGGAGCATCGTCCGGTTGGACTAGCTCCCTGCCAGACGGCGGCCGGATCATCCGCCGCTCAACGCCGCCGCCAGCCAAGAAGAACGCAATACATATTGTCCGAACGGACGATACCGGCTCTCACTTGCAGAATTATCGTCAATTCGGGCGCCCGTACTACCGAGGCTCGATAGGACTTCAAATCCGCCGCCCTTTCTACATCTAGCCTCGCGAAACGCACAGGAGACCTAGATGATACCAAATACAACAGATGTACTTGTGATTGGTGGAGGTCCAGCCGGCTCGACGGTTGCCACCATCCTCGCCGGTCATGGCGTACAGACGACGGTTCTGGAACGAGACGTGTTTCCGCGGTACCACATTGGTGAATCTCTCCTCGCATCCCTGATGCCCATGCTCGATGCGATTGGCGCCAGCGAGAAGATCAAGCAACATGGCTTCGTTGAAAAACCCGGCGGCTACTTCAACTGGGGTAACGAGAAATGGTCTTTCCGCTTTGACGAGATCGAAGGCGCGCCCCAGCACTCGTACCAGGTAAAACGGTCCGAATTCGACAAGCTTCTGCTGGATCATGCAGCCGAAAACGGCGCGGACATCCATCAAAACGTGAAAGTCACCAATATCGAATTCGAGAATGGCCGGGCTGTTGGCGCCAGCTATCTCGATCGTGGCTCGGAGACGCGGGGCACCATCCGCTTCAAATATCTTGTCGACTGTTCGGGGCGCAGCGGCATCATCGCCAACGACTACAGGAAGGACCGCCAATTCCATAACGTCTTCAAGAATGTGGCCGTCTGGTCGTACTGGACCGGGACAAACCTGAACTATGACAACCTGCCGCCCGGCTCGACGCGCATCATTTCGATCGAGGCGGGATGGATATGGTTCATCCCGCTCAATGACGGCACCGTCAGCGTCGGCACGGTGATTACCCGCGACCAGTTGAGAAAAGAACGCGAGGACGGCCGTTCTGCCGAACAGGTCTACGATCATCTGTTGGCCAACAATGACGAGGCCAAGATCATCCTGAAAGATGCCAAGCGCAACGACATCAGGATGGAGACCGACTACTCCTACACCTCGGAACGGTTTTCCGGGCCCGGCTATTTCATGTGCGGCGATTCAGCCTGCTTCCTCGATCCCCTGCTATCGAGCGGCGTGCATCTGGCGATGATGTCGAGCCTCGTCGCCGGTGCTTCGATTGCCAGCATCTTCAAGGGAAAGGTCGACGAAGACCGGGCGGTCAACTTCTTCGAAACGAGCTACCGGCAAGCCTATCTTCGCTTCCTGATGATGGTGTCCTCGTTCTATGACCTGAACAAGGGACAGGACGGCTATTTCTGGGAAGCGCAGCATCTCACCTCCAAGGACTATTCCGATCAGGACATGAAGAAGGCATTTGTCAGCATCGTCTCCGGCGGGGCCGACTATACCGAGTTCAGCGACGGAAAATATGGCGAGCTCGTCGCCAAGAAGGTTGCCGAAAAGCTGCGGCAGGGCGTCGACATGCGTCGTGGTGCCGGTCAATTCGGCGAGGAAACGCGGCGCGAGAACATGCAGTTCATGGATGCCTTGAACGGACTGCACTTCCTGCAGGCCACTGCAGCGATCGACGGCCTCTATGTCGTCACCCGGCCCCAGATCATGCTCACCCAGGCGGCCTAGGGCCGAATGCCCGGACGTGGTCGGCGGTTTCCGACCACGTTGTCGGCCGGTTGGACCGAGCCGGCCATCGCATGGTGCCGTCACACAGCCATAGGTATCGGTAATGGAAAACTGGTTTGCGTTTTCACTCGCGGCCATGGCGCTGCTGTTCGTCCCAGGGCCAACCAACACGCTCATCGCGACCAATGGTGCCCTTATCGGCTTTCGCTCGACCATATTCTTGCTGCCTGCGGAACTGGCCGGCTACCTGACCGGCATACTCGGCTGGTCCTATGGCCTCGCCATCGCGGCACGCATCGTACCCGCGGCAACGACATATGCGGCGATAGCCGCATGCTGCGCCCTTTTCTACTCGGCAAGGAAATTGTGGGGATGGCACGAGCGCGGGCAGGCATCGGTCGGATCGGGCAGCCGCGACATTTTCCTCGTGACGCTCCTCAATCCCAAGGCACTCTTGTTCACGCTGTCGATCGTACCGCACCTGCGTGACGGCCAGATATTGGCCGCCCTTCCCTATCTTTGCTGGTTGTCGGTACTCATCCCATCGGCAGGCCTCGTCTGGACCATGATCGGCGCCGGGCTCGCCTCGCGCTTCAGACTCATGGCTTCGTCGCGGTTGTTCGCCCGTATAGGGGCACTGGTGCTCCTGCTCTTTGCCGCTTCCCTCTTCGTATCTACGGTGGTCAAAGCCTTCGACCGGTGATCCCGCGCGCGCTCTCGCGCACGTGGGCTCGCTATCCATGGGACTTGTGCCCGAACGTCTGTTCCAGGCTCAGATGCCGCACAGCAAAGTGAGCGCCGCCGCCAGCCCCTCATGCCTGCGATGACTCGTGCCCTCGCAGGTTCGGCAGCAACACCGTGAGAATGCCGAGTGCCGGCAGGAAGGCACAGAGCTGGAACACGAAGTCGATGCCGGTCCGGTCCGCTAACGTGCCGAGTGCGGCTGCCCCGATGCCACCGATCCCGAAAATGAAGCCGAAGAACAGGCCCGATACCATGCCCACACGGCCCGGCATCAGTTCCTGCCCATAGACCACGATCGCAGGGAAGGCAGAGGAGATCACGAAGCCGATGATCACGCTCAGCACGGCGGTTGCGGTCAGGCCGACATGCGGCAGCAGCAGGGTGAATGGCAGCACGCCAAGGATCGAAACCCAGATCACGACTTTGCGCCCGAGCCTGTCGCCGATCGGCCCGCCGGCAATAGTACCGGATGCGACGGCCGCGAAGAAGACGAACTGATAGATCTGGGCCGTCTGCGTGGCCAAGCCGAATTTGTCCTTGAGATAGAAAATGTAATAGCTCGTGAAGCTGGCGAGATAGATATATTTTGAAAAAAGCAGCGCGATCAGTACGGCCATTGCCCGCGAAACCTGACCGCGTGTCAGTGTCGGATGATGGCCGGGAGCCTTGTGCGATGCCCGCTTTGCGTGACCGTTGAGCTGATACCAATGCCCCAGCGCCGTCAGGATGATGATGCCGGCAAGAGCGGCGAGCGCGAACCAGGCGAGGCCGGCCTGTCCACGAGGCAGCACGAAGAAGGCGGCCGCCAAGGGACCGAGCGCCGATCCGAAATTGCCGCCGACCTGAAACAGCGATTGCGCCAGACCATGGGCGCCGCCGGACGCCAGACGAGCAATGCGCGACGTTTCCGGATGGAAGATCGAGGAGCCGAGGCCGAGCAACATGGCGCCGATCAGCAGCACGCCATAATTGGGTGCGAAGGCGAGCGTCAGCAAACCCGACATCGATGAAGCCATGCCCACAGGCAGGGAATATGGCATGGGCCGGCGATCGGTATAGTAACCGATGAAGGGCTGAAACAGCGATGCCGTGATCTGGTAGATGAAGGTCAGAAAACCGACCTGTGCGAAGCTGAGTGCGAAATTGCCCTGAAGGATCGGATAGACGGCGGGCAGGAGCGCCTGCAGCATGTCATTCAGCAAATGGCAAAAACTCGCCGCCCCCAAGACGGTGAATACCGTCTTTGTCCTTGTCTGCGGTTGGGGGGATGTATGTTGACGCGGTAGAGTTCGGGTAGACACGGGAAAATCCTCGGAGAAAGCCATCGCCGATCGGAACGGAGAGCTTGTGTTCGGCCGATCGGCAGCGTACCGAGTGGCCATGCGGCCTGCCACCAATGTTGGGCCAAAATCCTACGAGAGTGGGCCAACATGCGGGACATTCATATCGACACCGTCGATCACATCCCCCGGCCGATTATCGCGATCGGCCGAGATTATCCGGATGGCTTCATCGTCCCGCCTCACCATCACCGACGCGGGCAGTTGATCTCCGGCGCGTCCGGCGTCGTCGTGCTTGCGACACCGGACGGTACTTGGGTCATGCCTCCGCAACGCGGAATGTGGATTCCACCCGGCACGACCCATCATGTTCGCATGGTCGGCGTGGTCGGCATGCAAAGCCTGTATCTCGAGCCTGACGCGGTTCCGAGCATGCCTGCCCACTGCCAGGTCGTCGGCATTTCGCCGTTCATGCGAAGCCTCATGACCGAGGCGCTCAGCCTACCACTCGAATACGACCTCGATAGCCGCTCCGGCGCACTGATGGAGTTGATACGCCATGAAATGCAGCAAATGCCGGCCCTGCCGCTTTCGCTGAATTACCCCTCGCACGGCCCGCTGGCTCTCCGCTGCCGACGTTTCGTCGAACGACCGAACATTCACGAGCAAATCGACGACTGGAGCACAGCGCTCGGCATGAGCCGGCGCACGTTCACGCGCGTTTTTCGGCTCGAGACGGGTCTCAGTTTCCTGGCCTGGCGCCAGCAGGCCTGTCTATTATTTGCCATGCCCCGTCTGGCGGCGGGCGAGCCCGTCACGACGGTTGCGATCGACCTGGGCTACGAAAACCCGGCCGCATTCACGATCATGTTCAAGCGCGCCTTCGGCAGTCCGCCCCTGACCTATCTTGGGATGCGTACCAGCCGCGCGAACTGAAAAAAGGCCAAGAAACCCTGATACTGCGAAGGCCTCTTGCGAGCCTTGAATGATGATCTTGGAAAACGGCCTCGCACCCTCGGCCAATTTCTATGCTGCTTCACAGTGCCAGGGACCGGTGAATGTCGAACACCGCAATTCCTCGGGAGGAAGCCTCCGGTCGCTCCCATATGCCGGGAGCGACCTTTGCCATGTATATTCCGATATCGCCCCGTTGGATCAGGCCAGCATGGGCAGGAGCTGGTCGATCGACTTCTTGGCGTCACCGTAGAACATGCGCGTGTTCTCCTTGAAGAACAGCGGGTTCTCGATGCCCGAATAGCCGGTACCCTGGCCGCGCTTGGAGACGAAGACGGTCTTGGCCTTCCACACTTCGAGCACCGGCATGCCGGCGATCGGACTGCCCGGATCCTCCTGGGCTGCCGGATTGACGATGTCGTTGGAGCCGATGACGATGACCACGTCGGTGGAGGGGAAGTCCTCGTTGATCTCGTCCATCTCCAGCACGATATCGTAGGGCACCTTGGCCTCGGCGAGCAGCACGTTCATGTGGCCAGGTAGCCGGCCCGCCACCGGATGGATGGCAAAGCGCACGTTCTTGCCGGCGGCGCGCAGCTTGCGCGTCAGCTCGCTGACCGACTGCTGGGCCTGGCTGACCGCCATGCCGTAGCCGGGCACGATGATAACGCTTTCGGCATCGTTGAGCGCTGACGCCACGCCGTCGGCATCGATGGCGACCTGCTCGCCCTCGATCTGCATGGTCGATTGCTGTTGGCCGCCGAAGCCGCCGAGAATGACCGACACGAAGGAGCGGTTCATCGCCTTGCACATGATGTAGGACAGGATCGCGCCCGACGAGCCCACCAGCGCGCCGGTGACGATCAGGAGGTCGTTGCCCAGCGTGAAGCCGATCGCCGCCGCTGCCCAGCCCGAATAGGAGTTGAGCATCGACACCACCACCGGCATGTCAGCCCCGCCGATGCCCATGATCAGGTGCCAGCCGATGAAACCGGCAGCGAGCGTAATCAACAAAAGCGCCCACAGCCCGGCGCCCATGCAATAGGCGATGCCCAGAACCAGGCAGAGCAGTGCTGCCCCGGCATTGAGGGCATGGCCGCCAGGATATTTCTGGGCCTTGCCGTCGATCTTGCCGGCCAGCTTGCCGAAGGCCACGATCGAGCCGGTGAAGGTGACCGCGCCGATGAAGATGCCGAGGAAGACTTCCACCTTCAGCATGGCGATCTCGGCCGAGGTCTTGTGCGCCAGCACCGCCGCAAAGCCCGTGAAGGTCTCTGCCGTACCGGAGGCATGAGCCGCGACCACATCCTGCAGCGTGATCTCGGCATTGATGCCGATGAACACCGCGGCAAGGCCCACGAAGGAGTGCAAGGCAGCCACCAGCTGCGGCATTTCCGTCATCTGCACGCGATTGGCGACATACCAGCCGGCCAGCGCGCCGAAGGCGATCATCACCACCGTCAGATAGAAATGGCCCGAGCCGGCGCCAAACAGGGTGGCGAGCACCGCCAGCGCCATGCCGATGATGCCGTACCAGACGGCGCGCTTGGCGCTCTCCTGCCCCGACAGGCCGCCGAGCGACAGGATGAAGAGAATGGCGGCAACAACATAGATCGCCGTGGTCAATCCGTATTCCATGGCGATCCCCTTACGACTTCTGGAACATGGCGAGCATGCGCCGGGTGACGAGGAAGCCGCCGACGACGTTGATCGAGGCGATCAGTACCGAAATCGCCGAAAGAAGGATCACCCACCACGATCCGAACCCTATTTGCAGCAGTGCGCCCAGGATGACGATGCCGGAGATCGCGTTGGTGACCGCCATCAGGGGCGTGTGCAGCGAGTGACTGACATTCCAGATCACCTGGAAGCCGATGAAGCAGGCCAGCACGAAGACGATGAAATGGCCGAGGAAGCTGGGCGGCGCATAGAGGCCGACGATCAGCATCAGCACGGCGCCGATGCCGAGCAGGGTGAACTGCGAGCGGGTCTGTGCCCTGAAGTCGGCGCGTTCCTTGGCCCGCTTTTCCTCCAAGGTCAGCTCCTTGGCTTTCTCCTTCGGCTTTTGCGCGGCAATGGCCGCGATCTTGGGCGGCGGCGGCGGGAAGGTGATGGCACCATCCCGCGTGACGGTCGCGCCGCGGATCACGTCATCCTCCATATTGTGGTTGATGATGCCGTCCTTGGCAGGTGTCAGGTCGGCGATGAAGTGGCGGACATTGTTGGCGTAGAGCTCGGAAGCCTGCGCGCCCATGCGGCTGGGGAAGTCGGTATAGCCGACGATGGTGACGCCATTCTCGCTGACGATCTTCTCGTTCGGCACGGTCAGGTCGCAATTGCCGCCGCGTTCGGCGGCAAGGTCCACCACGACCGAGCCGTTCTTCATCGCCGCCACCATGTCGGCGGTCCACAGCTTCGGAGCGTCGCGGCCGGGGATCAGGGCCGTGGTGATGACGACATCGACCTCGGGCGCCTGTGCGCGAAACAGCTCGAGTTGTTTGGCCCGGAATTCGGGCGATGAGGGCGCGGCATAGCCACCCGTCGAAGCGCCATCCTGCTGGTCGGAGAAATCGAGGAAGAGGAACTCGCCACCCATCGACTCGATCTGCTCGGCGACTTCAGGCCGAACGTCGAAGGCGCGCACGATCGCCCCGAGCCCGCGGGCTGCGCCGATCGCGGCAAGGCCTGCGACGCCGGCGCCGATCACCAGTACCTTAGCCGGCGGCACCTTGCCGGCGGCAGTGACCTGCCCGGTGAAGAAGCGCCCGAAATTGTTGGCAGCCTCGATTACCGCCCGATAGCCGGCGATATTGGCCATCGAGGACAAGGCGTCCATCTTCTGGGCGCGCGAGATGCGGGGTACCATGTCCATGGCCACCGCGGTGACGCCCTTGTCCTTCGCGTGCTGGAGCAGTTCCTGGTTCTGGCCTGGGTAGAAGAAGGAAATCAGCGTCTGGTCGCTCTTCATGCGCTCCAGTTCCGCATCGCTGGGCTGGCGTACCTTGGCCACCACGTCGACGGCCTCGACGAGATCGGCGGCAGAATTGGCCACCACGACGCCCGCCTTCACATAGTCGGCATCGCCAAAACCGGAAGCAGTTCCAGCGCCGGCCTCGACAAAGACTTCATGGCCCAGCTTGGCAAGGTGCGCCGCGGACGACGGGGTCACCGCAACCCGCGTCTCACCCGCCCATATTTCTTTCAGTGCGCCTATCTTCATTCCACTCCCCTGCGCCAGCACTCCCACCGGCATCCTTCGATGTTCAGTTTTGATGGATCGCCAATATTTAGCTTCGGCTTATGTCGTGGGGTCAAGTCCATGTCGACGACCCATACACACTTTGACCTTATACCAAGCCCCGGAGATGCTGGCGCAACGGGGGTTTGAACACCTGACGATCTCAGACACCAAATCGACGATTTGGCAAAAATCGTTGGACGGAACCAGGAGTTATTGAAAATGCCTCTTGCTATAAGAGTCTTTTAGAGCACCACCCTCGACAACCGATAGGAGCCGTCGAGAAGGCCGCAAAATTATCGGGATAGGCCTGCATCAGCTCGGCCCTCGGCTTGGCAACGTCCAAGATTGGCGGACTTGGTGGCAATTACGGCGATCGCCTCGCCGCCGGCCAAGCACATCGGCGAGAATCCGCACCCACAGCGCGTTGCGGGCTCCATCCCCGATCACCGCCACTTCGCCAGGAGCGATGCCGGCTTCGGCAAGGCAGGCCGCGATAGGGAGGGAGAGCCTGCTCGCTCCCAGCCAGCACGATCTCGTATGCGTCGACGACGATGATGCGGTCGTTTCTGGTTTTCATTGTTGAGATCACGCAATGAAGCCGTTTCGTGGGCTCTCTCGAAAAAAAGGGCCACGCGCCCAAGGACAGGGCAGATTCTTGGGCGGGGCCCTATCGACCTCACGAGTGAGTATCGATTTCTATGTCCGGGCGTCGCCGGAAGATCGCAGGCGGTCGAGAGCGACGGTTCCGATAATGATCAAGCCCTTAATGATGAACTGCCAGATGTCGGAGACACCGATCAGAATCAGGCCGTTGGAGAGCACGGCGATGATCAGGGCGCCGACCGCATTTCAAGGAAGGCTTGCCTCTGGCCTGTGTTCATCCTGCCCCCAACTCAATGCCGTGATCTCAGCAGTTGCACCAATGTTGCAGCAGCGCCCTGCTCTGCCAGAGCCCCTAGGGATTTGAGATAGGCCGCAACGAAGGCCGAGCTTCGGCGAAGACCCAGGCTGGCAAAAGCCTCGATGTCGAGCACGGCCAGGGGATCGCCACCCTTCAGCCTCTGCCAATCGGCTGTGCCGATGCGCGGTTCGAAAATCTCGAAGGCAACACCCTGATCATCCACGCCGCCTAGATAGCGGGCAAAGCAGGCAAGCAGGAAGGCCTCGCGGTCGAGCTCGCCACCGCCGGCAAGCAACTGGCCGATCGTCTTGCCGTGGAAGACCACGATTTTGGAGGCGCCGTCGCCGGCCACCCTGAGGAGCTGGTCCTTGATCGCGGGATTGGCGAAACGTTCGATCACCTTGTCGGTGAAGTCTTTCGTCGAATAGCCGGCGGGCGGTTCGACCAGGCGCCGGACGTCTCGCTCCCAGAAGGCGTGGAGAAGGCGGGGAATGTCGGGGTAGCGCATGCCTTCGTCGACCAGGCGGGCACCCATCAGCAAGGATGGATAGCACATCAGCATATGGGCGGCGTTGGAGAGCCTCCCCTTCACCGCGACATAGGCCGGCACCTCATCGCTGAACACCACCCCGGCCAGTTCGAGCTGCGGCCGCCCGGCGCAGAAACGATCCTCCACCACCCAGCTCGTATAGGGTTCACAGGTGGCGGCGACGAAATCGTCGACGCCGATACCGGTGGTGATGCGTCGGCGCTCGTCTTCCGGCACCTGCGGTGCGATGCGGTCGACCATCGAGTTGGGGAAGGCACCATTCGCCTCGATCCAATCGGCAAGACCGGGATCGAGAGCGCGGGCAAAACCGATCACGGCCAGACGCGAGGTGTCGCCATTGCGTGGGAGATTGTCGCAGGACATCACCGTGAAGGGCGGCAGCCCGGCTTGGCGCCGGCGCGCCAGCGCAGCCACGATATAGCCGAACACTGTCCGGGGCGGTCCGCCCGCCAGATCGTGGCGGATGTCGGGGGTATCGAGACGGAAAGCGCCGCTGGCTTCGTCGATATTGTAGCCGCCTTCGGTGATGGTGAGCGAGACGATGCGCGTCGCGGAATCAGCGAGGCGGGCGAGCACAGCTTCCGGATCCGCCGGAGCATGCAGATAGTCGATCATCGCCCCGACGACCTGCGTTTGCTTCGGCATCGACGAGGTGAGTTGCGTCACCGTGTAGAGATTGTTCTGCCGGCGATAGGCATCGGCCTTGGTGCGGGCAGCGGCACCATCCGTCAGGCCTACGCCGCAGATCGCCCAATCCTCATGTCCGGGATGATGGAGGCAGGCATCGATGGCGATTGCCTGGTGCACCCGATGGAAATTGCCGACCCCGAAATGCACGATCCCGGCCCGCAGCCGGCTCCGGTCGTAGATCGGCCTGGTCACGGTCGGGCCGAATGAGGCAAGTGTCGAAGTATTGAGCGGGAGCATGGGCCTGTACTTTCAGGATTGAAATGGCCTCCTCGGGCAGGAGGAGGCCATCTTGAGCCAGACGATGGTGTCAGTCGTCGTGCTTGGTATTCCATCCCTTGTAGTCGCCGACATTTTCGCGGGTAACCAGGGCGGGGGGAATCAGAATAATGGGCTTCTCGGGCTTCTTGCCGTTGACCAGGTCCATTGCCGTCTGCGCCGAGACCTTGGGAATGGCATAGAAATCCTGGCTGGCCGAGGCCTTGATCATGTCCAGGGCCGGATCCTTCAAGGCGGACTCGATGTCGGGCGAGCCGTCGACGGACGTGATGAAGAACTCGCTGCGACCTGCCTGCTTGGCCGCGAGCGCCGTGCCGATAGCCTGCGGATCGTTGATGGTGAAGATCGCATCGATTTTGGGGAAGCGGGTCAGATAGCCCTGCGCCACCGCCATGCCGCCGTCGCGCGATCCCTTGCCGTCCTGGTCGTCCGACAGGATCTTGATGTCGGGATATTTGGCTAGTACCTGCTTGCAGCCCACCACACGGTCGATCACCGAAGAAACCTGCGGCCCGTTCTGAATGACGACATTGCCGGCACCCTTGAGCTTGTCGGCGATATACTGGCAGGAAACACTGCCAGCCATGATATTGTCGGTCATTACTACGGCATCGGCTCCCTCGGCGGCCGTATCGAAGGCGACGACGGGAATACCGGCCGCCTGCGCCTTCTTGATGGCCGGGGTGATCGCGTTGGGATCGCCGGGATTGAGCAGGATGAAGTCGGCACCGGCAGCGATGAAATTGTCGATCTGGTTGACCTGCTTGCCGAGGTCGTAGTCGTAGCCGACGGTGGTCACTTGTGCTTTGGGATAGGCCTTCTTGATGATCCGGGTCGCCGTGTTGGCGATGATCACGAAGCCGGGATTGCCGAGCGATCCCACCGATATACCCACCGATCTGACGTCCTTGGCCGATGCTGGAGCAACCGCACCCATGGCCAGGGCAACGCCGGTCATTGCAAAGCCGGCGAGATAATTCATGGCTTTCACGTTTCCCTCCCTAATGAGATCGATCTCATTAGAATTTTATATTTAACGTGTACAGACTGTTATCAACTCGACTGCCCTGTCAACCTCTTATGTCGATCTCGAGCGGACCCGTGCGCTGCGCCGATCGCGGCACCGTCTGCGCCGAACCGTGCTACCGAAATGGGCGACGGGTAAAAGCTATGAACAAGGTAGATTCTCAGCTGTTCACCGACTTGATCGGCGACGCGGAGAACAACACTGCAAGAGGCCCGCCGGCGACGGCACCGATAGCGTGCTCTAAGTAATCGCTACCTGGAATCCGGCAGGCAAGTCCCTGTCGTGCTGCCGGACGATGGTTTGCTCTGACAGAACCGGCTGAGGTGATCGGTTGACGCGCAGCGCTCGAGCAAAACTATTTCAACTCAGAGGAGCGGGCCATCACAGCCAATCCGATGACGGCAACGGTGGAGAAAGCGGCGGGAAAGAAGAACACATTCGGCAGTCCGACCAAGGCGACTCCAAGCCCACCGGTCGCGCCTCCAAGAGCTGTGCTGAGTGCCGCCGAACTCATGAAGATGGCTGATGCTGTGGCGACCGCTTGTGGGAGGAGCCGTTGGGCAACGATGATGCCAAGTGCCGCGAACACGCCCCACACGCCGCCCATGAGAATCTGGCCGGCAAACATTCCGGCTGCCGTGCTCCAGACAGCAAAGCAGATATTGGCCGCAACGCCGAGTGCTGCGGCCAGTGACATCAGCCAGAGATACCCGATCCTGCGGCCAAGAACGACGCTGAAGGGCATGATCAGCAGTTCCACGAAAGGCTGAATACCGATGACAGCGCCGCGGGTTCCGGCATCCAGCCTGAGTGTTTCTTCCATATAGAGCGGCAGGAAACCGTATTTGATTGATTCCCCACCGTAGACGAGAATGAAAAAGCCGGTGAAGACCAGCAAAGGCAGCATTGACCGCCACGATGCGACTTGACCGCTCCCGGCAGGCGATGCTGGCGTGCTTTGCCTTGGCGGCACTGAAACGTTCAGGGTACCCAGCGGTACGATCTGCAACAGGAAACACAGTGCCGTTGCCCACAACATGGTGCGGTAACCCGCTTCGGCAGCAAGCCATGTCCCGGCCACCGGTCCCAGAACCCAGCCTGCAGTAAGGGCCATGCGGACGATGGCGACAACGCTCTCATTGGCTCGCCCTCCCCCCCGGCCCAAATCATCATGAAGGGCCGCGAACACCTGTGAAGCGGCTGCCACGGAGAACGCCAGGAAGAAAGCGCTCATCACGAACGGCATCCACGCCGCAGTTGAGATTGCGATGCCGGCCCAGCCTAGGAAGCCCAGGATTGCGCAGATCCGGAACAGACCGAGGCGGTTGCCGGTCCGGTCGGAGTAGCTACCGACGACATAACCGGCAATGGGTGCCACCAGACTGGTCAGATAGAACAGACCAGCGACCGGCAGGGAGATGCGCAATTCCTTCACCAGGAACAGCACGATCTGGGGAGCCGCCGCCGACGTTGCGAGGCCGGAAAGGAACATCGCCACGGTCGCGCCACGGTAAAGCGGCGAAGACAAAACCTGTTTGATGGCCGACGG
Source organism: Labrys methylaminiphilus subsp. lupini (assembly GCF_051161885.1). Classification (NCBI taxonomy): domain Bacteria; kingdom Pseudomonadati; phylum Pseudomonadota; class Alphaproteobacteria; order Hyphomicrobiales; family Xanthobacteraceae; genus Labrys; species Labrys methylaminiphilus. Next base: position 838,104 of record NZ_JBMDIH010000002.1, on the reverse strand, counting down.
GCCTTCGGACTGGTCGAAAACACGCGCTTCCATGCCTTGGGCCTTTGCAGTAACCGGTTACTATATGCATATTCTGTCAAAGCGATGCGGTCAATCATCGCGACGACAAGACGAGGAGCCTCAGATTGGGCGGCAATACCACCGGCACGAAAAACATCCGAGATGTCGCCAGAGCGGCCGGCGTTTCAGTCGCCACGGCATCGCGCGTTCTGGCTTCGACAAATTACCCGGTCGCCGCGGCAACGCGCGAAAAAGTTCAGGAGACGGCACGGGCGCTTGGTTTTGTGCCAAACGCACTGGCCCGCAGCCTCGCCCGGGCGCGAAGCGACAGCATCGGGGTGGTCGCACCATTGTTGGTGAATCCCTATTACGCGGCCATGGTCGAAGGCATTGATGCAATGGCACGTGAACATGGGCTTTGCATGCTGCTCAGTCTCACCAACAGCGATGAGGAAAGACGCGAGACGGTGATCGACGAACTGCTTGCTCGCCAGGTCGATGGCATCATCGTGTGTGCGGGCGCCGCAGACCACATGCCCGGCCGTACACCTGAAGCCGCCGGCGTCCCCTTCGTGCTGATCGGTCAGCAGGCCAATACAGGATTTCCGATCATCACCGTCGATAACCGCCGCGCCGGCTACGAAGCAACCGAGTATCTTTGGAGCCTGGGACATCGCCGGTTCGCCTATCTGACGGGTCATGCAGGCTGGCACGACTTCAAGGACAGGGAAGCGGGCATGCTGGAGTTTCTGCGCAGCAGGGCCGAACATCATCAGGCCCGGGTCTTTGAGGACCTCCTCGATGAAGCCGATAGCTATCGCTGTGTTCGTGAAGCCTATGCAGCCGGATTGAACGCCACCGCCCTCCTTGCCTCCACGGACCGCCATGCTCTCGGTGCCTTGGCGGCGCTCGCCGATTGCGGCCTTGGCGTTCCCGGCGACATATCCGTCATGGGCTTTGACGATTACGTCACCAGCAAGTTCGTGCGCCCATCGCTGACGACCATGCGCATGCCGGCCGGCGACATGGGCCGAGCCAGTGTTTCCAAGCTGCAACATATGTTTTCCAGCAAGGAGAAAGCAGAAGATGCACGGTTTTCAGCCACTCTCATCGAGCGAGGATCGGCAGGGGCGGCGAAATCCTGATGCATTGACGAGATTATCGGACATCGTGGAGGAGTGGCAAACGGCAGTGCCATACTGAACCGCCTCTACACCGCCGATCTGGTTGCCATCGCCCCTGCGCCCGCTGTTTCTGGACGGGACGGCGATGCGCACCCATCTCGGTCCACGGCATATTCTTCAAACTCGATCTCGTGTCTTTTCAAAGTCCCGCCAGGGAAAAGATCACCACAAGGCTCATCAAGACCCAACCCAAATGCCTGCCTCGGCTGGCTATGGCGTTGCCGACAGCCGCGTAGCCATAGACGATCACCGCGGCTCCAATGATCCATCGGCGGGCATTCTCCGAACCTAATGCAGGGGCCGCAATCAGTAGCGCCCCAATTGCAATCCAGTCAATCGTGCTTGCCTGCCAGACCATCCTGAGCAGCGCGCGCACCCTCTTTGTCTCGATGATCGCTTTGGGAAACAGCTGCCATTCGCCAATGACCCCGTGCATCATCGCAAACATGATGGCCAACGCTCCCGCGGCCTGCAAAGCCAGATCTCTCATCGGGCACCCCCGTCGGGTCGATATGTCGACACCGTTTACGACGGCTCTCCTCGAGCATCATCGGTTTGGAGCCCAAGCCAGGCGATGCGCATGACGACGTCGACGAGTTCTGCACGCGCGACATCGGGATGGTCGAACCACCACAAGCCGAGCGCGTGGAGACCATGCTTGAGAAACTCCGTCGCAGCCTGCACGCGGGGCGAAGCATCGCCCCGCATAAATGTGGCAAGCAGAACTACCAGTCTCGCGGAAGCCCCGACCTGCACCGCACGTGACAGTTCAGCCGCCACTAAATTGTCGGTCGGCGTCGACAGCAAAACCCGCGCAGCCACCGGCTGCTGCTCGATAAACAGAAAGAAAGCATCGATGGCACGACGGAACTTCGGTTCCGGCTCCACCAGATGCAGCCCACCCTCGACGCGCTGACCTATATGGAGCGTCGCGTCACCACGTCGAGGGACGTGGAGGGGGTCGTCCTGCGCTATGGCGCTTTCTACGGTCCCGAGAGCGGCGTATTCGATCCGAGCCTGATCGAGCAGATCCGCAAGCGCCGCATGCCGATCATCGGCAACGGCATGGCATGGCATGGTGGTCATTCCTGCATATCGACGACGCGGCAGAAGCCACAGCTCTGGCGGTCGACCGCGGCTTGCCTGGCATCTACAACGTCGTCGACGATGAGCCAGCACCGGTCCGCGAGTGGCTTCCGGCGTTGGCAGAATTGCTTGGCGCCAAGCCACCAATGCACATCCCGGCATGGATCGCCCAGTTCGTTGTCGGCGACCACCTGGTCAAGATGATGACTGAAATCCGGGCCGGCTCGAACAGGAAAGCAAAGACCGAAATCGGATGGATCCCGCGATACCCCTCGTGGCGCCAAGGCTTCGCCCAGGTACGCGCGGCCCCTGGCTGATCCGGCAGCCGCGAGCATCGGGCTAAATGGTCGATCTGACAGAACCGTCAAAACCTATGATGCGCCGCTCCAGCACAAACACCATTGGAATACGGATTGGAATATCGGCGCCACCGACAAAAGCCGCACCGGCGAAGCGCTTCCCAGCAAGTGGAAGCCTTCCATTTTGAACCTTTCCGCGTTTGTGGCTCGGCTCGCGCCTACGATGCCGATCTGCTTTCTAACTCATTGATATACCGAGTATGGCTGGGGTCCCGCTACAATGCCGACCCACATTTAGAAGCGACCAGGGGGCATCTACGGCGGGTCTGACGCGATCAGCGTGGTGGGAACCGGGTACCGGGTTTTCGCGCGGTGAAAGCTCAACTTCGCTGCGATCCTACAGATAAAGACCGTCGTCACATGCGAGTGTGGCAACCTCGAACTGGAACCTTGCGAGTGCCATACTGTTCTCACCCTATGAGGATTGGTAGGGGAACGGCGATGACCACGGTTCGATTTCTTCGCGAAGACGAAAGCCCTCCGACGGAAAGCCATTGGGTCCTGATTGAATTGACCGGCCCCGTTTGGGTTGTAAACAGCGCCACATACTCGGAGGATGTTGTTCCCTCCGACCCCATTGGGCCGTTTCATACCCGCGGCGATGCAGTCAAAGCCGCAACGAATTTGGCCCAAGAAGTAGGCATCGACGTCGTTTATGTGCGCGGGCCTCAGTTGGAATTGCCCTCGATGAATGAGCACGCGGCAAACAAGAGCAATTAGAATTACTTAGACAAAATAAATATTTATTCATATTAAATCCGACAAATAAGGCTTAAGATCTAAACTTGATGATTGGATTGGATAATATGAAAAATAAAAATGATAAGTCTGCACAAAAAAATCAACCGAAGAACAGCGATTTTTCTGTCGCTTCAAGTTCTTATTACAAGAAGCGCTCCAACGTTTCGCAAGAAATACAAAGGCATGACAGCGAAGGCGACCGTGAAGAGACCGCCGGCGGTACAAATACCGACGGGACACCGCCTACGCGAACCAGGCTCCAAAAGACATCCCCCGGATCTCGACGGGTCCAGCGAGCCCGTCTAATTCGCTCGTCCCCATAAGGTGCAATGCTGTTGGAGCGCAGCAGCGGGCAGCGGACGGAAAACAGAGATTTCAGAGTGAGAAACCAAGACCGAGGCAACACCTGTTTGCTTATGAGGGAATGCTGTCTGCAGAGCTTCAAGGTCCTCCTTGTTTAGCGTACCCTTCACGCCTTGTTATGTTGCTCGTCAGGGGCCACATTCATAATCCGAGGGGGCAGATGAAACCAATCCTCATGACACTCACAAAGACAGGCCGCGACGCAACACCGGTTACTGTGAACGTATCCCAGATTTTGAAAATCGAACCTCTCAAGGAGGGGTCGATGATATATCTGGGTGATCAAACGACAGTATCCGTAGCCATAGGGCATGAAGAACTCATTCAAAGGCTACGGGAAGCCATCGCCCATGCGCCGTAGCGAACTGGCAAGATCCCAGCGTTGATCGGCTAGAAACGAAAAGGAGCTTCCCTGGCTCGAAAGCCGTAGAGACGAGTAATATCGAGTCTCAAACACACTGACCTATCGAAGACTTAGCTTTCCTGGGAGCGCGGACGTCCCTGCAACACTCAAGAGAGTGTCGGACGATCCGCTCTTCGATCCGCGATTGCCGTGTTTCCAAGAGCGGACGAGAACGTCCGCGCTCCCAGGAAGAGTCAAGCTCAACGCGACCTGGGATAAGTTCTGGTCGGCGTGCAAGACGAATGTGATTTTGAAAGATCCTGTCAATAGACTGCAGGGGGGTCCGTGGCTGGATGATGACCTTGGTCCCTTTGCTTGGATGTCACCCCAGCCAGCGTTCGCACCATTGTCCAAATGAAAGTGAGACAATCACATTGTCATGATGACAGGTACTGAGGAAGCCAGCGGCGCGGCGGGGAACGGCTGCGACGTGGAGCTCTCACCCGGGCCCTCTCATTTTGCCTGAAGCTGACCCAACTCATTGCCGGCTACCGCAAAACAGGAGAACTGAGATGGAAGAACGACGTGAGCTTTACAGAAGCCCTGGCGATGATGTCTGGTACCTCGGTCGCGATCCTTCGGACGGGATGGCCATCATCATTCATCAAGCGAATGGTCCTTCCGGCTCCGCCATTTCCTTTATCGCCTTGCGCGACTTCCTCAGAGCTGGCGCAGACGGTCCAGAGCATAGGGCTTTGCTGCGACTCATAGCGACACTTGTGCAAACGCCTCCCTTTGCCGATCGGGGGAATGCGGAACGGTAGGCAGGGGCCTTTCCGCTCACCGGTAACAGACACACTGAAAGGAAAGAACGATGTCCCAAAACCTCTCCGGCCCGGTGGAGCGCATTTGCCGCTTGATGTGCCGCATGGAGGGACATGAGGAATTGGTAGGGTTTGAGGGCGAGCCCATGTGGGAGTCCTTCCGGGAGGACGTGACGCAGATACTTGCTGAGCTTCGCGACGGGGACACATTGCCGAGTGGATTATCCGTCGTTAAGATCGACAAGTGAACATCTCGTATTTTCTGGAATACGAGATGTTAATTCCGGGAATTTCTGGGATCTTTCCGAAGAAAGTTCTAAAAATATTTATCTGACTTGCCATAATCATATTTAAAGTTTATGGTAATTTTCATCGATCTTGTTGCCGATCTTTTTCTGCGCTATTAGCGTCGACGATTTTCCTCTCCAAAAATCGATCAAAACTTACTCGCCGGGGCTTTGCACGGTGGGTTATTTATTATGAACGATTGAAAGGAAATCGTTATGAATACCGGAACCGTAAAGTTCTTCAACACGACCAAGGGCTTTGGCTTCATCCAGCTCGATGCTGGAGGCTCCGATGTGTTCGTTCACATTTCGGCCGTCGAACGGGCGGGAATGCACACCATCGTAGAGGGTCAGAAGCTCTCGTTTGATGTCGTGACGGATCGGCGCAATGGAAAAAGTGCAGCTGAGAACCTTCAGGCTGCGTGAGAATATGGCGCGTCTGGTCTTTGACCACGGATGTACTGGCACTGGCCATTGATGCGCGATGAGAAGGCCGGGTTCGCCCGGCCTTTTTGTTATGGTAATTTACGAGAAGATTGCCGAAATGACGACATTGGATTTCACGACGCCCGCAGCGGTATATGTGCAGATACCCGGGGCCTTTCGTTCAATGCGAGGCAGGGCACCCCAGAAATATCGTCGGTTCGAAAGCCTCGCACTTGCCGTTCAGTTCGCGGTCGAGACGTCGCTGGCAGAACTGCGAACGCTCATGATCGAAACCGATGATGGCGATTACACCGGCGCCGAGATCCAGTCTCTCTACGACCATAATAATTATCCGCTGCGCAAAGCGGCCGACTGAGACGTTTCCGAACAACAGCTGTTCGAGGAACCTTCCAGATCGGCAGGCCTGTTACAGCGCCCTCCTCCGCCTTGTCCTTCTCCATCCTGCTCCGCAGGCCTCTATGGGTTTTCAGCGGAAAGTCTTTCAGCAACAGTGCGTTCATAGTGGCCTTGAAGCCGGCCTGCACTGCCGGTCTGGCTTTCGGCCGAGCACGTCGATGAACTCGATTGGCCGTGGCTTGGCCGGCACCTGTTCGAAGAGATCGCGCACGTTGCGGCAATGCCGACGAACACTTCCACAAACTCAGAATCGGAGAGGCTGACGAACGGTCATGCCCCATGAATAACCTTTCCACCGAGACTGATCCGCAAATCGTGCATTCCTCCGTCCAGGGGGACACGGGCGTAGCCTTTGACGCATCCGAGAGGTGCCCCGTCGAGGACAGCCGCAACAACAACGTTGCAACCCGTATCGGATGGGCTTTCGACACGGATGGTGTATTGGGTGGCGGCAATCTTGACCGTGGCTTCGAAGCCCGGCCAGGCAGCGGGGATGCAGGGATCGATAACAAGGTAGGCACCCTCGCGGCGAATGCCCAGGATGCTTTCCACGCCCGCGCGATACATCCATGCGGCTGAGCCCGTATACCACGTCCACCCCCCTCGTCCCACATGGGGCGGAACGGAATAGACGTCGGCGGCGATGACATAAGGCTCGACCTTGTAGCGCTCGACCTCCTCAGGCGTTCGGGCGTGGTTGATCGGATTGAGGAGCGAAAACAGATCGGCAGCCGCTGTGCCGTCCCCTTGCTTTGCAAAGGCCATGATAGCCCACATGGCGGCATGGCTGTATTGTCCGCCGTTCTCGCGTAAGCCCGGCGGATAGCCCTTTATGTAGCCGGGATCGCGGGAGGTCGTGTCGAAAGGCGGTGTGAAGAGCAGCGCCAGACCATCCTCCCGGCGGATCAGGTGTCTCTTGAGGGCGGCCATCGCCTGCACGGCGCGCGCGGGGTCTGCAGCACCCGACAGCACCGCCCAGGACTGGGCGATGGAATCGATCCGGCATTCCTCGCTCTCCTTCGAGCCGAGCCACGTTCCATCATCGAACGTCGCCCGGCGATACCATTCGCCATCCCAGGCGTCGCGCTCGATCGCGGCTTGGACGGAGGCGGCATGCGCCCGCCAACGTGCGGCACGGGCCGGATCGCGACTGTCGGCAAAAGGAGCAAAAAGCGCGATCGCACGCACCAGCAGCCAGCCGAGCCACACGCTCTCGCCCCGCCCGCCTTCGCCAATCCGGTTCATGCCATCGTTCCAGTCGCCGGTCCCCATCAGTGGCAGGCCGTGCTCGCCCGTAAGTTCGAGGCACTGGTCAAGGCCCCCGAGCACAATGCTCGAACAGCGTCTCCTGCTCGTCGGCGATCGAGGGCTGGAAGAAGGCGTCATGCTCGCCCTCGCCGAGCGGCGGCCCCTCCAGGAATGGCACTGTCTCTTCCAGCACTACAGCGTCGCCGGAAGCAGCGACATAGGTCGCGGTGGCGAAGGCAAGCCACACACGGTCGTCGGAAATGCGCGTGCGCACGCCCTGGCCCGAATGCGGTAGCCACCAATGCTGCACGTCACCCTCGACGAACTGCCGAGAGGCCGCGCGTAGGAGATGGCGGCGGGTCTCTTCGGGAGCCGCAAAGGATAGCGCCATGCCGTCCTGGAGCTGGTCGCGGAAGCCGTAAGCGCCGCTCGCCTGATAGAAAGCCGAGCGGGCTGTGATACGGCATGCGAGCGCCTGGTAGAGCAGCCAGCCGTTTAGCATCAGGTCCATGGTGCGATCCGGCGTCCTGACCTGGATCGAGCCGAGCAGGGTCTGCCAATGTTCGGTCACCGATGCCAGTACCGCGTCGAGATCGGCGTTGCGATAGCGCATGATCAGTTCGCGCGTGTCTTCCACCGAACTGCACTGGCCGACCAGCCACACGATCTCCACTGTCTCGCCCACGCCGAGCTCGATGCTCGTGGCGAGCGCCGCGCAGGGGTCCAGGCCGGCTCCCGCCGCACCCGACAGCGCGTGCTCGTCCATGAGTGCGGCCGGCGTGCCAGGCTCCCCGCCACGCCCGAGAAACTCGCTACGATCAGTTGTCCACGATGTCTGACGCCCGCCGAGATCGGCGAAGGCGATGCGGCCCGGAAAGGCTGCGTTCCAGGGGTTGCGGGCGAAGATGGCGCCGGTGACCGCATCGATCTCCGTCACGACGAACGGCGCGGAAGCGCCGCGCGATATGCCCAGCACCCATTCCGCATAGGCCGTGATCGACAATCGGCGCGACCGCTCGCAATTGTTGCGCAATGTCAGGCGGGAGATCTTGACCGGGTCGGAAAGCGGCACGAATTGCAGCAGCGCGAGGGCGATCCCATTCGTCTCATGTTCAAAGCGGCTGTAGCCGAAGCCATGGCGAGCGACATAGGTACCTCCGTCACGGATGGGCTGCGCCGTCGGGCTCCAGAGATCGCCGGTGACTTCATCGCGCACATAGATCGCTTCGCCTGAGGGGTCTGCAACCGGATCGTTCGACCATCGCGTCAACTGGTTCTCGCGGCTGTTCTCCGCCCAGCTATAGCCCGCTCCGTCCACCGAGACCTGGAAGCCGAAGCTGGTGTTGGCGATCACATTGATCCAGGGCGCGGGCGTGATGCGGCCGCCATGGAGGATGGTCACATACTCCTGCCCGTCCCTATCGAAGCCGCCGAGGCCGTTGAAGAATTCGAGTTCGGATGCTGCTGGCTGTGACAATCCGAGGGGTATAGTCGCCTTTGTCCGCCGGCCATGGGACGGCACGGCCGCTTGGGGCCAAAAGCGCCCGACCTGATCGGCAATTGGCCCGCGACGGGCGTGGAGTACAACTCGGGCCGCCGCGTGCAGCAGGGACCGGGCCTCGGCTCTCATGAGATCGGTTCGCAGCACATGAACCAAGCCATTCGCGTGGGCATCGCCCAGCCTTGGCCGGGACTGGCTGCTGCGCACGGCCATTTCAATCGCGATGTGTAGATCCTGCATGTACGAGGCGGCATGCTCGTTGACGATGACGAGATCGACGGCGAGGCGCTTCATGCGCCAATACTCATGGGCACGGAGCAACTGTCCGACCTGGGTGATGTCCGCGATATCGTCGATGCGCAGCACGACGATCGGCAGGTCGCCGGAGATTCCAAGCGGCCACAGTCCAGACTGGGGTCCAGCCCCGCGCAGGATCGCTTCCGACGATGCCCGAAAACGCGGATCGGCGTAGAGGATCGGTGCAGCGAGGCGCTGAAAATCGGCCGCCTCCGTCGCCGCGACGCCGAGATGGCGAAGCTGAACCTGCGCCTGGGTCCACGCCAGTGTTTTTGCACGATCGAACGAGCTGCGATCGTGATGCAGGTCGACGATGTCCAGAAGCTCGGGCCGCGACGATGCAACCACGGTCCAGAAAGCGACCCGCACCACCTTGCCGGGCGGAACGATCACGCGCTGCCTGAGCGAGAAGATCGGATCGAGAACCGTGCCGACCGTGTTCGAGAGCGGCCGATCCTCCTTGAGAGCCGCCGCGTCGGCGATCGTGCGGCCGCGGCCGAGGAAGCGGGCCCGATCGGTCTCATATTGCGGATCGGCAGCAATCTCACCCTCGACCACCGTGAGATGGGCCGCCCAGAGCCGTGGCTCGTCAGGGGACCTCGGCCGGCGCGTCGCCACGAGTGCGCCAAACTCGGCAAGATGCTCGGTCTGAACGAACATCTTGGAAAAGACCGGGTGAGCGTTGTCGGCGGCGGGCGTCGCCAGCACCATTTCCGCGTAGGAGGTAAGCTCGATCTCACGCGGGCGGCGACCATTGTTGGTCAGGCCTATGCGACGGACTTCGCCATCGTCCTCGGAAGAGACCAGGACGTCCATCGTCGTGGTCAGACTGCCGTCGCGATGGATGAAGTGGGCGTAGTCCTCGCCGAAGATGACTTCTCCGTGTCCGGAACCGTCCCCTATCGGCTGTGCGCCCCCGGTCCAGACCTTTCCGGTCTGGACGTCTTTGAGGAAAATGAACGCCCCCCAGTCGTCGCGGGTCGCATCCTCCCGCCATCGCGTCACGGCCATGTCGCGCCAGCGGCTGTAGCCGGCGCCGGTGGTGGTCAGCATCACCGCATAGCGACCGTTCGAGAGCAGATGCGTCATCGGCGGGCCTGCAGCCGAGGCGGCAAGCCGCCGCGCCGAGGCAACTTCGTCGATGGCTGCGACAGGCGGCGCATTCACCTCCTCAGCCCGGGCTTGCGCTATGGCGATCTCGTCCGGGATACGTTCCTGCAACAGGAGTTCGCTGGCCTTTATCATCGGTTCGCGATGGAACCGGGCGCGCATCCGTCCCTCCTGGAGGGTGTTGGCGATGGCGACGATCGTCATGCCCTGATGGTGGGCCATGAAAGCGCGCACGATGGCGACTTTCTCTTCCGCCGGCAGACGGGAGCGGGTGAAGTCGAGCGCTTCATAGAAGCCGTGGCGGCCACGGGCGCCCATCGCAGCGAGCCGGCTATAGTTCGCGCGCGCCGCCTGGGGGTCGATCATGGTCGCCAGTCCCGTCGCGTAGGGCGCGATCACGGCCTGTCCCGCGAGGCCGCGCTTGAGACCCAGGCCCGGCACGCCGAAGTTTGAATACTGGTAGGTGAACTCGAAGTCGCGGGCGTTGTAGGCCGATTCCGATATGCCCCACGGGATGCCGAGGGAGCGCGCATACGCCTGCTGGTACCCTACCACCAGGCGGCTCGTCTGCTCGAGCAGGCTGCCGGCCGGCGCACGCACCACCAGCGACGGCATTAAATATTCGAACATTGATCCGGACCAGGAGATCAATGCCGAACCGCTTCCCACCGGAGTCGCGGTTCGGCCCAGCCGGAACCAGTGCCGTGTGGGAACATCACCCTTGGCGATCGCAAACAGGCTGGCAAGACGCGCCTCCGAGGCGAGCAGGTCGTAACAACTTGGGTCGAGGCCATTGTCGGCAAGCGAATAGCCGATCGACAGCAGTTTCCGGTCGGGATCGAGAAGGAACGCGAAATCCATCGCGAGCGCCATTTCACGCGCCGTGTCGGCGATCGCTTGCAGGCGCTCCTCGAGGAGGTTCGGCACATCGGCAATCCCGAGACGATCACGGCTCCACTCGATCACGCCTTGCCTCATCGCCTCGATCCAGAACAACAGGTCTGGCGGGCCGCCTTCTCCATTGTCCTTCATCAAAGACATAGAAGTGCGGGCCGAATTGGTGGCCTTTTCGACCAGCCTGTTGAGCGGCGCAGCGATGGACTCGATCGCCCTCGGACTGTTGAGCAGGGCCTCGATCTCATCGAGAATGACGGTGAGTGGTTGCCCGGGCCCTCCTCCTCCGGCGGGCAGGGCGTCGGCCGCCTCGCGCGCCAGGGTGAAGGCGTCCAGCATGCCGGCCCTCACATCCGGCGCCTGTGCGGCGCCCACCCATTCCTCGCAGGCGTTGGCAAGCGCGATCAGGTGACCCGCGAGGTTTCCGCTATCGACCGACGAGACATAGGCCGGCTCGAGAATGCGCAGATTCTGCGTATCATACCAGTTGAAGAAGTGCCCCTTGAACAAGGCGAGCTCGCGCATGGTGTCGAGTGTGGCTTCCAATCGCTCGACGGTTTGCGTAAGCCCGGCCCAGCCGAAATCGCGGGCGGCAACCGCGGAAAGCAGATAGAGCCCGATATTGGTGGGTGACGTACGCCGCGCGAGCACCGGCTTCGGCTCTTCCTGAAAATTATCGGGCGGCAGCATATTGTCGGACGGTGTGACGAAGGTCTCGAAATAGCGCCAGGTGCGACGCGCAGTGAGGCGCAGATCGGCCGCCTCCGCCTGCGACATGGTAAGCCGGCGCGAGATCGGCGGCGCGCGGCTGATGCGGAACGCAAGTGCCGGCGCTCCGGCCCAGAGCAATGCGAAAGGCAGGACGAGCAGCCAGGAGGCCGGAGCGAGCGTGACGGCGAGTGCCGCCAGAACCAGGCCAAGCGCCACACCGCCCGCCATCCGGCGATAGAAGCCACCCACGCTCAGGCGCGGTGCTGCAGCCGATCTTGCCGCCGTCGTCCACTCCAGAAGATGCTTATGCGTGACGAACAGCCTCGCAAGGGTTCTTGTGATCGCGTCTCCCGTCCGCCAAGCCTGATCGGGCAGGAAGGCGATCGAAAAGAACGCCTGGGCAGCCGCGAGGCGCAGGCCACGATCGAGCATGCCGAGATGATTGCGCAAATGCAGTCCCGAGCGGCGCGGCCATATGGAGAAAGCGCCCGGCAGGAAGGCCGGGATCGCAACGGCCGCGAACACGACCGCAAGTCCGACCGCTGCCGCAGGGATTGGGAACAGCCACGACAGAGCAAAGGCCATCAGCGTGAAGGGCGCCAGCAGCGACCGCCTCAGATTGTCCAGCATCTTCCAGCGCCCCAGGGGCGGCATCGCCCGGTCCCCGGTCGAGGAGCCGAACACCCAGGGCAGAAGCTGCCAGTCGCCCCGGATCCATCGGTGCTGGCGTCTTGCGGCGACGTCGTATCGCGGCGGGACCTCCTCGACGACCTCGATGTCGGAGGCAAGGCCGGCGCGAGCGAAAACGCCCTCAAAGAGATCATGGCTCAGCAGCGTGCTGTCCGGCACGCGTCCGGCGAGAGCGGCCTCGAAAGCATCGACGTCGTAAATACCCTTGCCGGTATAGGTGCCCTCGCCGAACAGATCCTGGTAGACGTCCGAGATCGCCGCCGCGTACGGATCGATGCCGGCCGGGCCCGACGACACCCTTTGATAGATGGAGCCCTCATGGTCGAGCGGCAATGCCGGCGTGACACGCGGCTGGAGTATCGCGTAGCCGCTCACGACTCGTCGTTCGCCGTCGTCGAATCTGGGTCTGTTGAGGGGATGGGCGATCTTGCCGACCAAACGGCGCGCGGCATCGCGCGGCAATCTGGTATCGGCATCGAGGGTAATGACGAAGCGTACGCCGTCCGGCACCTGGGGGGGGCGCCCTTCCACGGCCACGAAGCTGGTGTCGGAGGCCCCGCGAAGCAGCCTGTTGAGCTCGTGCAATTTGCCTCGCTTGCGCTCCCATCCCATCCATGTGCTCTCGCCTTCGTTGAAGAGGCGGCGACGATGGAGAAGAAGGAACCGGTCGCCTCCCGGTCCCGGGCCATAGCGTCGATTGAGTTGCGCGATCGCCTGCGCCGTCACCGCGATGAGTCCCGCATCGCTCTCGACGGTCTGCCGATCCGCGTCGAGGCCGTCCGTGAGGAGGGCGAAAGTCAGGTCCCCGCTCGAGCCCGCCAGATGATGCACTTCCAGCCGCTCGACTTGTTCGAGGAGATCGGCCTCGCTGGTCAGCAGCGTCGGCACGGCGACGAGTGTTCGCAGCGATTGCGGCACGCCATCGGCGAGTTCGAGGCCCGGCAACGCTGTCGCGCCGAAGCACCAGGCAACCACTCGGTTGACCATCGCGATCGCGGCCTCCGTCGCCGGCACGAACCCCACCAAGACGAACAGGGCAAGCCAGCCGGCATCAAGGCCGTAGAGGCCAAGCGCCCATGACGCCAGGGCGAGCAGCACGGCGGTAACGGAAAAAATGGCACCCGCATATCCGCTGATGCCCAGGCGCAGGCCGAAGCGGGTTATCCGCGTTCGTGGAGGCGGCTTGAAGTCGATCGCCCGTTCCAGCGCGCGCCGGCCGTCCCCGATCAGATGGTAGCCGGGATCAGCGAGGCGCCAGCGTTCCTCGGGCTCGACCACGCCCGCGGCTGCCCGGCGCGCTGTCTCCAGCACCTGCCCGGTGATCTCGAGTTCCGTCAATGTCGAGCCGCGAGCGAGTTCCTCGATCGCGCTCCGGTAGAGATTGCGCGTCGGGAAGTCCATCGCGGCGAAATCGCTTCCCGAGCCAAGACGCTCGTCGACGAGACTCACGGTCTCGAACAGGTCCGCCCAATCGATGTCGGAGATCAGCCTCATGCTGGTGATGACATTGCGCACGGTGACGTTGGATGCTCCCAGCCTTTGCTGGGCATGCTGCACCACGTCCTCGATCGAGGTGCCCTGCAGGCGGAGCCGCTCCGTGAACCATCCAAGCGCGGGGGTCGTCCTGGGATCCTGATCCCGCAACCGCTTGGCGAGTTGCGCGGCAAAGATGTCCGACAGGGGCACGAAGGGGCCCATCAGGACATCGAGCTCGGAAGCCGCCTGCCCTATTGCAGGAAGCTTTTCGACCAGGGCGTCGGCATCCGCCCGCTCCTCGCGTCCGGCAATGATCTGGTCGGCGAGCCGGCGCAGATTCTCTACGAGGACAATGCGCAGCGTGATCGCGACGGCCCACAATTCACCGATCGTCAACGGCTGGACCTGCTGGTAGGCGCGGATGAACCGGCGCAGTAGCTCGGGATCGAAATAGCTGTCGGTATGCGCTATGAAGGCCCAGGCTAGCCCGAACACCCGCGGATAGCCCGCGAAAGGCCCGCTCGCCAGCTTCGGCAGTTGCCGATAATAGCCAGGCGGCAGGTCATCCCGGATCTCGCGGATCTGCTCCTCGACCAGATGATAATTGTCGAGAAGCCATTCCGCCGCGGGAACAATACCAAGGCCGCTTTCCACGTCCGCGGCGCTTGCCCGGTACGCCTTGAGCAGTGCAGTGGCATTGTCGTTCAACCGTGTCTGTAGAGGCAGAACGGCGGGCGGGCGCCTCGTGACCGTTTGCGCAGCAGAGAGGCTTTGCGCATGCTGCTCGAGCCGCTCGACGCCGAACAGCTCCTCGCGCACCGGTGCGATGGCGCTCCATGGGTGTGGTGGCGCGCGAAGCCCGAACATCCGATGCAACAAAGCGTTCATTCCCTATCCAGTCGCGCTGTCAGCGCCGGCTTCAGCGCATATGAATGGCGAGCTCCATGGCAGCACGCGTATGCACCTCCCAAATCGGTCTCATCCAAAATGACATGCCAGCAAACGCCCGCTAGTCCATCCGTGGCTAGCGCCTGCTATTGTTTCCGTTCAGATTAGACGATCAATCGCGAATATTTTCGGGACTTTATATCAATGTATTAACAGCATTTTTGAAAAAATTTTCGATTCTGAATTGAATCGAACGGCGAACTAGCGATAAATTATAAAAATAGAACTACAAAAATATCGCAATATTGAGGTTTTATGATCGACTTGATGGATCAAATTCACATCGAGACTCGCAATTAATTTTTCCGATCCGATGCCCGTGTCCTGAATTTTTCTCTTCGGGCTACCCGAACGAAGAATTATTTGCTCAGCAATGCTCGCAACGCGATCCCTTGTGGGCTCTCACCATCGCGCAGAATGAAATCGTCAACATCGATCTCGACTGCTTTCCCGCCCGAAGACGGGTTCGGTTCATGCCTGACCAAAGATCGGCCGGATTCGATGTCGTGGACCAGAACCCAACGATCCCCGTTTGAACTGCTGTAGATCGGCTTCACATCTGTAACCATCATGGATTTCCTTCGTCGTTTTAGATTTCGATAGGGGGTTCCACGTCACGGGAGAACCTTGCGGTGCAGACGGATTATTCACGTACCGGCGCAAGCCGATAGCCGAGCAGGCCGTGCATGCGCCGGACGAGGTCACCCGCGGGATATGGCTTCGGCAGAAAATCCGTATCGATCTCGCCCGACTCCGCTTGGGCATCCGGCCAGGCGGACCGGACCAGGATCTTCATCGACGGATGGTGATTTACCGCGTAGCGAACAAGAGCCAGCCCACCAGGAGCATGCTCCGCGTCAATGTCACCAATCATCGCATCGAAGTCGCTGCGACTCCGCAAAATGCTCATAGCCTCGCTGGCACTTTCACTTTCGACAATATCGTAGCCTTCATCCAGCAGTTCGTTGGCACTGCTCACACGCGAAGCGAGTTCGTGCTCCACGAGTAGAACCAAGGGAGATGAGGCCAATTGCAAAGGCCTGTCCGAATGCCGGCGGCGATGATTCACCGCGGCGATGGTGGTGCTGGTGGGCATATCAAAGCCTGTCGATACGAGGGCCGGGATGGGCCTGTTGCGTGGCGACGGCAGGTAATTTGCCCTGGCTGGTCCCCGCTGCAAAAACCGGTGGCGCAGCACGTGAAGCCCGATTGACCTCACATATGGTGGCACCTCTGGCCACGGAGGCCAGAAAATGCAGCAGTGAAACCTTACACGGATCCACCTCAATATCAAGGTATTTTTCATGAATTTAAAATAAACAAAATAATATATCCTCCTCCCCTTTTAATTTTTGTAATCATAACTACCTAAGTGAAAACGTAAATTGCCTATTTCAATTGTCAATTGGCATGATTTTTGCGTTCATTTACGAATATAATTGTGAAATATGATGTAACATAACTAACGAAACCATCGCACCATTTTGGATTTTAAAGATCGCAGGGCTTTGTGTTTCTGCGCAAGAAATTCAAAATGCGGCTGACAAAGGGCGACAGGAATGGCCAAGGGACAAAAACGCGGCAATCGGGAAACTCGCAAGCCAAAGGCTGCCAAGCCGGCAGCCCCCGCTGCCGCAACTTCATTACTGACGCGAGGAACGCTGACGCCGGTCAGCACTATTCTTCCAAAAAAGAAGTGATAGCATAGCCTGGCGTCGTTCTGTGGTGGGCGTCAATGCAGCCCGGTATTCTTGACATTCTACCACAGAGTTCGAGACACCAAAATGGCGGGCTGGTTGATCCACCCGCGCTGAGGGCTGTCTTCAGGTCGGATCGGCTCCCATCACGAGACCTTCGATATCGTGCTTCTGGCTGATCGGCACCAACTCATCCACGACCCGGCAGACGAGATGTTTTCTCGCAATGCCCGGCAACGCGTCATACCAGTCGCGGGTGACCATCATGTCATGCAGTTCGGCATGTCCGGCCCCTGGTGCATCGACGCCGAGGACCATGACGGGCCGCGCGATGGGCGACTGGTGCTCTGTTCCTCGGTGGACCGTCAGGGCAGACCGACAGGAGACATCGCCACGCTGAGGATATTTGCGGGTCGCACGCTCCTGGAAACGGCTCCAGAGCGACTTGTCCGGAAACATCTCGTGCTTCCATTCGCGGCCGTCGTCATATTGCGTTCCGGGCGCCACTTCGAAAGGCCCCATATCCTCGGTGACGTCGACGCCGGTGAGGTTGAAGGCGAGCGAGGTGATTTTTCGATCGCGATAGGTGTCGACAGGCGAGGGAAAGTCACGGTGCCAGGGCTGGTACTTTGCACCTTGGAACGGCACGTCGAAGCCAACTTCCACGATCTGGTAATCAGGCCCCAGGACATGGGTGCAGACATCCACCACCCATGGGTGGACGATGAGGTCCACAAAACCGCCAAACGCCTGCGGGTGTATCTCGACATACCAGCGGCGCGGACCGCGACCGACGGCGCCGCCGGGCCTTTGAATGGCTGACCAGAACGCCGTCATCATGTCTTCCCGCATGTGGTCAGCCCATTCGGGGCTGAAGGCCCCTTTCAGTCCGATAATGCCGTCCTCGGCAAGTTGCGCCACCTGAGAGGCGATGTCGTATTTGTACGAGGGCTGCGCGGTCATGGAGCCATCTCCTCCCAATTTTTCCAACACTACCGCCACTAATAATTATTAGTCAATGGTCGAACTTTATTAGTTCATGTACGATCGAGGTCCGAACGGGGGACACGTGAATAGCCGGAAGACCACCAAGCGCGTGACGATGATGGACGTGGCGAAGGCGGCCGGTTGCTCGCAGGCGACGGTATCCGTCGTTCTGAACAGCGTCACGGACATCAAGATCTCTCCCGAACTGCGGGAGCGGGTGTTGAATGTTGCTAGCTCCCTTGGCTACGGAATGGGAAGTCCGATCCGGCGGGCGGGTCTCGAAGACCTGCGAGGCGGTTGCATCGGCTTCATTGTGGACCAGTTGGCGACAACGCCGGAAGCGGTCAACGCCATTGAGGGCGCCCGGCACGCGTCCTGGGAAAACGACGTGACCATTCTCGTGGCGCAAACCCAAGGCCGGGCGGAGCACGAGCGCAAAGCGCTGGCTCGGCTTCTGCAGGCCGGCGCGCAAGGCATTGTTTATATGTCGATCTTCACACGTCGGGTCTCCTTGGATCACGCCTTTGACACTCTTCCCGTCCCCCTGGTCTTGCTCAATTGCTATACCGACGATGACCGCTTTCCAGCGGTGGTCCCCGATGAGATGACGGGCGGGCGAATGGCGACCAGCTCACTAATCAAGAAAGGGCACAGGCGCATCGGCACAATCGTTGGAGAGAGTTTCATGGAGGCCGCTCAGGATCGGCTCGCCGGCTATAGAGGGGCGCTGGCGGAGGCTGGCCTTCCTTACGACGGCCGGCTGGTCGTCGAGGGGAGCTGGACACCGACATCCGGCTTCGAGGCGACGCAGAAACTCCTGTCGCTCGAGGAGCCACCGACTGCCATTTTCTGCCAGAACGACAAAATGGCCATGGGCTGCTTTACTGCGATCGGCGAGGCCGGATTGCGTATTCCGGATGATCTTTCCGTCGTCGGATTTGACGATGACGAGCTGTCACGGCATCTGCGGCCCCAGCTGACCACGCTTGAGCTTCCGCATCGTCCGATGGGCGCCTGGGCCGTCGGGCAACTCGCAAACAAGACCACATCGTCGCCTCACCGCATTCACAAGGTCGGATGCACTCTGATCGAGCGGGCGTCATCAGGTAGACCAGCAGCTCGCAAGCCATGACATCGCGCCCGGTCAGCCCAGGCGCGACTGGGGCATGTCTGTCTGCATCATGCCGTGGATTTCATCGGTTGATCCACGGCATATCCATTGCCTCAGGGAAGCTACGCCCGCATCCTGGGACGTTCGGCGACTTTCAGATCGGGCCCAATCCGACCATCCGCGGGCTCTCATCGAACCCAAGAGCCCCCTACTCTGCCCGTTCAGGCTCAGACAACAGCCGCAGAGCACGCGCGAGGTCAATTTATACCGTGATGCCTACATCAACGCATCAAGCCCGCTGCCCGAAGCGCATCTTCGATGATCGTGCGTACACCCCGCCGGTCTGTCTCCAATCGAGGTGTGGATAGACCACCGTCCGACGGGGCTGGAAGCCTCGCCATCTTCTTTTCCGCGGCCGGCGACGGCATGCTCGGTGATGGCACTTCTGTTGCAGCCACGATGGGCTTCGATGGTGTCGAATCGCTTATCTGCGTCGCGTCGATGCCCCAGAAACGCGCGATCTCGCGCGTGGACGAGATGCCAATATCGAGCATGTAGGGTCCGGGAGTGCCCAAGCCATCTCCGACGGGTGTTCCGTGCCCCATTCCCGCGATCATCCTGATCTCGACGACCGCCTCACCGGAAGCATCGCACCAGACCTGTCTTGCATGGGCACCGGTGGTTTCCGAACGTGCCGGGGTATTTTTCAACCTGTGCACGTCCTGCCATTGAAGGGCGATTGCTTCCGCGTTGGAAGGGGCAACCGTGTGGTCGGCCGTGCCTTGCCAGATCGATATCTTCGGCCACGGTCCACGGTGGTCCGAAGCACGATGGAGGAGCCGCTGCAGATCTTGCGCCGACGGGCCACCGTGGCCGCGCATGCGATCGAACGCCTCCGGGACCGTCGCCGCGCTGCCATACGGCAACCCTGCGATGATTGCCCCGCCAGCAAAGACCTCCGGATACGTCGCCAGCATGGTCCCCGCCATTGCGCCGCCGGCTGAAAGCCCGGTGACGAAGATGCGCTGTCGATCGATTCCGTGCGTAAGGACCATCGCCTCGATCATCTGCCAAATCGAGAGCGCTTCACCGGAGTTACGCCTGGTGTCTCCAGGCTCAAACCAGTTGAAACAAAGGTTCGGATTGTTGGTACGCTGTTGCTCGGGAAAAAGCAGGGCAAAGCCGGCGTCGTCGGCAAGCCGAGACCATCCGGAATGATGGTCGTATGCGGAGGCATTTTGGGTGCAGCCATGGAGCACGACGACAAGCGGCGCATTCTCTGGCAAGTCGATCGGAAGGTAGAATTTGCCCTTCAGCGCCCCCGAATTGGAGCCAAAGTCCGTCAGAACCTTGAGGCGGTCTTGCTTTCCATGGTCCAGGGCTTGAACGGAGCGTTGCATGTGCAACGCGCTTAGGCGCGCGATCGTATCGGAGATTTTTCGCAATGTGGCTGTCTCTGTTTTGACGCCCGGAATTGAACGGCAACGGGAACAACGCATCTGCAGCAATATCGTTGCTGCATTGCACAAAAAAACTGGATTGGAAATCGTCCATGAACACCAGACGAGAGCTGCCTTTGCCAGCCGGGACGGCAATATGCCGACATCGACCTCCATCGACTCGTTCTTGCCATGTTCCTAGCTTGATTAATCCGATATCACTTTCCGAGGTCATTCGAGCAAATATGACGCACCGGCAGCAATAACGGCGACTGGAAATAATTCCGGCATTATTCACACAGAGCCATAACAACTCCAGCGCATGAATTGTTCGGGTTCGACAGCAGGAGATGGACCATGGACACGTTATCCGTCGCGATGTGGGCTACGAATCTTGAAGTATCGGCTGTTAGCCTGGAGGCCTGGGTCGGGTTCGTTGAAGCGAAGATGATGGAATTCTCGTCGTCCACACCGCAAATCCTCGCTCTGCCTGAATTCGCCTGTATGCAGTGGCTCAGTTTCTCTCCGCCCGGGCTTACGGTGCCAGATCAGTTGCCCTGGCTCGCCGCGCAAGCCGTGGAAGCGCTTGTCATGTTGCGCCCGCTCGCAGCGCGCTACAATGTGGCCCTGCTGCCGGGTACAATGCCGCACGCACTCATCGACGAGAAAGGCAGTACGCGCTACGCGAACCGAGCCTGGCTTTTCCTTCCGGACGGGCGCGAGGTTAGCCAGGACAAGCTCTGCCTTACGCCGAGCGAGATGGACCCGCAGGGCTGGCTGCTGTCGCCTGGAACCGACGTCGAGATTATCGAGTGGGTGGGCTTGCGCATTGCGATACTGATCTGCCTCGATGTGGAATTCACGTCGCTGTGGGCCCGCCTCGGCAAACTCGACCTCGATCTGATTCTCATTCCAGCCAAGACGGGACTGATCTCGGGCTATTACCGCGTGTTTAGCTGTGCCTATGCGCGAGCGACCGAACTGCAGACTGTCGTTTGTGTCGTCGGCGCCGTCGGCACGCCAGGCAGCAACCCGGCAACCGACGTCGTCATGGGCGGCGCTTGCGCTTACGTGCCGTGCGACGGGGCACTCGGCTACACCGGCATTGCAGCGGCGCTCGGGCCGCATGCGGCCGCATCCGGCTTGAGCCCCATCCTCATCGCGCATGATTTGCCGGTCGGCTACTGCCGCAAGATGCGCCACGGGGCTGCCGAGGCAGAGGTGTGGCCCAGTTCATGGTCGGCCGACCATGTTATTATCAACGATCCGGCGGCGTCGTAGCTTTCCGATTCGAAGCGGCCGTCATCATTTGGCTCTGATCAACGAGTCCTGGGCCTTGCCGCTTCTCCCTCTCTCAGCTCCTTCCATCAACGGCTTCTGCTATTGGTTGCAGGGTACGGAACCCCTGATTTGAATCTGCGATTGTAAGTGCTTGATTTTATTGATGCGCAATTTTTCGAGCGAAACGAGGTCGCTAAAACATTGTTTAAGCCATTGCCGGACCGGCCCATCGAGCAGGCGATAGCCGAGTCGGGCTGAAAGCCCGTCAGTTCGGCACGCCCGCCTTCGGATCCGGCGGGAAATAGGCGCTCTTCTGCGCACCATGCAGCAGGTCGATCGCCTTGTTGAGCTGGGTATCGTCCTTCTCGTTGGCGGGCACATAGGCCGAGGAGCCGCCTTCCTCCGACTTGTTGTCGGCATCCGGATTGGCCAGATGGCCCTTGAGACCGGATTCGCCCTTGGTCTGGTCACTGCCCTTGAGGTCGTCGGGCACGTTCTCCTGAACCACGATCTCCGGTTCGATGCCCTTGGCCTGGATCGAGCGGCCGGACGGGGTGTAATAGCGCGCCGTGGTCAGGCGCAGCGCGCCATTGTCCTGCAGCGGAATGATGGTCTGCACCGAGCCCTTGCCGAAGGAGCGCGTACCCAGGATGGTGGCGCGCTTGTGGTCCTGCAGGGCGCCGGCGACGATCTCCGATGCCGAAGCCGAGCCGCCATTGACCAGCACCACGATGGGTTTGCCCTTGGTGAGATCGGGGCCGCTCGCCGTGAAGCGTTGCACGTCGTCGGCCTGGCGTCCCCGCGTCGAAACGACCTCTCCTCGTCCCAGAAAGGCGCCGGAAACGGATACGGCCTGGTCGAGCAGGCCGCCCGGATTGTTACGCAGGTCGATAACAAAACCCTTGAGCTTGTCCGGGCCGATTTCCTTGCTCAGCTTGTCGATGCTTCTCTTCAGGCCGTCGAAGGTCTGCTCGGTGAACTGGCTGATGCGGATATAGCCGATATCATTGCCGAGTTTCTCGTCTCTCACCGACGCGACCTTGACGATGTCGCGCACGAGCTTGACGTCGAAGGGAGCTCCCTTGCCCGCTCGCAGGATCTTCAGCGTGATCGGCGTGTTGACGGCGCCGCGCATCTTGTCGACGGCCTGCTGCATGCCCATGCCCTGCACCGCATCACCATCGAGCGCAGTGATCACGTCACCCGCGAGGATTCCAGCTTTGGAGGCGGGCGAGTCATCGATCGGCGATACAACCTTGAGAGCATTGTCCTCCATGGTGACCTCGATGCCGAGGCCACCGAACTCGCCCTTGGTCTGCTCCTGCATGTCCTGGAAGCTCTTGGCATCCATATAGCTCGAATGCGGGTCGAGCGAGGTCAGCATGCCGTTGATGGCCGCTTCCACCAGCTTGCCATCCTCGGGCTGCTCGACATAATCCGAACGCACCCGCTCGAACACCTCGCCGAACAGGTTGAGCTGCTTGTAGCTATCCGCCAGGGACGCCTGGGCACGGCCGACAAAGCAAACAGGGGATTGCGTCAGCGCGACCGTGCCGAGAGCGCCAAGGGCTGCTCCCGTCAACATGAGGGCAAGATTACGCATGGGGGAACTCTTCTGTTGGAAGCCAAGCTTGAGTCCAAACGAACTCGGTGCGCCTTCCATCCCCACTTCACTTTGCCCCAGGTAAGCGCCAGCGAAAATGATACCTCGATTATGGCCGCATTTTGTTGCTCGTTCGGCGCCATCCAACCAATGAGCTGCGTCGCAAACGCGTGCTTGGACAAAAAGGCCATCGGATACGGTATTCGGTCAGCGAGGAATTCGAACCGATTGGCGAGCAGTCGCACCGGATCACAGGCATACCTCGCCTGCCGTTTCCGCATCATGTGAACCATTTCGATCCCAGACTGTCGCTGCGCTGGCAGTCGATTTGAGGCTGGGCACGGCTTGGGTCCGCATCGGAGACATGGCGGACTTTGAGGTGGCCGAGCACCAAGGCCTTCCGACCGCGAAGTGGTTTCTCTGAAACGTGTCTGGTGAAAACGCGTTTGCGTTCCATCCGTGAATTTGCGACACAATCCTGTGAGTTCGCGCTATCGTGTTCCCGGTCGTCGGGCGCTACGGTCTTATTTGGCTGCTGCATGATCCTCTTGGTTGGCAACGGTCCCATCTCTCCTGACGCCGTGTCCCTTATCGATCAGGCCAACTTCGTTGTCCGGTTCAACGACTGCCGGTCTTATGGCGAGCTACCGGGCCCTACACATGCCGTAGCCGTCTGCAATACCGGCCGATCCGGCCGCTCGTTGGCGACCTCTGCCAAATGGCGATCCCATCTGGCGATCCGCGAGGCCCGCGAATTTTGGTGCGTGCGCAATCCAGCCAAATTTCTCGAATTAAGGGATTCCATCATAGATCAGTGGCCCGGCCTTGCTGACTTTTGCGACGATCACACATCGAGGTTCGCCGCCTATTCCGCCGCCCTTGGCAAGAATTTTGTCGTTTTTGATCACAGTATCCATGATCAAGTCGACCGCAATCTGGCGGATTTTGGCCCGCCGCGCTATGTGGTACCGAGCAGCGGAATGCTTGCCCTCCACTATGTTCTCCGACGTTTCCCGGACCTTCCTGTCATTCTCGCAGGCTTTACCCACCAAGGGTGGAAGTGGCATCCTTTTTCTGCAGAAAAGACCCTCGTGGACCACTATATCCGTCTTGGTCGGGTAACTCGCCTTTAAGAGAGCCCAGCCCATGAGCGGCTATGTTCCAAGCTCAACTCGTCGCACTCTTCAGAGAGTGGTTCATCGGGGCCATGGCGGCCCGACGGTCAAGCAGCAACCTACGCACGAAATTCCTGACAGTCCTGCTTGCCGATCCCAATGGTCTCACGAGCCGAGTCCGCGTTGCCTATTAAGCACCCATGCGGAAGAATCCTTGCGAGGCCCGCGGCCTTGTCGCCTCCAGCATGACGTAGTCATGCTTAGCCGCCCCGGCGAACCTCATTGTTGAGTATATATTGGGCATAAAAGACAAAAAGTATCGACAGATAGCTTAATTCCAAATTAAAATTACAATGCATAAAGAATTTTTTGGCCAAATAATCCAACATATCAATTTTTATACCAAGTTAAAATTGTCAAATCCGAATTAAAAGTTATATTACAAAATTGGAATGTACCTGCAAAAATATTGCTGGGCCACTGACAACACGATCCGGTCCATGCAACCAGCTCGCATCAAAGAATAAACTATCTCCTGGTGTCAATGCATAATACTTTGCATCATGCCGATATATCATCTCCCCTTCCAGCACATAAACGAGGAAATTTCCCTTCTTTTGCACCAATTCGAAACCAATACCACAATCTTCCAAGAGAATTATAGACGAATTTAATTGAAAACGACTTGAATCATTATTGATTTCACCAAGTAGATAACTTGCACGCGTCTCAAGTAGATTACGATTTACGGGAGAAGTCGCGTGATCTCGCCTTACGAATATGGCGCTTCGATGCTGTTCGGCGCGCCGCATCAGCGTGGAGAGAGAGACGCCAAGAATTCGAGAGAGGGACTGTATAATTGTCAGCGACGCCGTAATGGTGCCATGCTCGATTTTTGACAGTGTCCCCCCCGATATCCGTGCTGCACGAGCCAAGTCGACGGCCGAAATTCCCTCGCGTTCTCTGCAGGCTCGCAGTTCTCGTCCAATTACAACCGGAAGGCGTTCCTTCTTTCTCCTGATTGACAACCGACCCTCCCGATCGAATGGTGCTGCAAATTCATCCATGGAAGAAGCAATTGGCTCAGGCCGATATAGCCTGGGCCTTTGTCACGCCCATGGATGACGGTGATCAGAACTTTGGTAACGGCGACGCGCATGGCTGTCTAAGCCAGACCGCCGAGAAGAACGACGCCGGCAATTGCGATGAGAGCGCCCGTGGAACGAACCATGAGCTCGCCCCGCCCCTCCCGCAGATTGCCGATTGCAAGGCCCGTTCCCACGCCAATTGCATGCAGCAAAGCCGTTCCAAGCACGAAACCCACGCCATAGGTGAAGCCTCCGACATTTTCTGGCATCTCGGCTCCATGCGCATACCCATGAAAGATCGCAAAAAAGCCGACAAGAGCCATCGCCATGGGTGTGGCAGCACGCAATCGCAAAGCAACGATCGCGCCCAGCACCACCACGGAAAGACCAATGCCCAGTTCAACGAACGGCAAGGTCACGCCAACAAGCCCCAAGGCGCCGCCGAATGCCATGACGCAGACAAAACTCAGGGGTACGAGCCAGATTGCCCGCCCGCCCAATTGGG
This sequence comes from Labrys methylaminiphilus subsp. lupini, assembly GCF_051161885.1. Taxonomy (NCBI): domain Bacteria; kingdom Pseudomonadati; phylum Pseudomonadota; class Alphaproteobacteria; order Hyphomicrobiales; family Xanthobacteraceae; genus Labrys; species Labrys methylaminiphilus. Next base: position 812,373 of record NZ_JBMDIH010000002.1, on the reverse strand, counting down.
CAGCAAACAGGCCGACAGTGACCATGGCCAGGACATGATCCGGTCCACTGACAGGATGAAGGAAACCATGCGCGAGCCCGCTGGTCGCTCCAACACCCGTATGGGCATTGGCCGTGACTGTCATGGCGCCAACAAGGATCGCGGCAAGCAATGGGGCGGTGCACCGGGATTTCATGGGCATGTCTCCTTTATAAAATCAGTCAACGTCCCCGAGGCGTTATTTTCTCCGGGGCATGGGCGAATGGCCGAATACGGCTTGGCAACACAGTGAGAACAGCCGATCGGAGGCCTTACGAGCCGCAATCGCATCTGCGGCAAGGCAGCGAATGCCCCAGCCGGCCACATTGGGGAGCGCACTCACACCAATGATCGAGCCGCCCTCGACATGCGAATTCTGCAGGTCGGCTTGGGACGGCAGACGGGAGGAGGGCCCGAGAATGAGATAGCTTGCCATGACCTGCCAGCGGCCCATCGGAGAAGCCCGATCGCGTAGCGCATCGCCGACGAGCTGGAAGCAGTCCCGCACGGCCAGCCTTCCGCCACGATCCCGGATCACCACGTCCGAACTGAGCCGATCGAAACAGCGCCCTTCGGCCCTGGGGTCATGCATGCTGAAAGCATCGCAAAGGAACAGGACTGCGTCATCGGCCAGGCTAGCCTCCAGCCCGGCTGCAAAAAACGCACCAGGAAAGAGCACGAGCGGGTCAGGCGCATAGGCCAGGAAACCGCCGCTCTCGACCCGGATGGCGGTATTCTGAAGAGCGGGCTGGCCCTGGCAGTCATGGACGATCGTGGCAGCTTGGGTCGTTATATGGGCGGCGGCACCTGCTGCAACGCGAAATCGGCAGGAGAGCCGCTCCCCTCGATAAAGGCCGCCGGATGACGATTGCTGGTAGAGCGTGAGTAGCGACGGAATGTCTGGATCCAGCCGAAAGGGCCGGGTCAAATGAAAAGGGTAGGAGACAAATTGGCGTGCAAGCGTCGTTCGTGCGCCGTGGCGAACGAAATCCAGTTCGAAGCGGCCGCGGGACTCGGCCATTGTCCGCAAGCCCGGGTCGAGATGCAATGCTTGAGGCTGCCAATGCTGCGTCATCGGAACAACACTTCGGCCAGAATACGATCGACAATTGCATCGATGCCCTCGGCTTTGCGGCAATTGGTCAGCACCAGGGGGCGACCACGGCGGGCGGCAGCGGCCTCGCCTGTCATGCGATCGAGATCGACACCGACATAGGGAGCCAGATCGCTCTTGTTGATCACCAGCAGATCGCATTTGAGCACGCCCGGGCCATTCTTGCGGGGAATGTCGTCGCCACCGGCGACGTCGATGACGAACATCCACCAATCGACGAGGTCCAGCGAGAAGGTGGAGGCCAGATTGTCGCCGCCGCTCTCGATCAGGATCAGTTCGGCATCGGGAAAGAGCAGCTCCAGCTCGTCGGCGGCGGCAATGTTGAGAGTGGGATCTTCCCGAATGACCGTGTGCGGACACGCCCCGGCCTCGACAGCCGCAACCCTCGCCGGATCGATCAGGCCGGAACGCCGCAGACGCTCGGCATCTTCCGCCGTCACGAGATCGTTGGTGACGACCGCCAGCGAGACACCTCTTGCCGCAAAGGCAGGGATCAGCTGTTCGATAAGCGCCGTCTTGCCCGACCCGACCGGCCCGCCAATGCCAACCCGGGCAGCGCCCACGCGGGTCGATGGCCGATCCTTCAATAGATATGTCGCGTCCATGGCGTCACCTCAGCATATAGCGTTGTGCCAGCGGCAGCTCCCGCGCCGGCTCACATGTGGCAAGCTCGCCATCGACAAAGACATCGAAGGTCTGGGGATCGACACGTATCTGGGGGCAGACGTCGTTATGGAGCATGTCCTTCTTGGACAGCTGCCTCGATCCCCGGGAGGGCAACAGCGCCTTCTTCAAATCGAGCGTGGAGGCCAGCCCACGGTCGATTGCGGCCGGATTGACGAAACAGGCCGACAAGGCCTGTTTGGCCCGTCCGAACGCTCCCCATTGCGGACGCAACAAGAGAGGTTCGCAGGTCATCAGCGAGGCTGCGCTGTCCCCCATCGCGCCCCAGGCTATGAAACCGCCCTTGATGACCAATTCGGGCTTGATGCCAAAGAAGGCCGGGCGCCAAATCACGATATCCGCGATCTTGCCGTCCTCGAGCGAACCGACATGGTCTGCGATGCCAAAGGTGCGTGCCGCATTGATGGTGTATTTCGCGACGTAGCGTTTGATCCGCTCATTGTCGCCAAGACGCGTCTTCTCCTCGGGCAGGCGCCCTCTTTGCTGCTTCATCTTGTCGGCGAGTTGCCAGGTCCTGCAGATGACCTCGTTGATGCGGCCCATGCCCTGGCTGTCGGATCCCAGCATCGATATCGCGCCGATATCGTGCAGGACGTCTTCGGCGGCGATCGTCTGCGCCCGGATGCGGCTTTCCGCGAAGGCCACGTCCTCGGGTATGGACGGGTTGAGATGATGGCACACCATCGTCATATCGAGATGTTCGTCGAAGGTGTTGACCGTGTAGGGATTGGTGGGATTGGTGGAAGATGGAAGGCACCATGGCACACCGGCGACGCGGATGATGTCGGGCGCATGACCGCCTCCCGCACCTTCGGTGTGGTACATGTGGATGGTGCGCTCCTTGATGGCTGCCAGGGTATCTTCCAGGAAGCCGGACTCGTTCAGCGTGTCGGTATGAATTTGGACAGGAAAGTCCATATCGTCGGCGACCGACAGGCAGGTATCGATGGAGGCGGGCATCGTGCCCCAATCCTCATGCAATTTGAGGCCGAGACATCCCGTTTCGATCTGCTCGATCAGCGAGGCGGGCTTGTGCGAATTGCCACGGCCGAGGAAACCGAAATTGATCGGCCATTGTTCGGCGGCCTGCAGCATCTTGCCGACATTGAAGGCGCCGCCGCAATCGATGCCGACGGTGATGGGCCCGAGCGAACCGCCCAGCATCGTGGTGATGCCCGAGGCGATTGCGTGTTCGCAAAGCTGGGCGCTGTCGAAATGAACATGGACATCGAGCGCCCCGGCCGTGGCAATGAGGCCCTCGCAATCGCGCACCGTCGTCGCCGCCGAAACGATCAGACGAGGATCGACATTGTCCATGATCGCTGGATTGCCGGCCTTGCCGATGCCCACAATGCGCCCTTCCTTGATGCCGAGATCGCCCTTGACGATCCCGAGCACGGCATCGATCACGGTGACGTTGCACAAGAGAAAGTCCAGCGCCCCTTCGGCGCTGGTCACACCCGCGGCAAGACCCGCACCATCGCGCAATGTCTTTCCCCCACCGTGGAGACATTCGTCGCCATAGGTGGCGTAGTCCTTCTCGACCACGGCGATGAGCGAGGTGTCACCCAGCCGGAAACCGTCGCCCAGGGTTGGTCCATACATCGCGGCATAATCGCGCCGGGAGAGAGAGGCCATATCTGTCTTCTCCTTTTCAAGCGCCACGAAAGCCAGCGCCGCGGGCGCGTTCCAGGGCAGCCTCTTTGACTTTGGGATCCCGGGCCGAGCCATTGGACAACGCGTTCAGCCCGGAGAGCGTCTGGCTGCCGCCAAAGGTGGTGAGTTCCACTTCCCTTTCCTGTCCAGGTTCAAAGCGCACCGCCGTACCAGCCGCGATGTCGAGGCGCATGCCGAAGGCGGCGGCGCGGTCGAATTCCAGTGCCCGATTGACCTCGAAGAAATGGTAATGGGAGCCGATCTGCACGGGACGGTCACCCGTGTTGACCACCCGAAGCGACCGCTTTTCCCGGCCGGCATTGAGCTCGATTTCGCCTTCTTCGCTGACGATTTCTCCCGGCTCAAACGTGTCGTGAGGACCGTCGGGCGCGGGGCGCAGGGGGTCGTGAACCGTGACGAGCTTGGTGCCATCCTTGAAGGTCGCCTCCACCTGCAACATGGGGAGCATCGCGGCTACGCCTGACATGACATCGTCCTGCGTGAGAATTTGCGACCCCAACGCCATCATTTCCGCCACAGAGCGCCCCTCGCGCGCACCCTCGAGGATCTCGTCGGAAATCAGGGCCACGGCTTCCGGATAATTGAGCCTGAGACCTTTGGCGCGTCGTTTGCGGGCGAGTTCTGCGGCCGTGAAGATGGTGAGGCGTTCCAATTCAGTGGGTGTCAGCAACATGAATGCGCTCCCTCCTTGATCGGGCTAATTGGAGAACAGCCGCTGACCGCCATCGCGTTGAAAGGCGACGGCGATTTCAGTCAGCGGATTGAATGAACGGATCGGCTCGTTGGCAGCCACCGGTTCCCGGCAAATGGCAGCAATGACCGGCAGGGCCGAGGTGAGGATGGCCTGCGCCTCGATGGCGCCGATCAGGCCCAATCTGATCGCGGCGGTGCTAAGCGATGCGGCAGCCTGATAGCCGCTCATCGATGCAGCCGCGGTTTCGTCGAGCCCGATCCCCCCCCAGAGCAGGCCCTGCACGACTGCCAGGTGCCCGCAGGCGGAACCGTCACGCACCAAGGTTCGATAGTCCGACGCTCTGGACGTGGCGATACGCGCGTGGGTCGTCAGCAGCGCCATGCCGTTGCGACGCGAACCGATCCTGAGGCCTTCCACGAGGGTCGACGCCTCGACTTCGAGATCCAATTCGGTAACGCTCGACAATTCGCCTGCACAACGATGGGCCCTGATCAAGGCGACGCGATCGGCGCCGGCCCAGCGATGGCGGAGTTGGATAAGCACGAACTCGGCCAGGTCCCAACCGCCCAGCATCTCTCTCAAAAGGGCGGAGGCTTCCAGTCCCTGTGAGAAGGCAAAGCCCCCCGACGGGAACTGGCTGTCGGCGTGCTGCAGAGCCACCAGCAATTGCTCCGGATCGGCCGTGTTCATTGCTGCTCTTCAGCCGCGAGAACACGCCCGCTCCTAACCAGCGGTTCTATGCGCGCGATATAATTGGCGGCCGGGCCATCCAGCGACACCAGCAGGTCCCTGCCCTCGAAACGCACGCGCCAATGCAGATTGCCGGCATGATATCCAAGTTCCAGCGCCTCTTCGGCAGCACGCGGTGAAAGCCTGAGCCAGCGCTGTTCGCCGGCTTTGACGACGATGGCTCTCTTCGCTTCCATGAGCAGCACGGCCCCGTCGAACAGCTTCTGGTCTCTCGGAAGCGCGATAGCGAGTTCTTCACCACGTTCGGTCCGGGCGAGCAGGCGTCGACGATCGAGATCTCCGACCGCGATCTTGACCACTTCCAGATCACCGTGATGTTCGAGATGATGAAGATGCTCATGCAGGCCGGGATCCGTGCTGGCGCCGACAAGGCTCTCGATGCGAAGCATGCTGGGTTCCTCCCATTGTCTGGTTGCAGCGCCTGTCCTTGCGGTGCGCTACAGGCTCATGTGTCGATGGACGACTTCTTGGGTGAGTTCGCTGGTCGGTCCGGCCGCCGCGACACGCCCCTTTTCGAGGATGGCGAAGCGGTGGGCCGCCGTTCGAGCAAAGCGGATCTTCTGTTCGACCAGGATGATCGTCAGGCCATGATCGCGGTTGAGGGCGATGATCGCTCTCTCGATATCCTCGACGATGTTGGGCTGAATGCCCTCGGTGGGCTCGTCCAGGACCAGGAGACTTGGATCGGTGGCGAGAGCGCGAGCGATAGCCAGCTGCTGCTGCTGGCCACCCGACAAATTGGTTCCGCGACGGCCGAGATGGTCCTTCAGGAATGGAAAAAGACTCCACACCAGCGGCGGCACCTCGACCTTGCCGTCCGTGCGCGCGTTGCAGCCCAGAAGGATATTGTCGAGAACGCTCATGCCGGGAACGATTTCCCGCCCTTGCGGCACATAGCCAATTCCGCGCCGGGCGCGATCATGGGTCAGAGATTGGCTGATTTCGCTGCCCTGAAATTGGATGTTGCCCGTGGTGCGTACCCCGATTCCAAGAAGACTGCGCAGCAATGTGGTCTTGCCGACACCGTTCCTCCCCAGGAGGCAGAAGGTCTCGCCCTTGCGGATCTCCAGGTCGAGATCGTGGATGATGTGGCTCGTGCCGTAGAAGGCATTGACGTGGCTGATCTTAAGCATGGCTGAGCGTCGCCGAACCGAGATAGGCTTCAATGACAGCGGGATTTTTTTCGATGTCGTCCGCCGTTCCCTCCGCCAGGACCGCGCCTTGATGGAGAACGGTAATGGTGCGGCAGATCCTGCGAACGAACGCCATGTCGTGCTCGATGACGAGCACGGTGTGTTCACCAGCCAGCGACAGCAGGAGTTCGGCCGTCTTGTCGGTTTCGGCGGCTGTCATTCCCGCCGCTGGCTCGTCGAGAAGAATGACCTTGGGATCCTGGCTGAGGACCATGGCGAGTTCCAGCCATTGAAGTTGTCCGTGGGACAATTCCCCAGCCCGGCGCATCATGAAGGAGGTCAGCCCCGTTCGGTCGGCGACCGCCAACTCCCTGTCGGTCGGCCGGCGTGAGAAGCGCCGAAACAAATTGTCGCGAACCTTGACGTACCGGTTGCTTGCTATCTGCAGGTTCTCGAGCACCGTCATTTCCTTGAAGACGGTTGGTGTCTGGAATTTCCGCCCGACACCACTGCGCGCAATCGCGGCCTCACCAATGCCGGTAATGTTGCGGTCGTTCAGCCAGATCTCTCCTTCGGACGGCAATACCTTTCCGCACAACAGATCGAGCAGCGTCGACTTGCCGGCGCCGTTTGCGCCAATAATGACCCTGAGTTCACCGTCTTCGATGGACAGGTCGACATTGCTCACTGCCGGAAAGTCATCGAAGCGGACGGTGAGTTGGCGAGTCATGAGAATAGGCGGTTTGGTAGCCTTCGATTGTGCGGCCGCTATTCTGGTCACGGCGTTCATGGATAGGCCTCCCGCCCGGAGGCACGCTTGCGAGGTGAACGTTCGAGCCACGCCTTGATGACGCCCGCAATACCGTTGGGCATCACCAGCACCACGAAAACGAACAATCCGCCCAGGATGATCGGCCAAACCGGCTGAAACACCGCATTCTCGCTGGCGTAGGACCCGACGAAGTTCACCAGCAAGGCGCCGATGCAGGCCCCGAGCAGCGACGCCCGTCCGCCCGTTGCTGCCCAGATCACCATCGAGATGCTGAAGGAGGTCGCCATCAGGGAGGGCGAAGCGAACTCTGCCGTGAGCGTAAACAACATGCCGGCCAGCCCCGCAATGATGGCCGAGAGGCAGAACACGAACAATTTGTAGCTCTCGACGTCATAGCCCAGATAGCGGGCACGCGCCTCGTCCTCGCGGATGGCCTTGAGAATCTGTCCGATCCTGGCGGAAAGGAGCAGGCGCAGCCCGAGCACGACCAGGAACAGCACACCGGCGACGGCATAGTAGACACTGGGTCCGTAAGGATCGAATTCAAAGCCGGCAATCGTCAAGGGCGCAAAATTGGCCAGGCCATTGAAGCCGCCCGTCAAGGGCTGATTGTTGATCACCAGCAACTGTCCGATCAGGGCAAACGCCAAGGTGATGATGCTGACATAGACGCCCGTCGTCCGCCGCTTGAACATGACATAGCCAAGCCCCGCAGCCAGGGCGCACGGCACCAGCAATCCTGCCATCACCCCGATCGCGAGCCATCTGAACGGGATCCAGAGAAAAGAGCCGGGAGTCACGCAGCACAGGTCGCGCAAGGCGTCTGGCTGCATATTGAGCAACATGAGCTCCGGCACCGGGTTGTTTTCCGGCGCGGCCAGCGTGAGCGACATTGCCAGCATATAGGCGCCCATCCCGAAGAAAAGGCCCTGGCCCAGACTGAGTATTCCCGTGTACCCCCAAGCCAGGCTTATACCGACGGCGCAGATTGCGTAGACGAGATAGGTTGCAACCCGGTTGGTCCAAAAGCTGCTGAGCAGGAACGGGAGGGCGAATACCACCGCGAAGAACACTATGTAGGCGGCAATGGAAATATTTCGGTATGTCATGCGCTCATCCATGATCGTGGGGGTCAGCGGCTCTTGGTCACGAACAGACCTTGAGGCTTGAACAGCAGGATGAGGATGACCACGACAAACAGGACGGTACGGCCATACACATCATTGAGCCAGGTGGCGACGAAGCTCTGGACCTCGCCAAGCATTCCGGCGGCAGCAAAGGTGCCCAGCAACTGACCCACCCCTCCGGCAACCACCACAAGAAAAGCATCGACGACATAGGAGGTTCCCATATCCGGGGACACCGTCTTGAACCCGGAAACCAGGACGCCCGCTATCCCGGCAAGTCCGCAGCCATAGGCAAAGGCGAATGCATTGACCCGCTTGTCGTTGACACCGCAGGCGGCTGCCGTGTTCCTCGCGACCGACACGGCCCTTAGCTGGCTACCGAAGCGTGTTCGGTAGAGGAGACACCAGGTCAGGGCTCCCAGAAGCGCAGCGACACCAAAAACGAAGGCCCGATAGACCGGTATGTTTGCGCCGAGCAAATGCCATGTCTGCTGTAATTCGGCGGGAACCGGAACATTCTGCAGATCGGACCCAAGTCCATCGATGGTGACCCCGAACAGGGCCAGCCCGAAATGGATGCGGATGAGCTGCTGGAGAATGAGCGCAATACCCCAGGTCGCCAGCAAGGTGTCGAGCAGGCGCCCATAGAGGTGGCTGACGACCGTGCGCTCGATGACGAGCCCGAAAATCGCTGTGACGATGAATGCCAGAGGCAGGCACAGGTAAATGTTCAAGCCCAGATGCCGGGTTGCCAGCACGGTGACATAGGCCCCGATCATCACCATCTCGCCATGGGCGAGATTGATGACTTTCATGGTCCCGTAGATGATCGCAAGGCCAAGCGCGACCATGAACAGGATGGACCCGATGCTCAGTCCGATGACGAAGGTTTCCATCTCAAACCCGATCGCAGGTTGCCGGCAGCCAGTGCAGGTTCTGCACTGGCCTGGCTTCCGACCAATGATGCGTTAGAGCGATGCGCCGCTTGTGGTGCAGATACGCTTTTCCGCGCTTTCCCCGACGCTGGAATAGGGTAGAGGCAGTAGCGGTTCGGGATATTGATCGACGATGTCGAGCAGGCCATCGGCCCTCGTCTTGCCGATCCGCGGCGTCAGGTAGCTATGAAGGCTTTGCGGGTCGATCGTGACCTTGCCCTGCGGTGCCTCGAAGGACATGCCGCCGATGCTCGAAGTCACGCCCTTGGCTGTGAATTCGCCGGCCTTTTCCGCCGCCATCGCCCACATGTGAACGCCGATATAGACAGCCTCCATCGCCGCATGGGTTACCGCGTCAGCGCCGGCATAGGCTTTGAAAGCCTTCACGAATGCCTGGTTCTGCGGTGTTTCGACAGTCTGGAAATAGGGCAGGGAAACGTAGCTGCCGAGGGCATATTCAGGCCCCATTGCCTTGATTTCGACTTCGGTCGTCGTCGACGAACACAAAGGCAGCTTATCGAAGCTGTAGCCCTGATTGCGCAGCTCGCGATAGAAGGCAACGATCGAATCCCCGACGACATTGGAGAAGATCACATCAGCCCCGCTGGCCCCGATCTTGGACACCATCGACGCCCATTCGGTGTGACCGAGCGGGAGATATTCATCGCCGACCACTTCCATGCCGATCTTCTGGCAAATCGTTTTCGAAGTCTTGGCCATGCCTCGGGGAAAGGCATAGTCGGAGCCGACAATGAATAGTTTGCTGCGCCCCAGTTTCTTCTTCAGCCACGGCAGAGAATTCTCGAGTTGCTGATTTGGGACAGCCGATCCGGCATAGAGTACGTTCTTGGAGCACTCTTCCCCTTCATACCAGGTCGGCCACACCAGCAGGCCCTTGCGACGCTCGACCACGGGTAGCACCGCCTTGCGGCTGGCGGTGGTGTAGCAACCGAATATGACGGGTACCTGGTCTTCCATCACCAGCTTGCGCGCCTTTTCGCTATAAGTGCGAGGTTCGGAAGCTGGATCTTCGATCACCGGACGCAATTGCTTACCGAGCACGCCTCCTTTGGCATTGATCTCGGCGATTGCCATCTGGGCGCATTGATTCATCGATTTCTCGACGATCGCCGTCGTGCCCGTGAGCGAATACATGATGCCAACCGGCACCTCTCCGGCCGCCCAGGCCCGATCGCCCAGCCGCAGAAGGGCTGGCGCGGCCAGTCCCATAGCTGCCAATCCGCCCACCTTGAGAAAGGTGCGCCTTGTCTTGTCGTTCATTACCCCTCCTCTGCGCCTCGATGTGCGCGTCCTTGTCTTCGTGCCGCCCCTCGCGGCCGTGCAGGATCATTCGGAAGTCATGCGGGCGCCTGAGCGCACCGCGGTCGTCGCGGACGAAAGCTCCGGATTCGGAGAAGGACCGCGATCGAAAAACGATGAAATGAGCTCCTCTTTTCGGTCGAACTCGACCGCGCAAGCGGGCACGAGCCCAGGCACCGTGCTTGGACAAAAGTATTTCGGATGAGGATATGAAAGCATCGCCTCGCATGCTCCGGCTCGAACATGCTCAGTGTCGCCGATACGGTAGGACAGGAAGGCCAACAGCCTTGTCGGCCTAACCAAAACAAAAAAGCCCGCCACCTCCGAACAGGAGTTTGCGGGCTACCCAGCCAAATGGTGCGGACGACACTGTCCTGCACCAACAATGACGCCGTTTCACCGGACGTCAACTAAGTTTCATACTAGGCATGTCTTTCTTTAAACGTCAAGAGCTCATAGGCATTGATAATTGCAGCGGCTACATCGTCCATCGCCACGCGCTTGCCCATCGCCTGCTTGCGGATGCTCTCATAGGCTTCCGGCTCGCTAAGCCCTTGTGTTTCCATGAGAATAGTCTTCGCTCGCAGGATCCTGTTATTACCGGCCACCTTGCGTTCGAGCTTGCGTATCCTCTTGGCCGCGCTCTGGCGCTCCATCCAGAGAGACCGAGCTATGATCAAATTGGTGAGCAATCCAAAGGGACGAATGGGCCGCTCAATCACCGCCAGCGCACCGCATTCGAGCACCACCTGCAGGGTACTGGGATCCTCGAAGGAGACGACCGCCAGCACGGCAGGATCAGAGGGTTCGACAGGCCTGAAAAGCCGCAGGATCTTATCGCGATTTTCTTGCTCGATGGAGACCAAGACGACGACGGCCGTCGAGCTGATTGCCTGCGGCAACGGCCACGTGATCTCACAGCTGCATCCGATACGGCGCAGGTGTTCGACCAGTGTCACCCCCTGCGCGTCGGGAGGGTGTATGACCTGAACCCGCAGGCCCTTGAGGTCCTTGAGCAAATGGGCTGACATCATCTGCTCCCATCAGGCCTTGCGACGCGTGCCGGTCAGGCTGGTGGCCCAGCCCTCGTGAGCGGCCGTCACGAAATAAGGATCGGGCCTTACACGTGCCTCCGATTCCCAGATGATGTCGAACTTGCCTTGCGGGTTGAGCCTGCCGATGCGCGCCCACAGTTCCGTGTGATGGTTGTTGGGATCGATACGAACCCGCCCCTGCGGCGCGTCGAATTCCAGCCCCGCCAGGTTGGGCACGAGAGCATCGGCATTGTCGCTCCCTGCGCGTTCGAGTGCCGCCGCATAGAGATATATCTGAAAATAGGCGGCCTCAGCACTGGCAGTCACCGGTGCCGCCTCGCCGAAACGCCGTTTGAACGCAGTGACGAAGCGTTTTGCGGCAGGTGTATTCAGCGTCTCGAAAAATGAAGCAGCCGTCAGGTGTCCTGCCGCCAACCCCGCCGGCATGAGTGCGACTTCCGCTTCGGTCGTCGCCAAGCTGGCGATGGGCATCGAGCTTGGGTCAAAACCGGCCTCCCGGTAGGCCTGATAGAGGAGCACCGCACCCGTGCCGACAACGTTGGAGACGACAACATCGGGCTTAAGATCTTTTATCCGCTTGATGACCTTGTCGAAATCCTTGCTTACCGCTTCGATCGGGACATAAATCTCGTCGAGTATCGTTCCATTCGCCAAGGTAACAAGGTCGCTTACGACACGATTATACTCATAGGGAAAAACATAATTCGAGCCTATCAGCAGAAATCTCTTGCCGTAATTCTCGATCAGATATTGCGCAAGTTGAAGAGCATTTTGATTTGACGAAGAACCTGTATAAAAGCAGTTTCCAGAATATTCAAAACCCTCATAAAATGTCGGATAGAACAGTAATCCCCTATACGCCTCAACTTCCGGAAGCACAGCCTTTCGGGCAGTCGACATATAGCAGCCAAAAATAACTTTAATTTTACCTTCGGTCAGAAGCCGAATCGAAAGCTCACGATATTTACGGGCAGAACACTCGGGATCATAGAATGTCGGCGTAATTCTTCGCCCGAGCACTCCTCCCGCTGCATTGATCTCCTCGGTAGCGAGGAGGGTCGCATTTGCTTCGGCTATTTCCGCGGCGGCGGTTACGCCGCTCCTGGAAAACAGAACTCCAATTTTCCAATCGTCGTTGGTCACAATTATCACCTGAGGACAGAGCACAGACAGGAAATACGCCTGTCGGGCCGGTCGACACAGGCGAGAACGGGAAACGCCGCTGTTTCTCTAGCCACAGCAGTATACCGACGAGGTTATTCGTGCAATGCGCCACCCCGGTCAGGACCGCAATGCCTCCGTCAGAGATGCTTGTATATGGTGGTTCGCGATAATCCGAGCATCTGCGCCGTGCGCGTGACGTTCTGGCAGGCGCGATATGTCGCCCTGATTTCGCGGCAGATCCGACTGGCCAGGCCGCGATCCCGACAGGCTGGGCAGGTATCGCCCGATCCCGCTGCGGTATCGGCAAGATCGGTCTCGTCGATGAACCCTCCGCGCCGGCGTATGAGCAAGCGCTGCAGCACGCTACGGAGCTCACGGATATTGCCGGGCCATTTACGTTGGGCCAGCCTCGCGATGGCGGCATCGGTAATCGCCACGCCCGGGGCCAGTCCCTGTAAGAGGTGCTGGACCACGAGCGCAAAGTCGCTGCGGCCCGACAGGGGCGGCAGATGCAGGACGAGGCCGTTGAGGCGGTAGAGCAGATCGGCCCGGAAGGTTCGCTCCGCCACCATCTCCCCCAGATCACGGTTGGTGGCGGATATGATCTGGACGTCGACCTTGTAGACTTTCAGCCCACCTATCGGCCGCACTTCCATGGCATCGAGAAAACGCAGCAAAGCTGTCTGGGCCGAGGGTGGCACATCGGCAACCTCGTCGAGGAACAAGGTGCCTCCATCGGCCTGCCGCGCCAGCCCGATCGATCCCTCCGCTCGGGCGTTGGTGAAGGCGCCCTGCTCATGGCCGAAGATCTCGGCGACGAAGAGTTGTTCGGCCAGCGCGCCGCAATTGACGGCAATGAACTCCCCGCTCCGACCGCTCACCTCATGGATATGACGCGCCATCAGTTCCTTGCCGGTGCCCGTCTCGCCGGTGAGATGAATGGGCATGCCCATGGCGACGGCCTGCCCGACATCGGCCATGGCGGCCCTCAGCGTGGGGTCCACACACACAAATCCAGGGGCAGATCCGCCCTTGTCATGGACAGGCACCTGCGGTTCCCGGCGCGGGTTGCGGACCGCGAGCCCGGGAGCGATCTGACGGCAGACCATCAGGACCTGGCTGCCTGCAGCATCCCGGATCGGGATGACGCCTCCCCTCAGGAGGCCATCCAGTGCCTTGGCAAAGGACATTTCGAACAGGGTGTCGAAACTCGTGCCCGCTCCGATCGGCAAGCCGGAGAGCAAGGCGGAGCCGGGACGGTTCAGCGCCGTGACGACACCATCGCGCGAAAGGGCCAGCAGCCCCGCAGACAGCGTATCGAGATATTCGGCACGCGGATGGAAGGCCAGGATGAATTTGTCGGCGCATTCCTGGAAGATCAACCCATTCTCGATCTGGGCCGCGGCCATGCGCACCAGCGCGTGCGTATGCTGCTGCCGCGCCTCGTTGGCGCAGGAGGCATCAAGCAAACCCAGGACCTGCCCATGCGAATCCAGGATGGGTGCCGCCATGCAGCTCAGATGGGCATGGCAGGTGAAGTAGTGCTCCCGGCCGAAAACACCGACCGGCTGGCTGCTGTCACTGGCCAGCCCGAGGGCATTGGTGCCCCGTCGCGCTTCGTCCCACAGGCTGCCGGGAATGATGGAGCGCCCCGCCGTGCTCTCCGTGAAGGCCTGATCGCTGATGGTGTCGAGCACCATGCCGCTCGCATCCGCCAAGGCGATCATCAGATTGGATCCGGCGATCTGGGCATAGAGCACCTGCATCTCGGCAAGGGCCAGCCGGCGCAGGCCCTCCATTTTCTGGCGCCGGCGCATCACCGTCGCAAATGGCACCACCTCGCCGCGAGGCTGGAGGCGCGGGTCGAGGCCCAGGTCCCGGCAACGCTGCCAGCTTTCGGCGATCGGCGCCGGCAAGGTGCCACCGGGCAGGCGATCGCCGCGTTCGAGGGCATTTCGCGCCCGATCCATTCCCGACAAGATCTGCATGATCAACTCCTTGGATTCGACCTTCTGACCGGCCTCGCCAATGTCACGGAAAACTGTCCGCGAATTGGACACTCAGTCCGCGCGACTGTTCAGACCAGCGACATCCCGGGATTCATGAATTCATCCATATCATTGATATTGCTTGTATATTCATCGCGGCACGAGGATTGCTGTTTCCCTTGCGAAGCACGGACAAGACCGGGCTCGCGGAGGAAGTGACAATGAAGGCGCAAGTACTCACCCGCTACGACGACGAGCTGAGGGCCGGCCAATGGGTCGATCTTCAGGAGGTTCCCGACCCCAGGATCGAGAAGTCGAACGACGTCATCGTGCGGATCGGTGGAGCGGGCGTATGCCGCACCGATCTCCACATCATCGAGGGCGTCTGGCGTCCGCATATGGATCCCAACGGCGACCAGCTGCTGCCGCTGATCATGGGGCATGAAAATGCCGGCTGGGTGGAAGCGATCGGCAAGGAGGTCGAGGGCATCAAGGTCGGGGATCCCGTCATCGTGCACCCCAAGATCTCGGGCGGCACCTGCCTGGCTTGCCGGCGCGGCATGGACATGCATGGTCCGGGTCGCTTCCCGGGCCTGGACTGCAACGGTGGCTACGCAGAGTTTCTTTGCACCTCCGAGCGCAACATCGTCCCGCTTCCCAAGACGCTCGCCCCCAAGGAGGTCGCTCCCTATGCCGATGCGGGCCTCACCGCCTATCGTGCTGCCAAGAAGGCGACGCGCCATCTCCTGCCGGGCGAAAGCTGCGTGGTGATCGGCGCCGGCGGCCTCGGCCATATCGGCATCCAATGCCTCAAGGCCATGTGCGCCGCCGATGTGATCGTGGTCGACAAGTCCGACGCCTCCCTGGCCCTGGCGGGCAAGATCGGAGCCGACAAACTGGTGAAGGCAGACGGGAACGAAGTGGAGGCCGTGCTCGCGCTGACCGGCGGTGCCGGCGCCGAAGCCGTGATCGACTTCGTCGGCGAGAAGGGCACCACGACCAAGGGCCTCGCCATGACCCGATCGGCCGGCAGCTATTATGTCGTGGGCTATGGCGAGGACATCAGGGTCCCCACCGTCGACATGGTCATCACGGAAAAGAACATCATCGGCAATCTGGTCGGCACCTGGGCCGAGCTCGTCGAACTGATGGCCCTGGCCGACCGTGGCCTGGTCGAACTGACCACTGTGGAATATCGGTTGGCCGACGCCAACAAGGCTCTCCAGGATCTCAACGCCGGCAGGATCCATGGTCGCGCCGTCCTCATTCCATGACGAGAAAAGCCCTGGCCTCCCCTTGATCGGCGGGGGCCGGACCCTCCCATGGCCGCGCCCGGACAACCGGGACGGCGGGAGGGCGACGGCAAGGCTGAAAGGGCGAGCCATGTGCAAGGTCCTCACGAGCCAGAGCCCGCTCCATTTTCGCAAGGCGAGCCGGTCGATGCGGATCGCCGGGCATTCGACGACGGTGAGGCTGGAGGAGGCGTTCTGGCAAGTCCTAGACGAAATGGCGCTCCGGGAGGGGCTCTCGACCTCCAGGCTGATTTCGGTGCTTTACGAGGAAGCACTCGAGCGCCATGGCGCCGCTCCCAATTTCGCCTCGCTCCTGCGTACCGTCTGCCTGCTCTACCGGGGGATGATCCCGCCGGAGGGCTGACAATTCGAGGCAGGCCGGGTCGCTCCGGCCTCCTCTCCCCCACCTCGGCTCTCCACCTCAGCTCGCTTGGGCGACCTTGGCGATCCGATCCTCGGCGATCCATCGCGCCGTCAGGATCAGCGCTCCCATGGCAAAGTCCTTGTCATGGGTGTCGATCATCTCGCGGGCGAGATTTTCCAGCTTTTGGAAGAACAGGTCCTTGCTGTCTTCCTCGCGGGTCGGCTCTGTCGGCATGTCGTCCTCCTGTTGATCGGCGCTTTGCTGCACCTATTTGAAGAGCTGGGGCGGAAAGGTGAGGAGAGCGGCCTGGCCCTCGGTATCGCCGACGGCGAGATGACGCCCGTCCGCCGACCAGGCCAGCGCGGTAACTTTGCCGCCGAACGGTCGCACGAACAGTTCGTCGCGCCCACCGAGCTGCGCCACCACGATCCGGCCATCGGCATAGCCGGCGGCCACCAGATCGCGCGTGGGATGGGCGGCAACCGCCTCGACCAGGATCAGGCCGGTATGGCCGGTCAGCAAGGCTTGGCTGGCAGCCTCGGTCTTCGTTCCCCAGGCTGCAATACGATAGGCACCCGATGCCACCAGCTGGCCTCCAATGCCCCAGGCCAGTCCCCGCACCGGCGCGGGAAAGTCGAGGATGGTGTCGGTGCGTCCAAGCGAAACATCGACGATGCTGAGGCCGCCAATCTCCAGGCCACAGGCAATGCGGTCGGCCTGCCGATTCCAGGAAAGGCTTGATGATAGCGAGGGCAGTGTCACCACGCGTTGAACCGACACGCCCCCGTCCAACGCCATGATGACGAGGCTGTCTTCACTCAGTCCCGCCAGATATCGGCCGTCAGGTGAGAATTTGAGCGATGTCGGAATGGGCACGGGGCGCGAACGGCCAATGACGTTTGCCGCCTGGTCCAGGAGGCAAAGCTCTTCGCCGTCCGACAAGGCAGTCAAACCCGATTGCGCCGCATGGTCGAGAGCCAGGACGGGCCGGCCAAGGCCAAGAAAATCCTCGCTCGACTCTCCCTGCGCCGAAACCCGCCTCACCACGCCACCACCCGTCCGGACAAGGAAGCCTCCTTCATGAAAGGGCATGACAAAAGGGGCATCCTCCTCTTGAACCGCGCATGCGGTCAGGGGCGCCGGCGGCTTGGTGCGCGGCAGGATCCTCATCTGTCCGAGGTCGCCGCTGACCCGGATACGGCTTTCCGGTCCCTCCGCTTCCGCGACGGGCGCCAGAGCGATGGTTCCGTCGACAGCTGCAAAGGCAACGCAACCTCCCTGCCGATCGAAGCTCGCGCTTGCGACGGGTGCCGGCCGCTGCCAGCAGCGGCCCAGCAGATCGAACAGAGTCGGGTTCTGTCTGCTTTGCTGGTTCATGATGTCCTCCCCTCTCGCGCCATCGCCTGCCGGAGCAGAAGATCGAGATCCTCGATCTCCTGTTCGGCCTTTGCGATACGCTCGGCACATTCGCCCTGCCGCCCGGCGGCCGCGTCGGCACTCTCGCGTGTCGTTCGCAGATCGCGTTGCAATTCCCGCGCCAACTCTCCCTCCACCGTCGCCTGCTTCAATGCCAGCTCGAGGCGCAGCATCTCCATGTCGAGGCCCGCAAGGAACTGGGTCAGCTTCAGGGCTTGCGCGTTGAGAGCGGACAGACCGGCAACCAGTTCGAGCCGGCGGCCCAGCAGATCCTGCGGATTGGGTACTCGCTGGGTCATTGCCGTCTCTTCTCCTCGACCGCTCCAGGCCTTTCCCAGCCGGACAACAGGTTCGGCAGCTCTGGCAATTGGGCTTTGAACTGGCGTTGAGCCGTCTCCACATGGCTCCTGAGCTGGTCCCAGATGTCGACGCGCAGCAAGGAGGTGGTATCGCCGGTCAGGCGTTCAATGTCCTCCACCCGAAACTGCCGGGACAGGGAAACCCCCGAAAAGACGAAATCGCGCAGCGTGATGGCATGCCGTTCGACGAAAGCATGAAGCAAGGGATGGGTCTCTTCCGTGATCCCCGCCAGCATCAGCTCGGCGATCATGAAGTCGTGGAAATGGCGCTGCAGGCGCAGCTGGCTTTCGCCCAGAAAACGCATGGAGAAGATCAGGTCGCGCGGCATCAGCCGGAGCAGATCCATGATCACGTCGCTGTCGTCGGGCCCATCGAAAGCCGATGGCGATCGAGGATTGTCGGAAGAGGACATCGGTATGGCCCTACATCGGTAAGCTGTCACAATGCCGACAGGATAACCCATCAAACTAAGTTGTCCATAATATCCGTTACAGAGAAACATAATAAATAAACCGGATTCATGAATATATAGATAGTTTTACATATGTAAATTACACTTGTAACATTATGTTACACTCGCGACATTCCCGAGAATGACCGATCCATTCAGGGCGCCTGAAGCTGCGCAATTTAGAGCTTGTCGCGAGTTGGCACGGTCCTTGCTGTACCATTTCCCATAAGAAGCCCATCGCGTTTCGGCGCGATGCCAAAAGAACGAAGGAATGGGGAACCCAAGGTCGGAATGCACGCGGCGCAGCATGCCTTACGTATGCACGCGCCAGGCTTTCAGCACCGCTCCAGATACCTTTGCCGTGATCCACTTGAGCGGCCGGATGGAGGCATGCCTGCTTCCAGGCGGACCGCCCGCACTCATCGGCGGCGATACCTGCCGCTCCCCGCCCGGACCATGGGGGTTCGTGGCGCAATCTGGTGGAGGCTCATGGCTATGACGTCTTTGACGCTCAACAAGATAACCTCGCAGCGCGGCATCTCCGTCGGCGAGGCGACCAAGAAGATATCCGATCTCGGCTGGAACCCGACCTATGTCCAGGAAGCGATGACCTTCCCGACGGACTACAAGATCAGCAAGGCGCCGCGCGATCCGATGAAGCAGGTGCTGCGTTCCTATTTCCCGATGCAGGAGGAAAAGGACAACCGCGTCTATGGCGCGCTTGACGCCGCCTTGCGCGGCGACATGTTCCGCAATGTCGAGCCGCGCTGGGTGGAGTGGATGAAGCTCTTCCTCGCCATCATTCCCTTCCCGGAAATCTCGGCCGCCCGCTCGATGGCGATGGTGGCAAGGCTGGCACCCGGCGAAGACCTGCGCACCGGCTTCACCATGCAGATGGTCGACGAGTTCCGCCATTCCACCATTCAGATGAATCTGAAGAAGTGGTACATGGAGAACTATATCGATCCAGCCGGCTTCGACATTACCGAAGAGGCCTTCGGCAAATGCTATGCCACCACGATCGGCCGCCAGTTCGGTGAAGGTTTCATCACCGGCGATACCATGACCGCGGCCTGCATGTATCTGACCGTCGTCGCCGAGACGGCCTTCACCAACACGCTGTTCGTCGCCATGCCCTCGGAGGCCGCACGCAATGGTGACTATGCCCTGCCGACGGTGTTCCTTTCGGTGCAGTCGGACGAGAGCCGCCATATCGGCAACGGCCACTCCCTCCTGATGGCCGCTCTCAAGGAGCCGGAAAACCACCTCCTGCTCGAGCGCGACCTGCGTTACGCCTTCTGGCAGAACCACGCCATCGTCGACGCCGCCATCGGCACTTTCATCGAATACGGCACCACCAACCGCGACAAGAACAAGGAATCCTACGCGGAGATGTGGCACCGCTGGATCTTCGAGGACTACTACCGCACCTACATGCTGCCGCTGGAAAAATACGGCATCAAGATCCATCACGACGACGTTCAGGAAGCCTGGAAGCGCATCACCGAGAAGTTCTACGTCCACAAGGTGGCCCAGTTCTTCACCGTGGGCTGGCCGCTCAACTTCTGGCGTATCGAAGCCCAGACGGACAAGGACTTTGAGTGGTTCGAGCATAAATATCCGGGCTGGTATGCCCAGTTCGGCGAATTCTGGAAGTGGCACGACAAGCTCAGCCACAGAGGCGAGAAGATCCTCACCTTCAACGAGGAGGTGGGCTACGTCTATCCGCACCGCTGCTGGAGCTGCCTGGTCCCCTGTCTGATCCGCGAGGACATGGTCGTCGACGAAATCGACGGCAAGCTGCACACCTTCGCCCATGAACTCGACCGTTGGACGGCAGTGGAGGCCTTTTCCGACGAGTACCAGGGACGTCCCACCCCGGCGATGGGCCGCTTTAGCGGCAAGCGCGAATGGGAGACGCTGTATCATGGCTGGGATCTCGCCGAGGCGATGAAGGATCTCAACTTTGTGCGCTCGGACGGCGAAACCCTGATCCCGCAGCCGCATCTGCGCTTCGATCCCAAGGAGATGTGGACCCTCGACGATGTCAGGGGCCACACCATCCTGTCGCCGCTGACGCTGCTGCGTGAGATGTCTCCCGCCGATCGCGAGAAACATCTGGCCGAGTATCGCGCCGGCTTCACCGTCAACCCCTGTCACTGAACCCGCCAATCCGCGGATACCGCCCAGCGGTCTCCGCGACCGGACGGATCACGCCCCCTCTCCTCGCCGGGAGGGGGCACGGGACAGTCTTGGAGAAAGGACCGATGAGCGTGGCCCATACCGTGCGCCTGGAACCCGTCGGCGTCGAATTCGAAGTTGAGAACGGCGAAACCGTGCTGAACGCAGCCTTTCGTCAAGGCATCGCGCTGCCGCACGGCTGCAAGGAAGGGCAATGCTCGGCCTGCAAATGCGTCCTGCTCGACGGCGAAGTCGACATGCTGAAATACTCGACCTTCGCGTTGAACGACATGGAGAAGGACAGCGGCCACGTCCTCCTATGCCGGACGATCGCCTATTCGGACATGGAGGTGGAACTCCTCAACTATGACGAGGAGGTGCTGGCGAAGTCGATCGCGGTAAAGACCTATCGCGGCCAGATCACGCGTATCGAGCGGCTGACCCACGACATCCGTGGCATCGAGATCAGTCTCAATTCGCCGATGAAGTTCTGGGCCGGCCAATATGTCGACATCACGGTCACCACGCAAAAGGGGGAGACGCTTACGCGCTCGTTCTCCATGGCAAATACGCCGGACCAAACCCAGGCCCTCTCCTTCATCATCAAGAAATACCCCGAGGGAAAATTCTCAGGCGAACTCGACGCCGGAGGAATCCAGGTCGGAGCCGAGGTCTCCATCGTCGGGCCTTATGGAACCTGCTTCCGACGAGAAGAGCGCGAGGGACCCCTGATCCTGGTCGGTGCCGGGTCGGGCATGTCGCCGGTCTGGTCGATCCTCAACGATCACCTGGCCAGCGGCGAACAAAGGCCGGTCTATTTCTTCTACGGGGCCCGCACGCAAGACGACCTGTTCCATCTCGACCGGATCTCGGCCTTGGTCGAGCGTTACCCGGAGGTACAGTTCATCCCCGTGCTCTCCCATGCCGGCGAGGACGGTGCGTGGTTGGGCGAACGCGGCTTCGTCCATGAGAGCGTGGGCGCCAAGCTCAGGGAACTCGCCATCGATGGGCAGGGCGACGTCTATGCCTGCGGCCCGCCCCCCATGATCGATGCGCTGCAGCCCGTCCTGTTCATGAACGGCTTCGAGGTCGAGCACATCTTCTTCGACAAATTCACCACCTCGTCGGGCGCAACCTCGTCCGGCCACTAAGGACCGCCCTCACCTCGGGCGGATCGTCGAAACGCACCACAACCAGGGAGTGAATACCATGCCTGCCATTTCGAGTTCGGTCGGATCCGGCGCAGCCGGTGCAGCGATCTTCGCCGACTCCGACAGCCGCAAATACCGCTATTTCGATCCCAGGGGGCAGCGCGCCACCCATTACGAGGATGTCACCGTTGATGTGCAGCCCGATCCCGAGCGCTATCTGATCCAGAACTGGATCATCAATTTCGCCGACGGCAAAGGCGCCTACGTCAAGGGCAACACCCTGGCCCAGAGCTCGAACTGGCACGCCTTCCGGGCGCCCGACCAGGAATGGGAGCGCACCCATTACCAGCGCCAGTCCAAGATCGAGACGATGGTGCAGAGCGTGATCGCCAATGGCCGCAAATCCGGCGCGCCCAAGAGCTTCGACAAGGCCTGGATCAGCATCCTGCAGCACCATCTCGGGGCCTGGAAGCATGCCGAATTCGGACTGGGCACCTCGCTGATGCAGGCCCAGCGTTACGGCTACACCCAGATGATCAACAATGCCACGCTGACCAACTCTTCCTACAAGCTGCGCCTGGCCCAGGACATCACGCTCTATCTGGCCGAGATCGGCATGGACATTCCCGGCTGGAACGACGAACTGGGCAAGAAGACCTGGCTGGAAGACGGCGTCTGGCAGGGCGCCCGGGAAGCCGTCGAGACCATCATGGGATCGGAGGACTATCTGGAGCAGTATTTCGCCATCAACATCGTCTTCGAGCCCCTCGTCGGCGAACTCTTCCGTTCCGGCTTCCTGATGCAGGTGGCAGCCGCCAACCACGATTTCATCACTCCGCCGGTGATCTCGGCGGCCGAAGCCGACTATGAGCGCAACCTCGCCAATACCATCGACCTGATCTACCTGCTGGCGCATGACGAAAAGCATGCTCAGGGCAACCGCCAGCTGTTCAAGGCCTGGCTGAAGAAGCACCGCGCGCTCGCAGACAAGGCAGCGCTGGGGCTGCAGCCGATCTGGTCGATGGCGCATTCCAAGCCGATCTCGTTCGAGGATGTTCGCGCCGTCTCGCAGGAGCGGATCGGCCAGATCCTGCGCGAACTCGGCCTCGACGACTGACCGGCCGGCAACCATCACAGGGAGAAACGACCATGTCCACGGCAGCACGCGATTCCTCGCACGCCAATATCTTCAAGTCGATGAAGGACATCACCTTCGAGCAGACCATCTCGCATCAGTGCGGGGTCACCATGAACGACTCGGTTGAGGCGCGCGCCATCGCAGAATTCATGGGCAAGAAGGATGGTGTGACCGTCACCTATCAACCCGCGCTGATCCGCATCGACGGCAACGGCAAGCTCATCTTCATGATGGACGAGATCAGCGAGTATCTCGGTCGCGAGATGACTGCGGAGATTTTCGAAGTCAATACCTCCACCCATTATGGCCGCATGGTCAGGGTCGACGACAATACAGTGATCCTGTTCGGCGATATGGACGAGGTCTTCGAATACATCTGAGCACGACGGCAGATCTCGGGCGATGCGCCCTGAAGCGTTTTGCGATTTGGCGGTCACGCCAAGAATCGCAAAACGCGTCGAAACAAAGAGTTAGAGCAAATAAGCGTTCACGCTTGAACGCGCTTTGCTCTAGAGCGCATCGCCCTTCCCCCGCCCATGCACAGCCGAAAATGAGTAACCGATCATGCCAAGCAAAATGAAGGCCGCGATCTTTGTCGAGAAAGGGCGCATCGTTCTCGATGACAAGCCGATCCCCGAGATCGGTCCCGCCGACGCCCTGATACGTGTCACGACGACGACGATCTGCGGAACGGATGTCCATATCCTGAAGGGAGAATATCCCGTCGCCAAGGGCCTGACCATCGGTCATGAGCCCGTGGGTATCATCGAAAAGCTCGGTTCCTCGGTACGCGGTTTCAAGGAAGGCCAGCGCGTCGTCGCAGGCGCCATCACCCCCTCGGGCTGGAGCCATGCCTGCCTATGCGGCTGTGGTTCGCAGGACGGCACCGGCACCAAACATGGCTGGAAGGCCATCGGCGGCTGGAAGTTCGGCAACACTATCGACGGCTGCCAGGCCGAGTTCGTCTGCGTGCCCGATGCCATGGCCAATCTCGCCCCCATCCCGGACGAGGTCAGCGACGAACAGGTGCTGATGTGCCCGGACATCATGTCGACCGGCTTTGCTGGCGCCGAAACCGGCGGTATCCGGATCGGCGACATCGTTGCCGTTTTCGCGCAGGGACCGATCGGCCTGTGCGCCACGGCCGGCGCCAAGCTGATGGGGGCGACCACCATCATCGCCGTCGACACGGTGCCCGCTCGCCTTGCCATGGCCAAGCGCCTGGGCGCCGACATCGTGGTGGACTTCAAGAAGGAAGATCCCGTCGAGGCCATCATGCGTCTGACCGATGGCCGCGGCGTCGACGTGGCGATCGAGGCGCTGGGCACGCAGGTAACCTTCGAGGCGGCCCTGCGTGTCCTCAGACCCGGTGGCGTGCTGTCGAGCCTGGGCGTCTATTCGTCGGATCTCAAGATCCCGCTCGACGCCTTCGCCGCCGGCCTCGGCGAGAAATCGATCCGCACCTCGCTGTGCCCGGGCGGCAAGGAACGCATGCGCCGCATGCTCGATGTCGTCAGTTCGGGACGGGTCGATCTGGGCGGACTGGTCACGCACCGCTTCAAGCTCGATCAGATCGAGGAGGCCTACGACCTCTTCGCCAACCAGCGCGACGGCGTGCTGAAGGTCGCCATCACGACCTGAGGAACACCCGTCACCACGACAGCGATGGGGGAGAGAACCATGCTCGATGCTTCATACGGATCCTGTTTCGAGGCCGAGATCCCGACCGTGAGAATGGGCCGGTCGGCGCATAAGCGCGGCGCCAGCCCGGATGATGCGGAAACGGCGGCGCGGGACGACCATGCCTGCAACGGCGCTACGTCCGAGGGATGTGCGGGATGCCCACTGCGCACCGCCCGGATGGCTCGCCTGCCTTCCGGTTCTGCATCTCGCGGAGCTTTAGCGCGCCCGACCTAGTCCCCGAAAAATCTCCAAACAGTCAATTTAATCAAAACCTTGAGCAAAATACCAACGGAGGAAGCCATGTATATCACGCCCGAAGGCAAGGAAATTTTCGTCGTTGATGGCCACACTCATTTCTGGGACGGCAGCCCTGAAAACCAGCGCAACATTCACGGCAAGCAGTTCGTGGAGTGCTTCTATGCCTATCACACGGCGCTCAGCCCCAAGGAACAGCTGTGGCCCAAGGACAAGTTCGAGAAATACAGCGCCGACGATCTCTATCGCGACCTGTTCGTCGACGGTCCTGATGATGTCGCCATCGTGCAATCGACCTATCTGAAGGATTTCTACAAACAGGGTTTCAATACCCTCGAACGCAATGCCGAGATGGCCAAGCGCTATCCCGAGCGCTTCATCGTCAACGGCTCCTTCGATCCGCGCGATGGCGAGGCGGCGCTCGAATACATCCACTTCATGAAGGAGACCTACGACATCAAGGGCGTGAAGATGTACACGGCCGAGTGGCATGGGGATTCCCGCGGGTGGAAACTGACCGACCCCAACGCCTATCGCTGCTTCGAGCTTTGCGAGAAACTCGGCATCCGCAACGTCCATGTCCACAAGGGCCCGACGATCATCCCACTCAGCAAGGACGCCTTCAATGTCGGCGACGTTGATGACGCGGCCACCGACTTCCAGAACCTGAACTGGATCGTGGAACATTGCGGCCTGCCTCGCCTGGACGATTTCTGCTGGATCGCCGTGCAGGAGACCAATGTCTATGGCGGCCTTGCCGTCGCCCTGCCCTTCATCCATTCGCGTCCGCGCTACTTCGCCGAAGTGATCGCCGAGCTCCTGTTCTGGCTCGGCCCGGACAAGATCCTGTTCGGCTCCGACTATGCGATCTGGACGCCGCGCTGGCTGGTCGAGAAATTCTGGGCCTTCGAACTGCCCGAGGACATCAAGCGCGAGCGTGGGGTCGATCTCACACCCGAAATCAAGGAAAAGATCCTGGGCCTCAACGCGGCGCGTCTCTACGACATCGACATCGCGACCAAGAAGGCGGCCCTGGCCAAGGCGCCGCTGTCGATCGCGGCGGAGTGAAGCGCATGATGAGCGCTGCGCTCCGTGGTCGCCGCCAGGCCGAACTCTGGCGGCGGCTGTCCGAGGTCAACGATCCCGAACTCGACGAGCCCGTCACCAATATGGGCTTCGTCGAGCGTGCCGAGATCCTGGACGATGCCTGCGTGGACGTCGAGTTCAGGCTGCCAACCTATTGGTGTTCGCCCAACTTCGCCTTCTTGATGCTCGACGGCGTGCGCGAGGCGATCGAGGCACTGTCCTGGAAGCCGGCCTATCGGATCCGGCTGCAGGATCACATGTTCGCCGATGAGGTCAATCGGGGCATCGCGGTGGGCAAGAGCTTCGGGCAGGTCTTCGGGGAGATGACGGGTGATCTCGACCTTGAAGCCCTTCGCGAGACGTTCCGGGCGAAGGCCTATAAGCGGCGGCAGGAAGCCGTGCTGCTGGGTCTGCGCCAGGCCGGCGTCAGCGACGACGCCATCCTTGCCATGGATCTTGCAGCCCTGGACGCCGCCCAGCCGATGGGGCCGGAAGCGGCGGCCCAGAAGCCGCGCTATCGCCAGGCCCTGCTCGAGCGCCATCCCCAAATCGGCCGGGGAAACGGCGTCTTCCTGACCTGGGAGGGCATCCCCCTCACCGCCGCAACGCTGGCTTCCTATCTGGGAGACCTGCGCAGCCTGCGGATCAACATGGAGTTCAACGGCGCCCTGTGCCGTGGGCTCAAGCAGACCCGGTACAAGCAGGCCGACTTCGCGGACGGCGAACCCACACTGGTCGACTTCATCCTCGATCGCGTGCCGCCTGCGGCGAGGGAAGCGCCAGCCGTCAACAGCTGAATCGACGCCTCGTCGCCCGAGGTCAACAACAACCACCCGCGAGGGTGGAAGGAGGAGCCATGCCCAAATTGATGCTTCACAATTCGCACGCCCGCCGGGCCCTCGCCCGCGGCGTTCACCAACTCGCAGCCGCCGTGGAGCCGACTCTCGGTCCCAAGGGCATGAATGCCATGATCGACCGGCCGATCGGCACGCCGATGGTGACGCGCGACGGCGTCTCCATCGCCTCGGAGATCGAATTGCACGATCGCTTCGAGAATATGGGCGCGCAGGTGGTGCGCGAGGTCTCGATGCAGACCAACGAGATCGCCGGTGATGGCACCACCACCGCCATCGTCCTGGCCAATGCCCTGGTCCAGAAAGGCGTGGAAGCCAACGAGCAAGGTGCCAAGGCCGTCGACCTCGTCAAGGGCATCGATCTTGCCGTCGACGCCGTGGTGTCGTCGCTGAAATCCAGCGCGCGCCCGGCTCGCGAAAACGGCGCCCTGGCGGCCGTCGCCAATATCGCAGCCACCGACGCCAGGCTCGGCGCCCTGGTGGCCGAGGCCTTCGAGAAGGTCGGTGCCGATGGCATCATCACCACCGATTTCAGCATCACCACCGAGACCACGCTCGACGTCGTCGAGGGCATGTCCTTCGACCGCGGCTATATCTCCCATCACATGGTCACCGATGTGGAGAAGATGCAGGCGGTGCTGGAGCGCCCGCTTATCCTGTTGACCGACCTGAAGATCAAGGACCCTACTTCACTCGACGCAGTGCGGGCGATCGCCGACAAGGCCGGCAGGCCGCTGCTGATCGTGGCCGAGGAAGTCTCGCCCGAGGTGGTCGTAACACTGCTCGGGCGCAACGGCGCCGGCAAATATCTCATCGTGCATCCGCCCGAATACGGTCATTGGCGCAAGGCGCTGCTGGAGGACCTGGCCATCATCACCGGTGGGCGCGTCGTTGCCCGTGACCTGGGCGGTAGGCTCGAACAGATCGAAGCAGCCGATCTGGGCGGCGCCGAAAGGGTGCGCACGAGCGCGACCCACACGGCGATCATCCATGGCGCCGGCGACAAGGCGGCGATCGCCGCACGCCGCACCCAGGTCCAACATCAGTTCGAGAACGCGCCGCCCAATATCGAGCAGGACAAATTGCGCGAACGCCTCGCCAAGCTCTCCGGCGGCACGGCGGTGCTCCATGCCGGCGGGGTCACGCCCGTCGAGCAGAAGCGCACCATCCAATTGATCGAAGACTCGCTCTCGGCCGTGCGGGCTGCGCTCGATGAAGGGGTGGTCGCCGGCGGGGGCGCCGCCCTCGCCCAGATCGGGCCGGTGCTCGATCCCCTGCTTGCCCGGCTCGACGGGGATGTCGCGGCGGGCGTTCGCCTGGTGAAATCGGTGCTGACGCGTCCGCTCTGGCGTATCGTCGCCAATGCCGGCGGCGATCCCGAGGCGGTGGTGGCGAAGGTGTCGAGCGTCAATGGCGGCTTCGGCTACAATGCCGCGCTCGGCGAATACCAGAACATGTACGAGGCGGGCATCATCGATCCCGTTCGCGTCACCTGTGCCGCCCTGAGCAATGCGGCCTCGGTCGCCAAGCTGATTCTCACCACAGAGACCCTGGTCGGCGATCTCGCCGAGGACGAGGATCCCACCGCGGGCCCGGCCCTCGGCGGCGGCGCCGAAAAACTCGGACGCGCCTGAGCGGCGCTGCTGCCAGGCCGAACCATACAAGGGCCTTTCACATCGAGACCCCGGACAAGGCGACGCGCCTTGTCCGGGCAGGCCGAGTACGGCCTTGCGCCGGCTCGCCCCCTGCTCGCAGGCGGCACAGTTCAGACAAAACCGCGGCGGATGCCGTATTGATCGAGCTTGCGGTAAAGCGTGGGACGGGAGACGCCGAGCCTGCGGGCTGCCCGGCTCAGATTGCCGTCCTCGGCAGCCAGGACCTGGCGGATCGCCTGTCGTTCGGCTTCTTCCAGCGTTCCCGAAACCACCGGCAACGATGAGGCCTGGGCGTGGCCATCGCTGCATGTGGAGCGGATGATTTCCGCTGGCAGGTCGGAAAGGCCGACATTGCCGCCATTGCTGAGCACATGCAGCTTCTCGACCAGATTGCGCAGCTCACGCACATTGCCCGGCCAGCGATAGGCCATAAGGTGATCCAGTACCTGCGGCGTAAACACCAACGGCTCCATCTGCATGCGGGCAGCAATCTTCTGGTTGAAGTGGTCGAGCAGCAACAATATGTCCTCCCCGCGCTCGCGCAGCGGCGGTACGCGGATCGACACCGTGCTGATGCGGTAGAAGAGATCCTTGCGAAAACGCCCCGCCTCCACCTCCTGCTTGAGCTCGCGATTGGTCGAGGCCACCAATCGGACATCGATCGGCCGGCGCCGGCTGTCGCCGATGCGCGTCACCACGCGGTCTTCGAGCACACGCAACAGGAAAGGCTGGATATCCAGCGGCATTTCCCCGATTTCGTCGAGGCTGAGCACGCCGCCATTCGCAAGCTCGAACACACCCGGCTTGCCCTCGCGGCTGGCGCCGGTGAAGGCGCCGGGAGCATGCCCGAACAGCTCGCTGCCGAACAGTTCGCGCGTGATCGCCCCGCAATTGACCGCAACGAACGGAGCGTTCGCCCCCGATGGGCTGCCTTGCTGAACGAGCCTGGCAAACAGCTCCTTGCCGACGCCGGTCTCCCCTTCGATCAGCAAAGAGGTGACGTCACTGGACTGGGACACCCGACAGGCAATGTCGACGGCTGCCCGCAAGGCCGGGCTGTCGCCGACGATGGCAGCTCTCGCCTCGTTGAGGCGCGTGGATGCCGGATTGACGGCCGACACCAGGCTCGGCGCCGAAACGGGCGGAAACACCAGCGCCGCACCGCGTAGATCTCCATCCAGCTCGAGCCGATTGACATGACAGGTCTGGAATTCCTGCGGCAGTTGGCTGACCACCCTCTCCAGTCTGTCGGCAGCCGTCAATTCGACAAGTCTCCTGGCCTGGGCTCCCGAGAAGGAGGCGAGGATGCCGCCCTCGATCGGCCTGGGCAGATTGGCCTTGTAGATCACCCGGCCATGGCGGTCGACAATCATCAATCCGTCGGAACGGCGATAGCGCGGCGCCGAGGTGATGAAGGCTTCGAGCAGGCGCGTGCGCTCCTCGCTCTGCTGGTCGGCCAGGGCCTTTTCGATTTCCCGCGCGGCCGCTGCGACCAGGGCGGTGTTGTGGGGCCTGAAGATATCGGGATGGCCGGACAGATCGACCACGCCGATGATGCGCCCGTCGAAGGGATCGCGCACCGGTGCACCGGCACAGGTCCACGCCTTGATGCCCGCGCAGAAATGCTCGGCCGCATGCACGAAGACGGGTTCACCAGCCCAGAGCGCCGTACCGATGCCGTTGGTGCCCACGACATCCTCGGTCCATTTGCCACCAATCGCCAAATGGATGTCCATGCCATCGCGCAAGGTGCGCTCGTCGCCGACAGTGTCGATGAGGGTGCCCTCGCCGTCAGCGAGAACCAGCATGGCGCCGGTGCCTTCAAGCAACCGGCCGATCGTGAAGAAGGATCGGCGCGCCGCTTCCAGGAGTTCCCGATTGAGATAGGCCAGATGCTCGACCTCATCGCGCCCTCCCCTCAGGGGAGCCTCATTCTGTTGAGCGTCGATGCCGCCCGTCGCGCAACGATGCCAGGAGTCGTGAATGAGGGAACGGACCGGCGAACGCGCACGATCCTGATCCGAGGCACCGGAGAGCAGGTTCTCCCAGGCTCGCATGGTCCGTCGTTCGTCATAGTCGTGGTTCGCCACGGACAGGTTTTGTGCCTGCCGACCGGGTTGGGCAACGCTGGTGCGGATGTCGTCCAGATCGATATCGCGTGTCATGCGTGCTTCACATTGCTTTCTCGAGTAGCACCTCTAGTTCATGTGAGTTCCAATCGGACGGCGCCCTTCTTGCGAAGTTCGAAGGACGCCGCCATGCCGTGGCCAAACGAACATCAAGAGCACGCTGTCTCCGCCCTATCAGGCAGACAAGGCAAGAGCGAGGCTCCGGAGCTCATTCGAGCTCCAGCCGGTGGCCGATTTCGGCAACAAGCCAGTCTTCGGAATGATTGCCGGACAATATCCGGTTGTCGAGATCGGCAATGAGGACGGCGATCTGCTCCTCGAGAGGCGCAAAAAAACCATTCTCACTGGTCGCCAGCACGAAGATCTCGTTCCCGTCACGCGCCGTGATCTGGCCGAGATGATGGAGCTGGCGGCTGGTGTTTTCATCCACGATGATGACACGGCCATTGAGACTGACCCGCACCCGCGCGAGGGCCTCCTGGGCAGCAGCAGCCCCGCTCATATCGTGGAAGATGAGCCCTCTCGGCTGAGGTTTCGGCTTGGCTGCCCTGCCCGCGGAGTAAGCGCCGCCGCTGAACTGATCGGCAAGACGCGTGATGGTA
Organism: Labrys methylaminiphilus subsp. lupini; assembly: GCF_051161885.1. Classification (NCBI taxonomy): domain Bacteria; kingdom Pseudomonadati; phylum Pseudomonadota; class Alphaproteobacteria; order Hyphomicrobiales; family Xanthobacteraceae; genus Labrys; species Labrys methylaminiphilus. The sequence goes on along the minus strand of NZ_JBMDIH010000002.1, from coordinate 781,325 downwards.
GCCCGATTTTCCGAAAGAAGCCTGCGAAACGCGGCATCCTCCCGGCGCGGACCATCCCGCTTGGAAATGATCTCGACCACGAATCCCTCCCAGATTTCATTGGCCAGAACGGCGGCATTTCATGCTCTGAAACGAGCATATTCTTTTTCCGGCCGCCCCACCAGCGTCACCTTATAGGCCAGGTCTTCGCATCACGGGTAGTAGAGGAGTACGACATTGGAGGTTCCAGCCGCAGCGTGTGCCGGACCATCAAGGCGAGCCGAAACGCGATTATCGCAACCGCGACTGCTCACGAAACTGACGTGGTGTAAGGCCAGAAATTCGGCGGAAGGCGCGGCTGAAGTGTGCGGGATCCGTATAACCGGAAGAAAATGAAACATCGATGATCTTGGATTCAGTATCGCGCAAAAGCTTACTGGCGTTCTCGTATCTGACGGCGTCGAGTATATCCGAATATGCAAGTCCGAGATGAGAGAGCTTACGTTGAAAGGTTCGCGTGCTGACGCCTGCCATCTCCGCAACATTAGCAAGAGCCGGAATTCCCTCGTCGAGATAGGCGGGCAACATCAGCTTGAGGAGTTCGACGATATCATAGGCAGCAGGACCGTCCTCGTTATCGTCCGGCGGAAGACCTAATTCGGTCGGACGCCGGGAAAGACTGAGATACGAGATCGGCAGGCTGATCCAGGCGGCAGGCTGGCCTGACAGAAAGCGCACATTTGGCCAGAAAGCCTGTGTCGCCGGCCCCGGCGTGTAGCGCGCTTCGAAGGCGATCGTTGCCGGCATCCAGTCGAGCCCCGCGAATTGCCGGACGATATGTATGGCGAAAATATTCTGGATCCACTGTGCGTGCTCCAGATGCAAGAATCCATTCGTCCTGGCGAGCCTGCTGCAAATCCGCACGTGATCGTCATCATGCTCGAGCCACATACTCAGAACCGTATCCTCTCGCGACGCCCATCTGCAAGCGTGCCGCAGCGCCACAAGCAGCGTGGGGGAGTGAGCGATCAGGGTCCGGGTTTTTCCCCTCATGTGGGAGTAGCTGATCCGCTGCGTGGCCAGAAAGCCTAAATCTTCGATACCCTGGCTTCTTTGCGCGGTTTCCGCAAAACGGAGTGTCGGGAGCAACGGGATATAGAGATCGCTCTTGTCCTCCAGAGACGACGGCAGTCGGAATTTTTCCAGAAGCGAACTGGTCGGTGCACCAATATCGTCAAGAATTCCGATGAAGGGCAGAAGAAACTGGCAGCGCGTCAAAGGGATGTTCGCCATCGGATCTCGCCGCAATGGTAGATTGATACTTCTAATTAGGCAGAGTTTCGTGAGATTCGCTATCGGCGCGAACAAAGAATATCCCCTAGAGCAAAACGCGTTTCGACGCGTCTTTACGAATCCTGGCGCTTGCTTCCAATCGCAAAACGCTTTGGCGATTGGCGCGAAATGGCAAGACCAGCGATCGGCCAATGTCCGAAATGACCTGAACAAGGTCCATCTGTCGGTCCGGAACGTCGGCCATGCCGTCCTTCGTGCGGCGGTCCCTGCTCTCGGGAGCGTGTCGACGACGGTGAAATGCCAAGGGAAAACAGTGCGCTATCTCGCTATCGGGGTGATTTCGGCATCATTGGCAACGCCAGCTTGGGCATCCGATTTCTCACAGCCTCCCTCGCCGCACCAGCCCTTCATCGCATCGGGCCCGAGCTTTTTCATCACCAGCTATATCTGGGCGACCGCGATCGACGGAAAGAGTGCAACATTCCCCCCGCTTCCTGCCGCCGCCATCAATTTGAGCTTTCGCGATGTGCTCAAAGAGCTCAACGGCGCGATGATGGCCTCCCTGGAGATGCGTATCGGCCGCTGGGGTTTTCTGGTCGATGGGCAATTTTCCCAGGTCACCTCTGCGGGCGCGCTGCCAGGCCCCTTCTTTTCCTCGGTGAAGCTGCGTTCCCAAACCACGACCGTACAGGGCTCCATTCTTCATCGGGTCTATGACGGCCCGACCGTTTCACTGGATGTGGGCGGCGGCGTGCGGTTCTGGAACCTGAACAACAAGCTGGAGATCCTGCCGGGCCTGGCCAATCTTCGTATCGATCATCGCGACTCCGAGATGTGGGCAGACCCCATCGTCGGTGCCCGGCTCGGGATCAAGCTCAGCGGCCCGTGGAGCTTGACGGCAGCAGGCGATATCGGCGGTTTCGATATCGGCGCCAAGTTCACCTGGCAGGCATTGGGCAGCGTCAACTACGCCTGGAGCGAGAGCTTGACGTTGAAAGCGGGCTATCGAGCGATCCATGTCGATTATCGCAATGGCGGCTTTTCGTACAATGTGACACAGCACGGTCCGGCCTTGGCGGTAACATACCGATTTTGATCGATCAGTCTATTATATCGACGATGTTAAAAGGAATGGAAATGTTTATGACTGGGAATGCGGTTCGGGCGGCAAGTATTTCCGCGCTTGCGCTGCTCGCGCTCTGCGGGCAGGCCTTCGCGCAATCAAGCGAGGCCCAGCCCAATGTCACCGATCCGCATTTCAAGATCGCGCCGGGCTATCTGAAGAAATCCGACCTGCCCAACAGCCTGCTCCTTCTGGGGCCGCCACCCGAGAAGGATTCGGCAGCGCTGGCCAGGGACGAAGAGGCGCGCAAAGCGACGATCCCCATGCGAGACACCGCGCGCTGGAAGCTCGCCTATACCGACGCCGATCTCGCTTTCCCGCAGGCGGCCGACAATTTTTCCTGCGCGATGGGAATCAAGATCGATGAGAAACAAACCCCGCGGCTCTATGCGATGATGCAGAAGATGTTGTCCGATCTCGGACTGTCGACCTATGGCGTGAAGAACAAGTACAATCGCGTCCGCCCCTTCGTCGTTCACAACGAGGCGACATGCAGGGCGGATCAGGAAGCTATTCTGCGCACAGACGGCTCCTATCCGTCAGGTCATACGGCGGCCGGTTGGGGCTGGGCCCTCATCTTCGCGCAGATCAATCCCGAACGTTCCAACGAGTTGCTCAAGCGCGGCATCGCCTTCGGACAGAGCCGCGTGATCTGCGACGCTCACTGGCAGAGCGATGTCGATGCGGGGCGCATCATGGGTGCGGCGACCGTTGCGCGGTTGCAGACCAATGCGGCCTTCCTGGCCGACCTCAAGGCGGCAAAAGCGGAAGTGGAAGCGGCGAAGGCCAAGCACGCTGTTCCGACAGCGGACTGTGCGGCCGAGGCTACGGCCTTGTCCGAATAGTAAGCCGATTCCGGCCGGGTGAGCCGTACTCCTTCGCGTCCGTTCGACACCGAACGTCATGGGCTCGCAAGAAGAGCGAGCTCCAGCTGGCGGAAAACCACACGAATGACGGCTTTATCGCAAACTCATCGTCAATGGTTGTTGGTGCATGAGGGGCATTCGATTTCAGGGGTGCCCTTCAATGTTTTCAGGGCATCACTTTGATCGCTCGGTGATCCTGCTGTGCGGTCGACCATCGTCGGATCAAGCAGGGTTTCCGACCCGCACTCGGATGTAGATCACGCCCCACGCGCGGAGACGATCCGCTCCAGCTTCGAGATGGTTCACATGATGCGCAAACGACAGGCGAGGCAATGCCTATGATCCGGCGCCGTCATTGGCCGGGCAATTGGAGACTTTGGCGGCTTGAGCCGGTGCTAGCTGGCCTTGTCGTGACTGCATATCGCCGCTGCGACAAAGCCAACCGCCTTCTCCTTCCTCGCAGAATAATCCCTTGAGGACTCAGTTTAACGGGCTCGCCTCCGGAACCTTCCACTTCCCGCTGACAATGGATTGCTCCGGACGATAAAGCCGCGTGGTGTAGTTCCAACCCTCGACGATCGGCAGGCAGTTCGGGATTTTGCCGTCACAGCCGCCGAACTGGATTGTCGTCGATCCGTCCGCATTCTTCTTGGCGGTAATGCTATTGACCGAATAGGCGTTGTAGGCGTTCTTCTCGAAGAAGCCCTTTGGGTTGTAGACGCTGACCGACCAGAAATCCTTCACCGGCACATTCGCCGGCACGCTGAGGGTGTGGACTGTTTGGCCATCGTTTTTCGCGGGAGTGAAGCTCACATAGATGGCGTCCCTGTCTGGAATACCGCCCCATCCGGCGGCTGTGCCAATCAGGTGCTGGATCGGATCGACACTGCCGCGAGCTCCAAAGGCGCCCCGAAAAGACGTCTGATATTTTGCCAAGGCAAGCAGTGCATTGCGAATATCCGTGAGATTGCCTTCGTCCCAGTTTGGAAGATCGAGCCTGCCTGCCTCGTTCTGGTTGACCTTGATCGCATCCTGAAGCCTGTGGACCTCGTCGAGATCCTTCGGATCGTTGGGATCGACCAGAGTCCGGACAGCCACGAAGGCATATCGGGTGCCAACCGATTTCTGCGTCAGCGTCACTGGCTTCGTGCCGTAGGCGACGATCGGCAGGTAGTGGTCCTGGTCGACCACCATCATCGACATATAGCGCTTGCCCGCGTCAGGCAGCGAGAGTGTTACCGGGCCGCCGGCGAGATCAAACACCGCAAACGAATAGAGCGTGTCGCGGTTCATGCGAATGACCGTTTGATTGTCGATCGACGCGGGCTCTCGGGAGTGCTGAAACTTGCCCAGTCCGCCTATGACCTTTGCATTCATCGCGAGGTAATGGTCGGTCTCAGCGCGGAGGAAATTGTCCATGGTGACCGGCATTTTACTGCTTGCCGTCTGGGCAAATGCTCCACTGGTCAGCGCAACTGAAGCAAAGGCGAGACCGATCCCAACCAGGCGGAACATAAACAAACCTCTTCATTCAAGACCGCGCAGAGTAACGATGTGGTGCCATTCCACAGGGCGCGGCGCGGGGCATCTCAAACGCTGTCCAACCCGTCAAGGTCTGATCAGCAGACGAACTTTGTTCGGCCCTTTTCGAGCATAGGCAGACCACCCGTCTTGCCATTTCGCGCCAACCGCCGTCCGGCGACTGCTTTTATTCCATGAAGCGCCCGAGATGGCTTCCTCCCTACCGCCGCTCACCAAAACCTCAGAGAAATGGCGGGCTCTTGCCGGTCAAGCCCCGAGCATCCGCAAGGGCATAATCGTCTGCGGCGCAAAAAGGCTAAGCGCAAGTGAGACCGGCAGCAGGATCAGAAGCTTGTTCTTGAGCGAGTATGTGAAGATACGCGGCGAATGGATGGACACCGGGCCGTCGCCGCGTTGGAGACGGCTGTCGGGGGGCAGCACAAAAGTCGGGGTCGTCCCGCGTGTGAGGCATGCGGATCAGGCGGTCGCCGTCTTCTCCAGCAGATGGAGCAGATCCGGATGATGTTTGGCGGCAACGTCCGGATGAGAGCGCAGGCGGCTCTTGAGATGATTGATGCCCACCTCCCGGAAGATCGGATTGAGCGGATCGACCGTCACGCCGCGCTCGCTGCCCCGAAGCGCGTCCGGCAGCGGGATCACCGGTATCCGGGCGTGATAGCGGGCACCGAGGAAGAAGGCGACCGAAAAGCGTTCCGTGCCGCTCGGCGGTGTAACGACATCATGAACGTCGGCGCGCACGAAGCCGTTCGTCGCCGTTTCCAGAAGTTCACCGCTGTTGATGACGAAGGTACCGGGTACGGGCGGTGCATCGATCCAGGCGCCTTCTTCCGTGCGGATCCGCAGGCCCGGCGTCGTATCCTGCAGCAGGACGGTGACGAAGCCGCCATCCTTGTGCGCGCCGACCCCCTGGTCGCTGCCGGCAGCCTCGCGACCCGGGTAACGGATGATCTTGAGAAGCTGCGACGGCGAGGGCTCGTAGATCTCGGCAAAGGCGTTTTCAGCCTGGCCGAGCGCAAGCGCCATCGCCTTCAGCACATCGATGCCGATGCGCGTGACTTCCGCTTGATAGCGCAACAGCAGCGGCTTCAGCTCCGGCTGGGCTTCTGGCCACTGGTTCGGGCCATAAAGCCTGTTCCACGGCGTGTCGGGACCCGCTTCGACAGGTTCGCCTTCGGTGTTGATGTCGAGCTGTTCGCGCCAATCCTGCTCGCCTCGCGTGCGCTCGTAGCCCGCTCGGTTATAGCCGCGGAAATGCGGCGACCTCACCATCTCGATCTTCAGCTTCTCGTCGTCAGGCAGTGCGAAGAAACGCTTTGAGGCAGCCAGCACATCGTCGATCAGGCTCTGGGGCACGCCATGACCGGTCATGTAGAAGAAGCCGTGCTCATGCAGAACGCCTGTCAATTCCTTGATGAAGGCATCTCGTTCGGGCGGAGCGCCGTGGAAGCGTGAGAAATCGACTGTCGGCAGATGGGCCGCAGGGGCGCGGGTCGTCATGTCACAACTCCTAGAAGACAGGTCTGGCTCAAACTGCAAGCGGGGACCAACGCAAGCAAGGGGCATGACGATTGGTCGAAATGGAAGCCTTTGAACACGATGTGATGTCCAGAAAACAGAGGAAGCCTCTTCTCAGACGCCCTCTATCGAAAGGTTTGCGACGGCATCGCTTGGCCAAGCACGCCACCTGCGCGACGAACGGGCCTGCCTTCCACGCGTTGTACCGGCACCGCTGTCACAGGTTTCTCAGCTGCGCGCAGAGGTGCTAGGGCTTCATCGGCGACCGCGTCGTCGGTAATGATTTCGTCGATCTCCGAAACCTCGCAAAGGGTACAAAAACTCGGCGAGGTAAATTTGGAGCTGTCTACGAGCAGGATCTTGCGTCCCGCCGATGCAATCATGGCGCGCTTCAGCGAGGCCACTTCCAGCGACGCCTCGGTCAGGAGGGTGCCGGTAACAGCCGAAGCCCCCATTAAACACAGATCGGCATGCAACGTGCGAATGAAGCTCTCTCCAGGTTCTCCAGCAAGATGCCTATAACCGGCCCGGATGCTTCCGCCGGGCATGATCGTCCGCCAAGACCTGATGTCGGCGGCGAAATCTGCGATTTCGAGGCTGTTCGTCACGATCGTCAGGGGAAGATCTCGCTCGGCCGCAGCCCGCACAGCCTCCATGACGGTCGAGGAACTGTCCAAAATGACGCTGTGCCCAGCGCTCAGTCGTGATGCAGCCTCCCGTCCGATTGCCAACTTCTCGGCGCGCTGCAGTTGAGCATTGAGCGAATTCTCGCGCTCAAAGGTTGCTCGTGCAGGCTGAACCAGATGTGCACCGCCATGGGTTCTCTCAAGATAGCCTTTTTCCATCAGGTATTCGAGATCGCGCCGCGCGGTGGATTGAGACCCGCCTGTCGCATCAGCCAGCTCTTGGACGCTGGCTGCGCCATTCGCCCGCAGATGCTCCAGGATGATCGCCCTGCGCTTCGCGGGAACCATGTCTACTCGTTTGGTCGCCGATTCCATGGCCCTACCTTGGTTGTCCCTGCCGCTTCCCCACGAGCATACAGGCCTGCGCGCTTCCCGCTGCCACTAACAGATCGTGTACCCGCGATCCACGACCAGACCAGATCCGATCATTGCGCCTAATCCTTCAATTTCTACCATTATCGATCAAGTAAGCAATCGAAGTCTTGCTGATGATGACACCATCGCTGCCGGAACCGTGACGATCTGCATCACTCACATTGATTTTCATGCTCCTCTCTTGTCATTTGATCATGGTCTCCGGAGATGGAGAGAAAATATGAAATCAAAAACGGAGATGGCGCCGATGCCCGACCCAGCCCCGAAGGAGGATAGATCACCGGCCAATTCACTCAACTTTGGCATAAATAGCCAAAAATATCGAAGATATCGCGGTGCGTCGAGAGCTTGGACATGGAGGCTCTCCCAATTTGACTGCTCTAATTAGATAGATATTGACAGAGTTTGGAATTTTGCTTTTATGGCAAGCGAACCAAAGCGGTGCCGTCAACGAGGATCACCCGGTGTCAGCCAGACTTGATCAGAAACCGGCACATAGTCGCACTGGCTGCGATGAGCACTCTGAGTTCATTTTCAGCGCCAACGCGGATAGCGATGTCGGGGCCGATCTAACTGACGCTGGCTTCGACTGGCCCTCCAAGCCGCTACCCCGACGCAATCGTCTGAGGCTCATCAAACAGGTCATAGAGATCGATCGGCGAGACATCGTCGACATCACGCCGGTCTCTCAGCCGCAACGTCTTCGCTGCCTCGTTTCAATGCGCACATAGCGAGGAAGGACCACGAGCAGTTACGGCACCGTGCGCGCGCCTAAACATAAAAATATCCATGAGGAGGAAACGTTATGCGACGCAGAGCTTTTCTTGGCACAAGCTTGTTTGTGTTCGCCTTGTCGACCGTGTCGGCATTTGCGCAGCAAAAGGAAGTCACGGTGTGGTCCTGGTTCATCCAGAGCACCATGCAAAAGTCCATCGATGCCTTCGAAAAGGCGCATCCGGATATCAAGGTAACCTATACCTACTATAATTACTCGCCAGAATACATCACAGCGCTTAAAGCGGCTGCCGCCTCGAACAGTCTACCCGATGTCATCGGCCTGCAGCCGGGCTCCCTGACCCAACAATATCGTGACAATCTGGTTCCGATCGACCAGCTCGCCGCGAAGACGTGGGGCGACGGCTGGAAAGACAAGATTTTCGTCGTCAACCGCAAGCAGATGCAGATGGGAAACCCGGCCGGAGACAACAATAATTATATTGTTCCGCAGGAATCGCAGGTTCTTTGCATTTGGTATAACAGAAAACTCTTTGAAAAATTGAACATCGCCGTACCCAAGACATATGCCGATTTGAAGGTGGCTTCCAAGGCTCTCACCGATGGTGGCTATATTCCGATGTTCCAAGGGGCCGCTGACGGCTGGCAGAACGAGAACGTATTTCTGATGCTCGCCAACCAATTCTCGCCAGGAATCGTCGACAAGGCTCAGGCTGGCCAGATCCCCTGGTCGACCCCCGAACTGATCTCTGCAATGAAGGCCTGGAAGGGCTTGTTCGACGACGGGATCTTCCAGCAGGGCGCCCTGGGCGCGCATGCCTATCCCACCGGCGCTCAATTGTTCGCGCAGGGTCGCGTAGGCATGATGGCACTGGGTTCGTGGTGGATGCAGGAAAGTAAATTTCCACCGCCGCTTTCCGAATTCGTCCAGAACATGGATGGCTTCGACTATTTCTATCTTCCGCCTGTCAGAGACGGCGGATCCGCAAGCCCGCCGGTGGGCGGCATCGACATCGGCTATGGCCTGACGAAGAACGGCGCGAAGAATCCCGAGGCCTGGACCTTCCTCTCCGAGTTGACCAACGGCGTCGGCTTGCAGGCGGCGTTGAACGACCTCAACGATCTGCCGGCTTTCGAGGGGCATGAGCCCAAGGGCGACATCACCGTTCACGTCAAGCAAATGTCGGCTCGGTTCATGGCCGACCTGCCAAAGGCCGAGAACCAGCGATTTGCCTCGCCCGCCGTTGCCGAGGCGTTGGACAACGCGCTCGCTGGCGTCGCAGATGGCAGTGTTCAGCCAGAGGCGGCATTGGCCTCCGTACAAGCTGCGACGGACAAAGCTCTCGGCAAGTGACCATCAAGCTGAACAGCCCAGGGGCCGGGTGCGGCGCGCCCGGTCCTTCCCGGAGATGAAAACATGGCAGCAAGAACCGGGATGACGGGACATGCGATCGCGACGACGAAGCCCTCCTCTTCAACGAAATTGCTGCGCCTCTACAGCTTCGTGGTCCCGGCGGTAGCGCTGTTCGTCGTCTTCATCGCTTATCCCATTCTCTGGGTTCTGGGCCAAAGTGTTTATGTCAAGGATGCGGCTGGCGCAGTCTCATTGAGCGCATTGGCGAACTACATCGCCGTATTCCGCGACCCGACATTCTGGTTGGTCGTCCGCAACATGACGCTTTGGGCGATGATCACCATCCCGGTACAGATGTTGATTGGCGGCCTGCTCGCCTATTTCATCGAACGGCATACACATCGTCTGCGCGGCTTTTTCCGCACGATGTTCTTCCTGCCGGTGGTGACATCGGTTTCCGTCGTCAGCCTCGTATGGGTCCAGATCTACGCGCCTTACTATGGCATCGCCCAGGAATATCTGAGGCATGTCGGGATCACGATGTCGACCTCGCCCATCGGCGATGCCAAGACGGCAATATATGCCCTCATCATCGTGAATATCTGGCAGTGGACCGGGTTTTCGATGCTGATGTATATCGCGGGCATTGCGAACATGCCGAGCGAGATACTCGATGCGGCCCGTATCGACGGCGCGACTGGCTGGCGCCTGGCTGTGAATGTCGTGATACCGATGCTTGCTCCGGCGACCAAGTCGCTGCTGTTGCTCGGCATCATCGGTACGCTGCAGACCTTTCCGATCGTCCATCTGATGACCGGCGGCGGGCCCAACCATGCCAGCGAGGTATTCGGCACCTACATTTTCAAACAGAGTTTCATCCTCAACGATGGCGGAGGAGGAGCGGCACTCTCGGTTATCGTCTTGCTGCTCGCCCTGGCGCTTTCGCTGGTTCAGATCGTTCTACTCGGCACCCGCCTCGCGCCTGCCTCGAAGGAGCGACCGTGACAAGCCTCACCCGAAGCCAGATCCACTCTTTTGCCGTTCACTTCGTGCTGTTCATCGTGCTGGCGCTTTGGATGGTGCCGCAAATCTATATGCTCTCGATCGGGCTGCGGACCCCGGCACAGGCCTTCGACGCTTCTCTTGTCACCTGGCCTGTCACCTTCGACAATTTCGTGACGGTAATAAGGGACAATCCTCTCAGCAGGATCTTCTTGAACAGCCTTATCGTCACGGTTGCGACTGTGGCGATCGTCGTCGCGGTTTCCTCGCTCTTTGCTTTCGCCTGCGCTGTACTGCGCCTGAGGGGAACACTCTTTATCTATACAGCCCTTTTGACCACGCTGATGGTGCCCCTCGCCTCGCTGGTGCTCCCGCTTGCGATCCTTCTCAAGAATTTCGGCTGGATCAACACCTATATCGGGCTGATCATGCCCTATGCCGCGCTTGGCGTGCCCTTCGCCATGGTGATCCTCAAGGCTTTCATGGAGGACTCTCCGCAGGAGCTCTTCGAAGCAGCACGTATTGACGGGTGCACCCCCTGGCAGACCTATTGGCACGTGGCGCTGCCATTGGTGCGACCGGCCCTGGTCTTCGTGACGATCTGGCAATTCATCGTGACCTGGAACGAATTCTTCCTGGCGCTGATCGTATTGACCAAGGCCGAGATGAAAACGCTTACCATCGTTCCGATGCAATATTCCGGCCTCTACATGGCCAATCCAGGCGCTTTGTTCGCGATCCTGACTCTGATCGCACTTCCCCTGATCCTCCTCTATGTGCTGGTGCAGCGAGCCTTCGTTCGAGGTCTGCTGGCTGGTGCGGTGAAAGGCTGAGATATGGCCACGCTGTCGATCGACAACATCACCAAGCGGTACGGAAGCTACTCGGTCATACCGGAACTCTCGCTGACCATACCCGATGGAGAGTTTTGCGTGCTCGTTGGGCCCTCGGGCTGCGGGAAGTCCACCCTGTTGCGGATCATCGCCGGGCTCGAGCCGATTTCATCGGGCCGTATCCTCATCGACGGTGCCGATATGAGTGCGGCCGAGCCGACGGAGCGCGGCGTGGCGATGGTCTTCCAATCCTATGCACTCTACCCGCACATGGATGTCAGGCGGAACATAGGCTTTGGGTTGGAAATAGCCCGCACACCGCGTAGCGAGATCTCGGACCGGGTTGGCAAGGTGGCGGACAAACTGCGCCTGTCCAGCTATCTTCGTCGCAGGCCTCGGGAGCTTTCCGGCGGGCAACGCCAGCGCGTTGCGATTGGGCGAGCGATTACACGCAAGCCCAGGCTTTTCCTTCTGGATGAGCCCCTGTCGAACCTCGATGCGGCTTTGCGTGTCGGCATGCGGCTCGAGATCGCCCGCCTCAAGGCCGAACTTGCATCGACCATGATTTACGTCACCCATGACCAGGTCGAGGCCATGACGCTGGCCGACCGCATCGTGGTGATGAATGCCGGCCGCATCGAGCAGGTCGGCCCGCCGCTGGAGCTCTATGAAAGGCCGGCCAACCTCTTCGTTGCCGGCTTCATCGGCTCACCGGCCATGAACCTCCTGAAAGGCAGGGCCGAAGCCCTTGCCGACGGGCAAATATCCATTGCGCTGGAGATCGGGGCCCATGTGCCCGTTCCCCCGATCGCAGGTTTGAAGCCTGGCGATCTGGTGACTTTGGGCATCAGGCCGGAGCACGTGTCCTACTCCCTTGACGGGGGGGCCGCTGATTATATCGGTCAAGCCCACATGGTCGAGATGTTGGGCAGCGACACCTTTATTCATCTGCGTTGCAACGACGAAGCCCTGGTTATCCGCGACAGTGCGGGCCGCCGCGCCCGAGCGGGGGATAGGATTGCTTTGTCCTTCCCTGCGGAGGCCTGCCACTTGTTCAACGCCGCTGGCCTGCGCGTGTCACAGGCAAACTGACGAACCGGCTTCGTGCCGCCGCCGAGGCAGCGCAAATGCCTCGGGCACCACAAAAACTTGCAAAGGAGACGACAAATGACCGACTTCAACGGGCGCACTATCTTGGTCACGGGTGGTAGCGGCGGGATCGGGGGAGCCACCGTGCGCCATCTCGTCAAGGCCAATGCCAAGGTCATCGCGAGCGGACGTTCGCAAAGCGCGCTGGACGCGATTGCGAAGGAAACAGGCTGCCGCACCCTGGCGTTCGATCTTGCATCGGAGCAAGAGATCCGCGGCGCCCTGGAAGGGCTCGATCTATGGGGGGTCGTCAATTGCGGCGGCTTTGGCGGAGAGATCGCCACCCCGATGGATACCGATATCGCGATCTTCGACAAGGTGATCAGCATCAATGCCCGCGGTGCACTGATCGTCACCAAATACGCCACCCAGTCGATGGTTCGGCTTGGCGAGGGCGGCGCCATCGTCAACGTTTCCAGTCAGGCTGCCCTGGTGGCTCTCGACGGTCACATCTCCTATGGGTCGTCCAAAGCCGCACTCGACAACATCACGCGTGTCTCGGCAATTGAGCTCGGCAAATACAACATTCGCGTCAACAGCGTGAACCCAACGGTGGTCATGACGCCGATATCATCCGGACATTGGAGCCAGCCCCACGTTGCCGAGCCTTTCTTGAAGAACATGCCACTAGGCCGTTGGGCAACGGAGGACGAAATTGCCGCTCCCATCGTGTTCCTGCTGAGCGATGCGGCATCGATGATCACCGGTGTCTCCCTTCCAATCGATGGCGGCTATAGCTGCAGATAGGGAAAAGGCACCATCACGGAGGCGTCCGGGCTGGGTTAAGGGCGGGGACAACATCCATTGCCTACGCCCGCCCTCGCATCCTGCCCAGGGTCGTTCGGCATGCCATCTGCGGGTACCTTCGCTTCTCCTGGAGCTACCGCGATATTGAGGACCTTCTGGCGGAGCGAGAGATCGACATCTCCGACAAAACTGTCCGTCGTCGGGTCGCCGAGTTCGGGCCGCGGTTTTGCGAAGGGGCTGCGGCGTAGGCGACCCCGCCCAACCGGTGGTTGGCATCTGGACTTGCTGGCGCAATTTTCATGCCCAGCCTCCGTTTCCTTGTCCCCATCTGCTGATGAGTCGCCTGGCGCTGCAGGGCCCGCGAGCAACCGGTTGGAGGTCAGAGGCTGATATTATGGCGTTGCGACGGAGCGGTGGCTGCGTTCAGGCGACGCCTGCGCAATTCACGAAACGAAATGAGTTTTCCCTGGTTTTCGTCCCACAAAGCCAGCCCGGCGCAGTGCAGGCTTTGGGCCAGCGTAAGCCTGCCGACGGTTGCCAATGCCGGATGATCGATCAAAACCTGCGGAAGGCGGTAAAACGGAACACGACTGCATAAATGATGTACGTGATGCACACCTATATTACCGGTGAACCACGCCAAAGGAGGTGGAAGTTCATAATAGGAACTTCCATGAAGCGCTGCCTCCTGCACATTCCAGTCACCGTCATGTGCCCATTGCGTATCCTCGAATTGGTGCTGCACATAGAAGAACCAGACCCCGATCGAGGCGGCGATCAACATCACCGGGCCTTCCACGAGAAGAAATGACTTGATCCCCACAAGCCATAGCATCGTAACGACCAGCGTTGCGATTGCCGCATTTGTTCCCATCGTACTGAACCAGGGCTGCCATCCGGCACGCATGAAACCGAATGGCAGGCGCTGATGCAGCAAAAACAGATAGGCCGGCATGAAGCCAAACAAGACGATCGGATTTCGATACAGGCGATAGCCGAGCTTGCTGTAAGGGTTCAGGGCAAGATATTCGGTGGTTGTGAGGGTGAAGATATCTCCCACGCCTCGATGCTCGAGATTGCCCACGGCTGCGTGATGCGTCGCGTGGGCCCTGCGCCAAAAGCCATAAGGGGTCAGTGTCACCACACCGATCACCCGGCCGATCCAGTCATTTGTCGCGCGTCGGCGAAAGAACGCTCCATGTCCGCAATCATGTTGGATCATGAAGAGGCGTACGAGGAATCCGGCAGTCGGTATAGCCAGAAGAAGACACAGCCAATAGCCGATGCCGAGCGCTAGCCACATGAGCCCCCACAGGCCGATGAACGGAATGACCGTGACCAACACCTCGAAGACACTGCGTGAGGTTGCCGGCTCACGATATCGGCTCAGGATGAAATTCCAGGATCGCGGAGCCTGGGTGAGGGCATCGATGTCTTTGTCGTCCAACATCCGAATTCTCAAATAAATAGACGGTGGACACTTCACGCGACGGCCACAGCCGTTCGCTGCATCTGCGTTCCACGCGGGCAATCCGAACCTCAGTTGTAGCTGGCAGCCATCCGACAGAGTAGCCTCGGAAACTACTCAGGGCGTAGGAAAGCGGCCTCACCTACCGAACTCCAGTCCCTATGAACTCCTATCCTCGGGTCAATTTAGTTCCGACTGCGGGAATAGCCCCTTTGTGAGAAATGCGATTTCGGTACGATTGCGGGCCTTGATCTTTTGCATGATATTGCGGACATGCACCTTGACCGTGCACTCGCCCACATTGAGACTGTACGCAATCCGCTTGTTTGCCTCTCCCTGGCGCAACAGGCGAATGACGTCGAGCTGCCTATCGGTGAAGAGATTCTGGTCCTGATCGTCGCGCGCCCTCGGATCTGAAACCGACGCAGCAGCAGACCGGAACGCCGTAAGGCTACCGGCCGGAACAAAGATTCCTCCTGCGCGTACCAGACGAATGGCTGCGATAGCCACGTCGAGATTTGCGCTCATGGATATATAGCCTTTTGCCCCCTGTTCCAGCGCTTCAACAATTTCAAGCGCTTCCTCCCTGTCGGACACGACAATGACTTGTGCTGCAAAGGCAGCTCGAATGACAAAGGCCACATTGCGGCGAATCGCAACTCTGGTCGGTTCAAGCCCCGTGGCACATAGGAGAACAATCCCGACCGGAACGTTGGGAGCTATCCCATGCCAATGCTCCACATCCCGATAGCTAGCAAGCATCAAGTCGGTATCGCCAACTGCGAGGCAATGCGCCAAACAATCGCGGAAAAGAGTATTCCCATCGATGACGGCAACACTGGTTTTAGGGTGGTTTTTCGACACAGCATCCAAGCTCTGATCCTGGGGCGAGCCGGAAGCCGAATTGCCCTCGTCTCGGATTTCCGGCGAAGATACTGTTTTATTGAAATCTTTATCTATCATCGGCGAAGTATTCATGGCCTCCGTCTCCGTCGGACTTCTCGTGAATGCCCAGCTCGAACTCTCACACGGGCTAGCAATCACAGCAGGCGACCTACCGGTCCTGCTATCCTATGCGTCAGCCTTTACGAGGCGGTAGGTTCGGAAACTACTCAAATCCGCGCCTCCAAGCCGGCCCTATGCTTTGACGGATTCAGGGCCGGGCGCCCCCTGGAAGGGCTTGCGAATACATGCCTTTTACCTTGCTTCCTGGACGCAATATCAACGCAGGTGCGTCATTTGAATGCGAAGGGAGCTTTCCCGGCGCGCGGAACTTCTCAGCAGGATCCGCGATTGATCATATCTGGGATCTCTCCAAAGCTGGGCACTTCGTAGCCTTGCCTACTGTTTCTCCAGCCTGGCCTGCGACGCGCGATTATTCCGCCACGACGTGCCAAATGCCGCCCTTACCGTCGCCGGCTTTATCACCCGCTTTCTTGTCTTCCTTATAGAAATACAATGGCTTGCCGTCATACGACCATTGCATTTGACCGTCCTTGCGCTTGGCCAAGGTCCAACCCTTCGTCATCTTCTCGCCCGTTTTACCCAAATAGGGCGGCCAGTTCTTGGCACAATCGTCATAACAGCTCGAGACTCCTGCCTTGTCTTTATCAAAGACATAGAGCGTCATGTCATTTTTGGCCTTGAGCATGCCCGCGTGAGCGGCAGGTACGAGTAGGCCCAGTGCAGCGCACAAGGCGGCAGCGCCCGTCAGATGGATCTTCATGACGATAATCCCATGCACCGCGTTGCCCGCGGTGTGAAGGCGTGCAGGTGCCCATTTCTTCTTCGACGGCACGAGCCTGCAATTATCCAGCGTATGTCGCCGGCAGGAGCAATTGCAGGCTCGGAATCTACTCAGGCCGGCGTCCAAGCGGTCATTGCGACAACCGGCGTCGTCACTGGGATTTCGTGATAACATGACGCGCCACCGGATTTGTGGAGGACCTCGCGAAAGCAAAAGCGCCATGCCGACACATGACCTACCCCGGGACCAGCGGGCAGTTCGCCAATCCAGGCAGCGCTCGCTGCCAAAGCGAGGTCCTCCGAGCGGGAACGACGATTTTTTGGTTGTCGGGATCGGTGCCTCGGCCGGTGGGCTGGATGCTGCAGCCGGTCTTATGAAGGCCCTGCCGGCGAATAATGGCATGGCCTTCATCCTGATACAGCATCTCGATCCCACGCATCACAGCATGATGGCGGACCTGCTGGCGGGCCACACCTCCATGGTCGTCGGACAGGCTGAGGACGGCATGCGGCTTCAGCCCGATCACCTCTATGTCATTCCGCCCGGCACCTACCTCTCGGTCGCCAACGGCGCACTTCGCCTTTCGGAACCCCAGGCCCGCCACGGCGCGCGCCTGCCCTTCGACTTTCTGCTGCATTCCCTGGCAGAGGGATATGGCGATCGCGCCGTCTGCATGATCCTGTCGGGAACCGGAGCCGACGGCAGCCTCGGGCTGAGGGCCGTGAAGCACGAAGGCGGTCTCGTCATCGCCCAGGATCCGAATGAGGCCGGTTATGACGGTATGCCGCGCAATGCAATCCTGACAGATTCGGTGGACCTCGTGCTCCCTGTTGCCGAGATGCCCGACGCGCTGGCCCGATATGATCGGCGGATGGCCCTTCCACGCACAAAAAGCAATTTGGGCCTGGAAGGCTCACCCAAAAAGGGGCTATCCCAAATCCTCGAAATTCTTCGCACCAGGACCGCCCACGATTTCAGGCTCTACAAATCGGGAACGCTGCAGCGCCGGATCGAACGGCGCATGGCAATGGCTGCGATCGAGCCCGAAGGCATGGAGCGCTATCTCGATCTGCTGAACAACGATGCGGGCGAACTGGATCTGCTTGCCAAGGATCTTCTCATCAACGTCACCAGCTTCTTTCGCGACCGACAAGTATTCGATTTTCTGGCTAAGAAGATTATTCCGAACCTCGTCCGCAACCATCCACCCGATCGGCCGCTACGCATCTGGATCGCCGGCTGCAGCAGCGGCGAGGAGACTTATTCCCTGGCGATGCTCTTTCGCGAAGAAATCGCGGCTGCAACGCCCAACCTCAAATTGCAGGTCTTCGCCTCCGACGTAGACCCGGACGCCGTCGCGAGCGCACGCGAAGGCCTTTACCCAACGACGATCGAGACGGATGTTTCACCGAAACGGCTGGCGCGCTTTTTTGTGAAGGAAGAGCAAGGCTACAGGGTTTTGCCCGAGTTGCGCGCAATGGTGGTCTTCACGGTGCAGGATGTTCTAGCCGATCCCCCCTTCTCCCGCCTCGACCTGGTCTCATGCCGCAATCTTCTGATCTATTTGCTTCCGGAAGCGCAGGAAAAAGTCATCGCGCTCTTCCATTTCGCGCTGCGGGAGGGCGGGTTTCTCCTTCTCGGCAATTCGGAGACCATGCTCAACGCCGCCGATCGTTTCGAGATGATCTCCAAGCCCGAGCGCATCTATCGCCGTATCGGTCGCACTCGGGCGGGAGGCCTCGACTTTGCGCTGAACGCCGGCGACGGCTTGCGGGTACCGGCCCGGACGGGGCAAAACAGCGCGCCTTCTAGACAAGCCGCCCTTGCCGAACTTTGCCGGCGGATGGTGCTGGAGACCTATGCGCCCGCGGCCATCCTGATCAACCGGGAGCATGAGTGCCTCTATTATCTGGGGCAGACCGATCGCTATCTTCATGTGCCGGCGGGGTCCCCCACACGCGACCTGCTGGCCATGGCCCGGCAGAACATACGCATCAAACTTCGATCGGCCATCCAGCGCGCCAGCCAGGAGAATGTATGGACTGTCGTCGCCGGTGTCCGTTCGAACCGCGACGACGGGGGATCGTTCCGTATCGTCGTGCAACCCGTTCAGAGCGGCGGCGAGGATCTCTTGCTGATCTGCTTTATCGACGAACCGGCTTCTGCCCGAAGGCAAAGGCGCGGGAATGCGTCCCATGACGCGCCTCGGATCGCCGAACTCGAAGAAGAACTGGAAGCGACCAGGACTGAGCTGAGCTCCGCCATCCGCAATCTGGAGACTTCGAGCGAGGAACAAAGGATCATCAACGAGGAAGCCCTCTCCGTTAACGAAGAATACCAGTCGACCAACGAGGAGCTGGTAACGTCTAAGGAAGAACTGCAGTCGCTCAACGAGGAACTGACCGCCCTCAACAACCAGCTCCAGGAAACACTGGAACGTCAGCGCACGACCTACAACGATTTACAGAATGTTCTGTACAGCACCGATGTCGCGACGCTCTTTCTCGACACCAATCTCAACATCCGTTTCTTCACGCCGGCAACCAAAGCGCTCTTCAGTGTCATTCCGACCGATGTCGGCCGGCCGCTCGCCGATTTGAGTTTGCTCGCCGCCGATGGTGCGCTTCTTGCGGATGCGCGAACGGTGCTGGACACCCTTCATCCCATCGAGCGGGAAATCAAAGCACTTAACGGTAGCTGGTACCTTCGGCGTATCTTGCCCTATCGCACCCAGGACAACGGTGTCGAGGGCGTCGTCATCACCTTTGCCGACATTACTGAACGCAGGCACGTGACGGACGCGCTGGAAACGGCCAGGCGGGAGGCACAGCGCGCCAATGTCGCCAAATCGCGCTTTCTCGCTGCTGCAAGCCATGACCTCCGCCAACCTCTTCAGGCGCTCAGCCTTATGCGGAGCATTCTTGAAAAAAGCATCAGGGAGGACAGGAAGGAAGAAGCGTTGGTGCTGGCCGCGCGGCTCGATGATACGACCATTGCGATGTCGGGCATGCTGAATTCCCTACTCGACATCAATCAGCTCGAAGCAGGCACCGTTCATGCCGAGATGGCGAGTTTTCCGGTCGCCGATCTGCTTGTGCGCTTGAAGGACGAATTCACCTATCATGCGCAGGCACAAAACCTCGTCCTACGTGTCATTCCCTGTGGCCTTGCCGTCTATAGTGACCCGCGTCTGCTCGAGCAGATGATCCGCAACCTGCTGTCAAACGCCTTGAAATATACCAGGCGTGGCAGAGTGCTGCTCGGCTGCCGCCGTCGCCAGGACAAGCTAAGCATCGAGATCTGGGATACCGGCGTCGGAATTCCCGACGAAGAACTGCAGGCAATATTCGACGAATACCATCAGCTCGACAATGCTGCACGCGAGCGCAGCCGCGGTCTGGGCCTCGGCCTGTCTGTCGTTCGACATCTGGGTGAGTTGCTCGATCACCGGGTGCATGTCCGCTCGCGTCCGGGCAAAGGCTCCGTCTTTGCCGTGGACGTCGTGCTCCAGGCAAGGCCGCTGGCGGTGCCGGTTCAAGACCGGCAGTCACCCCCGGCCGAAGGCAAGGTCGTGGCTTCCCCTTGCACGGGCACCATTCTGATCATCGAAGACGATCCAGAGCTACGCGATCTCCTGGGCCTTCTTCTCGCGGGTAAAGGTCATCAAACGGCAATGGCGGCGGACGGGCTCGATGCCCTCGGATTGATCGCACGAGGAAGGGTTCGACCAGACCTCATCCTAGCGGATTACAACCTGCCGAATGATCTGGATGGGCTCGGGGTTACGGCGAAACTACGGGCCCAGCTTCATCGGAATATCCCGGCCATTATCCTGACCGGTGATATATCGACAGCAACACTGCGCGATATTGCGAACCATGATTGCTTCCAGCTCAATAAACCAGTGCGGCCAAAGGAACTGGTACAAACCATCCAGCACCTTCTTCATGCATCGCAGGTGTCGATACCTAGACCTTCGCAGCCCCGCGACAACACTCAGGCTGGCAGAACTGCTGGTCCGGTCATCTTTGTCGTCGATGACGACAGCTATATCCGCGACGCAATCTGCAAGATGTTTGATGAAGATGGATATATCGTAGAGGCATTCGCGACGTGCGAGGCGTTTCTGGAGGTTTACCTTCCGGGCCGCGAAGCCTGCCTTCTGGTCGATGCATATCTACCCGGCATGAGCGGGCTCGAATTGTTACGACATCTGACTCACCAAATCCATCGGTTGCCGACCATCATGATCACCGGCAACAGCGATGTGCGCATGGCCGTTCAGGCCATGAAGGCAGGTGCCCTGGATTTCATTGAAAAGCCCTTCGGTCACGGCGAGTTGGTCGCCAGTGTCAAACGGGCCCTTGAGCGGTCGCGCGATGCCAGCACCTTGTCCGCATGGCGGGAAGCCGCTGCAGCTATTATCGCCACACTGACCAGACGGCAGCGACAGATCATGAACTTGGTTCTCTCCGGCCACCCCAGCAAGAATATTGCGGTAGACCTTGGAATCAGTCAGCGGACGGTCGAAAATCATCGTGCCTCGATCATGAGGAAGACGGGCTCGAAATCGCTTCCGGCGCTGGCCCGGTTGGCGCTAGCGGCGGCGTCCATCGACTCGTAACGAGCCTGTCCGTCGGCCTATTTGTGGTGTGGAGCCGACCTCTTTGAGCGTCCCCTTTTTCAGATTTGGGCTTTCCTGTGAAGGTACGTCCACGTTCCCCGCACTTTCACGTACGTGTTGCTGATCCGCGCTCCCCTTCGGCTCGTCCATGTGCCACTTGCCGGTCAAGCTCGTTTGCGCCGGTTGAAGCGTTTCAGAAGCAACGGCGAGGAGTGAACGACCCAGTGATGGATCGTCCGGTGATCGACGCCGATGCCGCGTTCCGCCACCATCTCTTGCAAGTCGCACAGGCGCAGTCCGTAAGCCAGGTTGCAGCGCTCGCAAAGCAGGAGAAGCGAGCGGTCGAGATGGCGGCCTTTGAATACAAAACGCCCTCCATCGGACGCATAGCGCTGTCATGTTGCACATCGCCGACCGAGACGTTTGCAACACAACCCTTGAAAGGCGGTGGCGGCAGTCTTGCTCGCCACCTCCAACCGGTCGGCGCTCAGTTCAGATATTCGACCTTCAGATGCCGGATCGTGCCATTGAAGGCGAAGGGCTTGCGGTCGAAATACGCAAGCGAGACCGGGGAATAGCTGTCCCGGCCGACGTCAAAGGCATCATTGGCGGTGAAGGTAAGCGCTGCCGAGCGTGGGACACGCCCCTTGCTGACCTCTTTGCCATCCACGCGGATGACGATGTCCAGAGGCGCTGGGCGGACGCCGCCGGCCTTGCGTGTTTCGACCTCGATCTTGACCTTTCCGGTCGGGAGCGGGGCGGAGGTTTCCAACTGCGTCCGTTCGATCTCGAACAGATTGTACTCGTAGTAGAGCTTGCCGTTCTCGACCCACAGGGCGACACCGCCTGAGACGGCGCCGAGTGCGTAGAGCACGCCCTTCGAGTCGGGCTGCAAATCCGCATCGATGGTGACAAGGCTGCTGCGTGATCCGAGCCGCGGTGCGGTGAACTCGGGAACGCCAACGACCTCCTGCGTGTAGTCGAACGTCTGGGCGGGATTGGATGGTGCGTCCTCCGGGTGGAAGACCACGGACCATAACCCCCCGCCAACCGGATCGACCTTGTTGGCTTTCGCGCTCACGTCGAACGCGTTCTTCAGCTCATTGAGCTTGTCGGGATGAGTGGCTGCGATGTCCTTCGCCTGCGAGAAATCCTTATTGAGATCATAGAGCTCCCAAACATCGTTCTTCGGCGACCAATTCATGATCGAAGGATCGACGCCCGTTTGCCAAGGTACTCTCGGCCCGAATGCCGAAGCAATCCAACCGTCCTTGTAATAGGCGCGACTGCCCATAACTTCGAAGTACTGCTCCTTCTTGTGTTCCGGCGCAGTCGGGGACGAGAAGGAATAGGCCATGCTGGTGCCGTCGAGCTGATCTTGGCTGACGCCGTCGACGAGCTTCGGCGGTGTGATGTGCAGGATGTCGTAGATCGTCGGCACGATATCGTTGACGTGATGGAATTGCGGACGCGGCGTCTTGTCCGCCTTGATCCTGCTTGGCCACGACACCGCGAGCGGCGTACGCGTTCCACCAAAATGCGCGGCAATCAGCTTTGTCGACCGATATGGCGTGGAGCCAGCCCAAGCCCAGCCGGCATGGTACATGTTGTCCACCTTGGGTGACCCGAGCACATCCAGGCCGCCGAGCTCGTTCATGGTGCGAATATGATCCTTGATCTCGGAAGGAATGCCATTCTGCGCCAGGAGCTCGCTGATCGTGCCGTTCTGGCCTTCCGCACTCGAGCCGTTGTCGCCCCAGATATAGAAGACGAGCGTGTTGTCACGGATACCGAGCTCGTCCAGGGCGTCGATCAACCGGCCGGCCTGCGCATCGGCATGTTCGGTGTATCCGGCGAATACTTCCATGAGCCGGCGCTGGAACGGCTTTTCGTCCGCGGGAATATCGGCCCACGCGGCAAGCGTCTTCGGCCGTGGTGTCAGCTCGGTGTCTTTCGGGATCCAGCCGAGTTCTTTCTGACGGGCAAAGACGCGCTCGCGCGTGACGTCCCAGCCTTCGTCGAACTTGCCCTTATATTTGTCCGCCCACTCCTTGAAGATGTGATGCGGACCATGGGAGGCGCCGGGGGCCCAATACATGAAGAAGGGCCGATCCGGCGTCAGCGCGTGGACCTGTTTCATCCATGAGACAGCCTTATCGGTCATGTCTTCGGTGAAGTGATATTCCTTCTTCCCTTCGGACGGATTCACCCGGACCGTGTTTTCGACGACCGCAGGCTCCCATTGCGAGGATTCTCCAGCAAGGAAGCCGTAGAAGTAGTCGAAGCCGATCCCCTGACCCACCGGCCAGTTCGTATAGGGGCCGACGGCCGTTGTCTCGTTGGCCGGCGTGTTGTGCCATTTTCCGAAGGCGCTCGTCGCGTAGCCGTAATAGCCCAGCACTTTCGCGGCAGTCGCGGATGTGCGCGGGATCCGGCCCGAATAACCGTCCCAATCGTTCGCCAGTTCGGCGATCTGGCCAAAGCCGACGCGGTGGTGATTGCGCCCCGTCAGCAACGCTGCGCGCGTGGGCGAGCACATCGCGGCATTGTGGAAGCGGTTATAGACGACCCCGTCCCCGGCGACCCGGCTCAATGTAGGCGTATTGATCACGCCGCCGAACGTGCTCGGCAATGCTGGTCCGACGTCGTCGAGCATGATCACGACGATGTTGGGCGCATTGGCGGGAAGATGCGACTTCACCGGCAGGGGGCTGTAGGTCGATTCCGCGATCGTTGGCCCGGCCTTGCTCCCCGAGGGCGTTGACGGAAACGGCAGCGATTCCTGGGCCATCACGGGCGATCCCAACATCAGGAGCGTCGTGCCTGCGCCCAACCAGCGCGCTCTGAATTTGTGACTAGGGGGCCGTTTCATTCAATTCTCCGTTCCGGACAACACATCTGAACCCGACATGGCTTGTCGATGTATCGATCGCCTCGGCATGTCGGGCTGCCGGTCGATAGCGGCGGCAGTAGTTCGGAGCGCACAGGTGCGATCCGCCCTTCAAAACCTTCCGCGGGATTTTTATGTGGGGGAGACACGGATCATAGCTGGCGGACTCGAGCCCTCCGCGAGGGCTTCTGGGTATGCAGCAGGCTTTCGTCGCGTCCGCCTCGTGCTTTGGGGCGAACCAATCGGACGTCCACTCCCAGACGTTTCCGATCATGTCGTAGAGACCGTACCCGTTGGGCGGAAAGGCCCTTACGGGCGACGTGCGGGAGTATCCGTCGAGATTGCGATTGACCGTCGGAAATGATCCTTGCCAGGTATTGGCCATATGCCGACCATCGGGTGTCAGTTGCGAGCCCCAGGCATATTCAGCCTGTTCGAGCCCCCCTCTGGCGGCAAATTCCCACTCGGCTTCCGTGGGGAGATCCTTGCCCTTCCATCGCGCATAGGCCAGTGCGTCGTGGTGGGTAACGTGGACAACGGGATGATCATCCAGCCCCGCAATGCTGCTGCGCGGTCCATAGGGTTGGCGCCAGTTGGCGCCCTTCAGGAAAGACCACCATTGCGACCAGTCACGGAGATCGACGCGCCCGGCCGGCTCCAGGAAGACGAGTGACCCCGCATACAGCAGCTCCGGCAAGATGCCGGGATAGTCCCGAGGGTCGGGCGCGAATTCGGCAAATGTGCGATGTCCAGTCGCGGCTACGAACTCGGCAAACTGTGCGTTGGTGACAGGGGTCTCATCGATGAAGAAGTCCTCGACGCTGACACGATGAGCCGGCTTCTCTTCGGGGTAGTGATGATCCGAGCCCATCCAGAAGATTCCGGCTCTCACGAAGATCATGCCATCGCGCGCATGCTCCGATGACCCATCCTCCTGAACCACCTCTGCCTGCATAGCCAGCCTTCCCGTCACCCTGCATCTCGATCGCGAGCGCTCTCATGAAGCGCCAGACGCCGAAGCGCGCCGCCGGCGCGAGGACAGACACCGGCTGCTCGTCGGGCGACCGGAAATCGGGCGCCGGACCGCCCCGCACACGCAAGCCGACATCAAGCCGATGGCGAGATCGCACGCCGTTGCGAGCATTTCGTGCATAGGTAGGCCGCCCGTCTTGCCATATCGCGCCAATCGCGTCCCGCTATGCTCCGTCGACGAACGCGACCGGGTCGATCCTGCTCGGCCTTGTAGCGGCAATCGCCTGCGGTACTTTCGTAGGCTTCGTCAACGGTTTCGTCATTGCGAAATTCCACATCAATGCGCTCATCACGACACTGGCCACGATGCAGATTGTGCGTGGCCTTGCCCTGATTGCTTCCGGCAGGCGCGCCGTCGGCATCGGCTTTCATCCCTTCTTTCCGCTGACACCGCAGACAACCCTTCTTGCACCGGCCACCGCATGGTGGACGGAACGAGATGCACATCTACCCGGCTCCAGAGGCGCCCTTGTCGGCGACGTCGATTTCTCTACCGCACGCCGACTGCCCGATCGCTGGCTGAACAATTGCTTCGAAGGTTGGAATGGCAGCGCACGCATCGTATGGCCCGAGCGTCAACTCGGCGTCGATATCGCCGCCGATAGCATGCTCGATCGCTACATGCTCTTTGCGCCCAACGGCAAGCGCGACTTCTTCTGCCTGGAGCCGATGAGCCACAGCCCCAATGCGCTGAAGCATTTCGAGACCGAGCCGATGGGATTGGCGTTGAGAACAGATCGGCCCGGTCAATGCACTGATCAACAATGCCGGGGTCAATGTATTCTCCACGCCGCTCGATGCGAGCGAGGAGCAATGGACACTTAACTTTGACGTCAACGTCAAGGGAGCTTGGAACTGCAGCAAGGCGGTATTGCCGGGGATGATCGCAAGCGGCGGCGGGGCAATCCTTAACATCGCGTCGACCCATGGCTTCACCATCATTCCGCACACCTTCCCCTATCCTGTCGCCAAGCACGCTCTGCTTGGACTGACGAAATCGCTGGCGCTCGAATATGCGGCGCAGGGCGTTCGCGTGAATGCACTGGCCCCGGGCTATGTCGAAACACAGAAGGCCATCGACTACTGGAATGGTTTTCCCGATCCCGCCTCAGCGCGTGCCAATACGATGGCGCTCCATCCCAGCGGCCGCATCGCCTCGGCACGCGAGATAGCACTTGCCGCAGTGTTCATGATTTCCGACGAGTGCCCGTTCATGAACGCGGCGTGCCTCGTCGTCGACGGCGGGCTCAGCCAATTGCAGCACCCGGCCTGAACTTCACAGAGGAACGCTCAAGACCAAGAGACGATTCGTTCACGCCATCCTGGGCGATTGACCGGAAGGCGTCGACCATGCTGCCGTGGTGGCGATCCGAGCCGATGGTCGACGGCATGGGACCAACGCCGCGCTGGCGACCAGAATTGAAATTCGCGTTGAAGGTCTCGCCGGCGTTCCAGACCGCGGCGAGGCTCCAGTCTCTCGGCGCCGTACTTCACCAACTATCGCGACACACAATGAAAGCGTGAGACTTACTTCGTCGTGACGGCTGATGCGACGTGCGCAAACTCACGCGCTATGCCCCAAAAAGCTCGAATGGCCTTTGCCTCGCTTCGCTCGCTCAGGCAGACCAGCGCTTCTTCCATCAGCATCGGAGGGCCGGAGATCGGGATCCTCGTAAGCCGGCTATCATTGCCGAACTCGGCTTGAGAGACAAAGCCGAGGCCGGCGCCCGAGGCCACGATCTCGCGAACCGCTTCCCGCCCCTCTGCCTCGATTGCATATTTTAGCTTTATGCCGGCATCAGCCGCCCCATCCTCCAGGCGCTTGCGTGTCTTGGAGCCGCGCTCGCGGATGACAAGCGGCAACGCGGCCAGATCCGCAAGGGAAAGCCTCTTGCGCCCGCCAAGGTCGAAGTCGGTTGCAGCGAAAGCGACGATCGGCGTGGCGTGGAGCGTGATGATCTCGAAGTCGCGACCCGCCGGGGCCTCCCCCACAACACCGATATCCGCATCATAATTGAACAGGCTTTTGATAACCGTTTCCGTATTGCCGGCACGGACGGTGACATGAACCCCCTGATAGCGGCGGCGGAACTCGCCCATGATGTGCAGCACGTGGTGGGCAGCGTCGGCGACGATGCGCAGCGAACCGGTCCGGAGCGAACGGGACTCCGACAGGAGTTCGAGCGCCTGGTTCTCCATTTCGAACATGCGCCGGGTGATGGTTAGAAGTCGCTCTCCCGCCTCCGTCAGTACGACCTGCTTGCGCTGGCGATTGAACAGGAGCGTGTCGTATTCCTCCTCCAGCTTGCGAACCTGGTCGGAGATCGCCGGTTGGGTCAGCAGCAATTCGCTGGCCGCCCGGGAAAAACCGCCCGAAATCGCCACATAATGAAAGGCACGAAGCTGAACATAGCGCATTGACGATCATCCCCAGGGCACGCCGTGTTCGACATATAATCACAGCTTATACACGGATACAAAATAACGATTTTTAGAATAGATTATGCCGGTCCTATATGGTCGCCACCAAACGGCACCAGACGAGGATTGGCCCATGCACGATAGTGCGTCGACGCAAGCTTTTGCCCCTCCCCTGCTCGGAGAGCCCTATCTTCTGACACCGGGCCCGTTGACCACCGCCGCCGAGGTAAAGCAGGCGATGCTGCGCGACTGGGGCTCCTGGGATGCCGATTTTCGCGCCATGACCGTCGAGCTTCGGCAAGGCCTGCTTGCGCTGACCGGAGACAGCAAGGGCGATTATGATTGCGTGCCCATGCAGGGCTCGGGATCGTTCTGCGTCGAGGCGATGCTGGGATCCTTCGTCCCCAAGGACGGCAAGGTTCTCGTCCTCGCCAATGGCGCCTATGGTCTGCGGGCCGCCGAGACCATGCGCTATATCGGCCGCGCCTACACCCTCATCGACAAGGGCGACTACCTGCCCCCGCGTGGCGACGAGGTCGCGGCCGCGCTCGATGCGGATCCGGCAATCACTCATGTCCTCGCCATCCATTGCGAAACCAGCTCCGGCATCCTCAACCCGGTGGCCGAGATCGCCGCGGCCGTGGAGAACAAGGGACGCAAGCTCCTCGTCGATTCCATGAGCGCCTTCGGCGCCATCCGGCTCGACGTCAACGAGATCGCCTTCGAGGCCATGGTGTCTTCCGCCAACAAATGCATCGAGGGCGTGCCGGGCTTCGGCTTCGTGATTGCCCGCAAGGACGCGCTGAAGGCAGCACAAGGCAACAGCCATTCGCTCAGCCTCGACGTGCATGCACAATGGGCCACGATGGAAAAGACTGGGCAGTGGCGCTACACCCCGCCCACGCATGTGGTGGCGGCCTTCCTCCAGGCCCTGCGCATGCATGCCGCCGAAGGCGGCGTGGCAGGGAGGGGCGCGCGCTATACCCGCAATCGCGATGTGATGGTGGCGGGCATGCGCGAGCTCGGCTTCGAGACGCTGCTGTCCGACACCTGGCTCTCGCCCATCATCGTGACCTTCTTCTGCCCGGCCGATCCGAGCTTCGTTTTCAGCCGCTTCTACGAACAGATGAAACAAAAGGGGCTCATCATCTATCCCGGCAAGCTGACGGTGGTCGACTCCTTCCGCGTCGGCTGCATCGGACGGATGGACGAGCATGTCATGCGCAACGTGGTCGAAGCCGCCCGCCAGTCTCTTGCCGAGATGAAGGTCGTTTCCGCCGCCCCGCCCGCCGACGCCATTGCCGAACGCGCAAAGCTCGCCGCCTGAGGCGGCCCGTATTGAAGGATCGATCCTCGATGAACCAATTGTCCCCCGTCTCGGTCTCCGCCAACGAGCGCAATTATGCCTGGCCGCGCGTGCCGGCGATCGCCATCTGTCTCGACGGCTGCGAGCCTGATTATCTCGACGAAGCCATCAAGGCCGGCCTGATGCCGGCCCTCGAACGCATCCTGCAGAAGGGAACGGCCAGCACCGCGCACAGCGTCATTCCCAGCTTCACCAACCCCAACAATCTGTCGATCGTCACCGGGCGCCCGCCCGCCGTACACGGCATCTGCGGCAACTACCTCTACAACCCCAAAACGGGCGAGGAGGTGATGATGAACGATCCCAAATTCCTGCGCGCGCCGACGGTGTTCAAGGCGTTCTACGATGCAGGAGCCAAGGTCGCCATCGTCACCGCCAAGGACAAGCTGCGCGCCCTCCTGGGCCATGGCCTGTCCTATGATGACGGGCGCGCCGTCTGCTTCTCGTCGGAAAAGGCCAACACCACCACCAAGGCCGCCAATGGCATCGATGACGCATCCAAATGGCTGGGGCGTCCGGTGCCGGAGGTCTATTCGGCGGAACTGTCCGAATTCGTGTTCGCCGCCGGCGTCAAGCTGCTGCGCGAATTCCGACCCGACATCATGTATCTGACGACGACGGACTACATTCAGCACAAATATGCCCCCGGTGTGCCCCAGGCGAACGCCTTCTACGCCATGTTCGACAAATATCTCGCCGAGCTCGATGCTCTGGGCGCCGCCATCGTGATCACGGCCGATCACGGCATGAAGCCAAAGCATCATGCGGACGGTTCCCCCAACGTGGTCTATGTCCAGGACCTGCTGGATGAATGGCTCGGCAAGGATGCTGCCCGCGTCATCCTGCCGATCACCGACCCCTATGTCGTGCACCATGGCGCGCTGGGCTCGTTTGCCACGGCCTATCTGCCCAAGGGCGCCGACCGCGAGTCCATCATCGCGAGGCTGCGCGATATCGAGGACATGACGCTGGTTCTCGGACGCGAGGAGGGGTGCCGGCGCTTCGAACTGCCTGAAGACCGCATCGGCGACATCGTCATGGTCTCGGGTGAGAACAAGACGATCGGCACGTCCGAGCATCGGCACGACCTTGCCGCACTCGACGAGCCGCTGCGCTCGCATGGCGGTCTTACCGAGCAGGCCGTGCCCTTCATCGTGAACCGCCCCCTGCCCGACTTGCCGCAAGCGCCGGCGTTGCGCAATTTCGACGCCTTCTACTACGCCACCCTGGCAGCGGCTCAGCCAAAATGAACACGCCCGAGAAAACCATCAAGGTCCGCCATGAACCGATGCGGATCGCCGGCAGACTGGTCGAGGCCGAGGCGACCGTCGAGGTCCGCTATCCCTATACCGATACGGTGATCGGTACCGTGCCGGCAGGGCGGGCCGAACATGCCCGACAGGCCTTCGAGATCGCCGCCGGCTATCAGTCCAAGCTTACGCGCTACGACCGCCAGAAGATCCTGTTGAAGACGGCCGAGTTGCTCAACGCACGCAGGGACGAGATTTCCGATCTGGTCACCAGCGAACTCGGCATCTCCAAGCAGGACTCGCTCTATGAAGTCGGTCGTGCCTTCGACGTCTTCACGCTCGCCGGCCAGATGTGCATTCACGACGATGGCCAGATCTTCTCCTGCGATCTCACCCCTCACGGCAAGCAGAGGCGGATCTTCACCCAGCGCGAGCCCCTCACGGCGATTTCGGCGATCACGCCCTTCAACCATCCGCTCAACATGGTCGCACACAAGGTGGCGCCGGCGCTCGCCACCAATAATTGCGTGGTCGTGAAGCCGACGGAACTCACGCCGATGACGGCGCTGATCCTGGCCGACATTCTCTACGAGGCCGGCCTGCCGCCACAGATGCTCTCGGTGGTGACCGGATGGCCTGCGGAGATCGGTGATGAAATGATCACCAATCCCCATATCGATCTGATCACCTTCACCGGCGGCGTGCCCGTCGGCAAGATGATCGCCTACAAGGCCGGCTACAAGCGCCAGGTCCTGGAGCTCGGCGGCAATGACCCTCTGATCATCCTCAACGATCTCGATGACGCCGACCTCGCCAGGGCGGCGGACCTCGCTATCGCTGGTGCGACCAAGAATTCCGGCCAGCGCTGTACCGCCGTCAAGCGCATCCTCGTGCAGGAAAAGGTTGCCGACCGTTTCGTGCCCCTGGTGCTCGAACGGGCCAAGGCCATCCGCTTCGGCGACCCGTTCGACCCGGCGACCCAACTCGGTACGGTGGTGCATGAGAAGGCGGCTGCCCTGTTCGAAAGGCGCGTCCACATGGCGGCGGAAGCCGGCGCCCAGATCCTCTACGATCCCGGTCGCCAGGGCGCGCTGCTGCCGCCGATCGTCGTCGACAAGGTGCCGCATGAGAGCGAGCTCGTCATGGAGGAAACCTTCGGCCCGATCGTGCCGATCATCCGCGCCCCGGATGACGACGAAGCCCTGATCGCGCTTTCGAACTCGACGGCCTTCGGCCTTTCCTCGGGCGTATGCACCAACGACTTCAGGCGCATGCAGGCCTTCATCACCGGCCTCAGGGTCGGCACCGTCAATATCTGGGAAGTGCCGGGCTATCGCATCGAGATGAGCCCCTTCGGCGGCATCAAGGATTCGGGCAACGGCTACAAGGAAGGCGTCATCGAGGCGATGAAGTCCTTCACGAACGTCAAGACTTTCTCGTTGCCGTGGTAGCGCCTCATGCCTGAGACCTTTGATCTTGCCGTCGTCGGGGCCGGCATTGTCGGCCTTGGCCATGCGCTGGCTGCGGCCCGACGCGGGCTGCGGGTCGTGGTTGTCGATCGCGATAGCGCCGCCAATGGTGCCTCCATTCGCAATTTCGGCTTGGTCGTCGTCAGCGGCCAGACGCCGGGCCTTTCCTATCGGCGCGCGCAGCGCAGCCGCGAGGTCTGGCTTGCATCGGCAGCCGAGGCGAAGATCGACATTCTCCATCGCGGCATGGTGATCGCCGCCCAGCGTCCCGAGGCGCTCGGCGCCATAGAGGCATTCTGCGCCACTCCGGAAGGCGCATCATGCCAGGTCTTGACTGCAGCCGAACTTGCGGAGCGCGAGCCTTCCCTGGCCGGTTCCGCTGCAATCGGCGGCTTTTTCAGCCCGCATGAATTGCGGGTCGAATCCTTCCTCGCTCTGCCCCGCCTCGTCGAGTGGCTCCGGGCGCATCACGGCGTCACCTTCCGCTTCGGCACGGCGGTATGGGGCGTCGAGCCCGGGCGGCTTCTCACCAGCACCGGGGATGTCACGGCCTCACGCATTGCAGTCTGCCCGGGCGATGATCTCGCCACCCTCTTTGGCGAGACGATCGCAGAGCACAGGGTTCGGCGCTGCAAGCTGCAGATGTTGCGCCTCGCCGATCCCGGCTTCAGGCTCAACTCGGCGCTGATGTCCGATCTCAGCCTCCTGCGCTACGGCGCCTTTGCCACACTGCCGGAAACGGCTGCACTACGCCGACGGCTCGAAAACGAGCGGACAGCCGCCCTGGAGAATGGCGTCCATCTCATTGTCACTCAGTCGGCCGATGGCTCTCTGGTCGTGGGCGATTCACACCATTATGGCGCGACGCCGGATCCCTTCGCCTCTACCGAGGTCGACGGCCTGATCCTGGCAGAATATGCGGCCCTGTTCCGTGCGTCCCTCCCTCGCGTCATCGCCCATTGGGTCGGCACATACGCATCCTCGTCGAAGGACGAGGCACTTCGGCTGGCGCTCGGCGAAGGCGTCAGGCTGGTGATCGTGACCAGCGGCACCGGCGCAAGCACGGGTTTTGCTCTCGGCGAGGAAACGATCGCCGAGCTTTTTGGTGGCTGAAGAGGGGAGCGGGCGCGGCCCGGCTGTGGAGCACCATGAACCTGATCCATACCGAGGGCGAATCCAATACCGCCCAGGCGCGGCGTGACTGGAACGCCAGGCAGCATCACGCCTCCTCGGCCGCACTGCTGCAGCGCGATGCCGATGTCTTCCTGCATCAGAGCCTTTCCAGCCCCTGCGTGTCGACCATCGCCAAGGCCGAAGGCATCTGGATCGAAGACCTCGCCGGCCGGCGTTACATGGATTTCCACGGCAACAGCGTCCACCACATCGGCTATGGGCATCCGCGCCTCAAGGAAGCCATCCGGGCGCAGATGGATACTCTGCCCTTCGCCCCCCGCCGCTTTACCTGCGAGATGGCTGTCGAACTGGCCGAGACGCTGGCAGCGCTCTCGCCGGGCGATCTTGGCAAGGTGCTGTTCACCACGGGTGGCTCGGACGCCATCGAGGTCGCCCTCAAACTGGCGCGCGCGGCGACGGGCCGGTTCAAGACACTGTCCTTCTGGGATGCGTTCCACGGCGCCGGCTTCGGCGCCTCCAGCGTCGGCGGCGAGGCGACGTTCCGCTCCGGCATTGCCGGCCCGCTCCTGCCGGGCAGCGAGCATGTGGCGCCTTGGGCTCCGCATCACTGCCCCTATGGCACGAATTCGCTGGAGGAGTCGGCCCGCGCCTGCGCCAGTATGATCTCCTATGTCCTGGCCCGCGAAGGCGATTTCGCTGCCTTCATCGCCGAACCCATGCGCGCGACCCCGCTCGTACCCGCGCCGGGGTTCTGGAAAAGCGTGCGCGAAGCCTGCGACAGACACGGCACGCTGCTCATCTTCGACGAAATTCCAACCGGCCTCGGCAAAACAGGCAGGTTCTTCGCCTCCGAGCACGACGGCGTCACGCCCGACATCCTCGTGCTCGGCAAATCGCTGGGCGGCGGCATCCTGCCGATCGCCGCCATCATTGCCCGCCGCGACCTCGATGTTGCCGGCGACTATGCCATCGGCCACTACACCCATGAAAAGAACCCGGTCACGACACGGGCCGCGCTGACCACGATCGCCATCATCCGCGAGGAGGGCCTGGCCGAGCGCGCCAGCGAGCTGGGCGATCATGCCATGGGCCGCATGAACGAATTGATGGCCCGTTCCGCCCATGTCGGCGACGTGCGGGGCAGAGGGCTGATCTTCGGTGTCGAGCTCGTTGAGGACAGGCAAGGGCTTCAGCCCAATCATGCGCTGGCCGAGCGGGTTTATTATCGCTGCCTGGAAAGTGGCCTGTCCTTCAAGATCAGCCAGGGCAATGTACTGACGCTGTCGCCGCCACTGACCATTGCCAAGGACGACCTCGATCGCGCCCTCGCCATCGTCGAGGACGCGGTCCTGGCGGGTTGAAGGCGCCATGGTGAAAGCTGTCAGGACGGACCGGGAGCTCGAATGCCCCGGCATCGATGCAGGGCTCAGGGCGCATGGCGTCGAGCTCGTCACCCTGCCGGAAGGCATTTCGGAAGGCGATCTATGCGCGGCCGTGGCCGACGCCGACCTGCTGCTGATGTGCTACACGCCGATCACCGCCCGGGTGATCGAGGCAGCGCTCCGACTGAAGGGCATCGTCAAATATGGCGTCGGCATCGATGCGATCGACATTTCGGCCGCCATGGCGCGCGGCATACCCGTCGTCAACATTGCCGATTATGCCGAGGAAACGGTCGCCGAAGGCGCCTTCGCCCTGATGATCGCACTCGCCAGGCGCCTGCCGGCCATCAGCCATGCGGTTGCCGAACAAGGTTGGATCTGGCCCGAGCCACGCTGGCTCGGGCGTGACATCGCCGGAGCGACGCTGGGCCTTGTCGGGTGCGGCAAGATCGGCCGCAGCCTCGCCCGCATGGCCCGCGCCGGCTTTCGCGCAAGAGTCCTGGGCTATGACCCCTATCTCGACGCCACGGCCATGCGCGAAGCCGGCATCGAGAAGGTCGAGGCGCTTCACGACCTGTTGGCCGCGAGCGATTTCGTCTCGATTCATAGCGTCCTCAACCAGAGCACGCGGGGCATGATCGGATCGGCGGAGCTCGCCTGCATGAGGCCGAACGCCGTCCTGATCAATGTGTCGCGCGGCGCGCTGATCGACGAAGCCGCCCTGGTCGATGCCGTCGTCGGAGGGCGCCTGGGCGGTGTTGGCCTGGACACCTATTCGCTCGAACCTCTGCGCAAGGCCGGCCATCCGATGAGCCCGCTCTACAGTCATGACAATGTCATCCTCCTTCCGCATCTTGCTTTTTTCACGGTCGAAGCCATGCAGCGCCTGGAGGCGGACACCTTGGCCTGCTGCAAGGAAATCCTTCAGGGCCGGCCGGTGACGGTTCGTTCCAACGACCCCCGCCTGCGAGCACAGCGCGCCGGCATTCGTTTTGCCTGAAGCGTTTTGCGATCTGGCGGCAATCGCAAGGACATGTCGAAACAAGGAGCTGGGGCAGAGAACGCTCCTGATTGAGCATGCTTTGGTCCTTGAACTGCGCAACGCCGACACCCTAGTCATCCTATAAGTAGAATCGTTCATTTCATAAGATAAATAGATTTTACTTATCGAACGCTTGAAAACACATTTCAGCAAGGCGTTCGGCTCAGGCCACGGCAAAACACAGGCAAAAACAAGAAAGCCGCCAAACGCTCACATCTGTCCCTAGAGGAGAACGTCATGAAATCCAGGTTCGCCCTGATTGCAGCCCTGATGTTAGCCGGCATGGCCGTACCGGCCCGTGCCGATGGCGTGGTCACCATCTATAGCGCCGATGGGTTGCACGACGGCACGCCGAGTTGGTTCGGCGATCAGTTCGAGGCCTTCACCAAGGCGACCGGCATCGAAGTCCAGTATGTCGAGGCCGGTTCAAGCGGCGTGGTCGATCGCCTGGCGAAGGAGAAGTCCAACACCCAGGCCGATGTCCTGGTGACACTGCCTCCCTTCATGCAGAAAGCCGCGGCCGACAGTCTCGTCGAAGCCTACAACCCGGCCGGAGCCGACAAGATCGAGGCCCGCGACAAGGATGCCGAGGGACGTTTCTATGCCCTGGTGAACAACTACCCCAACTTCATCTACAACGCCGAGGTCCTCAAGCGGCCCCCGGCGAAATACGAGGATCTCCTCGATCCCAAATTCAAGCAGAAGCTGCAATATTCGACGCCTGGACAGGCCGGTGACGGCACGGCTTTCATGCTGCAGACTTTCCACGCCTTTGGCAGCAAGGAGAAGGGGCTCGACTTTCTCAAAAAGCTCCAGGCCAACAATCTCGGGCCTTCCGCCTCGACCGGCAAGTTGACCGCGCTGGTCAACAAGGGCGAGCTCTATGTCGCCAATGGCGACATGCAGATGAACCTGTCCCAGCAGGCCGACAACCCCAACATCCAGATCTTCGTGCCGGCAGGGCCAGACGGCAAGAAGACGCTATTCGCCCTGCCCTACTACATTGCCCTGGTCAAGGGCGCCCCCAACTCCGAAAATGGCAAGAAGCTCATCGACTTCCTGCTTTCCGCCGATGCTCAGAAGCAGGTCAGCGTCGTCGCCAGGGGTCTGCCGGTGCGCAACGACGTCAAACCGGATGACGAGAACTACAAGAAGCTCCACGCCATGCTGCAGGGCGTCGAGATCTGGAGCCCGGATTGGGCGAGCGTGCTTTCCGGGTTGAAGGACAACGTTGCAGCCTACAATTCGGCCATTTCAAGCAATTGAGGGCCTACAGAACCATGGAAAGAGCGCAGCTGAAAAACGGTCCAGGCACCGAAGCCAAGGCTGCCGCTCCTGGCGGCAGCCGCATCGGATTCGAGAACGTCTCGGTTACTTATGGTAACTTGACTGTTCTACATTCCCTCACACTGACGGTGAACCCGGGAGAGATCGTCGCCCTGATCGGCCCCTCGGGCTCGGGCAAGACGACGGCGTTGCGCAGTGTTGCCGGATTCGTCCGGCCCTCTTCGGGCCGGATCATGATCGGCGAGCGCAATGTCACGCATCTCGCCCCCTATGACCGCAAGATCGGCATGGTGGTGCAGAATTATGCCTTGTTCCCGCATATGCGCGTCGACGAGAACGTCGCCTTTGGCCTGCGCGCCCATGGCGCCCGCGAAGACACCATCCGCCAGCGCGTGCCCGAATGCCTGGGGATGGTGGGCATGTCAGCTTATTCGCGGCGCTACCCGCGCGAGCTTTCGGGCGGGCAGCAGCAACGCGTCGCCATTGCTCGCGCCCTGGCTCCGCGACCGCAGGTCCTGTTGCTCGACGAGCCACTTTCGGCCCTCGACGCCCAGATCCGGCGGGCCATGATCGACGAGCTCGCCAAGCTCCATACCAGCCTACCGAACCTGACGGTGCTCTACGTCACGCATGATCAATCCGAAGCCCTCACGCTGGCCAACCACATCGGCATCATGCGGGATGGCAAGTTGCGTGCCTTCGGCACGTCCCAATCCTTGTTCCGCAATCCCCCGAACCGCTTTGCGGCAGAGTTTCTGGGCCGTGCGAACCTGCTTTCGGTCAAGGATCTGCAGCCGACCGAGAACGGGCATGCCCGGGTCCGCTTCGGCAATACCTTTCTTTTCGCTCGCAACCATCACCGTCTTGCCAGCGGCAATGATTGCCTCCTGTGCGTCCGGCCGCATGACTTCCGCTTCACCCGCACGACCTCCGAGCCCAATGCCCTCGAGGCCATCGTACTCAGCGTGCAATGGCAAGGCGATGTCCAGAACATCACCTTCGAAACGGGCGGACATACCGTCCGCATGACGACGACGCCCATGGCCGATCCACCGCAGGCCGGCGAAAGCGTGCGCATCCATTTCGAGCCGGGTGATGTCACTTTGGTTCCGGAGGACCCCGCCCATGGCTGACATTGCGCTCGGCGCGGCCCCAGCGCGGCGCAATTTCGACGGGCTCTGGATCCTGCCGCCACTTATCGTATTGGCCCTGCTCTTCTTCTATCCCCTCGCCCTCATCATTCGCGCCTCGCTCGGGGACGGTCCACCCTCGCTCGCGACGTTCGAGCAGGTCCTCGGCTCCCGCCAGTTCGTCGACGGGCTCTACCACACCATCGTCATCGCCATCTGCTCCACCATAGGCTGCCTGCTGCTTGGGTTTGTCCTGTCGGTGGTGTTCGCCTTCGTGCCCTTTCCCGGCGCCAGACTTGCGGGTCGGCTGATCGATACGGTGATCGCACTGCCGACCTTCCTCGTCACCCTTGCTTTCACCTTCATCTATGGCTCGGCCGGCATTCTCAACGAAACGCTGATGCATGCCTTCGCCTTGCAGCTGCCGCCCATCGACTTTCTCTATTCGCAATGGGGCGTCGTGCTGGCGGAGGTGACTGTTTACACCCCCTTCGTCATGCGCCCGCTTCTCGCCACCTTCTCCCAGATCGACCATGCCCAGATCGAGGTGGCAAGCAGCCTTGGCGCCCGCCCCCTGCGCATCGTACGAAAGGTCATCTTCCCGGCCGCTCTGCCGGCCCTGGTCGCCGGGGGGAGTCTGTGCCTGCTGCTCACCGTCAATGAATTCGGCATCGTGCTGTTCATCGGCGCCAAGGACGTCATCACCCTGCCGCTGCTGATCTACAGCAAGGCGATCCAGGAGTTCGACTATGCGACCGCTTGCGTCATCGCTGTCGTGAACATCGCGCTCTCGCTCGGCCTCTACACGCTCTATCGCATCATCGTCGCTCATTTCGGAGGCAGCAATGCTGGTGTGGTCTAAAGCCGAGCGCAGTATTCTGTGGGCGGCCGTCGTGCCGCTCTTCCTTCTCGTCTACGGCCTGCCGATCGGGGTCATCGTCCTCGCCAGTTTCAGCGGGCAGTGGAACGACATCCTGCCCTCGCACCTGACTACCCAACATTATGCCGATGCCTTTCGCACGGCTTCCTTCGCATCGCTCAAGGCCAGTATCCTCACAGGCATCATCGCCAGCCTGGCGGCTCTCGCCTGCGGCACCTGGGCAGCTCTGGCCCTGCGCCGTTTCAAACCCTTGCCCAAGCGCGTGCTCGACCTTTTTTTCTTCGTGCCGAGCGCGGTTCCCTCCGTCTCCATCGGCCTTGGACTGCTGGTTGCCTTCAGCCAGCCGCCCTTCCCGCTCAACGGCACGAGGCTCATCGTGCTCATCGCGCATTTCATGCTGATTTCGGCCTTCACCTACGGCACCGTCACCGCTGGGCTCGCCCGTCTTCCGATCGACTGCGAGCAAGTTGCCGAGAGCCTGGGCGCCCGCCCCTTCTACCGGCTGCGACGCGTGACACTGCCATTGCTCACCCCCTATCTGATCGCCGCCTTCAGCCTCTCCTTCGCCTTGTCGATGGGGGAACTCGGGGCGACCGTCATGATCTATCCGCCGGGCTGGGTCACCCTGCCCGTCCGCATCTTCTCGCTGTCGGACCGCGGTGCGATCTTTGATGCCGCCACGCTGACGACGATATTGGGTGCCGCGACCCTGATCGTGCTGATCACCCTGACGCGCATCTCGAGCAAGGTGCTGTCGAGATGACGCCGGACCTTGCCAAGCCATCCCCATCACTGCGCCAGATTGCGGCGTTGCCCCTCCGCATGAAGGACGGGCGCATCGAAACCTGCCTTGTGACGACCCGCAGCACAAAACGGTGGACCCTGCCGAAGGGCTGGCCGATGAAGGGACGCAAGGATGCCCACGCGGCAAGGATCGAAGCAAAGCAGGAAGCCGGCCTGCTCGGCAAGGCCGACAAGAAACCGATCGGCATCTATCCCTACTGGAAACGCCTCGATACGCATTTCGCTCTGGTCGAAACTACCGTCTACCGCCTCGAGGTCAAGGCGACCTTGAAGAAATGGAAGGAGCAGGGCCAGCGCGAGGTGCAATGGATGTCGTTGGAAGAAGCCGCGCTCCTCGTCACCGAACCAGGTCTTGCCGACTTGCTACGAGAACTTACGCATCGAGCCTGTTCATTCGGAACAACACCTTGAAGTCGCCAAGACTGTGATCTGAACGCTTCGAACTAGGGCAGTTTTTTGGGCTCAGGTCACCGCGGTCCCCATGATGTCGGTGCAATAGGCTCGGACTTATGTAAATGCCAACAATAATGGCAGTTATATTATAAAAAATTTTAATTCCTCAGGTAGCCTGTCCCGCAAAAGCGAGACAAGCCATCAGACCTTTATACAATATTCTATCTTGAATTCTGATAGTAATCGATTTTACCGTCGGGGCC
Organism: Labrys methylaminiphilus subsp. lupini; assembly: GCF_051161885.1. Classification (NCBI taxonomy): domain Bacteria; kingdom Pseudomonadati; phylum Pseudomonadota; class Alphaproteobacteria; order Hyphomicrobiales; family Xanthobacteraceae; genus Labrys; species Labrys methylaminiphilus. The sequence continues at coordinate 741,544 of NZ_JBMDIH010000002.1, read as the reverse complement.
CTTCCTCCAGGTATAAATTGCGTATCCAATCGTGGTAAGATCACCCTTCTTGTCGTAGGCTAGATCTCCACGAACCGTGTGAAAAGTCATGCCCGAATGCATGACTTCCGCCATCTTCTGAGGATCCGTGGATTTAGCCGCTTCGGCTGCCTGCGCGAAGATCTGCACCGCGGCATATGAGAAAAGAGTATAACCTTCAGGCGTGAACCCCATTGCTTTGAATTGACCGACAAGGTCGGCGTTCTGCGGTTCGTTTTCGAATTTTGGCGGGAAGGTCATCTGGGTTCCGATGACCGCATCACCACCAACCGTGGCAAAATCGGAAGATGTGATACCATCGCCTGACAACATGATCGTTTTCATGCCCTGGTCGCGAAGTTGCCTGAGGATAAGCGCTGCCTCGGTGTACAATCCGCCCCAAATCAACAAATCGATCGATTTATTCTTCATTTTGGTGACGATCGACGAATAATCCTTCTCTCCGGCATTCACACCTTCCATCAAGTCGGGCGTAATGCCGCGCTTGGCCAACTGTGCGACGGTATTCTTGGCAATATCCTGGCCATAGGTGGTCTTGTCGTCGATGACAGCTATTTTCTTGCCCTTGAAATGACTGGCGGCAAAATCTGCCCAGACTTGTGCTTGTTGGTCATCTCGGCCGCAGGTTCGAAAGACGTTCCAAAGCTTGCGGTCGGTGACCTTCTCATTGGTCGCTGAGGGCGTGATCAAAATCACCCCATTGTCCGCATATACTTCCGAGGCCGGGATGGTAACCCCGGTGTTGAAATGGCCGACGATCCAAGTGACGCCGTCGCCTACGAATTTATTGGCGACGGAGACGCCTTGCTTGGGATCTGCCTGATCGTCCCCGACCTCCACCTCAATTTTCTGGCCAAGAACTCCACCTTTTGCATTGATGTTCTGGACGGCGAGCTTGACGCCGTTCTTCAATTGGGCGCCGAACGCGGCCTGCGGTCCCGTCATCGGGCCGGCCACCCCGATCTTGATTTGAGCCTGCGCCGATCCTCCCAGAACGAAAGAGGCCGACAACATTACACCCATGAACCATTTCAGCTTCATATATATTCCTCCCCTGCGGTGGTTGTTCTCTTTGTTTTCAAGTTTCAACGACCTATAAGAACGACCTTCCTTGGAAGATCGCCGAGAATATTCTCAAGTCTTCATGCGCGCCTCCCCGGCTCATCGTGGATTTCCCAGGCATCAAGACGCTCCACCGTCCGAAGACGCATCGGCCTGTCTTTTGACTTTCGAAAATTATTGACTGTTCGATCAATAATTGAACCGTACTTTACCGAGACAGACACGGGCGCCAGAAATCATGGGGCCGCTCCAGCGCAATCTTCGAACTGCTAACGCTCCCCTCGATCAAACGTAGCTTCGCCGATGCCACGTTGCCTTAGGGCGTTTCTGGCTATTTTTTCCGTTGGCGTTCGTGGAAGCGGTGTATCGGCGATCTCGATATAGCGTGGGACCATATGGCGAGGCGCCAGCGCCCTGAAATGGTCGAGCAGATCGGGCGGCTGCACCATGGATCCGGGCCTACGCAGGGCCACGATCATGATGTCTTCCTCGGTGAGCGCTGACGGAATGCCGAACGCAGCGCTCTCGACGATGTCGGGATGTTTGTCGGCAATGGTCTCGATTTCATAGACCGAGATGTTCTCACCCCGGCGTCGGACCGCCTCGTTGAGGCGGTGCTTGAAATAGAGCCAGCCATCCTCGTCCATGAAGCCGGCATCGCCGGAATGGTACCAGAGGTTGCGAAGCGTCTGCACCGTCTTGGCATCCGCGCGGTAATAGCCGGAAAACATGCTCCAGCTCTTGTTCGGGCGCGATACGATCTCGCCGATCGAACCGGCCGGGAGAGGCTGGTCCTTCTCGTCGACGATTGCCACGTCCCAATCGGGATGGGGACGTCCGCAGGAACCCGCCCTCGTTTCGCCCGCCGTGTCCAGGGTCACGAAACTGGTTTCGGTCTGGCCGTAACCCGTGACGAGGTGCACATCGAAGCGAGCTTCGAATGCTTGCTTGTCCGGGACCATGGGAATGCACTGGCATATTCTCACAGGATTGCTGGCGTCCTGCTCGGACGGTGGGGCACGCTGGAGTATGACAGCCATGGCGCCCAGCAGATTTGTCGCCGTGGCGCCGCTCTTGCGCAGTTGGTCCCAAAATCGTGAGGCGCTGAAGGCTTCGACCAAGGTCGCGCGCGTGCTGTAGATCAGCGGCAGGTAAACGCCGAACATCTGCGCATCGGTGTGAAACAGCGGCAGGGCCGAGAAATAACTGTCGCGGCCCGTATAGCCGAGATTGTGCGCCATGGCGGTGGCCCAGGAATAACAATGATGATGCGACATCAAGGCCCCCTTGGCCGGACCAGTGGTGCCGGATGTGTAGAGGATGGCCATCGGGTCGGAATAGTGGATGTCGGCCACGTTGAAATCCGGCAAAGGCGCGAGGCATTCCTCATAGCCGACGATGCGGTCGATCCGGATACCGGCGGCCCGTGCCTCGCTCGCCTCGGCCCCGACGAGGATCAGCGTGCGAAGATCAGGAAGGCTGTCCTGGATCTTGGCGAGTTCGGCCAGGGCATTGGCGTCCGCAACCAGAACCTCCGCTCCGCAATTATTGAGATTATGGCGGAGCAGATCTCCTTTCAGGCCCGGATTATTCGGCACCTCGATAGCGCCGAGGATCGAAGTCGCGAACCAGATCGCGACGAGTTCGAAGCAATTGGGCAGCAGCATCGCCACGCGATCGGATTTGCCGACGCCCAAGCCGCGCAGGCCCCGGGCCAGCCGGCTGGAAATCTGCAGCATGTCCTCGAAGCTGGCGGACCGCCCGCATATCTCGATGAATTGCCGGCTGCCCAGGCGTTCGGCCTGCTTCAACAGGATTCTTGGCAGCACCCGATTGTCGACATCGTCCTCATGCCGGCCTGGAATGGTGAAGGGGGATGAGACCTCAAGCATTGTCATCAAGACCGTCGGAATTGTTTTGCGCGTGCCTGCGCTTCTGCCGAGAGGAAGCCGCGCACCGTGGCCCTGGTCTCGAGCGCCATGGCGTCCGCGAGAGAGGAGTGAAAGCCTTCATTGATGGCGTGCTTGATGTCGGACACGGCGCTGGCGGGGCGCTCTGCGATGACCAAGGCCAGTTTCCTTGCTTCGTCGAGCAAGGCGGCCTCCGGAAAAAGCTTCCAGGCGATGCCGACCTCGACAGCCTTCGCGGCGTCATGGCGTTCACCCAGGATCATCAGTTCCTTGGCAATCTGCGGCCCGACCTGCTTTGTCAGGAGCGCCGTCACGCCACCGGTGACGAACAGCCCGTAGCTGACCTCAGGAAAAAACCAACGCGCATTCTCGGCAAACAACCTGAAATCGCAGTTGACCGCCCATTCGAGAGCTCCGCCCACGCACCAGCCATGCACCGCGGCGATGACGATCTTGCTCGATTGCATGATGCGCAGGGTGATGTCCTGGATGGCATCCACCCAGGCCTGCGTGGCCCCGTCGGAGGCGGTTTGCGCATCGAGATCCTTGAGATCGTCGCCGGAGCAGAAAGCTCGCCCTTCGCCGTGCAGAATGATGACGCGGGTGGCTTTATTGGCCTCGGCTCGCGCGAGAGCCTCGGCAAGCTCGTCCACCAGTTGCCGATTCATAGCGTTGAGCCGTTCCGGCCGGTTCAGCCTGATCCAGGTCAAAGGCCCGTCGTCACTGGAAATGACTGCGGTTGTCATGACGTGCTCCTCATACGATCATCGGTTCGGCGTAAGAGCCCCAGACGCCCCGCAGGGCGCCGCAGATCTCGCCGAGCGTCGCTCTCGCCTTCACCAACTCGATGGTCTTGGGCAGAAGATTGATGTCGTCGGACGTTGCCTGCTCGGCGAGTTCCCGCAGCAGATGCTGGACGCGGCTGTTGTCACGGTTTTTCCGCACGGCGTTCAGGCGGTCGATCTGGAGCTGGGTGCAGTGCTCGTCATAGGGGTGGATATCGACCTCGGCCGAGCGGCTTGCCTCGTCGACATGGCGGTTGACGCCGACCGAAATCTTCTCGCCTCTGTCGATCTTCTTGAAGGTGGCATAGGCCGAGTCGGCCAGCTTTTGCTGGAACCACCCCTCTTCGACCAGCTTGATGGCGCCGCCGCGCTCGTCCACTTCGCCCAGCATCTTCCAGATCTCGTTTTCCATGTCCCGCGTCAGGCGCTCAACGAAGTAGGAGCCCCCGAGAGGGTCGATCACCGATGTCACGTTGATCTCGTCGCGGATGATCTGCTGGGTGCGGATGGCGAGCTTCATCGCCTCTTCGGTCGGGATGGCAAAGGCCTCGTCGAGGCCGTTGGTATGCATGCTTTGGCAACCGCCCAGCACGGCGCCGAGTGCCTGGATGGCCGTCCGCATCAGATTATTGTGATGCTCGACCTTGGTAAGGCTCATCGCCGCGGTCTGGACATGCACGCGAAGCCGCATGGATTCGGGCTTCCTGGCCTTGAACCGCTCCGACATGATCTTTGCGTAAACCCGCCGAGCCGCCCGGAACTTGCAGATCTGCTCGAAGAAGTCCTGGTGGCTGATGAAGAAGAAGGACAGCCTGGGCGCAAAATCGTCGATATCCATGCCTGCGCCGGTAACCTCCTCGCAATAGGCGATGGTAAAGGCCATGATGAACGCGATCTCCTGGATCGCATTTCCGCCGACATCGGACAGATGGTAACCGCTGAGGCTGATCGGGTTGAGTTTGGGCGTCGTCCTGGCACTATGCATGATCAGATCACGCAACAGGCGAACGGCGGGGCGCACCGGATAGATCCATTCCTTCTGGGCGACATATTCCTTCAAGGGATCGGCCTGCAGCGTGCCTGTCAGTTTGCCGAGATCGCAGCCGCGCTGCTCGGCAACGGCAACGAACATCGCATAGATCACCCAGGCCGACGGGTTGATGGTCAGTGAAACCGAGATCTTTTCGAGGTCGATCCCGTCGAAGAGGCGATCGACATCATCGAGCGTATCGATGGCGACGCCTACCCGCCCGACTTCGCCGAACGCCATTGGGTCGTCGGAATCCATGCCAAGCAGGGTCGGCAGGTCGAAATCGGTCGACAGGCCTGTCTGGCCTGTTTGAATCATGTATTTGTAGCGCTGGTTGGTGGCCTCTGGGTTGCCGAAGCCCGCGACCTGCCGGATAGTCCATGGCCGCCCGCGATACATGGTGGGATAGACGCCCCGCGTGAACGGATAGGCTCCCGGGAACCCGAGCTCGCTCGCGGGAATGTCCGCGACGTCGGCGGCTGTATAGACACGCTTCAGCGCAATACCGCATTCGGTTTCATAGGCCGGTTTTTCCTCGGGCCTCATCGTCAAGGCTGCCGCGAGCTGGTTTTCCTCCCATTCGGCTTGCTTTTCCCGAATGGCACCGATCGCCTGTTCCGAGAATAGTTTCATATCGCCCCTACCTCGTTGTCCCAGCCCAGGAGCCGATAGGCGGCCACTGAGGGGTCGGTGTCCCTGTCCACCACGGCCCGCACATGCTTTTCGAGCTCGTCGGCTCCCTGGTTGAATTTGCTTTGGAAAAGATGCCTGGCGGTGGCCAGTATTCGCGCTCTCGACATGACGCGCTGACGCCCGGCCAACTCGCCGCTGTCCTTGAGATGCCGCCAATGCCGGTCGATCACATCCTTCAGATCCTGGACGCGCTCACCCGAAAGCGAGGAGACCGCGAGCACCGGAGGAGGCCAGTGCGCGCTCGTTCCCGTCGGCCCCAAGGCCATCATGCCCTTGAGCGCCGACACCATAGCTGCCGCTTCAGGCTTGTCGGACTTGCTCACCGCATGGATATCGGCGATCTCCAGGATGCCGGCCTTGATCGCCTGAATGTCGTCTCCAAGCCCGGGCGCCGACAGCACCACGATGGTATGGGCGGCCGTCACCACCTCCACCTCGTCCTGCCCCACGCCCACGGTCTCCACGATGATGGGCGAATAGCCGGCGGCATCGAGAATATCGACGGCCTGCAGGGTCGAACGCGCCAGGCCGCCCAGATGACCGCGTGTTGCCATGCTGCGCACGAAACATTGGAAGGCACAGGCCGCATCGCTCATCCGCACGCGATCGCCGAGAATGGCGCCGCCCGAAAAGGGGCTGCTCGGATCGACCGCAATCACCCCGACCTTGTGTCCAGCCAAAGCGAAGGCCCGGATAAGGGAAGAGACCAGGGTGGATTTGCCGGCGCCCGGCACGCCGGTAATGCCGACGATATGCGCCCTGCCCGTGTGCCTGTATATTTCGGCCAGGGCGTTCGATGCCTCCGGATAGCCGCCCTCCGCCCGCGAGATCATGCGCGCTACGGCGGGAACGTCGCCGGCGAGGACGCAGGGCACGAGTTCGCCCGAGGCGGTATAGGCCGCACGCTTTGCTGGTCTCGGAGGGGTTGAAATGGTCATAGGCGGCCACGAGCGGCAACCAGGTTGCGGATCGTCGTCACGATCAGATCGGCCCGCGCCTCCTGTGGCACGATCGCGTCGACACCGCTGTCCCATAGGCTGGCATAGTCCTGCCCGGGGATCACCCCGCCGGCGACGACCATGATGTGCTCGGCCTTCTGCTCGCGAAGGCAGCGACCCAGTTCCCGGAACAACGGAACATGGGAACCCGACAGGAGGCTGACACCGATGACATCGACGTCTTCCTGTATCGCGGCGCCGACCACTTCGCCCGGCGATTTGTAGAGGCCGGTATAGACGACCTCCATGCCGGCATCCCGCAGGATGCGGGCGACGATCTTGGCGCCCCGGTCATGCCCGTCCAGCCCGATTTTGGCGACAAGCACCCGGATAGTGTCCGAAGCGCGCGCCACGCTACCGCTATCGGTGTTCGGACCCTGGTCCGTTGGGATTGCCTCGGTCATGGCTGCGTTTCCTTTACTCTGCAGCAATGCCGGGGCGATCCGAGGTCGTGGCGAACACGGCTTCGATGGCGTCTGCAATGATGCCCAGTCCAAGGTCGAGTTCTTCTTCCGAAATCGTCAGAGGTGGCGCGATGCGGAACACGCCGCCCATGCCCGGAAGCTTGACGATGTTCATGCTGAGGCCGCGCCGGAATGCTTCGGCGGCGATCCGCGCGCCAAGCTCATGGTCGGGATCCTTGTTCTGACCGGGCTTCACGATCTCGACCCCCAGCATGAGGCCACGGCCGCGCACGTCTCCGATACAGTCATAGCGCAGCTTGAGTTTCGTCAGGCCGTCGAACAGCCTCGCACCCAGATATCGGGCCCGTTCGACAAGGTTCTCCTCTTCAACCACGTCGAGCACCGCGAGACCGATAGCTGCCGGCAGCGGATCGGACACATGGGTGGTGTAGAAAAGGAAGCCCCTTTCATGTGCTGCCTCTTCGATCTCCGTCGTCGTCATGACGGCCGACAGAGGAAGGCCTGCTCCGATAGTCTTCGATAGGGTGAGGATGTCAGGCGTAACGCCGTCCCTTTGGAAGGCGAACATGTCGCCGGTGCGACCGATACCGGTCTGTGCCTCGTCAAGGATGAGCAACATTCCGCGTTCGCGGCATTTCTGCTTCAGGGCGCTGAGATAGCCCTGCGGCAGCTCCAGCATGCCGCCGCTGGACAGGATCGATTCGGCGATAAAGGCCGCCAGGCTGCCGGTCGACTGGCTGTCCACCAGATTGAAGGCATCGTCGAGCTCGGTGTGCCAGTCCAGTGAGCCATCGGCGTGCTTGAAGCGTGGGCGGAAGCTGTTGGGCGCGGGTATTGCGAGGGATCCAACCGCCGCAGGTCCATAGCCTCTACGCCCGGCACTGTAGGTCGCCGAGGCGGCGACGCCGGTCATGCCATGCCAGCTCTTCGAGAAGGCGACGATTTCGTGCCTACCCGTCACCAGCTTGGCCATACGGATGGCGGCCTCGTTCGACTCTGCCCCGGTCGACAGCAACAACACCCTGTCAAGGCCGGGCGCCAGGACGGCGAGGCGTTCGGCCAATTCGACCACTGGACGAGACAGCATGCCGCTGAAGAGGTGCGCGACCGTCTCAACCTGTCGGCTAACCGTCTGGACGATCCGGGGATGCGCGTGGCCGAGCAACGCGCTCATCTGCCCGGACGTGAAATCAAGGATCGGCCTGGCATCGGCGTCGTAGACAAAGGAGCCTTCGGCACGCTCGATGATCGCGGGCTCGAATGTGCCGCCATATCGTATCAGGTGCTTTCCTGCCGACGCCCAGAACGTCTTATCCAAGTTTTTTGACATCTTGCAGCCTCATCAAAGCGCTGGAGCCATGATTACCGGCTGGCGGGATTGCAGTAAATTTGATAGTTGTTGGATTCCGATATCAATGGAATTGATATGCAACCCTCTTTTGACCTTAGGTTGCTGGCGACCTTCATTCGCGCAGCTCATTCGGGAACGCTCAGCGCGACGGCCATCCAGGTGGGTCGCACCCAATCGGCTGTTACGATGCAGATTCAGCGGCTCGAGGAAGCCTTGGGCGGCCAAAGCCTGTTTCACCGCAGCGGCAGCGGCGTTCGTCTCACGGGAAGCGGAGAGCGCTTCCTGGGCTATGCCGAGCGCATTCTCAAACTTCATGACGAAGCCGTCTCGGTGTTCTCGGGTAAGGGCCTGCATGGCTCGATCATCTTCGGCAGCCCGGAAGATTATCTGATCGCCTTCTTTCCGACGCTGCTGAAAAGTTTCGGAGCGATTTATCCCGACGTGGAGATCAAGGTCGTTTCAGCGCCGACGGTCGAGCTGCATCCGCTCTTACGCGCGCGCCAGATCGACCTCGCGCTTGTGTCGATTCCGGATGCGAATGTATCGAAGGACGTGGTGCGTGCGGAACCGCTTGTCTGGGTGGGCAGCAAGCCGACGCTGGAGCTGCATGATTTTGGCGATACGGTGCCGATGGCCTTACCGGCTTCGAACGCTATGGATCATAGGGCCGCATGCGATGCCATGGCCCGCACCGGACTACGCTTTAAAATATCATACGCGAGCAACAGTATTGCAGGCCTGATAGGCGTTGCACGATCGGGGCTCGCAATAAGTGTCATGACTCAAGAAGCCGTGCCTGCAGACCTGTTCATTCTCAAGGCACCTCTTCCGTCCTTGCCCCAGCTAGGCATCTTGATTGCGTTTGCCGAAGAAGAACGGTCGCCCGCGATCGAGGCTTTTGCTGATCACATCCGGCGGGTCCTTCCGTCCCTATAGCTCACGTTTTGCATAACAGTTGAATGCAGTAAGGCGTCATCATTGACCCTCCCTGCGCGAGCCGGCCGTTCTCCGATCGTTCTAACGACCGATCCAGAACCTCGGCGGCGATCCGTGCTTCTTGCAGTCCCTCATGGCTCGAAGATCGCAATCGTCGAATAGGCCGCTCTCAAAGATCCCGTCCAAGCCTCGCCTGTGCCTCCAGACCGAGAATAAGGGTTTCGATCAGGAAGTCGTAGCCCTCTTGGAGCGGAGCGGCATCACCGCTCTTCCAGCGCATCACGAAAGCTCGATTGTACATTTGCGGCAAATGCCGTGTGATCAGCGGAAAGCGCGTCGCGTCGAGCTCACCCAGGCCCGCATCGAAGGCCTGGACCCATTGCGAGCCCTCGCTCGCGCCATCGGCAGCGAGTTCCATGGTGATATAGCCTTCCAATGCCCCCACAACGGCGTTGAAGGCGTCGATCAGGCGCTGGCCTTCAAATCCGGCCTGGGTCAGGGCTTTCAGGATGATCTCGACCCAGGGCGCGTTCGGGGCACCGTTCGAGCGGATATGCGGGCCGAGCAGAGGCGCGGCATGCGGATGCTGGTGGACGCGCGCGCGAAAACGCCGGAATAGCAGCCGGATCGTCTCGCGCCAGTCGTCGGGAAGATCTGCCGGCGACATCAGGCTGGCGATCAGCGAGCCGGAGATTTCGGCGAGCAGGTCGGTCTTGTCGCCGCCGACATGCCAATAGAGCGCGGCTGGATAGACATTGAGGCGGCGGGCGAGGGCGCGGACGGAAAATCCCCCTAGCCCGTCCTCGTCGATCAACGCGATGGCGACCTCGACAATGCGCTCCCGGGTCAGGCCGATGGCGGCAGCCCGGCCCACATGCCGTTTCTTTGCCGGAGGATGTTCGCTCACCGCCACCGCCTCTTGCTGTCAGACAAGGCCGAGGGCGTGCCCGAGTTCGCGTGCAAATCGTTCATTGTCCCCTGCCGTTCCGATACTCACTCTGAGGAAGTTAGTATAGCCGGCCTCCCGCCATGGTTTGACGATTATGCCCTTCCGAAGCAAGGCGTCAGCCACAGATGCGGCCTCCGTTGCGAGATCAAGGAACAGGAAGTTCGTCTGCGACGGGATGACGCCCACACCCATGACGCGCAGGCGATCGGCCAGGAGGGTGCGATCACGGCGGATCTGCGCGACGGCCCCACGCATCCAACCCTCATCACCGAGGGCGGCGATGGCAGCCACTTGGGCGGCCGCGTTGACGTTGAAGGGTGTCAGGGTTGTGCGCATGCTACGGGCGATGCCGTCATCCGAGGTGATACCGTAACCGACGCGCAGGCCGGCCAGGCCATAAGCCTTGGAAAAGGTACGCAATACGACCCAGGACAGGCCTGCCCGATCGGCCAGCACGCCGAGCCCATCGGGATAATCGGGGTCGATCAGCTCGAAATAGGCCTCATCCAGCACGAACAGGGTTTCAGGCTGCACCGCGTCCAGCAGGCGGTCGAGTTGGGGCCGCGACAGGGCCTTGCCGACCGGATTGGAAGGTGAGGAGATGAAGACGATCTTTGGCCCGCGCGCCAGTTCGCGCACGAGCGCATCGACGTCATAGTCGAAGGCTGCCGTCATCGGCACCTTGGTCACCTCCGCTCCCGCTGCCATCGCCTCGATTTCGTGCAGACCGAAACAGGGGGCGATAGTGAGCACGGCATCGCCCTTGCCGAGATAAGCGCGGCAGAGGGCAGCGATCAACTCTTCCGACCCGTTTCCGCAGACGATCCGGTCGGAGTCAGCGCCGAGTTTCGCCGAAAGCGCCCGCCGCAAGGCGGTGCATGCCGAATCGCTGTAGCGCGACGGCACCAGGGAGCCCAGTGCCGTCGGCACCGCCGGCGAAGTGCCATGGGGATTTTCGTTGCTCGCCAAGGCCGCAATGTCCTGCCGCCCGCTGGCCAGTCGCGCAGCCGCGATCGAGATGCCCGCATTATAGAGGGGAAGCGTTGCGACCTCCTGGCGCGGCCTGAGTGCCTTCTTCTGAACCGAGTGCATGTTCCAACCTCCTGGTGAGGCGCCTTTTGATGGCGCTTTTGCGATGCCTTGTGCACCCGCCGGACGCAGCTGGTGGATCCGCGGGCTCCGCCCCCTGCCTCGACCAGCTTTTGATCAGCGCACAAAAAACATCATTGACATCGCAAAAAGTCTATACATATATTTTATTGTCCACTGAACAAAAAACGGCTTCGAGCCCGGGACAGATGGATCGCCGTTGCTGCGTCTGCAACGCCGCACGCAAATGCCAGAGCCTCAGCGCGGATGAACGGCCAAACCGGGCCGGCATGCGGGACTCCGGCAACCAGGGGAGGAGTTCACATGTTTGTGGAAAAGACCGTCTTTCGCCCACGCCGCTGGCTCGTAAATGCGGCCGTTTCAGCGCTGCTCATGACCATGGCGCCCGCCCTGGCGGCGACGCCTGCCAACACGCTGGTCGAGGGTTTCGCCATTGACGAGATGATCACCATGGATCCCGGCGAGGCGTATGAGCTCTCCACCGCCGAGATCAGCGCCAATATCTACGATCTCCTGGTGCGTTTCGACGTGGCCGATCCGTCCAAGGTCAAGGGCGACCTTGCGCAGAACTGGACCGTCTCCGACGACGGATTGACCTATACGTTCAAGCTCAAACCCAATTTGAATTTCGCCTCCGGCAATCCGCTGACAGCCGAGGACGTGGCCTGGTCGTTCGAGCGCATCATCAAGCTGGACAAGAGCCCGGGCTTCATTCTCGGCCAGCTCGGCCTCTCCAGCCAGAATGTTGTCGAGAAGGCGAAGGCCGCGGCGCCCGACATCTTCGTGCTGACGATCGACAAGCCCTATGCGCCGAGCTTCGTGCTGAACTGCCTGGCCTCAACCGTGGCGGCCGTCGTGGACAAGAAACTGGTGCTTGAGCATGTCGTCCCGGTAACGCCCAGCGCGGACTACAAATATGACAATGACTTCGGCAATGACTGGCTGAAGGCGCATACGGCCGGCTCCGGACCGTTCACGTTGCGTGAATGGCGCGCCAACGAAGCCGTCGTCATGGATCGCAACGACATGTATTGGGGCGACAAGGCCAAGCTCGCCCGCGTCATCTATCGCCATATGAAGGAGAGCTCAGCCCAACGGCTGGCGCTGGAGGCCGGCGATATCGACGTCGCCCGCAATCTTGCGCCCAATGATCTCGATGCCGTGGCCAGGAACGACAAGATTGCTCTCACCAGCGCACCGAAGGCGACGCTCTATTACATCGGCCTCAACCAGAAAAACGAGAAGCTGGCCAAGCCGGAAATACGCCAGGCTTTCAAATATCTGATCGACTACGACGCGATCGGCTCGACCCTGATCAAGGGTATCGGCGGAACCCACCAGACCTTCCTGCCAAAGGGTGTGCTGGGCGAGCTCGACGACAACCCCTTCAGGCTCGACGTTGCCAAGGCAAAGGCACTCTTGGAGAAGGCCGGCCTGAAGGACGGCTTCTCGGTGACCATGGACGTAACCAGTATCCAGCCGGTGACGGGGATCGCCGAATCCATCCAGCAGACGGCCGGCGAAGCGGGCATCAAGATCGAGATCATCCCCGGCGACGACAAGCAGACGCTCACAAAATACCGTGCCCGCAACCACGACATCTATATCGGCCAATGGGGCCAGGATTATTTCGACCCGAATTCCAACGCCCAGAATTTCGCCACCAACATCGACAATTCGGACGACAGCAAGGACCAGACCCTGGCCTGGCGCAATGGCTGGGCCGTGCCGGAACTAGCCAAGGAAGCTGAGGCCGCTCTCCTGGAGAAAGACACCGCCAAACGGGTCGAAATATACCAGCGCCTTCAAAAGCAGGTGCTCGAAACCGGTCCCTTCGCCCTCATCTTCCAGCAGACCGAGGTTGCCGGCGTGCGCACCAACGTCAGGGGCCTCAAGCTCGGGCCGAGCTTCGACACCAATTTCGTCGCCGACATCACAAAGGAATAGAAGGTGGCATCGCCTCTTCTGGGTATCACGCAAACACAGGCGCTGCCGGCCAGCGGGGGTGGCCGCGCTCTCGCGCTCGCCAAATCCGTCGCACGCTTCCTCGTCATCGCCCTTACCACCTATCTCGGCCTGCTGGCGGTGACCTTCTTCATCGGCCGGGTAGTCCCCGTCGACCCTGTGCTGGCGGTGCTAGGCGACCGCGCGCCGGCCAGCGTAATAGAGCGCACGCGGCGCGAAATGGGCCTGGACCTGCCGCTGATCGAGCAGTTCTACATTTATCTTAAGGGCGTGCTTTCCGGCGATTTCGGCCGCTCGGTGCTGACCTCCAATCCTGTCATGGCCGATATCCGCCGCGTCTTCCCAGCGACCATCGAGCTCGCGACCCTCGGCACGCTGATCGGCTCGGTCGTCGGCATTCCACTCGGCGTGCTGGCGGCGGTCAGGCGAGGCAGCCTGACCGACCAGATCGTGCGCGTCGTCGGCCTGGTCGGCTATTCGGTGCCGATCTTCTGGCTGGGCCTGCTGGCGCTGGTGCTGTTCTACGCCAAGCTGCATTGGGTCGCCTTTCCCGGCCGCATTGACATCACCTTTGAATATTCGTTCACGCCCGTCACCGGCTTCTTCCTGCTGGATGCGCTCATGCAGGGTCAATGGGACGTCGTCCATGATGTCCTGCGGCACATCGTGCTGCCGGCTTCGCTGCTGGGCTATTTGTCGCTCGCCTATATCAGCCGCATGACGCGCTCCTTCATGCTAAACGAGCTTTCCCAGGAATATGTCGTGGCCGCGCGCGCCAAAGGCCTTTCGGAACCACGCATCATCTGGGGGCATGCGCTACGCAATGCGGCGGTGCCGCTGGTGACGGTGATCGCGCTCTCCTATGCCGGGTTGCTTGAAGGCTCGGTGCTGACGGAGACCGTGTTCTCCTGGCCGGGCATCGGCTTCTACATCACCAACTCGCTGCAGAACGTGGACATGAATGCGGTGCTGGGCGGTACCGTGGTGATCGGCTCGGTGTTCATCGCCATCAACCTGTTCGCGGACCTGCTCTACCGACTGCTCGATCCGAGGACGAAGACGCCATGAGCGCGGCAGAACGATTGACGATATCCCGTCGCAAATGGCTGCTTACGGAGCGGCCGAGTTCACGCTGGCAAGCCAGGCTTGGCCGTGCCTATGTGACGTGGCAGCGCTTCCGCGCCAACCGGCTGGCGGTGGCCGGGCTTGTCATCATCCTGGCCCTGCTGTTCGTGGCCATCTTCGCCGACCAACTCGCGCCCTATTCGCCGGTGATCGGCGACTTGAAGCATGCGCGCCTCCAGCCCCCCTCCCTGCAGCATTGGTTCGGCACTGACGATCTTGGCCGCGACATCTATTCGCGCCTCGTCTGCGGCTCGCGCCTGACGCTGTTCGTGGTGGTGCTGGTGGCCATCATCGCGGCACCGATCGGGCTCCTGGTCGGTACGGTGGCCGGCTATGCCGGCGGCTGGACCGATGCGCTGCTGATGCGTATCACCGACATCTTCCTCGCCTTCCCCCACCTCATCCTGGCGCTGGCTTTCGTCGCCGCCCTCGGCCCCGGCATCGAAAATGCGGTGCTGGCCATCGCCATCACCTCCTGGCCCCCCTATGCCCGCATCGCCAGGGCCGAGACGCTGACGGTGCGCAATTCCGACTACATCAAGGCGGTGCAGCTGATGGGTGCCTCTCCCCTTCGCATCGTACTGCGTCATATCATGCCGCTGTGCACGTCCTCGCTCATCATCCGCGTGACGCTGGACATGGCCGGCATCATCCTCGTCGCCGCCGGCCTCGGTTTCGTCGGGTTGGGTGCGCAGCCGCCCCTGCCGGAATGGGGCGCGATGATCGCCTCCGGCCGTCGCTTCATCCTGGACCAGTGGTGGGTGGCCGCGGCACCGGGCCTTGCCATCCTCGCCGTCAGCCTCGGCTTCAACCTGCTCGGAGACGGGTTGCGCGATGCGCTCGATCCGCGCAGTGCCGACCAATGAACACGGATGCCAACAACATGACGAATACGACGATGACCGCAATGGCCGCGGCGGGCCGCCCTCTGCTCGAGGTTGAGGATCTTCGCATCACCTACCCCACCCGCTCGGGCACGGCCGAGGTGGTGCGCGGCACTTCCTTCTCACTCAGACGCGAGCGGCTTGGCATTGTCGGCGAGTCCGGCTCCGGCAAGTCGCAGACCGGCCGAGCCATCATGGGGCTGACGCCGCAGGCCTGCATCCGTGCGGCAAAGCTCACCTTCGACGGCATCGACCTTCTCGCCGCATCGCCTGCCGAGCGACGGGTCCTGCGCGGCAAGCGCATCGCCATGATCCTGCAGGATCCCAAATACTCGCTCGATCCCGTCATGAGCATCGGCCGGCAGATCGTCGAGACACTGCGGACGCATGAGGCGGTCTCCAGGGCCGAGGCCCGCGAGCGGGCGCTCGACATGCTGGCCGCCGTGCAGATCCGCGACCCCGGACGTGTCTTCGACCTGTATCCGCATGAAGTGTCGGGCGGCATGGGCCAGCGCGCCATGATCGCCATGATGCTGATCGCCAGCCCCGAACTGATGATCGCCGATGAGCCGACCTCAGCGCTCGACGTCACCGTGCAGCTCGACGTGCTCGCCATCCTCGACCGTCTGGTCGCCGAGCGCGGCATGGGCCTGATCTTCATCTCGCACGATCTGCGTCTGGTCTCGTCCTTCTGCGACCGTGTCGTTGTCATGTATGCCGGCAAGGTCGTGGAACAACTGGCGACCTCCGACCTCACCCGCGCCCAGCATCCCTATACGCGCGGCCTCATCGACTGCATGCCCAGGATCGGCGCCGACCGCCACCCCCTGCCTGTATTGGATCGCATGCCGGAGTGGGCCCTATGACGACAGCGCTTTCCGTCGCGGGATTGGAAGTCGTCTTCGACCGTTTCCGCGCCCTCAAGGGCGTGAGTGTGGACGTACAGCCCGGTCAATCCTTCGGCCTGGTCGGCGAATCCGGCTCGGGCAAATCGACCCTGCTGCGCGCCATTGCCGGGCTCGCGCCCGTCGCCGCCGGTACCATAACGGTTGGCGGCAGGCTGCTCGACCATCGCCGCAACAAGGCGTTCTACCGCCAGGTGCAGATGGTGTTCCAGGACCCCTATGGCTCGCTCAACCCGCGCCAGACCGTCGACCGTCTGCTGCAGGAGCCGCTCGCCATCCACGGCATCGGCGAGGGCGAAAGGCGCATCCAGCGTGCGCTGGACGAGGTCGGGCTCGGCAACGGCTTTCGCTTCCGCTATCCGCACCAGCTCTCCGGCGGCCAGCGCCAGCGCGTCGCGATCGCACGCGCCCTCATCCTCGAACCGTCGATCCTGCTGCTCGACGAGCCCACTTCCGCGCTCGATGCCTCCGTCCAGGCGGAAGTGCTGAACCTCCTGGAGAATGTGCGGCGCTGGCGCAAGCTCACCTTCCTGATGGTGAGTCACGATCTCGGCGTGATCCACCACATGTGCGAACGCCTGATGGTGATGCAAAACGGCGAGAGCGTGGAAGAACTCGCCGCTGGGGATCTCGTCGCCGGTCGCGTCAGCCAGCAATACACCGCCAACCTTCTACGCGCCAGCGAGGGCTTCGTGCGCCGACAATCCGATTCTGACTGAACAAGACTTTCGCAGACTAAAACAACGCCAATAAAGACATGGGTGGGAACATGCTTAGACCAGGCTTGGTTCTGGGGACGTTGAGTGCTGTCTTTTTGCAAGGGTCAGATGCGTACGCCGAAAGCCTCTCGGCATGCCGCGACTATGGCGAGGGCTTCTTCCTGCTTCCCGGCACCGATACCTGTCTGCAGATCGCAGGCGAGGTGCGGGCCGACTATCTCTTGCGTGGTGGCACCGCCTTTGCCAGGGACGCCGACAGAACCGAGTTCAGGAGCCGGGCGACCCTCGATTTCGACGCCAGGACGAAGACCGAATGGGGCACGCTGCGCTCCTTCATCACCATCTACGGCTATGGCGGCGCCCAACATGCCAAGGACGGCAGCAGCACCGTTCTCGACACCGCATTCATTCAATTCGCCGGCCTGACCGCGGGCTACGCCCACTCGGTGTTCGGCATGTATGATGACTTCTATTCCAGCACGATGTTCGCCGACTATTTCGGCGAACAGGACGTCGTCAATCTCCTGGCCTACAAGGCGACATTCGGTGACGGGGTGACGGGCACGATCGCGCTCGAACACGGCGAGAACCGGCAGGAAGCCATTCTGCGCTTCGAGGAGACCGATAAGGCCGAGGGCATTGGGCATCAACGCCTGCCCGATCTCGTCGCCAATCTGCGCCTCGACAAGGGTTGGGGAGCAGCCATGCTCTCGGCCGCCCTGCATGAAAACCATGCCAGCCGCCAGAGCACGAAATCGACCCTGGGCTATGCCCTCGGTGCTTCGCTCAGCCTCAACGTTCCGGCCACGGCCGGCGGTTATGTCGTCACGGAGGTGACCTATGCCAAGGGCGCCTCGCGCTACACCACGGGCGGCATCGGCATGCTGCGCGACTCCATCGGCGCCGCGCCCGACGCCTATGTCGATGATGACGGGCTCCTGACGAATGTGGCATCCTGGGCGGTCAGCGGCGAGATCGGCATGAATCTGACGCCCAAGCTGACAGGCGCCGTGTTCGGCAGCTATCTCAATGTCGGCCGGACCGCTATCGACACCACCGGCTTTGGCGAATACCGGGCCGGCTGGCTCGGCACCAATCTCAAATATTCGCTGTCCAAAGATGTGCGGTTCAGCGGCGAATTTGCCTGGAGCCGGGAGACAATTCCGGCCTCCCTCGCGGATAACCGGGCCGGCCGCAGCCTCGACAGCTGGCTTGCCGGCATGCGCATCTCCCGCATCTTCTGACCGGAACCAGCCATGGCCCGCGGCTACGGCGCCGCCGACGCAGCCGTCATCCCGCGAGCCTTGAAGCCTGAATCACTTCCTCAAGTTCCAGCACCCAGACCTAATCAGCGGCAAAGCCGCCAGACAGGAGTATCGACCATGATCTCGACGCGACGTTCATTGCTCAAGATGGGATTGGCCGGGCTTCTCATCCCCCAGGGATATCTTGCCCTGGCCGATGACAAGCCGAACAAGTCATTCGATGCCTGGCGCCTCGATTTCGAAGCAAGCATTCCCGCACGCATGAAGGCCGCCAATGTTTCGGGAGTGGCCGTGGCGATAACCGCCAGGGGTCATTCGACACGCTATAAGGCAGCCTTCGGCTTTGCTGATCTGAAGCAGGACCGCAAGCTTACCGTCGACACGCCCCTCCATCTCGCCTCGGTCAGCAAACTGGTCACCGCCTCGGCCCTGGTCCAGCTGTTCGAGCGCCGCGGCTACAATCTGGACCATGATGTCAACAAGTTCATCGATTTCCCGGTGAGGAACCCTAATCATCCCAATTTGCCGATCACACCGCGCCAGCTCCTCACCCACACATCCAGCATCTCGGATGAGGGCTATGAGGATTTCTCCAGCGAGGGAGATCCGACGCAAAGCCTGTCGAGCTTCCTCAAGGATTATCTTGTGGAGGGGGGGCGGGCTTATTCGCCGGACAAGTCGTTCCTCAAAGCCAAACCTGGCAGGAAATGGGACTACTCTAACATCGCCATCGCCTTGGTCGGCTATGTCGTCGAGCATGTCAGCAAGCGGAGCTTTTTTTCTTATACCGAGGCCAACATCTTCGAACCACTCGGCATTCGCAACGCTCATTGGTATCTGAAGGAATTCAAGCCGGACATGCTGGCCAAGCCTTACAAGTTCGAGAACAATGCCTTCGTCGAACTGCCGCAGGAAGGCTATCCAGACGTCCCCGCCGGCATGCTGCGCTGTTCGGTGGCTGATCTTGCCACCATCCTGCATGCCATGCTCGGTGGAAAAACCGATGGGCACCTGATCTTATCCCCGCGTGCCGTCTCAGCCATGTTGCGCCGCCAGGTCGATCCGAAGATCACACCCTATCAAGGGCTGGGCTGGGTCTCGGAGGAGATCGACGGGCACTCCTTCGTCGGCCATTCCGGCCGCGATACCGGCGCGACGAACATGGTGGCGCTGAGCAAGGATCGCAGCCATGCCGTCGCGGTGCTGATGAACATCGACAAGGCAGACGCGAACGACAAATTCAGGAGTTCCGTGACCGAAGATCTCCTCGCTGGCGCGAAGCTTTCGGGATGAGCTTTTCGCGGGATTCAGGACAGGAATGGATCGGAGGCCAGTTGCCGGGACAGCTTCGCCTTCGAAAGAACTGCGATTCATCGAAACGCCTTTTCTCCGTCGAAGACGCATCAATTTTCGAAGAAATGCATCACACGGATCGATCATGACCCAAAACAATCTCGTCACCGTCTTCGACGGTCATAACGACACGCTGCTTAATCTCTATCACGCGCCGGAGCCCGATAAGGTGCGGATCTTTTCACAAGGCGCACCGGCAGATTGGCATATCGACCTGCCACGCGCCCGCAAAGGCGGCCTTGCCGGTGGCATGTTCGCGATCTTCGCCCCGCCGCAGGAGGAAGGCGCGGCCAAGGCCGGAGCGGCCATCCCGATCCCCAGCAATGACGAGCCTCTACCACCACCCCTGCCGATGGAGGAGGCGCGCATCGCTACCCTCGGCATGGCCTCGATCCTGTTCAGGTTGGAGCGTGCCGGGCTCCTGAGCGTGTGTCGCAACGCAGCGGACATCCGCAACGCCATGTCGCAAGACACCCTCGCCGCCATCTTCCACATCGAGGGTGCTGAAGCGATCGATCCCGATTTTGCCATGCTGGACGTGTTGCACGCCACCGGCCTGCGCTCGCTTGGCCTGGTCTGGAGCCGGCCGAACATCTTCGGCCATGGCGTGCCATTCCGATATCCATCCTCGCCAGATACCGGCCCGGGCCTTACCGACGCCGGCAAAGCCCTGGTCAAGGCCTGCAATCAGCTGAGGATTATGATCGACTTGTCGCATCTTAACGAAAAGGGCTTCCGCGATGTTGCCGCCCTTAGCGATGCCCCGCTGGTGGCAACCCACTCCAATGCGCATTCCATCTGCCCGCATGCGCGCAACCTCACCGACTGGCAACTCGGCGCCATCCGCGAGACGCATGGCATGGTGGGCCTGAACTACGCCACGAGCTTCCTCAATCCCGGGGGACCAACCGCCGAAGGTGCTGATCTCGAGATGATGCTGCGCCATATCGACACTTTGCTCGACAAGGTGGGCGAGGACGGCGTCGGCCTGGGCTCGGATTTCGACGGAGCGCCCATTCCACCCGAGATCGGCGACGCATCGGGGCTTCCACGGCTGATCGAAGCCTTCCGCCAGCACGGCTATGGAGAGGAGCTGATCGCGAAGATCGCTTGGAAGAACTGGGTTGGCATATTGGAGCGGACGATTGGCTGAACGCTGAGGCTCAGCATCGGCACTGGTACGTTGCCTAAATTTGAGGGCAGCCAGACAAAACGGGAAGCCATTACGACCTCTGACAGCGAAGCCGTCTGCTGGATCGTTCCCACCGCCGGTTGAAACCAATCCGCATCCGCCAGAGCCAATATCCGAGCAACCCCATCCAGCAGGATCATCGGCGCGTCAAGCGCGGCCATGCTCGGGTTCAAGTCAACCATCTGCGCGGCGATAATCGTGCCCTGTATCGAGATGATTCACACGAAGCGCCAACGACAGGCCAGATATGCCTATAACCCAACATCCGCGCTTTGCGAGCAGTTCGAAATCCTCGCCGCCGCATCGACAGGGCAATCGACTTTTACGTCAATACTTTGAGTTTGCGACAGAACCCTTTTGCACGAGCGATGGTTTCATGAGCGTCCGCACTCAGCTTTAATAAGCCAATCCTGAACAAGCCATTGACCGACTAGATTAGCTCATCTAGCGTTTGAGATCGCCTACGACGATAGTGCTGCTTGAAAGGCAGGTTGCCCCATTTTCGTGCGATGGAGTCTTACACAATAATGACAAGGGATCGACCAGTTCATATTGGGGTATTATTCTCGAAAACGGGTTGGACCGCGGCAACTGAGCGCAGCATGCTGTCCGCCACCAAATTCGCCATTGATGAAATCAATGAAGCCGGGGGAATAAACGGGCGCCCGCTCGTTCCTATCTATGGCGACCCGGAGGGAAAGCCATCAGCATATCAGGATATGGCGCGCGAACTTCTGTCGGAAAGGAAGACAAGCATTATCCTCGGATGCTACACTTCCAGCCAGCGTAAGGCGGTCTTAAGTGTTTTAGACAAAGAACATGGATTGTTGTGCTATCCAGCACAATATGAAGGCTTTGAATATTCAAGAAATATCGTATATTTTGGCGCCGTCCCTAATCAAAATAGCTTTTTCCTGGGATCATATCTTTTAGAAAACTTCACGCCGAGACTATACATCGTCGGATCGGATTATGTGTGGCCTCGTGAGTCCGGGCGGATAATGGCCGATCTTATCAGTTCGTGTGACGGCGAGATCGTTGGCCAACGCTACCTTCGAGAAGAAGCGCCATTTGAAGAATTCGACGCCCTAATCAAGGATATGAAAAACCGCAAACCGGATATCGTATTCAACAATTTCGTCGGCCACTCGAACGTGAAATTCTACAAGGCCTATGCCGACAATGGCCTCGACGCGTATCAGATGCCCGTGGCGAGCTTGACGACCAGTGAAACCGACATCCGGGAGATCGGGGTAGGCTCGGCATCTGGCCATATTACGGCTGCCACATATTTCCAGTCACAAACCAATCTGGCAAATCGATCGTGTCTCGAGCGATATCAGGCCGCGCACGGCGAACCGCCAAATGCGAATATGGGCTGGGAGGCCGCATACACTCAAGCGCATGTGGTCGCGCAGGCAATGCGGCGATGCGATTCAGACAACGTCAATCTCGTGCGTGCGCAAATTCTTGGTACGACCTTCGATGCGCCGCAGGGCGTAATCACGATCGACCCGCTGAATTCTCACGCACATGTCTGGCCAAAGATCGGAGTCGTGCGAGACGATGGGCAGTTCGAGATCGTTGCCGAAACCAGCCACGCCGTCTCCCCGGACCCCTATCGGACCGCTTATTTTCTGGATGACGAGGACGGACCAGTGCAGACCACCGACCTACCGAAAACGCTTCGAGCTGACTCCTTCGGCACTCAGGAGTGATCCAGTGATGCCTGGGGGGCCTCAAGCGCTTGGACAGGCGGGCCGCTCTCGACAAACAGGTGCCGATGGGAGAGTCTGATCATGCGGGGTTCCCATTCTTCCAGTGGCAAGGAGAGGGATCAGATGCTTCTGGTCAAGGACTTGCGATCTTTGCGTGTCCTGCTCGTCCAGCCCAAGAATACCGAGGGCGCGGCTCTCCGGTCCCACCTGATGCGGATCGGCTGTCACGTCGAAGAAATCTGGCCCCCGCCGGGTGCCTTCAAGAACATCGATATCGTTTTCGCGATGTTCGATCAGATCATAGAACATAAACTGACGTTTGAATGGCAGGCTGACGACCCTCCCGCAGTCTTGATCGGGGTTATCGATTATGAAAACCCGCTTGCGATCGACAGATTGCTGCGAATGCAAGCGAATGCTGTCATCGGATTGCCGATCCGACCCTTCGGAATTCTCACCAATCTCCTGGTGACGGTCAATAACTTCCGGCGCGAAAAGCGGCTTTGCGCAAACCTGCAACGCATGCAGGCCAAGCTCGAAACCTGCCGTACCATTGAGCGTGCCAAGCTTGCGATGATGCTTACAAACAGTCGCTCGGAACATGAAGCCTATGGCAGGCTGCGGAACCTGGCGATGAGGCGGCGAACCACGGTGGAGGTCGTTTCCGGCGAGATTTTGAACGCACTCGACTGGTGCGACGAGGACGAACAGGCGAGCCTCAAAGAATGGTGCGATCGTGAATTTCCGTAAGGGATAGGTGGTCATGCAAGGCGGGCTGCACCGAAGGCGCAGCCCGCAATCGTAACTTACGTCACCGAGCTGCGTTGAGGGTCGAGCATGACAGGCTCGCAGCGTCCGGCATATGTTCTTGCCTCTGCCCGAGCCGCCAGCAGGAATTCGCGGCGGTCAGATGCACATGCAAGGCAAATCGGCTCATGACGGAATGAGGGGTCGCGATCCATTTCGTGGGCGATATAGGCTTGCGCACAATGACTACAGCGGATCCTAGCGGTCCATGGATCGTCGACTTCGCTCCGTGGGTCGTGAGGCCGGCTCACGATATACCAGTTCGCGCGCGCTATCCCCAGTGACGCCGCATAGATGACGACGGCTATAGCCAGGGTGATCGGCGGTGCCCAGATGCCACCAAAGCTGCCGCCAAACACCAGCAGAAGACAGCCGACGGCCGATGCGACGACCCAGGCTCCAAGTCCGCCCGGATTAACCAGCGGAACTCGACCGGGACGAAACTCAAGCATGTCAGCCCTGATCCCGCGTCGATAGCACCAGCCGATATGGGTAATGGCGACACCGACCCAGGCGACGATGATCACGCCCTGGAACTGGAGCGTCTGCAGAAGGTAGCCGAAGACATTCGTGAGCATCACAAGGAAGATCACGACCGACATGATCGCCACCCACATGGTACGGGGCAATGAAATCTTGAACGCCCGTGCAAAGAAGTTCTGCATATTCGTGGACGAAAGATAGAAGTTGATCGTGTTGATCCTCGTCTGGCTGACCCAGACCAGAAGCACTCCGAATGGCCCCATCAGTGCCACGATGCCGATGATCGCTGAAGTCTCCGACAACGGCCCCACGATCGGAATGGTTTGAGCGATGAAGATCCCGACCGCGCCGTTGATCAGCAATGTGACGACATAGAAGGGAATGCCAAAGCTCGTGCTACCGTTGGCGGCGGCATCCTCCTTGCGGCCGAAGCGGGCCACATCCCATGTCATCATCACGACGACCCACACGCCCATATAGACCGTGAAGGCGAACCACCAACCGGGGACACCCATGTCAGCGCTTCTTACCGGAAGATGGGTTAGCCAGTTATTTGAATAACCGTGCGTAACAATTGCCCAAATCACACAGGCGATAAGCCCAACGACATATAAAGGAAGTAGAACCCCGTTGATCCGATCGAGCCAGGTGCGTATGCCACGCATAACCAAGGGGGCGCTATAACAGCAGACGATGAAATACCACAGGCTCATCGGTCCGCCGAAATAGTCCTGGAGAGCGATCGCGACGATCGTGCCCTCGGCAATAGCGTAGTAGGTAATCGTCACGCCAAACAGCAGTGCAGCGAAAGTCGCGCCTACCTGTCCGAAAACCGCTCGGGAAAACAGCGCCACATTCGTTCCGCTTCGTGCCGCAAAGCGAGCGGCGACGTTGCACAGGACCCCATAAACCACAGTCGATAACGCGATACCGATCAGCGTATCGATCGTGCCGACGGACAGGGCAACGGTACTCCCGACGACGACCCAGAACATGGCGCTCATCAGGCCGAACCAAGCCATCGCGAGTGAAAAACGCGAGCTTCGCCAGGTCGGCGGCACGATATGCAAAGAGAAGTCTTCGGCAGCTGCCTGGCGCAAGACTCCAGGTTCGTCCTGATAGATGATATCCGGTTTTGGAATGCTACTGGCTGTATCCATGGTGTCCCCTCCTGTGGTCGCGGTCGTACCAATGTCAGCTGGGCAGCCAGGTTTCAGTGGCCCGTCCGCAGGATGTGAAATGCCAACCGTCTTTTGTCGCAGATGGCTATTTGCCTACACGTGAGAACCGCCTTGAACAGGTTCATGCGCGACTGTGCTCTCGCCCAGGAGGCGAACGGAGGAGAGCCAGCATTATCGAGAATATGCGCATTGCCCTGAACGTGATGGCATTGGCGTTCCTGGCCAATCCATCACCGTTTCCAGCCGCCTCGCCTAGCGGCACTCGTGGGGAGGCGGTGCGTTCGTGCGCTCCGCCTCCCGTGCCCAGCCACCTTAGGCGGCCCGAGATCTTTGGGTTGCTTCCTTGCCTAGGACTGCCAGCGTCTTGCCCCAATAGGGCACGGCCCTGCGCTTAAGCATCTGACGAAATTGATTGGTCGTATTGGGCAGAAGCGTGCCATCCCCCCAATCGAGGATAACGCCGTATTGCCGGATACAATCCATCTCGTTGAGCTTTCCGGCGCGATAATCTGCGGCTACCCTCTCTGCATCTTCATCGAGCCAGCCCAGGCGAGCCGCAGCGATGTGCTGGCGCTCCCTCTCTGTTGCCTCGACGTCGACCTCGTACTGAGCCAGATCGCGGTCGATCACCCTGATGACAACGCCGTAGTCAATTCTTGCCCGCTCAATACTGACATATTCGTCAGCCACGTCCTCGCGGACAAGCCGCGGGTCGCGTAGCAGGGGATCGCCGACGCCTCCGCCGCCGGCGGATGGACGCGTGAACACGTCATCCAGCTCAATCGGCAGATTCGAGAAGATGGAGCCGAGATAGCGCTCCTTCTCCGTCCCTTTGTTAAGCCACACACCGTGTGGGATCGAGGGCAGACCGCCCCACATACCCCATGTGACAGAGCGCTCGCGATCGCAGCAATAGGACACCACGATGCGCTCACCTTCAAAGACGGAGCCGCCCTTCTCGGCACCGAGTCCCCCTCGGGACTCCCCAGGTCCGGCCGAGTCCTGAACGAAATCGTGGCATTTCGTCAGCACGGGGGCGAGGCGCTCCTGGCCTTCGAGTGGCTGAATGCCATATTGCGCGCCGAACACCGGGGCGGTGGCATTGAAGCCATCACGACCGTTGCGGCCGCCCCAACCGCCTGCCATCCAATCATACCACATGAAATAAGGACGCCCCTTGATCCTGGTGTCACGCCCTCCGACCAGCAGATATTCGAGATTGAAGGCGCAACCCATGGTCCGTTCGGGCAGGATTTCGGCCCAAAGGCCGAACACCGAGTTCATGAGCTTTTCGAACGGACCCGAACAGAAGCCGGCGCAAGGGCTCGGCCAATCGGCGTTCACAACGGTTCCCGGCTCTCCCACATTTACGGTTACCGCCCGGTAGAGGCCGGAGTTCAGTGGTAGATCCGGGAACTGATACTTAGTTCCCGCTACGATGCCTGCGAACGAGCCTCCATAGGCCGCATTCAGGAATGTGGAAATTTGCGGATGCGATCCCGACAGATCGTAATGGGCGTGATTGCCATCGATCGTGAACTTGATCTTGATCGGGATCAGGCCCTCCTCGAGCTTGGGATCTTGGTCAATATAGTCTTCAGCGTACCAAGTGCCGTCCGGCAATTCGGCAAGACGCGCGCGCATGAGTACTTCAACATAGTCTTGCACTTCCTGAAACGCGGTCTTGATGGTCTCGGCGCCGTATTTGTCGCAAAGCCGGACGATCTCACGCTCGGCTACGGCGGTCGCCTCGGCCTGCGCCTGCATGTCACCGATGACATCGCCGGGATTGCGCGTATTGGCAGCGATCATGCGGGCCACGTCTTCGAGCCAGACCCCCTTGCTCCAAACCCGCACCGGCGTGATGCGTAGCCCTTCGCCCATGTGGTCGAGCGCATTGATGTTGAAGGACCCGGGTGCCGCTCCCCCCATATCAGCCCAGTGCCCGTTCGCCTGCGAGTATCCGATCAACTCGCCCTTGTAGAACATGGGGCGCAGGATCCGCGTGTCGTTGAAGTGACTGCCGCCCCGGAAGGGGTCGTTGATGATGAAGACGTCGCCCGGGTGGATATCGTCGCCGAACGCCTCGATCACCGCCTTGCACGTATAGTGGAGTGTTCCCACATGCGCGGCGATGTCGCCCGTTCCCTGCATCACCAGGTTACCCTGGGGATCGCTCAACCCCGACGAGAAATCGCGGCAGTAAATCACGAATGAATAGCAGGTTCTCAGCAACTGCTCGGCCATCTGATCGACGATGTTGACGAAGGCGTTGCGTAGAACTTCGAACGTGATCGGGTCGAGTGTGGTCTTGAATACCGTCTTTCGGTCCGCGGGAAGTGGCGGATGCTGAATGCCTTTGTCGGACAGCCCCGCATATTTGCTCAAGTTGCTCATGCTGTTCTTCCTCTCCATGTTCCTATGCCAGGCGTCGCTTAGGCGGCGTCGAGCTTGATCTGGATATTGAGCCACTCGTCGATATGGGCGACGCAGTCGGGGGGGATGACGGTGGTCGAGTCGAGCTGATCGATGATGGCAGGTCCCTTGATGGTGACACCTGCCGCCAAATGATCACGATCATAGAGGTTCGTGGTCATTGCCTGGGGCTGGCCGTGGAACCAGACCTCGCGCGTTCCCTTGGGTGTCGCCTTTGCGCCCTTGTCGATCTTGACTTTCGGGAAGGACGGTTTGGGCGTGACGCCGATCGCGCGAACGGTCAAACGATAGATCTCGACCGGAAAATCCTCACGGCGGAAGTTGTGGGCTTTCTCATATTCACTGTGGAAGATTGCGATCGCTTCTTTCATTGATTTGATCTGGCCGGGAACCGGCACCGCCAGCGAACGCCACTGGCCACGATAGCGCATGTCGACCAGACGCTGGAACGTCATGTCCTTTTCGTCGACACCATCGGTTTCCAGCCGTGCGCGCCCTTCGGCTTCGATCTCCTTGAACGCCGCCTCGATGTCGGCCGGATCGGCCTCGACGGCATCCTTGAAGAACATGCGGGTGACGTCGTGCTGGACATCGACAAGCATGCACCCGACCGCGGAGGTCACGCCAGGGTTTGGCGGAACCACCACCACTGGAATGTTGAGCTCGCGAGCAATATCCACGCCGTGCAAGGGGCCGGCGCCTCCAAAAGCCACCAGTGCGAAATCACGAGGATCATGGCCCCGGGCAATGGAGATCAGGCGAACTGCATCTGCCATATTGGCATTTGCGACCCGGAGCGTCGCGAGCGAGGCCTCTATCACATTGAGCTCGAGCGGCTCGGCGATCTTTTTCATCACCTCGAGTGCGGCATCGCGATCGAGCTTCATGCTGCCGCCGGCCAACTCGGTGCCGACGCGCCCCAGAATGATATTCGCATCGGTGTTGGTCGGTTCGGTCCCCCCGGCCTTATAGCAGGCGGGACCAGGCACGGAGCCGGCCGATTGTGGGCCGTTGCGCAGCGACCCCGCCTTGTCAAGCCAGGAGAGCGAGCCGCCGCCCGCGCCAATGGTGAGAACCTCGACCGAGGGGAAACAGATCGGGTGGCCCCAATCGACCTCCCATTTGTCGGTCATTCGCAAATGTCCGTCTGCCGCGAGCGAAATATCGGCCGATGTTCCACCCATATCCAGGCCGATTGCATTCTTGTAACCGCACAGGCCGGCGAAATGCCTGCTTGCAATCGCACCCGCCGCGATGCCTGAAGCCGCAAGGCGGGCGGCGTATTTCTCCGCCGTCGCCGGCGTAATCACCCCACCACCCGAATGCAGGAGCAGCACGTCGGCTTCGTAACCGGCTTCGGTCGTTCTGCGATCTATGTCACGCGCATAGGGTCGGATGATCGGCGCCAATATTGTATTGGCGACTGTCGTCGAAAACCGGTCGTCCTCAAAGATCTCTGGGTGAGTTTCGTGCGAAGTCGTGATTGCGACGTCCGGCCCAAGCTCCTCAGCAAGTATTTCGGCCATTCGCAGTTCGTGAGCACCGTTGACATAGGCGTTGATGAAACATATCGCGACCGCGGTCACTTCCCGCTTGCGCAGGATGCGCGCTACTTCGCGAGCCTCGGCCTCGTTGAATGGCTCAATGACCTCGCCGCGATAGTTGATGCGCTCGGTAACGGCGAAACGGTCGCGCCGCCGAACATAGGGTGGGGTGCCTTCCTTATATGCATCCCAGGGGTCTTCTCTGGTACCGCGCCCGATTTCGAGAACGTCTCGAAAGCCCTTGGTCGTCACCATGGCTGCGGGCTTGAAATTGCGTGTTATCAGCGCGTTTGTCGCGATCGTCGTCCCGTGGGTAAACAGTTCCACGTCATGCCAATCAATCCGAGCCGCCGCTGCCCCGTTCATGACAGCGTCAATTGGATTGGCCGTGCTCGGCACCTTTGCAACGGTTTGATTGCCGTTGGAGTCAAGAATGAAAACGTCGGTGAATGTTCCTCCGACGTCTATGGCAACTCGAACACGCGATCCCTTGGACGCATAGCCGCTCAGTCTTCCGTCTATATTCATAGGCGGATTCCTCCCGATTTATGTTGGACAGTGTGAGGCGGACAGCACAACTCGCGTCGTGCAGTACGATTGTCTTTTATGTTTGGGGGAATGGTCACGCACAGTACATGTTGCGCAGCGCGCAATGTGCCGTGACCGCGTTCTCTGTTGAACGTAACTGGTAGCATACGCATAAAATACTCAATTCGCCAAACATTTTTTTCATAGGCAATTGGCCAGCGCGTCAGGACTTCCCAACGCGGATATGCTTTCGGCCACGATGGGGAATTGCTTCTAAGAGGCGGTCAATCGGGCGGCAGGCGCGGTTCAGGCGGCTTGTCGCCAGCCGAATGGCAATCTATGTCCGGCAATGAAGCCCTCCGATTTTCGAGGGGCTTGCGATGTTCAGAGGGCGCCATTTCGACCGCTCGGTAATCCTGCTTTGCGAGTGCTGGTACCTGGCTTACGGCCTGAGCCTGCGCGACTTGAAAGAGATGGTGGCGGAACGCGGCATCACCGTCGATCACTCGACGATCCATCGCTGGGCCCTTCACCTCTCGCCGTTGCTTCCGAAACGCTTCAACCGGCGCAAACGAGCCGTGACCGGCAAGTGGCACATGGACGAGCCGAAGGCCAGCGCGGGCCGTTACACCATCGACCACAAGACGATGCCAGCACGCATCGCCTCGCGCGCCTCAAACATCACGCGAGTGGAGTTGTTCCTAAATTATGGCCGCGGGCAGATCTCGCGGTCCGGCATCCTCCGGGAACCGATTTACGCAGAAACTGTTCCTGTGCAGCCTCAAGAGTGGGCAAACAAAAACACCTTTCCAGCAAGGCGGGGAAATGACCGAACGAGACGATGACCACAAGACGAGGGCGGAACGCAGCCCGGCCGGAGAATCCAGCAAGCCTCGAATATTGAGCGTACTAGGACCAGGCTTGATCACAGGCGCCTCCGATGACGACCCAAGCGGTATTGCCACTTATTCGCAGGTAGGCGCGCAATTTGCCTATAGCGCGAGCTGGACACTGATATTTTCTTATCCGCTCATGAGCGCGATCCAAATGATCAGTGCCCGCCTCGGGAGAACCACAGGGCGAGGAATAGCTGGTAACTTGCGTAAGTATTATCCTAACTGGCTGGTCTATTCAGCTATCTTCCTACTGATTGTCGCGAATGTCATCAATATCGGGGCTGATATTGGCGCAATGGGAGACGCCATTAAACTCATCGTAGGCGGCCCCACCCTGATCTATATCATCATCCTCGGCATCGGATGCGCCGTCGCCCAAGTGTTTCTTCAATATAAGCAGTATGTTCGTCTCCTTAAGTGGCTCAGTTTGGCACTGTTGGCGTATGTCGCCACGCTTCTCATCGTGAAGATCGATTGGGCCACGTTAGCGTCCGGTCTTTTCATTCCACATATCGAATTTACCGCTGACTATCTCACCGCGGTCGTGGCGATTTTCGGGACAACCATCAGTCCATACCTTTTCTTCTGGCAAGCCTCACAGGAGGTTGAGGATTTGAAGGAAAAACCCGGGCGCGAGCCACTGAAGGACTGCCCGGAACAAGCAGAAGACGCCGAGCAGCGGATTGAACTGGACACCTTGGTTGGCATGGGCGTCTCAAATTTCATCGCACTGTCCATCATGGTCACGGCGGCAGCAACGCTGAACACTCACCATGTCACCAACATCGAAAGTTCGGCCCAGGCAGCTGAAGCATTGGAGCCTGTAGCGGGGAAGTTTGCCGAACTGTTATTCGTTGTCGGCATTGTCGGAACGGGCCTGCTGGCTGTTCCAGTGCTTGCCGGATCGGCCGCTTATGGCCTCGGCGAAGCCCTGCGTTGGCCCACCGGACTGGCTCGCAAGCCCAAGGACGCGAAAGCGTTCTATGGAACAATAGCTATCGCAACCATGCTTGGCGTAGCCTTGAACTTCACGCCGATTAATCCGATCCAAGCGCTGTTTTGGAGTGCTGTCGTGAATGGAGTCGTAGCGGTCCCCATTATGGTCATCATGATGCTGATGTCGACGAACAAGAAGATCATGGGCGATGAGACCATTGGCGGCTGGTTGATCGGCCTGGGTTGGCTCTCGACGGCAGTTATGGCTCTTTGCGCGATCGGAATGGGCGTATCGGTTTTCCTAGGATAATCATCTGGAACCATGGTCGATACGAGAAACCTGATCATCGCCTGGAACGGCGGCGGGCAACGGGCACATTTTTCGTGTTACCGCTGTTCAAGGCGATGGCATTGAGAAAAATTGAAAGCCTGCCGTAAAGACGCCATCAACGGTGGAAGGTGGCAGCATCTATCGGAACATCGTGGTGGGATTTTCACAAAAGTGCCCGACGCCAATTTTGACATCGGGCAGGTAGGAACGTTTGGAACCTGTCGGACAACGACCTGAGGCTCGGTTGCCAACTGTCTGGCTAAATGGTGCTTAGAGCTGGAAAAAGAAGCTGGACCAGCTCTCATTCATTCGCCTAGGTGGGGACTGGGGAAGCGTCAAATGGCAGGTAAATTGTCGCGAATTCGGCCGCCGACGGTTGCCATATAGGACGCCGACAGACCGCCTATCAGAAGCGCAACAAAAGCCCAAAGCGCGGTATAAACACCGGTCTTGCGCGCGACTTCCGCCGCAGCTTTTGCCTTCTCGGCTGTTTGTGTTGCAGCCTGCTTTGCCGCAGCCATAACACCATCAATCCTCTTTGTGGCATCGGATTGGCTGATGCCGGTCTGGCGCGCGATCAACTGGGCCGCGTAGTCTTTGTCGTCATTGCTCAACTGCCCGGCTGCCAGCGAGCGAGCTGCAATCCGACCGATCTCTGCCTTCGCCCCCGAATCGTTGCTCTGTGCTTGTTGCTGCGGCGATCGGAACAACACGTCCGTGAAGTATGCGTTCCATCCATTGCTCGGCGCTTCGTCAGCCGAGGAAGTCACGGCGCGGGTGGCCGCCGTTACAGCACTCGCTCCCACTTGCACGACACCCTGCCCTGCCCAGGAAAGAACCGTCCCTAACAACAATGCGGAAAACAACGTCCCGATAGCCCACACGAGCATGCCGTGGGCGGTGTCACGAAAAAAGACCTCGTCGGAATGGAGGCCGACCCATTGAGTCCGCAGCCGGCCCGCCAGATAGCCGCCCACCGCATACGAAAACAAAGGAACTGCTACCGACCAGGCGATAGCGAGCATGCCCACAGTCGTTGCTGAAGCACTGCTGTTCTGCCATGGCGAGATAAAGGCAAGGCCTATGCCCGTTCCGATGAGGATGAGTATCAACGAAAACACAGCGGCACTTGCCGCCCCAGCGAAAATCGCAGCCCAGGAAACCGCCGATGCGGACGCCTCGACCCCATCTTCGACGAGTACGCCGGTTTGAGCCATCACCAATCTCCCTAATGATAAAGCAGCGCGATCAAGATAATGATCGGGATCGGCACCCCGAGAAGCCAAAGTAAAATCCCACGGCCCATGACTTTTGCTCCCGTATGTTTGGCGCAAAGCTGCACCTGCGATTATCAAACTGAAGAAAAAGCTGGTTGTTCCGTTCAGGGCTCGGTGAGGGTGCATGCCATAGCACGGCCTCATATCGTTCCTGATCTCAGCGACACGCCGACACTGACGCAAGCGGCCATCAGGGAGAAGCTAATCTGGACAGAGGAGTCAACAGAAGCGTCTGGCTCTCGGCGTCTGGATCGCTATTCGGACCGCGGAAACACCGAATGGACCCGCTCAAGCATGATTGCGTTACAGAACAGCATGCACCTCCAAGACAGCCCGCCGGTGTAGGACACCGGCAACTCATTTTTGCAGCCACGGCGCAATTCGCCCCTGACTTGCTTGATCTCATGTAGAATAAACGCTTCAAGCGTATCGAGGCCGTAACCGAGTGCTCGAACTTGCGCTGATATGCTAGGACGGCGTTGCTTGCATGGCGAAGCTATCCCCCGCCCAGATCCGTGCGCTCGCTGCGCTGAAGGCGGGCATAGAAGTCAGGATGACTCCGGGAGGCGTGCCGATTGGTCCCATGCCCGAAGGAGTTCGATCGCAACGAACCTTTTGGCGCCTGCGCATTCTGGGATTCGTAGCTATCAAGCCCCGCCCGGCGGCCAATTATTGGGAGATCACGGAAGCCGGCGAAGCCGCGATACAGGAGATCGAGAAACTACAAAATTGATGTTGGCAGGTGCGATGGTAAGCCGAGCCGGTAATCCCGCCAATAATCATGTTTAGATCAACGCAAGGTACTCTCGCATTCTGTCTAGCTGCTAGGGAGGCGACGCCGCGTCCGCTCTAGTGATTAAGCTGCGTTGCCATCTTTCCCATTTCGAAGTCGGACATAAAAGTCCCTTTCGGCAAGCAAGCAATCCCGGTCACGGCCGACACTTGCTACTGCGACATCAATCCCATCCTTCCAGTACCGCAATAGAGCATTGCGTTTTTGGAGATCTCCTTCGATCGTTACCGCGTCCCATTCCCTGGCGTGGCCGATATAACGGAACGAGAGATCGAAAAATTTGCTCCAGAAGAAAGGCACCAATCTCAATGGCTGCTGGCTCCCCAACATATTGACCGCAGCCGTCTGTCCCTGTCTTTGGGCGACGACCCAATGTTCCGTTCGGATCCTCTCTTCCTTGATCCGGTATGGCCAACTGACGATATCGCCAGCAGCATAGATATTCTGAGCGGACGTGCGCAAATACTCGTCGACCACCACACCTTGGTCGATCGTTATGCCAGCGGAGCGCGCGAGCCCGATTCTCGGAGTGACACCGATACCCACGAGCATGAAGTCGGCTTCCAGGCTATCCCCCTTGTCGAGCGTTACCCAATTCCCCTCGATCCTGGCTGGCTTGCATCCGAAATGGAACTCGACGCCCTTCGCCGAGAGTGTTTGGATTATAAGATCCGACAACGCACGGCCCAGCAGCTTTTCCATTGGATGGAATTGAGGCACCACGACCGCCACGGAAATTCCTCGGCTCGTCAGGGAAGCGGCCGCTTCAAGCCCAATGAAGCTGCCACCGATGATGACCGCGCGTCGGGCATGAGACACGGCAGCGAGAATGCGGCGACAATCGGCGAGAGTTCGAAGCGTAAAGACGTTTGAGCCGGCTCCACCCGGTATGTCGAGGCGCTTGGGTCGAGAGCCGGTCGCCAATAGCAGCTTGTCATAGATCTGTGTTCGTCCCTGGCTGAAGCGAAGCAAATTATCGGCAGGCTCAATCGCCTCGACTTCGACGTCGAGTTCAAGATCGACACCGAGCTTCTCAAATGCGTTCTTGGCGATCTCGAGACGATCATCGCCGAAATGCCCGTCGAGATAATCCTTGGTCAGCAGCGTGCGGTCATAAGGTGCTCGGCTATCGGCCGAGTACATGAGGATCCGGCCAGGCCAGCCGTCTGCACGCAATGCATGCGCCGCGGCAAAACCCGCGGCCCCGCCGCCAATGATAGCAAAAGCGCCCTGATCGGGATTCCGAGACTGCGATGCGACACCCCGAGGTTCGGCTGCCGGCATTTGCTTGGTGACCCTCACCGTGCCGTCTCGCACGTCCACGTCATAGCGCTCCAGGGGATTGAAGGCAGGTGCCGCAAGGGCTCTTCCGCTCTTGAGTTCGAAACACGCGTGATGCCAGGGACAGCGCACATGGGCCCCGTCAACCAAACCGTCCTGCAAGGGACCACCGAGGTGGCTGCACAGGGAGCTGAAGGCGTCGACAGAGGATTTCCGCTTGAGCACATAGACAGGAGCATCGCCGACCCGACCGAAGAAGGGTTGCCCTTCTTCGAGAGACGACAAAGGCAATCCGTTTGACAGATCAACCAACGCCCGGTTGTGCGGCATGTGCTTCGTCCGTTGTTATTCCATCGCAATTCCCGAGCCCATGACGGCTCAAACCATAGCCGGTAGCCTTTGTTCCGGTACCCGCCCGGTAGAAGGCGAGTTTGAAGGGTGATGCTTCAGCCACGCCCGGCTTTCGGCTGGAACGATTTCGTGCCGCCACGTGTTGGACTCCGAGAACAGCGGCGAGGAACAATAAAAATGCGGGCGAGTGCGGCCACGAAACTGCCTAGTGAAACTGGTCGCAGCGAGGGGCATGGTTCATGGGCTGATCGTCTAGCCGGCTTCACCAGGCTTTGTGAAGAACGAGCCGCGGAAGCGGATGAAACCTGCCATCTCGATCCGGCAGTAACGAGAGCCTTGCATGAAATGGGCATCTTGGCGGAGCCGCTTCCAGAAAACCGGGACGGAGGCGGGCTTCTCGGGGCGCCGCACTGGCCCCGGCTGCATGAGGCCCTTCGCTCGCTGGGAGCGGCCGATCTTTCAATTGGGCGCCTGTTTGAAGGCCATTGCAACGCGATCGATCTCCTTCAGCGTTACGGCACCTCCGCGCAACTGGATAGTCTGGCCTCATCGGTAAGGCGCGGTGCCATGACCGGCGTGTGGGGCGCAGATGGAAAAGATCCCCTCTGCATCGAGCGCAGCAAGGGGGGCTGGATATTGCGGGGTGGAAAGATCCTCGCTTCCGGGGCCGATTTTCTTTCGAGGCCTTTGGTCACGGCGAACAGCGAAGCGGGTCAACGCATCGTTCTTCTGGAACTCCAGGGCGCAGAGGCTCGCGTAGACCTGTCAAGATGGACCCCGCAAGGGATGCGCTCCAGCGCGACCGGATCGATCGACCTGTCTGGGATCACCATCACCGACGAAAATCTGATCGGCGAGCCAGGCGATTTCATGCGCCAACCGTATTTTTCAGGGGGCTCCTGGCGCTTTTGCGCCGTCCACCTCGGCGCCATCGAACGGCTTGTCGATCTCTATCTTTCGCAATTACGGGCACGCCAGCGCGGTGAGGATCCCTATCAGCTTCAGCGCGTTGCCATATGCCTCGCCGCGGCTCGAACCGCGGCCTCGTGGACGAGAGCAGCGGCTCGGCATCTGGCGCTAAGAGCAGACGACGCTCAAGGTTGCGTGGCCCTTTCAAATCTGACGAGAGGCGTGACGGAGCGAGCCGCGCTCGACGTCATGGATACCATACAGCGAGGTATTGGCCTGGCCTCCTTCATGCGCCCTGACCCCATCGAGCGTATATCACGCGATCTAAGAACCTATTTGAGGCAACCGGTTCCCGATCTTGCAATGGCCGATGCGGCACGGTTCGCGTTGACCGCTTCCGTCCCGGTTCATGAACTGTGGAACGCCGATGAGAATTAGCGCCTATCTCGCAAAGGTCGCCAACCTGCCCTATGCTGGCCTCGACAAGCTTGGTGGCGGTGCCGTAACCATTCTGGCCCCTCACCCGGACGACGAGGCTTTGGGCACCGGTGGCCTGATCGCTGCATGCCTTCAAGCGGGCATCGATGTGAATGTTGCCGTCTTGACGGACGGTGCTGGTTCTCATCCAAATTCGCTGCGCTTTCCAAAGGCGCGCTTGATCGAGCTACGACGCCAGGAATGTCGCACGGGTTTGGAAGCCTTAGGTCTTTTGCCGGCAAACATAACTCATTTCGACGTGCCGGACACGTCCGCCCCGACGTCCGGGGCATTGTTCGATCAAGCCGTGCAGCGTCTATCCCAACTGGTCGTCAGGAGTGCTTCGACCAGTCTCTTCGTCAGCTGGGACAAGGACCCCCACTGCGACCATTTGGCAGCAGCAAGGATCGCGGAGGCCGTCGGGCAGGAGCTGCCTCATCTCCTCTTGTGGCATTACCCGATATGGGGCTGGTATCTTCCCAGCTCGATGTCCATCGAACGACCTCATCCGGAAGGTTTCCGTCTCGATATCTCACCCTGGATCGGCCAAAAGCACCGAGCTATTGCTGCGCACGCGTCACAGATGACGAAGCTGATCGATGATGATCCCGAGGGCTTTACGTTCAGCGCAGAAAAGCTCCGCCGTTTTCTCGAACCGACGGAATATTTTATCCGGAGCCAAACATGAGACATCAGCACACAATCGGCCGCGAGTATTTCGAGGCGCTCTATAGATCGGATTCCGACCCGTGGAACTTTGCGACGAGCGAGTACGAGGATCGGAAATATCAGGCAACCTTGCGGGCGCTCGCCCGAGCCTCCTACGCAAAAGCATTGGAGATCGGCTGTTCAATCGGCGTGTTGACCGCACGCCTGGCTGCTCACTGTGATGCGCTCGATGCTGTCGACATCTCGCCCACTGCCATCGCAAAGGCCAGGATCGCCTGCGCTACCTTGGACAATGTGAACTTTCATATCGCCGCGGCGCCGGACGGGCTGCCTGCAGGCCCCTTCGATCTCATCGTGCTGTCCGAGGTCCTGTATTATCTGGACGTCACGGATCTGTTGTCACTCGCCGCCTGGTGCCGGGCCAACGCAAGCTCCGCAGCCGAGATCGTTCTCTGTCACTGGCTTGGTCCGACGAACTATCCCCTGGGCGGTACGGAAGCGGCCGCGTTATTCCTGGACGCGCTGCAACCTCGCCTCGAATGCCACACGGTCCTCCATCAGGAGATCTATCGCCTCGAGTGGATTAGGCTGGGACCGAAGGAAAGTCAGTAGGATTTCGGCGCGGCTGATCTCCCCTGCCAGCATGGAAGGTCTCAAGGGTTCGCCATAGCGCAGAAAGGTGCTGGCAGCGCTTAACTCCTGCCAGAAGACTTCAAAGCACGATCGACGAAGGGTTGTGAGAAGCCTCCCAATCTCTTCCGACCCCAGTCCCAATGCTGCGAGGATTGCAGACTCTTCCATGAAGCCGATGTTGCTTGACCGGCGCAAATGCCCCTTCAGCCACGCCTTCTTGGTCACCGCGAAAACGGATTCCAGCTCCTGATCACAAGGTGCGTCGGGCTCTGCATGGCGTTGCTTCATGGCGTCAGCCGCCCCACCCACAGCCCGACCGTCTAGCCGGCAGGATGTCGTCACGCAAACATCCATGGAATGACGGACTTTTCCACCCAGGCACTCTACGGCCAGCGCGAGCGCGGCATCTTCGCCTGTCGCCTTAGCTGGCAAACCGCCGATTGCGCGGTACATCTTCAACGTAACGGCCAGACTGGCACCTGAGCTGACCTGGTGATTGGGCCATGGATCATGAGGCCGTGGATCCAACAACGCGAAAATCTCGGCAACGAGCGCGTGATAGTGCTCCTCGAAGAAACCGCGATACTGGAAACTTCGACCGAGCTCTATGAATTCGTGCGGATCCGCGTCGATATAGCCGGCAATGCAATCGGCGCCTTGCGAAAACTCCTGCCAGCTGCTCGCAAGCCAGGACGGCGAAACGATGCTGTCTGCATCCGTCGTCAAGATGACGCCGTTATGCAAATCCGCCATTTCGAGTTGCCCAGCCGCAATGTCCATGGCAGCTTTGCGCGCAAGACCCGCCGAGGACAGTTCCTCGGAACAGGTAACACTGACAACATCGATCCGCACGCCCGTGCCATTGCGTATGTCGGCCGCCCTTGCGGCGGTCGCGTCGGTGCAATTATTGGCATAGACAAGCACCTGATAGGCTTCGAAGGGAATGCGCTGGCCCCTCTTGTCTCTTTGGACGGCGAGAGCCGCGAGACAGCGCGAGATCCGTTCCTCCTCGTTGCAAGCGGGGATGGCAATGATCGCAGGACGCATTTCTTCGTGCTGCTGCGGATGGCCGGGCAAAGAAGAAAGAAGGGAAACGGGCGCGCTATCCATTGAAACCCAAGGATTAAACAGATAGAAATTATCTGCTATTTCTTGATATTAACCTTCAACAGCCGCAAATGTTCCAGATTATTATCAATATAAATTTAATATTCGATATTAAATAGATGCCCGAAAACATGAAGAGCAGATGTTAGATCCACCTGCTCTTCCACGTTAACTGTGCTCATTGCAAGAAACGGAACGCTTTAGGCGACCTATCCGCCACGCCGTTTTTTTCCCGAGACCAGACTTCAGTCCTGGTGTTCGGGCATTGCCTTGAGCTGGTCTTTCGTCCACGAGGTCACCGCGTGTACCTCGCCATTCTCGTCCCGCATGAAATCGAGGTCAGCGACCCTCACGGCCACGGGCTTGGCACCTATGCCCAGGAAACCGCCGACATCGATCACGACAATGGTGTCCGTGCCTATACCGTGGACATGGGAGACACTGCCGATATTCTCATCCTCCGGGCCGTAAATCGTCGCGCCTTCCAAATATTCGGGTGTGAGTTCGCTGTCGGCAAGCCTGGTGTGTGTGCTGTGGTCCATACTCGGCCTCCTGTAAGTTTCAACCGCATATAACCGCCGCCTTCGTCGGCTGTTCCCTAATTATTTTCCCGGCCTGGAAGTAACATCTCGGCAACATCGCTCGCGACCGTTCCGAAATTCCCAGCACCGTCTCCCGCTTCACTGGGATCAATCATATGAACGATCGGGAGGTTATTTCTTTAGAGGTCTGCTCATATCCGGAACGTCCTCTCCCAACGCGGTGGCAAGATCAATCTGATGGTCTTGTTCATCTACGAGGATCTGACGAATCTGTTCGGCAAGGGCAAACTCACCCAAGGCTTCGCACTGGCGAACCCGCTCCCTGTAATTGCGAACTGTCTCATTCTCGTTGTTCAGATCAAATCGCAACAACTCACGGGCGACCTTCGATGTCTGAACTGGCTTCGGCACGACGGTCGGCATCTTGCCGAGATAATCGATTTGTCGGGACAAGATGAGGGCATGCTTTAGCTCATCATGCGCATGGGTCTCCAATTGTTCCGCGATACTCATATACTCGGGACCCTTGATTACCTGCGAGTACACAACATAGGCAATGATCGCCTGATATTCACGGGAAAGGTCCTCGTTCAGCAATTCGGCAAGACGATCGCGAGAAATCGCCTGCCCGTTGTCTTCCTTCGTAGAACCTGCCATTTTGCTCATCCTATCTGCCTATCTGCGAATCCCGGTGCCAAACTCAAGCCTGGGAATTTTGTTCCTCGATGGATCGCTTCGGAACATCTGGACCAGATCGCTGCCCGGCGCTGGATTGTGAGCGTGTCACGGCTTTTGTGTGGGCATGATGATTGCACCTTCGATGTACAGGCGGCTTTCTTCCATCGAGGAGCACTGGTGCCGGCTCTCGTCCTTCCGCTGGACGGGTCGGTCTCACGCGATCGACAGGCTCTTGCTCGGTATCTCGATGACGACAGATGCGCCGGCGCCCTTGCCGATCCGCATCTTGCCGCCGGTCACCCCAACGATGGATTTGAGCATGAACGCGCCAAATCCCCGGGCGGGCATGCCATCGAGCCCGTGCGGCATACCAACGCCGTCATCTTCAACCATGAGCCGGCATTGATCAGCCGCTAAGGTCAGCCACACGCGTACGTCGCCCACCCGTTCACCCGGATAGGCGTATTTGAAAGCGTTGGTAACGAGTTCGCAGACCAGTAAGCCCAGATGCTTGGCCAACTGGGTTGGCACGGAAACATGGGCGGCAGTGACGATGACCTGCCTGACATTGTCCGGCCTGTTGCCCGCCAGCAATTCGCCGAGCCGGGTCAAAAGCTCACCAAGGTCGACACAATCTTCGGTGGCGCAGCCATGGAGCTGCTCGTGCACCATGGCAATGGTGTAGATCCGGTCCTTGGCGGTGAGGAGCGCGTCGGCGGCCTTCTCATCGATGGTATTGCGAGCCTGGAGCGAGAGCATGCTCGCCACCAATTGCAGGGAGTTACGGATGCGGTGATCGGCCTCTCCGAGCTGGGCTTCACACTGCTCGAGGCGTTGCAAGGCTTGCGCCAGTTTGTGCTCGAGCTGGCGATAGTCGGCCTCACTACGCACGGCCGGGCATGTCCCGCCAAGCTCGATCGGTGCTTGTTTCAACGACATCGCGAGGAGGTCGCCGGAAGCGGAAATGAGATGATGCTCCGCACGCAGCGTTCTGACATTCGCATTCATTTGGCACTCCCGCTTATCGTTATGGAGGGGAGGCTCAGCGACCTTCCCCGGCATAAGAGCTTAGGTCGGACAGTGCGTGCGAACCAGATTTCCACGGATCAGATTTGCTGATGCAAATGCATCATCTCGTTGAGCTTCTTCCCTGGTGGTGGCTGGGAAGCCGACCAAGATTGGGAACCATCGCGTCTGCGCCGGGTTGGGTTCCTAGGAGGTAAACCATGGCCCACACTGCCTTTTCCCGCCCGCTCGTGATCGAGGAGATCGTTATCGCTGACGTCAACCAGGCTGCGGAATATCTGGTGGAAGACTGGCCGATCGAGCACGGCGATCACTACGAGTTAGCCAGGCGGTTCTGCCTCGAAGTGATCGAAGGCAAGCGTGACCCGGAGGATGCGAGGCAAGCTTTCGTACTCGCGGCCGGGGAGGCCGGCATCACCATCGCAACCTGAGTTTGCGAGCCCGAGCACCGCAACAGCGCAATCTGAGCGCTGCCGGGGTTCCCCATTCGTCCCCCGGTGTCCTTAGATATGGGGCTTCGCCTGCAGGTCGGGGAGAGAGTTTCAGGGGCAGCGGTGCGCATCCCCCTTTCAGCATGCAGCCGCGAACAATATCTCTACAATCAAAGCCGAGCAGGCGAGATGGCAACCGGCCGTCGCGCGGACAGCCATCTCGAGGTGCTCTTCAAAGTTTGACGCTTGCTTCACGTGACCACAGGCGCAATTTACGGCAGGCCTTCACGAAACCAGCGATTGCCCTCTCATCGCCGAGATATATGAGCCCTTCGTCAGCATCGGCGGCGACGCCCGATCTCAACAAGAGGGTCTCGGCCCCATGGCTGAAGCCGATGAACTTGCAATGCGTAAACGCATCCGCCACAAAATCTCGCGCCGCCGCCTCGCCCGTCAACGCTTCTGCCCCCTCCTCCGACAGCAACAGCACCACAGCGTCGAAAAGGACTGAAGGGCCGCCGTCGATCATATGATGTGCCGGAATGAGCGACCCGTCTTTTGCCTTCACCCCACCCACCTTCGGCGCGATCACCTCCAGAATTGCACCTTCCTTTTCAAGCGCGGCCTGCAGCGTCTTGAGCATCGAAGCGTCCGAGCCATTGCCGACCAGGACGCCAACCTTGCGGCCAGCAAAGCTTGCGGGGCCATTCTGGATGATGCTGAGAGCGGGTGATGATGGAAGATCCCTTCGAGGCGCGACGGCGGCATTCGCAGGTGCGGGTAATTTGCCGATCCCGAGCTTGTCACAGACCGCTGCACCAAGCTCTTCATCGATGTTCAATAGATGTGAGACCATACGCTCGCGGATGAGGGGATTTTGGCACTTGCTCAGTTCGAAGGTCAACGCCATCCCGATGTGCTTTTGCTCGGGAGCGGTTTGACTGATGTAGAACTGCCGCGCCTGGCTGTAATGGTCGGAAAAGCTCTCGGCACGCAGGCGGACCTTCGGCGCATCGATGTCCTCCCGGAAGGAGCGAAAGCCGCGAACGGGATCTTCTCTCGGCCCTTGTCCCCATGAATTCGGCTGATAGTTGGCGCGGCCGACGGGATTGCGCATTGCCATATGCCCATCCTGCTGGAAATGCGCGAAAGGACATTTCGGTGCGTTGATGGGGATGTGGGTAAAGTTCGGGCTTCCAAGCCTCTTCAGCTGCGTATCGAGATAGGAAAAGTTGCGGCCCTGCAGCAGGGGATCATTGGAAAAATCGATCCCAGGCGGCACGTTCTGCGTCATGAATGCAACCTGCTCGGTCTCGGCGAAGAAGTTATCCGGCATCCGATCCAATACCAGACGTCCCACCGGAACGGGTTTGATGACTTCCTCCGGTATGAGCTTGGTCGGATCGAGCACATCGAAGTCGAAACTGTCGGCGAACGCTTGATCGAAAAGCTGCACGCACAGTTCCCATTCAGGGAAATTGCCGGACTGAATTGCATCCCACAAATCGCGACGATGAAAGTCGGGATCGGCGCCATTGATCTTGACCGCCTCATTCCAGACGACGGACTGCAGGCCGAGTTTTGGCTTCCAGATGAATTTGACGAAAGTGGAACTGTCCTGGGCATTGAGGAAGCGGAACGTGTGGACGCCGAACCCTTCCATGAAGCGGAAAGAACGCGGGATCGCCCGATCCGACATGACCCACATGATCATGTGCATGGATTCCGGCGTCAGTGAAATGAAATCCCAGAAATTATCATGCGCCGACTGGGCCTGGGGAAAAGCACGGTCGGGCTCTGGCTTCACCGAATGAATGATATCGGGGAACTTGATGGCGTCCTGGATGAAGAAAACCGGGATGTTGTTGCCAACCAGATCCCAGTTGCCCTCTTTTGTATAGATCTTGACCGCGAAACCGCGCACGTCACGCGCCAGATCGGACGAACCCTTGGAGCCGGCGACCGTCGAGAAGCGCACAAAGGCCGGCGTCTTCTCGCCAGCACGCTGAAACAAATCGGCACGCGTATATTCCGCCAGGGACTTGTAGGTCTCGAAATAGCCATGCGCTCCATAACCTCGAGCATGAACGACACGCTCGGGAATGCGCTCATGATCGAAATGGAAAATCTTCTCCCGGAAATGGAAGTCCTCG
This sequence comes from Labrys methylaminiphilus subsp. lupini, assembly GCF_051161885.1. Taxonomy (NCBI): domain Bacteria; kingdom Pseudomonadati; phylum Pseudomonadota; class Alphaproteobacteria; order Hyphomicrobiales; family Xanthobacteraceae; genus Labrys; species Labrys methylaminiphilus. The sequence continues at coordinate 697,661 of NZ_JBMDIH010000002.1, read as the reverse complement.
AGGAGGGTTGGACCACGCGGTCCGGCTCTGAGGCTGTTCTGGTCATCGGCAACCGGATTGCCCTGCGCCGTCGTAAGCACGGGCGTATCGCCCTCGGCGATCTGATGCAGTTCGCCGCCATTGCCACGCATCAGGGTTTGCTCGTGGATTCTCGCGGTCTTTTCTCGGGTTTTCTTTGCCATCGGGATATCTCCTCCCAGGGTTCGCCCCGACCATTCACGCTGTTTACGCTGCAAGGCCTGCTTGTCGCGCCTGCGCGCCAACATGGCGATCGGGCCGTCGATGTGTTCAAGCGCCAGCATCGCCGCAGGCATCGGTAGGAAAGCCTGGGCGCTATTCCCGCAGCGTTAAACCGTCATGTCAGTAATAGTTTCCGATCGATCAACCGTCTCATGGGATTCTTCCCCCGCGATCGCCGCCCGGCAAGCCCAGCCTCGTCACGATCGAACGGAGAAGCCGGAACCTGGATTCCGGCCCCTCTCGATCAACGATACTATGGACGCTGATCCAACCTCGGATCGAGAGGGTTACCGCTCCACAGCGCGCCGTAATATGCATCAACGGCACGGGGGCGATCGGGGTTGTCCCAGTCCCACTCATCGTCGGATGAATATTTCGGACCACCTTGCAATTGGCTGTCCGTCAAAGCGGTCTGATAGCCGCCGAGCTCGGTGTTGTAGGTCAGTGAGTTCCAAGACAGCGGATAATGCTCGGTACCAATGCCGAGAAAGCCACCGAAGCCCAGCACCGCGTAAGATACCTGACCAGATTTCTTGTCGATCATGACGCGCTCGATCGAGCCGATTTTCTCCCCGTCCGCGCCATAAACGGCCGTGCCCTCAACCTTGTCGCTGCCAATTAGATTGCCATATTCCGTGCTCTCGATAGCCATGTAGAAATCCTCCTTGTGTGCGCCTTTGACGAAAGGTCGCAACGAAGTTGCGGGGGTCCACCTTCTCCACCTCGTTGTTGCAAGCGAGCAGGCAACGGGGCCGATCTGATCGGACTGCTCTTGGAGACCCACCGAACGATTGGCGATATCATTCGTTCCCGCCACCACTCTTCCGTGGGCACAGTGCCTTCTCGAAACTCCCCGTCAATGGAACCCGGGCCCTGGGCGAAGTTCGAAAGCACCCTTCCCATTTGCGCTGGAGATCCGTATGTCCAGGAGTCAGCCCCCCAAGTCACCGACAACAAACCCTGTCGAGAAGTATCCAAAACGGCCCTTCAAGCGCCAGGTTCAACCCTGGCCGGGGTTGGCTTCGAAAATGAACCCAAGACCGGATCACTGCGAGCAATCTTATCGCGGTTCCGGACGGTTGGCTGGCAGATAAGCCCTTATTACCGGCGGCGACTCCGGAATGAGCCGTGCCACAGCCATCGCCTATGCCATGGAGGGAGGCGGCGTCGCCATCAACTACCATCCCAAAGAAGAAGAAGATGCCAAAGAGGTTATCAAGCTGATCGAGGCCGTAGGCCGCAAAGGGCTCGCCCCGCCCGGCGATCTCATGGACCAAGACTTCTGCCGAAAACTCGTCGAGGACGTCGTGAAGGGGCTCGGTGGCCTCGTGCGGTTTGGCACAAAGCTGCACCTGCGACTGCCAAACTGAAGAAAAAACGTGTTGTTCCCATCATTGAGCGGCTGTCGGAGGGCGCTTCTCACACTACGACACGACGTTCCAATATTTTCGGCTTAGCAAACACCTATTGCCAATCTGCCACCTATTGCCAATCTGCCACCTATTGCCAATCTGCAGATAATAAACGGGATTGTACAAGTCCCCGGCGTTCATGCAGTTGGTCGCCGGGCATGGCGGACTTCAGAAGTGCCGCCTGGATGGAACGAGCTGCCTGATGAGGGGCAGCCGTGCAGCCGGCTCAAGCGCGACGACCGTCTTTCAGACCACGCGTCATTTCAAAGCTCTTTAGCAATTGACTCATCTGAAATCCATACCACGTCCAATATAGAAACGGCTCCTCATTTGAATTTAAAGGTCTGCGTGGCGCTTCATTTCCAGTTGAAAAAATTTTCCTTCCTAATAAATATGCAATTCTCTTTTCAGAAAAGGCCTCTTTAATTTTCATATTATCTACCTTTTGTTTATTATTATTGGCAGACCATATCACAATTAAATTGCGATGTAGCGATTAAATACCATGCAAGAGATGCCGCCCAGAGGGAGTGGCCCCTCCGTCAGAATTCTTGTCGCGAGGTCCTGGGCGGAATGACTTGAGAGAACACGCAGCAATGTCCGCACAACGGGCAGTGCCTGAGATCGGCTGCTGTCGCGAACCTGGGCTGTCGCTGCGTCGCGGTGGGCTGGTCGTCGCTGCCCAATCGCTCACCGTGCATTTCATGCCCTGCCGGTCCTTCCCGACTGTCAAATGATTTCTTCCGCCTGCATAACCCGTGCCCGGCCCCGGCCCCCAATGCTGGCGAACCGAACATCCCATGTCTTTCAAGGAAAACCTCGCCCTCCGAAAGGGCGAGGTCGGTGCCGTCCTGGCTGTTATTTCGCCCAACGGCCCTCATATTTGAACTCCGGGGCGGCCTTGAGTTGGTCCTTGGTCGCGTCCATGGTTGCCGACCACTTCTTGTCGGCCTCGGAATAGTTCACCGATACGCTTTTCGGAGAGACGACGACGTAGTGTGTGCCGATGCCGAGGAAGCCCCCGACAGAAACGACATATCCCGATAGTGCTCCCTCGGAAATCACAAGATCCTTGATCTCGCCGATATTGTCCTTGGCACTATTGGAAATGTTTAAGCCGATGAGGTTGCTGCTCAGGACATCGGTCGGCTTTGCCAGAACAAATGTCTCTGTCGTCGTAGCGGTGGCGGTCTGGGCAAGCGCAGGAATTGCAAACAATGGAAGCATGGCGGCAGCAATAAACATCTTACGCATATATAACTCCTAGTTTTATGCATCTAATGAGAATACATAAACCATTGCATAAGGTAGAAAGTTCCAAATTATTTTCAATTTTATTTGGAGAGGACTCAAATCGGCCGGAAGCCAGCTGGCGCCGCATCGCGTGCCTTCGGCTCGGCGTCAGCCAGGGATCGTTAGGCGCGTTTCGAACGCTTGCCCCTCTGCTCCATCATGAATTCGGCCATCCAGGCTCATGTTTGAATTTCAATGCAACCGCCCCGACGAGAATCCCCGTTGTTACTCACGTCAAAAGCGTGGGCCTGAAATAGGAGAACATTCATCGTTTGGAGAGGGCGAGACCCTTCTCGAGCAGCAACCCGCCCTAATCTGAAAATGTCACGCCAGCTGCAGATCTTGTCTCGGCTTCGAAGCGCACATGTCCATTCTTGGTCTATTTGAGGTTTGGATGTCAGAAGTGGCCTTCCATCACCCGATTTCGTTCAAGCTTGGACACCGCTGGGTTGTCGTCATCCGGTCGGTCCAACAGGCTTTGGATTTCCTTGACAATCGCTGGCCCGAAGGGGGTGAAGATCTCTACGCAGTGGCGCGCTCAGCCTGCTCGAGGGCTTGAACGACGGGCGAAAAACCAAGGAAGCTCGCTATGCATTCATCGATCATCGATGCGCTGGGTGAGGCAGGGCTGGAGCCGGCGTTCGAATTCGGGTTCATGTCGGCGATGACCGGCAACTCGCGCCAGGGAATATCTACCTAAAAAGCAAAAAGCGGGGAGGCACAGTTTGACCTCCTCGCATTCGGATGCTCTCACGGCATTACACGCATATCCGCTTCTTTGCACGCCTCGCCGAAAGCCTCGCGAGCTTGGTCTGGCTGGCAGCGCCTGCCATGACATCGAGGCACGCTCGCTGAGCGTCGATGCAAGCGAGCTTGGCCAGTTCGTAACACTTACCTTCGACAACGGGCCAATACTCGAAAAGATAGGTCGCGGCCTGATCAGCGCCTGCGATCGCAAGAGCTTTCACCTCGACAGGTTGAGAGAAGCTGGCATGTTCCATATCGCACCTCCTGGTAGCCAACACCGGGGAGAGGCGATCGTTCCTGGGAGCGGCTGGGGCTAGAGCATGCCAGCTTCGCGCCTGCGTTCAAAATCCGCTGCATTGAGCATGGCGAGAAGATCACCGGCTTCCTCCACCTCGAAACCTGTGGCTTCGAAGCCGTCGACCATTGCTGGCAAGCCTGTAAACACGTCGAAAAACAGTCCACGTGTCGTCTTCTTCGGCCCGAAGATCGTAGCGTCGTTCCATAATCGGCAACATGGCACGAATGGCGGGGCGGTCTAGTGCCCTAAATCGTATTTCTTTTGTGACCCGCTTGAAACCTAAGGCAGAAGGTGCATGGCTGCCGCAATAATTGCTGCAGCAATGCATAGGGCGAGAAGCATCAAAGCAAAAGACACCTGACGAGCCGCTTCCTTTCTCGAAACACTTATGAATGACACGGTCTTCGCCAGCTTCCGCGCGGGCGGCAAATCAACAGGCATAAGGCCTCGCTAGTGACGGGCTACAAGATTGCAATCCCAGCCGGCCATACCCTAATAAGGACCTTGCTCGCCTTATAGCCTCGGCATTTACCTAGATGTCGCTGAGGCTTCGATATCCACCCGGCGTTGGCTTACCGATACTGGCAGACGCGTTTCCCAAGCAAGTTGCTATAATGGCACCTGCTGCCGCGATGTCGTGGCCTGGTTACGTCCGCGACGACAGCGCCAGCCGCAGCGCCGATAGCTCCGCCAACAATCGCACCGCCGGCAGAACGAGTAGCGACACCACCGATGAGCGCGCCACCCGCGCCGCCGAGAAGCGCGCCCTTGGACATACGCGTATCTCTGGCATTGGCACACGCAGCGACAGACAGCGCTACAACGCACAGTATGATGATATTTTTCATGTCGGTCTTCCGGTCAAGGCATCGAAATGCACATGCGCGGATCATCAATCCGATCCGCTCTGAGACGACTTTATCCCCGAACCGATGCCCGGGAAGAGGATCGGAAACTACTCAGAGCAACCCCGATCCGCGTCGACCAAGGATCCGAGTTCATCTCCCGCCACCTCGATCTCTGGGCCTGCCAGAAGGACATCGTGCTCGACTTCTCGCGGCCGGGCAAACCGACCAAAAACTCGTTTATCGAGTCATTCAATGGCAAGTTTCGTGCAGAGTACCTGAACGCCCATTGGTTCCGGACGCTTGACGACGCCCGCCAGAAGATGGAGCAATGGCGTAGGAACTACAGCGAAGTTCGTCCTTATAGCGCCATCGGCACCAAGGTGCCGATGGCGCTGACAAATGGCTCTGGCGCATCCCATCCGCCATGAGCCTCAGCCCGGAAAATCTTCCAGCTGGGCGGTTCAAATTCTGGGAGCACCTCACCTACTCATACGGATCGTCTGTCACATTCTTTCAGAAGATGTTCGGACTCCTCCAGCGAAATACGCAGGCATCAAGGGCAACTGTGGTGGGGCCCATCATATCCCAAATAGGTGCCAGTGGCCCTGTTATACGATCTGAAGCGGGCAGCACAGGAATTTCCGGGCGCTCCATGGTGGTCCATCGCTCTACCCATCAGGGCACCTGCAGCCAACCCCAGAATGCCGGCCCCAACGATGGCGCCGGTATTATCATCTTCGCCGTCGTAATACCCCCCGCCATAGTAGCCCCCTCCTCTCCTGCCATAATAGCCTCGTCCCCCTCGATAATGATGCCCGCCCTGAAGGAACCTCTGACCTCCGCTGTGAAATCCATGACCTCCACCGTGGAACCCATGACCACCGGGCGCATGCCTCAATATGCCGGGATTGCGAGCCTCTGCCGGAGCCGGGCTCATCAAACCGGCGATACCGATGGTCGCGGCGAAAACGCTCGTGAGTATTTTACGCATCACTCAGATCCTTTCATATAAGATAACTATAAAGCCATATTATTACTTATTGATACAGGGATTGTTTCTAAGATATACTAGACACCCCCCTTTATTGCCAAAAAATCATCAGCAATATTAAATATATTACCCGTATCAATTTAAAATAATATCACAAAAGTACTAAAAATTAGGATCAATAATACGTTACTTTCTGTATATTTTTCGCCTAAATTTTTGCGAATATTAAGTTATGTTTACTTGGATATCGTCCTGACGGTCCCCCTCTCGGATAAGCAGTTGGTCGACACGCCGGGAAGACCCAGGCGCTTGAGCAGTAATGGGAGCCTGGCGAGCCTATTTGGGAACGCGTTGGCTAGCCGCACCTATATCGAGAAATGACATCGGGAATACTACCCAGACGGTCATCGCCTCGCCTATCTGATCCACTCACCAGCCACAGCTTCGGCGGTGTCCTCGATGAGGCATGTACCGCAATGCCCGCGGCGTGGAGGCATGCAGATCCCGGCTTGTCCCTCGACGCTTCGAGACCGCGACTGTCGAGTGTATGTCGTTGGCAAAAACGATTGCAGGATCGGAAATTACCCAGATACGCCTGCCAGCGTGCTTGATCGCAGTTACCTCTGCATTGATGCGGCAGGCCTTCGATCCAAGCGAGAGATTGACGAGGAACCGGCGTTTTCATGAGATCTTCGAGAGCGTGCCGGAATGAATAATTTGCGATTCTACCCGTTGGCTCTTGGTGCTCGGAGGAGGACCGACTCCTCATCGCGGAACCTGAGAGCCCTCGCGCGCTTTAGGTAGATTCCGATTCTGTGATATTCGAGAGTTTACGAGTATACTTACTTTTTTGGAGGTCACCGCTCCATCGCCGATCAAAATACAAATACTTGCTAATTCCTCTCTTGCTTGAAATGCATCTGTATACATTCTTCACGAATATTTTCTCGCCGTCACGGTACGGGATAGCTTCAGCCGATAGTCCCGGTTCCAGGACCCGGCGGGGACGCAAGCCCTCTCCCCATCGTCGCTAGGCTTAATCTATCAGGGCTGGCCTCGATCCGGTTCGTAACCTCGACGAAAGCACAGGTAGATGCTCTCTGCCTCGGATATTTGGTGCCCCTAATCGCCTTTTTCCAGCCACCCAGCGGTGCTCGCCTTCCCGCTGCCACGTCACGGAGCATCGGCGCGGCGTCCGAAATCCGCAACGGTTTGGAGGAGGAGTGAAATGGATCTCCGCCTTTGCTTGCCGGTTGCGGCCGTCATCGCCACAGTTTCGACGTTCGGATATACGGCTCATATACTTCGAGTATCGGCCACAGACCGAGTCAATCTCAAGGCCGAGAGAACGCATAGTGTCGTCGTAGAAAAGACCGCACAGTCGCGTGAGGTCGCAGCCAAAGTCTTGATGATTGCGACAAGGCCAGCGTCATGCGTGACCTTCAGAAGCGCCGCATTTTCCAATTCGATAATGCGGCACACGGCCTGCTCAAGAAAAGAATGCACAGAGACCATCAGGGGAGCGAGCGGAGTTTCACATGGCCAGGACAACCCTTGGATCAAGCCGTTCCGATATTCCCAACGGTAGAGATATGACAGTCACATGCAGCCCCTACTATAGGATGAGAGCTGATGTACAGAGATCTATGAAGAATCTACCTCCCGTTATTTCTATAAATAAAAATACAAGCCACATCAGTACTGCTCTGTTCTGGCGTGAGATGAATAACTTGACTGTCGAGGATCTCGCTCGCAACGCGGATATCTCAATTGAAGAGGTCGCGAGCATCGAAGGTGGAAGTACTGACGCCCCACTCACCACCTACATCAAGATCGCCAAGGCTCTCAGGATCAACGTGGCTAAACTTCTTGACTTGGACAGGAATTCAAATTCCTAACGCACGCCGATCTTCTTGCTTTTTGAGCTTTTCCTGGCCCTTAGCAAGTGTCCGGCGCAGCATGTTGACATCCCGATCGGAATTTCCAGCCAGATCAGCAGGTTCTAAGATTCGAGGACCCCCCTGACCCGCAGCACTCCTTCAGCCAGACCATGATCCGTCACTTCGGCATGGCAAGGCGCTGCTCTTCCACGTTAAAAGCCGCATCGACAGGGAAGGGGTGCCAGGAAAGAGTTATCTTAAATGAAGACGCTGATCGTAATACGCCTCATGCTAAAGATCATGGTGCAGGACTGAGTGCGATTGTGGGAATAAGCGAACCTACAGAGGTGGCTCTCGAATTTTCTGCTTGCCTGCCGTGTTCTTGGTAATTCGCCAACTTGAAGGGATACGTCCCGTTGAACGCAGGCTATCGCAATACGGTCCTGAAGCGGTCTGCCGTCTGGGCAGTCGTGGTTGCACTGCCACTCTCGGCTTGCGCCGATCACGCAAACCTGTCGGTGGCCGCCGGCTCAGGCCCCTCCCCACAACTGCCGCCGCAGAAAACCACACTCCTGCCGACACTCAAGATTGCCCCTGCCAGAGGTTGGGCTTCCGGCGTGGCTCCAATCGCTGGCAAGGGAGTGAGCATAACCGCGATTGCCCGGGGGCTGGAGCATCCTCGCTGGCTCTACGTCCTGCCGAATGACGACATCCTCGTCGCCGAGACCAATGCGCCACCAAAACCGGAGGATTCCAAAGGACTGAAAGGATGGATCACAAAGCTGGTGATGAAAAGGGCCGGTGCCGTCACGCCAAGCGCCAACCGTATCTCGTTGCTGCGCCGGCATCCCGGACGCGAGACCTATGACCGCTTCATTCTCATGGACGGCCTTAACTCGCCCTTTGGCATGGCGCTGCTCGGCGATGGACTCTATGTCGCGGATAGCGATGCGCTGTTGCGGTTTCCGTTTCGGCTCGGACAGACACGCGTCAATGACGCCGGAGTGAAGGTCACGGATTTGCCGGCCGGGCCCATCAACCACCATTGGACCAAGAACGTCGTTTCCAGCGCGGACGGTAGGACACTCTTTGTGGCCGTCGGCTCCAACAGCAATGCCGGCGAGAATGGCATGGCTACCGAAAGCGGCCGCGCGGCGATCTGGGCCGTCGATCCGAGGACCGGGAGCCATACGATTTTTGCCTCAGGCCTGCGTAATCCGGTCGGGATGGGCATCGAACCCAGGACAGGAGCCCTATGGGCTGCCGTTAACGAGCGCGATGAACTCGGCAGCGACCTGGTGCCCGACTATATGACCCGGGTGCGCCGAGGCGCCTTCTATGGCTGGCCGTATTCCTACTATGGGCATCATGTCGACCCGAGGCCGCAGCCGCCGCGGCCAGACCTGGTTGCCAAGGCCATCCCTCCGGATTACGCGCTGGGACTGCATACAGCGTCACTCGGCCTAGCATTTGGCGAGCATGGCGCCTTCATTGGCCAGCACGGTTCCTGGAACCGCAATCCGCCCAGCGGCTACAAGGTGATCTTCGTTCCCTTCCACAAAGGCAGGCCCTCCGGTCCGTCCAGAGACGTATTGACGGGATTTCGGGATGAACACGGGAACGCCTATGGAAGACCTGTGGGCGTGGCGATCGATGGCAAAGGCGCTCTGCTGGTGGCGGATGATGTCGGAAACACGGTATGGCGTGTATCGCCTGCGTTGCCCACCAATTGATATCCAGGTTGGTTGAGCCGGAGGAAGAGGCTTTGCCGGTGGCGGCGCCTTAACCGGTTAGAGCGGGCAGAGTGGAACGATATTTGAGAGACATGACCGACGGCTCGCGCCGGTTAAGGCGACGCCCCCCATCAGCGCTGCGCGAGTTCAGTGACTAGTTTCGACGGCCAAGCCTTGCAGCTTTCCAGTACGCGAACCCATCCGGGAAATAGCATGCTTGGATACCCTTTGCCTGCAGAACGGTAACCGCATCCGGTGCCGATATGCATCGTGGGCCTCGGCAATGGGCAATAACCTCGTTGTCGCGCAACAACTCAAAACAAACGCTCTTCCAGCTCTTCGTAAGGCATATTGATGGCGGGGACATTGATATTGGCAGCGGGAATGGTTGGAAACAGGGAGGCATCGCAAACACGCAGTCCGTCGCCGGCCCTGGGCGTCCGTAATGGCCAGGGGGTCCCCGTTCGCGCCCATCCGGCAAGTTCCGCAAGCATGCTACACACCAGTGACAGCCTCGTCGAGGAAACCATTCAGGGCGACTTCATCGCCGATCATGCGCTCCAGCAGGGTGTCCGTGAGCGGACCGCCCAGATCGAGCAGCATGCCGGCCAGGCCGGTGAGAGCAGTGTTGCGCAGGCTCGGAAAGCCGAAGCGCCGCGCGCGATCGGAAAGGCGCGCCGCCGGGACCCTTGTGCGCGTCCCTTGCTTCTCCAGCGCGCGCAGGACGCCCGCGCCCAGGCGGAAGGCATCGGAAAGTCGCACCCGGTCACGCTCATCGCTCATCATTCGAAAGTCGACATGCATGCCGAGCGTGCCCTCGGCCTGTCTCACGAGACCGACCGTACCGCTCGAATAGAATTTGTCGACCCAGAAGAACAGCAATCGGCACGAGGCAGGCGCGAGCGCGCCGGCAGGTGACAGATCAGGCCTGATGAGTGGTGTTCGAGCAGGTTCTTTCCCACCCCCGACGCGTCGAGAATGGGAGCAAGCCCGAACTCCTTAAGTTGTTCGGCCGATCCCACGCCGCTCTGCTGGCGAACTTCCGCCTCACGAACCGGGCAAGCGAGTCACATGGGAATGCCATCATGAAGCACCGGGCCGTCTTCAATTCCATCCGATTGCGCGAGCCCGAGGCCGCCCGGCAGGCGATGATGTAGCCCCCGACGAGATCACCGAAGCGTTGCGCAAGGCCAAGACCTAGACCCTATAGCATTGGTCAACCGAAGACGTGGGCCGATCCTGCATCGAACCGCAGCCACGCGGCGTCTCCACGCCCCAGGCTGGCAATGGCCTCGTGGCCGAACGGCAACCGCACGGACAATTCGTCACCCCTGCCCGTCCTGGTCACGACGTGAATGTTGTTGCCCAGGAAGGTGATGTCGCTGACCGTGACGGGCAGTCCCCGTTCCTGCTGGGTCTTCGACAGGAACAAGCGCTCCGGACGCAACATGACGGAGGCTTTGCTGCCCGTGGAGGCCAAACCGTGTACCGGCACATCGGACACCGTCATCGAATCGCAGATCGAAATATCGGCGCGGCCTGTGGTGGTCGAAAGCACGTCGCAGGGCAGGAAATTACTGTCGCCTATGAATTCGGCCACGAAGCGCGTCGCCGGATTGGCGTAAAGTTCCGGCCCGGTTCCGATCTGGTCGATCACGCCCTTGGAAAAGACGGCAATGCGATCGGACAGGCGCAGTGCCTCCTCCTGATCGTGTGTCACATAGAGGATCGTTACGCCGGTCTGCTGATGGATGCGCCGGATCTCGTACTGGATTTCCTCGCGAAGCTTCTTGTCGAGCGCAGACAGGGGTTCGTCCATCAGAAGGACCGGCGGATCGTAGGCTAATGCCCTGGCGAGCGCCACGCGCTGCTGCTGGCCGCCCGACATGTTCGCCGGCTTGCGACCCTCATAGCCCTCCAGCCGGACCAGCCGCAGCATCTCCTTGACCTTGGCATCGACCTCGGCCTTGGGCTTGCGCCGGACCTTGAGGGGAAAGGCGATGTTTTCGCCGACGGACAGATGCGGAAACAGGGTGTAGCGCTGAAACACCATGCCGATATTGCGCCGATGAGAAGGGGTGGACAGCAGGGTCGTCCCGTTCAGCCTGATATCGCCAGCCGTCGGGTTGTCGAAGCCGGCAAGAATGTAGAGCGTCGTGCTCTTGCCCGAGCCGGAGGGACCGAGAAAGGTGAGGAATTCGCCCTTCTCGACCTCGAGATTGACGTTCTGAACCGCGACGACCGCTCCGTATTCCTTGCGGATGCCTTGGATTTGCAGGAAGGGCTGCGTCATGATTTCAATCCTTTGCGCACAAGTGCGACAAGCGCCATGAGGACCAGGGTCAACAGGATCAGCAGTGTCGAAGCCGCCGCGACGACCGGTGTCAGATCCTGGCGCAAGGTCGCCCAGACCTTGACCGGCAAGGTCTGCAGAGTGGGGCTCGCCATGAAGATCGCCACCACCACCTCGTCCCACGAGGTCAGGAAGGAGAAGATGGCGGCCGAAAACAGGCCGTGGCTGATCGAAGGCAATGTGATCCTGATCTTCGCCTCGAGCGGCGACGCTCCGCACAGGATGGCCGCGTCCTCAATCGACTTGTCGAAACCCTCGAGCGCACTGCTGATCGAGAGGATGGAGAAGGGCAGCGCGAGCACCAGATGGGAAATCACGAAACCCGTCATGGTGCCGTTCAGCCCGATCTTCAGGAAAAAGGCATAGAGGCCGACGGCCAGCACCACCACCGGCAGGATCATCGGCGTCAGGAACAGGGCCTTCAGCCCTTCGCGGAACCAGAAGCGGCCGCGCACCAGGCCGAAGGAGGTGACGAGTCCCAGCAGAACAGAAAGCACCGTCACGATGGCCGCGATCTTGAAACTGGTCCAGGCCGACTGCAGCCAGCGGGGATCGGCGAACAGATCAGAATACCATTTCAGCGTCCAGCCCGGCGGCGGAAAGATCAGCCATTGCGACGAGCCGAACGACAGGGCCGCGATGAACAGGATCGGCAGGAGCAGGAAAGCAGCCGTCAGGGCGGTGATGGCGAGCAGGACAAATTTCCACCAGCCCAGGCGTTCGAAATTCAGCAGCATGCTAGCGCCCTCCCGGATTCTGGCCGCCGAAGAACCGCAGTTGCACAGCATAAAGCGCGAGCGTGACGACGAGGAGTACCAGCGCCGCTGCCCCGCCCATGCCCCAATTGACCAGCGATTGCACGAACTGGGCGATGAGTTCCGCCAGCATCATGTTGGCCGTACCGCCAAGCAGCGCGGGGGTGACGAAATAGCCGAGCGACATCACGAAGACCATGAGCGCGCCCGCAACCATGCCCGGTAGTGCCAGCGGCAGGAGAACGCGCGTCAGCGATTGCCAGCGCGTGGCGCCGCATAGGGCCGCAGCCTGAAGAATTGCCGGATCGATCTTCCGGATCACGCCGTAGAGCGGCAGTACGATGAATGGCAGCATGATGTAGACCATGCCGATCGTCACGCCGACGAGATTGTTGACCAGGGCAAGCGGCTTGTCGATAAGGCCAAGGCTCATCAGCAGCTTGTTGATCACGCCGGTGCGCTGCAACAGCACCATCCAGGCATAGGTGCGGGCGAGCAGGTTCGTCCACATCGACAGCAACAGGATCGCAAAGACGAGGGCGGCGAGCTTCTTGGGCATGATTGCCAAGGCCCACGCCACGGGAAAGCCGATGGTGAGCGACACGATCGTCACCACCGCCGACACCAGGAACGTGTTGAAGAAAATCCGCAGATAGGTGGAGGAACCCAGCAGTTCGGCGTAGTTGCCGAAACCGGCTACGGGCTCGAGGACACTGCGCAGCAGCAATAGGGCTACGGGCACGACGAAGAAAAGGGCGACGAAGACAAGGGCCGGCATGATCCAGGCCAAGCCTCGCGGCCGCGCCGGACGCGAAACGGCCAGCGCCGCGGCGCTGGCTTGTATCTGCTGGGACATGGCCGTCCTTTCCGCATGGAGCTACGTCGGAATATAGGTGCCGTGGAGCAAAGCCCGTCCTGTCAATGTTCGAGATTTCCACCGAACCTCGAACGCCCTGGCCAGGAGACAGGTGGGAGGGATCGCCCCTCCCCTCCGGGGCCGATGCGATCTACTTTGCCTGCCAGGCGTACCAGCGCTCGCCGATCGCATCGCGGTTGGTAGCCCAATAGGCCATGTCGGCGTTGATCTGGCTCGCCTTCTGCTGATCCGGAAGTGTCTTGACCGTCTCCGCATCCATGATCTTGGCGGAATCGAGATTGATCGGCGCATACCCCGTCGCAGCAGCCATATCCGCCTGGGCCTGGGCCGAGGTAGCGAAGGCGATGAACTGCATGGCAGCATCCTTGTTCTTCGTGCCCTTGGGCACGACGAGCGAATCCGCTGCCGTGATGTTCTGCTCCCAGGAAGTCTCGACCTTGACGCCGGTCTTCGCCAGAGCCGTCATGCGCCCGTTCCAGATGCTGCCGAACGGCGCTTCCGCGGATGCGATGAGCTGCTGCGATTGCGCACCGCCCGACCACCAGATGATGTCAGCCTTGATGGTATCGAGCTTCTTAAACGCGCGATCGAGGTCCAGCGGGTAGAGCTTGTCCGCGGGCACGCCGTCAGCCAGCAGGGCGGCTTCGATGACGCCCGGCGCCGACCATTTGTAGAAGGTACGCTTGCCGGGAAACTTCGTCGTATCGAACAGATCCGCCCAGGTCTTCGGGCAGGTCGCAACCGCATCGGCATTGCAGCCGATCACGAAGGAATAATAGAAGCTGCCGACCGAATAGTCGGTCACGAAGCGCGGGTCGAGCTTGGACTTGTCGATGACGCCGAAGTCGAGCTTTTCGAGCAAGCCTTTCGGACCGGCCTGCGCAGCGTAGTCACCTTCGACGTCGACCACGTCCCAGGTGACGCTGTTGGCCTCGACCATGGCCTTGATCTTGCCGTAGTCGGTCGGGCCGTCCTGCACGACATTGACCCCGGCCTTGGCCGTGAACTTGTCCGCCCATGCCGCCTTCTGGGCATCCTGGGTGGTTCCACCCCAGCTCGAGAAGACCAGGTCCGCTGCGGCTGCAGGCGAAGCCATGATCAGCAATACCGCACAGGCGGCGACTATCGACGTCGATTTCATGTTCCCACGCTCCGGTTGTCAGGGCTCTTGTCTGGATGCGCCATGGTGACCGGCCACCTTCGAAGGGGAGAAGGCAGCCGGTTTCATGATCTTGTTTTCGGCGATTTCAATGAGGTCGCGGATTTTTGGCAGGAAGGCCTGCCAGCGCGGATCGGCGGCGAGCGAGGCCCGGCGCCGTTCCCGGTCATCGAGGCTCGTATAGGCCCAGATATGCATGATTTCGTTGATCGGCCCGATCTCGGAGAAGAAATAGCCGACCAGATGCCCCAGATGCTCCTTCTGGATCGCGATGCCTTCCTCCTCGACGACCTTGAGGTAAACGGGCACGGCACCGTTCCTGAGCCTGTATGTGCGCACCTCGTAGTACATGGTATCACCGCATCACGAAGGGATCGGGGATGGGATCGTCGGAGGTTCGGAGCCAGACCGTCTTTGTCCGGGTATAGTCCAGCGCCGCGGCCAGGCCGCCTTCGCGGCCATGCCCGGAAAGCCCGAAGCCACCGAAAGGCGCGATCGGCGAAACGGCGCGGTAGGTGTTGACCCAGACGACGCCGGCCCGAATGCCCTTCATCAGGCGATGGGCACGCGTCAGGTTCTGGGTGAACACGCCCGACGCCAGCCCATAGACGGTGTCATTGGCGAGACGCAGGGCTTCCTCTTCGGTCTCGAAGGAGACGATGGAAAGAACCGGCCCGAAGAATTCTTCCACCAGCGACGGCGAATCCACGCCGTCACAGTCAAGAATGGTGGGAGGATAATAGAAGCCCTCCCCTTCGGGCACCCGGCCGCCGGTAACGATCCTGGCACCCATCGCGGACGAGCGCTCGACCAGCGCGTCGATATGCTGGCGCTGGCGCGCCGTGGCGAGGGGCCCGACCTCGGTTGCCATGTCGAGCGGGCTGCCGATGCGCACGGCCTCGGCCTTGCGCTTGAGAAGGGCGACGAAGCGGTCCTTGACGCTTCTCTCGACGATCAGGCGCGAGCCGGCCACGCAGGACTGGCCGGTTGCCGCGAAGATCCCCGCGACCTGGGCATTGGCCGCGCTTTCAAGATCGGCATCGGCAAACACGATGAAGGGCGACTTGCCGCCCAGTTCCAGCGAGGTGGAGGCCAGATTCTCGGCGGAGTTGCGCACGACATGGCGCGCAGTTTCCGGCCCTCCGGTAAAGGCCACATGGGCGATCTTGGGGTGCCGCCCGAGCGTCGCGCCGCAGGAAGGGCCAAAACCGGTGATGATGTTGACGACCCCCGGTGGGAATCCGGCGTCATGCACCAGCCGGGCGAATTCCAGGAGCGGCGCCGGCCCGTCCTCGGAGGCCTTCAGCACCAGGGTGCAGCCGGCGGCGAGCGCCGGGCCGACCTTGACGGCAGATAGGAAGAGCTGGCTGTTCCAGGGCACGACCATGGCGACCACGCCGATCGGTTCACGACGCAGCCAGACCTCCATGTCCGGCTTGTCGATCGGCAGATAGGCCCCCTCTATCTTGTCGGCGATGCCGGCATAATAGCGGTAATACTCCGCGACATAGGCGATCTGGGCGGAGGTCTCGCGGATGATCTTGCCGGTGTCGCGGGTCTCGAGTTCGGCCAGCCTGGGCGCGTTGGCGGCGACGAGATCGGCCAGCTTGTAAAGCAGCTTTCCACGCTGGGTAGCCGTCATCGCCGGCCAGGGGCCTTCGTAAAGCGCCCTGTGTGCGCTCTCGACCGCCCGGTCGACGTCGGCCTCGCGCGCTTCGGGCATATACGCCCACGCGGTGCCCGTTGCCGGGTCGATACTTTCGAAGGAAGCCTCGCCATCGCAAAAGGCCCCGTCGATGTAGAGCTGGAAACGCCGCATCGCCTCAATCCTTGAAGGCAGGCATGACGTCGGCGATGAAACGTTCGAGCGAAGCCTTCTTGCGCTCGAAACTCACGCCGGTATCGATCCAGAACGAATATTCGTCATAGCCCAGCGCCTCGTAGTGCTTGAGGCGGGCGATGATTTCGTCGACCGTGCCAAGCGCCAGATTGGCGCGCATGACTTCGGGCGAGAGCGTGGCGTTCGCCGCGATCTCCTCCTCGCTCAGCCGCTGGATCAGCCCCTGATGGATCGGCCGCTCATTCTTGAACCAGGCGAAGAAGTAGTTGTAGTAGACGCTCAGTTCCCGGGTCGCCTGCGCCACATCGGCCGCGTCCGCGCCGACATAGGTGTGCAGTAGGAGCATGATCTTCGGCCTGGGGACCTCGGGCGCCTTGGCACGGGCCGCCTCGAAGCGTTCCATCAGGCTTTCGATCTCCCGATCGCCGTTCCAGAGCGGGGTGACCTGCACATTGCAACCATTGACGACTGCAAACTCATGGCTGTTGGGGTCACGGGCGGCGACCCAGACCGGTACCGGATCCTGCAATGGCTTGGGCGCGGAGGTGGTGGCCGGGAATTTCCAGAACTCGCCCTCATGGGCATAATCCCCAGCCCAGATACCTCTGACGGCGGGAATGAGTTCGCGCATGCGCTGGCCGGCCTGCCAGGCATCGAGACCGGGCAGCAGGCGTTCATATTCAAAGGAGTAGGCGCCGCGTGCGATGCCGAGGTCCAGACGCCCATCGCTGATCAGGTCCGCCATCGCGGCCTCGCCGGCCAGCTTGATCGGATGCCAGAACGGCGCGATCACCGTGCCGGTGCCGAGGCGGACATGGCTGGTGCGCCGTGCCAGATCGGCAATGGTGACGAAGGGGTTGGGCGCAATGGTGAAATCCATGCCGTGATGCTCGCCGGTCCAGATGGCGTGCATGCCTCCCTTGTCGGCGATTTCACACAGCGCCACGAACTCGTCATAGAGCTGCTTGTGGGTCTGGCCGGCATCCAGACGCTCCATATGGACGAACAGCGAGAACTTCATGGGCGGGCCCCCTTCATGGGAATGGAATGCACCTTGCCGGCCGTCTCGTTCCCGAAATAAACGCCGAAATTGCCGATGGAGCTTTCCAGGGCAAAGCGCGAGAGGATGTCAAAAGTGGCCTGGTCCTTGACCTCGCCTGCCCCGATCGCGTCCGGGCGGACGAACCGTCCTGTCCGTGGCTCGCCCTCGCCGGCAAAGGCACGGTAGACGATGTGCTGGCAGCCCGACGTCTTGTCCTCATAGACCGAATAGAGGAAGCCGATCGTAACGGGCAGCCCCGTCAGGTTCCCGAGATGGTTCGCCAAGACCTCGGTGGGATTGCCATCGCCGCCCAGGCAGGCCGGCAAGATCATCGGCCGGTCGCCGAGCAGCAGCACCTCACCCTCGCGCTCGAGAACGGCGGCGAATTCGATCTTGCCCTCGGCCGCAGCCGATACCGCCCTGGCGGACAGGTTGGGCGTGAAGTAGCCGCCGCGCGCATAGCCCAGGCCGTTCAGGCCGGAATTATCGAAAGCAAGGATTCGCCCGACGAGGATGACATGGTCTCCGGCCTCGACCACCTCGTGCATCGCGCACTCGAACCAGGCCGATACCCCGGACAGGATAGGACAACCATTTTCGCCAACCCGCCAGTCCACTGTCGCAAAGCGATCATCGACCGGCCGTGCGAAGGTGTTGGACACATCCTTTTGCACCTCGGACAGAATATTGATGGCAAAGGAGGCCGCCCGCGTCATCGCCTCGTAATTGCGCGAGCTCCTGGCGAGGCAGACGAGCAAAAGGGGCGGATCGAGCGAGACGGACGTGAAGGAATTGGCCGTGAAGCCAATGGGTTTTGCGCCAGCGTCGTGCGTCGTCACCACGGTCACGCCGGTGGCGAAGGCACCGAAGGCATCCCGCAGTGCCTTGGGGTCGAAGTTTTGCGCGTTCATGCCGGCCTCTCCTCTGCCACCAGCCATTCCGCCAGGAAGGCATTGACCGCATCGGGCGCCGTCAGATTAACCATGTGGCGATGCCCCTCGATGATACGGGCCCATCCCTTCGGGGCGGCGGCAGCCATCGCCCTTGCCATCTCCGGCGTGGAATTGGGATCGCCCGAGGCGGTGAGGAAAAGCGCGGGGCAGGCCACCGAGGGCCAGCAATCGGCATATGCTTCATCTCCGCCGGCAAAGGCGGTGTAGGCGGCCGCATATCCTTCCGGATCGACCTGTTCGAGCCAGGTTCGGGTCAGGTCGCGTGCTTGGCGATTGTTAGGTTCGTCATCGAACCATCGCGCCAGCGGGCCTTCCTTGTCGATGCCTGCCGCACGGATGGCCTCGGCCCGGGCCAGCACGGCCGCCTTCGCCTGACGATCACGCCGATAGACACCGTTCAGGCAAGCGACACGGGCGATAAGCCTGGGAAAGCTGGCAACGGCGCCCCCCGAAATCATCGCACCCATGGAATGGCCGGCGAGGCTGACGCGATTGAGGTTCAGATCGCCGAGAAATCGGCCAAGCCAGGCGACAAAATCCGGGATGGCGCTCCCCGCTGGCAGCCTTTCGCTCTCGCCATGCCCGGGCATGTCCACGGCGATGACACGGTGCGTTTTCGAGAATTGCTCGATCTGGGGGGCCCAGGCTTCAAGACGCATGCCGACGCCATGGATGAGGACCAGCACGTCGCCCTTGCCCGCTTCGAAATAGGCGGCGCCCCTCGAACTCTTCTTGCGCGGGAGTGTCTCGCCCTGCGCCCGACCGATATCGGCGGATGTCGTCGCGGACTCAGTCTGCATGACGGCCCCGCTCGTTCAGACGCCGGCCGGATTGGTGACATCCTGTCCAAGATCCTTCAGATCCTGGTAGCGATCACCGATACGGTGATGGGGGCGCCCGCCAACGGAGGCGCCCAATGCCACGACGATCTCGTCAGCGGCAGGAGCATCCGCGATAGCGGTTTGAATGGTCAGGTAGTGGGAACGTCGCCCCTCATCATTCTTGTCCATCAGCGGGATCATGATGGGAGCATTGGCCGGGCCGCGTGTGTTGCAGAAGGCGAGATAGGATTTGGCACCAACTGCCTGACGATAATGATTGCCGAAGCGCAGCGTATGGATCAGGGCGGAGGCATGCTCAATCTCGCCGTCCAGTCCGACCACGGCGGACTTGCCGTAGCCTTCCACCGCCTCGCCAGAGCCGACCGCGTCAAGGATCATCTTGGTCAGCAATTCACCCAGGACGGGTGCGGCGGCATGGATCTCGGGCTTCAAATCATCGACGAAGCCTCTGCCCGCCCAGGGGTTCTTCACCACGGCCATGGCCGCGAAAAGCTTCAAGGGCGTGGAGGCAGCCCTGCCCCCCTCGATCAGCGTTGTTTCGACATGGAGCAATGTCTTGCGGACCTGAGCAGTCATGGCACGTCCTCACATAATCATGCTATCTTATGGTATACCATATTATCACGTGTCAATGCCTTGCCGGGATGATTTTTTGCGGCTACACCAAGACATGAGCAAGAACGCTGACAATCTCGCCGCCCTCAGAATCGAGAATCCGCCTGCGACATTGCGAGAGATCGCCCTCGACAGGATGCGGCGGGCGATCATCAATGGCCTCTTCGAGCCTGAGGAGCGGCTCGTCGAACGCACGCTGTGCGACCAGCTCGGCGTTTCCCGATCCGTCATTCGCGAGGTCATTCGCCATCTGGAAGCAGAGGGGCTGGTGACGATGCTCCTCAACAAGGGGCCGATCGTGGCACGGCTCGATTGGGACGATGCTCGCCAGATCTATGCCATTCGCGCTGCAGTTGAATCGACGGCCGTTGCCGACTGCGCCCGCCTCGCCGATGCGAACGTGAAGAGGCGGCTAAGGAAGGCACTGGACAATCTCGATCGCACGTCGCGGCAGCGTTCCCCGGCCGCCATCATCGACGCGACGACCGAGTTCTACAAGATCATCTTCGAAGCCGGTGGCCACAAGATCGCCTGGGATATCGTCAGCCGTCTGAACAGCCGCATTTCTAGGTTGCGCGTGATGACGCTTTCGACCGCCAATCGCATGGTCACCGGCCCGGCGCAGATACGCGAGATCTTCGACGCCATCGAGAAGAACGATCCGGACGCCGGAGCCGCGGCCTGTCGACGGCACATTTCGGCCGCTGCGACGATTGCCGAGGTGGTTTTGGGAGATATGCGACCGAAAGCCTAGTGCTCTGAGGCGGATTACGAAGATGCGCTCGCCGAAGTCGAACGGCTTAGGGGAGCCGAAACCGGCACGCCCGAGGGTGGTCGCCTCGATGTCCTCGCGACTTTGATCGATGTCCATGAGGCCAAGTATCATCCGATAGACCCGCCGGATGCGATGGAGGCAATCCGTTTCAACATGGAGCAAAGGGTCTCACCCGGAAGGGTCTTGAGCCAATGATCGGGCCGCGCAACCAGGTTGCGGATATCCTGAGCCGCCAGCGCAGCCTTGCGATCGAGATGATCCGGCCGGGCCGGTTCGACAAAGCCGCGTAAGAGGAACTGGCTCTGTTGCAAACTGGAAGCAGAGACGTGGGATTCCAGTTCGTTAACCCCGTATCACGCAGCGAGGATCTCGAATTGATCGGCGAGCGATGGAGCTGGATTATAGGCGTATCTTGCCTGTCGTTTTCGCATCATGTGGATCATCTCAATCCATCCAGGATGTCCGAGGCGTAAGTCGTTGATTTGAAGTCAAGCATGGAATGTACATGGCGTTTGATAGCGCAGGCTGGCTTGGGGGCAGACGAGACTCACATGGATTACGGCGGGCTATGGCTGGATTGCCTTGGTCGTACCGAACGGCGTGGCAGCACCGGCCTATTTTTCCGGAACTCTCTCGTTCGGCGGCCTGATGGTTACAGTCGGTGCATTCAATCAGGTCCAATCCTCGCTACGCTGGTTTGTTGATAATTTCAGTGTGATCGCAGATTGGCGAGCCACGTTGCTACGGGTTTCGAGTTTTCGACGGGCAGCGGCAGAAGATGACGAGGCAGGCGACGAGAGCGATCGAATCGTCTTGGCGGAAGGAGATTCCGGACACTACCGCCTGGATCGTCTCGCCGTGTTCTTTCCAGGTGGAAGCACGCGACTGCGGGAGGAAAGCGCCAACCTCGAGGCCTGCGAGAGGGTGGCAATTGTCGGAGAGCGACGCAGTGGCAAGACATCGCTTTTTCGGGCCTTGGCCGGGCTTTGGCGGTGGGGATCGGGTACGGTAACCCGCCCGCGTGGAGAGGCGATCATGTATATGCCGCGCACCCCTTATCTGCCGCCGGGCAGTTTACGCGAGGTCCTCGCCTACCCCGATCCCATACACCTCTTTGAGACCGACGCTTACGAGACAGCTTTCAAGGAAGTTGGCTTGGCGTCTCTCTTGCCCGCCCTCGACACATCAAAACGTTGGGATCGCGATCTGAATGAAGACGAGCAGCAAGCGGTTGCGTTCGCCCGCCTTGTGCTGCACAGGCCAGCCTGGATCATCATGGACGAAGTGCTGGATTCGGTAACGGGAGAGGCGCATCGACGCTTCCTCCAGATCCTCAACGAGGATCTAAGACATAGTGGTGTCCTCCACATCGGCCGCAGTGAAGGCCACGATCATGTCTTCGGGAAGATCCTCCACCTCATTCTTGCAAGGACACCCGTTGAACCGACGGAGAAGGTGCACACCGCACCAGCATGATTGGCCGAGCACGAACACGTATAGCTCCCGCGAGCATGCCCCTATTTTTCTCCCGTGAACCTTGAAACATCTGCAGTACCGCACTTGAACCCCGTTCCTTTGCGATAGATCAACGTCATCATCCCTGCTCCAATCAAAATAAGAAGACCATCGTGTCCGGACCGGGCCGCTATAGCGGGCATCAAGAGTATTTTAGTCGGCTGAACAGGATGTCCATAGTCACTCAGGCTGTCGTCCATGACGTTGCCATCCTCAAGACAGGCAGAACCCCAGCAAAGGAGAGGCCATTATGATCGAAGTCATCGTGGACCAATTTACGGCCGACCTGAGGACGTTGGCCTGGTTGATAACGCTTCTCGTCGCAACCAGCCTGACTACCCTTGTCGTCTACAGGATCCTGCGCCGGCGCTGAGCCGTTTTCTCCCGCTACGGAAACCGGTCATGCCATATCCCACGACTGAAGATCTACCGCTCCTGTTGCGTGCGAGGTTGCCCTATCATGCGCAGGAAATCTACCGGGCAGCGTTCAATCACGCATGGGAAAACTATAGCCGGTGCACGCGAGACCGGCGCGAAGGGATGGCCCGACGGGTCGCCTGGGCCGCCGTCAAAACCAGATATTACAAGGATGGCGATCACTGGGTCGAGCACGCATGACCGTCCTCTTCTTTCGAGCGCCTATTTCATGATTGCTCGTACCAAGGCATAGGACAGCATCATGGAAATCGAGACCTGAAAATCTCCCTCCGATTGCCTTCCAAATCAGTTGCCAGTTCTGGTACCGAAACGATCATGCAGCAGCATCCCCAACGTCATTGCTGCCACAAATGGGAAGACTAGCGCCCGCCCCGTCGACAGTGCGGCTACCGCAGGTCCAGGACAAAATCCAGCAACGCCCCATCCCACGCCGAAGATCGTCGCCCCGAGAAGCAGCGGCCTATCGATCTTCGTATTTGTAGAAAGATGGAAGCGATCATCCAGACATGGGCGGGATAAATGGCGCTGAAGGAAGACACCAGGAATCGCAACCATCGCCGCACCGGCGAGGACGAAAACCAGGCTTGGATCCCAATGACCGCTGGCAATATTCAAAAACCCAAGCACGCGGGCAGGATCGATCATTCCCGATATCGAAAGGCCCAAACCAAAAAGGGTGCCGGCCAGAAGCGAGATCGCCAGTCTAAGAATAGCCTGCGCGTTCATCGCACCAGCTCCATCAGGGACGCTGTCAATATACCGGCAGCCAGGAACATGACCGTCGCGGCAAGCGATCGGCGTGAAAAGCGAGCAAGGCCGATAATGCCATGACCGGAAGTACACCCCGATCCCATGCGCGTACCAAAACCGACCAGAAGGCCTGCAAGCATGACCCATGGCCATGATGCAGAAATCGTCATGGCTGGAAGGGAACCGTTCAAGCCTGCGAAGACGAGCGGGCCGAGAACCAGCCCCAGGACAAAGGCGCCGTTGTCAAGAACCCGCTGTCCAGCCAGAAGGCGGCCAACAATCCCACTGATGCCGGCGACCCTCCCATTGGCAATGAGCAGGAGCACGGCTGAAACACCGATCAACAGCCCACCAAACAACGCGTTCCAATAGGCAGTCATGACGTCCTTCCCGGTTGGGCCGGCCGTAAAGCGCCCCGCGAATGCAGGTTCATTCCATTCTCTTTCAAAGCTTCCATGCCGGTATGGAGCGAGCGCGCGCAGATGTGCAATGTGGCTGGCGCAAATGCAAGGCGGGGCGGGGCGGGGAGACTTGGTCAATGAGCCATGAGGACGGGCAAGTCTGCCTTGTCGAGAACATGCTGGGTCAACCCGCCGAGGAAAGCCTGCCGCAAGCGGCTGTGAGTATAGGCTCCCATCACCAGAAGCGTCGCCGCGGCGTGATGGCAGGCTGCCAGGATCCTCTCGCCACCGCTTCCGGTAAAATCAGGCACCAGCGCCGCATTCTCCACGACCACGCCATGCCAGTGCAAATAATCCCCGAGATCCGCGATCCCGGCCTGCCGATCCTGTTCGGAGGGGATGGTAATGATCGAGATTTGCTCCGCCTCATGCAGCAACGAAATGGACTGGCCGACAACACGAGCGCCTTCCAGACTGCCATTCCAGGCGATGACGACATGCCGGAGAAGGTTGTCCGGCAATCGTTCCCCCAGCATCAACGCCGGCCGCCCCGATGAGAACACCGCCGCATCAAAAGCTGCGGCTTCGAAGGGACCTGCCTTGGCGGGATTGTCGACGATGATGAGATCACTGACTCGGCCGTTTAGCGCCACCAGCGTTTCAACATCGCCCCCTTTCTCATTCCAGGAGGCGAAGGTCGCATCCAGCCTTTGATTGGGCCGCATCGCAACCCGAGCACCAGCGCACCAGCGCTCGAAAGCCTGTTGTCCCGCTGCAGCGAGGGCCTTGGCTTCACAGGAGTCGTTGCATTGCGGCAGGATGCCGGCCGCACCGACCGGAAGGATCGGGGGCACCGCGATCTGCAGGTCGGGCCTGACATAGAGTGCATTGATATGGGCATGGGTGCGCTTGGCCAGCCCCAATGCAGCCTCGAGGCGGCGCTCGGGCCTCACGCCTGGGCCGGTTGGAACCAAAATGCAGCGAAGAGGCACGGCAAATCTCCTTGGGTGATCATCTCCTTCTAAGATCCGGATGGGATGCTGCATTGAGCTGAATCAAATTCCGCCACGCCCGCGGCCAAAACAGTGCGCGTTGCGGTGCGAATGCTCACTCTTGATCCGCATCAAGGTCGAGCATCACCTCGTTGGCATAGGGTTCGGGCCTCTACTCGCCGATGCACCGGGAACCTATGCGCAGCAGCCATGAACGAACTGACTTTCCCCCACACGCTGGTCAATCGCCCCTTCGACGAGTTGGCGATCGGAGATGCCGCAAGCCTGATACGGACACTCCGCGATGACGACATCAGGCTCTTCGCCGCGGCATCTGGCGACCTCGACCCAATGCATCCCCAGCCTACATATGCGGCCCGCTGCGTCTTCGGCCATGTCGGCACGCATGGCATGTGGACGACGGGATTGATCTCCACGCTCCTGGGCACGCAATTGCCAGGCCCGGGAACGATCTATCTCAGCCAGCAAACCGAGTTCCGTCACCCCGTCTCGGTTGGTGACACGGTAACGGCGACCGTGACGGTCTGTGACAAGAACCCCGAAAACTGCGCCGTCAGGCTGGCGACACGCTGCGTCGATCAAGTCGGGCGAGAGGTGCTCACCGGCTTGGCAACCGTCATCGCGCCGAGGGAAAAGGTCACGCTTGCCCCGATGGTGCTGCCGTCCGTACCGATCCAGCGTCAGCATCGCTTCGACCCCTTTCTGCGTGAAGCGCGCGCCCTGCCACCTCTCGTCACGGCCGTGGTCCATCCGTGCCAACCAGAAGCCATCCAGGCCGCGCTTGAGGCGCGCAATGAAGGATTGATCGATCCCATCCTGGTTGGACCCGAATCCAAGATCAGGGCTCTTGCCGACCTGGCTGGTTTGAGTTTGGACGGTGTGCGGATCGAGGCGACCGAACACAGCCATGCTGCCGCCGAACGGGCCGTCGCTCTGGCGGCCAGCGGCGAGGCGGCCGCCCTGATGAAGGGCAGCCTCCATACAGACGAACTCCTCGGCGCAGTGGTTTCCCAACACTCCGGCCTGCGCACACAAAGGCGAATCAGCCATGCCTATGTCCTGGACGTGCCAGCCTATCCGAAGCCAATCGTCGTCACCGACGCGGCGATCAACATCGCTCCTACCCTCGAGCACAAGCGTGACATCTGCCAGAATGCCATCGACCTGCTGCACACGCTCGGCATTGCCGAACCCAAGGTCGCGATTCTCGCCGCCGTCGAGACGGTGAATTCCGCCATGCCCGCGACGCTGGATGCGGCAGCACTGAGTGTCATGGCCAATCGAGGCCAGATCACCGGGGCCAAACTCGATGGCCCGCTTGCCTTTGACAATGCCGTCGATCTGGTTGCTGCCCACATGAAGGGCATCGTCTCGCCGGTCGCCGGCCAGGCGGATATTTTGGTTGCTCCGGATCTCGAGGCCGGGAACATGCTGGCCAAGCAACTCATTTACCTGGGAGGAGCGGACGCAGCGGGCCTCGTTCTCGGTGCACGGGTGCCCATCATCCTCACCAGCAGATCGGACTCGCTAGGGGTCCGCCTTGCTTCGATCGCATTCGCCAAGCTTGTGGCCAAAGGAAGGTCTTCTCGATGACCAGCATTATCCTCACTTGCAATCCTGGTTCGTCCACGATCAAGCTCGGCCTGTTCATGCGCAAGGGCAACGCGGCCGAACGGCTCGGCATGGGCGTCATCGATCTTCGACGCAAGCCTCTCGGTCTCCATATCGTGGAAGGCCCCCAGGCCGTGGACATCCTCCTCAAAGCTAGGGACAGTGATGATTTTCACGACGTCATCGATGAGACATTCGATGTCCTGGCCAAGCATTTTTCCCTTTCGGGCCTGACAGCCGTCGGTCATCGGGTCGTCCATGGCGGCGATACCTTCGCAGGGCCGACATTTGTCGACGATGTCACGTTGAACGCCGTCGAGGGATTGGTGCCTCTGGCGCCTCTACATCAGCCCCAAAGTGTACGGCTGATCCGGGCCATCCGGCATCTGCGCCCCAATCTGCCGCAGATGGCTTCCTTCGATACGGCTTTCCATCACACGCAGGCCGACATCGTTCGACGTTTCGCGTTGCCGCGTGATCTCTTCGACCAGGGGATCAAGCGCTATGGTTTCCACGGGCTGTCTTACAAGTTTATAGCCGGCAAATTGAAAGAGATTGCTCCGCGCCTGGCCGCGGGCCGTGTGGTGGTCGCTCATCTGGGAAGTGGTGCAAGCCTGTGTGCGCTCGCCAATGGCATCAGCCGCGACACTTCGATGGGTTTCTCCACCTTGGATGGCATTCCCATGGCCACCCGATGCGGAGCCCTGGATGCTGGCGTTCCCCTGCACCTGCTGAAGCAAGGTGGTTACTCGCTGGAGGCCCTGGAGGACTTGCTCTACCACCGTTCCGGCCTGCTTGGGCTTTCGGGCTTGAGCGCTGACACGCGTGACCTCCTCGCCAGCGACGCGGTCGAGGCAGCCGAGGCCATCGATCATTTCTGCTTACGCATCGCCCGGGAGATCTGTGCGCTGGCGACCACTGTCAGCGGGCTGGACGCCCTGGTCTTTACGGCCGGTATCGGCGAGAACCAGCCTCTGATCCGCGAGAAGGTGTGTGCCCACCTGGCCTGGCTTGGCCTCGATCTCGACCGGCAGGCCAACGACCGGAACGCAAGGCGGATCAGCGCCGACACCAGCGAAATATGCGCCCTGGTCGTCGCGACCAGTGAGGAACAGGTCATCGCCGACGAGGTGCTGAGCCTTCTTGTCCAAGCAGAGCGGGCAGACGCTCCCGATCTTGCGGCGGGGGAAACCGCAACCGCACTCGCCGATGGGCGCACCTATCCCTGATGGAGCGGCACCATGGCATCGACGGCATCACCCGAGCCGACGCGCGTTGACGCCACAGACGATGCCGCGTTCTGGACGCGACCATTCATGATCTCGGTGCCATGACCGTGCTGTGCACCGACAAGACCGGCACCCTCACCTCGGCCCAGATCACCCTCGCCAGCAGTATCGACGTCCACGGCCTGCAGACGGGGCGGCCAGCCACTCTGGCGGCGGTCGCGGCGGATCTAGGTGGTGACCGAGGCTGTCCTGGATTTGTGCTCGCATAAGAACGACGGGGCTCCAGATCATACCCCTGCCGCCTGAAGAGCGGAGGAGAGCACTGGAGATCCTGCACAGTATGGCCCAAGAGGGCTTGCGCAGCATCGCCGTGGCGACGCGCCCATGGTCCGTACCAAGGCAGGAGGTCACAGAGGAGGACGAAAAGGGCCTGACCCTGGAAGGATTTTGTGCTTTCGCAGATTCTCCCAAGCCGACAGCCGGCCCTGCCATCGCCCATCTGGCGAAGATCGGCGTGCAACTGAAGATACTGTCGGGAGACGATCCCCTCGTCATGCGCAGATTGGCCGCTCTGGTCGGCCTCAAGGGAGAGGCAGTCCTGTCGGGGACCGATATCGCCAAACTTGACGATCAGGCTCTCGCTGTACAGGTCCGCTCTGTCGATGCATTTGCGAGGCTAACACCTGATCAAAAATCCCGCATCATCAAGGCGTTGCAAAATTCGCGCGCTATCGTCGGCTATCTCGGCGACGGCATAAACGATTCCCCTGCCTCGACAGTGATGCACTTGCCTTTCTAGGCCTGGAACACGAACTCGGCTTTGATCCAGCGCAAGCCTGGCAGGTTCCCAGGTGACGGCTGCCGATAGGCCGATGCCGAGAGCGCGATATTTGCCCGCCGCATGCTTCCCTTGAGCCAGATCAACGCCATGGAAGCCCGAAAAAGCAAGGCTGCCAGCATTCCGATCAAGACACGCCGAGGGCGTGGTCTCCCGCAATCAGGAGGGCTCGATGAAAGCCGACATTTCCTCGACCCAGCCACTGGATGTTACGGCTTCGGTTCACCCGGACAGTTACAAGAACATCACCGTTCACCTCGATGGCAGTCCCCAAGACGAGGCTCGGATTTCCCACGGCGAGATGCTGGCGGCCAGTTTTGGAAGCCATCTCACCGGCCTTTTTACCTGCCTCCTCCCCGATATTTCGATTTACACCGGTGACATGGGCACCGCGGCCAGCATGGATATGGTGGATCAAATCCAGCAACGTGCCACTGCTGCGATCGAACGATTGCAACTGCGTTTCCAACGCCTGTCCATCACCAACGAAATTCGACGCATCGAGGATGCCGCGGGGTGGTTATCCTCCCTTGTGGCAACACAGGTCAGAACCTCCGATCTGTTCATCGGCAGTTGCCCTCGCAAAGATGAAGCGGGAGCCGATTGGAGACGGCTGATCGAGGCCACGCTGTTCGAAAGCGGCCGGAGCGTCTATCTGGTGCCTCCTGAACAACAGCCCAGGCAGCCGATCCAGACCGTGCTCATTGGCTGGACCGACACCAAGGAGGCCGGGAGAGCCGTGGCGGAGGCGCTGCCGCTCCTCCAGCTGGCGACCCTTGCCAAGGTTGTGACGGTCAAGGAGGACGAGCAAGCAGAGAACCTCAACGAGGACGCGGATCTGGCGGATATTGCGACCTACCTGGCTCGGCACGGCGTGGAAACGGTCGTTGAAGCCCTTCCTCTCGCCCAGGACGTAACGACCACGCTCCTGCAGGAGGCGCATCGCATCT
Organism: Labrys methylaminiphilus subsp. lupini; assembly: GCF_051161885.1. Lineage (NCBI taxonomy): Bacteria > Pseudomonadati > Pseudomonadota > Alphaproteobacteria > Hyphomicrobiales > Xanthobacteraceae > Labrys > Labrys methylaminiphilus. The sequence goes on along the minus strand of NZ_JBMDIH010000002.1, from coordinate 668,263 downwards.
CCGCAGATCTGATCGTTGCAGGCGCCTACGGGCATTCGCGCGTGAGGGAATGGATCATGGGCGGTACGACGGTTGAGCTCATCGAGAAGACCGATGTTCCGCTCCTGATGGCCCATTGATCGAGGCTGTCGAAAACCGAAACCTCCGCGCACCACGGCGCGGTCGGGAACATATGAGCGTCTGCCTTGGGCCAAATTGATGGTGCCGTACCGAACCTCGATCCTTGTTCATCTGAAGGCGATCTCATGGCTCGCGAACTCTCCGTAAAAGACCGACACGAAGCGATTGCGAAGAATGTGTCTCACCAACCAACATCGCCCGGTCCGTCTCGGATGGCTTCGGCAGCGCTCGCCACGATTCCCGCTATTGCGCTGTTGGCAGGATTGCTCGCTATCGCACTGGGGCAATCGCAGATTGCTCGGCTTCTATGGCTTGGGGGTACGGCGCCGGTCCTCGTCGTCCTCATAGTCACGATCTTGCGCGGACTGGCGCAGGGCAAGATCGGCCTGGACATCATTGCGGCTTTGGCAATGGCGGGAGCCATCGCGGGCGATGAAGCCCTCGCCGGCGTCGTCATCGCCCTGATGTTTGCCGGAGGCCAGGCCTTGGAGCAATTCGCGCAGGGCCGAGCCAGTTCCGCGATGACGGCCCTGCTCAGTCGCGTCGCTCGTAGCGCTCAACGCTATCAAAGTGGCAAGCTCCTGACGGTGCCGATCGAGTCATTATCGCCTGGTGATCGCATCTTGGTGCGCCCCGGCGATGTCCTGCCCGCCGATGGCCTACTGATCGGGCCAGATGCAACCTTGGACGAATCGGCCCTGACCGGGGAACCCATGCCTGTGCGAAGACCTGCAGGCGATGCACTTGCGAGCGGCGTGGTAAACGCAGGGTCCGCCTTCGATATGCGGGTTTCCAGGCCGGCACGAGAAAGCACATACGCCGCGATCCTTCGCCTGGTGGAAGGCGCTCGTCAATCCAAGGCCCCAATGGCGCGCATGGCCGATCGCTACGCCATCGGCTTCCTGATACTGACCCTGGGGATGGCCGGGATGGCCTGGTGGATCTGGGCCTCCCCGCATCGCGCGCTCGCGGTCCTTGTGGTTGCCACCCCCTGTCCCCTCATCCTCGCCGTACCTGTCGCCCTCGTCGCTGGCATGTCGCGCTGCGCCGGGCGCGGTGTGATGGTCAAGACTGCCGGTACGCTCGAGGCGTTGGCCAGGATCCGCACGGTGTTGCTCGACAAGACGGGGACGTTGACTCGCGGCTATCCGTCGATCGCCGTGATCGAGCCCGAGCCATCTGTGAGCGCCGAGCAACTCCTGCGCCTTGCCGGTTCGGTCGGTCAGGCGTCCCATCACGTCATGTCGCAGGCCCTGGTCGAGGAAGCGCGCCGGCGCAATATCAACCTCATTCCGCCGGGTGAGGCCCATGAAAGCGCGGGAGACGGCGTGGAAGGACTTGTCGAGGGGGCGCGCGTCAGGATCGGGCGTCAGGACTTCGTCTTGTCTGGCGCTGGCGCGGAAAAGGCCTCCTCGATACCATTAGGCCACGCTGCCCTCTACATCTCCTCGGATGGACGTTATGTCGGCCGTGTTCTGTTCAAAGACGAGCTACGCCCGGATGCGCATTCAACCCTCGGTGCATTCCGTACCAATGGGATCGAGCGCATCGTCCTGCTGACCGGTGACCGCATCGACATTGCTCGGCCCATAGCGCGATCGCTTGGCCTGGACGATGTCATTGCGGATGCAACGCCCGAAGACAAGGTGGCCGCCGTGAAAGCGGAAAAGTGCCTTGCGCCCACCATGATGATCGGAGATGGCATCAATGACGCACCCGCCCTCGCATTCGCTGACGTTGGCGCCGCGCTCGGGGCACGAGGTGCAGTGGCCGCTTCCCAAGCGGCCGACGTCGTGGTGCTGGTCGATAAGCTCGAACGTGTCGCAGAAGCTGTTGCCATCGCCCGCCGAACCCGTCGGATTGCCCTGCAGAGCGTACTCATCGGCATGGGCCTCTCGCTGGTCGGCATGCTGAGCGCCGCCTTGGGTTATCTGGACCCTGTGGCTGGAGCATTGCTCCAGGAGGCGATCGACCTTGCCGTCGTGCTCAACGCCTTGCGGGCTTTGGGACCGGCATTGCGATCCGCTAACGCGCCCGTGGCCGACTTGTCTGCGGCATGAGGCGAGCCGACGATCCATCGTCTGAGATATCGACCTGAAGGCAAGATCACGCCGGCGTAAAACGGAGGTCAGGCTCAAGATGCTCAGCCAGTCGCTCGAGGAAGGAGCGCTGAGCAGGCAGTATCTTGCGATGGGCTTGCGCCATCACGAACCATTGTGCCTTATCCACCTCGGGAAACTGCACGATGCGCCGGCTACGAGGCGGCCACTCCATCTCGAACATATTGCTGCGCAGTTGGCCGGGGTCAAAATCGCCTGCCACCGCCCAGGCAGATACCTGTTTGCCGCCAGGTTGAAGGATTTCACCCAGATCAATCGTCCCGGTATCGGGACACGGCGTCCCGAGTTCTTCCTCAAACTCGCGCAAGGCGGCGCCATGAGCATCCTCGTCAGCACCGTACTCTCCCTTTGGGATCGACCAGGCCTGCTCGTCTCGTTTCGCCCAGAATGGCCCTCCGGGGTGAACGAGGAGAACCTCGACGTCGAGGTTCTTCAGCCGATAAAGCAAGATCCCTGCACTCATCTTCGCCATCGGTCACAATTCCCTTGCGCAAGATCAAGGACGTCTTCCCGGGATCCGCTACTCCTTCAGAGACGATGATTTTTTCATCCCGCAGGCGGAGCGAAAACATGACCTATACCAGCATGCTGGTCCATGTGCAGGACAACAAGGAAAGCGACGAAAGGATCAAGCTCGCGGGATTGGTGGCCTCACGCTTCAACGCCAAGCTCATCGGTATCGGCTGTGTGCCCGCGATCGATACCGCGGCAAGGGAGCGTGTGAAGCCGGTTTTTCTCGGCCACGATGCAGCCCATAGCCGCCCGGTCCTGCCCTGGTATGGCGACGAGGACCTGGAGCCTCGGTTCCGCAGTGCGGCGGTCTCCAATCGTGGTGACCTGGAATGGAAAACCAGCATGCAATTTCCGGCTGATGCGCTGTACCATGAAAGCGCCAGGGCCGATCTCCTCATCGTTGGACAGCGTGGCCGCAGCCCTGTCAACCAGCCGCACTTGGCGCTGGATCCGGCAGAAGTTGTGCTGCGTTGCGGCAGGCCGGTTCTGATCGTGCCACCCAGCCTGTCACAATTGGCAGCGGACCACGTCCTCGTGGCCTGGAGTAACACCCGCGAAGCCCGCAGGGCCGTGATTGACGCACTTCCGTTTCTGAAGGAAGCCTCGCGCGTCAGCATCGTCGAGATCGTCGAAGAAGGCGGCAGGGACAACGCCGCGAGGCGTGTCGATGCCGTTGCGGAGTTTCTCCGGCTGCACGACGTCGAAACCCATGCCGAGGTCCTTGAAACGATCGACGGCACGGTTTGCGAGACCCTTCTGGTCCATGCCGAGCAGCAGCATGCCGACTTGATCGTTTCCGGAGGCTACGGCCACGCACGGGCCAGGGAATGGATGTTTGGTGGCGTCACCCGCGATCTCCTGCATTATTCATCCAAATGCTGCCTGCTGAGCCATTAGCGGGCGGATCCGGATTGCACCACTTTCGGGAAAGCAGGCCGGAGGGACGCAGCACTATCGCATGCCCATCAGGTAAATTGCGGCTCCGCCCGCCGCCATAGCAAGAAGACTGATCAATCCAAAAGGTAGAGCGCAGCGCCACCCACCGGCATAGGCAGCCAGGGCCACCTTCGCCGCCCCGTTCACGCCAACAGCCAAGCCGATGGTCAGGGCCGCAGAGTTGGGTGCCATGTCCGCAGGGCTCATCCGAGCAATCGAAATAGTGATCGCATCGACATCCGCTATCCCAGATATAGCGGCGAGCACCATCAACCCCGCCCCGCCATAGGCCTGCTGCAACAGCTTACCGGCCACCAGGACGACAGCCATGAAGGCCGCCAGCTTGAGCGCCGAGCCAATCTCGAGCGGATTGGAAAGCTCGAGTTTCGGCGCCTCATGGTCAACCCTCCTGATCGCCAAGGCACAGGCACCGATCGCCTGGACCGCCGCGGCAGCCAGAACGGGAGGGGCAAGGCTTGTGAGCAGGGCGGGATTGAGCAGGGAAGCGACAAAACCGACACGAAACGCCATGATGGCGCCGGCCGACAGCATACCCGCAACCAGAATCGGCGAGGATTGCGGGTGGGTTCCAGCCATGCGGGCGAGCGCCACCGTGGTCGCCGTGGAGGATGACAGGCCCCCTGCAAGGGATGCCAATATGACGCCGAGCCTGTCGCCAAACAGGCGGATGGCGACATATCCGCCGAAAGAAATCCCCGCGATGAGGATCACAAATAGCCAAAGCTGCCATGGATTGAGTGCCTGCCATGGGTCCACAGGGCGATCGGGAAGGATGGGGAGCAGCACGCAGGACATGGCAAGAAGCACGAGTACGGCCTGGATCTCCGGCCAGGACAGCCCCCGCACCCACCCATGCAGTTGCTCCCGCAAGGCCAGCAGAATGGTCGTCGCCACGCCGGCGGCGGCAGCGATCTGCACCTCACCCACGATCGCATAGGTACCGAGGATGAAGGTGAGCAGGCCCGCCACCAGTGAGGTGGCCGAGAAATTGCCTTCTGCCTTTGCCTCAAGCCAATGGAATGTCGTGAATGCCCCGGCAAATCCTAAGAATACAAAGCCGAGAATCAGCGGCCCGGCGGGAAGAGACAGGGCGCCGGCGACACCCCCGGTAAGCCCTGTAAGCGCAAATGTGCGAAGCCCGGCGGCTCTCTGGTGGTCTTCCTCCTCGCGTGTCCGCCAGCCCCTTTCCAGGCCGACGAGCAGGCCGATGCCGAGCGCGACCGCAAGGCGGGCAAGAATCTCGGTCTGGTTCATGCCAATTCCGCCACGCCGTGCGAGGCGCCACGCTCATCGATCGTGGTAAGACGGCTTACCGTCCGCGCATCTGAGCGCCAGACATGAAAGGGCTTCATCTTCGATGTCCTTGCGCGATAAGGCTGCGTTGAGACGATGCCATGAAACGCGCCCGAGATCATAGCCGGCCTGCTTTCGTACGACCTGGACGTCGGCATCGGAGGCATCGTTCCTGCGGGCAGACACGCGATGCTCCATGACTGGCAGCGGGGCTTCGAGCCAAAAGCCAGTGAAGCTGACGCCGGCACGCAGCGCAATTCCCTCCGCGACATGCCGCTGTGGCGCACGGGCATAGACGGCGTCCAAAATGACGCTGTACCCCGCGGCCAAGACAAGATCGGCCTTGCGGCTAAGCGAGTCATAGACTGTGCCAGCCGCAGACGGCCCATAACCGGAGGACGGCAGCGATTGCGTTTCGGCGATGCCGGCGATGCGCTTGCGCTCGATATCGCTGCGCAGGACGATGGCACCGGGTGCTCTACCCAGGGCTGGTGCCAGCGCCATGGCCAAGGTGGTCTTGCCCGTCCCGGAAAGCCCGCCGACGGCAGCCAGCCGCGGCGGCAGCTTCACCAGGAAACGATGAGCAAGTTCGAAATACCGCCGAGCCTCCGCCCGACTGGATTCAGCCTCTTCGGGCGCCTGGACCAGGGCAGTCGCCGCCGCGATCTTGGCTCGCAAGGCCGCCCTGATGGAAAGGAAAAGGGGTAATGCGGCGAGGCCGACCAGATGGCCCTCGGCTGCACCCCACAAGTATCGATTGAGCACCACATTGGCATGATGACACAGGCCGCGGTCCCAAAGGTCCATCAACAGAAAAGCCAGATCGTACAATACGTCGCAGGTTGCGATCGCCTCGTCGAATTCGATGGCATCGAACAAGGTGGGCTGCTCGTCGATCACGGCAATGTTGCGCAAATGCAGATCCCCGTGACAGCGCCTGACGAAACCAGCCTCGCCACGCTCGATCAAGAGATCGAAACAATCGCGATACGCACGGCGGGCCGCCTCGGATAAGGCTTCGACCTCCTGGACCGGAAACAAGGCTGGGTTTTCGTCAAACGCCTCCTCGTTTTGCCCGATATATCGCTCCAGGCTCAAAGTAGCCTGCAGCCCATCCCGGATCGGTGCTTTCTCATGCGATACCAGGATTGCCGCAACGATATCGACCAGAAGGCTCTCGCTGATAGCGTTGCGATCGGCGAGCCGATCGAGCGTCTTCGTCTCGTCGAAACGCTTCATCTCCACGACCCAGTCGACGACCTCCCCATCCCCCCGCAATTGCAGACCGTCATGGGACCGCGTGACAGGTATGGCGTCGAGGTAGATTTGTGGCGCATAGGCGCGATTGATCTCGACTTCCTGCTCACATGCGCGCTTCCGATACTCCACCGTCGACAAGTCCATGAACGGAAAGCGCACGGCCCGCTTAAGCTTGTAGACGCGATCTCCAGCCAGGAAGACGACCGCACCATGGGTATCGATGCGCTGCACGCGTTCGATCCTGCCATGGCTGGCCGGCGAAAGCAGAAACTCGATCACATCCTCCTGGTTGGCAACGACATGGGAGGGGCCAGGAAGAGGCATTTTCAACGTTGTGGAAGCAACCATGGTTCATCCTCATCGGCTTTGCCGGGCAGGCACCTGGCACCATTGGAGGGGATTGGGCCGCGCAGGTATTGATCCAACGCAACATTGTTGAATTTGGCGCGTGAACACGCAGCACAAAGGCACGAATGGCCGTTCTACCATCCTGACGATGCCCAGGCTTTCTGGCAGCAAGAGTGAGGGCCAAGTGCCGATGCGGAAGAGACACGAGACAACACCACGTCCAATCTGATAACCGATCTATATTCAATAAATCCGAATTATTATTTATTTTCATTTCTATATAAAGAATAAATACGAAATTAAATTCAGAATATAATTTTACAATACAAATACAACGTACAGCCACCTAAGAATTTGCGCCTCAGATCAGTCATCTTGATCGAAACCAACTTCTCCACCCCTGGAGTGTGATGGACTGAGGTGGCTGGCAATGTGGCCAGGATCAATGGAGGCCGAATATGAATGACAAGGTCATGCGTCAATCGATCATCGACGCCCTCGACTTCGATCCAAGCATTGACGCCGCTCGTATCGGTGTCGCGGTCGAAAACGGCATCGTCACGCTGAGTGGTCATGTCGGCAGTTACGCCGAAGAGATCGCTGCCGAAATGCTGGTGCGTCGCATCAAAGGCGTTCGTGCGATTGCCGAGGAAATCGAGGTCCGCTACCCCGACAACAAGTAGACGGCCGACGACCAGATCGCGTCGCGAGCCATTTCGGTCATCTCGTGGGACGCCATGGCCCCCGAAGGCGTCGTCAAGGTGAAGGTCGAAAAAGGCTGGGTCACCCTCGCAGGTACCGTCGACTGGCAGTTTCAGCGCGAGGCCGCCTACCGGGCCGTTCGCAAACTCACCGGTGTCATCGGCGTCACCAACGGCATTGAGGTCAAGGCCCGCGTGTAGGTCCCGGACGTCAAGGCCAAGATCCTGGCCGCACTGAAACGGGATGCCGAGTTCGAGGCCGACGGGATCAAGGTGAATGTGGTCGGCGACAAGGTCATACTCGACGGCAAGATCAAGGCCTGGCACGAGCGGCAGGTGGCCGAGCGAGCTGCCTGGTCCGCCGCCAGTGTATGCAGTGTCGAAGACAATCTGCACGTCGCCTGAAACAGGGAGGCGTACCGCCCTGTTTTGAACGATTCTTCTTGATAGATCACGTCCGCTTTCCTCTATAGGGAATGTCCTTTGAGGAGGCCGGGCGTGGTCATGCCACAGCAGCATACGTCTATTCAGGACCGGGTGCTCCGAACCGGCCTCGAATGCACGGGTATCGGCACCTGGACCTTTGATATCGCCTCTCAGACATTGACCGTGTCGGCCACGACGCGTGTCCTCTTCGGCCATGGCATCGATCAGCCCTTCGATTTTCACACGTTCCTCTCACTGCTGGACCCCACGGACCGCGAAGCGACTACAACGGCCTTGGACGCCTCGATCGGGTCGGGTGCCGCCTTTGACATCGCCTGCCGCATAACGGCGCCTGGCAAAACAAGTCATTGGCTGCGTCTGCGGGGAGGCGTCCTGAAGGATGACGACGGCAGGCTCCTGCATCTGGGCGGCATCGTGATCGATATCGACGAGGAAAAGCGCCTCGAGGAAGCCCTGCGCACGCGCGAAGAGCACCTTCGCTCCATCCTGGAAACCGTTCCTGACGCCATGATCGTCATCGACGAGGCCGGGACCATGCAGTATTTCAGCCGGGCAGCCGAGAGGCTTTTTGGCTATTCCAGATCCATTGCCATCGGTCGGAACGTCAATAGCTTGATGCCGGAACCGGACCGTACGCGCCATGATGGCTACCTTCATCGCTATCAAACCACAGGGTATCGCCACATCATCGGCATCGGACGCATCGTCACCGGCAAGCGCGAGGACGGCACGACCTTTCCGATGCATCTGTCGGTGGGCGAGATGCAATCGGGGGGGCGTCGCTACTTCACCGGCTTCGTGCGGGACCTGACAGAACATCAACAGACGCAAGCCCGTCTTTCCGAATTACAGTCAGAACTTGTCCATATGTCCCGGCTAAGCGCCATGGGCGAAATGGCATCCGCCCTTGCCCACGAACTCAATCAGCCCTTGACCGCAATCAGCAATTATCTGAAGGGTTCGCGACGCTTGTTGAGCGCCTCAGGCCTCACTGAGCTCGACAAGGTCGAAATCGCCCTTGATCAGGCGGCAGAGCAAGCCCTGCGCGCGGGACAGATCATTCGGCGTTTGCGCAGTTTCGTTACCCGAAGCGAAACTGAAAAGAGGATCGAAAGCGTCGCCAAACTCGTCGAGGAGGCGGGCGCGCTCGGCCTCGTCGGCGCTCGCGAACAAGGGGTCTTTCTGCGTTTCGATCTCGATCCCTCCTGCGACCTCGTTCTGGCCGACCGCGTTCAAATCCAACAGGTTCTGGTCAACCTTTTCCGCAATGCGCTTGAGGCAATGCAAGGATCCGTGCGGCAAGAGCTGACGGTTTCCAATACCCCGCTCAGCGACGACATGGTACTCATCCGCGTCGAGGACACCGGCCACGGTATCGCCGGCGACATCAGATCGAGCCTGTTTCAGCCCTTTTTCACCACCAAGCAGACTGGCATGGGCGTCGGCCTTTCCATCAGTCGCACGATCATCGAAGCCCATGGCGGACAGCTTTGGGCCGAGACGAACGAAGCGGGCGGCGCCACATTCCATTTTTCGTTGCCATCCGGTATCTCCGCCGACTTCAAGAATTTGCCCGAGACTTCTTCTGATGCCGAATAATGCCAGGGTCTTTATCATCGACGACGACGCGGCCGTGCGGGACTCGCTCGCCTTCCTCCTGTCGGCCTCCGGCTTTTCCGTTACCGTTTTTGAAACCGCCGGGCGTTTTCTCGGCGCCTTGCCCCAGCTCGGTTTCGGCTGCGTGATCACGGACATTCGCATGCCCGAGATCGATGGCATCGAATTGCTCAGGCGTTTGAACTCCGCGGCCGTTCATTTGCCGGTCGTCGTCATGACCGGCCATGGCGATGTGCCCCTTGCCGTGGAAGCCATGAAGCTGGGCGCAATGGACTTCCTGGAAAAGCCGTTCGAGGACGAACGCCTTGTCAATGTCCTGCATACAGCATTCGAACAAAGCACCAGGGCGACGAAAGTCGCCACCGACACGCGCGAACTGGCCGCTCGTCTCGCCTCCCTCAGCCCGCGCGAACGCCAGGTCATGAACGGCTTGGTTGCCGGCCTGTCGAACAAGATGATCGCCAAGGACTACGACATCAGCCCGCGCACCGTCGAAGTCTATCGTGCCAATGTCATGACGAAGATGCAGGCCGGCAGCATCTCCGAGCTGGTCAAGCTGGCGATCCGGAGCGGTGCCCTGAACGATTGACGCCTTTTGGCGGCGTTGCCGGCATAGCACGATCGCGTCTTGCGATCGATCACGCCACGACCAGATCGTTGGAGACGTCTGTCACGCCAGGCGCCCGCCAGGCGGTTGCCGCCGCGATCTGCCGCTCATGCTGCGACTTGACCGTGCCCGTCAATTTGACCTGCCCACCTTCGGCGCTCACCTGGATGGTTTGAGGATCGAAGAACCATGACCTGTCCAAGGCATGAGTAATGTCGTCACTGATATTGGACACGTTTACCTGCGGCTTGATGGTAATAAAATTGGTAACGCCCAGCACGCCAGGCAGTCGCCAAACGCATTGTTCCGCCGCTTCTTTCTGATAGTTCCATTTCACTTCACCGTTGAGAGTAATCCAGCCATCCTCGACCACGGCCTGAACGCTGGCGGAAGGAACATAGACGTCTTCATTCAGGCGAAAGGCCGCCGAGGCTGCGATCTTATCGTCACTGATGCGAACATCGCCAGGAAGCTTGATCTCGATGTGCTCGATCACGGCCTTGACCCCTTTGACCCGACGAGCCGCCATTTCCGCGCTGCCTTTCTCGGCAAAACTCGCGACATGGCCCGTAAGCGTCACGACACCATCCTCGGCCGTCGCACCAACATGACCGGCCGCCACGCTCGGCTCCCAGGCCAGTTCGTCGAGAACGGCTTGCTGCAGCTTGCTATCGTTCGACATTGCTCTCTCCGTCTTTCATCGTCATCTCGGGCGACCACCACCCCAGAGACAGGACGAAACTCCCATTGAAGGGCGCGGCATGCCTTGACACCGATCAAGTCGTGCCGGGCCTGGCACCTTGAGCTGTATCAATTCGCGCCGGGGAACACGGGATATGCTCACTGATTGCGCCGACCCGCTTCAGTCAATCCGGTGCCGGAAACAACGATGTCAACTTCGCCCCCCCTCTCCGTCATTGCTGTTATCGACGATGATCGCGATGTCCTTGGGTCGCTCCGCTTTCTGCTGGAAGCGGAGGGTTTCAAGGTGAGGACATATATGAGTGGCGCCGATTGCCTTTCGCAATTGACCTCATGTTCACCCGATTGCTTCGTTATCGATTACAAGATGGCCGAGATGGACGGCCTCCAGCTCGCACTCCATCTACGCGAACGCGGACAGCGCGGCCCCGTCATCCTGATCACCGGCTATCCCGACGAGACGATCGAGCACAAGGCCCGCCGTATCGGCATCCAGCGTGTCGTCATCAAGCCGCATATTGCGGAAAGCCTGGTCGTGAATGTCCGAGCCGCCATTGCCGACACAAGCTTCCGCAGCGATATCCGCAAAAGTCCTTAGGGGGTTCTCCCTAGGGATTCGACCGAAATTTTCGAACGCTTCATTCGAGCCTACGACTTGGTCATCCACCGCATCCAGGAGATGGCCACGATGTTCTCGCGCAACGAATTGCTCGCCCCTTCGAATGCCGATCTACCGTCTCTGTCTTCATCGCGAACGGTTGGTAGCGCTCATTTCGGCTCCTCCCTTTTCAATCTCCATCCGGCATTGCTTGGAACCATTCACACCTATGACAAGGGAGAGGAGATCTATGGTGACGACGAACCAGCGAACTATGTCTACGAAGTCGTCAGTGGCGCCGTTCGCACCTGCAAACTCCTGGACGATGGCCGCAGACAGATAGGCGCCTTCCATTTGCCCGGCGATATTTTCGGTTTGGAATTGGACTCGACCCATCGCATGACCGCCGACGCCGTCGTCGACACCACGGTGCGTCTTGTCCGCCGCAGAAGCTTGGAAGCGGCTGCGCTCAGCGATATCGGTGTCGCCAACGCTTTGCGCACTTTGACCTCGCGCGATCTCAGGCATGCCGAAGACCACATGATCCTGCTGGGACGCAAGACAGCACTCGAGCGCGTCGTCACCTTTCTGCTCGAAATGGATCGCCGACTTGCGGTGGCCGGCATGCTCGAGCTCCCGATGTGCCGGCGCGACATCGGCGACTATCTCGGTCTGACGCTCGAAACCGTTTCACGCGTGATCTCCTTGCTCCACGCCAAGGGAGTGCTTGGTCTGTCGAGCGCTCGCCAGATCGTTTTGCGCAATCGGCAACTTCTCAGCGGCATGTCCGTTTAATTGGAAGCCTGCCCGACGACGCTCCCGTTTTGCTTTTCCGGAACCCAAAGGCCTTGTCATGACCACAGCCACAGCTCTCACGCGGGAGGAACTTGCACTCATCGACCGCTATTGGCGTGCCGCCAACTACCTCTCGGTCGGACAGATCTACTTGTTGGACAATCCGCTCCTGCGCGACGCCCTTACGCTCGATCATGTCAAGCCACGTCTGCTCGGCCATTGGGGTACCACGCCGGGGCTGAACTTCCTCTATGCGCATCTCAATCGCGTCATCAAACGCGACGATCTCGATGTCATCTTCATATGCGGCCCGGGCCATGGTGGGCCTGCCATGGTGGCCAACACCTATCTTGAAGGCACCTACAGCGAAATCTATCCGGAGATCACCGAGGACGAGAACGGGCTACGGCGTCTGTTCCGCCAATTCTCCTTTCCGGGCGGCATCCCCAGTCACGCCTCGCCTGATACCCCCGGCTCGATCCACGAAGGCGGGGAGTTGGGTTATGCGCTCGTCCACGCCTATGGCGCGGCGTTCGACAATCCCGATCTGATCGTCGCCTGCGTGGTGGGGGATGGTGAAGCCGAAACCGGCCCCCTCGCTGCCTCCTGGCACTCCAACAAATTCATCAATCCCGCTCATGACGGTGCGGTACTGCCGATCCTCCATCTCAATGGCTACAAGATCGCCGGCCCTACCATTCTAGGGCGTCTCGGCGATGATGAAATCCGCAAGCTTTTCGAGGGCCTCGGCCATGAGGTTTTCTTCGTCGAAGGCTCCGAGCCCGCCTTAATGCACCAGGCGATGGCTAACACCCTCGATCTGGCCCTCGTTGGCATTCGCACGATCCAGCAAGCGGCGCGGACCAATGGCAGCGGCGGGCTCCCGCGCTGGCCGATGATCGTGCTGCGCAGTCCCAAGGGCTGGACCGGCCCCAAGGAAGTCGATGGCCTGAAGACCGAAGGCTTCTGGCGCTCGCACCAGGTGCCGCTCAGCTCTCTTGCAGAAAAGCCCGGTCATCTCGCTCTACTCGAGTCCTGGATGAAGAGCTACCACCCCGACCAGCTCTTCGATGCACAGGGCCGCCTCATGCCGGAGCTGCGTGCCCTTGCTCCTGCAGGGGCACGGCGCATGGGGGCCAGCCCTCATACCAATGGCAGCGCGAGAAGCCACCTCCAATGCGCCGATGCATGCGACTTCGCCGTGGAGGTGAAGGCACCCGGCAAGGTGAATGCCGAAGCAACACGAATTCTCGGGCATTATCTGCGCGAGATCATGCGGCTGAACGCAGCGGCGCGTAACTTTCGCATCATGGGGCCTGACGAGACTGCCTCCAACCGCCTGGATGCCGTCTTCGACGTGACCGACCGCATCTGGATGGAAGCCCGCATTCCCGAAGACGTCCATCTGTCCCCCGATGGACGGGTGATGGAGGTGCTCAGCGAGCATCTGTGCCAGGGATGGCTGGAAGGCTATCTGCTGACAGGCCGCCACGGGCTGTTCAATTGCTACGAGGCCTTCATCCACATCGTCAATTCCATGTTCAACCAGCATGCCAAATGGTTGAAGGTGTCGCGCGAGCTCGCCTGGCGCCAACCGATCGCCTCGTTCAATTATCTGCTCAGCTCCCATGTCTGGCGGCAAGATCACAATGGCTTCAGCCATCAGGATCCTGGCTTCATCGACTTGGTCGCCAACAAGAAGGCCGACATCGTCAGGGTCTATTTGCCACCCGATGCCAACACGCTCCTCTATGTCGCGGACCATTGCCTGCGCACCTATGACCGCATCAACGTCATCGTCGCGGGCAAACAGCCAAGTCCTCAATGGCTCGACATGGAAACGGCCATTCGCCATTGCCGCGCCGGCATCGGCATGTGGGATTTCGCCTGCAATGATCAGGGTGACGAACCTGACGTCGTGATGGCGTGCGCCGGCGATGTGCCGACGCTGGAAACACTCGCCGCAGTCGATCTCCTGCGTCAGCATTGCCCTTCGCTGAAGATCCGTGTCGTCAATGTCGTCGATCTCATGGCCTTGCAGGATCCCGGCCAGCATCCGCACGGGCTCGACGCTCGCGATTTCGACGGCCTTTTCACCACCGACAAACCGGTGATCTTCGCCTATCACGGCTATCCCTATCTCATCCACCGCCTGACCTATCGGCGAACCAATCACCACAACTTCCATGTTCATGGCTTTCAGGAAGAGGGGACGACCACCACGCCCTTCGACATGACGGTATTGAACAGGCTTGACCGCTTCCATCTCGCCATCGCGGCGATCGATCGTATTCCCGGCCTTCTACCGGGCGCCGCTCACATAAAGCAGGCCCTGCGCAACAAGCTGATCGAGCACGAGGACTATGTACGCCGCCATGGCGACGACATGCCCGAGATCAAGAACTGGGTCTGGCCGCATGGCACAAATTGACATTTGCCTGATCCATCCCGGTGGCCAGTGCTTGCGTGAGATCAATGCGGCTGTGTCTTTCACCGATAATATTAATCACCATGCGGTCACACCCGGTGTCCCGGCTGGCCGCCGATCAAGAAGGAGGCCATCATGCGGGTCGCGGATGTAATGACACGAAACGTTGTCAGCGTGACGCCCCAAGCCACCCTGTCGCAGGCGATCGATGCCATGGTTCGGGCACATATAAGCGGCCTGCCTGTCATCGCCGAAGACGGCCGGCTAGCCGGCATTCTTAGCGAAGGGGATCTGCTCCGCCGGCCCGAACTGGGCACGGAAAAGCCCCGGGCGAGCTGGTTCAGCGCCTTGTTCAAGGCCGGGCATCTGGCACAGGCTTACGCACAAACCCATGGGCGCCGGGTCGATGACATCATGACTCGCGACGTCGTTGTCGTCGATCAGAATGAACGCATCGAGGAAGCCGTGCTCCTCATGGAGCAGCACGGCATCAAGCGCCTGCCGGTCGTCGAGGATGGCCGGGTCATCGGCTTGTTGTCCCGCGCCGATCTTGTGCGCGTATTGGCCGAGTTCCTGCGCCAGCCCTATGAAGAACAACCGGTCGGCGACAAGGCCATCCTTGCGGCTATTCAGGCCGAACTGGAGGCGCAGCCATGGGCACCGGCTGGTTCCATCAGGATGGAGGTCCATAACGGGGTCGTGGAGCTGAGCGGTGCGATCACGGATGAAAACCAGCGCAATGCCGTTCGGATCATCGCCGAAAATACGCCCGGCGTGCAATCGGTGCGCGACAATCTCCTCTGGATCGAACCAATGACCGGAATTGTACTGACTTCATCCGAAACTTCGGACGGGACCAAGCCGACCTGATCCCATTTACGCTCAGCAAGGAGCCGTCACATCAACTGGCGGAAAACAGCGATCGAGACTCGCTCGATCGCTGTCCGCTAAGTTTTCCGGAAGAAAACCTCAGTTGCTCAGCAACAGGCAGGTGGAGCACTTCTTAAGCATGTCATGTGTCTCTCCGCCAATCGTCCAATCATGCAGGCGGGCGTGGACCCGAGCTCCCATGACGATGAGGCCGGCCCGGTTCGCCTTGGCAAAATCGTTGATTTGCCGTGGCACCGAGCGCCCATCATCCCCCAAGAGGACAGATTCTGATTTGACGCCGTGATGGGCCAAAAAACTCACCACGTCGTTTATTTGTTGTCGGGCGGTCTGCTGTTGTTCGTCCCCGGCAATGTCGATGACGCTGACCTTGCTCGATTTGCGCAGCAAGGGCAGTGCGTCGAGTACAGCGCGCCGAGCCCCACGACAATCCTTCCAGGCAATCACGGCACGCGAGCCCAGAGGACTGATTTTGACCGATGTCGGTACCACCAACACCGGACGACCTGCGCGAAAGATCAGGTTGGCAGGATCGATAGCGTTATAGGAAGAAACGTCGTTCCCCATCCGGCCGACGAGAATGATATCGGCAGCCCTCGCTTCGCTGGCCACGAAATCGTTCGGGTTGTCGATTGAGCCGCGCCACTCGAGATGGCATTCGCGAGTTTGCGCACCACAATAAAACAACTGCTTGGCACAGTGTAGGTCGGCCTCGGCTCGCTCCAAATGGATATTGATGGGATCCAGGCAAACCGACTCTTTCGTTGGAAGCGTCACTTGCACCTGCGGAGCGCTCACCGACACCCCGATCAATCGAGCGTTGAAAAGTTCCGCGATATCACACGCAAGACCAACGCGAACCGCATTGTAGCCACCCGTATCGACGTAAACCATGACTGCAGCGTAGGTCATTGAGCGTTGCTCCCCCAATCAGCATGCGCTCAAAGTAGTCCATGCGCGGCTCCCGGCTTTGACGATGATCAAAGATAAAGCGCCAGGCGGCATAAGAGAGTGAGACAATGAGGACAGGCTCCCAACGAGTATCCGGCACAGCCTGACCTGCCATCATCTGATGTTGATGCGGATCAATGCGATACATGTTCCGGGCGCCGATATTTGATCCTCCTCATTTTTCCACTGGACGATCGACATTGCTCGACCGGCGTGGCTACCAACTGCGGAGGGTAAACTCATGGGCGAAACGAAGAAGAGAATCTACGAAGCCTTGATCACGGGAGCCGCAAAGGGCTTGCATAGCGCGCCACTCTACGCCTATGTCGCCAACAAAGTCCCAAGATCGGACAACAAACGTGTCATTCGCGCAGCACTCCAATCCTTACGCGATCCTGAACTGACCGATCCGGCTAGCCTTAGGGCAATCTGTTCCTTGGCGGTGGAGCGGCGCCTGATCGATTTGGGGATAGAACCCAGGCACGCCGGATCCAAGCACAAGAAGAATGCTCATCCTTCTGGCGAGCAGGTCTGACAACACCCTTCGCACGATTGCGAACAACTGGGACCTTTTCATCTGCCTGCCGGTGTCGGGTCCATCTGAAGTCACCCGGCGGCTCCAATTCGTTCTTATCCGGACGTTCGGTTCCGACTTCGCGCTATCTGGAGAGGAAGCAGCCATGTCACCGTCCGAAGATGTTGGTGGGACACCCCATGCGAAAGCTCTTCGCACCCTGTGGGCGCGGCTGAAGGAACATCCGCTTGCTCGGGTGGGGCCTGGCCTTATCACCGGTGTCGCCGACGACGATCCCAGCGGAATCGCGACCTATTCCCAGGCTGGCGCCCAGTTCGGCTTGAACATGCTCTGGACGATGCCTCTCACTTTCCCGTTGATGGCCGCGATCCAGTCCATATGCGCCCGGATCGGCCGCGTAACCGGAAAGGGGCTGGCCGCTAACATCAAGCTGGCTTTCCCGCCCTTTGTGCTCCGGGGCGTGGTGCTGCTCCTTCTGCTCGCCAACATTCTGAATATTGCAGCCGACGTCGCGGCCATGGGTGAAGTTGCCGAGCTTGTCATCGGCTTCAACCGCCATCTGATGACGGTGACTTTCGTACTCGGAACCCTGATTCTGCAGGTTTTCATTCCATATCATCGCTATGTCGTTTTTCTCAAATGGTTGACCCTGTCTCTTCTCGCCTATGCCGCCGTTCTGTTCACGGTGCATGTTCCCTGGCGAGAGGTTGGATTGCGAACAATCTGGCCAAAATTCACGCTCAACGCCGATGCGGCCGCGGTCGTGACCGGGGTGTTCGGCACCACGATCAGCCCGTACCTTTTCTTCTGGCAGGCCTCCGAAGAGGTCGAGGACATGCAGCGCGGGCGCGGAGCCGCCCCTCTCCTCAACGACCAGCCCGAGGCCGCAAGGGAACTGCGCCGAATTCGCTGGGACACCTGGAGTGGCATGTTCTATTCCAATATCACCGCCTATTTCATTATCCTGGCGACGGCTGTGACGCTCAATGCAGCCGGCGTTACCGACATCAGCACTGCTGCACAAGCGGCGGGCGCCCTGAGGCCACTCGCCGGCGATTTCGCCTTCCTCTTATTTGCACTTGGTATCCTGGGAGTGGGGCTGATTGGTGTCCCCGTCCTGGCGGGCTCCGGCGCCTATGCACTCGCCGAGGCCATTGGTTGGAAGGAAGGGCTCGAACTCAAGGTGACGAACGCCCGCGGCTTTTATAGTGTGATCGCCGTCAGCGTTCTCGCCGGAATGATCATCCAATACTCGCCGATCAGTCCTATGAAGGCCCTTTTCTGGAGTGCCGTCATCAACGGCATCGTGGCCGTGCCCCTGATGGTCGTGGTCCTCTTGCTGGCATCGAGAAAATCGACGATGGGAGCATTCACCGCACCCAGATCCATCGTCATCCTTGGGTGGGTGGCGACAGCCATTATGGGCATGGCAGCCATTGCGATGTTCATTCCGGATTGATCGAGATTGCTTGACAGACGTCCCGGTCACAAAGCTGAGTTGTGCAGAGCTCCATTTTTCCCAACAGAGCAATTCAAACACGACATCATGGCTTTCGAGAGAAATGGCGGAGAAGCGCCGCATTCGAATTGAACCTGTATATATAAGATACACTGATATCGTATAAAGGTATCGGGAACCTCAGCGTCAGGCTCAATGCTATGGCATTAACGACCAAAAACAAAACCCCTATCGAGTAATTACATCGATCAGGGTTTTTGACATTTGATTTGGTTGCGGGGGCTCACAATCCGATATCGATATCCGCCACAAGCGGCTGTTTTGAATCATAAGCCTAGATATAACTATCATCGAATCGTAAAAATCCAGTAAACAACGACACCAAAATCGCCTTACATTCCATTTTATATTTTGATGAGCATTATACTATTCTCTACATTGACAAGAACGGAATGCGCTAACATGTTCTTGCTGCACTCGATCATCCCGCCACAGAGGGCTTTCAGCTGTACATCATCGTTTTCAAGATGCCATGTTTGGATGCGGGACCGGCGGTCTTCGCCCTGCCAGGTGCTCGCTGAGCAACGCAACGAACGGCTTCTCGATGAGTCCTGCTCGCTTCAGCTGCCCGTCCTTCGTCAAGCCGATCTTCACCGAAGTCCGTCTTAGCGGCAGGTCGGCTCGATCCTCCAGCATTGCTGCGCTCTGTGAGCGCGAGGTCTCATCCCCTTCGACAATGATTATTTGACAATACCGATCTTGCCGCGATCGGTGGTCACCGCCACCGCGATCAGGATGATCACGCCGAAGGCGACGTCCTGCATGGCACTGGGAAGGCCGGCAATGGTGGCGCCGACGCGGATCAGAACCGCAGTCAGCCCGCCGACCAGGCTGCCCGTCAACCCGCCGATGCCCCCCGATATCGCCGTGCCGCCCACCACCACGCCGACGAGCGAGGGCAGCAGGAGATTGCTGGCGATGGTGGGGGCGCTGTAGAGCGTCTGCGACAGCAGCATCAGCCCGCCCAGCGCCGCGCACAGGCTGGAGACGGCGAAAGCAAAGGCCCGCGTGCGGCCGCAGTGTACGCCGGACATATAGGCGGCGAGCTGGTTGGCGCCGAAGGCATAGACGTCCCGGCCGCCGCGTGTCCTGCGCAGTACCAGCGTCAGTATCAGCCAGACGCCGACCACGGTCAGGAAGGCGTTGGGCACGCCGCCCGTGCGCCCCGCCAGCCAATCGAATGCCGCCAGGCCGGGCCCGATGCCGATGGTGGTCGCGCCGCTCAGATAAAGCGCCAGCCCGGAAAACAGGCCAAGCGAACCGAGCGTCATCACGAAGGACGGGATCTGGAGCCAGCCGATCAGAAACCCCTGCACGGCGCCGATCACGGCAGCACCCGCCAGCACCACGGGAACGCAGCCCGAGCCGAGCGTCGGCGCCAGCATCGCCGCCACCACGGCGGCCAGCGTTGCCATGGCCGCCGATGACAGGTCGATGGTGCCGAGCAGGATCGGCAGGGTCGCTCCGATCACCAGGATCAGCAGGGGTGCCGCGTCGAAGGCCAGCGCATTTAGGGCCCGCCAGCGCAACAGGCCGGGCGAGATCGACACGACGACAAAAAACATCACTGCAAGGGCAAGGCAGGGGCCGAGCCTTCGCAGCAGCGGCATGGCGGCGAGAAGTGGCGATGGAGCCGGGCTCGATTGATCGTTGATGGCCATGTCTTCCTCCCTCACACCATCGCCTTCACGATGCTCTCTTCGGCCGGGCGCTGCTGCTGCACGCCGCCGAAGCGCTGGCTGATCCGGCCATCCTTCATCACCACGATAGTGTCGGAGAGCAGCAGCATCTCGTCGAGCGTGTCGCCGACGAACAGGATCGACAGGCCCTCTTCCGCAAGCGCGCAGATGGCGTTGAACAGATCGGCTCGCGCGCCCGGATCCAGCCCACGGGTGGGATGGTCCAGAACCAGCAGTTTCAAGGAGCGCCCGAGCAGCCATTTGCTCAGCACGGCCTTTTGCTGGTTGCCACCGGAGAGGAGCTCGATGCGCTGGTCGAGGGATGCTGCCTTGATCTTCAGCCGCCCGGCCCATTCCTGCGCTTTTGCGCGTTCGCGCCGGCCCGAGAGCAAACCGAGGCCGGGGCCGTAATCCGTGCCGAAGGTGACGGTCATGTTTTCGAGGATGCTCATGCCGCGCAGCATGCCCTCGGTCTTGCGCTCGGCCGGCACATAGCCGATGCCGAGCCTCACCGCGTCACCGGGGCTGTCGATGCTCACCAGACGGTCCTCGAAGGCGATGGTGCCGGTAATTTTCTGTTGCAGGCCAAACAAGGCACGGCAGATGCTCTCGGCGCCCGAGCCCTGCACGCCGATCAGGCCCATGATCTCCCCGGGCGCGACGGCGAGATCGATGCCCTCGATCTGCCCCGGCACCGACAGGCCGCTGATATCGAGACGCCGGGCTTGCCCCACCGCCGGCGCGGTTTGGCGAGGCGCGATCGAGCCGGCGCGCTGGCGCCCCACCATCAATTCGTAGAGCTCGTCCGGATCCGTGTTGCCGCCGGCCCGTTCGGCGACATTGCGGCCATCGCTCATGACATAGACGCGATCGGAGATGGAGAGCACCTCGTCCATGCGATGCGAGATGAACACCACGCTGGCGCGCGAGCGGATGCGGCGAACCTGGCGGAACAGAGCCTCGATCTCGCCTGGCGTCAGCACCGAGGTCGGCTCGTCGAACAAAACGACGAGATGGCCGTCCACCAGTTCCTCCAGCGCCAGGACCTTGGCGAGTTCCACCATCTGCCGCTCGGCGAAGGTGAGTTCGTCCACCGGCATGTCGGGCGGCACGTCGAGCTCCACCTTGTCGAGCTGGCGGCGGGCCGCCTCGTTCATGCGCGACCAGCGATAGAAGCCGCCACGGCAGAAATCTGTCGGCTTGCCGAGGAAGATGTTCTCGGCCACGCTGAGATTGCCGATCAGGGATTGTTCCTGATGCACCAGCCCGATACCGGCTCGGGCGGCTTCGAGCGGCGAGGAAAAGCGCACCGGCCGGGACCGCAGGGTCATTTCGCCGGCGTCCGGGCGGTAAAGCCCGCCGATGATCTTCATCAGCGAGGATTTGCCCGAGCCGTTCTGCCCGATCAGCCCGAGCACCTCGTGCTCGCGCAGGTCCGCGTCGACATTGTCGAGCGCGACCACGCCCGGGAAACGCTTGGTCATGCCGCGAAGACTCATGATCGCCGTCATTTCACCACCCTCGTCTTGCGGCGCAGGTGCCAGGTCGAACCGGTCACCGCGATGATGATCACCACGCCCTCGATCGCCTTCTGCAGGAGAGGATTGGTGCCGGTTTGAACCAGACCATTGCGCAGGGTCACCAGGATCAGCACACCCATCACGGAATGAAAGACGCCGCCCCGTCCGCCCGACAGCAGCGTGCCGCCGATCACGCAGGCAGCGATGCCGGGGAACAGCAGCCCCTCACCCGCGCTCGGATTGCCGACGCCGATCTGCGCGGCGACGAAGATGCCGGCAACGGCGCTCAGGCTGCCCGAGATCACGAAGGCGGCGATCTTGTAGACATCCACGCGGATGCCGGCCTGCCGCAGCAGTGCCTCATCGGCGCCGATCGCGTAGCCCATGCGGCCGAGCCTGGTCAGGCGCTCGACGGCAAAGCCGGCCAGGGTGACCAGAGCCGCCAGATAGACCAGCGCGCTGAGTCCCAGATGCTTGTCGAGCGCCAGTCCGATCAGCCGCGGATCGAGGATCTGTGGCTGCCGCCCGGGAAAGAGCAGCGCGGCGAACCCTAGCGCGATCAGCCACGAGGCCAGCGTGACGATCAGCGAGGGCATGCGCAGGAAGGTCGAAACGGCACCGTTGAACAGCCCGAACGCAGCGCCGGCGCCGAGGGCGAGGACAGGTGCTGCCCAGCCCAGATCCTGTCCGGTGATGGAATTGGCCACCAGCACCGAAAGCACGATGCTGGCAAGCGAGGCGATGCCTTCCGTCGACAGGTCGATGGCGCCCTGCAGCAGCACAAAGGTCATGCCGACCGCCACGATCGCCGGCACCGTCGCCGCCTCGAGAATCGCCTGCAGATTGGCGAGGGTGAAGAAATTCGGCGCCGCGATCGAAAAGACGGCCACGAGCAGGACCAGCACCGCCAGCGGGCCGAAGGTCTTCAGCTTGAAGTGCCGCGCGGCGGTTCTACCCGTCGAACGCTGCCGGCGCAGGGAGGGAGCCTGGCCGCCGAACGCATCGGCGACGGGGGAGGAGATAGGCAGGTTTGGCATGAGACCCGTCCGTCAGTTGACGCCGACCGGAATCTGGCCCCGTGACCGGGCCCAGAAATTGGCCTTTAGCACCTGATAGCCATAATCGGCGGGATTGGGCTTGCTGCCGAGGATGGCCTCGACATTGGCCTTGGTCGCCAGGGTCTGTTCGAGATAGAAATCCCGACGATCCTGGGAGAGCTCGCCGAGCTTCACATCGCCGACCGCGGCGGCATAGGCGAGCGCCGCGGCAACGGCGCCGTGCATGCGCGAATTGACCCGCATGCTCGACAGCATCTCGCCGGCCTGGATCAGCCGCAGCGCGTCGCTCGAGCCGTCCGAACCGGTGACAGGGATCTTGCCGGCGAGGCCCTTCTCCCGCAAGGCGGCGACGACGCCCAGCGCCATGGCGTCATTCTCCGAAAACACACCCTTGAGCTGATCTCCGTAGCGCGCCAGCCAGGTGCGGGTGATGGTCTGCGCCTTGGTCTGGTCCCAGTCGCCGATCTGGGTGTCGAGGATCTTCATAGCCGGGCATTCCGCCGCGGCCTTGTGCAGGCCGATCTCGCGCTGCTTGGCCGGCGGATTGTCGGGCGTGCCCTTGAGCACGACGATGCCGCCGCCTTCCTTGCCGAGGGCCTCGCACAAGGCCCGGCCGTTCTGATAGCCGGAATCGACACCGTCGAAGGAAATGTTGGCCACCCAGGCTTCCGGGGCGGTATCCCAGGGATGGATGTCTTCCGGCCGGTTCCACAGCGTGGTCATCAAGGCCCCGGCCTGCTCGGCGCGGTCGACGAAGGCCTTGGTGTAGGCGGTCGAATCGGGAAACCAGGTGAAGGCGCAGCCCTCGCAGCCCGCGGCGAGGATGGCGCCGAGCTGCTGCAGGTGCTTCTGCCCATCAAAACCGCTTTCATAGACTTCGAGCTTGGCGCCGACGGAGTTGGCGACCTGCTCGGCGCCCCAGATCACTTCCTGCCAATATTCGGCGCTGGTGGTACCCACCGCCAGGTAGATCTTGGTCGGTTTTTCCTGCGCCTGGACCGGCTGGCCGGGCAGGGCACCGGCGACCAGGACGGCCGAAGCCAGCAAAGCTGGAAATTGCAGTGACAGTCTCACCTTGTCGTTCTCCCATTGCTGAAGCGGTTCCGCGCCCCTGCTGCCGACGGCGATCGCCACGGCTGGGGTCTTGCCTCGGGAACCTTGGCTAGACATTCTCAGAGAAAATATATATTGTAAAGCATAATCAATTTTACGATGAAAAATGGGGATATGGAGTGACGATCGAGGCGCAAATCCACGAGCTGGAAGAGGAACGCTACCGGGCGATGCTGGAGGCCGATGTGCCGGCCCTGGAGGCGCTGCTGGCGGATGAGATGCTCTATGCCCATTCGAACGGCGCGCGCGACACCAAGCACAGCTATCTGGAAAAACTGGCGAGCGGCTTCTTCGACTATATCGAAATCCGGCGGCCAGAAGAGACGATCGTCATTGCCGGCGCCACGGCGATCGTGGCCGGACGCATGGCTGGTCATGTCCGTGTCGGAGGCCAGGATCGCCATCTCGACAATAGCAGCCTGGCCGTGTGGGCCCTGCGGGACGGGCGCTGGCAGCTCCTGGCCTATCAGCCCACCGTGCTGCCAAAGAGCTGAAGATCAGCGCAGGCGCATCGGCGCTGAATGCACCGATGTCATCCCTTCCCGGAATAGCCGGCTTCCAGCCGGCTATTCCTTGCCAATGGGCGGCGTAGCTCCAAGAGCCGGCTGGAAGCCGGCGATTCCAGAAAGAGCGCAATAATCGTCGGCGACTGGAGTTGACCGCTCTAGTTTGCCGCCGCCACCTCCGGGTGGCGATAGGAAATGCCGGCCGCGTCCAGGACGGCGCGGGTCGTATCGCCCGAACGCCGCCCTGCCTCCCGGGCCGACAGGGCATCGACCTCCTGCGAAAACACTTCAGGGCCGACATGGCGCAATTGGCCCTTGGCCGCGATGATGCGCAGGATTTCCACCACCTCGAACTCGCCTTCCCCCGGGAAGTTGCGGTGATTGACGGTGTCGTCGAAGGTGGAATGGCCGATCTGGCGCCGTCGCCCGTCATCCACCTGGACGCCGGCGAAATACTGGCCCGGCAATGATCGCAGCAAATCGAGATCGGCATGGCCCTTCGAGAAATGCCAGATATCGACCAGGATGCCGGCATTGGCGGGGGTGACTGCACCGACGATCGCCCAAGCATCGGCCAGATTGGGCAGGCCCCAGAACGGCATGAATTCGAGATCGACCCAATAGCCGTGCCAGGCCACCCGTTCGCACAGGCGGCCGAAGCCATCCACCAGCCGGCTTTGCTCGACCGTGCCCCTGTCATAGCCGGCCACGGCGAGGATCGAGGTCAGGCCGAGCTTTTCGCAGATGCGCAGGCTGTGATCTGTGCTGACGTCGAAACGCGCCCGCAACTCGGGACTGCATTCGGCGGGCACGCGGATCGGCGCCCAATCGGTGAGGGAATCGAGATAACGCAGCGGCGCCCCCGCGTCGGCGGCCATCGCCTTCATGTCCTGCGGCTTGAGGCCGGATTCCAGCGCTTCGAGATAGGTCTCGGGCGCGATGGCGAGGCTGGTGAAGCCACCCGCCCTGGCCGCCTCGACATGGCCGCGAAAACCATGCACGCGCGCCGAGGCCGGCCAGAAAACGAGGTCGACGCCCTGCTGGGACATCTGCAATCTCCTTGGGTGGGAAGCGCCCGTGCCGGCGGCACGGGCGCGCCGGAGTGGGCTCAGGCTGCCGCCTTGGCCGCGTCGAAACGATGGGGAATGCCGGCAAGATCGAAGGCGCGGGCAAAGGAGGACTGGCAGCGCTGTCCGATCTCCTCGGCCGACAATTTATCGAACGCTGCCGAGAAGATTTCCGGCCCGAAACGGTTCAGGCCGCCGATCCGGTGCAATTGCTGCAGCAGCTCGACCACCGGAAAACCACCGTCACCCGGCGCGACGCGATGGAAGACGCAATCGTCCAGCATCGAGCGGCCCGGCTTGAGCGCGGCATCCGCATCGGCGATCTGCACCGTCGAGATCTTTTCGCCGGGGATGGTATCGAGCAGGGCCGGATCAGGCTTGCCGCGCAGATAGTGCCAGAAGTCGAAGACGATGCCGCTATTGGCCTTGTCGGCCGTCTTCACGATCTTCCAGGCCGTTTCGAGATCGGGCATGCCCCAGAACGGGATGAATTCGAGGTCGCAGCGCATGCCCATGGTCGCAGCGCGGTCGCAGGTCTGGGCAAAGCCCTCGATGAGCTGGTCGATCGAGACCTGGCTTTGCGGGCAGGTGATGATGGCGCTCATGGAATCGACCTGCAGCGCCTCGGCGATGCGGAAGAAATCCTCTCCTTCATAGCCGAAGAACGGGATCGGAAACTGCGCCGGATCGAGATTGTCCGGGAACCAGTGGGTTGCCCAGCGCGCATAGGGGTCGAGCTGGGTCAGCTTCACGCCATTGTCGTCGGCGAGCACCAGCATATCCTTGGTGGAGAGGCCTTCCAGCAGCCACTTCGTGTAATTGTAGGGCGTGATCGAGATGGCGTCGCAGCCGGCAAGGCGCGCCGCCTTGAGCTGCTCGGCCAGCGGCAAGGCCCGTACCGTGCCTACCCACATGATTGTCGACGAACGATCCATGATTCCCTCCCGGCATCCTCTTGTTGGATGGCAGGAGACTAGGAAGCGGAACCGATCCTGTCAATAAAAATAGATTTCTTTTTTTATAATCTATTTAATACTCAAGCCGATCAGCCGGCCGCGCGTTCGCCGGCCTTCTCCTGAAGGAAGGGAGCAGCGAGCAGGATCTCGGTGGTACGGGACAGGTGCATATCGATCAGCTCGCAGGCGCGCCCGACGTCACGGGCAAGCGTGGCTTCCATCAATTCCCTGTGCTCGAGATTGATGTCGCGGCTGACGGGCTCGGCCGGCACCGACAGTGCCCGATAGCGCTCGGTCTGCTCGTAGAGGGCCTTGCGGATCCTGAGCAGCGTCGGGCTCTTGCAGGCCGCCACCAGCGCGGCGTGAAAGGCGGAGTGTGCGATCACCCAATCATCATTGATGCGGCCGGGATCGCCGGGATCGCGCACGTCGAGCCGCGACAGGCGATGGAAGCTCGCCACCACACCGGTCTCCCAGTCGAGATCGCCCTTGCGGATCGAGTCGGTCAGGCACAGGCTCTCGATCTGTATGCGCGTGCGCGTGAGGTCGATCAGGTCCTCGCGCGAGATGGGCGCCACCCGAAAACCCTTCTGCGCCTCGGCGATCACCAGGCCGTCGGCGCTGAGGCGCGACAGCGCCTCGCGCACGGCTCCCAGGCTGACATCGAACCGCTTGCAAAAATCCCCGATCTTGAGCTTGGAGCCCGGCGGAATACGACAGGCCAACACATCGGCGCGAATGCGCTCATAGATGTCGCCTGCCAAGGTTCGGGATTTCGCGTCGGCAAAGGAAGTCATGCATGCATCCGTTCAGGTGGTTCCCAACAATAAATATACATAAGTAAGCCAAAAATAAACTTTTTCCGGCACAACTCCCCGGAATCTTGCGGTCCTATCGGCATGACATCGCCCGCCTGCATTGCCATCGCGCGGCGGAAGCTCTTGGTGCCGCAAGATTCCTATCGGGTACATCCATCGAGCCGTCCCTGCTGCAACCGACCGCGCGCATCGGCGACCTCTTCCCGGGACGACTGCGGTCTCGCCCCGCGCCGCCTCGGCGCGAGGTCCCATCGTCGCCGCGCGCGCGCCGCGCCGGCCGCCGCCGGCGTCAGATCAGGCTGCGGATGCTGCCGCCATCGACGCCCCAGACCGAGGAGGTGACGAAGGAGGCGAGGCTGGAGGCCAGGAAGACGATGACATTGGCGACCTCCTCGGGCTCGCCCATGCGCTCGAGCGGCAATTGCCTGAGCTTCATTTCGTAGTCGACCGCCTCGCGCGGCGGCAATTTGTGATGGGCCGACAGCGCCTCGGCAAAGCCGCCCGGCGCCGACCAGAGCGGCGTCCAGATCGGACCGGGCGCCACCGCGTTGACGCGCACGCGCGGCGCTTCGGCCCGAGCCAGGCTCTTGGTGACGGAGAGCAACGCCGCCTTCAGAGCACCGTAATCGGCCGGGATCGCCTCCGGCTGGCGGGCAAGGTCGGAGGTGTTGTTGATGATCGCCCCGCCACTTTCACGCAGCCTCGGCAGCAAGACGCGCGTGACGCGGATATTGCTCATGAAGTTGACGGCGAAAGTGCGCTCCCAATGCGCATCCGTAAGCTCCTCGAAGGGATGGCCGTCCACGATGCCGACATTGTTGACGAGCACATCGAGCCGGCCCTCGCCTCCGGCGAAAATCGCCGCAAGCCCGGCCTCCACCCCCTGCCCCGTCGACAGGTCCGCCACGGCGGTCGCGACCGTGGCACCGATACCGCGGATGGCGACGGCCGTCGCCTCGAGCCCGCCCGCATCGCGATCGATGAGCTTCAGGCGGGCGCCCTCCCTGGCGAAGGCCAGGGCCGTTGCCCGGCCGATGCCGCTGCCCGCGCCCGTGATCAGGACGTGCTTGTCTTGAAGTCCGGTGTCCATTCCAGTTCCCTGTCTGCGTCAACAGGCACCGCCCGGCCGTCTGTCGGCGGCGTGCAGGCCTTCCTCATTGCCTGGGATGGATCAGCGATCCATCTCGTAATTGTGGACGAAATCGTCCGGCGGCGTCGGCCCCCACAGCATGAGCGCGTCCTCGGGCGCGAATTCGCGCGTATCCCACTCCGTGCCCTTGGGGATGTAATCGATGTCGCAGGAATATTCGGAAAAGCCGCCCCAGGGATCCTGGACATAATGGAAGTAGTTGGAGCCGATGGTATGCCGCCCCACGCCCCAGCCGCGCTCATAGCCCTTGTCCGCCATGAACAGCGCGCCGCGACCGATCTGTTCGATGGCCCCGACATCCCAGGAACAATGATGGAGGCCGGGCCCATTCGACTTGGCAAAGGCGATGAGATGATGATCGGAGCCGTGAATGCCGTGCAGGAAGGCGACGATGCCGCCCGAACGGTCGGACAGGCGCAGGCCCGCCACCCGCTCATAATAGCGGATGGCGCCATCGACATCGCTGCTGAACACCAGGCAATGGGCGAGCCGGGATGGGCGTATACGCTTGAGATCGGCGTGCCCCAGGCCCGAGCCGCGCTGCCCCGCGGGTACGGAGACGAAGGTTCCGGCGCTCTTCTGGTCGAGCGAGGTCTTGGGTGCAGCCTTGATCTCGATCAGCACCTCGTCATGGCCGACAAACCAGAAACCGTTGCTGGCGAAGCCGGGCGGACTATCCATGAGGCGGATGCCGAGCCCTTCCAGATGCGCCTTGAAGCGTGGCATGTCCTCGGCATAGGCCCCGAAAGACAGATGATGCAGCTTCTTCTGGGCGCTCCCCTCGATCACCGTGCCCCAGACATGATCATTGCCGAAGGTGCGAAGCTGGAGGGCATTGCCCTCCTCGCGCACCTCCAGGCCGAACAATTCATAGAATTCGCGCGCCTTGGTGCCATCGGGCACCTGCAGCACGAAGTGATCGAGCGAATGGACGCCGAGATTGCCCCTTCGCTCGGCAGGGACGAAGTCCCCGGTGCGAATGCCGGTCATGTTCTCCTCCCGAGGATTTTTGGGCGCGTCAGGCGTTCGCGGCCCCTGCCGCCACGGCAAGGTCCGCCCCCTCCGATTCCGCCGAGGATATCTCGTCGCGCACCGGATTGGCGAGCAGGCCGAGGCCTTCGATCTCCACTTCGCAGACATCGCCGGCGCGCATCAGCAGGCGTGGCGTACGGGCCCAGCCGATGCCGGCAGGCGTGCCCGTTACCAAGACGTCGCCCGGCTCCAGGGTGATCGCCTCGCTGATGGTGGTGATGATGGTGGCGACGTCGAACAACATGTCGTCGGTCACCGCCGACTGCACCACCGCCCCGTTCAGCCGGGTCTCCAGCCGCAGGCCCTTGCCGCCGGCGGGCACCTCGTCCGCAGTGACGAAGGCCGGGCCGAAAGCGCCCGTCTGGTCGAAATTCTTGCCCACCGTCCATTGCGGCGCCTTGAACTGATATTCGCGCACCGAGCCTTCGTTGAAGATCGAATAGCCGATGACGTGATCGAGGGCACGGGCGCGGGGGATGTGGCGCCCGCCCTTGCCGATCACCGCCACCATCTCGCCTTCGAAGTCGAAACTGTCGGACACCAGCGGGCGCATCAGCGGCTGGCCATGCCCGATCAGGGTCGTGGCGAAGCGCGCGAACAGCGTGGGGTAGTCCGGCTGCTCATAGGGCGATTCCTTGGTGTGGTCGGCATAATTCAGGCCGACGCAGATGATCTTCGGCGGCCGGGCGAGCGGCGGCCGGTAGCGGATCGCTTCCGGATCGATCACCGGCGCCGATGCCAGGGCGCGGCCGACCCCGCGCAAGTCGTCCTCGCCGGCGGCGATAAGCTTTTCAAGCTCGACCGGATGTGCGGCCTCGCCCTCGACCACGCCACGCAGCTCCCCTGCGGTCTCCACGGCGAGACCCTTGCGGCCTCCCCTTTCGAAACTGACGAAACGCATCGGATCTCCTCACTGTGAAATTCTATTCTTGCTCGTACATTCTCTATAAAAAATGATATGTCAATGAAAAATAGATTTTTGTTGACGTCACCGCTATTGAGGGCTACTCGATCCGACAAGCGGCACGCCGAGGCGTTGCGGCGGAAGGACGGCCACCGGCCCGTGCGTTCGACACGGGCCGGTCACAGCCGGCCAGGGAGGACCACCAATGAATCGACTACAAGGAAGGGTCGCGCTCGTCACGGGCGCGGCGCAGGGCATCGGCCGCGCCATCGCCGAGCTGTTCGCGGCTGAGGGAGCCGACGTGATCGCCACCGATATTCGCCACCCGCCCGAAGGCGTCGGGGCCGAATTGGACTTCGAGGTGCTCGACGTTTCCAGGCAGGACGACTGGACACGCGTCATCGACACGGCAGTGGCGCGTTTCGGCAAGCTCGATATCCTCATCAACAATGCCGGCATCGTACTCGCCTATGAGACCATCGATGCCACCGACGACGCCGGATGGGACCGGGTTGTCGCCGTCAACCAGACCGGCACTTTTCTGGGCATGCGCAGCGTCATCCCGCATATGCGGGCCGCAGGCGGAGGCTCGATCGTCAATCTATGCTCGATCTGGGGCAGTGTCGGCGCGCCGGGTGCCGCCGCCTATCAGGCGGCCAAGGGCGCCGTGCGCAACCTGACCAAGAACGCCGCGATCTCCTACGCCAAGGAGAACATCAGGGCCAATTCGGTGCATCCCGGCATCATCTGGACGCCGCTGATTTCGGCCCAGCCCGAGGCAATGAACGAGGCCATCGTGGCGATGACACCGATGGGCCGCATGGGCCGTCCCGACGATATCGCGCAGGGCTGCCTGTTTCTGGCCAGCGACGAGGCGGCCTTCATCACCGGCGCCGAGCTCGCCATCGATGGCGGCTATCTCGCCCAATAAGCCTTCTCGCCCTCAACATTGCGGAGAAACCCGATGAAAGCGCTGCGCTTCCATGCCGCCGGCAATGTCCGGCTCGACGACATTCCCGCTCCCCCGGCGCCCGATCCCGACGAAGTCGTCGTCGCAGTGCGCCAATGCGGCATCTGCGGCACCGACGTGCATGAATATCTCGAAGGGCCGATCTTCGTGGCGGCCACGCCGCATCCGCTCACCGGCGCTTCGGCACCTCTGGTGCTCGGCCACGAATTCTCGGCCGTGGTGACGCAGGCCGGCGCCAAGGTCGGACGGGTCAAGCCGGGCGACCGGGTCGCCATCCTGCCGCATCTCAATAAGCCCGGGGACTATTTTGTCCGGCGCGGCCTCGGCCATATCAGCGACACCACCGCGATCGTCGGCCTGTCCTCGGCCTATGGCGGCATGGGCGAGTTCGCGGTGCTGCCGCAAGCCAATGTGGTGCGCCTGCCCGACGGTGTCAGCGACGAACAGGGCGCATTGTTCGAACCGGCGGCCGTCGCCGTCAATGCCGTCGACCGAGGAGGCGTCTTTGCCGGCGCGAGCGTGCTCGTCACCGGCGCCGGACCGATCGGCATCCTCGTGGCCATGGCCGCCCGGGCCGCCGGCGTCACCCGCGTGCTGGTCTCCGAAGCCAATCCGGGGCGCCGCCACAGGCTCGCATCCCTCGGGCTGGACGTCACGATCTGCGATCCGGCCGGAACCGAGCTGGCTGAAGCGGCAAACCGGCTGACCGAGGAGGGCCTCGGCGTCGACGTCGCCATCGAGTGCGCCGGCCACGAGCGCGCCCTAGCCGATTGCATCGGCCATGTCCGGCGCGGCGGCACGGTGGTCCAGGTCGGCATCTTCGTGCACCCGCCGCGCGTCGACATGCGCCTGCTGACTTCCAAGAGCATCACGCTCACCACCAGCTTCGGCTTTCCGATCACCATCGGGCCGCGCGTCATCGGCATGATCGCGGCCGGCCAGCTTCCGGTCGAGAAGATCATCACGGGCCGTATCGGCCTTGCCGAGGCCGTCGAGCGCGGGCTGGCGGAACTGGCACGCCCCGGCAATGACCAGCTCAAGATCCTGATCGCCATCGCAAACGATACCCAACGCAAGGACACCATCCATGGCTGAATGGCTCAAGCAAAGCCGCGGCGGCGAAGCCCGGCCCCAGAACGACAGGAAGGTCCGCGACACCGTCGAGACCATCCTGGCCGACATCGAGGCGCGTGGCGAAGCTGCCCTGCGCGATTATTCGAGCCGCTTCGACGGCCTTGTCCGCGACGATTTTCGCCTCTCGCCCGCGGAAATCGAGGCCTGCATCGCCCGCCTTACGCCGCAGGAACTGCGCGATATCGAATTTGCGCAGGCCCAGGTGCGGAATTTCGCTGAAAAGCAGAAGGCAAGCCTGCAGGAGCTCGAAGTCGAGACCCTGCCGGGCATCACGCTCGGCCACCGCAACATCCCCGTCTCCTCCGTCGGCTGCTACGTGCCGGGCGGCAAATATCCCCTGCTCGCCTCGGCCCATATGTCGGTGGTGACGGCCAAGGTGGCGGGTGTGAAGCGTATCGTCACCGCCGCGCCGCCCTTCAACGGCGCGCCGGCCCCCGCCATCGTGGCGGCGCAGGCTTTGGCCGGCGCGGACGAGATCTATGTGCTCGGCGGCGTACAGGCGATCGGCGCGATGGCGATCGGCACCACGGCGATCCGCCCGGTCGACATGGTGGTCGGCCCCGGCAACGCCTATGTCGCCGAAGCCAAGCGCCAGCTCTTCGGGCGCGTCGGCATCGATCTCTTCGCCGGTCCCACCGAGACACTGGTGATCGCCGACGATACCGTCGACGGCGAGATCTGCGCCACCGACCTGCTCGGCCAGGCCGAGCATGGGCCGACCTCCCCCGCCATCCTGCTCACCACCTCGCGCAAGCTGGCGCAGGACACGCTGGGAGAGATCGAGCGCCTGCTCGCCATCCTGCCGACTGCGGCGATTGCCGCGATCGCCTGGCAGGATTTCGGCGAAGTGATCGTCTGCGAGTCGCATCAGGAGATGCTCGAACTCGCCGACGGTATCGCTTCCGAACATGTGCAGGTGATGACCGATCGCGACGATTGGTTCCGCGACAACCTCACCAATTTCGGTGCCCTGTTCCTCGGCGCCCGCACCAATGTCGCCTTCGGTGACAAGGCGATCGGCACCAACCATACCCTGCCGACCATGAAGGCAGCCCGCTACACCGGCGGCCTGTGGGTCGGCAAATTCATCAAGACGGCAACCTGGCAGCGCATATCGACGGATCACGCCGCCGGGACGATCGGCGCCTATTGCTCGCGCCTGTCGATGATGGAGGGCTTCGTCGGCCATGCCGAGCAGGCCAATGTCAGGGTACGGCGCTTCGGCGGCAGGCCGGTACCCTATGGCAGCGCGGTAGCCGCCGAATGAGCACCCTGCCCCTCACGCCCTCCTTTCGGCTCGACGGACGGCGGGCGCTCGTCACCGGCGCGTCGAAGGGCATCGGGCTTGCCGCTGCCGCCGCCCTCGCCCAGGCCGGCGCGGCGGTGACCCTGGTCGCCCGCAACGAAACCGCGCTTGCCGAAGCCGGCGCGGCGATCCGCGCGTTCGGCGGCACGGCCGACTGGCATGCCGCCGACATCGCGGCGGCGGAGGCCGCCCCACGCCTCGCCGCGCTAGGCGCCTTCGACATCCTCGTCAACAATGCCGGCATCTCCAGGCCATCCGCCTTCCTGGACACAAAAGCCGGCGATTTCGATACCGTGATGTCCACCAATGTCCGCGCGGCCTTCTTCCTCGCCCAGGCCGTGGCGCGGCGGATGTCCGAACGTGGCCGGGGCGGCTCCATCATCACCATGTCGTCGCAGATGGGCCATGTCAGCGGCCCCAAACGCTCGGTCTATTCCGCTTCGAAATTTGCCGTGGAGGGCATGACCCGCGCCATGGCGATCGAGCTGGGGCCGCACGATATTCGCGTCAACACCATCTGCCCGACCTTCGTCGAGACCGAACTGACCCGCTCCAGCCTGGCCGATCGGGAATTCCACGATTGGGTGATGGCCAAGATCAAGCTGGGCCGCCTCGCCCGCCTGCAGGACCTGATGGGACCGGTCGTCTTCCTCGCCTCGGATGCGGCGGCCATGATCACCGGGGCCTCATTGATGGTGGATGGTGGATGGACCGCCGGCTAAGCTAGGGCCGCCCATCCGGTGGGTTCGAGAGGTCGAGGAAGTCCGCTCAGCAGGCCCAGCGTCGGGGCACGTCGAAACAGCTCTGTCGCAAACACATCGTCTGGGCCGATCTACTTTCGGCTACCCCGTCACCATGTTTACACCGTCATTTTGACTGCTCGGTCGCTGGTATCTCGCTTACAAACCGGCCTCAGAGATCTGCAAGTGAAGATGACCGAGCGCGGCACTTGCGTCGATTATTTCAACATCTACCGCTGTGTGGCATGGCTTGCGCCGTTGCTGCTTGAATGATTCAAGCGGAGGAAAGGCATAGGGCTGCGCAAAGCAGTATGATTTAACTAAGAGTTCGTCGTGCATTCGTACCAGATCACACAAATCGACGCGGCCGCAGGAGGCCCCAAGCGCCATCTCGACCTTCTGTGCTCAAACGCAAAAACCGCCCAGGTGATCAGACCTGGACGGTTATCGATTTATGACAGAATTGGTTGCGGGGGCCCACAACCAAGTCCTACGCGGCAGCACGCCACGATGCCCCTAACCGCGTTTTCCCGCGACGGAATACGATGTAGATGAACGACCAAACAGCTCATATCGAAGCCAGATCATCGTACTGCACCGAGCAATAACTTAAGCAAAAGGGTCTTGTGCATACTAAGATTTTCGCTCACTCGGTTCTGACATCGATGACAAGATGTTGAGCATCAACCCATGGTTATGTGGTCGGATGCTCATCGATCCCGCGTCAGAATAGGAGGTCAATTCCGACCACGCCGCCATCGTAGGCGCCATCCGGCTCGATCCCGAGAAATTCCGCTCCCGTCGCATTGCCGATTTCGTCGCGGCCAGTCGCCAGCCGAAGGTCAAAAGGCGCTGTAGCCCTCGGCAGGCTCAAAATGACCTTCCATCCTCCCGTTCGCAGACACTCGTCGTAATCTGTTTGGCAGGTCTTGCCGGTCACCGGAATCCTGAACCACTTGCCGTAGGAACCGCCCTGCTCGGAAAACGCAGCATATTCATATTCGGCATCGGTGATATTTATGACGCACAACGTCCAGGCCAAACCTCCAGGCGGGGACTTCAGCGGATCATATGAGCGATCGATATCTCCATTCTGGATGATGAAGTTGTCGAGGTTTGCCTTGCTTTGGAGCCGTTGCAATTTCATCGTCTTCCCCTGCTCGCTGGAATGTAGGTCGCGCCTGCCGCCACTCCACTACTGTTGCCGAGCCTCAACCGCGCAGCGAGTGCAGGCGGAGTGGTCGACAAAGGCGGCGTTGTCGCCTTGCCGATCAGAAAGCAACCCGCATGCCAAGGCGAAACAGGGAAAGATCCGGGCTTTCGCCAGGCTGATCCTTTGAATTTCGGACAAGTTGTCAGCCCCGGCCGGACAAAACGTCCCGGCACATCCAGATGACGACGCTCGCCGCCGGCGCATGAGCGCATGACGCGCCGCATCGCGCGACGGCGCCTGGCACTGGTTCGTGGCTTTGTATTCGCGCTCGGGCCGCCATGGTTTGCGGCCTCGTGCGAACCCAGCCTGGCCGGACATTTTGTTCGCCGCCTCGGACATATTGCCCGCTGCCGCCATCTGCCAATCTCGTAATCCATTGATATTTCTCACCATGTCGAATGGCATGCGTCTTGCTAACGCCTTGCCAACGGCCTTGGGCCGAGCATCGGCCCCGCCGAACGATGGGCCGGATCACATCGACGGATGCAGCCGACGGAATGCTGAGAAGACAGGGCGGAATTGTCATGACAACGGATGTGGACACACAAGATGACGTATTGTCTGCGCCACGAAGGACCGGATTTCTCGATCGTCAAAGGATCATCGCCAAGCCCGGCTTCAATCGCTGGATGGTGCCTCCCGCCGCACTGGCCATTCACCTGTGTATCGGCATGGCCTACGGCTTCAGCGTGTTCTGGCTGCCGCTTTCTCAAGCTCTCGGTCCCGCCCCGTCGGCTCGATGTCCCGACCTGAGCCTCATGGCAGCCTTGTTCACCACGAGTTGCAACTGGCGCGTGTCGGATCTGGGTTGGATCTACACGCTGTTCTTCGTGCTGCTCGGCTGCTCAGCGGCCATCTGGGGCGGTTGGCTGGAAAAAGCCGGCCCTCGCAAGGCCGGGGTGGTGTCCGCCCTGTGCTGGTGTGGCGGCATGCTGCTGGCCGCGGTCGGCGTCATGCTCCACCAATTGTGGCTCATGTGGCTCGGTGCGGGCGTCATTGGCGGCATCGGCCTGGGCCTTGGCTATATCTCGCCCGTCTCGACCCTCATCAAATGGTTCCCGGACCGGCGCGGCATGGCAACCGGCATGGCGATCATGGGTTTCGGCGGTGGCGCCATGATTGGCGCTCCCCTCGCCAATCTCCTGATGGGAACTTTCAAGACAACGGACAGCATCGGTGTCTGGCAGACCTTCGTCGTCATGGCCACGATCTATTTTGCCTTCATGATGGCTGGGGCGCTGGGCTACCGGATTCCGCCGCCGGGATGGCGCCCCGAGGGTTGGTCCCCGCCGTCCGCGGCCGGGCGCTCCATGATCACGACCCGGCATGTCCACCTGAGGAACGCTCACAAGACCAGGCAGTTCTGGCTGATCTGGCTGGTCCTCTGCCTCAACGTATCGGCGGGCATCGGGGTGATCGGCATGGCCTCCCCCATGCTGCAGGAGATCTTCGGCGGCCGGCTGCTCGGTCTGCCGGACCTGAGCTTCGACAAGCTCTCACCCGACCAGAAGGTCGCGATTGCGGCGATAGCAGCCGGATTTGCCGGGCTGCTATCCCTGTTCAACATCGGTGGCCGTTTCTTCTGGGCCTCGCTTTCGGACAAGATCGGCCGAAAGAACACCTATTACGTTTTTTTCCTGCTTGGCATCGCGCTTTATGCGGCCGCGCCATCCGCGGCCCATTCGGGCAGCCAGCTCCTGTTCGTGGCGATCTTCTGCGTCATCGTTTCCATGTATGGCGGAGGATTTGCGGCCGTACCGGCCTATCTCGCCGACATCTTCGGGACACAATTCGTCGGTGCCATCCATGGTCGCCTGCTGACGGCCTGGGCAACGGCCGGCATATTCGGACCGGTGATCGTCAATTACATACGCGAATTCCAGTTGGCTGCCGGGGTATCGCGCGCACAAGTCTATGATTTCACGATGTATATTCTTGCCGGCATGCTGGCGCTCGGCCTGATCGCCAACGCATTGATACGGCCATTGGCCGACAAGTGGTTCATGTCCGAAGCCGAGGTCGCAGCCCTTCAGGACGCGCCCGCCTCTGCCCAGGACGGCACGATCGGGACTTTCGGGATCGGCAAGGGCGGCTTGGAGGGCAAGGCCCTGTTCGCCTGGGCCGCCGTCGCCATTCCGATTTTCTGGGGCCTTTGGGTCACGCTCAAAAGCGTCATTGCATTGTTCTGATGCCTGGCAGCATCCTCGGTCGCCGCCGTGGCGACCGCACTATAGGAGTGGAAGATCACGGCCTTCCAATCCGCAGGATCGGCAGGTTGCGCGGGCCGAGCAGTTCCCGCATCCGGCCAAAATGGTCTGTGCCCAAACAGACTATCTGCAACGGTCAGGCCGGCATCGGGCCTCCCCCATCGAGGAACTCGGCATGGCAGAGATCAAATGGTTGAAGGACAACGAATACCCCACGCAGCGGGGAGACTGGGTCTTGCTCACCAGGGAAGGCCCCGTCTGGTCGATCAACAGCGCCACATCCACCGGCGACAGCGTACTGTCCGTTCCGATCGGTGCCTTCCATCTATTGAACGACTTGCTCGCCTGCACGATCAAGTGGGCCGACCATGCAGGTATTGATTGGATCTACATACGCGCTGGCGATGATTTTGCGCATTTTTGACAGCCGGGTCGTTTACGCAAAAACCCGGCTCGCCGAATATGTCGCCTGGTCGCGCCCGCAGGCAGCGCGCGCCTCATGCCGACAACGTCCTATTTCTTGGCGGGCAGGAGCGCGACGGCTGCCTCCGTCGTCAACAGGCGGAAGGTCAGGCTTTCCTGGAAGTAGAGCTGGACCGATGTCGCCGAATGGCTGGCATAGCCGATCGAGATGTCCTGGCCCACGGACAATTCGAAATCACCGCCTCGCGTCGTCAGCACCAACCCGCCCTCGATCGCCGGGGCCCAGATGATTCCCCCCTCCACCAGGCGCTCGACATGCTCGAAGACCGGATAGCCGTCGTCGCTGCCGCCGGTGGCAGCCGTATAGGCATCGGCTCCCAGCACCAGCGCATAGGGCCCATCCACCCCCGCCAGCCGCAACTGGCTCACTGCCTGTGCGACAATGTCCGGATAGCTTTTCACCTGGGCCGGAAGCGTCAGGGCCGGATTGGAAAGGCCCTGACGGATGCCCTCGATCCCGGCCGCGGCAAAGCCATCGAAGACCGCGCGATCCTCGGCAAAGGCGAGCTTGCGCGCCGCTTCCTTCACCGGCGACCAGTCCGAATCCGCCGCACCCCGCTCCACATCGTCGATGGCCTGGCGTGCCAGCTCGAAGGGAACGCGCAGTTCCACCAAGGCCTTCACCTCCCGCTGGGCGGCTTGGACCCCCTCGCCCGGCCCTGCAAGCGGAAGGATATGACCGGTTCCCACCGCCGATGTCGCCAGGCCCTGCGGGCCCTCGACGTCCACCACACGACGGCCGGCCAGATGGCGCTTGAGGGTGCGCGTCGCCTCCTCCTCGATCTGCGCCCAGGCGCCGTCGGAGATCGGTGCCAGCTCCCGATGAAGATTATTCATGGCCTGCTTCCTTCTTGAGCGATCCAATACCGAGCGAGCCGTCACCGCCAGCCGGCCGCGAACCAGAGCTTTGCGCAGGCTCGATATCTGCGGGAACCGGTTCGGCCGTCGCCGGCGCGGCAGCATCGGCCGCCACATCGTCCAGGAACGTCGCCGACGGCACGAAGAACAAGGAGCCGGTCACCGCCCGGCTGAAATCGAGCAGCCGGTCGTAATTGCCCGGCGGCCGGCCGATGAACATGTTCTCCAGCATCCGCTCGATCCGGCTGGGCGAGCGGGCATAGCCGATGAAATAGGTGCCGAACTCGCCCTTGCCGACGTCGCCAAACGGCATGTTGTCGCGCAGGATCTCCAAGGCCTCGCCATTCTCCTCGATCGAGGTCAGGACGTTATGCGCGTACGGCGCCTTGAGCGCATCGTCCTGCTCGATGTCGGACAGCTTGGCGCGCCCGATGATCTTCTCCTGCTGCTCGACGGGCACCTGGTTCCATCCGGTCAGATCATGCAGATATTTCTGCACGATCACATAGCTTCCACCGGCGAAGGCGCCGTCCTCCTCGCCGATGAGGGTGGCATCCACCGCCGCCTGGTCGACCGGGTTCTCGGTACCGTCGACGAAGCCGATCAGGTCGCGGTCGTCGAAATATTTGAAGCCATGAACCTCGTCGCTGCCGGCGACGGCGTGCCCGATCCGCGCCATGATCTGCGTCGCCAGTTCGAAGCAAAGGTCCATGCGCCGGGCGCGGATGTGAAACAGGATGTCCCCCGGGGTCGAGACCGCATGATGGACGCCGCGGATCTCGCGGAAGGGATGCAGATCCTTCGGCCGGGGCGCTCCGAACAGCCGGTCCCATAGATCCGAGCCGAAGCCCATCACGCAGGACAGCCGCCCCTCGAGATCCCGGAACCCCACCGCCCGCAAAAGCCCCGACAGATCCGCGCACAGCGCCCGGACCGCCGCCTCCGACTCCCCGCCGGGCTTGACGGTTACCACCAGGAAAATGGCTGAACGCGAGAGGGGCGCAACGACCGGCTGCGAAACGGTAGAGGGCAAACTCGACTCCATACGGCTATCCATCCGGTTGCCGGCCTCAGCCCAAATCGACCGGACGCCCGGATTTTTCTTCTTCGAGGGTCACGGCAATGTCGGCATTGGCGGACAACCTGACTTTCTCACCTTCAACCCCAGCCACGAAACCGATCTCGATATAGTGGTGGTGGCCTCGATGCGCCCCGAAGCTGTCGCTCAATTTGAGCTCGATACGATCGCCCACAACGCGATCGACCGTCCCGACATGCACGCCATCGGCTCCGATTACGTCCATATGTGCCTTGATCTGGTCCTTCATCACACTTCTCCCTTGTTGATCCCATGCGCCATACAGCTATCGATCGGATGACATTGCGCTGCTTTAGGCTGCCTCGAATTCGTCCTCATCCATGATTTCCGGAGCCTTGCCATTGAAGATGAGGCTCTTCTTGCCTGCGGAGATCTTCACCTTCATATCGTCGCCGATCTCGCCCGCCAGGATCATCTCGGCAAGTGGATCCTGGACGTAGCGCTGGATTGCGCGCTTGAGCGGACGGGCGCCATAGGCGGGGTCCCACCCCTTGTCGGCCAGCCAGTTCCGCCCCTTGGCATCGAGCGAAAGCTCGATCTTGCGATCGTCCAGGAGCCTGCGCAGGCGGGCAAACTGGATCTCGACGATCCGTCCCATTTCGCTCTTCTGCAGGCGGTGGAACAGGATGACGGCATCGACCCGGTTGAGAAACTCGGGACGGAAGTGGCTGCGCACCATCGCCATCACCTGTTCGCGCACAGCACTCGTCTTCTCGCCTTCGGCCTGGTTCACCAGATATTCCGCGCCGATGTTGGAGGTCATGATGATCAGGGTGTTGCGGAAGTCGACCGTGCGGCCCTGCCCGTCCGTCAGGCGCCCGTCATCCAGCACCTGCAGCAGCACGTTGAAGACGTCGGGATGGGCCTTCTCGATCTCGTCGAACAGCACGACCTGGTAGGGCCGCCGCCGCACGGCTTCGGTCAACGCACCGCCTTCGTCATAGCCGACATAGCCCGGAGGCGCGCCGATGAGCCTGCTCACCGAATGCTTCTCCATGAATTCGGACATGTCGATACGGATCATCGCTGTTTCGTCATCGAACAAGAACTCCGCGAGTGCCTTGGCGAGTTCGGTCTTGCCGACACCGGTCGGCCCCAGGAACATGAAGCTCCCGATCGGCCGGTTGGGATCCTGCAGGCCCGCCCTCGCGCGCCGCACGGCCGTCGAGACGGCACGTACGGCCTGCGCCTGCCCGACGACACGCTTGGCGAGCATGTCCTCCATATGGAGCAGCTTGTCCTTCTCGCCTTCCAGCATCTTGTCGACGGGTACGCCCGTCCAGCGCGAAACCACCTGCGCGATGTTGTCCGCAGTCACGGTTTCGCTGATCGACGAATTCTCGCTGGCTTCGACGACAGCCAGCTTTTTCTCCAACTCCGGAATTCTGCCATAGGTGAGTTCGCCGGCCCGCTGAAACTCGCCCTTGCGTTGGGCATTGGCGAGTTCCGTGCGCAATCGTTCCAGCTCGCTCTTCATCTTCTGGGCGTCGGAAAGCTTGCTCTTTTCGGCCTGCCATTGCGAAGTCAGGTCGGCCGACTTCTTTTCGAGCTCGACCAGGTCCTTGTCGAGCGTCTGCAGCCTGCTCCTGGAGCCGGCGTCCTTCTCCTTCTTGAGCGCTTCCTGTTCGATCTTGAGGCGAACGATCTCGCGATCGAGCGAGTCCAACTCCTCCGGCTTGGAATCCACCTGCATCTTCAGGCGAGCCGAGGCCTCGTCGATGAGGTCGATCGCCTTGTCCGGCAGGAAGCGATCGGTGATGTACCGGTTCGACAGCGTGGCTGCCGCGACCAAAGCCGAGTCGGCGATCCTTACGCCATGATGAAGTTCGTATTTTTCCTTCAGGCCCCGCAAAATCGAAATCGTGTCCTCGACCGTTGGCTCAGGAACGAAGACCGGCTGGAAGCGCCGTGCCAGCGCGGCGTCCTTCTCCACATGCTTGCGATATTCATCGAGTGTGGTCGCGCCGACGCAATGCAGCTCGCCGCGCGCCAGGGCCGGCTTGAGCAGATTGGAAGCATCCATGGCGCCATCGGTCTTGCCGGCCCCGATCAAGGTATGCATCTCGTCGATGAACAAGATGATGCCGCCCTCGGCGCTCGTCACCTCCTGCAGCACGGCCTTGAGCCGCTCCTCGAACTCCCCGCGATATTTCGCGCCTGCAATCAGGGCGCCGAGATCGAGCGCGAGCAGCTTCTTGTCCTGCAGGCTCTCGGGCACGTCGCCGTTGATGATACGCAGCGCCAGGCCTTCGACGATCGCCGTCTTGCCGACCCCCGGCTCGCCGATCAGCACCGGGTTGTTCTTGGTGCGCCGCGACAATACCTGGATGGTACGACGGATTTCCTCGTCGCGGCCGATGACCGGGTCGAGCTTGCCATCCCGCGCCGCCCTGGTCAGGTCGCGGGCATATTTCTTCAAGGCATCATAGGCATTCTCGGCCGAGGCAGTGTCGGCAGGCCGGCCCTTGCGCAGTGCATCGATGGCCGCACCGAGGTTACGGGGGTCGACACCACCCTCGGCGAGCAGTTTGCCGACCTCACCGCTCTTGTCCGCGACAAGCGCCTGCAACAAGCGTTCAACCGTCACGAAACTGTCGCCGGCCTTTTCCGCGGTGCTCTGCGCGGCAGCCAGAAGGCGCGCCGTCTCGGGGGCCAGATGGATCTGTCCAGCGCCCGTACCGGAAACCTTCGGCAATTTTGCCAAAGCCTCTTCGGTCGCCTGCAGAATCGCACGCGAATTGCCGCCCGATCGGTCGATCAGTCCCGAAACGAGGCCTTCCTTGTCGTCGAGCAGGACTTTCAGGAGGTGGAGTGGCGTCAGCTGCGGATTTCCCTCGCGCGAGGCGAGGAACTGCGCCGACTGGATGAAGCCGCTGGCGCGATCGGTGTATTTATCAACGTTCATCGAGCCATCCCTCACGGCAACGATATCCGGTCAAAACGAAAGCGGTCGAAATGCACGCGCCTCTCCTCGACGGGCCACGAGCATGAAGGTCGCATGCAGATCCCATATGCCGTGGCACGGCGTCCTCCTCATAGCTCTGCTCTTCCTCACTGCCGCCGCACACCCGCCGGCGCGAATGTCCGGCACGGCTGCCCAGTTCCAGGAGCAACTGGCGTGCCAATTTGAAAGGAAAGCGAAATCAATCAGATAGAACTTCGCATCCAACGGCGGCGGACACTATGTCGAAGCCCTGGCGGACAAAATGTCCGCATCACTGCGGCGGCGTCAGCTTGCTTCGGGCAGCCAGACGAGGAATGACGTGCCCTTACCCGGTTCGCTCGACACGGAAATCCTGCCGCCCTGTCGTGTCACCAGCATCTGGCTGATCGAGAGGCCAAGTCCGGTGCCATCGCGCGTCTTGGTGGTGAAGAACGGGTCGAAGATCTTTTCGATCACGTCGGCCGAAATGCCGGCACCGGTATCCGCAACCTTGATGGCTACCCCTGCCCAACCATCCATGTCGCTGTCGTGGTTTCGCAGGGAAAGTCGCCCCCCATGCGGCATGGCATGGATGGCATTCACCAGTAGGTTGACCAGGACCTGCTGCAACTCGGTGCGGTTCATCGCGATGAGGCGGGATGCGCGATCCTCCCGCTCCAGGGTAATCGTCGTCTTCCTGATGAGATGCTGAACAAGCGG
This sequence comes from Labrys methylaminiphilus subsp. lupini, assembly GCF_051161885.1. Lineage (NCBI taxonomy): Bacteria > Pseudomonadati > Pseudomonadota > Alphaproteobacteria > Hyphomicrobiales > Xanthobacteraceae > Labrys > Labrys methylaminiphilus. The sequence goes on along the minus strand of NZ_JBMDIH010000002.1, from coordinate 624,408 downwards.
CAGCGTATCGGAGACGATGGTGGCGACGGCATAATGCTCGGTGTAGCCGGCATATTCCTGGGGTTTGGCAAACTGCAACAATTTGGTGATGATTTCGCCGATACGCGCCATCTGCTGGTCGATAAGACGGAACTCGACCTTGGCCTTTTCGGCGTCGGAGCCCATCAACTCGCGGATCACCTCGAGATTGCCCTGCATCACGGCGATCGGATTGTTGATTTCATGGGCAATGCCGGCACTGATCTCCCCGATCGCGGCAAGCTTCTCCGACATGACGAGCTGCCTGGTCGTGTTTTCCAGCTGCAGGGTGGCCTGGTGCAGTTGGTGGGCCCGCTCCTCGACACGGCGATTGAGCTCGTCGTTCCAGCGGCGCAATTGCGCATCGCGTTGTTGGAGCAAGTCGAGGAGATGGTCGAGGTGAAAAGCCACCTGGCCGATCTCGTCCTTCGTCTTCACATGACCGGTTCGCGCGGACAGGTCACCGCCTTCGACGCGGCTAATCGCGCCCGTCATCCGCTCCAAGGGCCTGAAAATGTTGGTTGCCCAGATCAGGAACAGGGGAACCGTAGCCGCCACCGCCACCAGGAACGCCCCGGCAATCGTCAGCAAGGTCTCATATTTGGCCTGTGTGAACGGTTTTTGCAGAAAACCCACATAGAGCATGCCGACCCGGCGGCCATAGCTGTCGATGATGGGCTCATAGGCGGAGATGAACCAGTCGCTGACGACGAAGGCGCTACCCCGCCATGTCCGCCCCTGACCGAGCACGGCGTTGCGAACGACTTCCGAAACGCGGGTTCCGATCGCCCGCCGCCCTTCGAACAACCCCACATTGGTGCTGATACGCACGTCCCCCAGGAACAAGGTAGCCGTACCCTGGCTTCCCTCGGGCAAGCCAGCCTCATGGTAGATCAGGTCGTTGATCGTATCGACGAAGGCTAGGTTCTGGTTGAGGAGCGTGCCGCCGACCAGGGCCGCCCGCCGACCATCCGGCAATGTCAAAGCGGTGGCCGACTGGAGCACCAGGCCGCGAGTTTCCTGGGAGAGCGTAGCGGCAGTACTGCCAATGGTGGGTACGATCTCGATGCGCGCGCGTGCGGCGAGATCGGGAGAGAAGGCACCAAGCTCTTCGGCCTCGAAAACATCGATAGCCGTCTTCGAATGCCCTTCGAGAGCCGACCGGACGATCGGCCAGCTCGAGCGCACGGAGGAAGACGCCGTGGCATAGGCACTCGTGAGGATCCTGCCGTCTTCGCCGACGATGTAGAGGAAATCAAACTGGCGTGCCTGTGCAGTCTCCTTGAGGAGCAAGGTAAACGCCGAACTTGGATAGTCGTTTTTCTGAAGGAGGTCGTGGAAACGTGCCGATTCACTCACCGAGGCCAGTCGAGAATCCGTGTTCTCGAGAATGCGGGCCAGATATTGATGGGCAATCGTCAAGTCGTCATTGACCTTGGAGATTGCCAGGGCATCGAACCGGGCATTCCAACGGTAGAGGCTGATACCCAACAGCAATGGCAAGATCACGAGCATGGGTACGAGCGCAATCGCCAGCAAGCGATAGCGCACCGATCTTCTTCTTCGTCCGGCCTTCGAGGCTTGGTCCCTAGACATTCCAGCTGACGCATTTGCGATCGATGGTCTTGCGCGAGATGCCGAGGCGGCGGGCAGCCTCCTCGCGATCGCCCTTGACCTCGCGCAGCACCGACAGGATGTGGCGCCGTTCCACCTCGGCCAGGCTCTGGCCGCCCCTGTCGTCATCGCCGTCACTGGCAATGCGTTCGATATCTTCCGGAAAACCGCCGAGGATCACGGTCCGCTCGATCAGGTTACGCAACTCCCGGATATTTCCCGGCCAATCATAGCGTGCGAGCGCAGCGCGCACCCTGTCGTCGATGGTGACGGGAGGCATGCCGAGCTGCTGGGCGAATTCGCGCATGAACAGAGCCGCGAGTTCCTGCACGTCGTCGCCGCGATCCTTCAGCAGCGGTAGATGGATCTGCATGACATTGATGCGGAAATAGAGATCGGCGCGAAAGCTGCCGGCCTCGACGCGCTTGGGAAGATCGGCATTGGTGGCAAAGATGAAGCGGGCGTCGAAGGGAACTTCGCGCTCCGAGCCGACCGGTCTGACACGTCGATCTTCCAGGACGCGCAGCAGCTTGGTCTGCAGCGAAAAGGGCAGGTCCCCGATTTCATCGAGGAACACGGTACCACCCTGCGCATGCATGAAAAGCCCTTCCCGAGCCCTGCCCGCCCCGGTGAAGGCCCCTTTCAAATGGCCGAACAGTTCGCTTTCGATCATGTCCGCCGGGATGGCAGCGCAATTGATCGGCACGAAAAGCTTGTCGGAGCGACCGGAAAGCAAATGAAGCGAGCGCGCCGCGACTTCCTTTCCGGTCCCCGACTTGCCGGTCAGCAGGACCGAAGTCGGCAAGGGCGCAACGCGTGCAATGGTCTGGCGCACATTCTGGATCGCCCTGGAGTCGCCGAGCAACTTGTTCCGCAGGAAGATCTGGTGGCCCGGCGATTTCAGTTCATGATGCAGAACGTCGTTCTCGCGCTGCAGCCTGATCCGGTCGAGACAGCGGGCGACCGCATTGAGAAGCTGGTTGGAGCGGAATGGCTTGAGCACGAAGTCGACGGCGCCGGCCCGCAAGGCACCGATCGCGGTGTCCAGATCGGCATAGGCCGTCATCAGGATGACATCGGCAAAGAACCCGACGGCACGCTGTTCGGCAAGCCAATCCAGGCCGTTCTGTCCCGGCATGATATTGTCGAGAATGACCACGTCGAAATGCTGCTGGTCGAGTTTCTGGGACGCCTGTTTGGTATCCGCAGCCTCGGCGATCAGCTTGCAGCGCGGCCCCAGGATCTTGACCAGGAAATTGCGCATGCCCGGCTCGTCGTCGACGACCAGGATCGAGGCCTGGGCGAGCCACGGCCCGAACTGTGGATCTGCGGCAGGGCCGGCAGCATCGCGAGCTGGATCCTCAGACATCAACACTCCTTCCCAACCTCACCCTGGCCAGACGCGGAGAACCGTCAGCCGCCCAGAAACGCCGGTGCCAAACTCTCTTCCACCATCTCCCGGGCCGCCTGAGGCGTCTGCTGGCTGCCGTCGATGTCGAGGCGGGTTGCTGCCTCGAACAGCAAGGCACGCACATCGTCCGGCGAAAGGATGCTTTTGGCCACGAGCTTGCGCACCAGGGCCTGCAGGATGAGGACATCGATCCCCTGCTCGGACGCGATTGGACTTTCACTCATTCCACTCTCCCCCTCTAGCTACGAACGCTCCTGTATATCCCCGCGCAGTTGCGCCAGAGCCTGACGCAGCCCATGAAGCTGATCCATCAGATGCAGGATGACGTCGATACCCTCGTCATTGGCTCCGATATCGTTCTTCAGCTCGTGGATCAGGCGTGCGCGGGCAATGTCGATTTCGGTGAATTGCACGCCAGTCGGGGTCGGTCGAGGAATAAGCCAGCGCTGCTCGAGCCACACTTCCAGCGTCTGCACCTGGATGCCGGAACTCGCCAGAAATTCCTGCTTGTTCATGCTCATGATGCTCTATCCTCACGGGGATTGAAGTCCTTGCCCTTGGCCCAGTTCGAAACAAAGGCTTCGAGTTCCGGATCGGGCGCTTTCGGCAGGACGATCTTCAGCTTGACGAACTGGTCGCCCTGCCCTCCGCCCCGGCGGGGCGCCCCCTTTCCCTTGAGACGCAGGGTCGTGCCAGTGTTCGACCCTTTCGGCACGGACATCGTCACGTCGCCGGTAGGGGTTGGAACACGCACGCGTCCTCCGAGCACGGCCTCCGACAGCGAAACCGGCAATTCCAGCGTGATGTCGTCGCCCTCGCGCGTGAAGCGCCGATCCGGCAGGACCTCCACTTCGATCAAGGCGTCGCCGGGACCGCCCGTACCGGCGCCCGGCGCTCCCTTGCCTTTCAGGCGCAGGGTCTGTCCATCCACCAGGCCGGGGGGAATCTTCACGTCGAGCGTGCCGCCATCCGGCAGGGTCAGGCGCTTGTTCGCCCCCATGACCGACTCGACGAACTCGATCGGCAGCCGATAGTGCAGATCCTGTCCGCGCCGGTTCGCGCGCGCCCGCTGGCCGCGCCTCAGCAGCTCGGCAAACGCATCTTCCCCGTCCATGAAGTCGGCGAAACCGGAAGTATCGGCGTAGGGATGGTCGTGATCGGCTTCTGTATATTCACGGTAGAAATGCTGCGGCGGGCGTTCCGCACCGCTCGCGTCGATCTCGCCATTGTCGAAGCGCTTGCGCTTGTCGGCGTCGCTGAGCAGGTCATAGGCGCCAGCGACTTCCTTGAACTTCTCCTCGGCGCTCTTGTCACCCGGATTGAGATCCGGATGCAGTTTCTTCGCAAGCTTGCGATAGGCGCTCTGGATCTCGGCCGAAGATGCCGTCGGGGCAACACCTAGAACCTCGTAAGGATTTCTCACAACCTACTCCGATAGCATTTCCACGGCGTTTTGCGGTTTGGCTCATAGGTTTCAAGGGGGCGCCCCATCGCGCCTCCGGTCGATGCTGAAAGCGCCGGGACCTCAACCCGGCGCAGGCCCTCGATGCTAGATCATTTTTCGCGGTCAGTCAGGAAGGCTCCGCGTCTCGGTCAAAATGCCTTTCGTGACAGGCTCTGCCGCCGGATCAGCTCGATCTCTTCGCATCATTGTCATCCACCTCGCTGAATTCGGCATCGACCACATCATCGCCGCCGGCACGAGAGCCCGTATCGGGCGACGCGCCCGGCTGCGCAGAGGCCGCCTCCGCCAGTTTATGCGAGAGTTGCTGCAGGGTGCCCGTCTTTGCGGCGATAGCGGCCGCATCCTCGCCTTTCGCCGCCTCGCGCAGATCGGCCATGGCATTCTCGATCGCCCGGCGATCCGCCTCGGCCACCTTGCCACCATGCTCGGCAACCGCCTTCTCGGTCGCATGCAGAAGCGCTTCGGCGGTATTCCTCGCTTCCACCGTCTCCCTGCGCTTTTTGTCCTCGGCGGCATGGGCTTCGGCATCCTTGACCATCCGCTCGATGTCGGCTTCGGAGAGGCCACCGGACGCCTGGATCTGGATGCGCTGCTCCTTGCCGGTCCCCTTGTCCTTGGCGGAGACGTTGACGATGCCGTTGGCGTCGATGTCGAAGGTCACATCGATCTGGGGCACGCCACGCGGGGCCGGCGCGATACCCATCAGATCGAACTGGCCGAGCAATTTGTTGTCCGCCGCCATCTCACGCTCACCCTGAAAGACACGGATGGTGACGGCGTTCTGATTGTCCTCGGCGGTCGAGAACACCTGGCTCTTCTTGGCTGGAACGGTGGTGTTGCGTTCGATGAGGCGCGTGAACACACCGCCCAGCGTCTCCAGCCCGAGCGAGAGGGGGGTGACGTCGAGCAGCAGGACGTCCTTGACGTCGCCCTGCAGCACGCCCGCCTGGATTGCCGCCCCGACCGCAACCACCTCGTCTGGATTGACGCCCTTGTGCGGCTCCTTGTCGAAGATCTTGCGCACAATCTCCTGGATCTTCGGCATCCGGGTCATGCCGCCGACCAGCACGACCTCATCGATGTCCTTGGCCGCCAGTCCCGCATCCTTCAACGCATTGAGGCATGGCTCGATGGTTCGCTGCACGAGATCTTCGACCAGGGACTCGAATTTCGCCCGCGTCAGCTTGATCTGGAAATGCTTGGGACCGCTGGCATCGGCCGTGATGTAGGGCAGGTTGATTTCAGTCTGGGTGATGGTGGAGAGCTCGATCTTGGCCTTCTCCGCCGCCTCCTTCAATCGCTGCAGGGCCAGCTTGTCCTTTCTCAGGTCGATGCCCTGCTCGCGCTGGAATTCGTCGGCAAGGTAATTCACCAGGCGCATATCGAAGTCCTCGCCGCCGAGGAAGGTGTCGCCATTGGTCGACTTGACCTCGAAGACCCCGTCGCCGATGTCGAGGATGGAGATGTCGAACGTGCCGCCGCCCAGATCGTAGACCGCGATCTTGGCCTGCTTCTTCTTGTCGAGACCATAGGCAAGCGCCGCTGCCGTCGGCTCGTTGATGATGCGCAGAACCTCGAGGCCCGCAATCTTGCCGGCGTCCTTCGTCGCCTGCCGCTGCGCATCATTGAAATAGGCGGGAACCGTGATGACGGCCTGCGTGACCTTCTCACGGAGATTGGCTTCGGCGGTTTCCTTCATCTTCTGCAGGATGAACGCCGAGATCTGCGAAGGCGAATAGGCCTTGCCCTGGGCTTCCACCCAGGCATCACCATTGGCCGCCTTGACGATCTTGTAGGGGACGAGGGCCTTGTCCTTCTCGACGGTGGGGTCGTCGTAGCGTCGGCCGATCAACCGCTTGACCGCAAAGATCGTGTTGGTCGGGTTAGTCACCGCCTGCCGCCTGGCAGGCTGCCCGACGAGACGCTCGCCATCACCTGTAAACGCAACGATCGACGGTGTGGTCCTCGCACCCTCGGCATTCTCGATGATGCGCGTATTCTTGCCATCCATGACTGCAACGCATGAATTGGTCGTTCCCAGGTCAATTCCGATGATCGTAGCCATGAAGATGCTCCCTGTTACTTGATTGCTGGAATATGTGTTGCCGCTTTTGTTGTGATTGCCGCGGTCGAGATGTCTCAGGCGGAGGATTTGCTGCCCGACAGCGGGCAGTTCGCCTCTCTTCCGAGAGACGGCATTGGGCGTTTTGGCTCGCCCAGGACCAGCCCTGACTTGGCTGTTCCGGATGGCCATGCGGGCGGCCGGATATCGTCGAGTACGATGCCATGATGTCCCGTCTGTTTGTGGCGCTGCCGCCGAGCGCCGGCCTCGATGTGACAGCAACAGACGTGCCAGACTGGATACACAGCGATATCAAAGGCTTATGCGAGAGTTCCCGGTTGATCAGGACAACATGTCCGTGCAACCGCAGACAAAGTGTCCGCAGGCAGAGCCGGCTGAGCCAGAAACCGACAGGTTCGATGGCCGGCTATCGCTGCCAGTCGCGCCGTCAGGGCTGCCTTCCGACCCCGGATTCCGCGGGTTGCCTCGGCCCACCGCTGGAAACGCCGACCCTGGCCGGGCGCAAGGAGCGCGTTCCGATCGAATACCCGGCGCCGATGACCTTGCTGACGGTGCCGCTCGGCACCGAAGGATCGAGCACCTCGAACAGCGCTTCATGGAAATTGGGATCGAAGCGCTCTCCCAGGGGATCGAGCTTCCTGACGCCATGTCTTTCCAGGGAACGCAGCAGCTCCTTTTCCGTGAGCTCTACCCCTTCGATCAGCGTCCTGACCGCCTCGTCGCCTTCGCGGACTTGCGCCGGCACGTTGGCGATGGCGCGCTCGATATTGTCAGCCACCCCCAGCATGTCGCCGGCAAATTTCGCGACAGCATATTGGCGCGCATCATTCAGCTCACGCTCGGCACGGCGGCGCACATTCTCTGTTTCGGCCAGCGCCCGCAACAAGCGATCCTTCAACGCGGCATTGTCAGCCTCGAGCCTAGCGATGATCGCAGCGGCATCGTCGGCTGATCCGGCCGGAGATGGATCGGACTGCTCCGTCGCCTTCGCTGTCGGCCCCGGCGCATTTGTCGGCTCCGGTGCCCCATGAATGTCGTTCTCGGGTTTGGCTCTTCTGGTCATTTCGCCTCCCTGTCGGATGCTTTCAGATGAATGCCGCTATGCTGTAATCCCCGAAGGCAGAGACTTGTGGGCTGCGCGAGCCCATGCCTGATCGTCCAACGCCGATCCGGCTCGAGAAGATCCATCCCGGACTAGCGCAGAAGGCATAGCCGGATCGCGGCCGCCACCATCCCGAGCACGCCGATGCTGGCGGCCCAGATCACGACCATCCAGGCGAGCCGTTTCCAGAAGGGTGTTCTCGACGCCATCAATGATAGCCATGGATGCCGGCCTTGCCGCGAAATACCCAATAGGCCCAGCCGGTATAGACGAGGATGAGGGGGATGATGACGAGGGCCCCGACCAGCATGAAGGCCTGGCTCTCGGGCGGTGCCGCCGCCTCCCAGATCGTCACGGCGCGCGGCACCACATAGGGATAGATGCTGATCCCGAGCCCGATGAAGCCGAGCAGGAACAGTGCCAGGGCCATCAGAAAGGGCAACTGCTCCCGCTCGCGCCGCAGGCTCCAGAAGAAGGTCGCGGTGCAGATCGCCACGAGCAGGGGCACCTGGGCCGTGAGCAGCACGCCGGGCATGGCAAACCAGCGTCGCCAATAATCATAATGTAGGAACGGCGTTGCAGCGCTGACAGCGCCGAGCGCGAGGAGCGTGGCCAAGCCCAGCCAGAACGCCAGGCGGCGGGCATGGCGCTGGCTCGTCCCTTCCGTCTTCCAGATCAGCCAGCAGGCTCCCAGCAAGGCATAGCCGGTCACCACGGCCAGCCCCGTCAACAGGCTGAAGGGGCTCAGCCAATCGAGCCATCCGCCGGCATAGGCATTGTTCTCGACGTGGACGCCTTGCAGGATCGCACCGAGCGTCACGCCCTGTGCCGACGCCGCGACGAACGAGCCAAGACTGAAAGCCGCGTCCCATAACGGACGGTGGCGCGGATCGCGCCAGCGAAACTCGAAGGCGACGCCGCGAAAGACGAGCCCGAGCAGCATGGCGATGATCAGCGGATAGGTCGCCGGAAGGATGATGGCATAGGCAAGCGGGAAGGCCGCAAGCAGGCCGCCGCCGCCCATCACCAGCCAGGTCTCGTTGCCGTCCCACACCGGCGCGATCGAGTTCATCGCCTGGTCGCGCTCCTCGCCCACCGCAAAGGTGGGGAACAGGATGCCGATACCGAGGTCGAAACCGTCCATGACGACATAGGCCATCACAGCAAAGCCGATGACCGCCGCCCAGAAGATGGTGAGATCGATGCTGCCCATCACGGTCAATCCTTCGCCGGCACGGGAACGCCGACGCTTGCTGCGGGCGTGATACCGGCCGCGCGTTGCGGCAGGTTCGGTGGCTGGCTCTCGCTACGCCCGGGCGCCTTCTCCATCAGGCGCAGGAGATAATAGGTGCCGGCCCCGAACGCGCTGAAATAGACCAGCACGAAGGCGATGAGCGAGGCGGCAACGGCCGGCGCAGCGAGCGGCGAATGGGATTCGGCCGTTCGCAGCAAGCCATAGACCGTGAAGGGTTGCCGCCCGACTTCCGTCGTCACCCAGCCCGCAATCACGGCGACGAAGCCTGCCGGTCCCATGGCAACGGCTGCGCGATGCAGCCAGCGCCAGTCATAGAGCCTGCCCCGCATGCGTGCGAGCAGGCTCCACAGGCCGATGCCGAGCATGGCGAAGCCGAGCGCAACCATGATCCGGAACGACCAGAAGATGATCGGCGTGGGAGGCCATTGGTCTCGCGGAAAATCGGTGAGACCCGGAAGCGGTGCATAGGGATCGTGCTTGAGGATCAGCGAGCCGATATGCGGTATCGTCACTTCATAGCGCACCCGCCCCTCCACATTGTCCGGCAGGCCGAACAGCACAAGCGGTGCGCCATTAGGGCTGGGCTGGTAGTCGCCCTCCATGGCCAGCACCTTGGCAGGCTGATGCTCCAGTGTGTTCAGCCCGTGGGCGTCACCGGCCAGGATCTGGATGGGCGCCACGATCGCCGCCATCCACATGGCCATCGAGAACATCTTGCGCGCGCCGGCATTGCCGCCGTCCTTGAGCAGGTGCCAGGCGCCGACGCCTCCCACCACGAAGGCTGTGGTGAGATAGGCGGCGATCACGGTGTGGACCAAACGGTAGGGAAAGCTGGCCGTGAAGATGATCGCCAGCCAGGACCCCGCCGGTACGAACTGACCATTGGCATTGACGGCAAACCCTGCCGGCGTCTGCATCCAGCTGTTGACGGCGATGATCCAGGTCGCCGAGATCAGCGTGCCGAGCGCAACCATGCAGGTGGCAAAGAAATGCAACCCCTTGCCGACCTTGCTCATGCCGAACAGCATCACGCCGAGGAAGCCGGCCTCCAGGAAGAAGGCGGTCAGCACCTCATAAGCCATCAGCGGGCCGATGATCGGGCCCGCCTTGGTCGAGAAGACCGACCAGTTCGTGCCGAACTGGTAGGACATGACTAGGCCCGACACGACGCCCATGCCGAACACGACGGCGAAGATCTTCAGCCAATAGCGATAGAGATTGGCATAGACGCCCTTGCCCGTCTTGAGCCACAGCCCTTCCAGCACCATCAGATAGCTCGCAAGCCCGATGGAAAACGCCGGAAAGATGAAGTGGAACGACACCGTGAAGGCGAACTGCGCACGCGCCAAGATCACCGCATCCAGTTGCCCTAGCAACGTCCCCTCCTCTCAAACAAGCCGAAAGATACCGTCCTCGGAATTGGCTGACGCCGGGGATCCTTTTCCCAATGATGCGGGACGGCCGAAGCGTTTTCCAGAAAAGTCGATAGACTTTTCGTTCAATAAAACGCTTTAAAAACAAAGAGTTAGAGCAAAGTTCGGTTCGGAGAAATCGCACTTTGCTCTAGGCCCCGACGACGCGCACCGGTATCGATTTGGCGGCCGGAGTCCCGCTGATCTTGTCGTAATATTCGAGGGGCAGCAGCGGATTGAGCTCAGGGTAATATCCCGCGACCGCCCCTCGGGGCATCGGATAGTCCAACACTGTCAGGCCCTCCACGCGACGCATGACGCCATCGTCGCTGATCGTTTCCAGCGCAATGCGGGAGCCTGCGTCCAGGCCTCGCGCCGCACGGTCCTCGGCATTCATGAACAGGATCATGCGGTCGTTGTAGACGCCGCGATAACGATCATTGTTGCTGTAGATGGTCGTATTGAACTGGTCGTGCGAACGGACCGTGGCCAGCCGCAACATCGACGGGTCAGCGACCGGCACGTTCACATCGAGACCAGGCAGCAGCAGAAAATTCGCCTTGCCATTCGGTGTTGGCCAGACAAGGCGCCGCGGTGGCACATCGAGATGAAAACCCTTGGGGTTCTTCACCTTTTCCGAGAAGCCGGCGTAGATGTCCGGATAGACCTCGGTGATCTTGTCACGAATGAGATTGTAGTCGTGGATGTAGCTCGCCCAGGCGACCTTGCTGTTGGGCAGGCTCGCCAGAGCCATCCGGCAGACGATCTCCACTTCCGGCAAGAGATGGGCGCTGGCGGGCGTCAGGACACCGCGCGAGGCGGTGACGTTCGACATGGAGTCTTCGATCGTCACGAACTGCTCGCCGGCCGCCGTATGGATCACCTCGGATCGAGAGATCACAGGCAGGATCAGCGCATCGCGTCCGTGAACGAGATGGCCTCGATTGAGCTTGGTGGCGATGCCGACCGTCAGGGCCAGTTTGCGCATCGCCGCATAGGATCTGTCGGTATCGGGGATGGCGCGAACGAAATTCCCGCCCATCCCGATGAAGACCTTGGCGGTACCTTTTTCCATCGCCTCCACGGACTCGACCGTGTGATGCCCGTGATGACGGGGCGGCTCGAAGCCGAACACATCGCGCACGCGGTCCAAGTACTCCTGTGAGGGTTTCTCGTCGATGCCGACGGTGCGGTCTCCCTGCACGTTCGAATGGCCGCGAATGGGTGAAATCCCCGCTCCCGGCTTGCCGAAATTACCCCGGAGCAGGAGCAGATTGACGACCTGCTGGAGCAGGCGCGATCCCTCCTGATGCTGGGTGAGGCCCATGCCGTAGCAGATCATGGTTGCGCGCGAACGAATGTAGATCTCGGCGCAGCGGCGTATCTGGTCCTCCTCCAGTCCGGAGATCGCCACGATGTCCGTCCACTCCTGTGCCATGACATCGGCGCGGATCGCCTCCAGGCCAACGGTATGCCGGTTGACGAAATCGGTATCGATGACGTTTTCGCCTTGCGCCTCGCGCTCGAAGATCACCTTCATCATGCCCTTGAACAGGGCCAGATCTCCCCCGATGCGGATATGGACGAATTCGCTCGCTATCGGCGTCGACCCGAATGTCGCCATTTGCACGACATCCTGCGGCTCGGTGAAGCGTATGAGCGCTCGTTCCGGCATCGGGTTGACGGCTACAATCGGCACGCCGCGTTTTCGGGCTTCGACCAGATTGGTCATCATGCGCGGCGAGTTGGTGCCGGTGTTCTGGCCGATGACGAAAATGGCTTCGGCATGCTCGAAGTCCTCCATCACCACCGTCCCTTTCCCGACCCCGATGGAGGCAGGCAGCCCACGGCTCGTCGGCTCATGGCACATGTTCGAACAGTCGGGAAAGTTGTTGGTGCCGAATTCCCGAACGAAGATGGAATACAGGAAGGCGGCCTCGTTGGGCGTGCGCCCCGATGTATAGAACTCCGCTTGGTGAGGGCTTTCGAGCGCTTTCAGGTGATGGCCGATCAGCGCAAAGGCAGCTTCCCAGTTACAGGGGACATATCGGTCGGAGGCCGCATCGTAGCGCATGGGTTCGGTCAGCCGGCCCTGCATTTCGAGCCAGTAATCCGACTGCTCCATGAGTTCCGACACGCTGTGCCTTTCGAAGAACTCCCGCGTGATCCTTCTTTTGGTCGCCTCGAAGGCCAGCGCCTTGGCGCCGTTCTCGCAGAATTCGAGAGTCTTCTTGTGGTCGGGATCGGGAAAGGCGCAACTGGGGCATTTGAAGCCGCCAGGCTGGTTCATGGCGAGCAACGCGCGCGACCCCTTGGTGATGACGCTCTGCTCCAGCAGTACCTTGGCAGTCGCTGCAGCAGCGCCCCAGCCCCCTGCCGGATGATGGTACGTCTTATATTGAGGCTTATTGTCGGCCATGCTCTCAACCGCTCCGAAAGAACCATCGAGCACATAGTAAAACACGCTATCTATTTGAAATCTATAGACATTTTGTCCATTTCTGTCGGACAAAATGTCCGGGAAACCGGAGGCCTTGGGTACCAAGCCATTGATGTTTCGTCCGGACCGGAGATGGCACGAATGATGCTTGCAGAACCTCGCCCTAGATCGGTAAAGTCGCAGGCCTCCCCAGCAGCAATGGTCATCTCGACCACGGCAATGGTCTCGAAGCGCCGAACTCATCCGAGATCGACGGCATCCATTTCTGCGGGTCAGGGCCTGCGCTGAGGGGAGACCGCGATGACACGGACGGCTGCATGATCCTGCGTTCAAAGCCCAGCTTCAGGGACATCGTATTTGCCGTCAACGGCTCAATCCTGCCTCGCATCGCGCCCCATCTCATCGCAATCGCGCTCATCAGCGTGCTGGCGATTTATGCGGCGCAGGAGCATCCGGGCATCTTCACACGGATCAGCGCCATTCCCTTCACGCTGATCGGCATCGCACTCTCGGTGTTCATGAGCTTTCGAAACAATGCCTGTTATGCCCGCTGGTGGGAGGGACGAAGGCTCTGGGGCGAATTGATCATCGCCTGCCGGTCGCTCGCGCGCCAGACATCCACCCTGGAGGCGGATGACCGGCGCTTCCTGCTCCGGGGACTATGCGCTTTCTCCGCGGGGCTTGCCGCCCATCTGCGGGGTCAAGATGTGTGGAAGGCCATCACGCACTGGTTCGATATCGGCACCGCCTCAAACAATCCCAATCTGACAAATGCCGTCCTTGACCAAATCGGCAAATATTGCCTGACACTCATGCATAGGGGGCGGATAGATCCGATTCACTACTCGGTCATCGAACAGCAGATCAGCGCACTGACCGAGGTGCAGGGTGGGTGCGAGCGCATCGCCTACACACCAGTTCCTTTTGCGTATTCCTTGCTGCTGCACCGAACGGCTCTCGTCTTTTGTGTGACACTGCCATTCGCCCTTGCCGGTACGCTGGATTGGTGGGCATTACTTCCCGTTCTGCTCGTCGCCTACACCTTCTTCGGCCTTGACGCTCTCGGCCACCAACTCGAGGACCCGTTCGGCCTGGAGCCGAACGCATTGCCGCTAGATGCCTTGAAGCGGACGATCGAACGGGAAATGCTCGCACTCCTCGGAAATGATGACCTTCCCGCCGCGATCAAACCGCACCGAAACATACTCATGTAATATATCCCCGAGTAATACCCCTTCAAGACGGCGTCGCCACGTTACCGTCGATGTGCACCGAGAACGAATTGTGCACCTCCTCGTATCTTTTTAAGCGGCGGTGACGGCTTTACGCTGCGCCATGACAGCCAGACGATGAAGACGGGTGGCAAGGGCGGAGTGACAAGACCAAGCGGGACGACGGAAAAGATGGTGACGAGCCGTTGCGGAACTGTGAGGACCGAAAATCTTACATCGCCAGTTCTCATTTTCGCAGCGACAAACGCGAATTCTCGGCCCTGTTGGTGAGCTCCGGCACCCGCAAAAACCGCCCAGGTGATCAAACCTGGACGGTAATTAATTTATGACAAAATTGGTTGCGGGGGACAGCAACCAAGCCTTGCTCCGCGGCACGCCACAGTGCTCGAATTCACGATTTACCTCGACATGCTACGATAGAGGCGATTAGCGATCTGCCCACCTCAAGGCTAACGCTCGTGGAGAAAGGTTGACTGGGCAGCTCTGTTTTGTTCAAGGCTTCGATTTGGAGATAGCCATGGACTATAGAACTGACGGGCAGGCGCTGAACGTAGCCATCATGGAGCACCCATGGATGGATTTCTATCTTGTGAGTCTTGACGAGACCGGCGCACTGGTCAGGGGCACGCTGGATATAACTTATGGCTACCATCTGCACATTGAGTTCATCGGCGTGGACTACATCGACTGCCCAATCAGTTGGAAGACCGACACGGGCAAGGAGGTCTTCTCTAAGCCTTCACCGGAGACGTTGCCGGACGAAGTGCGCCAGCGCCTATTTGACAACAATAATGGTGAGGTGTTCCGCTTCGCGGTAGATGGTTTTCACGGCCCTTGGTTTGCGCACATCGTGGCTAGAGAAATGCGGTTCAAAAGCTCCTTAGGACAAACGTATTTGCCTTGGTAGGAATGACTTGATTGCCAGCTCTCGTAAGATGCAACAAAGTGCGCCCCGACGAATCGGAGCAGGCCATTGCCAAGAGCGTTTTCACATGCCCCTTGACGACGCCCGAGCGAAGGCTTGGCGAAGGGACTACAATTCTGCTTCATAACACCCATCTGTCTATGTCGTTGACGGGAACACGTTTTGCTGATCGGGATGCGATCCCGTGGGGTATTTTGGGTTCTGTCGCGCGCGGTGCGCGACCTGTAGAGCATGTGGTTTGTCGAATTCGGATCGGCTGAAGATCCACGGACCATCCGGGAGGGGGTGAACGCCTTCGATCTCGCCGGCTTCAGCGGCGAGCCTAAGGGTCTTGGGTGCAACGCCGAGAAGGCGAGCTGCGTTGTTCAGGTTGAGCCATGGTTCGTTCCCGTCCGGCGCCGGCCGGAAGACAGGGATTCTATGGTGTGACCTGTCGTGTCCCGCGATTGCCATGGCCGGTCGTCAGGCCGTACCGGAAAAGGTTCGAACTTCTACATCGAGGGCCCCGTCGCTGCTACGAGCGCCCTCCAAACGCAAAAACCGCCCTGACGTTCATATCAGGACGGTAATTGATTTATGACAGAATTGGTTGCGGGGGCAGGATTTAATCATTACTTGCGATCACTGCAGGCGCACCGTAGCGTACTGGAAACTCTGCTTGTCGATGATCGTAGCGGATTATTTCGAACTGCGGCGTAGCTTCCTCGTTTGCTGGCATTGAATGTACCGATGCTTCTTCGCCATCGATTACCTCAACTGTACGACTACGATTGTTTGGCTCCTCCAAACATCCAATGGAAGCACAAATTCGGGTCATCGAACTGCAGAGAGCAATGACCTACGAAGGACGGTCTAACAACCTCTTGGCCGCGGCCAGGCAAGCGATGTCGCTGTTATGGACATGATGAGACCCTCGATGAACCGAGATTGTTCATATTCATGCGGTGGAGGCCGTGGCGGCCCTAGTTGCCCCCCGCCTCCCTGCTCCGCCGCCAGTGTGATAGCCTGCGGGCGGAAGATCGACTGGAAAGGCTGTACTCGTAGATGCGACTTCTTATCGTCGAGGATGACCAAAGAACGGCAGAATTCGTCATTCGTGGGCTAACGGAAGCCGGTCACGTTTGCGACGGCCTCACCGACGGCCGCGATGCTCTGTTCGCAGCAACCCGCGAAATCTATGACATCATAGTCGCCGATCGGATGATCCCCGGGCTCGATGGCTTGGCGCTGGTAAAGGCAATCCGAGCAGCTGGCGTGCGCACACCGGTGCTGTTTCTAACAGCTATTGGCGGCATCGACGACCGGGTTGAAGGTCTTGAGGCAGGCGGGGACGACTATCTGGTCAAGCCTTTCGCTTTTTCCGAATTCCTGGCACGCCTCAACGCGCTCAGCCGGCGCCCTCAAGCTTACAGTCAGAAAAGTGTCCTACGCGTCGGCGACCTTGAGATGGACCTGATCAAGCGACGGGTGGTTCGGCAGGGGCAGGTGATCGAACTCCAGCCGCGCGAATTCAGATTGCTCGAGGTGCTGATGTGGGCGGAAGGAAGGGTCATCACGCGAACCATGCTTCTGGAACAAGTCTGGGATTTCAATTTCGACCCCAAGACCAGTGTCGTCGAGACCCATATCAGCCGGCTGCGAACGAAAATCGACAAGCCTTTCGCGATACCGCTCCTCCACACTATTCGCAATATGGGCTATAGTCTGCATGCGCCAACTTAGCCTGCTGCGCAGCACGCCTTTTCGTCTGGCCCTCACTTTTGCAGTGTTGTTCATCATCGCCTTCATCCTGTCGGGGGCTGTCGTTTACCAACTCATGCGCGCCAATCTGGCTGACCGTCTGGACCAATCGGCGAAGGAGACGTTCACCGTCGTTGCCGCCACTTATGCCGGTGCCGATCTGGAGGATCTTATCGCAACCGTGAACAGCCACGCCAGGCTGGCTTCCGCAAAAGACCAACTATTCTCCCTGACGGATGCAAATGGGGCTCAACTTGCCGGCAACTTCCTTGCAAAGGGCGTTTCGGCCGGCTTTTCGGTCATCGAGGAAGGCGCTCTCGGTGTTCCCTCGGGCAATGCGTATCGTGCCTATTCGGGCAAGGTCGGCCCCTTCGATCTCGCGATTGCCTTGGCCTTGTCGGAAACACGGGATTTGGAACGCATCGTCCTCATCGGGTTCGGCTGGGCGACGCTGTTGGTCGCGATCCTTGCTCTTGGTGGGGGCGCATTGCTTGCTCTTAGGGTTCAGCGCCGGCTTGACGCGATAGCGGCCACCATGGGGGATGTCTCCCAGGGCAAGCTTGCGGCCCGTATCCCGCTGATCGGTAACGGCGACGATATTGATGGCGTATCCGCCCAGATCAACTTGGCGCTGGATCAGCTTTCTGCGCTGATAGAAGGGATGCGGCAGGTCTCCAGCGACATTGCCCACGATTTGAAGACGCCTCTCAACCGCCTGCAGTTGATTCTTGAAGATGCCAGGCAGAAGGCTGCAGCCGGAAAAAACACTGTCCGCGAACTGCTCGACGCTCAAGCAGAAAGCGGACAAATCAACGAAACCTTCGACGCTTTGCTGCGCATCGCGCAAATCGAGGCCGGCGCCCGCAAGGCGCGTTTCACGATCATTAATCTCGAAGAGGTCATCGAAACGATCGCCGAAATCTACACCGGCGTCGCCGAGGACAGCGACATGTCACTATTGTTGCGCAAAACCCTCCAGGGTCCGGCCCGGCGCATCCATGGTGACGCCGAACTCCTCACCCAGATGTTCGCCAATCTCGTCGAAAACGCGCTTCGCCATTGCCCATCGGGGACGTCCGTCGAATTGACGCTCATGCAACATCGTGACACCGTCGTTGCCACGGTAGCCGACGACGGTCCTGGTATCCCTCAGGCCGAACATGGAAAGGTCTTCCGCAGGCTCTATCGGCTCGACAAGAGCCGTAGTACGCTTGGTAGCGGCCTCGGGCTGAGCCTGGTCCATGCCATTGCCGAACTTCACGGCGCAAAGATTGTGCTTAAGGACATGTCTCCGGGACTGGCGGTCATCATCAGCTTTCCGACTGTGCATGAGGTGTGATCCGAAATCGGGCTTACCAATCCGTATTGTTGCGGCGAGGTGCCGGTAAACAACACGGCCTAAGCTAGGTGCATTCCGTCCTTGATGGAGAATTGCACCGATGAAAACCGCCCCGTCAAATGCCTTCAAGAACGGCGTCTTGGCGATCGGCGTTGCCATTTCAGGCCTCGCCATGGCGTCGCTTGCTCTCCCGGCTTCGGCGGCCTTCTCAGCGGAGAAGCCCGCTCCGGCTGAGAAAAATCCGCCGGGCGATATCCCCGATACACAGGTCTTCATCGACTATGTTTCGCCCGCTGGTTTCACACTCAAAGTTCCAGAAGGCTGGGCACGCACGGACCAGACGGACGGCGCCAAGTTTGTCGACAAGCTCGACGGCGTTATCCTTTCCGTCGTCAAGGCGGACACCGCCCCCACCGCCGAGAGCACGAAGGAGGATTATTTGCCCAGGCTCGAAGCAAGCGAGCGTGCGGTGAAAGTTGCCAGTGTAAGTGCCGTCAGGCTGCCAGCAGGCAGCGCCATTCGTATCGTCTACACATCAAACTCCCAACCAAACGCTGTCAGTAGCAGGCAGGTCCGCCTCGAGAATGAACGCTATCTCTATTTCAAAGATGGCAAGCTCGTCACGCTCGAATTCTACGCACCTAAGGGTGCCGACAATGTCGACCAATGGCAGTTGATGTCGCGTTCGTTTGGATGGCGATGACATGTCGGCGTTGGTCGCCCATGAGCTGTACCGGTTTTTCCATACCGCCGAGGAAGAGATATTCGCCTTGCGGGGCGTGAGTCTTAACTTGTCATCGGGCGAGTTCGTTGCCCTGATCGGACCATCGGGCAGCGGCAAGACCACGTTGCTGTCATGTCTGACGGGATTGGACGAACCGGACGGTGGTCACGTCGTCGTTGCGGGGGAACGACTCACGCGGCGGCCGGAGGCACAGCGGGCAAAGATCCGGGCGACGCAATTCGGCATTCTTCTCCAATCCAGCATTCTGTTTCCACATTTAAACGTGGAACAGAACATCCGCTTCCAATTGCTCTTGGCCGGCAAAGGCGGCAGGACGCGCATCGGCCAGTTGATCGAGACGGTCGGCCTGGAGCGCCGCACCAGAGCCCTTCCGATGGAGCTTTCGGGCGGCGAGACCGCCCGCGCCGGTCTAGCGGTGGCTTTGGCCGCCTATCCGCCGATCCTTGTCGCCGACGAACCCACGGCGGAGGTCGACCGAGACACCGAAATTCGGCTGATCGATCATTTCGAAGCCCGGCGCCGGGCTGGGTTGGCGACATTACTTGCAACGCACAGCCCCGCGTTGGCGCAAAAGGCGGATCGCATCATCCGGTTGCACGATGGGAGGGTCGTAGATGTCTGAGGTACTGGCCATCGCCAGAGGGCTTGGCCACGACTTCGCCGGCAATGCGAGCCAAGTCAAGGTCTTGGACGACATTGACTTCGACATCTCATCAGGTGCCCGCATCGGCCTCGTCGGTCCGTCGGGCTCCGGCAAGACCACGCTGTTGCACATTCTTGGCGGGATCGACAAACCGACCCGTGGCAGCATCGAGTGGCCTGGTCTCAACCACGCCACTCGGCTAAGGCCCCAAGGGATTGGCGTGGTGTTCCAATCGCCGAGTTTGTTTCCAGCCCTTACGGCGGTGGAAAATGTCGAGTTACCAACTCTTCTCGTCGGAGAGACGCCGGACCGCGACAAGAGCCTTGCTCTGCTGCGTGCCTTTGGCCTCCAAGGCCTGGCGGAGAAATTGCCAGAGGATCTATCGGGCGGCCAGGCCCAAAGGGTTGCAATCGCGCGGGCGCTGCTTCTGCGTCCCCGGCTTGTTCTTGCCGACGAACCAACCGGGCAACTCGATAGCGCCACCGCAGATAGTGTGATGGATGCGATCTTGAACCATCTTGAAGGCAGCGGCTGCGCATTGCTCCTGGCGACACATGACGAGAATGTCGCCGGCCGTCTGGCAACGCGGTGGACCATCAACCATGGACGATTGGCAATCGGCTGATCTGGCGACGGAATGATACCCATGTATTGGTTGTGGATCCGCGGGGTTCTTGTTCACCGCTTCTCCCGTGTGGCGGGTGCGATGGCGGGAATTTGCCTCACCGTCGCGCTGTTGGCGGCCTTGGCATTGTTTTTCTCGGCTGCGCAAACCAGCATGACGGCCCACGCCGTCTCTGCAGTGCCGATCGACTGGCAGGTGAAAATCGTCCCGGGCGCCGACCCGGCGACGCTCCGACAAGCCTTGCAGAAGGCTGCCCCCATACAGGCCATACACGAAGTTCGCTATGCCGGCGTCGACGGTTTCGAGGCCACCGCAGGCGGCACCACTCAAACAACGGGCCCGGGCCAAGTCGTTGCCGTCGATGAACACTATTGGCGGGATTTTTCCGCCGAGATAAGGTTGCTGTCAGGCACCCTGGAGGGCGTTCTCGTCGCGCAACAGACCGCGGCCAATCTTCACGTCGCACCTGGCGATCATGTGGTGATCCGGCGCATCGGCCAGGCGCCGATAATAGTGCCGATCGGCGGTGTCGTCGACCTTCCTGACGCAGACGCCTTTTTCCAGGCGATCGGGCTACCGTCGCAGGCAGCACCTCAAGCCCCGCCCGACAACGTGCTTATCGTTCCTCCGACCGACTGGCGACAACTGTTTGCGCCTCAGCAATCGACAAGGACCGACAGCACACAATTGCAATTGCATGCGCGGCTTACCCGCGCGGCGCTTCCGGCCGACCCTGTCTCTGCTTTTGCGTTTGTAGCTAGCGCTGCAAGGAATTTCGAGGCCCGAGCGGCTGGGCAGGTGCTGGTCGCTGATAATCTCGCCTCCCGCCTCGGCGCCGTTCGAGAAGACGCCCTCTATGCCACGGTTCTGTTCCTGTTCCTGGGCCTTCCAGGCGTTGCCCTGGCCCTGGCACTGACATTCGCCGTTACGGCGTCGGGCGGCGCGAGGCGCGACCAGGAGCAGGGACTGCTGCGGGTACGCGGAGCGTCCGTTCGAACCATCCTCACATTGGCGGGCCAAGAGGCCGCTGTTGCTGCAACCGGCGGGGCGATAGCGGGTCTTGGGCTGGCTGTGGCATTTGCTCGGTTAGTGCCCGGAATGGCGACGACGCCGGGCGCGCCCCTCCTGCCGTTGGTACTGGCGGCGCTTATCGGCCTCTTTGCCGGCTTCGGTGCTTATATCTTCCCGGCCTGGCGCACAGTTCGACGGAGCACCGTCAATGCGAGCCGTCGCACCATCGCGGCAGGCCTCGCCCCATTGTGGCGGCGATTGTGGCTGGACGCGCTGCTGCTCCTCGCCGCCGCCTTGTTTTTTTGGCAAACTGCAAGCGCCGGCTATCAGATCGTGCTTGCCCCGGAGGGCGTAGCCGCAACAGCGGTGGACTACAAGGCCTTCATCGCCCCGGCACTGTTCTGGTTGGGAACGGCGCTTCTGACACGCCGGCTTTCGAACATCGTCATAGGTCGAGGCGGCGGCCTCCTACGCGCCTTCGTTAGGCCGATTGCCGGCTCGCTGACGCCCGTGGTGGCGGCGGCCCTGTCCCGGCAAGCACCGCGCTTGACGGCTGGTATCGCCATGACGGCCCTGGCGATTTCCTTTGCAACATCAACGGCCGTCTTCAATGCCACCTATCAGGCGCAGTCACGGGTTGACGCCGAACTGACGATCGGCTCGGACGTGACCGTGTCCGGTACCGCCGAAAGACCGGCGGGCTCCCATTTAGCAACGCTAGCGATGCTCCCGGCCGTGGCCAACGCCGAGCCAATGCAGCACCGCTTCGCCTATGTCGGCGCTGATCTGCAGGATCTCTACGGTATCGATCCCTTGCGCATCGGAAACGCGACAGGCCTTTCGGATGCCTATTTCGGCAGCGCCAACACGCAAGCAAGCCTCGCAAAACTCGCGGCGACCCGCGGTGGCGTGCTGGTATCCGAAGAGACAGTCCAGGATTTTCAGCTCCAGCCGGGTGACACCATCAACCTTCGGCTCCTGAATGCGCGTGACCACCAGTATCACCCGGTGCCCTTCACCTTCGTGGGAGTAGTCCGGGAATTCCCGACCGCACCCAAAAACTCCTTTCTTGTCGCCAACGCCGCCTACATCGCCGACATGACGGCTTCGCCGACCTCTGAATATGTGTTGATGCGAGCCAAGGGTGATCCTGCCGCCCTGGCACAGCAGGTCTCGTCGGCTCTTGCCGCCGATGTCGGCCTGAAAGTCTCCGATATCAGCCAGGCCGCCCATCTGATCGGATCAAGCCTGACCGCGATCGACCTTGCCGGCCTGACGACAATCGAGCTCTTTTTTGCGATTGTCATGGCCGCCGCCTCGGGCGGCCTCGTGCTGGCATTGGGCTTTCTCGACCGGCGCAGAAATTCCGCGATCCTGGCCGCGATCGGAGCCACAAAGGCGCAACTCGCGGCATTCTTATGGAGCGAGGGTATTGTCATGCTCTTCGGCGGCCTGGCCTTCGGCGTCACCTTCGGCATCGCGATCGCCTGGATGCTGGTGAAATTGCTCACCGGCGTTTTCGATCCACCGCCTGCCGCTCTCGCGATCCCCTGGAGCTACCTGGTAGTCGTGTTCTTATTTGTCGTCGCTGCTGTCGCCACGGCGGTCCAGGTTGCAGCAGCGCGATCGGGCCATGAGACCAAGAATATGAGGGATCTCTAAGCTCGACTTCTGACAGACCCGGCAGACGTCATAGTAACGCCGTCAGCTTACGAATTTGTATAGTCGCGGCAATGCGGCCGCAAATTGCGCCCTTCAAGGTCCAGCCATTCCTCGACGCGGAGAATCGCAGGTGCCACCTGCAGGTTCGGAGCACCCGCGCATCGCAGTGGCCGTAGCAAATGGGAGCCTTCGCATGAAAAATGCAACCACCCTCCTCACGATGGCGATGATCGCTGTCTCGACGACCGCTTTCGGCGGGCAAACAACTGGAACTGTCCGGACGATCGACAAGAAGCACGATGCCGTCACGCTGGCCGACGGCAAGAGATTCACCCTTCCGGAAGGGATCGAGGCTGAAACGCTCAGGGTCGGCGAGAAGGTGACGATCGTCTATTCAACCAAGAACGGACGAACGGTAGTGACGAATATCAAGACCGCACAATAACCCCTGTTCCGACCATGCGCCGCGCCTGCGGCGATCCGGCCTCGGCCTCGATCACATCTCCCCCAACCGTTGCCCCCTGATCCTCCTCACCTTCTAAGGCCCAGCTAATTTAGAGGCCGGAAAATTCGGCGGGCGGGTTAGATACGCGAAAGGTTGCGTAGTGACTGTCACGACACAAACATCAACATCCCACCCTTCGACGCTCAACAAAGTCCCGGCAGTCACGCTGATCTTCTGGATCATCAAGATCCTCTCGACAACCGTTGGCGAGACCGGCGCCGATTACCTTGCCGTCCATGTTGGCCTGGGCACGGCGACAACGGACATCGTCATGGCGGCATTCCTTATCGCAGCCCTGCTCTTGCAAGTGCGGGCACGCCGATATGTCCCGTGGATCTATTGGCTGACGGTGGTGCTTGTCAGCATCGTCGGCACCCAGATCACGGATCTCCTCACCGACAAGCTCGACGTCAGCCTCTACAACAGCACGATCGCCTTCGGCTGCGCGCTGACGCTCACCTTTGCCGTCTGGTATGCCGTCGAGCGCACGCTGTCGATCCATACCATCGTTACCACCCGGCGAGAGCTGTTCTACTGGACGGCCATTCTGTTTACCTTCGCTCTGGGGACGGCGGCCGGTGACCTTGCGACGGAAGCGCTGGGCATGGGCTTCCAGCTGGGCGTGATCGTGTTCGGGACGCTGATCGCCGTGATCACGGGGTCCTTTGCCCTGGGCGCCAATCCGGTGCTCACCTTCTGGCTCGCCTACATCCTCACGCGCCCGCTTGGGGCCTCGCTTGGCGATCTGCTTTCCCAATCGCGCGAATATGGGGGGATGGGCCTTGGCACCATTTACACCAGCGTCGTTTTCCTGGCTGTGATCGTGGCTCTCGTCACATGGATCACCGTCGCCGACAACAACGGCGAGAGACTTCGCCCCGCAGAATGATGACCTGCTCTCTAGATATTTTCAGCACTAATTTTGGCAGCAAAGGAAGTTGTTCATGAAGAAGACGATTGGGGCAATGATCATCGGCGCCATGGCAATGGTCGCCAGCGAGTCGCTTGTGAACGGCAACATCCGTGCACCGTTCTTATCCCAAGCCTCGGCAGCTTCAAGGCTTGGTGACCTTGCCGCATTTCGGACCATCGTCGCGGATGTATCGGCTCTAGTCGACAAGGGCGATCTCCCAGGGGCCAAAACACGCATCAGAGTTCTCGAGGCCCAATGGGACGAGGCGGAGGCCGGCCTCAAACCCCGAGCGGCTGCCGACTGGCACAAGATTGACAAAGCCATCGACAAGGCTCTTGAGGCGCTCCGGGCAGATACGCCCGATCCCGCAACCTGCAAGCAGGCGATGGGCGATCTGCAATCGACAATGGATACGATGACGCGGCTTTAGTTACCCTACAGTATATCCTTGATTCTCACAACCTAACCATGGCCTGAGAAGATATTCTTCTCTATTCGACAAAATAGGACAAAGGATCTCGTCATGACCTTGGTGACTCGGAGGGCAGTCGGATCCTTGCTGGCTGCACTTTTCTCACGCGAGAATCTTGTTTCCCTGATTGCCTTGGGTGGTCTGATCCTCCTGTCCGTTCTCGGCGGTCTGTCCGGCTCGGACGATTCAAGCTTTGCCATCTACGCCTACGGCGCGGCCTCGCTGGCGGCATGCTTGCTGCTGGCCGAAAGGCTGAGGCAACATCGGCGGCTCAGTGCCGGCCGCATCGAGGCGGACATATCACGAAACCAGATTCGGCGACGGCCTTCGCGATGATTGCGCCACAGCATCACGGCTGGTGAGGTCCATGCTGCCGGACTTCAGTCGCCCACACCGATCGCGCTGACGACGACGTTTCAGGCACCGCCAAGGTTTTTTTGATCCCTCCTCAGACCACACCTGGCCGATCCTGGCGGCTGTGATCGTGTCGTAAATACATCGTCTTGGGGGTCCTCAATGGGAGCACGACCCATTCCCCTCACGATCATCTCCACGCTGCTTTCGATGCTGAGCGCGTATAAGGCCTGCTACCCGTGGAAGCGATACGCCAAGCCTGGCACCTGCGCCTTCGTCCGATCATGATGAGGAGGCTTGCAGCGTTGTTCGGCGCCTTACCCCCGGCCTTGGGCACCGGACCTGGATCTGAACTGCGAGCTCCCTTCGTCACGCCATCGGCGGAGACATCTCCTTTCCGAGATGCTCGCGCTTTTCACCACACCGATGATCTATCTCGCCTTTGCTAAGCTGATATCGGCATCGATCTTGCGCGAGTCGCCTTCCCAATATCCTGAGGGTCGCCAGCCGATGGCGTACCCCGTCAAATCACGGAACATCTAGGGCCTCCAGCGCCCTCGCGCACCTCTGAGCACCGCCTCGGCGAGAATGGCAAGGCTGCCCAGCAATAGAAGCGCACCACACCAGAGCGGATCGATTCGCAGTCCAATCACAAGGGAGGCACTGCAGGTCACCAGCGTCAGAACGGCCACCGTGAGGCGAGCGTCGGCGACGAACATGCCAATAAGTTCCTTGGCGACTTCTATGAGCGTCTTCATGATCTGACCTGTAGCAATGACCAACGGGAGAAGGAAACCAGAGCGATACCGGCGCATAGGAACACAGCAGCCAGCCCGATGAGAGCGACATCCTCGCCCGGCCAGGGCACGCCCAGCCCCTCCCCGACCCAGAACACGCCAAAGGCCGACAGCATCACGCCGACACCGAATTTGAGGGCATTCTCCGGCACATGGGCCAGCGGCTTGTAGACGGCAACCCCAATGGCCAGGACGAACGTGCATGCGGCCAGAGCTCCCAGAGCTGCTGGGAGCAGCATCCCCGGCGCAGAACCCACCGCGATGACGATGAATACAACTTCAAGGCCCTCGAGTAGAACAGCCTTGAAGGCTGTGAAGCCGGCGATCCAGTCGACGGATTTTGCTAAGTCCTGCGCGGCGAGCCCCGCCGTCTGGTTGGCAAAGATGGCATCTTCATCGTGCAGCGGAATCACGCCGGCGCTGCGAAGGATGGCCTTGCGCAACCAACCCAAGCCGAACAGCATGAGCAAGACGCCGACAACCAATTGAAGATCGCCCAATGGCACCCGCCCAAGCATTGGACCCAGAAAAATGACGAGCAGGCTCAAAGCACCAATGGCTGCACCGGCTCCAATTGCCGCCGGGCGCCACCCGCGTAGGGTACCGACGGCAAGCACAATGGTAAAAGCCTCGACGACCTCCACGAGTGAAGCAAGGAAGGCGGCTGCGACCGCAGGCGTCGCAACACTCCACGAACTCACATCCATGACGACCTCTAAAATCATGCGGCGGCGGGTTCGTAGTGTATACTACATTATGCCATTTTTGTGGTAGCATATACGACAAAACTTACACTGGAGATGCGAATGTCACAAAGGTTGAGCTTCGATGAGAGGATGGCGGCACGCTTGGCTGGCTTGAGTCCGGCCGAGCGACGCGTCGCCGACTACTTCCAGGCACATCGTGAAGAAGTGCTGATCACTTCGGCTGCCTCTCTTGCCCAGAAGGCTGGTACGAGCGATGCGACAGTCGTGCGAGCAACGCATGCGCTCGGCTTTGCCAGCCTGGATGAGCTCCGCCATGCCCTTGCTGACGAACTACGTCAGTCTCTCCTGCCAGCCCAGCGGCTCGCCAGAACACTCGACGGCATCGGCGACACGCTCTCGGACGCCTTCGATGCGGCCATCACTATACAGATAGAAGCGCTTGGCGCGATTCGCCGGACAGTCACTCCCACCTTGCTGCAACAGGCAATCGACGAGTTCGCAAGTGCCAAGCGCGTGCTGGTGTTCGGCATCGGTCCATCGAGCGCGATCGCAGAGTATTTCGTCTTCCAGTTGGCGCGCTTCGGCTTCGATTCTGTAAGGCTGTGCAATACCGGGCTGACCTTTGCCGACGATCTACGCAAACTGCGATCGGGCGACCTAATCGCAATGCTCGCCTATAGCCGAGTTTATACCGAACTCTCTGCGCTGCTCGATGAGATTGAACGACTTGAACTGCGATCCATACTGCTGACGGATACGCTGGCGGCGAGGCTTGCGCCTCGGGTCGGCCTGGTCCTGCAGGTCCCGAGGGGACGGGCCGACATGCTCAGCCTTCATACCGGAACACTTGGCGTGCTCGAGGCCTTGCTGGTCTGCCTTGCCAAGCAGCGTCCGAGCGAGACGATGGCAAGCCTGGAGGCCCTCAATCAAACCCGCGAAAAACTCGTCGGCAAGCCCATGGACTTGCCATTATCTTCGAGCTGACCGCATAAAACGTGTAAAGCCGCGTCAACGACACGCCTCCACACCAAGGCGACTTTTCCCCAGCGCGGCCAATGAATGGTCACCAACAGGGAAGCCGCGGCCAGCCAGCGCGAGGCCCAGCTCATCCTCGAATGCCCAGCGCTGAGACAAGCACCAGGTCAGCGTCCCGCCAAAAGCGTCGCCAGCTCCCGCCAAATCCACCGCTTCGACCGTCATTCCCGGCGTCCCGCAGGATGTTTTAGCCATCCCTCCCTTCGACGTGACCTGCGATTTGCGCTCACGGCGTCGACAGGCATGAGCTCTCAGCCTTCCCCTCAATCGGAAGGCGCGTCGAAAGCGCCCGACTGGGCTTCTTCATCGGTAACCGGACGAAGATCATATCCGACCCGATAAAAGAACCGACCAATGCCTTTTCCGTCCTTAAGGATTTTCTCCTCGACAATATCTCCCAAACGGGCAAATCGACCATTGAGCGTCGGATCCCCGACCTGCTCGCGCTTCAGCGCGAATAATATGGCAGTCTTGCCGCGCTGATCTTCTGGCTTGTACCAGTAATTGTACATGAGACTGTGCCCACCCAGCGCACCGCGACCAACCGAGCTTGCAGTTCCTCTGTCGCTCCGGCTGTAAAAAGCCATCTCACTCGCGAGGAAGTAAGCATCCGTGCCGATAAGGACCGGTTCCTTGGCCTCGTCGCGCCCGATCTCATTGCGCAACGCGGCGGCCCTTTGTCCAAACTCCTTCCAACCCACTGGAAGGGGGCGCAAGCCACCACCATGCCCCACCAACGGAAAACCCAGAACAAGGTAATGCAGGCTCAGACCATAGACGACGACGAGAACCAGTACAGTCGGAGCCCACCACCATTGCAAACGAATGTCGGAACGCGTGGCAACTTTGCCCGTCGCTGTAACCACTGCTGCCACGGCAGGTAGCGCGGCGAGCCACAGAGGACCGGTCCAATTGAGCTTAACCGCGTGGAAGAGGCTGAAGGCCACGAGGACCGAGAGTGGAACGAATGTATAAATGAGGACGAAGAGCGAGCGCCGCCCGGCCTCCGGCGTCAACGCGTTTCCAGTCAGCCGCCTGACGGCGCGCAGCGCGAACCCGATAGAAAGCAAGCCGAGCGGCGTCAGAAGTACGAGCATCGCGACGATCAGGGACGGGAGGGCAAAGTCATTCGCGCCCTGCAGGCGCCGCGTACTTTGAAATGCGAAGGATGCCCAGCCGTGCTGCACGTTCCAGGCGATCACCGGCGAAAATAGGAATGCCGCGAGTATGCCAGCTAGGTAAGGTCCCGGCCGTGCGAGCAAACGCCTTGATTGGGGTTCGACGAGCATGAACAGGAGCGTCGCAGGCCCCAGCAACGCAATCGTATATTTCGAAAGCAGGCCCAGTCCCATGCAGATACCGACGCCCCACCAGGCGCGGCGCTGTCCTGCGATGAGCGCTCGCTCCAGAAAGCAGAGCGTACCGGCCCAGGCTGCCGTCAAGGGCGCATCGGGCGTCATCGTCAGGCCGATCGTGAAGAAGAAGGGCAGCGTGGCGATGAAGAGCACGCCGACGAAGGCCGGAGACTTGCCGAACAGATTACGCGTGAGCCGGAAGGTGAAGAAGGCTGTGGCAAGCCACATAAGGGTCGCGCCGACGCGCACGCCAAATTCAGTGTTGCCGAATAGATTTGTACCGAGCCAGACCAGCCAGGCC
Source organism: Labrys methylaminiphilus subsp. lupini (assembly GCF_051161885.1). Taxonomy (NCBI): domain Bacteria; kingdom Pseudomonadati; phylum Pseudomonadota; class Alphaproteobacteria; order Hyphomicrobiales; family Xanthobacteraceae; genus Labrys; species Labrys methylaminiphilus. The sequence continues at coordinate 595,247 of NZ_JBMDIH010000002.1, read as the reverse complement.
ACCATCGGTGGGTGGTCGAGATAGCCGATGTCGAGATGCTGCGCATAGTTCCAGTAATAGGCTTCTTCCGGCAGGAGGTTGACGAGGCCCATATAGATCAACCGCAGCACGAGAACGTAGGCAACCAGGCCCATTGCGGCAACGCGCCAGCGTATGTCGGAGGGCACGCGGGAACTCAAAGACGGGAAGACGAAGAAGGCACAGCCGAAATAGTTGACGAATGCGGCCACACCGATGCCAAGGACGATGGCTGCCTGGGCAGGCCAGCCGAGGAGTTCGACGGCGCCCGCCAGCATGCCGCCGCGCAGGGAAAGCGCGAGGATGCACACCGCGAGAAAACGAAGGTAAAGCACCCAACTCTTTTCCGGCCGGCTATGTGCGCGGTCCGCGAACGCCCATTTCAAGTTGAGCACATAGTTGGATAATGTCGCGACGACGAAGCTAGCAACATGGGCGACAGCCAGCGAAAGGCCGGTGCTGAGGAGAAGTTCGAAAACGAGAAGGTCGACGAGGACCCCGATCAATCCAACAGCGGCGAAGCGCCAGATATTTCCCAGTGAGACTGCCCCGCCGGCTAACACCCCCAGGCGCCGGGCGTAGGTTGCCATCTGCCTCCAGCCAATTTTGGACTCTCCGTTCTCACGGTCGCGAAAGACAATCGGTACCTCGTTCAAACGAAGTGCGCCGCCTCCTTCGGCGATGATTTCCAGGCCGATCTTGAATCCGGCCGCTTGCGGGTCGATCGTCAGCAGCCGGTCCTTGCGCACGGCGAAGTAGCCGGACATCGGATCCTTCAATTCGGTCAGCGGCCACGCGAGCAAGCCACCGAGGCGCGACAGGATCTGCCGCGAGACCGGCCAGCCATGGGTTGCGCCGCCGGCCACGTAGCGGCTCCCAACGACCAAATCGGCGGCATCATCAAGAATGGGTCGTACGAGGTCGTTGATGTGCTCGGGGGGATGGCTCAAATCGGCATCCATGACGACGACGACCTGTCCAGCCGCTTGGCGTGCTGCCGCCAGCACGTCGCCGGCGAGGCCGCGCTTGCCGTCCGAGAGCACAAGTCGAACAGGGGCGATACCCTCCCACGCCCGTACCTTTGCGATGGTGCCGTCCCGAGAACCACCGTCCGCCACCAAAATCTCCAGCCCCAGTCCGTCCGAGGACTGGGACAATATCGATGACACTGCCGCATCGACATTGTCGACTTCGTCGAGTGTGGGCACAATGATTGACACTGCAACCTGTCGCTCAATCTGCCGGAGCATCATTATTGGCACACCTTCTTGCATACTAACACTCGTATAAAATTATTTCTCGAATTATTTGCGCCTAAATTGAAATTATTTGAAAATATTTCTGAATATGGATAGATTTCAATTAATATTTGAATGAAATTCCATATTTTATATTTATTGCTTTGATTATCTATTGGCTTGCGCTGCGCGTTTGCTGTACTCATTGTTGACACTCATCCTGCGGCGCGTGCGGCCACCAAGAAAAACGAGGCGCCGGTTTGCTGCGACTGAGGTCATAGCGAAACGTGTGCCACGAGGTGGGGAGGTCCACAGATCCACCATCATCGGTTTGTAGGCCGGGGTTTTGGGGTAGCCGTACCGTTGCACGAACCTTACAGGTTGCATCTCTGCCGCAGCGGCCCATGACTTGAGGTGAGTGACCTCATCATTCGCGTGGTCTCAACAAGCGCGTTGAAGGCCTACGGGCCGGCGAGACATTCCTCATCGGTGACGACCGATGTCGGCTTGTCCCATCCTGCAACCGTTGACACCACGGAATTAAGAGGCTCTTCGTGTGTGAGTGAGTCCATAAATATGGACGGATGTTTGAGTTGCACCAACTAGTTCTACCCTTGTTCACGCGTTTGAGACCGCGTGCTATACTCCAAGTACAGAATTAGCTGAGACTTAGAAGCAGGGCTCCGCCAAGCGAATGACTGAGCCCACCTTTGTCGTACCATATCACCGTTTTGGCGGCGAGATCGCGCTATTGAGTGTAATTTGGTTTCAGAAGCAGGGCTTAGTTATTACTTGTGGTTATTGGCAGCGCGCCGTAGCGTATCACTTCTTCAGCAAATATTGAATGTACTGATATACGTTCGCCACCGATCACTTCAACTGAACGTCGATCTACTACCAGGCCGTCCAAACACCTTGTGGAAGCACAAACAGTGGGCCGTCTCGCAACAGCGAGGAATGACCTACGGACGACAGTCGAACGATCTCTTGCCGTAGCCAGCCATCGATCTCCTCATGAAGGATCGATATCGACGTTCGGGCATCACAATCCCGCGAAACCATTGAAATGCCGATGAGGGTGCCATGCCAATCGATATCCAAGCCAGCCGCGAGTTCGATGCTAACATCTCTTAATCCGCCGGCACGTCACCTGGGCTTGGCAATCCTGCCCGTCCTGGAGGAAGAAAACGCTTCCCAACCTGTCGCCCTCGATCACATCCTGGCGGCCGTGGCTACCCACGTGACTGCCAAATATGGCAAGGCAATGCCGGCCCAGCGAACAAAAGGAACACTTGCCCCCTGGCAGGAAGAGCGTACCAAGGACCTGATTAGAACCCATCTTGGCTCGGAGTGTCAGGCGAAATGAGAAGCTGCCCCCCCGTCGAATCTGAGAACTGACCCCTCTGGGTTTAAAAAAAGAGGGACAGATGGGAGGAAGCCCCTGTGTCATGAAGAAGTCGCACCAGCCCGTTTGATCGGCGCTGAATGACACCAGGCGTCAGCGAGGTTGCGACAGACCCAGCATTCAAAGCGAAAAGAGGGTTGCGTTTGAATGCGATTTGACACGTTTCGCGAAAAGGCAAGCCACCTGAAAGCTTCGTGTCTTATGGTCGCCACGCACAGAACCTGCGGGGCGGGCGGGCTGAAAGGGAGGTAACGAATGACTAGGCTCGGCTTGGCAATTTCCGTCGCGACGCTGGCTTGTATGGGGGCGATGCCGGCTTTGGCTTTCGACGGCTGGCATCTGCAAAAAGCCACGATGATCGAGGGCAAGGCCTCGGGATGGGATTATGTTTCCGTCGATTCGGCCACGCATCACGTCTTTCTGGGGCATCGCAAGGAAGGCCTCCAGGTCTACGATCCCAAAACGGACAAGGTGATCAAGGTCATCGACAAGACGGCGGAGGACAGTTCCAACGGGGCGGTGCTCATCCCGGAATTCGATCTGGGAATTTCCAACAATGAGGACGGCACGCTCACGCCGTTCAAGCTTTCGACCCTGGCGGCCCAGGCGCCGGTCAAGGTCGGCGGCGATCTCGACACCAGCCACTATGACCCTTCGAGCAAGCGCCTCGTCTTGAACATGGGCGCTGGAGCCGATGGCACGGAACTGATCATGCTGGACATGCCGTCCCTGAGGGAGGTTGGTCGCCTCAAAGTGCCGAGCAAGAAGGTGGAAGGTGCCGACAGCGATGGCAAGGCCGGTTTTTTCCTCGCTGCCCAGGATCTCGACAAGGTCTACAAGATCGACACCAAGGCTGGGAAGATCGCTGCCACTTATGACACGACGCCAGCCTGCGGCCGTCCCACGGCAGTGACCGTGAATGGGGCCGATGACCGGGTCTATGTCAGCTGTCGCGGCCACGATGCCATCAAGCCCTCCCTCATCGTGTTAGACGGCAGCAACGGCAAGGTCGCTTACAGCGCCGAAATCGGAGGCGGCACCGACAGCATCATCTACGATGCCGATCTCAAGCGCATCTTCACCGCCAATGGCATCAGCGCCAACCTCAACGTCTTTGAGGTCGGCGGCGCCGACAGCTACAAGCCGCTGGAGACGCTGGGTACGCGTGCCGGCATGCGCACCATGGCGATCGACCGCACGACCAAGACGATCTACGCGGTCACGGCCGAAGGCAGCGCCGACGCCTCCAAGAAGATTCTGACGGCGGTCTCGCCCTTCTACGCCAACACCTTCTATCCCAATACCTTTACGATCATGGCCTACGGGAAGAAGTAGAGGCGGTTATCGTCCACGGCACTACGGCCATTCGATCCCGGATGCCGTAGTGCCTTCATCTGCCAGCAACAAAATATTTCTACCGTCCATCCGAGCGATCTCATTCACTCCAGGAATGGACCATAAGCGGCTGGGTCTGGGCGCTGGGACCGGGATGGCAAGCAGTTGCTTGTACGGCGCCAGTGTCGAACACCTTACCGCAAAGAGCAGGTTTCCAGTGCAGCCCGCGAGATTTGGCGCTACAACGCGGCGAGCGGCAGGCATGAGCGCCGAGGTCGAAGGCCGCCAGCATCGATGGCAAAACCGGGCGGGTCCGCTGTCGGCTCAGCAGCCTGCCAGGTCGCCCTTGTTGAAGAAGAAGGCCGATGGCAAAGGCGCAAAGACCGACCGTGTGGACAACCACGTGCATAGCAAGGAACAACGCGTCACCATGAAGACCGGACAAGTCGAACCTGTTCGTTGAGACTATGCTAAACTACGGCAAATCGGTGGGACTGACGGATATCTATATTGGGGGGGAGGCCCGGGAAGGACGCCTTGCTGAGGTTGTCATCCGGGCCTCCGGCTCTTCTGCGAGAGCGCGCATGACATACACCATCGAAAATTAGCTGGGAATTAGAAGACACGTCGAATTCGATTATACCAAAGTATCGAAACTACATACTTTGGTATCGTTTCGATCTCGTGACCCAAAAATCGTCGGATGGTCTACGCGCGACCATACGCGTACCGAGCCGCAACTCTTCGATTTGATGATAGTCGTGCAGCGGCGATGACCGTTCGAGGAGCCAAGCAACGCCCGCGCTATCCACACAGCAAGTGGTGTGGCACCCAAAAGACGAACACCTCTTAGGGGGTGAACGGGCAGCAATGAATTCGCGAGGAGTGGACTGCCCCCGATCCGTTAGACAAAGCCGACCTATCCTTTGAGCATAGGAGGTTGGTCATGAGTTCGCAGAGATTTGCACCGGAATTTAAGGAGGAGGCGGTCAGACAGGTCGCCGAGCGGGGTTACTCCGTGCCCGATGTCGCGGCGCGCCTGGGCGTCTCGGCGTACAGCCTTTACAAGTGGGTCAAGGCCGCTTCACCCGACAGATCCGAGCAGCAATCGAAGGAGTTGCTGGAAGCCAGAAGCGAGATCCTTCGGCTGCGCGCTGAGATACGCAGGGTCGAAGAGGAGCGCGATCTTCTAAAAAAAGCCGCGCGGTACTTTGCCAGGCAAGCCGGCTCCCCAGGCTCCGGTGATATTGCCGGAAACACCTCTGCTCGTCCAACAGGTCAACCAGCTCGGATTGACACAATGCACGGCCTTGTCGACCAGATGTCACGCGGCGCCCTCAATGCCAGATATGATGTCCAGTCGGGCTGGAATCGCCAGCCAACGGCCTGGCCGCGATCATCGCTACGCCGACACCATCGGGCGGCTGCGACGGGGTGACCATGCAGGTCTTCCCGCTCGCCAGCGATTGCTCCACGGCGCAAACCTATATGCGCTCAACCGGTGCTAGCCCGATCCCGGTCCCAGATCATGATCAACCGCAACGGCAAGCGCATCTCCCTACTGCCGGGTGTGAACAAGACCTGCATCGCCGTCTCCGCCGATTCCAACTCCGGTCCCGGGTCGATCGCTCAGATGCCGTCGGCTCCCGCACCTGTGCCAGACACCATCGTGCCGCATGCTGCTCCGGTCATGCCTCCAAGCTCGGAGATCCTGCCAACGGCCACGCAGCAGAAATAAGGCCAGCCTCCTACAGTATAATAGATGGGCGTATACGTCGGCCAGCTCACGATTTGTTATCACGACAAAGGTCAGACGGGCAGCGCAAGAAGACCGGATAGCGCGGTGGTAGAGTCCACAGCCGCGTTCCTATCGGTTTCAGGGATTTCGTTGAATTGGCGCCGGTGCGGGCTCTATCTTCGGCTTGGCTGTCGACCTCGGTTTAGGTTTGGGCTTGGTTGAAGAGGCCGCAGCTTGAATCGGTGCTGCAACGGGCGCGGCCGGTGGTGCCGAGGCAGTCGGCGCAGGAATCGGTGCAGCATGCGATCCGTCGTTCGGTGTGGCGCCGACCTGTGCAATATTCACGGTGAGACCATAGAGCAGCAGACGCCCATCAACGCCTTGGAAAAAGAGCTCAAAGGTCAGCTTCGTTTCAGCATCCACTGGAAAGAAGCCGGCAAGATGCAGCAGGCCGTTCTTCTCGACCTGGGGTACGAGGGTGATCGCTGGCTCAAGCACCAGCGCCGCCGCGAGATCGAGTCTTCCTTTGCGCTGCGCGGCGAAAATCTCGGCCAGCTTGGCGTTGCTGTTCTCTCGTTGAAAATCTGGCGCGCCGAGATCGCGCAAAACGGAATAATTGCCGGTCTTGTTGGCCTGATCGAGCGCGATCAAAGTGGAGCGCACCAACACTAACACCGTCTTAGGCTCAAGATTCGCCGTCTGTGGCCCAACCGATGCCGCGTTGGCCGGAGCAGGTACGGCCGATGCTGGGGCCTGTGCCGGTTGCTGTTGCGCCATGGCCGGTAGAGCCAGGCTTGCTGCCATAGCAAGAGTGAGCAGAGTAGTCGGCCTTATCTGTAAAGGAGGAACTTTCATGGATTCCAGGTTCTTGTTGGGATCGGCACGCTGCTCATCTTCCAAAGGAGCTGCATTTTACAAATGAGTCTTTGGAGCGATCTGATCGTTGAGCAGACATTGTTACTCTTGGTGGCGTTCCAGGCTCTCCTTTGCGATGGCATAGGCACGCAGGAGCGCAGCCAGGCGAGCACGCGGCTCGGTAGACGCGTGAACCGTATGGCCGTTGATGGCTGCCTCCCAGCCAATGTCAGCGGAGGTTCCAACCGCGATAGGACATTGCGGTAACAGGCGCCGACGCAGCTCTTCGACCGCATCAAGTGAACGCGTCAAGAAAGTGTAACGGGGTCGTACCGTTCGGATATTGACTTCTGTCGCTCGGAATATGTCGGTCTCAAGTTCGCGATCCCAGCCAATCCCGCTCATGACACGAGTTGAGAGGGCAAAGAGATCATAGGGCTTCACTCTTTTCTCCATTGGTTCGATGATCGCGCACATCTCTCGTCGGCGAGGTGGATGCCTTGCCAATATATCCAAAAATTTAAAACGTAAATGCACCTCAAATCTATGTATAACGCACATATAGACAAACTACACCGGTTGTTGCAGTCTTAATCCGGCTGGATTCAGGTACAAAGATCCGTCACGATCTTGCATTCCTGTCCCTTTTGCTGACACTGGGAAAGAGCGCCATCTCGGGCTGCATCGAGCGTACTTGCCCGGACGGACGCAAAGTTTTTCTCGCGTGACGCCGCGACGGCTCCGCAATGCGGGGCCCTGTCCTGCGGGGAAGAACGTCGGCCGATCCGACGGTCGTCCCAATCATTATAAACGATGACCGTAACTTGGCAGTCGGTTGCTACGTTTTGACGCTGATTTGCTGCATTTCGGCAATGGCGCAAGGCCGTGTCTCGCGCCTCATCGCGCGTTGGCGCACCGTAGAAGATCCCAGTTTTACCACGGGACGGTGAATAGGCGATCGCCCCCCAAACCGCGCGACTTGTCGTGGTAGCAGCCTCCGGCTGAGCCTGACCATATCTCGTTACTCTCGCCTCGTCAGCCGTAGCTTCCGCTACGAGTCCCAACATGAGAACGGCGATCAACACAAACTTCTTCATCAACGAACACCCCGGTGCCAGGAGCATACATCCGCCTCAACGATATGACTTGGTGAGACGGATGCTTCAATCGGCGGGCCTCCGCCGTTCGGCTAAGACTAATTGAAGGTGTAGGCCAGACCACCCATCACACCGAAATCGGACTTACCGCTACCCGGCGAAAAGGTAGCCGCCACGTTGGCTCGCCACTTGGCATCCTCCGACGTCCAGCCGAGACCCGCAGCCAGGCCAACCTGCCGGTGGTAGACAGACATGCCTGTTGCAACCGAGACCTTACCCGGCCTGTCGTCATAGCGTAGTGCCGATGCCGCCAAGGCAGAGGCAATGCCCTTCCTGGCCTCCTTGAGATTGTCGGACACCTGGCTCTGCAGATTGGCGACGTTGCCGCCAATGTTATTGATGCGCTGGTCGAGAGCGGTAACGGCGCCTCCGACATTATTGTAGGAATTGCCTCCGACCGAATAGCTTGGTGCCGTGACTTGGCCTGCGCTGTTGACGGTCGATCCACCACCGAGCGCGGAGGCGACGGACTGGGCCGTGCCATAGAGCTGCGATCCGTTGATGGCTTGGGTAGAGGTTGCGGAGACCTGGCCCGGCCCAAGATTGCTGATGGTCACCGGCCCGCCCGTCCCAACCAGCGTGAGGCTATTGGTTGGTGTACCGCCGTTTGGCGTCGAGGGGCTTGCCGGATTGGAATATTGGACAGGGCCTGCGCCGCCATTGGCAATAGCCTGGACGCCTGACATGACGTCGTTATATGTCGCGTTGGAGCCGTTGAGCGTATAGGACGGCATCGTTACTTTGCCCGTATTGGGGTCGTAATTTGCATTGCCGCCGATCGTCGAAGCCGTCGACGTGCCCAGATTGTTGACGTTGTTACCGAGTTGGGTGACCTGCTGGTTGGCTGCCGCGACTGCCTGATTGGTGGCATAGAGCTGCGAGCCGTTGATCGCATCCGTCGAGCTACCCGAAATCTGGCCGGCCGCGACATTGGTCACCGTCCGCTCATTGCCAGCCGACCCCACGCTGACCGTGCTGGTCGCGTTGGTACCCGCGAAAGTGTAGTTGGTGCCGTTGATCGTCGTGCCGGTGGTGTTGACCACTGTCGAGGTCTTCGACCCCGATCCCAGTGCCACGTCGCCGGCCTGGCCGCCGGAGGTATCCGCCCCATTGCCAAGAGCCACCGCATTGTCCTGCGCCGCATTGGCATTGGTACCCACGGCAACCGAGTTGCTACCGCCGGCCTGCGCGCCATTGCCCGAAGCGATCGAGCCGCTGCCACTCGCCTTCGCGCCGGTACCGGTCGCAATCGAGTTGCTACCAGTGGCGGTGGCGCCATTTCCCGTGGCAACCGAGGAGGCCCCACTTGCCTGTGCCCCGTTGCCGGCCGCGAAGGAATTATCTCCGCTCGCTACCGAATTGGGGCCGATGCCGACGGCGTTCTGGCCACTGGCGATCGAGTCCGGATCCGTCGAATTGGCATGGAAATACTTGATGCCGCCGCCGCTGATGGCGCCGCCGATCTTGTCGATGACCCCTTGCACCGAGTTGAAGGTATCGCCGCCATAGTTGAGGCTCGTAATAACCGTGCCGGTAGAGGGATCGTAGCTCGAGCCACCGCCGAGGCCGCTCGCCACCGAATTACCCAGATTGTTGACATTGTTGCCGATCGAGCTGACGGCCTGATTGGTTGCGTAGAGCTGTGAACCATTGATTGCATCCGTCGAGGACGCCGAAATCTGGCCGGCGGCAACATTGGTCACCGTGCGCTCATTGCCCAGCGAACCAACACTGACCGTGCTCTTGGCATCCGTCCCGGCAAAAGTATAGGTCGTTCCGTTGATGGTTGTTCCCGTGGTGTTCACTACGGTCGACGTTGTCGACCCCGCCCCCAGAGCCACGTCACCTGCCTGAGCAGAGGCATTCGCGCCATTGCCGAGTGCGGTCGTGTTAACGCCGTTGGCGAGACTGTTAGGTCCGAAGGCCGCGGCATTTGTACCTGTGGCATTGGCCCCAGGACCCACAGCCACGGCACCGACACCATTTGCGACGCTGTTGACGCCAAAGGCCGTCGCCGATTGGCCGGTAGCATTGGCGGCCGGCCCGATAGCAACTGTGTTGATACCGGTTGCCTTCGCAAACGCCCCCAGCGTCATCGCATTGAGGCCATTGCTTACACTATAGTAACCACCGGCAATCGAACCATCGCCAGTTGCTGTACTATTAATGCCCAATGCCGTTGCATACATGCCATTCGCATTGGCCGCGGCGCCGAGGGCTGTCGAGTAATTGAAACTCGCTTTCGCCTGCGCCCCGAGAGCCGTGGAGCCTGTCGCAGTCGCGGTCGCGCCACTGCCCAACGCCGTGGCATCGACGGCGCTCGCATTGGCGAGATATCCCATGGCTGTCGCCTGAGTGTTTGTCGCGGTCGCGCCATTACCGATCGCCGTCGCCTGGTTTCCCGATGCATTGGCAAATGTGCCAAACGCACTGCCACCTGTTCCCGTCGCGCTGGCGTTGGTGCCAACGCTCGTTGCCCACGGACCGGTCGCAATCGCCGAATTGCCGATTGCCACTGCCTCGAAGGTGAAGCCGGGAGGAGCCGTCCCGCTTGCATTGGCGGCCACACCGATGGCGATCGGAGAACCACCGGTCCCCCCTGCGACAGCTTGAGAGAAGGTTCCGATGGCGATTTGCTCACCATTGCCGCCTACGGTTCCCCCGCCCAGGCTCAGAGGGGCTGCATTCGCGGCGGAAGCAACAGCGCCAAGAAGCGCAAACGCACCGAGCGTCGCCGTGACGGCTCCACCACCGCTTATCAGTATCCCCAGCCCCAATTGTCCACGCTTGGTACCGAGCGTGCGGTGGGCAAGTCGCAGCGAGGCCATCAACCGGCGCCGAAGCGAGCGACAGCCTGGATCGGCATTAGCCAACCAATTTCGGATGAAACCCACGCGGTACCCTAAGATTGTTGAAACCGTTGAAGTCCGTACGACCGCCATGTCGCCCCTCGCTGATGCCCTTTTGCTCATGTTCGAAGGCCGCGCTGCGCCGCGTCGCGAGTGAATGGCACGCCGCCGCGGAGACATAACCAGACAGCGTGCGCGTGCGAGGCACGATCACATGCAAATTCCAGCCATCGGTGTCTCGAATTGAGCTAAAGGCTGCCGCTTCGTGGCGATCAGTCCAGTTGCCCTAACAGAGCGACCCTAGTCATGATGCCGCTCGATAATAGCCACGATCACGCCAGAGTCACCGAGCAGATAGTCCCAATTGTATGCATTTAGTCTCAAAAGAAGTATCTCTTTAAGAAAACTATTATCTCAAAAGCCGTATATTTTGCACAAAATCTATTCACTGCACTCGACCTGACGTACCGCAGGCGCCGGCCGCCCGAAGGTCTCAGCGGTGACGCAATTGCCGTGGGCTGTGGCCAAACTCGCGGCGGAATGCGCGTGCAAAATCGGAGGCAGAACTAAAACCGTAGCGGTAGGCGATCGCTTGCACCTGCATCTCCGGGCTGGCGACAAGATCCGCATGGGCGGAGAGGAGGCGCTGGCGCTGGATATAGGCCGCGACGCCCCCAAGCTCCTCAAATGCCCTATAAAGATTTGAACGCGAAATCCGTAACTGGGACATTAAGCGCTCCGGCCCGAGATCGATATCATTCAGATGCTGTTGAATATAAGCGCGGGCGCGCCTGAAAAGGGCGGATTCAGCCTGGCCTGATGTCTGTCCAAGCTTGTCGAGGGATGGTCGGAGGCAAGTTGCAATCAGTTCGGCAGTGGCACGTCCCGCTACCCTGAGTTCATCGACAGACATGCGTAGAATGTGTGTTTCCAGACTGTTCAGATAAGTAGCGAGCAGTTCCGCCAAACTGCCGGAGAGAAGCGTATTTGATAGGCCGTCTAGGTCTCCTGCAACGCCCGCGAAAGCCTCACGCGGCAGAATGAGGAGCTGGCCCTCATAGCCCATGATCTGGCCTTGAAATTCTTCATTGAGGGAAATCAGGAACATCGCGCCCGGACGAGCGTGAAGCCGACGCCCGCGAGTATCGAACCAGGCTTCACCAAATCGCAAATGAAATAGAAACCATTGATTGATGGCCGAGCTACGCGGCCGGCGGGATAGATGCCTGAGCGTCTGAGTGGCGAAATAGCCGGAATTGAAAACGACCTCACCCATGTCGCAATGCATGTACTCGATTTCAAACCCCTCCGCAGAGCTGGCATCGTTGGGGAGGCCAACATCGCTGAGTGAGCTAATGCGCGATTTCCACACGGAGAACTGCTCGGATCGGTCATAGGGGAGGGTTGATAGAATCCGTGGTCGCGCTGGACTCCGCTTCTCTATGTTACGAGGCTCCCGCGGGAGAGGAGCACTTTCGATCGTTACGTCGGGCATCCCCTCGGTCGTTTGGGGCCCCCAAGCACGCGCTCTCATCATCTGTTCCGGCTAAATTGGAGCGAGCGACCGGGGCGCTACGACGCGCAATTCTGAGCGCGCGTCCGCGGCCCACGGCTATGCAGGCTCGAACGTCGCGAAATGCGGTTACAGCGCGATCGACAGCAAATACGATTGCAAATAAATGAAAATATCGACCCGGGGAGTCGATATATTACATTCTAACCATGCACATCTCGAAATCTCGATCTGCGTCAGAATACTATATGATAAATTCGATACGTAATCGGATTAAACTCTTTAGTGTCGACATACACAATCCAATACATTCCGAATTGTAAAAGCATTAGGCGCACATCTTCATGAAACAGCTAATGTATACATTTAAATGCTTATCAAATGCCCGACCGATGTAAAGCGTCAAATTGGCTCCTATAAGATCGCAAAATTAGCGCATTGGCCGAAGGCGCATCCGGCGCGGGAAGGATGTTGAGAGATCGTCTGCGAGCGGGTGCCATGAGGTGCTCCAGGGATGGCTCTAAGGCCACTGTCGGGCTGGTGGCGCTGACGGATGTCGCGGCATAGGCGATCAAAGCCGTCCCTGCGCTGTCATTGAGCTCGACTTCGGTATGTGTGCGGGCGGTCCCCCGACACGACTCCCCCAACCTTGTTCAGCCGAAGGAACAGCTGCAATTTCTCTGCACCGTGCCAGAGCGACATTTGATCCAATTGGATGGAGTGTCACTCATCATTTCAACGAGATAGGCGCATCTTTCCGGTTTTGCTAAATCGGAAAACGCTCTAGCCCTTCATTTGGCGTATGCAAGACGGAAACATCGACTGTCACTGCGTCCCTTGTCTCGCTCGACTATCGCCCAAGGAGCCCTGCTCGACGTGTGATTGCGACATACCGCCGTGGAACAATCGTTCTATGCAACCGGCTCACGGTCCGCGGCAGACATGTTGGAGCTTGCAGACTGCGCTCCGCCCTCACCCTTCCCGAGGTGGAGTTCGCGATCGCCGAATGTCGTCAGGGCATCGCAGACGGCATCGGCGAATGCAACCGCGGCGGGCGAAAGGCTGCGCATGGATAGCTTGCAGCATGCAAGCACGTTTGGCAGAAGCCGATCATCATCAATTTCGACGTGAACCAGTCGTCCGCGGCCTGTGGCTCTTTGGGCACGCCCTGTGACAATGCTGACGCCGATTCCCGATTCTGCCAGCGCATGAATCAGTTCGAGAGAGTTCGTTTCTACAATCGGGTCCATCTGCAGGTCGGTTCCGCGGAAGGCCGACTCGAATATGTGTCGCAAAAGTCCCGAACCATCCGGCAGGATGAGCTTGTGACCACCCATATCGGCGAGCGTCACGGATGATCGCCTAGCAAGGGGATGGTCTGCCGACGCGACCAGATACATCCTGAGCGGGATAGACTTTATGAACGATAGATCCTCGATGTTTGGAAAATTATAACCAACCGCAAAATCAATCTCCCCACCTTTCAATCGAGAAAGAAGGCCGCGAGTCGTGTCAACTTTTATGCTGAAGGTAATATTGGGGTGTGATCGGTGAAAACTTTCGATTACCTCGGGCATAACGGTGTTTACAACAACGTCATTGAATCCGATCGTTACATGTCCTCGTTCCAAGCCTTTAAGCGCAATGATTTCGTCGCCGGCAATGCGCAGTTCATTGATCGCGGCGCGCAAACGGTACTGCAGAATACGTCCAGCATCCGTTAGTTGAAGGCCAGCCCGGCCGCGCGCCCTTTCGAATAATTTGGCGCCAAGATCGGCTTCGAGATTGCTGACTTGTCGATTGATCGCCGACGCAGCGATATGGAGCGATTCTGCTGCTCCGCGAAAAGAGCCCTGGGCGGCAACCTCCCAGAAGTACCGAAGTGCCGTGGTGCGCGCCAATTTGGGATATTCCAACATGAATCCAGAACTCACGGAAATCGAGCGAATTAGCGACAGGACAAGTGCGGCATCGAACGGGTCGCGCTCAAGATCTAATGACTCATTCACATTCTTCAGATAAATGCCCCATAGATCGCGTAGGTACAACCATGCTACCGATGAAATCGCTTTGGTACATAGTGAAGAGTCCAGACCCTTCTCCAACGTTCGGCAACGGACATGGCGGTGGAACTACGGCTTGCCCTAGCAGGTGCGTCGACCGCCATATCGCCCGTCGGGAGATGTACCTGAACTATATGGAACCGTTTGAGGTATTCCGTTCCGATACCCTCATGCCTCCTTCCGCTCACAGAGTCGGACGAAGGCCGGATGTGCTGGCAGCCCCGGTGAAAACATCGGTGGTGGAGCTCCGGATATGATTTCCGTGCGCGGCCTCAACAAGGTCTACAGCACTCGGCAGGGCAAGCCCATTCATGCGCTTGCCGACATCAATCTGGATATCGCTCACGGCGAGTTCGTCAGCGTGGTCGGTGCCAGCGGCTGTGGGAAAACGACGCTGCTGAAGATAATGGCGGGTATTCTTTCCAGGACCTCGGGTGACGTCCTCGTCGACGGACAACCTGTTGATCGACCGAGCCCACAATTTGGAGTCGTCTTTCAGGAACCGTTGTTGTTGCCATGGCGCAACGCGGTGCAGAACATTCGAGTGCCGATCGAAATACAGCGGCGCAACCGCGCGGAATTCGAGGTAGCGTCCCATGAACTCCTGCGACTCGTTGGCCTTCGCGGCTTCGAGAGAAGATATCCAGCCGAGCTTTCGGGCGGTATGCAGCAAAGGGTCGGGATCGCCCGGGCGCTGGCTCACGATCCGGATTTTCTTCTCATGGACGAGCCTTTCGGAGCACTCGACGCCATGACACGAGAGCAGCTTAATCTCGATCTTCTTGAGATCTGGCGCGAACGCAGGAAAACCATTCTTCTCATCACCCACAGTATCGCCGAAGCCGTGTTCCTCGCGGATCGCATCGTCGTGATGGGTTCGCGACCGGGGCACATCGCGGAAATCATCGATGTCGAGCTGCCGCGTCCACGTGACCTCGAAATAATCAATTCCGACCCGTTCGGCATTTACGTCAAGCGCGTGCGCTCACACTTCGGATCCAGAGGTATGGACGCATGACCGGAAACCCCGGCTCGGGAATGCGCCGGCCCATAGCAAGGAAGGTCGCAACGGCACTGAGGAAGCGCCCGGAAGCCCCGCTGTCCATCATCTTGCTGGTGCTTGTGATCAGCGGCTGGGAGGCGGCCATATGGCTGTTTGCAATCCCATCCATCATCCTCCCCACTCCAACGGCCGTCGCCAGGGCATTGTGGAGCAATCTAAGCACGGCCCGCTTTTACATGCATGTCGGCGTGACGCTGTGGGAAGTCGTCATTGGTTTTTTGATCGGCGCCTGGTCCGGCGTCATCATTGGCGTTTCAATCGGCCAATGGAAGCTCCTCGACAAGGCTCTCTCCCCTTATATCATCGCTCTTCAAACAGTACCGAAAGTAGCGATCGCACCAATGATTGTGATCTGGTTTGGCTATGGTGTCGCTTCCAAGATTGTAATCACGGCCCTCATTGCCTTCTTCCCGGTTGTGGTCAACTGCATTGCGGGGATGAACGCTGCCTCCCAATTGCAGATCGAGATGTTGCGCTCATTCACGGCGACGCGCTGGCATGTATTTCGCATGGTCAAGATACAAACCGCTCTTCCTTTCATCTTCGCCGGTTTGGATATCGCTGTCGTGCTTTCCGTGATCGGCGCCATCGTTGGGGAATTCATCGGCGCACAGGCAGGTCTCGGCTATCTGCTACTCCAGCGAAATTTCTCAATGGATACGGCCGGCAGCTTCGCCATTCTCATCGTCCTGTCGCTCATTGGGATCACATTGCACCAAATCGTAGCTGAAGTCCGCAGGCGCGCCGTGTTCTGGTGCGAGGAAAAGGAAACGGCGGCGACCGGCAGTTCATGAACAACGCAATTGGCCAAATGAAATGGACAACGACATGCCCTCTCGCCCCGTAACGAGAGCCCTGAGGGGCCTATTTCTCGCCGGCCTCACTGTGCTCGGGATTGTGAGCGGCCCTGTTTCCGCGCAGGCAGAGGTAAAGTCGGTCAAGATCGGTGTTAGCGGTACTAGTTTCCTGAACCTGACCTATTACTATCTGCTGCTCCCAGACCTGCTCGGATATTGGCGGGAGGAAGGGTACGACGTCGACGTCTTTCCGGTGAGCGGCTCATATGAGGCGGTTCAACAACTGGCGGCTAATAATCTCGACTTCGCACAAATAGGTGCCATAGCCATCATTCAGTCCAACACAGAGCGTGGGATTCCGATACGCGGCGTGGTCACCAATGGAACCTTGGGAGTGGGGATCGCCGTTCAGAAAGATGGTCCGATAAAATCGGCTTCCGACCTCAGGGGTCAGAATATCGGTATTGTCAGCCTATCGAGCAGTGCTGTCCCTTTGTTGAATTCCTATCTGAACGGCAACGGTCTTTACGCGGATGACGTCACGCTGGTAGCGACAGGCGTCGGCGCTTCTGCGCTGAACGCGCTCGAGAGCGGTCGTGTACAGGGGCTCATGTATTGGCGAGCTGCTCTGGTCGGGTTCGAGAATGCGGGTGCTAAGATCAACATCCTGCGCGATCCGGCATGGGCTGCCATGCCGGACTACACCTTCGCGACCAGCCAGAAGACGATCGATCGAGATCCCAAGATGGTCGAAGGCATTGCCCGCGGCATCGCAAAGGCCATGGTCTTCGCAGCTGCCAACCCCGATTGTGTCCGCCGGCTGTTATGGAAGAAATATCCTGACACGAAGCCGACGGGCGTGGACGAGGAGCGGGCCGTGGCGACAGACATGGCGCTCATGACGGCGACCTTGGAGGACCAGAGGCAAGCCATTGCACTCAATCCGAACGGATACACGGCCGCCACGAGTGTCCAGGCGTTCGGGAAATACCAAGACTTCCTATTCAAGGCCGGCGTGCTGACCCGCGAAATCGAGCCTGTTCAGTTCGCTATGGCGAGCGAAGGACTCTGGGCAAAGGTGAACGACTTCGACAAGGTCGCCATTGAAAAGAAGGCCTCGGCTTGTAAATAAGCTGCTTTCTGGCAATGCATCCTGAATCTGATGACGTGCCTATTACACGTACCGTGACATACTCGATGTAGATCCCATGAACATCATAAAAAACCACTATATTGAGGTAAATTATTGAGGTTACTAAACTGACTTTTTGACTTGGCCACGCCGCAGTTTCTGCTTTTGATTAATCTTGGGAGGGGAAAGAGCAACTTTCGCTCATCGCTGCGCAGCAGGGGCCAGGCCGCTAACAGTCGAACTGGAGGTCCACCTCAGGCTACTTCGCCCCACTACAGTAGCCCCTCGGTGTCCGCTCGGCTGTTGGATCATTGCCACCGAGGCTGGTAAAAAGTCTCCACGATTAAAAGAATGGTCCCGCGACATTCTAGGCGGAGATTAGGTTGTAGCTCCCGAACGCAAAAACCGCCCTGATGGTCATATCAGGACGGTTAGCGACTTATGATAAAATTGGTTGCGGGGGCTCGCAACCAAGCCCTACGCCCTAGCACGCCACAATGTCCGAAACCGGTATTTCTCGCGAGCGACTACAATGTTGGTGATTGGCAGAACCCTCCATGCCAAGCCTGACTTCGTGCCTCCCATGCCAGTATCTCATGTAGTTCGAGCCACATCTGATAAGCTACGGCTATCTCTTCTCCGCGGGAGTATAAAAGTGCAGGAATAGGTCGATGCCTGTTTCGATCTGGATGTCGATCTCTCGCCGGCTGGGTTGGATCTCCGGCAGTAGCAGGCCCCGAATGTCGAGGTCGCCTCTTACAGTGCTGAGGAATTGGTTCGCGGCGAGAGCCGGATTCTGAACATTGAGCAGGCCCTTTTGGTGTGCCTCAGTCAGGAACTTCGCCAAACGCTCCGTCATGGCCTTAGGTCCCGCGTTGAACATGGCCTCACCGATCGAGGGGAATCGAGGCACCACCCCGACGATGGCGCGTCGCAAGAACATGGCGCGTTCCGACAGAAAGATCTCGACGAACTTTTGCGCAACGTGCCTGAGGACGTCCCGAACATCGTCGTTATCTGGCGCAATCTGCCATATTTCCGCAGATATGAGGTTCGCTTCATCCACCATGACCGCAGTGAACAATTCCTCCTTGCTCGCAAAATGCGCGTAGAGCGTCGCCTTCGATACCTGGGCCTGTCGCGCGACCATATCCATCGTGATCGTATCGAATCCATGATCCAGGAACAGCTCACGGGCGGCGGCCAGGATAGACGCGATCTTGCGATCTCGCTGCGTTGACGCACGACCTCCCGCATTTTCCTGCGTTGCTTCCTTTGCCCGCGGCGGAGTCATAGCTATCCATACCCCAAAAACTGAACCGTTCAGTTTGAACTTGACACGAGTGGCCATATTCAGCAAATAAAAAAACTGAACGGTTCAGTTTAGTTTTAAGAATGGATGACCGATGCGGAGGCCGCTTCGTTTCCCTCGACAATCAACCCCTTTCCTTTTCAGCGTGCTCGCCCTGGCATTGAGCGGATGCGGCGACAAGGAAAGTTCCCCCGTACCCGCGCCGATTCCCGTGAAGGCTGAGATCGTGACCGCGTCGCAACACATCCAATCAGTTGCCCTGACTGGAGAACTCAAGGCGCGTGTTCAAAGCGACCTCGCGTTCCGGGTCACAGGCAGGCTCGCCGAGCGCTTCGTCGAAATCGGCGATCATATCGAAGCCGGCCAGATGCTTGCGAAACTGGAGCCTCAAGAACAGGAGGCGGATGTCGCCAGCGCGGCCGCGGGCGTTCAGTCGGCCGAAGCGACCTTGCGCCAGACAACCGCTGCTTTCGATCGCCAGAAGACTCTGCTTGCCAATGGTTTTACGACCCAGGGCAATTACGACAACGCCTTGCAGGCCCTTCAAGCGGCGCGCGCGACCCTCGACGCCGCTCGCTCCAATCTGGAAACAGAGAAGGAACAACTTGGCTACACGACGCTGACCGCCAGTGCGTCGGGCATCGTGGTCTCGCGAAGTGCGGAGGCGGGGCAGGTCGTCGATGCCGCGCAGTCGGTCTTCACCATCGCACGCGATGGGGAGCGCGATGCTGTCTTCGAAGTCAACGAAGGACTTCTGTCGCACCGGCCGGCTGACGGCTCGATCGCGATCGCCCTGATCTCCGATCCCACAGTCACCGCGATCGGCCATATCCGCGAGATAGCCCCTGCAATTGATCCTTCGACCGGCACAGTGCGGGTCAAATTCTCAATCGATGCTCCGCCCGCCGCAATGACTCTCGGCGCCGCCGTCACAGGGACGGGTCGGTTCCAGCCCGGCCAAGCATTCGCTCTCCCATCAAGTGCGTTCTTTACGCAAAACGGCAATCCCGCCGTTTGGACAGTCGACCCGCAAACCCATGTTGCGACGATCAAGCCGATTACCGTCGATCGCTACCGAACCGATGAAGTGCTGGTCAAAGACGGTCTGCAAAGCGGCGATATCGTGGTGACGGGCGGAACACAATTGCTTCATCCCGGCCAGACGGTGACCCCGCTGATGCCGGCAATACAGGTCAGCGGGGAGGCTGCGAAATGAGGCGGGCTCCGTTGTTTGTCACGGCCGCCGTCCTGGCTGGCGCGCTGGCGGGTTGCAATTCCAACGGCGAGGATACCCAGGCACCTGCGCCTCCAAGACCCGTCGTCACCATTCTGGCCAAACCTCTCGAGGACCAGTCGGCCGGGTTCGCCGGCACCATCCAGCCCCGTTTTCAAACAGATCGGGGGTTTCGTGTCCTCGGTCGCCTGGTTTCCAGGAATGTCGAGGTCGGGGACGTCGTATCCCGAGGGCAAATTCTGGCTCAGATCGACCCGCAATTGCTGGACCTTGCAGTGCGGGCGAGTGAGGCCGATCTGGCCAAGGCTCAGGCGGCCCTCGCGAATACTTCCGCTGCGCAGAGCAGGATTGGCGCGCTGTTGGCCAAGCGAGTCGCCAACCAGGCTGATTTCGACACTGTTCAGCAGGCGCGTGAAGCGGCTGCCGCCACGGTGAAACAGGCCCAGGCCAGCCTTGCCAAGGCCCGTGAGCAGCGCAGCTACGCCACTTTAACGGCGGACGAGGCTGGCGTCGTCACGAGCGTGGATGCGCAAACCGGCCAGACTGTGATTGCCGGCAACAAGGTCATGACGATCGCCCGAACCGACATCAGGGAAGCCGTCGTGGATGTTCCCGATGAGACGGCGAGGCTTCTCAGGCAGGGTCAATCATTTGCAATCCGGCTCCAGGCGGATTCCTCCGTTACGGCAAGCGGAAAGCTCCGGGAGATCGCCCCTCAAGCCGATCCGTCGACACGCACGCGCCGAGTGAAGATCACGCTTGATCAAGCCGTCGATGCCTTCCGGCTCGGCGCGATGATCACTGTGTTCCCGAAACAGCAAACGACGTCACAGCAGGCGTTCGAGATCCCCGCCTCCGCGCTGCTCGACCGCAGCGGCGCTGCCGTCGTCTGGCTGCTCGACACGCAGACCAAAACCGTACGCACCGTCCCTGTCGAAGTCACGGTCCGAGGCAAAACCAAAGTGCAGGTCACGGGCCAGGCACTGGCCGGCGTCCGGATCGTGACTGCCGGCGTCCATAGCTTGTCCGAAGGGCAAAAAGTCGAGTTTGATGAAAGGATCTCCCCGTGACGCGCTTCAATCTTTCCGACTGGGCGCTCCGGCACCGCTCCCTCGTCTGGTATTTCATGCTGGTGGCGTCCCTGGCCGGGCTGCTCTCCTATTTCAACCTCGGCAGGGCCGAAGATCCTGACTTCACCATCAAGACGATGATCATCCAGGCACGCTGGCCGGGCTCCACCGTCGAGGACATGACCGCCCAGGTCACGGATCGGATCGAAAAGAAACTCGAGGAGCTGGATAGCTTCGACTACGCCAAGAGCCTCAACACGCCGGGCATGACAACGATCTTCGTCAATCTGAAGGATACGACCCAGGCCAAGGACATTCCCGCGACCTGGGTCAAGGTTCGTAACATGATCGGCGATATCAAGGACCAGTTCCCCGATGGGGTGATCGGCCCGACATTCAACGACAGCTTTGGCGATGTCTATGGCAACATCTACGCCCTCACGGCCGATGGCTACAGCCAGCGCCAGTTGCGCGATTACGCGGAAACCATCCGCGCCAAGATCCTGGCGGTGCCGGATATTGGTAAGGTCGATCTGATCGGAGCGCAGGATGAGGTCATCTACCTCGAATTTTCGACACGCCAGGTTGCAGCGCTTGGCCTGACGCAGCAGTTGATCGTCGACAGGCTGCGGGCGCAGAACGCGATCGCTCCCTCGGGTACGCTGGAAGCGCAGGCTGAACGCATCAGTGTGCGTGTCGGCGGTCAGTTCACCTCCGAAGAGAGCCTGCGGACCATCAACCTGCAAATCAACGATCGTTTCTTTCGCCTGGGTGACGTGGCCACCATCGGCCGCGGCTACATCGATCCACCGACCGCGCTTTTCCGCGTCGGCGGAAAACCGGCGATCGGGCTGGCGATCGGCATGAAACCAAAAGCCAATCTGCTTCATTTCGGCGAGGCGCTGAAGAAGCAGATGGCGAAGATCGAGTCCGAGCTTCCGATCGGGATCCGTGTGCATCAGGTCTCCGATCAGCCTGCCATCGTGGAGGAGGCCGTCGGCGGTTTCACCAAGGCACTGGCCGAGGCCGTCGCCATCGTGCTGGTCGTCAGCTTCATCAGCCTCGGCCTGCGGGCGGGGCTGGTGGTGGCCATCACGATTCCGATCGTCCTCGCCATTACCTTCATCGCGATGGAGCTTGCCGGCATTTCGCTGCAGCGAATCTCCCTGGGTGCGCTGATCATTGCCCTTGGCCTATTGGTCGATGACGCGATGATTGCGGTCGAGATGATGGTGGCGCGGCTGGAAGTGGGCGACACGCTTCGCAAGGCTGCGACCTATGTCTATACCTCGACGGCCTTCCCGATGCTGACCGGCACACTGGTGACGGTCGCCAGCTTCATCCCTGTCGGGTTGAACAACAGCGCGGCGGGTGAATTCACCTTCACGCTGTTCGTCGTCATCGCAGTCTCGCTTTTGGTATCCTGGGTTGTCGCGGTCCTGTTCGTTCCGCTCCTTGGGGTAACGCTGCTACCGAAGACGATGAAGCAACATCACGGGGAACCTGGCCGGTTCACCCGCCTGTTCGGGCGTCTGCTACGCTTTTGCGTGCGTTGGAAGTGGCTGACCATCGCCGTTACGGTGCTCGCATTTGGCCTCTCCGTCGGAGGAATGCGCTTCGTTCAGCAACAGTTCTTCCCATCATCCGATCGGCGCGAATTGATTATCGACTGGACCGTTGCGCAGAACGCCTCGATCACCGAGACGCGCGCTCAAATGGATCGCTTCGAAAAGCTCGCTCTCGAAGGCGATCCCGATGCCGAACACTGGTCTTCCTATGTCGGCCAGGGCGCGATCCGTTTCGTGCTGTCCTATGACGTGCAGCCGTCCAGTCCCAACTTCGGTCAAATCGTCATCGTGGCCAAAGACATCGAAGCGCGCGACCGGCTTCATGCGAAGTTGCGCGCGATCATTGCGCAAGACTTCACAGGCACCGATGCCTATGTCCACCTGCTCGACATCGGCCCTCCCGCCGGTCGCCCGGTGCAGTACCGCATCAGCGGTCCAGACCTGCAGATCGTGCGGAATTTGGCGCAGAAGGTTGCGGCTACGCTCTCAGCCAATACCAATCTCAGGGATATCGTCTATGACTGGAACGAGCCCGGCCGCGTGGTGAAGATCGACGTCCTGCAGGACAAGGCCGCACAGCTTGGCATCACCTCCGAGACCATTGCTACCGCACTCAACGGCATTGTTGGCGGCTCGACCGCAACGCAGGTTCGCGACAATATCTATCTGGTGAATGTCATCGGCCGAGCCCGCGGCGGGGAGCGCTCCTCCATCGAGACCCTGCAAAATTTGCAGATCCAGACGAGCGCCGGCAAATCGGTCCCCCTGGCTGCGGTCGCCAATTTCCGCTACGAGTCGGAGCAGCCGTCGGTCTGGCGGCGCGGTCGATTGCCGACGATCACCGTCAAAGCTGCGATCGCCACCTCCGTTCAGCCAGCCACCGTCGTTGAAGAGTTGGCCCCTCAGATAGGCGAGGTCACCAGCACACTGCCGGCCGGCTATGGCATCGTCGCGGGCGGCTCCGTCGAGGAGAGCGCCAAGGGACAGGCTCCCATCGTCGCCATCATTCCGGTCATGCTGTTTGCCATTGCGACGATCTTGATGATCCAGCTCCAGAGTTTCCAACGGCTCTTCCTCGTTGTCGTGGTGGCGCCCCTGGGATTGATCGGCGTGGTCGCGGCGCTCGTCCCGAGCGGAGCGCCACTCGGTTTCGTCGCCATCCTCGGCGTGCTGGCCCTGATCGGTATCCTGATCCGCAATTCCGTCATCCTCGTCATCCAGATCGAGCAGCTCCGCAGCGAGGGGAAGGACGGATGGACGGCAGTGGTCGAAGCGACGGAGCATCGCATGCGTCCAATCATGCTGACAGCGGCCGCTGCAAGTCTGGCGCTGATCCCCATCGCCCGCGAGATCTTCTGGGGACCGATGGCGTATGCGATGATGGGCGGCATCATCGTGGGAACGGTGTTGACGCTCCTGTTCCTGCCAGCGCTCTACATCGCCTGGTTTCGCTTCGAAGAACCGAAACATGAGGTTGAGCTGCCAACCGCACAGCCCGCGCAAATCCCGACGACCTAGCAAAACCTTACGTCGCCTGGGCTAGGTCCCGGCACGTTCTCCTCAATGCCATGGGCCTGGATTGCGATGATCAACCTTCAGGTTGCTGTCAGTTCTCAACGGACTTTCGCAAGGTGCAGTTGCGGCAAGGCGGCCATTGGCGATCTGCGCCTGGCGCGAGTGCTGTTGCTCTTAATCCCTCTTTTGCTCTTGGCCGCCTGCGCGACAAGGCCGGAAGAAGTGCTTCGGCCCGTACCGACGAAAGCGGCAGGTACTAGCCAGATCAACATGCTCGTCGTCACAACCCGCCAGGCTGTCCAGGATCCAGGCCAACTTTATTCGGGCGAGCGCGGGAAAGCGATTTCCTTCGATAGCATCGAAGTCTCGATCCCGCCGGATCACAACCGTAGGATCGGGGAGATACAGTGGCCGAGACATGTCCAAGCAAATCCCGAGCGGGAGTTCGCTGTGCTTGGGGTTCACAAAGTGGCATCCGAAGGGAAAATCCTCGAGTGGTTTCGTGGAAACCGCAATTTCAAGCGGCAGGTGGTCATCTTTGTTCACGGCTTCAACAACACCTATGCCGATGCGGTATTTCGCTTCGCTCAACTCAAGCATGATGCGGGTATCACCGCAGCCCCGATTCTCTTCACCTGGCCGTCTCGCGGAAGTGTTTTCGATTACCTCTATGACAAGGAGAGTGCCAATTATTCACGACGTGCCCTGGAAGACCTGATCATTCAGGCGGCAAAGAGCCCGGATGTCGGTGAGATCACGATCGTCGCACACTCCATGGGCACTTGGCTGGCAATGGAGGCTCTGCGTGGTGTCGCGATGCGCCAAGGGGGTGTTCCCGCAAAGGTCAACGATGTCATTCTTGCGTCCCCTGATATCGACGTAGATGTGTTTCGTCGGCAGATGATCGAAATGGGACCGAAGCTCCCCCGTTTCACGATAATCGTGTCAACCGCAGATAAGGCTCTTGCGATGTCTCGCTGGATTTCGGGCGGTATCAATCGCGTCGGCGGGGCGGATCCGACGCCCTATGCGGATACTCTCAAGCGTCTGGGTATCACGGTGATCAACACCAACGGTCTCGAGTCCAAGGACGCGCTCGGTCACAATGCTTTCGCCGACAGCCCCGAAATCGTGGGCTTGCTGGGTCGCCAAGTTGCCGGGCAGTCGCTGCGGCCCAATCAAACAGGCTTGGCCAATCGAATAAAAGGATTCGCCAATTTTGCCGGCTCAGCAACCCGGGCGGCCATTTCGCTTCCGGTCGCCATAATCGATCACGAGACGCCCAATGTGTTGAGCCCAGAATCGACAGGGACAAAGCCTAAGATCACGGGTGGCCAAATTGCCTACTGAGCAGCTCCTGGCTTTAGATAGAGACAGGCTGGCGCCTGCAATGCCTGCGGTATGTCGATCCACTCTTCCCGAACTTCCGCCCGGAACAGCGTAAGCGGCAATTGGATATCGCCTGTCCAGGGCAACGGAGCATCATAGACTTCCGTCGTTTTCAGCGTCCTTTCCAGTTGGGTGCGCTACAGCATCCTGGCCGGCGCCACCCTCGCCTTCATCGCTTCTTTCGATGAAGTGGTGATCGCCATCTTTGTCTCAGGCTCCCATGCCACGACATTGCCGAAGATGATGTGGGATGGTGCCACCAATGAGGTAAATCCGACCATCTCGACGGTTTCGGTCATCATGATCATGATTTCGCTTGCAGCCCTCGCCCTCGGAAGTGTGGCCACTCGCCGCGTTAAACGGCCTCGATGATCCGTCTGGCGCAGGAGGAGAGTGTCACTCTGCAAAAAAATGGTGGCGAAAACCCGCTGACGGCAGGATCCCCACCCTGACTGAGCCATTGGACGCCCGGCAGGTATGGCACGAACGCCTCAGCTGCCATGTGGGGTAATGGGCCGGATTTCCTGACTTGCTGCGGACCGCCAACCAATCATTATATAAAATCTATGGACTTTATTTAATCATTTAGTACTGTGGTTAGCGCCATACAACATAGAATGAATGTATTTATGAGTTCCCTGCAGCCAATTCCGCTGGGCATCGTGCTCTATCCTTCGGGCCACCATGTCGCGGCGTGGGCAGATCCACGCACCCCGGCCGATGCCGCGGTCGATCCAGGCCATTACATCCGCAGCGCCCGGCAGGCGGAAGCCGCCAAGCTCGACTTCGTCTTCGTCTCCGATCGCCTTGGCATCCCCGATGCTGCTCCGGATGCTCTGGCAAGGGTCGATGAGTGGTCACACGGCTTCGAAGCTCTGACACTCACAGCCGCGCTTGCAGCCGCAACAAGCCGGATCGGCCTGATCGCGACGGCTTCGACGAGCTTTACAGAACCCTATTTTCTTGCCCGCCAGATCGCCTCGCTGGATTTGATCTCAGCTGGGCGCGCCGGCTGGAATCTCGTCACTTCGTCCTTGCCGGCCGAGGCTCTCAACTTCTCATCGAGCCTGTCGTTCGATCATGCCGCCCGCTATGAACGTGCCGAAGAGTTCCTCGACGTCCTGCTCGGCCTGTGGGACAGCTGGGAAGAAGGTGCATTCCTGCGCGATCGTGACAGCGGCTTGGTGTTCGATCCCGCACGCCTCCATAGGCTCGATCACGATGGCAACTATTTTCGGTCCCGTGGCCCCCTCAATGTACCGCCATCGGCCCAACGGCGGCCCGTGATCGTTCAGGCCGGTTCGTCCGATCCCGGCATTCGGCTGGCTGCACGGGCTGGCGAAATCGTCTTTACGGCCCAGCCCGACCTTGCCAAGGCCAAGCTTTTTCGAGCGGAAATCAAGGCGCAGGCCCGTGCCTTCGGCCGCAACGCTGATGACGTCCTGGTGCTGCCGGGGATCTTCCCGGTGATCGGCAGCACCGACGCCGAGGCCCGGGACGTCTTCGAAGAGCTCCAATCCCGTATCTCTCCCCAGGTCGGCCTGTCGCTGCTGGAAACCTATCTGGGCGACGTCGATCTTTCCGGCGCCGATCTCGATAGCCCCTTGCCGCCTCTGGCCGAGTCCAATTCGATCAAAAGCCGCCAGGGCCTGCTGGTCGCGCTGGCCACCCGCGAAAACCTCACGATCCGGCAGTTGATCAAGCGTGTCGCCGGCGCCCGAGGTCATTGGCAGATCGTGGGGACCGCCCAATCCATTGCCGACCAGATGGAAGAGTGGGTGCGCGAGGGAGCTGCAGACGGGTTTGCCGTCTTGCCGCCGACCTTCCCGCAGGGCCTCTCGGCTTTCGTCAACGAGGTCGTGCCGGAACTGCGGCGCCGCGGACGCGTGCGTGAAGACTATGCCGGCGCCACCCTGCGCGAGCATCTGGGTCTGGCACGCCCCCTCTCCCGCCATAGCCCCGAAACGCTCAGGCATTCGGCCTAGGCAATCCCATCCTACCAACGGAAGATCGACCATGCATAGTTTCAACGTTGCCAGCCTCGCACTATCGGCAATCCTTGTCGCCGGAGCCGGGGCACAGGCCGCCACCATCACCATCGCCGACCCTGGCTATGCGACCGCACAGGCAACGGCTTTTGTCGTGAAGGCCGTGCTGGAGGACAGGCTGGGCACGGACGTCAAGATCGTCAATGCCGCCTCCGTTCCGGTGATCTGGGAGGCCCTCGCCCGCAACACCGGCGACATCGACGTCTGGACGGACGTATGGCTGCCGAACCAGGCCGCCCCCGTCGAGCAATATGTCACCAAGGCCGGCGCGGCCAAGCTCTCGCCTCTCTTCTATGCCGGCACGCAGGGCTATTGCGTGACAAAGAGCGCTGCTGAGCAGGGTGTCAAATCGGTCTATGATCTTGCCGATCCGGACAAGGCCAAGCTCTTCGATGCCAAGGGCGATGGCAAGGGCCAGATCTGGCTTGGGGCCTCCGGCTGGCTGTCGACCCAGATAGAAAAGGTCCGGGCTCGGGACTACGGCTTTGCCGACTTCTTCGACCTGGAGACGACCGACGAAGCCGTAGCGACTGCTTCCCTCGACAAGGCCTCCAAGGATGGAAAGGGCTGGATCGGTTATTGCTACGGCCCGCACCAGAATTTTGCGCGCTACGAGCTGGTCCATCTGCAGGAGCCTGCCCATGACGACAAGACCTTCACCTTTGTGAACCCGAAGGATGATCCCGCCTGGTTCGAGAAGTCCGCGGTCAAGTCGGCCTATAAAGATGCCGAGATCCATATTGCCTACAGCAAATCGGTCGCCGACCGCGCCCCCGAGGTCGCCAAGCTGCTCGAACGCGTTCAATTTGACACCCAGACGGTGAGCCAGCTCGCCTTCGAGATCGCCGTCAAGAAGAAGACGCCCGACGAGGCCGCCCGCGCATGGGTGAAGGCCCACCCCGATCTCGTGGCCAAGTGGCAGGCGCCTTGAAGCGCAGATGATCGAACTCAGGAACCTCTGGAAGATCTTCGCCGCGCGGCCAGAGCAAGTCCTCGCGGCCGCCCGCGAGGGCAGCGCGACGAAGGATGAACTTCGCCAGCGCTTCGATGCGGTGATCGGGGTGGCCGATGCGACTTTCCGCATCGAGCGTGGCGAGATCTTCTGCGTCATGGGCCTGTCGGGAAGCGGCAAGTCGACGCTGGTGCGCCTGATCAACCGGCTCATCGAGCCGACCGATGGCGATGTCCTGATCGATGGCGTCAATGTGGGCAGGCTGTCGGCCACGGACCTGCGGCAACTGCGCGCCCGTACCATCGGGATGGTGTTCCAGGCCAATGCGCTGCTGCCCCATCGCTCGGTACGGGACAATGTCGCGATGCCGCTGGAGATCCAGCATGTGGCGCGCTATGCGCGGGAGGATCGGGCCGAGGAAGCGCTTGCAAAGGTCGGCCTCGCCGGCTGGGGCGACCGCTCGGTACAGGACCTGTCCGGCGGCATGCAGCAACGCGTCGGCCTTGCCCGGGCCATCGCTGCCGATCCCGGCATTCTGCTCATGGACGAGCCGTTCAGTGCCCTTGATCCCCTCATCCGGCGCCAGTTGCAGGACGAGTTCCTCAGACTGTCGCGCGATATCGGCAAGACCACCGTGTTCATCACGCATGACCTTCAGGAGGCCATACGGATCGGCGATCGCATCGCGATCATGCGGGACGGCGGCGTCATCCAGATCGGCACGCCTTTCGAAATCCTGCATGAGCCGGCCGATGACTATGTCAGGGATTTCGTCGCCCATATTGCCGAGCCGCTCGCGCCGACGCCGGTAGCGAACGGCATCCGCGAAGTTGCCGATGTGAGCGCCGCGCCATGAACAATCGGATCACCAACGACTTGCCTTCGACCGCCGATACCCAGCGCAGGCAGGCGATAAAAGCTTTCACCGAGCGCAATGCGGCCTATTACGAGCGCGCCTTCGCCCGTCTCGGCAGCAGCGGCCGGCTCCGGCTGACTTGGAACTGGGCGGCTGCGATATTCGGCCCGATCTGGCTCGGCGCCCGCAGATTGTGGGGGAGCTTCTGGCCCTTCCTCCTGGCCGAACTGCTGGGCTGGATCCTGTTCGCCCAGGGGCTGGCGGGAGGGGCTGGCAGCGAAGCGGCCGCACGCGCAAAGCGCCTTGGTGAACTCGCCGCCAATCGGCTCGAGGAAGCACGCCACGCCGTGACCAACGGTGATCCTCTGGCTCAGTCGCTGCAGCAATCGGCAGCCTCCCTGGCCAAGGCAGCCGAGCAGGCGCAATCCAGCCTCGCTCAGGCCAGCGGCAAAGGCCCGATCCTGCTGGCACTCGGCATCGGCCTGATCATTGCCATTCGCAGCGTGCTTGGCCTTCTCGGCTCGAGCCTGCTGGAGCGGCGTTTTCGCCGGTGGCGACGCATACCGGCTGCGCCGGCCGGCCTCAGCCTGCCAGGCGCGGCCGCGGCCGTCGTGCTGATCCTGCTCATCGTTCCCGTGACTCTCTATGCCTTCACCGCGGCCCGGATTCCATCAGGCCTCGTCAGCGTGCCGACTATCCCGTCCTGGCACGAGGGGACCGCCGCATGGCTCGACGCTTCGATCGCCGGGCTCAGCGCGGCCATCGCGCCGCTGGCGCTCGGCATCACGCGTTCGATCAATGCCACCCTCGATCTCCTGGAAACCTGCCTCGTGCGCACCCCTTGGCCAGTGGTGATGGTGGTGATCCTTGCACTGGCCTATCAATTGGCGGGGATACGCGTATTCGTGCTCACCTTGGTGGCCCTCGCCTATCTCGGCCTGCTCGGCTACTGGGCGAAGGCCATGGAGACGGTGGCGCTGCTCGGCACCGCCGCCTTCGTATCCGTGCTGGTCGGCCTCCCCCTCGGCGTGTGGTGTGGCTACAACGCCCGAGTAGCAAGGATCGTCCGCCCAATTCTCGATTTCATGCAGACAATGCCGGCATTCGTCTATCTAATCCCCGTCATTGCCCTTTTCGGCATCGGCAAGCCGTCCGGCATCATCGCCACCGTGATCTTTGGCACACCCCCCGTCGTTCGCCTTACAACGCTGGGCATCCAGGGCGTTCCGAAAACCGTGCGCGAAGCGGCGCTGGCATTCGGGGCAACGCGTGCCTTCCTGACCTGGAAGGTCGATCTGCCGCTGGCCCTTCCCTCCATCATGATCGGCATCAACCAGACCATCCTCATGTGCCTCTCCATGGTCGTCATCGCCTCGCTGATCGGGGCCAAGGGCCTTGGCGAGGACGTGCTGACATCGCTGCAATATGCAGCACAGGGAGAGGGCATCCTGGCCGGCGTGGCGATCCTGGCCTGCGCGATCGTGCTGGACCGTATCGTGCAAGGGAGGGCCAGCGACGGGCCGCGCTAGCTCCCGAAGGCCGCCGGTTTGCCGACCAGACTCCTTGGAGCGATCCGGCGGCTTCCCACCCTTCGCCCGGCAGGAAATTTTCGCAGAGGTGACAATGCATCAATCTGTTCGAACCCTGTTCATCGCAGCAGCCGCACTGGCGGACATCGCCGTATCTGCGGCCCATTCCGCAGATTTCGATCTCAGCCCGGAACAGCCGGGCCGGATTCGAAGTCGAAAAGGTCGATCAAGCCATCGCCGCCATTCCCAAGGGCTTCAGATTCGTCACGCCCGGTACGTTCACGGTGGCCATCAGCCCGGGCAGTCCGCCGCTCGCCGCTTATGCGACGGATGCAAGAACCGTCGTGGGCGCCGATCCCGACTATGCGCTGGCGATTGCCGACAGTTTGGGCCTGACGCTCGATCTTGTTCCCGTCGCCTGGGCCGACTGGCCGCTCGGCCTGGCCTCCGGCAAATATGACGCGGTGATCTCCAATGTCGGCGTGACGGAGCAGCGCAAGGAGAAATTCGATTTTTCGACCTATCGCCAGGGCTTGCACGGCTTTTCGGTCAACAAGGACAGCGCCATCGGCGCCATCAGGGAGCCGAGGGACGTCGCCGGCCTGAGGATCATCGTCGGCGCCGGGACCAATCAGGAGCGCATTCTGCTCAAGTGGAACGAGCTGAATGTTGCGGCGGGCTTGAAGCCTGTAGAACTGCAATATTACGACGATGATGCGGCCAGCCTGCTGGCTTTGCGATCCGGGCGTGCCGACGTCATCGTCCAACCGCATGCGCAGCTTGTCTTCATCGCGGCTCGCGACAACGACATCAAAAGCGTTGGGACCCTTAGTGCCGGCTGGCCCGACCGTTCCGATGTGGCGATCACCACCCGC
Organism: Labrys methylaminiphilus subsp. lupini; assembly: GCF_051161885.1. Taxonomy (NCBI): domain Bacteria; kingdom Pseudomonadati; phylum Pseudomonadota; class Alphaproteobacteria; order Hyphomicrobiales; family Xanthobacteraceae; genus Labrys; species Labrys methylaminiphilus. The sequence continues at coordinate 563,736 of NZ_JBMDIH010000002.1, read as the reverse complement.
AAAGACAGTGGCTTGGCCAATGCCTTGACGATTGCCACCAATGCACTGATCGCCAACGGTTCCTATGCCCGGATTCTTCAGCGCTGGCAGCTTTCCCGCGAGGCCTTGAGCAAGTCGGAGACCAATCCTCCGGGGCTCCCCAAATTATGACTGCAGACAGTGTCTAGACTACCCCTCCTGGGGGTTTGGTGTTCTTCGCCTTCCTAGCCGCGCCTTGCGAGCTAGCTCCCGAAAGAAATAACCAACAGATCGATTGCGGCGATTCTGGTGGAATGATGAAAGGAAATGGAATGCCCACGGGTACCGTCAAATGGTACAGCGCTGAAAAGGGATATGGCTTCATTCGGCCAGATGACGGCGCAGGCGATATTTTTCTCCATATCAGGGAGGTCGAGGCGGCCGGCATCGATATCCTCCGGGAGGGACAGAAAATAAGCTATGAGCCGGTATCGGACCGTAAAACCGGAAGGATAAAAGCCGGCCGGCTGCAGCTTCAAGACTGAAGGCAATAGGTCGTCATGAACTCGCTGCCTCGTATTCGACAAGCAAACCCGCCAATTCGCTGGCCTGGCGGGCGATATCGACGACGGCCGTGCTTTCCCACCATAGACCGCGCAGCGGGGGGCCGATTGCAAGGAGCTCTCGAAAAGCTTCTCCGTGACGATCGATAACGCGGAATTGCGTCGTCACATCGATTCCCAGCCCCAGCGGACCGGGGCGCACCCATCCGCGCTGCAGAAGATTTCGGGGAAGAGGCTGATCGACGCGGCGCCAGTCATATTCGACACCGCTCGAAACGATGACGGCGTCGTAGGTGCCATTCTCCACGCCAGTGCTTCCTCGCAACCGCATTGTCAACCGCGGCTTTCGCTGGCTGGTGTCGACCGCCTGGACGTCAGCTGCGATGTGACGCAATCGTCCCTCCGCGACGAGCCGGTCGAGGAGGAGAGCGGCCTGCGGCGGCGAACGATGATGATGGCTCTCCCAAAAAGGCCGGACAAGGCGGACGAAGCGGCGGCGCTGCAGGTCGCTGGCCGCATGCCAGAACCGGGCGATATGAGCACGCACCATATCGAGAGGGGCCTGCCAGTCTATTCCCAGCCTCAAGGCTGCCCGGCACTCCCGTCGTACTTTCCGTGTCAGGGCTCCCAAGGAAATCCCACCTACCTCCTCAGCCAGGAAATCGGGCCACTCGGGGGGAAGACGGCGGGGGTGAGGTTTCAGCCCATGTCGGGAGATCACGTCGATGGAGCCTCGATGCCCCGCATGCTGGAGCGAGACGACAGCATCCACCATCGTCAAACCTGCACCGACGATGGCAATGCGAGCATCGGCCCCGCCGGTCGCTTCGAGTGCAGGACGCCACGGATCGAGCATGCCCCGCCGCTGGTTGGCTGATTCACGAACGCTAAGCCTGGATTAGTTCCCCGTGGCCAGGACCACGACCGAGGCTGACAAGGGAGCCCCCTCGTGAAAGTGCACTTCGAGGCTACCTTCCGCATCTCTCACATCGACAACGCGCAAAGATAGCCATTGAAAGCGTCTGCCATGGCGCGCATTGGTGGTCACCGCGTCGGCAAGCAGTTCCTGTATATAGAGCCCATAGATCGATCGAGGCGCAAACATATCGGATACAGGAATATCCGGCGCCTCGGGCCACCCTCCTCTTCGAACGAAGCGGGCAAGCCAGTTTGTGAAATGCTCGGCATCGTCGGGATCGGCACTCATCCGGCCTGCATTGGCGTTCACCAGATGGATGCGCCCTGCGGTCGAATAGGCAAGGCCCCGCCCCGGTGGGCCTGCGTCGTCGATCACGACGACCTGTCGCTTGCCTGGAATTCCGAGCAAGCGGGCAGCAAGTAGAGCCCCGCTGACGCCGCCACCGACGATGACGATCGGCCCTTCCGAGAATGGCTGCCCAGATGCGTCAGGCATTGGGCGAAGGACCGAAGAAGGGAATCTTGTAATGCGCCTTGTACTCGGCCTTCACAATTTCCCACTCACCGTTGTTCTTCGCTTCGAGATAAGGCTTGGGATAGGCCCATCCCTCCGGCTTGGGCAACCCGGCCCACTCCACGTCAATGTCGAGCGGCGTGATTTCGCCTTGTGGATCCCAATCGGTGGGATGAGCGATCTTTGACATCTTTCGATAGTCGAAAGGCAGGACATCGCCATTGTCGACATAGCGTTTAATGTAGACGTCGACATTCTCTCGTGTGGTCGTCACCGAATGCCAGTTGAGTATGCGCTCCGACGCACGAGGTTTCCAGCCATTCAGCACGTCATAGAGATAGGCAGTGAAGAAGCCTGCCTGGAAGGCAGGGCAATTGGCGCTCGTGGCAAGCTGTACACCGCTCTTGATGGCGCGAGCCCCTTCGGCTGTACCGTCGGCGCCAACCACCAGCACATCTTCGCCGGCACGCAGCCCGGCATTGCGCAACGCCGCGATCACGCCCTGGGCCACATCGTCGTTCTGGGCCACCACCCCGACGATGTCGCTATGACGCGCGAGCAAGGCCTGGGTCGCCTTGAGCGAGTCCTCGCGGTTGAACAGGCCGGGCAGTTGATCGACGAGCTGCGTCTTGGGGAAGGCTTTGAAGGCTTCGTCACGCCCGCGGCTGCGAACCGAGTCCGTCGAGAAACCAGGCACGCCGGTAACTCCGAGTATCTTGCCGCCTCCGAGCCTCTCGGTCACCGTCTTCAGCAGCACCTCGGTGACGGCACGGTGGGCCGAAAACTCCTCCGGCACTGCATAAAGCGCATAATATTCGCTGGCGTCGAACGGCGTGAACCATGGCACGTTGCCCAGACATTGGAAAAATAGGCCTTGTTCTGCTCGGCAAGCTGGGCAATGCGCTTGACGGCGCTGCCATCGGGCGCATGGAGGATGACGGCGTTTGCGCCGATGTTGAACTGCTCTTCAGCCTGGTTCAGCTGACGCTGGCTATCGACCTGCCCATCGAGATAGCTATAGCCCAGGCCGAAAGCCTGGGCAGCAGCCTGGGTGGCCCTACTCGCCTGCACCATGAACTCAACGCGGCTGGTCCAGGCGAGATAGGCCAGCTTGCCCGACGGAGCGGCGACCGCGACGGATGGACTGCCGAGCAGGCCCGCAGCCGCGCCAGCCGCAACGCCAGCAGAGGCCAGCGCGAGGAAATCACGACGCGATACGCCATGGGTGTCCAGGCGATCGAGATGTCGGCCGACAAGGCGCTTGTCAGTCAGATCGCCAAAGGCAAAAGCACTCTTCTTGAAGGGCACGAAGGCCTCCTGTTGCGATGGGGCAGATGTTGGCGGTGCAAGGGCCGGTCCTATTCGGCGGCCTGGAGCCGGCTCGGCGGCAAGAGGGTTGCCGGCGCAAGGCCGAGATGATCGCGCAGCGTCGTGCCCTCGTAACGCGTGCGCACAAGGCCGCGCCTTTGCAGCTCGGGCACGACGAAATCCGAAAACTCCTCGAAGGAACCGGGCAAGTAGGCGGCCGAAACAATGAAACCGTCCGCCTCCTCGTTATGGATGCTCGCTTCGAGTTGGTCGGCGATCTGGCTGGGTGTGCCTGCGATCTGCGGGAGCAGCACACCCTGGGCATAGAGCTTGCCAAGGTCACGAAGGGTGAGATTGTCTTTGGCGGTGACGCGCTGGGCAACGTCAAACAAGCCGTGATTGCCACCCACCGCGACGTTGCGGATCGGCTCGTCCTGCGAATAGCGCGAGAAGTCGTGATCGAAATGGGCCGACAGCGTGATCAAGCCTGCTACCGGATCGGCGAGCTCGTTGTGGAAGGCCTGCTTTTCCCGCGCGATCGTCTCCGTTTCACCCACGAAGGGGATGAAGGAGGGAAAGATCTTCACATCATCTGGCTGACGGCCATAACGGGCCAGGCGGCCCTTGACATCGGCATAATAGGCCTTGCGTCCTTCCGGCGTCGGGTCAATCTCGAAGATGATCTCGGCCCAGCGCGCCGCAAATTCCTTGCCGCGGCTGGAGGAACCAGCCTGCATGATTGCCGGACGTTTCTGGGGCGAGGACGGCACGGTGAGCGGGCCGGCGGTATCGAACCAGTGCCCGCGGTGTGCGGTGCGATGAACCTTGGAAGGATCTGCAAACAGCCCCTGCTTGTCGAGAATGAGAGCATCGGGCTCCCAGCTTGCCCACAGGCCGAAAGTCGCCTCCAGGAATTCGTCGGCGCGCTCGTAGCGGCTCTCATGTTCGAGATGCTGGCGGAAGCCGAAATTCTGGGCTTCGGCATCGGCATTGGACGTTACCACGTTCCAGGCGATGCGTCCGCCGGTCAGGTGATCCAGTGTACCGAAGGCCCGCGCAATGTCATAGGGTGCGTAGTAGGTGGTCGAGCGTGTGACACCCAGCCCGAGATGACGAGTGGCCGACGCCATGGACAGCGCCACATAGGACGGGTCGAGCGCCGCCGCGGTCTGAGCGCCCGCCGCAAGCGCCTGCCTGAAATCGTCGCCATAGCGCCCTGGCACAGCCAGCACGTCGGCAAAGAAGACGAAGTCGAAGAAGCCTCTTTCGGCGGCACGAGCGATCGCTGCGTAGAAGTCCGGCTGCAGGAAGTTCAGGGCGCCCCTAGGATGACGCCACATGGCGTGGCTGTGCGTTACCGGGGAAGCCATCAGGAAGCCGGCCAGATGCATCTTTTTCGACATGGATCCTCTACTCGATCATGGGGAAATCGCGCACCTGCTTCCACATGCGCGGCTGGCCAGCCTCGTCAGGCCGGGAAGAACTTCTCATCGGGCACCACGCCCAGCGAAATGAAGATCCGGTTGGTGTGGTTGAACCAGGAACTCGTTTCGACCGCCTCGAGAATCTCGGCATCGGAAAGGCCCGCTTCCCGCAACCGGCCGAAATCCTCCTGCCCGACCGATTTGGGTGTCAGGGTGATCTTGCGGGCGAGATCGGCCAGCGCCCTCTCCCGTTTGGAGAGCGACACGAGATGGTCGTCCAGGGCGATACGCTGGGCACGTGCATGATCGTCCAGCACATCGCCGAGCGCGCGGGTATGATGGATGGTGCATAGGCCGCAACCATTGGCAGCCGAGACGATCACGGCAATAAGTTCGCGCTCTTGCAGCGGCAAGTGGCCGCGCGGCGAAAACAAGCTTTCGAAATAGCCGGCAAAGCGGCCCACCGTCTCGCCATTGACCGAGAGAGCGCGCACCCAGTTTTCCTGATGGTGCGCATCGACGACCTTTCGGACGTTCTCAGGCAAATCCCCGGTCTCGGGGATGGGCAAGCGGGAAATCGGATGCTCGAAAGTCTGTTGCAACAAGGCGGTCATGATCTTTCTCCTCTGAAGCAGGCTATTCGGCGGCCTGGCTGTGCCGCTGGCGGAATCTCGTCGCCGGGTGACTTCCGGTTAGGAGTGCGGGACGCCCCGGGAAAAGGCGCTCGCGCAAGGTGCCGGATGCGTATTCGCGCTGGGCAAGCCCGCGCTGGCGCAGTTCGGGCATCACATGCTCGATGAATTCGACGAAGGAACCGGGCGTGGTCTGATAGGCGACATTGACGCCATCTATGCCGGCGTCCCGCCAGGCCTCGAGGTGATCGGCGATCTGCTCGGGCGTGCCAACGATGCGACCATTGTAGGACATGGCCGTCACCAGATCGATCAGCCGCGCCTTCCTGCCCGGATTGGCTTCTTCGAAGAACTGGGTGAAACCCTGCAATCCTTCGATCTGATAGTCCGCCACAGGCTTGTTCGGATCGAGCAGACCGAAATCAATGCCAAGATCGCGCCCGACATGTGCGGCAAGGCCATCGGTACTTACATATTCGTCGATCGCACGGGACTTGCGCCAGGCCTCTTCTTCCGTACTCCCCACCACGAAGGACAGGCCCTGGAAAAACAGAAGATCCTCGGGACGCCGACCTGCCCGGACGAGTTCGGTCCGGATATCCCCGATCGCGGTCCTTGCGGCCTCAGGCGTCAGGCAGACGAGGAAGGTTGCTTCGGCGTTTCGCGCCGCAAAAGCCCGGCCTGCGTGGGAGGAACCGGCCTGGATCAGCACGGGTGTGCGCTGCGGGGAGGGCGTGGTCAGATGAGGCCCGGCGACGCGATAGCGCGATCCCGCATGATCGATAGGGCGAATGCGGTGCGGATCGGCGTAGACCCGCCCGTCCCGATCGAGCAGCACGGCATTATCGTCCCACGACCCCTCCCACAGCTTGTAGGCAATTTCGACATACTCATCCGCCCAGCGATACCGTTCGTCATGCGGCACAGGCTCGGTGAAACCGAAATTGGCCGCGGCGTTGCGGCTGGTGGAGGTGACGATGTTCCAGCCGATACGCCCACCGCTGAGATGGTCGAGGGTCGACACACGGCGTGCAAAATCGAAAGGATGCGCCTGCAGGATCGAACTGGTGAACATCAATCCGAGTTGGTTGGTCGCGCCGATCAGTGCGGCCGCCAGCACCGACGGATCGTTGGCCGGAAAGTGGATCCCCTCTTTGAGATAGATGTCCCAGCTTCCATTGTGACCCTTGTCGACGCCGATGACATCGGCAAGGAACAGGGCATCAAAGCGGCCCCGTTCGAGCGTGTGTGCCAAGTCCACCCAGGTGGAAAGCTGGTTGAGCTCGGTCTGACGCGTTGCTGGATGCCGCCACAGCCCGTGATAGACATGGGAAACAGCGTTCATCGAAAAGGCGTTGAAGATGAGCCGCTTGCGCATCTTTCCCCCTAGGCCGCAGGCTGGTTGCGTTCGGACGTGCCGGTGAAAGCGCCCCGATAGCGGCTGGCCGGATGGCGATTGGGCAGGCGTGCCGTGCCTTCGGCAAACAAACGCTCGCGGAAACTGCCCTCGGCATATTCGGTCTGCGCCAGCCCGCGTTTCTGCAGGACGGGCGTGACGTTTTCGATGAAGTCGACGAAGGACCCCGGCGTGGTGTGATAGATTAGGTTGATGCCGTCGATCCCGGCTTCCTGCCACTCGGACAGCTGGTCGGCGATGGTCTCGGGCGTGCCGATCACCTGGCTGCTCAGCGCGTAGGCGCGGCCGAGATCGGCCACCGTCGCCCGTTTGCCGGGATTACCCTCCTCGAAGGCCCGGATGATGCCTTGCACGCCCTCGATTTCGAGTTCGTCAACCGGCCGGTCGGGATCGAGCAGGCCGAGATCGATACCAAGATCGCGGCTGATATGGGCCAGCGGACCGTCCACGCTGATATCTTGCGCCAGGTCCTGGGCCTTGCGCTGCGCCTCCTCCTCGCTGCCCCCGACCACGAAGGACATGCCCTGGATAAACAGAAGATCGCCGGCATCGCGACCCGACGCCTGCACCAGCGCCCGGGTTTCCTCGATCTGGCGGCGCGCGCCGTGCGGATTGACGGCGGCAATGAAAGTGCCTTCGGCGTGGCGCGCGGCAAAGGCACGGCCAGCCCGCGAGGAGCCCGCCTGAAACAGCACGGGAGTGCGCTGGCGAGAGGGCTGGCTCAGATGGGGCCCAAGAACCTTGTAGCGCTTGCCGTGGTGGTGGATGCGATGGATCTTGGCCGGGTCGGCATAGAGATTGCCGGCCTTGTCGTTCACGACCGCGTCCTCGTCCCAGGACCCCTCCCAGAGCTTGTAGACGACGTCGACATATTCTTCCGCCCACCGATAGCGTTCGTCATGGGGAACGATGCGGTCGAAGCCGAAATTCTGTGCCGCATTGTGGCTGACGCTGGTGACGATGTTCCAGCCGACCCGCCCCTTGCTGAGATGATCGAGGGTCGAGAGCTTGCGCGCGAAATTGAAGGGATGCTCCTGGAGGATGGAACTGGTGAGCGTCAGGCCGAGACGTTCGGGCGACTGGATCAGGGCGCCGGCAAGCACCCCGGAATCGTTGATCGGGATCTGCACTGCTTCCCTGACATAGGTGTCCCACGATCCCTTGTAGACCGCGTCCACGCCCAGAATGTCGGCGACGAAGAGCGCATCGAACTTGCCCTTCTCCAGGAGTGTCGCCAGCTCAACCCAGGTCTCCAGCTCGTTGAAACGGGTCTGTGCTGTCAACGGATGGCGCCAGAGCCCGTGATAAACGTGGGAGACGGCATTCATGGAAAAGCCGTTGAAGATCAATCGCTTTTTCATGATTCACCTATTTGACCACGCCTGTACGGGAACGATCGCGGCTGACCAGAACGGCCGCGATCACTACGAGGCCCTTCACCACCATCTGCGAATATTGAGAGACCCCCATCAGGTTCAGGCCATTGTCGAGAGTGGCGATGATAAGGACGCCGATGAGCGTGCGGTGCGCCCCTCCCACGCCGCCCGACAGCGATGTGCCGCCAACGACGATCGCGGCGAGGCTGTTGAGCAGGAGGTCGGATCCGAGCGAGGGACCCGCCGCTCCCAGCCTGGCGACGGACAGAACGGCACCGATCGCGGCGAGCACGCCCGAAAGCACGAAAGCATAGATCTTGTAGCGCTCGACCGGGATGCCGGCGGTGCGGGCTACGGTCTCGCCTCCCCCGATCAGGTACATGTAGCGGCCGAAGCGCGTACGCGCACCGATGAACACGGCCACCAGCCAGGCCGCGAGTGCGCAGAGCGCAATATTAGGCAGCCGGGGAATGAGCTGTCCGATGGCGATCTGCTCGAAGCCGGCAAGGTCAAACTGAATCGCGCGTCCGTCGAGAATGGTCAAGGCGATGCCACTGAAGACGGAGAGCGTACCGAGGGTGGCAATGAAGGAAGGAATCCGTCCCACCGTGTAGATGACGCCGTTCACAAGGCCCAGGAGCCCGCCGATCAGGGCGACCGCCGGCAGCACGGCAAAGCCCAGCGGCGTCGTGTTCAGGAGAGTCACCCCGACTGCACCCGCAAGCAGCACGACCGCTCCCACCGAAAGATCGATACTACCCATGAGCACCACGAAAGTGCCGCCCAGGCAGGCAATGAGCAGGGTGCCGGCCTGGCCGCTCACGGCCGTAAAATTTCGCATCGTTGCGAAAGAATCGGTCGCCACCGAAAAGAAGGCGAACAGAAAGACGACGACGCCGACGGGAAACCACAGGCTGGTGTCGACCGACTTGAGGTCGAAGGACCAGCGCGGGCGACGGCGCGGTGAAGAGTGGAGCGGAACTGTCGTCATGGTACGATCTCGAGGTTCGCGAGCGGCTTGGGAGGGTCGGCCTTGTCGCTGCTCTGGGGCAGCATCCAGGCCACCACCTCCCGCTCGCTGGGTTTGGCCTCGACGGGGGCATCGATTTCGGTGACGATCCGCCCGCGTTGCATGATGAGCAGGCGGTTGGAGAGCCCGATCAGCTCGAGAAGCTCATCGGTGATCAGCAGAATGCCGACACCGGCAGCCGTCAGGTCGCGGATCAGGCGATAGATCTCTTCCTTGGCGCCCGCATCGACGCCGCGCGTAGGATTGTCGAGTACGAGAATGTTGGGATTGCGGGCGTGCCAGCGGGCCAGGACGACCTTCTGTTGGTTTCCGCCGGAGAGCCTGGCGCTGCTCAAATTCGGCGTGGCCGACTTGATCGACAATTGCTGGGCATAATTCTGCGCGACCTCGATCTCCTTATGTCGGCGCCAGATGCCGAACCGGTTGGAGAAAAGGTCTGCGCCGCTAGCGAGCGAGATGTTCCAGGCCACGCTGAAGGGTGCAATCATTCCCTCGGCCAGCCGTTCGGCAGGAACATAGCCCAATCCCTTGCGCACGAAGTGGCTGATGCGAGGCGGGACCGCCTTGCCTCCCCGAAGAGAAACAGTGCCCGAGGCTGCCGGGACCACCCCAGCGATTGCCTTGCCCACCGCACTCTTGCCTGAATCGAGCAGGCCTCCGATGCCTACCACTTCACCGGGCCGGACCGTCAGCGAAACATCCTCGAACTGTCCTGGGTCGGTCAGGCGGTCGGCCTGGATCACGTAATCCGCCCCCTCGATCCGGCGTTGGCGGCGCTCATGATAATAGTCCGCCGCCCGTTCGCGCCCGACCATGAGGGCATGGAGCTGCTGTTCGTCGGTCCGGCGCGGATCAAGGCGGGCAACGAGTTCCCCATCCTTCAGGACGTAGATGATGTCGGAAATTTCCAGCACTTCCGTCAGGCGGTGAGAGACGAAAAGCAGGGAACCCCGTTGCTTGATGCGGGCCACCAGCCGAAAGAACGCCTCCTCGTCTCGCCGATCGAGAGCAGAAGTCGGTTCGTCCAACAGGATGAAGGGGGTGGTGATCCCGGCCAGATGCGTCGTGGCGAGGCAGGCACGGGCGATCTCGATCGACTGGCGCTTGGAAAAGTCGTAGTCGCTGGTCCGGCGGCGCACATCGACGTCAATGCCGGCTTCCTCGACGATGTGCTCTGCAGCGGCGATCATCGCCCGCTTGTCGATCAACTGTCCCGCTCGCGTGAAGCGGCGCTCATATCCCAGGAGGAGATTTTCGTAGACCGGGATGTTGGCCACGAGGGATTGTTCCTGGAAGACGCGCGACACCCCTTTTGCAACGGCCTCGCCATAGCCGCGTACCCCGAAGGAACGCCCGGCGAGGCGCATCGCCCCCTGGTCCGGCTTCACCAGGCCGCTGAGGATGTTGAACAGGGTCGATTTGCCGGCCCCATTTTCACCCACGAAGGTCACCACTCTGTTGGAAGGGACCTCGAAGCTGACATCGTTCAGAACGACGGCCCGTCCATAGGATTTGGCCAGGCCTTTCGCCTCGAAGAGGAGAGGCTGTGCATCGGGCAGGACAGCCGGAGCCGCCGGATGCCGGCGCACCTCACTGAATGTGGTCATCGGGGCCTCGCAAATGCGGGGGACAGCGGAGGGAATACGGACGGAATGCCGCCGCTAAGCCTTCGCATTGGGCGAAGGGCCGTCGAACTTGATCTTGTAGTGATCGGCGTATTCCGCTCGGACTTTCTCGAATTCGCCGGACGAGCGCGCATCCTGATAGGCCTGCGGATAGGTCCACCCCTCCGGCTTGGCGATGCCTTCCCAGTGCTTGTCGATATCGAGGGGGTGCACTTCTGCCTGCGGATCCCAATCATCGGGATGCAGCACCTTGGAAATCTTGCGATAATCGAAGGGCTTGACGCCGTCATTGTCGACGAAGCGCTTGAGATAGGTGCCAATATTGTTCTTGGTGGCGATGAGCGAACGCCAGTTCAGCAGCCGTTCCGAGGCACGGGGCTGCCAGCCATGGGTCACGTCATAGATGCGGCCTGCGAACAGAGCCGCGGCATAGGCCGGGCTGTTGGCACTCGTTGCCAGCTGCGTGCCGCGTTCGATTGATTTCACGCCGCCGCTGGTGCCGTCGGCACCGACGACCAGAACGTCCTCTCCCGGGCGCAGTCCGGCTGCGTTCAACGCCGCGATCACGCCCTGGGCCACGTCATCATTCTGGGCCACCACACCGACGACGTTCTTATGACGGCTAAGCAGATCCTCGGTGGCCTTGAGCGCATCCTCGCGATTCCATTTGCCGGGCAATTGGTCGACGAGGCGAGTCTTGGGATAAGCCTTGAATGCAGCGTCGCGGCCGCGGCTGCGCGCGACGTCAGTCCAGTTGCCCGGTGAACCGGTGACACCGATGATGTCACCGCCACCGAACTTTTCGGTGACGGCCTTGAGCAATTCCTCGGTGACGGCGCGATGTGCCACGAATTCCTCAGGAACGGCATAAAGCGTGTAATAGTCGCCGGCCTCAAAGGGCGTGAACCAGGACAAGGTGTCCCAGACATTGCCGACATAAACCTTGTTTTCTTGTGCGCCCTTCGTAATGCGACGCAGGGGGCTGCCGTCGGCAAGGTTGAAGATGGCGGACTGGATGCCGGCGGCTTCTTGCTGCTCGAACTGGTTCAGCTGAAGCTGGCTGTCAAAATTGCCGTCCAGAGCCGTATAGCCGCCGAAACCCAGCTCCTTGGTGGCATCGGCAAAAGCCTTGTCGAGAATGATGTTGTACTCATTGCGATAGAAAGCCGTCAGGAAGGCCAGCTTGCCATTGGGCGAGGCCACGGCAACCGAGGGCAATCCCATGGCGGCAGCGGTGGCAGCTGCTGCAGCGCCTGCAGAGGCAAGGGCGAGGAAGTCACGCCGACTCACTCCCTTCGCGTCAAGGCGGTCCAAATGGCGATCGATAAGCGTCTTTTGCGATAAATCCGGAAATTTCGAAATAGATCGATCCACCATCTTCGCCTCCTGAAATTTTCTGGGATGTTCCTGGTTGCTCGCCAAACCGACAGCATCCCGGTCCTTGCAAAGCTCCATTAGTCTACTATTTATATATATTATATAAAGTAAATATGCAAAAAGGGTATGGCTGACATGCGGTATTAAGATGCGTTGTCTTCCTAGCTCCGGCGACTGGGAGCCAGGATTGCTGCAACGCGATTTCAGCTTCGCGGATCGCCTTCAGGCCTATCTCAGGGCGTTTTCCTTCTGCGCAAAAAGCCTGACCGGCCATCGGCGACGTGGCTCTCCTGCCTGCAGCGCATGACCATGAGGTTATATTTTACCGCAATCGCTTGCCCATAGGGCTCAAACCCCACTTCTTCATAGGCAACACGAGTGGCTGGCAAAATACTCGTCCTTGACCTCTTCCCAGGTCGATAGCCGTCGACGAACGACGCAGCCGCGAGATCGCAGATCAATTCCCATGACGAAAAAGTGCTGCAGGATGGCTGGCGTGCAGACGTGGGCGACCACCCAATTTTTCACGCAGCGTGCCAGCGCGATAGTCGCGCTTGTAGATACCGCGTTTTTGTAGCTCCGGCACGACGATATCGACGAAATCCACATAGGTCTCGGGAGCGACCGCACTCACCAGATTAAAGCCGTCGATATCCGCTTCTTCCAGCCAGGATTGCATCTCATCGACAATGTCGTTGGCCGTTCCGAGCAAGAGCGGTGCCCCGCCGCCCAATGTCGCTGCCTCCGCCAGTTGGCGAACCGAACGCGGATCCGGTGCTCGATCGCTCCGATCATGGGCCTGGGTCACCGTCTCGCGCACTGAAGACAATGGGTTGTCGAGAGGCACCGCGCCGAAGTCGATCCCCTGCCAGCCCGATTGCAGGACAAGAGCGCCCTCGATGTCACCATAGGCGCGGTAGTCGTCGAGCTTGAATTGGGCTTCCGCGCGCGATCGGCCGGCGATTGCGATTGCGCTCAGAAACACCGTGATGTCGCGCGGGTCTCGCCCATGGCCGACCGCAGCCTGCCGTATTTCCGAAACGAGCCGCGCGATCTCCGTTTTCGAATTCCCGGCAATGAAGACACATTCGGCGTGGCGAGCTGCAAAGGCACGTCCGCGCGTGGATGATCCAGCCTGAAAGAGAACGGGCGTGCGCTGGGGCGAGGGTTCGCTCAGGTGATAACCTTCCAGGCGATAATATTCCCCCTCATGCACGATCTTATGGATGCGGCCGGGATCGGCGAAGATGCCGCTGTCGCGATCACGCAAAACGGCATCGTCCTGCCAGCTTCCTTCCCACAACTTGTAGACCACCTCCATATATTCATCCGCAACGGCATAGCGTTGATCGTGTCCGTGCTGCTTGCTGAGGCCGCTCGCCCGGGCCGCGCTGTCGAGATAGCCGGTCACGACGTTCCAGCCGATGCGTCCCTTGGTGAGGTGGTCGAGCGTCGACATTCTCCGCGCGAAGGCATAGGGCTGGTCATAGGACAGGATGCTGGTAACCCCGAAGCCGAGATGCCTTGTCTGGTGGGCAAGCGTGGGAACCAGGAGCATCGGATCATTGACGGGAACCTGCACCGCGCCACGCAGGGCAGCGTCCGCATTTCGGCCGTAGATGTCGTAGACCCCGAGGACATCGGCGAGGAATAGGGCATCGAAACAGCCGCGCTCCAGGGTACGTGCGAGTTCGACCCAGTAGTCGAGGTCCGTATAGCGCTGGGTCTGGTCGCGCGGATGTCGCCACAGTCCAGGTGACTGGTGCGTGATGCAGTTCATGTAGAAGGCATTCAGACGCAGTTCTTTGGGTCTTGCGGCGATGGTCATCATCAAAATCTTTCTTCGGCCGGCTGCGCCACGGCCCCGGCCTCTCCGTTTGATACAAATTGCGGGACGGTGAAACGCGCGTCAGGCCGCCGACCTGGCATAGGCGCTGGGCGGGCGCGACAACCCCAGATTGTCGCGCAGCGTCTCGCGCGCATATTGGCGCTGGACCAGCCCGCGACGCTGCAATTCGGGTACGACCAGGCGAGCAAAAGCCTCGAAGCCGCCGGGAAGATGGGCGGGCGCGATGTTGTAGCCATCGCATGCTCCTGCCTCGAACCATTCTTCCAGCTGATCGGCAACATCCAGCGGCGCGCCATAGACGAGGCGATGGCCGCTGGTCAGCGCGATGGACCGATAAACCTCGCGCAGTGTCTGCCCCTTGCGCCGCGCCTTCTCCAGCACAACCTGCTGGCGGCCCTTCGGCCCTTCGGTCGGCGGCAGGGCCGGCAGGGGGTCGTCGAGCGAGAAACCCGACAAATCGGTCTCCCCGATCAGACCGGATAGAAACGCCAGGCCGGCCGATGGCGGAAGCAGGCGATCGAGGGCCGCGATCTGGTCCTCCGCCTCGGCCCGGCTTGCCGCCACGATCGTGACGGCACCCGGCATGATGCTGAGCTCCTCTGGGCACCGACGATGGCGGGCCACCCTGGCTTTGACGTCGTCATGGAAAGCCTTGGCCGCGGCTAGCTCCGATTGCGCGGTAAACAGGATCTCTCCGGTTTCGGCCGCAAGCTCGCGGCCGGCCTCGGAAAGCCCGGCCTGCACCATTACCGGATGACCCTGTACCGGCCTTGGAATATTGAGTGGACCACGCACCTGGAAGTTCTCCCCCTGGTGATCAAGCCTGCGTACCCTGCGCGGATCGAAGCAAACGCCGTTTCGCTGATCATACTGATAGGCCGCGTCGTCGAAGCCATCCCACAGGCCCGTGACCACCTCGACGAATTCCCGGGCCCGGACGTAGCGATCCCCATGATGGGGATGGCTATCCCTTGAAAAATTGGCCGCCTCGGCCGCCGTGGCGGATGTGACGAGGTTCCACCCAGCCCGCCCCGCACTGATATGGTCGAGAGAGGCGAACCGGCGGGCCAGACTGAACGGATCGTTGTAGGTCGTGCTCGCCGTTCCCACCAGGCCGATCCGGCTGGTCACCATCGCCAGCGCGGACAGAACGGTGAGCGGCTCGAATTTAGCGCCCCAGGTGGTCTGCCCGACGGCCTCCAAATTCTCGTCCCATATGGCGTTCGTATCGGCCAGGAAGAAGAAATCGAAACAGGCCGCTTCCGCCAATTGCGCCATTTCGACGTGATGCCGCAGATTGATGCCGCCATCCGGCTGAGCGCCGGGGAAACGCCAGCCAGCGACATGATAACCCGCCGGATAGAAGGAAAGACCAAGCTTGAGGCGACGGGAATAGGTCATTGAAGACTCGACAGGAAAGAACAGGGGCTGGCGGCCATAGACGAGATGTCGGTGTCGGCCGGGTGAGGTCAGGAAAGGGATCGAGCAAGACTCGGCACCGCTTCGATGAGGTTGGCCGTATAAGGGTGACGCGGTCGCTCATAGAGCTCGGGTATCGCCGTATCCTCGCAGAGGGTGCCGCGGAACAGGACGACCGCCCGGTCCGCAAACCAGCGAGCCAGAGCCAGATCGTGGGTGATGAAAAGCATCGAAACGCCGGTGCGCTTTTGAACGTCCTTGAGCAAGCTCAAAAGGGCAGCTTGCACCGACACGTCCAGGGCCGATGTGACTTCATCGCAGATCAGAAGGTCGGGCTCCGCGGCCAAGGCCCGGGCGATCGCCACGCGTTGGCGCTCGCCGCCGCTCAACTCCGAAGGATAGCGCCCGCCATAGTGGCCGGGCAGCCGAACCTCGCCGAGGAGGGTCTCGACGCGGTCCGCCAACGCGGCGCCGCCCATGCCGAAGAAATGCCGAAGGGGGCGGCCTATGATGGTGGAGACACGATGCCGCGGGTTCAACGAGCCACCCGGATTTTGAAAGATGATCTGAACCTTGCGCAACAGATCGGGGGACCTGTGTTCCACCGTTCCTGCAAGATTCTCGCCACGCAATCGGATCGTTCCTCGCGTCGCAGGCAAGAGGCCCGCCAGTATCCGGGCCAAAGTCGATTTGCCGCTGCCGCTTTCTCCGATCACCGCAAGTGTTTCGCCAGCTCCGATCCGAAACGACACGCCGTCGAGAGCTGGTTGTGCCGACGGATTGGAGCCATAGACGTGAGTAACGCCCTCGAGTGTCACCAAGGATGGCTGCCCCAGCAGGGATTGAATGGGCACCGCCATCAGATCACCCAGCCAAGATCGTGCATCTCCACACCCCTTCCGGCCGACTTCTGGCCCTGGGCAGCCACTGCTGCCGACCGCCGCGTGTAGTCGCTGTCAAGGCGGGGCAGGGCTTCGAGCAGCGAACGCGTGTAGGGATGGCTGGGCGTAGCGAAGACTTGCCGCACCGTACCGGTCTCGACGATCCGTCCGGCACGCATCACGGCGACCACCTCGCAAAGCTCCGCGACCGTGGCCAGATCGTGCGAGACGAAGAGCATGGCCATCTCGTGCTCAAGGCAGAGACGCCGCAGCATCGTCACCACCGAACGCCGGATGATCGGATCCAGGCCCGTCGTCGGTTCGTCGAGCACGAGTAATCGGGGCTGGCAGCTGATCGCCAGGGCTAGGGCGATACGCTGCTGCTGCCCGCCGCTGAATTGGTGGGGATAGAGTGTCAACGCCGTTTCGACATCCACGAGGCCGACGTCGCGCAGCAGGCCCAGGATCGTCTCTCGCCTGGCGGCCGAGCTCGATCTCGGCCCGTGATATCCGAGGGTTTCGGCAAAGATCGTGCCGATACGCATAGTCGGCGTCAGCGACGCGCCGTAATTTTGAGGCAGGTAGGCGATCTCAGCGCCGCGCAACCGGTTCACCGCGATGGAAGGCGCGGAGAAGAGATCGACCCCACAAAAGGATATGAAGCCGCGCGCAATGCGCCGGTCGTCGCGACGTTCACCAAGCAAGAGGGCCGCCAGGGTCGACTTGCCGCTGCCTGACTCGCCGACCAGGCCCATCGTCTGGCCCGCCCGGATCTCGATATTGACGTCATGCAGGACACGCTGCCAGCTGGAGCCACGCCGATAGTCCGCCTGCAGCGAATTGACCTGAAGCAAGGAAGCGCCGCGAACGATCATGCGATTGCGCCTCGAGTTGAAGGAGAGCCAAAGCCCCGCATAAGTGCGTCCGTCAGGAGGTTCACGCTGGTGACGAGCATTGCTATGCCGAGCGCCGGTGCCAGAACGGGCCAGATCGCCGATTCCAGCGAAGAGCGCCCTTCATTGATCATCAGCCCCCAATCGGGTTCCGGTGGGGCAACGCCAAAGCCGAGGAATCCCAGGCCGCCGATGAACAGCACTGCAAATCCGGTCCGTATCGAGAATTCGACCACCAGAGTGCCGAGAACATTGGGCAGCAACTCCCGGATGCTGATGGACAACATCCCCTCACCTCTTGCCCTTGCGGCGGCGATGAAGTCCTCGGCAACAAAGCCCGAGGTCGCGGCACGAACGACCCGGGCCACATTCGGAACCGAAAGCAGACCGACGGTGAGAATGATCGTCGAGCGGTCGGAGCCAACCAGTCCGACGATCAGGAGGGCAAATACAATCGAGGGAATGCTCATGATGATTTCGAGCACCCTCATCGCGATCTCGTCGACGATACCGCCGCGCAGTCCCAGCAGGATCCCGATGAGGCCCCCGAGAATGGTGGCGAGAGCTGCGGCACCGGCGGCTGTTGCGAGCACCGTCCTGCCGCCATAGAGAAACCGGCTGGCGACATCGCGTCCAAGCGCATCCGTTCCAAGCCAGAGCTCGGCCGATGGCGGTTCGAACGGCCCTGCAATGAAGACATCGGTCGGCGAATGGGCTGCCAGCTCCGGGGCAGCAAACGCGATCAGGACGTAGCCGAGAAGAACGACAAGCGCGCAATATCCCGTCCAGGGAAGACGGGCAGCTTGCGATAGCACCAATCCCTTCTTGCGCCGCAGCTGCCCTGGACCAAGCCCTGCCGGGGTCGACAATTCCGTCATGCCAATGCCGTCCGCTGTTTGGGATTGAACAGAGCCGTCACGACATCGGCGATGAGATTGATGACGATATAGGCGGCGGACAGTGCCATTGCCGCGCCCTGCACCATGGGGACATCGCGATTGCCGATCGCCTCGACCAGCAGCCTGCCCAGGCCTGGATAGTTGAATACGGCCTCAACGACGACGATGCCGCCGATCAGCCACCCCGCGTTGAGGGCGATTGCATTGACCGCCGGGCCGACGGCGCTGGGGAGTGCATGGCGCAACAACACGCGGCTTCTTGGCAGACCACGCAGCATCGCTGCCCGAACGAAATCGGACTGCATGATCTCGATCATCGACGACCGCGTCTGCCGCACCACATAGGCCGTCATGAGGCAGTTCAGCGTCAGCACCGGCAAGGCCAGCACGCTCGCCAATTGCCCGATGGAATGAGCCTGGTCGATCAGTGCAAGCGGCGGAAACCAATTCCACGCAGTGGAAAGCCAGGTTACCAGACCAATCCCGATCACGAATTCGGGTACCGACATGCCAAGCAGGACGAAGGCTGCGATCAGCGTATCGGCGATACCATCGCGTCGCGAACTGGCAGCAACCAACCCCAGACCGATGCTGAGGGGAATATGGATGGCCAGCGCAGCGCTGGCCAAAAGCAGTGTATTTGCCAAATGGCCTGCAACGTAAGGCAAGACAGGCCTGTCCGCAGCCAAGGATGACCCAAGGTCCCCCTGGATGAGGTCGGCCAGCCACCTGACATAGCGAAGCAAGGCCGGATCGTTGAGTTGCAGGCGCATTCTGAGTGCATCCAGGGCCTCCGGCGTCGCATCCCGTCCCAGGATGCGCTGAGCCGCGTCACCCGGCAGAAGGTCGATCGCCCAGAAAACGATCGTCGCCACGACCAGCAGCGAGAACGCTGCAAATGCCAGCCTGCGCGCGACCAGTCGGCCTAGGGGGCTAATGCGCGGGAACAGCCGTGCCATCGCGCCATCACCCGTCGATGGAGACGCCGGAAAAGTCGGTGGGAAACTTCTGGGGATGAACCTTGTAGCCACTGACATTTGCGCGGGTCGCGCCGACCGTGTCGGCATAGACCAGGATGACGGCGCCGCCATCATCCTGAATCAGACGCTGGGCCTGATGATAAAGCTGCGTCCGCTGCGCCTCGTCGAGCGTCGTGCGCGCCCGAGCGACGAGCGCATCGAATTCGCTGTTGCGCCAATGGGTCTCGTTCCACTGCGCGCTCGACAGGAATTCCAGAGCCAGGGCCTCGTCGGTCGAGCGCCCGTTCCAGGACGTGGTCACGAAGGGCTTCTTGAGCCAGATATTGGTCCAGTAATCGGCCGCGGGAGCCTGGACGATGGTCACGCGAATATCGGCCGCCGCAGCCTGCGCCTTGAACAGGGTTGCGGTCTGGATCAGGCCGACATCACCGGCCGAGGTATGAAGTTCCAGATCGAGGCCGTTGGGATGGCCTGCTTCCGTCAACAGCCTCTTGGCCTCGGCAATGTTCTGCTTGAGGGGCTCCTGCGGCAACCCATAGGACTGCCATGGCGGAATGGGCGTGTCATAGGCAATGGCCCCTCGCCCACCGACCAAAGCCTTCAGATATTGGTCCCGATTGACCACCAGCTTGAGGGCCTTGCGTACCCTTGCATCATTGAACGGCGCCACGTCCGAGAAGACGGCAAGCCCTTGCCATGCCGAGGTGCGCACGGATTGGATCTTGATATCAGGATTGTTTTCCAGTCGCTGCAGCCCCAAAGACGGTAGCTCGGCCACGACATCGACCTGGTCGGCAAGCAAAGCGGCGATGCGCGAGGAGGGCTCGGCGATCGCCCTCAGCTCAACGCGATCCAGCAGGGGACGCCCAGGCTGCCAATAATGCTCACTGCGGGCGAATATGCTTGGTTCTTCGCCGGGGACGAATTTCTCCACCCGGAAAGGACCGGTACCGATGCCGGCCGTACGCAGCTGCTCCGCGGTCTGACCCGCGCGAACGATATAGGTGAAGCGATTGGCAATCAGGAGTGGAAACTCCACGACCGGCGTGCGCAGGCGGAATTGCACCGTATGATCGTCGAGGGCCTTTATGCCGTCAGGATCGATCTGCCCGAGAACCGCAGCGGCGGGCGAGGCCGTTTTCGGGTCGATCAGCCGCTTGAAGGTGAAGACGACATCATTGGCTGTGAAAGGCGATCCGTCCTGGAATTTGACGCCCTGACGAAGGGCGAATGTCCAGACCTGGCCTGACGCGTCCGGTTTCCAGCTCAACGCCAACTGAGGCTGCGGCGCAAAGGCCTCGTCAGGAACGACCAGGCGTTCATAGACGAGGCTGGCACGCGCGCCGTCATTGTCATTGTTGCCAAAGGCCGGATCGAGCGTCCCCTTCACGCCGTCGGCCTCGCCCGTTGCCAGGCGCAGCGTCTTCGTATTCGCGGCAACACCACGTCCCGGCCGACCCACAACGGCCATGCTTCCCAAGGCCACGGCGCCCAGCAAGGCCTGCCGCCTGGAGGGGTGGAAACTTCGACTATCGACCATCACCAAATTCCAACTGAGTACCACGCGCTCGCAGCGGCAGCGCGGATGCCACCGTACCCTCACGATGGCATGCCGAATCCATTTAATCAATTAAATCCATAAATTTTATATATTATAATTTTACCACCTGCCAATGTGACGCCCGGGCCTTGCTGCGCGAAGCGATGGATGGAATTTCCCTCCCAGGAATGTCAAATATATACTTGTTTTATGGATTATATGGACTAAAGATGCACGCCCCTTCTCCAACTGGCAAGAGCACATGACGTCGGCAGTCCTGGTTCAGCAATTGGCCAAGCGCTTCGGCTCCACGATCGCACTCGACGGCATCGATCTGGAGATTGCCCATGGCAAAATCGTTGCGTTGATGGGCGCCAACGGCGCGGGCAAATCGACGCTCGTCAAGATCTTGTGCGGTATCCACCAACCCGATGGTGGAGCAACCTTGATCGACGGCAAGCGGGTCCAGCTCCGCTCTCCCGCCCAGGCTCGGAGCGAGGGCATTGCTGTGGTTCACCAGACCATTGCCGATACAGGGGTGCCCAACCTGTCTGTCCTCGACAATCTGCTGCTCGACCAGTACTGCGCCAACGAGGGACCGTTGGTGACGGGTGGCCGGCGGGGCCGGCAGGCAGCGCAAGCCATTGCGGATGCTGTCGCTCTTGATGTCGATCTCGATCGACGCCTGGACGATCTTTCGATTGCCGAACGCCAGCTCGTGGCAATAGCGCGCGCCGTTGCGCTGGAACCCAAGATCCTGGTCCTGGATGAACCGACCGCTTCCTTGTCGGCGCGCGAAGCCGAGCGTCTTTTTGAAGTGATCGAGCGCTTGCGTCGGCGAAACGTCGCAATTCTCTATATTTCGCACAAGATCGGCGATCTTCGCCGCCTGGCAGACCGGGTGATCGTCCTGCGGGACGGACGCATCACGGCGAGTTTCGATGCCCCGGTCGACTATGGCGCGGCCATCGGTGCGATGATTGGTCGACAGACACGCCATATCTCGAAATCTGCCGAAGCCAAAGAACGGCAGGTCGTCCTGCGTCTCGAAAACGCAAGGCTCCGCCGCTCCGCCGCGTCGTTCGATCTGCTCGTCCACGCCGGCGAAGTCGTTGCGATCACGGGCCCGGTAGGCGCCGGCAAGACGGCCCTCGCCGGCGCAATCTTCGGGCTATGGCCTCTGGAAAGCGGCGAGGTCGAGATCGACGGCGTGCCCTTTGCGCCGTCCGGTCCGGCCGAATCGATCGCAAGGGGCGTCTTCCTGGCCGGAGAGGACCGCTGGCGCACGTCGTTTTTTCCAAGCACGGTGCCCTTTGCCAATATTGCGGGAACGATCAGCTTTCCCTTCCTCAAGGCTTGGTCGAAGCGCGGGATGGTCCAGAGCGGGCGCGAGCAGGACAGGGCCCAGCGGCTGATCCGCGATTTCGGGATCAAAGCAGGCGGCCCATTCGACCGGCTCGGCGTGCTGTCGGGCGGCAATCAGCAAAAGGTCGTGCTTGCACGCTGGCATGCCGAGACGGCGCGGGTCCTTCTCCTCGACGAGCCATTCCAGGGTGTCGATGTCGGGGCTCGAGAGGACATCATTCGCACGATCCGCGCGCGCTCGGTCGATCGGGCCACACTCGTCTTCGTCAATGACCTGGAAGAGGCACTGGAAGTGGCGGACCGGGTGCTGGTCATCGTCGACAACGTCATCGTGGGCGATGCCGCCGGCAGCCTGGAGGAAGCGGCCCTGTTGCTCGCCACCGCCGGCACATCCTTCTCAACCCCGGCATTGCCCGCCAATTAAGGCCTTTCCCTTCATGTCATCAACCTCATCCCTTGCCCCCGCGGTTCGTTCCCAAAGCCTCTCGGTTCGCGACATTGCTGTGCGATGGGGAATATTCCTGCTCCTCGCCGCGATGGTCGTGATCTTCGCGGTGCGGGAGCCTGCCTTCATCAGAGTCGCCAACCTTTTCAGCATCCTGCAGGCCGTCGCAATCGTTGCCCTGCTCGGCGTCGGCGTCACCATCTCCACGATCGTCGGCGGTTTCGATGTCTCGGTCGGCGGACTTGCGGCGTTCTCGCAGATGGCGGCTGCCTATATTCTCATCGTGCTGAACGGTTCGAGCGAAGTTGCTGTTGCCGGATGCCTGCTCATCGGCGTCCTCGTCGGCCTGTTCAACGCCCTGCTCATCGTGGTCATTCGCATTCCCGACTTGCTGGCGACGCTAGGCACATTGTTCCTGCTCGCCGGCCTGCAGCTCATTCCCACCGGCGGGCGTTCGATCGCGCCGGGCATGACGCTGCTCGACGGCACGCGGGCACCCGGCGTTTTTCCCGATAGCTTCCTTGCACTTGGACGCTACAGAATTGAGGGGATCGTCCCCCTTCCCGTCGTCGTCCTGGGGATCGTCGCATTGCTCATGTGGTTCGTGATGGAGCGGACACGGTACGGGCGCGTCTTCTATGCCGTCGGGGGGAGCGAAATTGCCGCACGCCTGGCGGGCGCCCCGACCAGGCTCTACCGCGTCCTGGCCTATGTCCTTTCTTCCTCGATTGCATCCGTTGGCGGCGTCCTGCTTGCCGGCCGGATCGGGCGTGGCGACGTCAGTGCCGGCAACGGCCTCATGCTCGACGCCGTCGCGGCGGCGCTGATCGGCTATGCGGTTCTGGGGGTGAATCGCCCCAATATTTTCGGCACCATCATCGGCGCCGTCTTCGTGGGCGTCCTGCTCAACGGCCTGACGATGCTGAATGCGCCCTACTACCTGCAGGACTTCATCAAAGGTGCGGTCCTCATCGGTGCTTTGACCGTTACCTTCGGCCTGACCAGGCGGCCGAGCTGAGATACATCATTCAAGGAGAGACGAAGATGATGCTACGCCGCGCCTTGCGCGCAGCAGGCCTTGCGCTTGCAACGAGCGTTCTTGTTACCGCATCGACCGCATGTGCGGATGGCCTGGCAGGCGCCCCCGCACCTTTCGACAAGGGCGGCGTCAAAATTGCGCTCGTGGCCTATCTGTCGGGTGGTGATTATTTCGAGGCGGCCGAAGCCGGCGCCATCCGGCAGGCCAAGGCCCTGGGCATCGACTTGCGGATATTTCCCGGCCGCCAGAAACCCGACGAGCAACGTGAACAAATCCGTCAGGCCGTCGCCTTGGGTGTGCAAGGCATCATCGTCAGCGGCGGAAAGGCCGAGGCCGTCGACGATGTCGTCAAGGAGGCTCTCGCCAACGGCATCAAGATCGTGGCGGGCAACATCTATCTGACCGAACCTGAGGTCGTGATCGTCGACCAGGATGAAGATCGCCAGCTCAATCTCGTCCTCGAGCAGGTGCTCAAAGACAATGGGGAGAATTTCAAGGCCGGCTACATCTACGTCGAAGGTTTCCCCGCCCTCGATCGTAGAGACAAGGCCTGGTCCGCCTTCAAGGCCAAGCATCCCGGCGTGCAGCAGGTCGCGCAATGGGGCACGGTCGATGATACGACGGCTGCCTCGGTGGCCAACCAGACCGCCGCGGTTCTGCGTGCCAATCCGGACATCACCGTCATCATAGCGCCCTATGACGAGTTTGCCCGGGGTGCCGCCCTCGCCGTTGCCGAGGCCGGACTTTCCGACAAGATCAAGATCTACAGCGTGGATGTCTCCACCTCCGATATCCAGGCCATCCGAGATCCCGCCGGTCCCTGGGTGGCAACCGCCGCCACGAGTGCGGGAGGGTTGGGAGAAGTGCAGGTCCGGGCCCTCGCTTTGTCGATTGCCGGCAAGCTCGACACAAAGAAAATCTACGGCTCTCCGACCTTGATCACCCGCCAGTTGCTGCACGACAACGACATCAAAAACGAAGAGGACCTTGTGGGAAAGCTGCCGGCATTTCTGGCGCGCGACGTCGCCTCCGCGCCATGGATCCCCAAGGCCAACTGAAACCTGCTGGAAGCTGGGATCATCGGCTCGCCAACCGGCACGGCCGATGATCCGCGAGGTGAGGATCGATGAACTCGGAAATTCACATCAATGCGTTCGCAATGAACTGCCCCGGGCATCTCTCGCCCGGGCTCTGGACGCACCCGCACGACCGCTCGACACATTACAACACATTGGAATATTGGACCGATCTGGCCAAACTGCTCGAAGGAGGCCTGATCGACGGGCTGTTTCTCGCCGACGTGCTGGGCCTCTACGACGTCTATGGGGGAAGCCCCGAAGCAGCGCTGCGAAACGCAACGCAAGTTCCGGTCAACGATGCGCTTCTGGTCATCCCGGCGATGGCCGCCGTCACCAGACATCTTTGTTTTGCCGCGACCGCCATCCTGTCTTTCGAACCGCCCTATACGTTCGCCCGCCGCATGTCGACGCTCGATCACCTTACCCGCGGCCGCATCGGCTGGAACATCGTGACCGGCTATCTCGACAGCGCCGCCCGAGGCGCCGGCCAGGAGCGACAGGTCTCGCATGACATCCGCTATGACGTTGCCCAGGACTACATGGATGCCGTCTACAAGCTGTGGGAAGGATCCTGGGACGACGACGCCGTCGTCAAGGATGTGGCGCGAGGCATCTATGCCGACCCGAGCCATGTCCGGCCCGCCCGGCACAAGGGGCCCTATTATCAGCTCAATGCCGTTCATCTCAGCGAGCCCTCCCCTCAACGCACACCCCTGCTTTTTCAGGCCGGGTCTTCAAGCAAGGGACGCGATTTTGCGGCCAGGCACGCCGAGTGCGTTTTTCTGAACGGACGTTCCAAGGCTCTCGTCGCCTCTCGCGTGACCGACATTCGCCGGCGCGCCGCTGCTGCTGGCAGACGCCCGTCCTGCGTGAAGGCCTTCGTCGAACTCAATATAATCGTGGCCAAGACCGAGGCCGCCGCCCGCGCGAAATATGACGAGTATCTCAAATATGGCAGCCTCGAGGGTGCGCTGGCACTGCTGTCAGGCTGGCTCGGGATTGATTTGGCGGCCCATGGCCTCGACCGACCGTTGGAATATGTCGAGAACGACGCCATCCGGTCCGCCATCGAGGCCCTGACGGTGGACAATCCCGACAAACGCGTTTGGACAGCGCGCGATCTGGCGCAAAGCACCATCGTCGGCGGCTCAACCACCACGCTCGTCGGCACCCCCGAAACCATCGCCGACAATCTGCAGGAATGGGTCCGCGACACCGGCGTCGACGGCTTCAATATCTCCTATGCGGTCATGCCGGAGACCTTTGTCGATTTCGTCGATCTGGTCGTACCGGAGCTTCAGCGGCGCGGTGTGTTCAAGCAGGAATATGCCGAAGGAACCTTCCGTGAAAAACTGTTCGGCCGAGGGCATGCACGCCTGGAGCAACCACATCCGGCTGCGGGCTTCCGCCACCAGCCATCCACGACATGAACACTGATCACACGGCCCCGACATCCACGCATTTGTCGCGATGAAGGCCATCTGCCCGGCCAGCCGCGTCATCACCAGCCGGCGGCAGCCACGCCGGCGATGAGCGGTCGGGGGCCCGCGATCACCTCCCTCAGGCCCCAGCCGACCAGGAGGAACATGCGGAACCCCAAGGGCAGTCCTGCACGGAAGGCCGGCGGGTCACGCAGTTCCCGTCTTTTCCAGGAGGTGGAGCAGGTCGGGATGATGCTTGGCGGCAACGTCCGGATGGGAGCGCAGGCGGCTTTTGAGATGGTTGATGCCCACCTCCCGGAAGATGGGATTGAGTGGGTCGACCGTTACGCCGCGCTCGCTGCGCTTGAGCTCTTCGGGCAGCGGGATAACCGGTATCCTGGCGTGATAGCGGGCACCGAGGAAGAAGGCGACCGAAAAGCGCTCCGTGCCGCGCGGCGGCGTCACGACGTCGTGAACGTCGGCGCGCACGAAGCCGTTCGTCGCCATTTCCAGAAGTTCACCGCTGTTGATGACGAAGGTGCCGGCTACGGGCGGAGCATCGATCCACACGCCTTCTTCGGTGCGAATGCGCAGGCCCGGCGTCGTATCCTGCAGCAACACGGTGACGAAGCCGCCATCCTTGTGCGCGCCGACCCCCTGGTCGCTGCCGGCGGCCTCGCGGCCGGGGTAACGGATGATCTTGAGAAGCTGCGAGGGCGAGGGTTCATAGATCTCGGCAAAGGCGTTCTCAGGTTGGCCGAGCGCAAGCGCCATCGCCTTCAGCACGTCGATGCCGATGCGCGTGACCTCCGCCTGATAGCGCAAGAGCAGCGGCTTCAGCTCCGGCAGTGCTTCCGGCCATTGGTTCGGACCATAAAGCCGGTTCCACGGCGTGTCGGGCCCCGCCTCGACAGGCTCGCCTTCGGTGTTGATGTCGAGCTGCTCGCGCCAGTCCTGTTCACCGCGCGTGCGCTCGTAGCCGGCCCGGTTATAGCCGCGGAAATGCGGAGACCTCACCATCTCGATCTTCAGCTTCTCCTCCTCAGGCAGTGCGAAGAAACGCTTTGAGGCAGCGAGCACATCATCGATCAGGCTCTGGGGCACGCCATGGCCGGTCATGTAGAAGAAGCCATGGTCATGCAGAACGCTGGTCAATTCCTTGATGAAGGCTTCCCGTTCGGCCGGAGCACCGTAAAAGCGCGAGAAATCGACTGTCGGCAAATGGGCCGCTTGAGGGCGGGTCGTCATGTCATAGCTCCTGGAAGGCAGGTCTGGTCGTCGTGGCGGTGGCCGGCACGATAGTCGTCGTTGAGCGGATCGTCACGTCGGCGATGGGCGGGATTGAACGCTAGGGGGACAGAATGACCACCCGGGAACGACAACGGCGACATTGTCCTGTTCTCGGCCGGAGCGGTTTCGATGATGCGGTCAGCGGCGATGTTCAAGGGCCCGGACCAGACGGTCGCCGAGCGTCTGGAGCAACTGCACCAGAACGACGAGCACGACGATGGTGGCAAACATCACCTGGTTGTTGAAACGTTGGTAGCCGTAGCGGATGGCGAGGTCGCCAAGCCCGCCTCCGCCGACGACGCCGGCCATGGCCGAAAAACCCACCAGCATGACCACGGTCAGGGTCACCCCTGCCAGGATTGCCGGCAGCGCTTCCGGCAGGAGGACTTTCTCGATCACATGCCGCAAGGTGCCGCCCATCGCGAGCACGGCCTCGATCCTGCCCTTCTCCACCTCCGCCAGCGCCGCTTCGACGATACGGGCGAAGAACGGAACGGCGCCAATGGTCAGCGGCACGACCGCCGCCGTGCTGCCCAGGCTGGTGCCGACGATCAGCCGGGTCAGCGGTATCAGGGCGATCAGCAAAATGACGAAAGGTAGCGAGCGCCCGACATTGACCACGAGCCCGATCAAGCTGCTGAGCCAGGGCGCGACGACCAGCCCACCCTGCCGGGTCACGAACAGCAACACGCCGAGTGGTAGCCCGACGGCTATGGTCACCAGAGCGGACAACGCGACCATATAGAGGGTTTCACCGGTCGCATTCACCACGAGCACCAAGAGTTCAGTCCAGCTCTGGGGTGTCATATCAGCTCCGCCCGAACGCCGCGGTCATTGAGGAAGTCGAGGACGCCCGCAAGATCGAGCCCTCCTTCGGGGCTGCGGAAGCCGACCCGCAGGCGGCCTACGCGTTGTCCCGCGATGGTTTCGACTCCGCCCCCCAGCAAGGTCACGCCGATGGAATGCTGCTGAGCCAGGGTGCTGAGCACCGGCGAGGCCTCGACCGCGTCGACGAAGGTCAGCTCGGCCATGGCTTCACCGCTCCTGTCGCCCCATGCGCAATCCGGCAGCAGAGCGCGGCCGAGCAATGACGCGGGATCGGCGACGAGCGTGGTGAGCGGGCCTGCCTCGACGACCCGCCCCGCATTCAGCAGCGCAGCGGAATCGCAGATGGCCTTCACGACACCGAGCTCATGGGTAATCAGCACGATGGTGACGCCAAGCCTTGCATTGACGTCTCGCAGCAGGTTCAGGATGGACCCCGTGGTTTCGGCATCCAGGGCGCTTGTCGCCTCATCGGACAGCAGGACATCCGGCTCGGCGGCCAAGGCCCGCGCGATCCCGACGCGCTGCTTCTGCCCTCCGGAAAGCTGGGACGGGAATGCCCGGGCCTTCTCCGCCAAACCGACCAGATCGAGAAGTTCCTCGACCCTGCGTCGACGAGCCTCGCGCTTGATCCCGAGAATTTCCAGCGGCACCGCGACATTGTCGGCAACGTTGCGCGAGTGCAGCAAATGAAAGTGCTGGAAGATCGTGCCGATGCGCCGGCGCTGTCGCCGCAATTCGCTCGGCGGCAAGGCGGTCAGGTCGTGGCCGCCAACGATGATGCGGCCGACGGTCGGCCGTTCGAGCAGATTCAGGCATCGGATCAACGTGCTCTTGCCAGCCCCGCTGCGCCCAAGCACGCCGAAGACCGCTCCCTTTGGAATATCGAGCGTGACGTCGTCGAGCGCCACAAACTCGCGGCTACCCTGCGCATAGACCTTACGCAGCTTCTCAATGCGGATCATGATGGTTTCCGATCGCCACGGCAAAGCCCCGCCGCGATCCGGCAGGGCCTCGGCCCAATTTGGCCAGACCGTGTCAATTGTTCACGGGAATGACGGAGCCCTGGTAGTGCTCGCGGATGAACTTGGCGACTTCCGGCGAGGTCAGCAGCTTGGACAAGCGAGCAATCCTGGGATCATCGGCAAGCTTTGGGGTGGTGACCAGAACATTGGCGTAGGGATTGCCATCTGCCTTTTCCAGCCCGAGAGAGTCTTTGGCCGGACTGAGGCCAGCCTCCAGGGCATAGTTGCCGTTGATCACGGCAAGGTCAACGTCATCCAGCGAACGAGGCAACTGCGCCGCCTCGATTTCGAGTATCTTGAGGTGCTTTGGATTGTCGGCGATGTCCTTCGGCGTGGCGGCCTGCTTGTCGGGCGCATCGAAGCCTGCTTTCAGCTTGATCAGCCCCTGGGCCTGCAGCAGATAGAGTGCCCGGCTGAGATTGGTGGCGTTGTTGGGCACGGCCACCGAAGCACCGTCCGGTACCGCATCGAAGCTCTTGTGCCTGCGGGAATAAACCCCGAGCGGCTCGATGTGAACCGTCGCGGCAACTGCGAATTTCTGGCCCAGCGCCTGTTCCTGCGACCGCAGATAGGGAACGTGCTGAAAATAATTGGCATCGACGTCGCCACTGGCAAGCAATTCGTTCGGGTTCACGCCTTGGCTCAACTCGACGACCTTGAACTGGAAATCGGGCGCCAGCTTCTGGACGAACGCCAGTATCTCCGTATGGGGGACAGGATCAGCCGCGATACGAAGAGGGGCGTCGGCGGCGAATGCGGACAAGCTCAGCGCCACGGGCATGATCGCGATCGCTGCGATCCTTGCAAGGCGCGTCGTCAAGATACGGAGCATTGAAGACCATTCCTTTTGCTGGTTGGGTTTAGTGGAAACGAGCAATTTCAACCTCTGCGGCCCCAAAGGGGTGCGAGAAGTTTGCCGTGAGCAAAGCCATGTGAGGCCTGCCCGCGTCACGAGTTCCGCCGATATTCGTGTCCCAGGCGGATGGCCGACCAAAGGCGCGCGGAAGATCCGGAATAGGGCGGGATGAATGAGCAT
This sequence comes from Labrys methylaminiphilus subsp. lupini, assembly GCF_051161885.1. Lineage (NCBI taxonomy): Bacteria > Pseudomonadati > Pseudomonadota > Alphaproteobacteria > Hyphomicrobiales > Xanthobacteraceae > Labrys > Labrys methylaminiphilus. The sequence goes on along the minus strand of NZ_JBMDIH010000002.1, from coordinate 533,608 downwards.
CGAGACAGGCAAGTATAATGGCGTGAGGCGACATGCACCGCGCTGCGAATGCACGCCTTCCCGGGGGTGCGGCAGTCGAGTCGGGACGCGCCGGTCTTTTGTATATAAAATCTATTAAATTAATAGACAAATAAAATTCTTCATGGGAAGAGGGAGCCTCAATCACAAGCCGGTCGCCATGCAGCGCTCTGGCAAGAGAGCCGAAGGACAATGACATTGCTTCCCGAGAACCACGGCAAGGCCCGGCTGGGCGTGCCTGCAATCGCCCTGGCCCTGGCGGCCTGCTGGACCCTGCCGACCTGGGCCGGAGAGACCCTGGATCGCGTCAGGAAATCCGGACAGGTCGTCGACGTCCTGGTCAACGATTATCCGCCCTTCGGATTCATCAATGCCCAGAACGAACTCGACGGCTTTGACGTCGATGTCGCCCGCGCCTTTGCCGACAAGCTCGGCGCCAAGCTCAAGCTGGAGACACCGGGCTGGGAAGCCATCATCAGCGGCAAGTGGTCCGGGCGCTGGGACGTGGCGATCTCATCGGCCACGCCGACCGAGGAAAGGGCCAAGGTCGTCGACTTCCCCGTCATCTACTACAGCGCGCCAGCCGTGCTGGTGGTACACCAGGACGAGAAGACCATTCGGTCGGTCGCCGAAATCTCCGGCAAGAAGGTCGGCGTTGGCACCGGCTCGTCCTATGAAGCCTATGTCAATCGTAACTTCGCCATTCCCGGGCACAAGGCGATCGCCTTTCCTTTCAAGGATGCACTTGCCGTTCCGGGCGATGAAACCGTGAATTTTCAGAACCTGGCCCTCGGCCCGGGGGTTCGCCTCGACGCCATCGTCGCCTCGCTGGCAACGGCCAGGGGTGGCATCGAGACCACCAAGAAGCTGAAAATCGTCGGCGACCCGCTGTTCGCCGAGCCCAACGCAGTCGTGACCGACAAGGGCGACCCGGAGTGGAATGCCGAGGTCAAGCGCGTGTTCGGCGAACTGAAGACAGACGGCACGCTGGCCAGGATTTCCAACAAGTGGTTCGGCGCGGACATAACCAAAGATGTCGATTGAAGAAGCGACGGCCGAAGCCGGCCGGCGCATTCGGCCCGTGTCCGTTCCCGGGATAGGCCGCCTTGGGTTCCGGCAAAAGGTCTGGCTGGCCTGGGCCTGCATGCTGGCCATTCTGGCGTGCGGCTTTTTCGCGCTGGGATTGGATCTTGCGCTGATCCGGCAGAAGCTGCCCTTCCTGCTCGGCCTCAGGCTGACTGCCGACGGCTTTCTTCAAGGTGCCGCCCTCACCGTCTTCATCACCGCCATCTCAATGGTGCTAGCGCTGATCGTCGCCATCCTGGCGGCGCTTGGCCGCCTCTCCACAAATCCCCTCGCCTTCGCGGCGGCGACTTTCTACGCCTCGCTTTTTCGCGGCACGCCCCTGCTCGTGCAGGTCCTGATCATCTATCTGGCGCTGCCGCAACTCGGCATCGTGCTGTCGGCGCTGACCTCGGGCGTCATGGCCCTGGCGCTGAACTATGGCGCCTATCTTGCCGAGATCATCCGCTCGGGGATCGCAGCGATCCCGCGCGGACAGACCGAGGCGGCCATGGCACTGGGCCTTCGACGCTGGCAAATCGGCATCAAGATCGTCGCGCCACAGGCCATGCGCATCATCATACCGCCAGCGGGAACGCAGTTCGTCTCCATGCTGAAGGATTCCTCGCTGGTCTCGCTCATGGGCCTGTGGGAGTTGAACTTCCTGGCCCAATCCTATGGGCGCTCGACCTTCCACTATATGGAGATGCTGACGGCAGCAGCGGCGATCTACTGGCTGCTTTCGATCGGATTGGAGCTTGTCCAATATCGCCTGGAGCTGAAATTCGGCCGGGCCAGCGCAACCGCCCGCCCTTGAAGGTCAACGCAACATGAACAGTAAAATCGAAGGTATTACCATTCTCGATGGCGGCATGGGACGACTGCTGGAGCGCCTCGGCGCGCCATTTCGCCTGCCCGAATGGTCGGCCCTGCCTCTGATCGAGGCGCCGCATTTCGTTACCAAGGCGCACAGTCTCTATGTCGAGAGCGGTGCCGATATCATCACCACCAACTCCTACGGCATCGTGCCCCACATGATCGGTGAAGAGCGCTTCACCGCACAAGGCGCCAGCCTGGCCGCACGCACCGGCAACCTGGCTCGCGCCGTGGCCGACCAGGCCCATCGTCCGGTTCGGGTCGCCGGATCCTTGCCGCCGCTTTTCGAGAGCTATCGCCCTTGCCGTTTCCAGCCCAGCCGCGCACCCGCGATCCTGAGCGCGCTGGTCGAGGGGCTTGCGCCTCATATCGACTTCTGGCTGATCGAGACGCAAAGCTCGACGGCGGAGGCCTTTGCTGCCATCGAAGCCGTGCGCCCGACCGGTCTTCCCTATTGGGTGTCCTATACGTTGCGCGACGAGGATGGCCGCGAGGGGCCACCGCAACTGCGCTCGGGTGAAGCCGTCGGGCAGGCTGTGGCAAGGACACTGGAACAAGGTGCGGCCAGCATCCTGTTCAACTGCAGTCAACCCGAGGCCATGACGCAGGCCGTCGAAGAGGCGAGCGCCGCCATTTATGCTTCCGGGAAGCAGGATATCGGCCTGGGCGTCTATGCCAACGCCTTTCTGCCCGAACCTCCTTCCGATACGCCTTATGCCGGCATCTCACGGATCCGCGACGACCTCGCCCCCGACAATTATCTCAAATGGACGCAGCGCTGGGTCGATCGCGGCGCGACGATCGTCGGCGGTTGCTGCGGCATTGGCCCCGAGCATATCGAGGCCATCCATCGTTTTCGCCAACATCCGGAAGCTGCATACTGATCTTGCCGGCTAGGCGTTTGCCTCATGCCTTCAATTACTCCGAGACACACACGGCGGGCGCTATCACCTTAACTCGCCCGTCAGCGATTTTCGGGATAGAGGCGATGGCATGAACATGCCCGCCGTCAGCGATAGGCGCCATCGCTTCCCGCCACAGATCATCGCACGGGCGCTCTGGCTATATTTCCGGTTTCGGCTCAGCCTGCGCCTGGTCGAGGAAATGCTGCCGGAGCAGGGCATGGTGGTTTGTTACGAAACGATCCGCCGTTGGGCGAAGAAGTTCGGCCCCCGACTATACCCGTCGCTTGCCTCGCAAGCAGCCCAGCCGAAACGATATCTGGCACCTGGATGAAGTCGTCATCAGTATAGCCGGCAGGAAGCGCCGGCTGTGGCGGGCCGTCGATCAGGACGGAGATGTGCTCGACGAGATCGTTCGGAACCGCCGCAACACCACGGCTGCCAAGCGATTGTTGATGCGGCTGTCGAAGAAGCAGGGCGTCGCGCCGAAGCGGATGATCACCGACAAGCTGGGTTCCTATGGCGCAGCACGGAGGCAGGTCATGCCGGACGTCGGGCACCGATCGCACAAGGGTTTGAACAATTGTGCCGAGAATTCGCATGTGCCACTACGAAAGAGGGAGCGGACGATGCAGGGCTTCCGATCGCCGGGTGGCCTGCAGCACTTCGTCCCGCCCAGCTCAAACCGCTCTGCCCTCGCCATCCACCTTCATCGTCTGCGGCCATGGCGGAATGCAAGGCCGTGACTGTCGTCAGCTGAGATCGGCGCAAAAGTCTCATTGCATTCATAGGCAGATAACGTGACGTCGCCGGCAGCAGATATGGCTATCGATCTGATCAACGCAACACTCCATGATCGGACACACAGGAGGGCGGCGGTTCGCCCCCTTAACTGCCTTCAACGTCGTGTGCGGTCGAATCCGTCGGTGTCTCGTGAAATTTATGTTCGCCGGTGGAGGTGCCGCCGTCTGCTGGGCAGGAGGCGCTCAGCCACGCGGGATCAGAACTTGTAGTTGACGCCGAGACGTACCAATTGCCCGGTGACGTCTTGAGAGTACCGTTGAGAAAACGGTGGGTTCGCCGGGGCAGGCTGCGCAATATTCTTCACCTTGCCAAGGTCGAAATAGAGATATTCGGCTTTGACGGTCCAATTATCGGTGATCGCATATTCGAGGCCGGCACCGACCGTCCAGCCGGCTTTCGTCGTGCTTGTGGAAGCGCCGTAGTGGGTGAAGGTGAACTGTTCGCTATGTGCGACGTCAACTTTGCCGTACGCCAAACCGCCGGTGACGTAGGGCAGGAAGCGATCGAACGCATATCCGACACGAGGGCGGACGGTTCCAAACCATTTGATCGATGATGACTGACGATATGTGAATGGGTCGAAGTATCCGGCGGGAGATCGCGTCGTGGATTTATCCTTCATATCGGAATAGTTGAAGTCGGCCTCGATGCCGACAACGAACTGGCCGATTTGATAGTTGTACCCGACTTGAGCGCCGCCAACAAAACCGTCTACGGACAAGTCTTTCTTACCGAGCGCGACCGGATAGTAATCATCCCAAGCGGGACCACCAAGGCCATCTAGGGTCGCATCATCGTTATTCCAGCCATACCCGGCATTGGCGCCAACATAAAATCCCGTCCAAGAGAAGGGAGCCGCTACCGGTGCAACCGGCTCGACAGCCGCCGGAGCGAGATCAGCGGCCATAGCCGGAACCGAGAGGCATACAAGAGCTGAAGAGGCGAGGAGAAGCTTGCGCATGGCTATGAACCTAAGGGGGTATTTCAATATTAATATCTTCGAAGTGGGATAAAATCTGTTGCCAATTAGCAACATTTTCAAAAACTTATCTGTACGATTGTTTGAACGCGCCTCTTTTCGCAAGGAAGCGTGCCAAGATATAAGAATATTTCTAGTAAAAATCTTAAATAAACCAAAATATAGCATTATATTTTTAATATATCTCGCAAGACTCAAGAGAAACTTCGCCCGGATAATATGAATATCCTGTTCGCGGCCTGTGTATTTCCTTCAATCATCCATTGAGAGGTACGAATGGCGAAAGCCAGGAGCCGCCCTGTGGGCGGTCAGCATGCAGTGTCAACATCGAGCGTTCATTCATTATTCTCCGCTTCATCCAACATAGGCGAGATATCACCGCCAACATCGTCCGGGATCTCGCGCAGAAAACTCTGCCCTTTCTGCAACCGCTTGCCGAGGATCTCGACAAAGCCCTCGAAGCGTTCGCGCCCCTTGGCCTGGGCGGCGACCTGCGCCTCGGCCGGCAACGGCGGGGTGATCGCCAACCAGAAGCGAACGAACAGAGCCAAGGTCTCGGCGGTGACGCCGACGTCGCGTTCGACGCGCTGTGTCTGGCGGGTGAGCCGGTCGAGGCGACGCGTGAACGCCGCTTCCCGCAGATCGGCATTGTCGGGCGAAAGGAAGGAGGCCACCGCCGCCTCCACGATGGCGGAACGCGTCAAGCGCTTGCGCTCGGCGAGCTCGTTGATCCGGCCGATCAGCTCGGCGGGCAGACTTAGATTGAGACGGTCGCGCATGACTCAGAACTCCATGCCGTCATCGGGATCGAGCGAGACCTGCCGGGCCAGTCCCACCGTCTTCCGGCGCAACGCCTGGCGCTGGCGAGCAAGGGATTCCGGCTCGTCATCGAGCATGGCAATGAACTCCTTCGCGGGCTTCTCCTCCTGCGTTTCCTTGACGATTGCGACATGGTCCTGCAGTTCCGGCTCGCGACGCAACCCGGCATTGGCCTCGTCCAGATTGGTCAGAACTACCTCTCTCAGCATCGGGTCGGGCACCTGCGGCTCGCGCTGCGACCAGGCATCGACGCCCTTGGTGCGTTCGAACCGGCGAGGATCCGGCGCCACCAACAGGCGCGTACGGAAACGCTCGTCCTCATAGTACCGCACCTTCCGCGCCCGGATCGGCGGCGTGCCGGCGAGCATGACGATCTCCTCGTCCGACGGCAGCTGCATTACCTCGCCCGGTGTGAGCAGAGGCCGGGCCGTCTCCGAGCGCGAGACCATGAGATGACCGAGCCAGGGCGACAGACGATGGCCGGCATAGTTCTTCATCGCCTTCATTTCGGTGGCAGTGCCGAGCGCGTCCGAGACACGCTTGGCTGTGCGTTCGTCATTGGTGGCGAAGCTCACCCGGACATGACAATTGTCCAGGATCGAATTGTTGGCCCCGTAGGCCTTCTCGATCTGATTGAGGCTCTGGGCGATCAGAAAGCTCTTGATGCCATAGCCGGCCATGAAGGCGAGCGCTGACTCGAAGAAATCGAGGCGGCCGAGCGCCGGGAACTCGTCCAGCATCATCAACAGGCGATGGCGATCACCGGTGGCATCGAGATCCTCGGTCAGGCGCCGGCCGATCTGGTTGAGCACGAGGCGGATGAGCGGCTTGGTGCGCGAGATGTCGGAGGGCGGCACGACCAGATAGAGCGTGGCGGGACGCCGGTCAGCCGTGAGGTCGGCAATACGCCAGTCGCAGCGGCTGGTCACCGCCGCGACGACGGGATCGCGGTAGAGGCCAAGAAAGGACATGGCGGTCGAAAGCACGCCCGAACGCTCATTGCCCGATTTGTTGAGGAGTTCGCGCGCGGTCGAGGCGACGACGGGATGCGGGCCCCTTTCGCCCAGATGCCTGGTCGTCATCATCGCCAGCAACGTTGCCTCGATCGAGCGTTGCGGGTCGGAGAGGAAGGAGGCGACGCCCGCAAGCGTCTTGTCCTTCTCGGCATAGAGAACATGGAGGATCGCCCCGACCAGGAGCGCGTGACTGGTCTTCTCCCAATGATTGCGCCGCTCGAGCGAGCCTTCCGGATCGACCAGCACATCGGCGACGTTCTGGACATCCCTCACCTCCCAGTCGCCTTGGCGCACCTCCAGCAGGGGATTGTAGGCAGCCGAATCCGGATTGGTGGGATCGAACAAGAGGACGCGGCCATGTCGGGCGCGGAAGCCGGCGGTAAGCCGCCAGTTCTCCCCCTTGATGTCGTGGACGATGGCCGAACCCGGCCAGGTCAGCAGCGTGGGTACGACGAGGCCGACGCCCTTGCCCGAACGGGTTGGAGCGAAGCACAGCACATGTTCGGCCCCGTCATGGCGTAGATAGGAGCGCTCATGCCGGCCAAGAACAACGCCATCGGCACCGAACAGGTCCGCGGCAGCGATCTCCTTCCTGTCGGCCCAGCGTGCCGAGCCATAGGTCTCTACCTTCTTCACCTCGCGTGCCCGCCACACCGACATGGCGATGGCAACCGTGATCGACAGGAAGCCGCCGGAAGCTGCGATGAACGCGCCTTCGTTGAAGATGCCCGGCGCGTAAGCGTCGTAGAAATACCACCACCAGAAGAAGGCCGGCGGATAATAGACCGGCAAGCCCAGCAAACTGAACCAGGGTATTCCCAGCTGGCTCTGGAAGCCGAGTTGCCAGGCGACATATTGGGTCGCGGCCCAGATCGTCGCGAGGACGATGAGGAAGACCACGGTGATCGGCCCCCACAGGATCCGGGTCGCGGACATGGCATGGTCCTTTCTGCTCGTGGTTATCGGGGTTGTGGAGCTCAAAGGCCGAGCCCAAGGTCGCGCTTGCGGCCGAAGCTCCATTCGATGCCACCACTTTCCTTGGCAACGCCGGCAACGTGCTGGCCAAGCTTGCGGTCGAGCTCGCGCGACCAGGGCACCAGCTGGAAGCCAAGCCCGTCGTCGATCACGGCAAAACGGCCCGACGAGAGGTTGAGGCGCTGGCGAAGCGTGCCGGCGATGGAGCCGCCGGCCTCCGCCTTCACATGCGGTAGGCCTGTTTCTACCGAAAGCTGATTGCCGACAGCGTCAAGCTCCCGGCGCCGTAGGGTCGAGAGGAGGTTGCGCTGCAGCACCAGGCGTCCGCCGTCCCGCTGCGCCAGCCCCTCACCCGCCAGATGCTCGGCGCGCGCCAGCATGGCCTCCCTTACCTCTTGGCCGAAGCCGGCCGACGCCAGCGGCATGGCCTCGCGCTCGACCAGGCGATGATCGAGCCAGGTGGCGCCGGGTGCCGTAACCTGCGCCGCAAGGTCGAGATCGGAGCGCAAGGCGAGGACCAGCACCGGCCGCCGGTCGTCGGGGCCGCCGAAACGGCGCACCTCGACGATACCGCCATCGGGTGGCGCCTGCTCGAAGGCTTTGACGCCATGGAAGCGGATATGGTGCGCCCGGCCATCGGTGCCATCGATGACGGCGTAGGCCTCGCCGGTCAGTTCATCGTGCAAGCCTCTGTCGACGAGACGGCCGACGATCCGCGAGCCAGTGCCGACATCATCGATGACATAGTCGGTCACGCCACGCTCTGCGCGCTCCCCTCCCCGCTCGGCAAAGGCGCGATGCATGGTCTTGATGATGTCGCCGCGGTCTCCGAGATCGCGCAGCGTGCGCTCGGCCTCGAGCCCAACCAGCCATTCGCCTGAACTTGATTGAACGGCGAGGCCCATCTTCTCGACATGCTGGAGGCGGCCGATCATCAGGCGCCGCAGTTCGGGATCGGCGAGACCGGTACTGCCTGGGCGCAGGTCTATATAGCCCACCTCGTCTGCAGCGCGTTGGATCTCGGTATCGAGGCGGGTCCAGCGTTCGGCCGAGATCTCCTTCTTGAGCGCATTGCGGATCTCATGCTCGGGTTTGGGGCCGAGCTCGAGGGCAACCAGATCCTCGGCGCGGGAGCGCAGGCCCCGGCTGACATAGTCGCGTGCGATCACCAGATCCGCGCCGGCGTCGTCGACGCCACGCACGATGAGATGCACATGCGGGTTGTCGGTGTTCCAGTGATCGGCGGCCACCCAGTCCAGCCGTGTGCCGAGATCCGCCTCCATCTGCCGGACGAGATCGCGGGTGAAGGCCTTGAGGTCGCTCATCTCGGCCGCATCCTCGGGCGAGACGATGAAGCGGAAGTCATGGCGATCGTCCCGGCAGCGCTCGGCGAAGGCGAGGTCATCGGCGCGATCGGTGCTAGCGTCGAACATCACGCCCTTGCCGCCCTCGCGGCTGACGCCCTCGCGTTTGAGGTAGGACAGGTGCGCTGAGACCGGCGCCGAGCGGAAGGCCCGGCCCTTGTGTCTGATGATGCGGGCCTTGACCACGACACGGCGCGTGGGGGCGAACAGACGTGAGCGGCCGAAGGCGGTGCGCCCTCGCCCGAAGGTGGAATGGCCGAGCCGGCCTCCGACTTTCCTTGCCGATCCGGCGCCGGCGACGTGCCCGGCCCTCTGCGCGGCCCGCAGCACCTTGTTGATGAAGCTCTTGGCCTTGGGCGCACGGGTGTTGCGGATACGGCCAGGCCGGATGCGGAGATCACTGTCCCGCAGGCTCATGGCCAAGCTTCCGGCGGGATTGCCAGCGGGCTGTGCATGCAGGCGTGTTGAAAACATTGGAAAAAACCGGGCGGCATGCCCGCGACCGACCGGCACGCCCCGGAAAAAGCAAGCCACGTCAGTGGCTTGGCGCATTCCGGGCAGGCGCTTTTATCTCGCCATAACCCGGTCGCCTCCCCTGGCTTCCCTCTGCGCTCCCTCCAAATCACGCCAGAGCCCGAGACAGCGCGAAACCCCACCGGCACGCTCATGGCGCCCTCCTTCCACCTGCGCGCGCGGCAAACAGGCTCTCCGAACGCGTTGCGGTGGCTGCAATGCTGTGCGCTTCGAGTGCAGCGGCACTGTCATTTGAGCGACGATCGACTGGCGGACCCATGGTGGCCGATTGGCCGCCCAACTGGGCGATGAAGAGCGGTGCGCGCTTCCAGGCCCTGGGATCGACCGCCGCAAAAGCGAAAGGGCGCAAGCGATTGTCGACGCCGATGATCGGCGCAAGCATTGCGACATAGGCGCGGGTCTCGGCCGGCAAGGGACGTCCGGCGAGATAGGCCTCATAGCGGGCCGGACCGGCATTGTAAGCGGCGAGGAAGCCGGGCGAACCATAGCGATCGTAGAGCTCGCGCAGATAGGCGGCGCCCGCCAGGATGTTGTCACGTGGATCGAAAGGATTGAGACCGAGGCGATAGCGAGCGCGCAAATCCAACCAGGTCGCCGGCATGATCTGCATCAAGCCGCGGGCACCTTTGCGCGAGACGGCGGCAATGTCGCCGTCGCTTTCGGCGCGCATGACGGCTCGGATCCAGGACGCTGGCAGGGCGAAACGCAGCGCCGCCTCACCGACGTGTTTCGCATAAAGATCGCCAGGCGACGGCCGTTCGACTGCGCCTGATTGGGCATTTGTGGTGAGCGATATCGCAGTCGTGACAGTCAGGCCGATAAGGAGAAGGAGGACCTGACGCTGCGCCACGCGGCGCAGCCCAGGTGCAGCTCGTTGGCTCATCGAAAGTCGGCGAGACAGCATCGCTCAGTCCCTCTCGACGCGGTCGCGCGGACGGTCCCAGTGCAGTGACCAGGAGGTTTTATCGATTCCGTTCTGGAAGAGGTTGGCGCGGATCGGATGCGGCAGGGCCGGATCGTCGATGAGCAGGGAGATGAACGCACCACCCCTTTCGCTCGATCGCTTCCATCCGGCACCGATTTCGGGACCGTCCTCACCACCAACATGCAGCCGATAATCGGACGGGTTGTCGGCTTCGATAGATATAGCCGGAAGAAGGACCAGCTCGGCATTGAGGAAGAGCGTATGAATGCGTCCGAAGAACCCCTTCTTCTCGCGCGTGAACTGTCCGATCTGTGCCATGTCTGGCTCCATGTCATGCTGGTTCGGTGATGAGAAGAGTGACGGCAGGTGGGGCGCCGGCGAGCGTTCAGCGCGTCGGTGCATGCCATCGAAACCGGCCCTCGCCGGCTTCGTCGGTGAACGAGGGGATGGCCCGGCCGATCACGCTGCTCGCCGGCAGCACACCGAAATAGCGGCCATCGAAGCTGTCGCGGACGTTCCGGTTCATGACGAAGATCTCGCCGTCGGATAGCCGATGACAGCCTTGCCAGATCGGCAGAGCTCGACCCTGCCGGTCGCGATCAAGCGCGTCGCCGATCCACGCTCCATCGACCCGGATGCTGCGGCCACGGCGGCACACCAGCTGCCGTGATCGTGCTGCGACATGTTTGAGGAGCGGTGCGCCTTCGCCGACATAGCCGCGCTCGACCATGAAGCGGGCAATGGGCTCGGGCAGCCGCACTGCCACCAGGTCTTCACCAACGAGAGCGTCCGCCGCTGCGATACGATACAAACCGATCGGCGTGCTGGCCGAGCCATTCCAGACCAGCTTCAGCGGCGTCGGCACAGCCGATGCGATACCGATCCCGAGCACTATGAGTGTGGTCGCGGCGGCGTAACCGAAGCGGATCATCGTTCGATCTCCCGCCGCTTCAGCCAGGCGTGATGGCGCCCCAGCGTGTAGGACCGCGGCGTCAAGCCGGCACTCATCCGATTGTGAACGTGCCGCCAGTGATCGGGCGCAACTTCGGCTGGATTGATGCCGATTGCTTCGATCGCATCGATATGCTGGAGCACCTGCTCGACCTTCGGCCAGCCCTCGATCCGGAGCAGGATGTCGCCACCCGGCCGCACGAAGGGCAGCGTCTGAAAGGCCTCGCCTTGTTCGACCGCCTGCACGATGTCGATGCGGGACAGGATCGTCCCATAGTCGTTGGACGCCCAGCGCAGGAAGGCAAAGATACTGCCGGGGCGGAACGAGAGAACGCGCAGCTGCCGGTCGATTGCCTGCTCCTGCACCGCATGGCCGAAGCGGATCCAGTTCTCCATGCGCTTGTCGATCCAGGTCAGCTCGACATGCGTGAGAGCGTCTTCCGGTGTGGCCGGCCGAGAGCCGCCGCGCAGGCCGCGAGAGGCTGCGCCGGTCATGCTGGTTCTCCTGGATGAGATGGGAACGGGCACGCGAGCAGTACACAACGCGTGTCGGCGACGGCTGCAAAGCGCGGCTTCGCAGCTGAACGATAGTGCCCGGATCGCACTGCCGAGGTGATGGCTCGGCGCATCGACATCGATGCCACGGGCGAGGCCGAGCGAAGACTGCGCTGGTGCTGCGACTGGGAAGGCAGCCCAAGCCCCGAACGAAGAAAGGATCGGCCTTTGGGCGATGCCGCGATCAGAGGGAAGCGGGTCTGCGCTTTGAGAGAACCCGATAGGTTATCCTCAGGCCTGCAGAAGCGCGGTTCCGTTAGAAAGATTCCGAAGGAATCTAAGTTATATAAGTTACGAGCGCTGTAAGCCTTTGAAGACACGAGAGGAAACGACGATTCCGGTCCCCGAAAGCACGTGGATCGGGTCCCCGATGGCACGTCAGGTCGGGTCCTTGATGGCACGAGACTATTCACAGCTTATCCACAGAGGCCAGAGCGGGTCGCAGGCGGCGCGGCCGGGCGAGCGACATGGGATCGACAGGAGTAAAGGACAGGGTTTGCGAACCGCTCGCGCCGTGGTCCAAGCGCAGCCGATAGCCGGGCAAAGCCTGCCGGCGGACGATGTCGCGCAGATCGTAAGCGAAATGCTTGAGGGACGAGAGGCTGCCGGATTTGCGATGGAGCTGTGAGAAATCGAAGCTCCAGCCATATTCCTGGCGGCCGCCATGCTTGCGCACGAGACGGTAGAGCCAACGCTCGAGCCCGCCAGTCAGTCCAAAATAAGCCCTGTCGATGGTGAGCACGAAGGCATCGTCGAGCATGGCGCGGTAGAACCAGTCGGGCAGGATGAGTTCGATACCCAGGGGACGCCCGCGCTGATCGGTGCGCTCCTGCCATTCGTTGATCCAGGAAAAGCGATGTCGCCTGCCCTCCACCGGCTGGCGGATCGAGGTGCACACCGTGGTCGATTGGAGACGATCGAGCGCGGCCTTGAGACGCTGATAGTCGTGCAGGCAGGTGCCACGCCCGATGAATTTGAGGATCTCGTAGGGCGTAGCGGCCATGAGCCGCGACGTGCGCAGCCCGGCATCGCGCGCCTCGACGATCTGGCTCGCTGCCCAAATCAGGATGTCGGCGTCCCAGATCGTCGCCATCCCATGCTCAGGCACGGCCTCGACCCGGATCGAGACGCCGCCGGCGCGGAAATCGATCGGCGTGACGCGATGCGATTTGGCGAGGGAAAAAAAGGGATAGGCCATGAGATCCTGCGCGTGTCGAGGCGCGATGTCGCCGGGGCGGGACTGGAACAGGTCGAGCTGCCCGCGTTCCGAAGAAGGTCGACGCCGCGCCGTCATGAACGAGCTGCCGCTCAGCGGGGAAAACGGCTGGCGTGGAGTGGCGAGGCATGCCGCTTGGCAGGCAGGACCGATCCGCGCGGATCGCTGGTCGAGGTGACGGCGCCCCGATCGGTCCAGGCCAGAAGATCGTCGATGGCATAGACGACACGCCCGCCGAGCTTGCGGTAGGCAGGACCGGTTCCGTAGGTTCGGTGCTTTTCCAGCGTGCGGGCGGACAGGCTGAGGAACTGGGCGGCTTGCTTGGTGCGCAGGAAGTTCGGCGGCAGGGCGGTTGGATCTGATCGCATGGAACGGGCCTTTCGTGGCGTTTGGGCCGCCACTGAGGACCAGCGGCGAACACGAGACCACGATGGCGAAGTGAGAGCGTCGAGATGCAGTGCGAATTTAGGGGGACCCAAAATCGCACACCGGCATCGACGCGGATGCGGCTAGGATCTACGGCGATGACGAAGCAGTTTGCGATAGCCGCCAGCGATCATGGCGCGGGCCTCACGCAGCAAGGCCATGACGACAAAGCGGGTCGAGGCGGCCTGCCAGTCGTCACGGCCGAGTGGCGCCTGGCGCAACACGACCTGGGCGATATCCTGCTGGGTGGCGCCGTGGCGCGAACCATCCCAGGCCTGCAGCATGCGGCGAGCCCGGGCCCGTTGCTGGGGTGTCAGGCGGCTATCGGGCGGTACGCGCCGGCGATGCAAGGCGGCCAGGAAACGATAGAGCGCTTCGAGGCGATCGAAGCCCTCGAGGCCGAGCGGCACAAGGGCAGCCAGCGCCCCTCCCCGCTCGCTATGCCCGCGACAGAGAAGTTGGATGCGCCGTTGCGCGCCGAGCTCAAAAAGGAGGTGCGTTCCCAGCTCATCGGTTCGCATCACCTGTCCCGTGAGCTGTGCTCGAATATCGCTGGAATTGATCAGCCCATCCGGGGTCGGCGCCAAAAGGACCGTGCTCGTGTCTTCGAGCGGCGACCAGAAGACAGAAGATCGGCCATGGGAAGGATCGGCCGGGAAATTGCAACCTCCAGCGTTCGCGGATCCGGTTGCCAAGCGAATGGCGGTCGGCGCCGGTCGTGGCAAACGCAGCATAATCCTGGCGATACGCCTCGTTACGGCGCAGCCACTCCCAAGCGAGATCGGACGCGGTCAGCTCATTGACATGATCGTAATATGCGGCGGCGCGCCACCGGGATGAATCTGGGCCCATCGCTCCCCCAATCTGCCCTTATCAGGGCAGGAGAAGGATTCCGGGATCGGCGGCCCCCGGGTAGTCCGAGAATGGGCAACAGGTGTTGCCGTTTCGGCATCACGCTATCGGCAATCCGAGCGTGGCCTGACATCCCTGCAAGGACAGAGCGTGACCAGTCTCCCAATATTGGGGAATCATTTCATTCCGAAGAGGTCGTCCGGCGTCTCGCCATAGCGGCCGAGGATCTCAGCATCGTCGAAGTAGCCGATGTCGGGATCCCCGCTACGCGAGAAGGCAATGGCCCCGACAATCTCGTCGTCACCTCGCCAGCGACCGATAATGGCCGCAGCCTGAGTGCACGCCATATCGCGGGAGACAGCATCCTCGCCATCGATAGCCAGCAATGCGCCATCCTGCGTCCGAACGAAGGGCAGAACGACGTAGTAGGTTGAGCGGGCCATGGTCATACGACCTTCAGATTCCCGGCTTTGGTCTTGCCTGTCTTGCGATCGGTTGCAAGTTCATAGGCGACCTTCTGTCCTTCGTGAAGGCCATGAATGCCGGCTTTTTCGATCTCGCTCACGTGCAGGAAAACATCGCCCCCTCCGTCATCGGGCTGAATGAAGCCATATCCCTTCTGGGCGTTGAACCATTTGACGGTACCGGTGGCCATCCAAAGATCCTTCCCTAAACGAGAGCGGCGAACGCTACCCCGCGAGGCATAGTAGGCCAACACGGATTTTGATGGGCCACGAATGGGCTCGATGCCTATGAGTGGCCTTGAGCAAAGGAAAAGAGAGACAGGCGCATCCACGCCTGTATCTCGAAGCCTCAGAACGGGATGGCTACGGCCGGGACCGGTTCGGCCGGCGCGAGGAAGGCGGCCCAGAAGCCCTCGGCTTCCGCGGCAGCCAGGGCCTTGTGGGCTTCCTGCAGGGCGTTCCCAATCGCCTCGCGTTCGATGGGATCGAGGCAGGTTTTGTATTCGGCGCGCAATTCTTCGATGTGCTGCTCGAGGGTGATTTCGTAGGTCATGGCGTCCTCCTTGGTCTTGATGACGGGAGGCGGGCACGGTCGCAGCGAAGACAGGGTCAAGGAGCGCGAAGCGGCCGACGGAGTCGGCGAGTGGGGGAGCCGAAATTCGCCAGAATTTTGGGGGAACCGCTCGTCCTTGAGGCTGGCTCAGCCAGCCGTAGACTGGGGTGTCAGAAAGAGAAAGAGAGTGCGGCCCCATCAGCGCCGGCAGGCGCGGGGCCGCTCCGTTCCGGCTGGCAAGCCGGAGTGTTGGACGCGATGATCGCAAGAACCCGGCGGCTTGCGCCACCGGGCTCCTGGTACTCGGCTCAGAATGGGATATCCGAGTCGTCGTCCTGCCGATCCTCGCCGTTTTCGGTCTGTTTAGCCCGGCTCAGGAAGTCGACCGTCTCGGCGATGATCTCGCAGCCGTAGCGCTCGACGCCGTCCTGGTCGGTCCACTTGGTGTAGTGGATGCGCCCGCGAACCAGAACCTTCATGCCCGCCTCGCAATACTGCTGAATGGTCTTGCCGAGGCCGTTGAAGGCGGTGATACGGTGCCATTCGGTGTCCTGGACCCGGAAGCCCTCCTTGTCCCGGATGACCTTGCCTTCGGCGTAGCGGGGACGCGAGGTGGCGAGGGTGAAGTGGATGATGGCGGTTCCGTTCTGGGTGGTGCGAGTTTCCGGGGCCTGGCCGATGTTGCCGGCGAGAATGACGATGTTCTGCATTGTAGGTCTCCGTTGCTTCTCGAAGGGACCATTCCCTCCGACGAGACCCGGCCGCGGCCGTCGAGAGACGCCTGCACTGTCGCCTCAGGCGGCAGCTTGACCCCCAAGGTCCGCAGTGGTGCGGGCAGGCGCTTGCGCCAACACGGTACGGAACCGCGGGGGTTGCTGGAGGATCTCGAACGGACTTAGGGGATCCGTCAGTCGGAGGGATTGGTGCTTTCGCAAGCGCGACCTCGGGGACACACGGCAAAACCTTCGTCTTGCCGGAGTAGTGATCGCGTGCGTTCAAGGCTGCACAGCCCGGACCGATATCCAATCATTCGCTCACCAACCACAACGCACATGCTCCGACAAAGCTGAATGAGACGAAAGCGCACGAGCTATGGCATCTTGTGGCATTGCATAGCGCTGCACCTATTCAAGCGGCAGATATTCGACCCAATCGGATTGAGGATAGCGCTATGACGATGTTCGCCAATCGCGTTCACAGCGCGAATTCGACCGATAAGCGGAGCACGGGCCTCCGATACGGGAGGGAGGCTCACCTGCGACCGAGCTGCGCGTTAGCAATACCGGTAACGTGCCAATCTAATGACGTCGATCTACTAAGGGTTTTTGAGTCGCCGCGGCAAATCTCGGTCAAATAGAGTGCTCAGCTCAAGCTGCAGCGCAACTGCGATCGCTTCTATTGTGTCAAGCGTCGGCGAGTTTTCTTCACGCTCAAGCTTCC
Organism: Labrys methylaminiphilus subsp. lupini; assembly: GCF_051161885.1. Lineage (NCBI taxonomy): Bacteria > Pseudomonadati > Pseudomonadota > Alphaproteobacteria > Hyphomicrobiales > Xanthobacteraceae > Labrys > Labrys methylaminiphilus. The sequence goes on along the minus strand of NZ_JBMDIH010000002.1, from coordinate 516,877 downwards.
CAATATAATTGCGATCGAGACCAGCAAGACCTGCCAGTTGCTCTTGCGACAGATCCGCCTGGTCGCGCAAGAGCCGCAAATTTCGGGCAAAGATCGCCGTCAGCCTCATGCCCCGAATGGGCCAGAAGCCATGTTGACGCTCCACCTACTATAGTAATCATTCGTGCACTCGTTCCCTGATTAGCGCAGGGATCGCGTCCAGACCTATTCGCAGCGCAAGCGCCGACATAAGTTCGCTTGAACCTAGGCGCCACTGGGGACAGCAACACATCGTTAAAATCAAAACCGCGCGATACTACGATAGAGGCGCCCTCGCCATAGTGCGCGTTTCAACGATACAATACCAAACCCTTGCGAGTGACGTCATCTAATAGATACTTGCAGATTAGCTGTTGCATTTTCCAATTGGGAGAAGGCAATGGTCAGCGAGCAATCTTCCCGTCGGCCTGCCGGCACAACAAGTGTCGGCAACGAGCCGAAGCATGCACTTCAAGTGGCAACCGCTGAAGCGATCGCCCATCACGGCGAGCTTCTACAGGGTGTCTTCGAGGGATCGGATGGGCGCCTTCACCGCGGTCTTCTAACCCTTCCCTTCCCGTCGCAATATACGCGGGCAACACTTTGGCCGAGCCTCGAGCCCGGTGTCCGCACACGACCCCTCGACCGCAACAAGGCTCGGCGAGCTGTGGCGCTTACTTTTGATCACCTTCGTGTTTCGCCGGTTGGCGGCGATCTTACGCTCGAAAGTTCCATTGCGATGGGGCACGGCTATGGTTCGTCCACGGCGGATGTCGTGGCCGCCATCCGGGCGGCGGCAATGGCGGCCAATGTCCATTTGCGCCGCTCGACCGTCAGTCGTTTAGCGGTTGAAGCAGAAGACGCGAGCGATGCCATTATTTATGAGGATCGACCGGTACTATTTGCTCATCGAGAAGGCTTTATCCTTGAACATTTCGGCGATGAATTCCCGCCGCTTATTGTTGTTGGCTTTCGCGATGGTGCCGCCAGCACAGTCAATACACTCAGTCTACCTCCCGCCCGTTATGATAGCGAAGAGATAGAGCTCTTTCGCGTGCTGCGCGGTCTCGCCTCCAGATCCATCCGTTATCAGGATCCAAGTTTGCTTGGGCGTGTCGCGACACTGAGCGCACGGATCAGCCAGCGCCATCTGCCGAAACCAGGGTGGCAGCGAGCTTTAGAACTCACGGAGGCCGCGAATGCTTGTGGCCTGCAAGTCGCCCATAGCGGGACATTGTTCGGCATTCTCTTCGACGGCGAGGCGGCAGGTGTCAGAGCACATGTATCGAAGCTCGTCACACTGGCCCAGCAAGCTGGGTTTGTGCAGGTCCAATCATTTGCTCTGAACCTCGAAAGGAGCGCCTTCGGATGAAAGAAGAAAAGGACTATCTGCGGGAATTCGAAACGCCACGCTTTGCACGCCTTGCCTCCAATCTCCATGCAGCAAGCTTCTCGTTGATGAAGCTCCTACCGGCCCGTTTCATGATTGATCGGGCCGAGGCAGACGGGCGACTTGCTCCAGGCGGACATGTTGTCGAGACGACTTCAGGCACCTTTGGGCTTGCCATGGCCATGGTTTGTGCGATCCGCCGCTACAGACTGACACTGATTACTTCTTCGACCCTCACCGACGATCGCTTCACCCGTCGCCTGGAGGGGCTTGGGGCCACCCAAATCGTTGTCGATGATCCAATCGGCGATGGCAACCAGCGGGGGCGACTCGAAAAACTTACCGAACTCATTAGCGCCAGCGATGGGATCTTCTGGCCTAAGCAGTATGACAGTCCGCACAACCCCCTCGCCTATGGCAGGTTCGCCGAACTGGCCCTTAGATCATTTGGCCGGATCGACTGCTTGATTGGATGTGTTGGCACTGGCGGATCTTTGTGCGGCACCGGATCTGTGCTTCGCCCACTGTTTCCCGATCTCAGGATTGTGGCGGTAGATACCCATCACAGCGTGCTGTTCGGGCATCCCGCTGGCAGGCGCACTCTGCGCGGGCTCGGCAACAGCGTTCTGCCTAGAAATGTGCGCCATACCATGATCGACGAAGTGCATTGGGTCGGCGCCCTGCCAGCCTACACCATGGCACATGCCCTCGTGCGCGAGCATGGACTATTCGTTGGCCCTTCAAGCGCGGCAGCGGCTTTGGTGGCGTCATGGTTCGCCAAGCGGAATCCGCACGCCAATACCCTGGTCATCATGCCTGATGAAGGACATCGATATCTGGACACTACCTACAACGACCGATGGCTGGAGGCCCTTTCGGGCTGGCCATGCAAGCTACCCATCGAGCCGACCTTGCTCAATAGGCCAACGCCTGCGGATGAGGCAGCCTGGACGCGCTTCGCTTGGAAACAAAGGACATTGGAAATGGTCCTAAAGCAACAAAAAGCCCCATCTACCCCTTGAGGCGATGCCGAACCTTCGGAAAGTAAGGCTCGCAGAAAAGAAGGACTTCAGATTTGGTGTGTCACGCGTCGGAGGAAGTCGCGGGTACGATCGTGTTTTGGACTGCAAAGTAACTCTTTTGCATCGCCTCCTTCGACGATGCGACCATCATCAAGAAACAAGGCCGCATCGGAGACTTCGCGAGCGAATTGAATTTCGTGTGTCACGATTAGCATGGTCATGTGTTCATTGGCCAAGGATCGTATGACCGAGAGGACTTCACCGACCATCTCCGGGTCGAGAGCTGACGCCGGCTCGTCGAACAACAAAACCTGGGGACGCATTGCCAGCGCCCTGGCGATCGCGACTCTTTGCTGCTGCCCACCCGAAAGCGAAGCCGGATAAGCATTGGCTTTCTGCGCTAGGCCTACACGCTCCAAAAGAGCCAAGGCGCGTTGGCGTACCTCGCTCTTGTCCTCCTTTAGAACATAGAGTGGCCCTTCCATCACATTCTCCAGGGCCGTACGGTGGGGGAAGAGATTGAAGCGTTGGAACACCATCGCTGCTCTTGCCCTGATCGTATGTATCGTTGTCGAACGAGCGTCGACCTTTACACCGTCCACGGTGACGCGACCGCTCTGGTAACGCTCCAACCCATTGACGCAACGCAGCAGCGTCGACTTCCCCGAGCCTGATGGTCCGATCAGACTGACGACCTGGCCCTTGGCGATTTTGGCATCGATACCCCTAAGGATCTCGATGTCTCCGAAAGACTTGCATACACCCTCGAACCTGATCATCGCCCCTCCGAGAGTGAGGTTTCCACCCGCCGCATCAGGAAGTTGAGAGGCATTGTCAGAGCCAGATAGAAGAGGGCCACCAGTGTGAAGATTGTCATATTGTCGAAAGTCGTGGAAGCGAGCATCTTGCCGCGCATGGTAAGGTCAGCCACCGATATCGTCGAAACGAGGGATGAATCCTTCAACAGCAAGACGACATTATTGGCATAGGGGGCAAGCGTGATACGGAAAGCTTGTGGCAGGACGACCCGGCGCATCATCAAAGGACGCCGCATACCGATTGATCTGGCAGCTTCAAACTGCCCCTTGTCGACGGCCAGAATCCCAGCACGAAAGATTTCGCTCAAATAGCAAGAGTGAGCAAGAGCCAGTGCAATCACGCCAGCCTGAAATGCCGTGAGGTCGATGCCTGCTTCGGGGGCGACGAAGTAGATGTAGAGAAGAACAACGAGAAGTGGAATGCCCCGTATGAACTCTACGGCAATGCGGGTCGGCAGTTCCAAGGATCCGACGCCCGATGTCCTCAATAGCGCCCAGGCCATGCCGAGAACTGTCGCAAGCACCAACGCCAGAATGGTGACCAAAACAGTGGCCCATAGGCCAGTGAGCAAGAATGGTATGTACTCTGTAGACCTGACTATGAAATTGTTCACGCATTCACTCCGCAAATCCGTCGAAATCGGATCGACGCCTCCCTCTTTCATTCAAGAAGAAGGCACCTGCGCTTGCCTAAAGGCCGTATTGGGCAAAAATCTTTGCAATATCGCCGCGCCGTTGCAGCTTCTCGATTGCAGCATTGATACGCTCCAAAAGCGCCGCGTTGTGCTTGCTAACAGCAAGCGCAACCTGCCCCACATGCAAGGGTTTGTAACCCTCAACCAACCGCACTCCGAGGTCGGGCTTGCGTGATAGTTGATAGGCCACAATCGGCCGATCGGCGAAACCGGCCTTGATCCGGCCCAACCTGACATCTCGGACAATATCGGCGATAGAGTCGTATTGGCGAACTTCAGTGAACAAACCGGTTTGCTGTAGATCCTCAGCAATGGTTGAACCGATCGGCGCCCCGACCGTCTCTCCCTTCAAGGCTTCGCGCGTGTAATCGTTGGAATCGTTCGCCGCTACGAACATAGTTTCGCCGAATTCATAGACCGGTAAGCTGAAATCCACGACCTCCTTACGCTTTTGCGTCACGAACATCGCCGCGGAAATCAGATTGATCTTGCCGGTCGTCAGCGCTGGGATCAGGGCGGGAAACGCAGATACTTCATACTCGACCCGCATGCCGCACTCGGCGGCAATGCTTGCGGCTAAATCCACCATTGCGCCGGTTGATTTCGACGACAGCGTGTCGACGAATGTGAGCGGCACTCCGGTCGTCGTGATGCCAACCTTCAAGACCTCCTCAGACTTCGCTTGGCCGAGCAGCACGCACGATGTCACAGCCAGAGCGGCGATCATCTTCAAGACGAGCATCTCGTCCCTCCTTGTTCCTTCGTTCGAATGAAAGTTTGGGACGTACCGTTACCCGTCCCTCTCGCCTCCAAGGCACTGGCCCGTCACTTGGGCCGCGTTTCCCTTCTTTCCAAAGCGAGGAGGTCAAAATCCAACTTGTGGCTTGGCCTCTAACCGTTCTCCATCCCTGAGATAGTCAAGTGCCTCAGCCTGAGATTGGAAGACATGTGGCGCGTTTCGATCTGGAATGGATCGATCAAAATCTTTAAGGCCGCTGCCGGTTACAACTGCAACGACGCTTTGTGAATCCAAGATGACGTTCTGGCGCCGTAATTGCACAATTGCCGCGAGCGGAGTCACCGATGCAAGTTCCGCCAGTATGCCCTCCGTGCGAGCGAGCTCTTCCTGGAGGACAATAAGGCCGTGATTGGAAACAGGTACGGCAGCCCCGCCCGAAGCGCGCAGAGCGTGAAGTGCCTGGAATGTGCTTCGGGTCGTGCCAATGGAGACAGCAAGAGTGTCGAAAGCAGCCGGCATTTCCGCTATTGCATCTGTTCCTGCACTCAGAGCGGCGGCCAGCGAACCGTGCACTTCTGCCGCAACCAAACGCGGCAATCGTTCAATGCGGCCGTTGGCGAACATATCCTCGAACCCCTGCCACAGACCCGCCAATGCATCGCCATAACACACCGGCAAGACGCACCAATCAGGCACCGCTCCCTGCATTTGGTCGATGATTTCATAGGCGAGGGTCTTGTATCCCTCGATGCCATAGGGATGGCTGCCGATGACTGGCCCATGGAAAGGTGATGTGACGAACCACCCGAATTGTTCCGCGCACTTCGCCAGCAGCGGCCAGCGCTGTGCCTTGTCAGCCAGTGACAGAACCGTCGCGCCATACTTGCCAATCTGGTCCAGCATGGCACCTGCTGTTCCGGCAAAAGTCACCACTACACATCTTATTCCGGCGCGTGCGGCATAAGCGGCAAGCGACGCGCCGGCATTTCCCGACGAAGCAGTGGCAATCACACTCGCGCCATCCAGACATGCCATGGAAACGGATACTGTCGAGAAGCGATCCTTATGGGACCAGGTGGGGTTCTTGGACTCGTCCTTGATTAGGAGGTTCGGGACCCCGAGGCGCTCACCGATAGCCCGTGCAGGCAGAAGTGGCGTCAGCCCCTCACCAAGACTTATGGCATCGTCCTTCGAACAGGGAAGCCAATCCGCATAGCGCCAAAGAGACGGCAGGCTGCTTCTTTCCGCGCGGGCCGCGTCATGAGCGGAGCCTTCGTTGCGCTCGTACACGACCTTGAGATTGGCAGGCGCTTGCGGTCGGCAAGTGGGGCATCCGCGTGCATCGATCTTAGTATTCAGTGGAAATCGACCGCCACACCGAAGACAGGAAAATCCTGAAAGGCGCTTCATGGCGTCACCTCAATAAGGCTGCCATCTGTGGCCATGAGCCGTTCCACTCCATCGGAGCGCACGACAATCATATCCTCAACCTGCAGACCCCATCGTCCCACTTCGTAGTACGGCGTCTCAACACAGAGGACCATACCTTCCTCCAGCACTTGGTCACTCGAGCCGGAGAGCAAAGGCAGGTCATAACCATCAAGGCCTATGCCATGGCCGACGTGGTCTCGCTTATAGTGGGGAATGCCTTCGCGGCGCACGACATCCATGACAGCCTTGAAGACCTGGTTCGCATACACGCCTGGGCGAATGATCTGACAGGCATGCTCCACACCGCGCAGCAGAGCATGATGAAGACGACGTGCTTCCAACGGTGCCTCGCCAAGCACGGCATTGCGCGCGATGTCTGCGCGATAGTGACCAAAGCGGCCGCCGACATCGAAGCGAATAATCTCCCCCTCTCGCAGCTGGCGCTCCGAGGGTTGGACATTGGGCAGTGCGCTGCGCTCGCCAAATCCGATGCATCCCAAGACGGGCATGGCCCCTTCGACGACAGTTTGAACGTGAAACGCGCGAGCCAGTTCATGCTCGCTTGCGCCCTCCCGCACGACAGACAGAGCAGCAGCGATCGAGCGTTCAGAGATCTGCGCGATTTGACGCAAACGTTCTATCTCGACAGGTGTTTTTATAGCTCGCACATGTCGAAGCACGCCGGCTCCAGGAACCCAGATGACGGTTGGCAAGGCTTCCTTAAGCTGCTCAAGATAGCCTTGCTCAAGACCCGTCTCATCAATTGCGATGCGTCCCGTCTGAAGTCCTTTGTCTTTTAACGTTTCAATCAACGCTGTCAGTGCGTCGCTATAGGAGAGCTCTTCGCGCAAAGCGAGGTGCCGTTTATCGACGGGATTGCTAGCGGCATCGGAGTCCATTTCAATGTGGAATTCGCCGTAGCGACGCACATCCTCAACCTGAGGGGCCTGGTCGGCGACAAGATCCAGCGTACTCGTGCCCGTTATGATCGCTGGTTTAGCTAGATCGGCCCGCGGCCAAACCACATAGGCCTGGGGTCCGCGTCGTATCCATTGTGGCAGAGCCCAGAAATTACTGAGATAGGTTACGTTTTCAGGGCTCGTTGCGATGATGGCATCGAGGGCTAGCTCGGCCATACGGCTGCACAGTCGCGGTTGGTTAAGGAGCATCGCGCTAATCCTCTCCTTGTGGGTTGGCGTCGTCGCGATAGCCAAGACGCATCGAAATCCGCGCGACGGCGGCGGCGATTTTCTCTCCGACCTGAGGGAGTTCGACTTGAGGCCCGACAGCTTTGGGATAGGCCACGCTGATCGCCCCGACGAGCGTACCCCTGGCATCTCGAATGGGAGCGCCCACGGCGATCAAGCCGGCAAAGTTCTCATCCAGCGACGTCGTATAACCTGTGGACCTCGCAGCCTGAATCTGACGGTTCAGCCGGTCGATATCGGTAACCGTGCGCGGCGCAAGGCGTTCGAACGGCCCCGCTCCGAGAATAGCGACGATCGCATCACGATCGAAATCGAGGAGCAGGGCCTTACCCATTGCAGTTGAGTGAAGAGCAAAAGTCTCGCCAGCCGACGAACGGATTACAACGGGGCTCCTACTTTGGGCGACACGTAGATAGATGCCCTGATCGCCACGTCGAATACCTAGGAAGGCATTGAAGCACCCCTCCCCTGCAAGAGTGTCGAGTTCGACTTGCGAGGCTCGTATCAGCCGGTCCTCGCGGAGCATGTGCTGAGTCAACGAGACGAGGGCGGGGCCAAGCCGATAGCGGCGGGTCGCAATATCCTGCTCGACATAGCCGTGATCGGCCAACGTATTGAGGATGCGCTGGACGGCGGGAGGACTGAGATCGAGATGGCGGGCGATCTCTCGAACGCCAAGAACGCCCTGGGCCTCTCCCAGCTTCCGCATCACGCCAAGTCCCCGCTCAAGCGAAAGATTGCCGGACATCCGTGTTCCTTAAATCGGAATAATGTTCCTTATTTTGATCAATACAGCATGCCGACTCCATGTGTGTCAATGTCGAATGTTCACTATAGTGTGTCGTCCTAAAGTGAACGCCGTGGCGACCATGACGCCATGGATGTTTTTGCGTTGGTGGGGCTGAATCTTCAGCGACTGCGCCGGAATCGCCAGGTTTCGCAAGAGGAACTGGCCTTTCGCGCAGAATCGACGCGCGGCTATCTGAGCGGCATCGAAAACGGCAAGCGTAATGTGACGATCGAAGTCCTCGACAGATTGGCCAGAGCGCTCGAGGTCGACATCGCAGAATTTTTCATAAACCCGCTTGAGGCTAGGCCACCTGCAAAAAACAGGTCACTTAAGAAGCGCGCGGTCAAGAAATCTGCCCCAAAGCAGAAGCCAGTTCGTGGCCGCCGCGTGAGATAGGTGGTTCCTTACGATTGAGCGTCGCTCTCCGCCTTCATTCTTGCTGGCAAGTCCCGATCGAGCATCGAGTCCAAATCGACTTGTAGCGCGATAACGATTGCCTCGACCTTATCGAGTGTGGGCGAATTGGCTTCGCGTTCAAGTTTCCCGATGTAGCCGCGGTTGGTTCCCGCAAGGCTCGCCAATTGGCTCTGAGTCAGACCTGCTTTGCTCCGCAGGAGCCGCAAATTGCGGGCAAAAATAGCCGTCAATTTCATAGCGCAAGCGAGCCAGAAGCACGCTACGGCATCCACCTACTATAGTACTCATTCGTATTCTGCTTACTTGCTCGGCGAACGATCTGCGAGCTATGGTCCTCGCGTATGAGACAATAACCTCAAGAAGTTTGTAACGGTGCAATCAGTATTCCAAAAGGTATTGTTTGAGACCCTGGAGGCGATACATCGAATTGACCGCGCCTCCACCCCACGCGAAATCGTGGCTGAGCTTCACTCTGGCACTGAACACTACGGCGTCACAGCCAGCATCATCACGGAGCTGCCTTCACCCACAATCGATGACTGGCAAGATTGCATCCTGGCGAACGGGTTACCCACTGAGTGGTATGTTCGCTACATCGCCGAGAAGCTCTATCGCCACGATCCCTGTGCGGAGCGGTGTCGTATGACTGTCGAATCCTTCTTCTGGCACGAACTCGACCAACGCACTATGTCGCCATCGGCAAAAGAAGTCTTGGTGAAGGCGGCCGAATTCGGCCTGTCTGACGGTTTATGCATACCGTTTCACCTACCAACCTCATATCCTGCGGCCGTCGCCTTGGCTGGAGAGCGCTTCGACCCACCACCTTACGCATGCACTTTTCTGCACGCCCTCGCCTGGCACGCCCTTCACGCGGCGCTGCGACTTGCTGATCCATCCAAGTGCGGATCCGTTACGGGACTTTCAGAGCGTGAACGCGAGATACTGCAGTGGACAGCTTCAGGTAAAACAGCCTGGGAAATATCTCGAATTCTTGGCATCTCTTGTCATACGGTCAACACACACCTGCGAAACGTTCGACAGAAATACGATACAGCCAATAATGCGCATTCAATTGCTGAAGCAATTCGAAGGCATGACCTCCAATTTTGACAATAGTATATATAATATCCAAATTACTTTGAGATATTTCTGCGGCACCCCCCTACCTAAATCATGCGATAGGCAAGAAGGTTGGTGCCAGCCCTAATTCCTTTTTGGGATCGGCAGCATTCGACAAAAAAGGAGTCCTACGATTGTCGATTGATTTGCGCCATATTCGCTACGCGATTGCCGCTGCGGATCACGGCAGTTTTCGACAGGCAGCTCGTATGCTTGGTGTGCAGGGCTCTGCGCTCAGCCGGCGTATTCGGGATTTAGAAGATCAGAGCGGCGCCTCCCTGTTCATTCGCCACAAAGGAGGCGTTGCAACTACCTACGCCGGCCGATATTTTGTTGAACAGACACGTCGCGCCGTAGAACAAATCGAAAGAACCCAAAAATATATCGGAGCTTCGGGGCGAGGCGAGAATGGTATAATTAGAATTGGCCTTAATTTTTCGATCGGATCCAGCTTCCTATCAGAAATTATCAAAAATTTTTGTGACAAGCACTCTGCTGTAAAGCTTGAATTTTTTGAAGGAATTCTGTCGGAGCAACTGATCTGCCTTCGCGATTATCGCCTTGATGTTGTCTTTATGATGGGACTGGGCGCAATTGCAGGTCACGAAACACTGGGATTGTGGAGAGAAGACATCTATGTAGCCATGCCGGCAGGCCATGAGCTGCAGGACTATACCCAGGTCGAATGGCAAGATCTAAGGCAGCATCCCCTTGTTGTCAGCGATATGGCCGCTGGTCCCGCAATAGTGGGCCATATTATCGAGCACGTCATGAAGCTTGGACATTCGCCCCGCATCGAACACCAAATGATTCATCTCGATACCCTCATGCAGATCGTTGCATGCAACCGGGGGCTGACCTTGGTCAATGAAAGCATGTCAGCGACGCAATTTCCCGGCGTGATTTATCGCCGCTTGGTCGCGCCTCCCATCTCATTTCAAGCGGTCTGGTCCGCGACAAACGACAATCCACCTTTCCGGCGTTTTTTGAGCCTAGCCAGAGCCACATCGAATGTCTTTGATCACGATGAGCTAAATCGAGAGCCCCGTCTCCAGAGGACGACGCAGACGCCGCAATATCCTATTTATTTGTCTTCCGAACCTTAGCAAATCCGCGATCGGTTGCCATGAACCGTTCCAGCATGGGGACGATCAGCCTGGCTGCATCCGGAGGCTTGCCAGCGCTCTCACGACCCAGGATTTCGGCATAGGCAACAAGATCGCGATGGAGGCTGGCCGGCAGATCCAGCGTCACCTTCACCGGTTTGTCGTCGGCGATCGGTCCGAGCTTCAATTTGGTCATGGTCATCCTCTGTAGGGTTCGAATACGAGGTCGCGGGTGACGATGACGCGCACCGGGAATCCCGGGCGAATGGTCAGCGTCGGCGCGACGTTGAGCTGGCGGCGGATGATCTGCTGGCCGGCTTCGTTGATGGTGTCCTGCGTGCCATTGCGGATCGCCCGTAAAAGCCGGTTCTGGTCATCGACGGCGAGTTCGGCGCCGACAGCAAGCAGCGTCGACAGGCCGGCCGCCTTGGCAAGATCCCACCAGTGGTAGTCGACACCGTCCTCGAGGCCGGCATAACCTTGCGGATCGGCACCCGGCTGACGCTCCAGGACGATGGAGCGTCCATTCAGCAGGATGAGCCGGTTCCAGACGAGCAGCACCCGCCGTTGGCCGAACTGGACGTTGTTGTCATATTGGCCAATGATCCGGGTTCCCTGCGGCACGAGCAGAATACGGCCGGTGGGACTGTCATAGATGTTTTCCGTGACCTGCGCCGTGATCTGGCCGGGCAGATCCGAGCGGACCCCCGTGATGAGCGCGGCCGGAATGACGGCACCGGCCTGCAGCACGTACGGCGATGCCGGCGGCGTGACACGATCGGGCGCAATGGTGCGCCGATCGGCGGACGCATTGAGGAAAGCCAGTTGCCTGTCCTGGGCTGTTGATTGGCCAGACTGACCGGCGATATCAAGACCTGCAAGGCCGGGCGTCGACCCACCGGTCATGCCTGCCACCGCCGATCCCGCCCGAGCCTGGAAGAAGACGGTGCTGGTACGGGCGGCCTCTTCCTCGGCCCGTCGACGTTGCTCGGCCTCATCGATGCCCGTTGTGGGAACGGCCGGCGGGACGACGGGCTGCCCCTTGTTCTGCGCGTCCAGGATGGGACGGCCGAGGTCACCAGGGAGCGCCGGTCCCAGGATCGGGCCGGTATAGTCACGCGGCAGGCCGGCAAGGCCATCGGCGGGCTGCCGATTGGCGGTGGAATAGAGCTCCTCCCCGCTTTGTCCGCCACTGCGGTTTTGAAGAGCATAGATCAACGCGCCCCCGACGCCGAGCGAGGCGACGATGCCGATGCCAACCAACACCTTGCGCGAAAGCCGGGTGACGCGCGGCGGCTCGGCGCGCAGACGCATGGCCGCGGCATTGTCGTTCTCGCTCATGACGAAGGCCTCGCATCGGTCCGCACGATCTTGACGGTCTGCTGGCGATCGGCGCTGCCAAGACGCAGTTCGGCAGCGCCGAACAGGCGATCCACGATCAGGATGTGCTGGTAGGTACGGGTGTTGACGATCTGGGCTTCGCCCTCCGGGCCGATGACGAAGAGGGGCGGCATTTCGCCTTGCACGATGCCACGCGGGAATTCGACATAGACGTGCCGGCCATCATCATAGACGGCAAGAGGTCTCCAGGGCGGATTGTCGCCGGTTAGGCCATAGCGATAATTGCGCGCGGCAACCGCGGGGATCGCCGGTGCTGGCGGCACGACTTGGCGCAGACCTCCCGACGCTCGCGGGTAGGCCCAGGAAATGGCCGGCATGTAGGGTTTTTCGCCCGAACGCAGCTCGATCATATAGGTGCGACGGTCGGTAGTGATGACGAGGTTGGTGGTGATAGCCGCCCGGCTGGGTTTCACCAGGACATGAACGCGTCGTGTCACCCCGGCTCCACTCTCGGTGTCACCGATGATCCAGCGGGCGGTGTCGCCGGCGGCGATCGGCCCCGCTCCGGTTAGATTCTCGCCGGGCTCGAGCGTGATATCCGTGATCTGCCCAGGGGCGGCATAAACTTGGTAGAGGGCGCCTTCCGACCAGGGATAAACCTGGATGGCATTGTAATAACCTTCGCGGCGCGGCTGGACGCGGGCGGCGGCATTGGCGTTCTCGACGCGAGCGGTCGGCACCGTCGCAGCCGCGCCGCCGCGCGTCGGCGACCAGGCCGGGGGACTGTGCAGCGGCCGCGGCCGGTCCTCGCCAACTGCAGCCGGCATCGCGGCAAGTGGCGGCACGTCCTTGTCATAACGGATCTCAGGGGGCTTTTGCGGCGTGGCACAGCCTGCCAGTATGGCACCGGAGAATAGGACAGCCACCATTGCGGATTTACGGAAAATTGCGCTGCCGTCTTTACGGGTCCTTAGCCAGCTCATTGGCTCATCTCCCGTGACCAGTTGATGGCATTGACATAGATCCCGAGCGGATTGGCCTTGAGCCGATCGGCATCGCGTGGCGGCTGGATGGCGATGGTGAGGATCGCGGTCCAGCGTTCGGTCGCCGAGAGCTTTCCGTCCTCATAGCGACGCTCCATCCAGGCAACACGGAAGGAATCCGGCGAGGCGCGAATGACCGACGATACCTCGACGGCGATCTGCTGCTTGCCGACCTTGATGAAGGGGTCATTGGCACGGGCATAGTCGTTGAGTGCCCCGGCGCCGCGATCCGTGGTCCACTCGTAGGCTCGCAGCCAATTCTGGCGGACGATGACCGGATCGGCGGGAATGGAGCGAACCTGCTCGATGAAGCGGGCGAGATGCCAGGCGATTTGCGGATCGGTCGGGCGATAGTCGGCCTCAGCTGGCGCGACCGACTGCGCCTGGCCGAGATTGTCGACCTGAACCACCCATGGCACGACCGTGCCGTTTGCCGACTGCCAGACCAGTGCCGCGGCAAAACCTGTCGACAGAATCAACGAGCCGAAGGCCATGTACCGCCAGTTCCTGGCCTGAACGCGGGCTGATCCGATACGCTCATCCCAGACCTGCGCGGCCCTCTGGTAGGGAGTTTCGGGTTCGGGAGTCCTGCCGTAATGCGCGGCATGCCGCCGGAAAAGGTTCATGAGCGATCACTTTCGGAGAGATTGACGGAGGATCCGACGCCGTGGCTGTCGCCAGCGCGAACGGCATGGGCCGCGGTCTGAACCGCGTGCCCCGTATGAATGGATCGGCGAAGGCGCTGCGTCCGGCCTGAGGGGGCATCCGCAGGCCTGGTCTGTGCAGGCGATGTCTCGGCCCCAGCGCCAATCGTCCCCTTGGTCGAGGAGCCGCCGGTTACAGAGAAGCCGGATTGAATGCCTTTGGCATAACTGGATCCGCCACTCGCAGCAGCCCTGCGAAGCGGCGAGGTCGCCGCGCTACCCGCTGCACGTGCCACACCGCCGAGACCCGAGGCGACACCGGCCGCTCCGGATGTTCCCAAGGCACCCAGCGAATAGGCCGAGCTCGCAGAGCCGGCTGTGGTCGCGCCGGCGCGGACGGCAGCGGCTGCGCTGGAAAGCGCAGTCACCCCTCCCCTCGCAGCCAGCATCGCGCCACCACCAACGGCGAGGGCCGCCCCACCGGCAACGACCCCCGTGCCGACGGCCGCGCCAGCGCCAAGCTGCGGCCCTCCGGAAACGAGGCCATTGGCGATACCGGGACCGAAGATGCCAAGGCCGAGGAGCGACAGCGCGGCAAGAACCACAGCCATGGCGTCGTCGATGGTCGGCGTCTGCCCTCCAAAGCCGCGGGTGAACTGATCGAACAGGGTCGAGCCGATGCCGATGACGACGGCGAGCACCAGGACCTTGATGCCGGAGGAGATCACATTACCGAGCACACGTTCGGCCATGAAGGCGGTTTTGCCGAACAGGCCGAAGGGGATCAGCACGAAGCCGGCGAGTGTCGCGAGCTTGAATTCGATCAATGTGACGAAGAGCTGGATTGCCAGGATGAAGAAGGCGAGGATCACCAAAGCCCAGGCAAAAAGCAGGCAGGCGATCTGGATGAAGTTCTCGAAGAACGCCACCCAGCCCATAAGGTCGGAAATGGATTCGAGCAGTGGACGGGCCGCGTCGAGGCCGGTTTGTGCGACCTTGCCGGGCCGCATCAAATCGGCCGTCGAAAAGCCGGTGCCACTGGCCTTGAGCCCGAGGCCCGCGAAGCTGTCGAAGACGATCTTGGCCAGATTGTTCCAATTGGAGATGAGATAGGCGAAGGCAGCGACGAACAGCGTCTTTTTCACCAGCCTGGCGATGATGTCGTCATCCGCGCCCCAGCTCCAGAAGAGTGCCGCCAGCGTCACATCGATGACGATCAGCGTGGATGCGATGAAGCCGACTTCTCCGCCGAGCAGCCCAAAGCCGGAGTCGATATAGCGAGTGAACACCCCGAGGAAATTGTCGATGACGCCGCTACCGCCCATGCGTCATCGTCCTTGGTTCGAGGGTGATGGGAACGGCTCGGATGTCCGGCCGAGAAAGCGATCGCGGGTCAGGCTCCACACACGCAGGCACTCGGCGTCCTCGACCGCCTTTTGTCCGAGTCGCTGGCAGCGGCGCTGACCTTCACGCAGCGGATCGCCATCGGTTGGGATCAGGCGCACTGGCGAAGTCGGCAGCCTCTCCTGCCTATCGGTCAGTTCGATCACCGTCACTGTCAGGGCGACAGCGACGAACACGATCGCGCCCAGGCGCGCAAACGTCTTGCTATCCATGACGACGTGCCCTCCCCACTTCAGTTGCCGTTGTTGAACATCTGGGCGTTGCCGGGCTGGTAGCCGGAACCCGGTGTCAGGAAGCGACGACGTTGCTCGCGTCCCTGTTCGGCCGCGGCTGCGCGCTCCGCATCGGTCAGCGCGCCGGCCCGGCCATTGGCGGCGAGCAGTGCGAGCAGATCGGAGAGCTGCTGGGATTGCAGAGCCAGAATCTGATTGCCGGCTTGGGCTGCCTGCAGCGCACCGGTCGCGCCCTGGCTCTGGTTGACCAGGGCCGACATCTGCGTCCGGTTCGCATCGATATTGCCGACGACACCGGCCTGTACCCGCATGGCATCCTGGAGACCGCCAACCGTGTTCTGCCAGCGCGAGCGGGCATCGGCGACGAGTTGCCGGTCGCTCGCAGACAGCGAGATATTCGCGTATTTTTGCTGGAATATTTGGTCGACCTTCTGGACGTCGAAGGCGATGTTCTGCGCCTGGTCGAGAAGTTGCTGGGTCCTCTGGACTGACTGCTGGATCTGCTGAAGCGAAGAGAACGGCAGGCTCGCAAGATTGCGCGCCTGGTTGATCAACATCTGCGCTTCGTTCTGCAGGCTGGTGATCTGATTGGTGATCTGCTGGAGGGAACGCGACGCCGTCAGGACGTTCTGCACGTAGTTCGAGGGATCGAACACGATGACGGCATAGGCTGGCGCCAGGGTCGGAACGAATGCGAGCGGTTGCGCGAGCAAGCTCGCCCCAAAGGCAGCAGCATACGAGCGAAAACGACGATGGATCATGAGTGAGCCTCCTGTTCGACTTGGGGAATGGAGAGGTGGAGTGTCGGAATGAGATCGATCGCCCAACCGGCATTGCGGGCCTCGAGCCAGGCTTTGAGAAAGCCCTCGTGGCCGTGGTCGGCGAGCAGGTTGGCAATGAGCGTCTGATCGGATTTGGAGGATGCAGCGCATAGCGCGAAGCCGACTTCGGACAGGCCAAGCTCGAAGAGGCGATTGCCGCGCCGTGACTGGCAATAATAGTCACCTTTGGGTGTTGCCCGCGCGAGGATCTCGATCTGCCGGTCGTTCAGCCCGAACCGGCGATAGATCGCCGTGATCTGCGGCTCAATCGCGCGCTCATTCGGCAGGAGAAGCCGGGTCGGGCAACTTTCGATGATTGCCGGCGCGATCGCCGAATTGTCGATGTCGGAAAGCGACTGCGTGGCGAAGATGACGCTGGCGTTCTTCTTGCGCAGCGTCTTCAGCCACTCACGAAGCTGGCCGGCAAACCCCTCATCGTCCAGCGCCAGCCAGCCCTCATCGATAATGAGCAAGGTCGGACGTCCATCGAGACGGTCGCCGATGCGATGGAACAGATAGGACAGCACGGCCGGCGCCGCGCCCGTACCGACCAGGCCTTCGATCTCGAAGACTTGCACGTCGGCGCCCCCGAGATGTTCGGCTTCGGCATCGAGCAGCCGGCCATAGGGACCGCCGATATAATAGGGTTGAAGCGCCTGTTTGATGCTGTTGGACTGGAGCAGGACCGCCAGACCCGTGATGGTACGCTCTTCGATGGGAGCGGAGGCGAGAGAGGTCAGCGCGGTCCAGATGTGGTCCTTGACCCCCGGAGTTACGGGTACACCTTCGCGCGTGAGGATCGCGGCGAGCCAGTCAGCCGCCCAGGCGCGTTCATAGGTATCGTGGATGCGACCCAGCGGCTGCAGCGCGACGGAGGCGTCGGAGCCTTCGGTCAGGCCGCCGCCGAGATCGTGCCAATCGCCGCCCATGGCGAGTGTCGCGGCCCGGATCGAACCGCCGAAATCAAAGGCGAAGACCTGGGATCGCTCGTAGCGCCGGAACTGCAAGGCCATCAAGGCAAGCAGCACGGATTTGCCGGCACCGGTCGGGCCAACAACGAGCGTATGACCGACATCGCCGACATGAAGGGATAGCCGGAACGGGGTCGAGCCTTCCGTCCTGCCGTAAAGCAGCGGGGGCGCATTGAAATGCTCGTCCCGTTCCGGCCCCGCCCACACGGCGCTGAGGGGGATCATGTGGGCGAGATTGAGCGTCGAGATCGGCGGCTGGCGGACATTGGCATAAGCGTGTCCGGGCAAGGAGCCGAGCCAGGCATCGACGGCATTGACAGTCTCGATCATGGCGGTGAAATCGCGGCCCTGGATGACCTTCTCGACCAGGCGAAGCTTTTCGTCGGCAAGGCGCGGGTCAGCATCCCAGACAGCAATCGTGGCCGTGACGTAGGCCATGCCGGCAAGATCTTGTCCGAGTTCCTGCAAGGCGAGGTCAGCGTCACCTGCCTTGTTCGCCGCATCCGTGTCGACGAGGACGGATGCCTCGTTGGTCATGACTTCCTTGAGGATCGCGGCGATGGATTTTCGCTTGGCAAACCATTGCCGCCTGATCCTGGTCAACAGCCTGGTGGCATCGGTCTTGTCGAGAAGAATGGCACGCGTCGACCAGCGATAGGGGAAAGCCAGCCGGTTGAGGTCATCGAGCAAACCGGGCGTGGTCGCGGTCGGGAAACCGACGATCGTGAGGATGCGCAAATTCTGATCGCCCAGACGCGGTTCCAGGCCACCAGTCAATGGCTGATCGGCCAGCAATGCGTCGAGATAGATCGGCGTCTCGGGGACACGGACGCGATGGCGTTTGGTGGAAACGCACGAATGCAGATAGGTCAGCGTCTCGGCGTCGTCGAGCCAGCCGCATTCCGGCATGAAGCCATCGAGCAGGGCCAGAATGCGGGTGGTGCGATCGGCAAAGCTTCGCAGAATCTCCGACGGATCCACGCCAGCGCGTTCCTTGCCCTCATAGAGCCATGTCTCGGCGCGCGCCGCTTCCTCAGCTGGCGGGAGATAGAGCAGAGTCAGGAAATAGCTTGAGATGAAATGGACGCCCTGCTCCTCGAAATCGGCCTTGCGCTCGGCATCGACGAGACTGGAGGCCTGATCAGGAAAGATGCTGTCGGGATAGGCCACCGCTTCGTGGCGCTGCGCTTCGACGAAGATGCTCCAGCCCGACCCGAGGCGGCGGAAGGCGTTGTTGATGCGGCCGGCGACCGCAACCAGTTCGGCCGCGACGGCAAAGTCCAGATCGGGACCGCGAAAGCGCGCGCTGCGCTGGAACGAGCCATCCTTGTTGAGCACGATGCCCTCGGCCACGAGCGCAGCCCAGGGCAGATAGTCGGCAAGACGTGCGGCGGAGCGGGGATATTCGGCGAGGTTCATCATGGCCGCCGCTCACACCGACAGATGAGCGGGAATGTGCAGGTGCCGGCGTCCAACTTCGATGAAGAGTGGATCGCGCTTTGCGGCCCAAACCGCCGCAAAATGCCCGATGGCCCAGATCAACAGCCCGACGAGCCACAGACGCAAACCGAGGCCGACCGCCCCTGCCAGCGTGCCGTTCACGATGGCGATGGAGCGCGGTGCGCCGCCGAGCAGGATGTGCTCGGTCAGCGCACGACGAACCGCAACCGTGAAACCCGGCACGGCGTCGAGTTGTTCAAAAGCCATCGCCATCAAACCAGCGCTCCACCGCCGAAGGAGAAGAAGGAGAGGAAGAAGCTCGACGCGGCGAAGGCGATCGACAGGCCGAAGACGATCTGGATCAGGCGGCGAAAACCGCCCGACGTATCGCCAAAGGCAAGCGCGAGGCCGGTCGCGATGATGATGATGACGGCGACGATCTTGGCGACCGGGCCCTCGATCGATTGCAGGATTTTCTGGAGCGGCTGTTCCCATGGCATCGACGAACCGGAAGCATGGGCGGCGGAAAGGAGGACGAGGTTGGCAAGGGTCAAGGCAGCAACAGTCGCGGTCATGCGGCGGATGCGCCCGGTGGTGGGGATCATGGGAATTCTCCTGCGATCGAGGTGTCCTGGGTAATGCGGTAATCGCCGTCCGGGCCGAGCCCTTCGACGAAGGCGAGTTCGGCCAGCCGACGCGCGGAGCCGCGACCTGACAAAACGGCGACGAGATCGATGGTCTCGGCGATCAGGGCGCGGGGGACGGTGACGACTGCTTCCTGGATGAGCTGTTCGAGCCGGCGCAAGGCGCCGATGCCGGAACCGGCGTGGATGGTGCCGATGCCGCCCGGGTGCCCCGTCCCCCAGGCCTTCAGGAGATCGAGCGCTTCTGCACCACGGACCTCTCCAATGGGAATGCGGTCCGGCCGCAGTCGGAGCGATGAGCGCACGAGATCGGATAATGTGGCCACACCATCCTTGGTGCGCATGGCAACCAGGTTGGATGCCGCACATTGCAGCTCGCGCGTGTCTTCGATGATGACGATGCGATCGGCGGAATTCGCGACTTCCGCGAGCAAGGCGTTTATGAGCGTGGTCTTGCCGGTCGAGGTCCCCCCCGCAACCAAGATATTCGCCCG
The DNA here is from genome assembly GCF_051161885.1 of Labrys methylaminiphilus subsp. lupini. Lineage (NCBI taxonomy): Bacteria > Pseudomonadati > Pseudomonadota > Alphaproteobacteria > Hyphomicrobiales > Xanthobacteraceae > Labrys > Labrys methylaminiphilus. The sequence goes on along the minus strand of NZ_JBMDIH010000002.1, from coordinate 497,089 downwards.
CGAGACGACTGCTGCGCGCAAGGTTGCGGCCTGGCGGGCTGTCATGATGCCGGTATTCACATAGTCGCCGAGCGTGAAGACGGCGACAGCGGGCTTACGGATGGCAAAGGTTGGAGCAGCGACAACGGGAGGAAGCAGGCCTTCAAAGCGCTCGCCCGTCTCGGGGAGTTCAGCGGAAACGCGCGGCGCACGCGCATGAACCTCCGCACCGACGTGATGAGCGACCAGGCGCACGATGCGCTCGCCATCGGCCGCCGATAATGTCTTGCCGGTGTCGGCCAGTCCCTCAGAGAGACGATCGACCCAGATGCGGCCATCGGGGTTCAGCATGACCTCGACGACGGCGGGTTCCTCCAAAAAACGGGCAATGGCTGGGCCAAGCGCGGTGCGCAGCATGCGCGCGCCACGTGCAAGACCCTCTGAGTTGTGGTGCGAAGCCACCATGCTCCCCCGATTCCAGCGGGGCGGACACGGTCCTTCCCCTGACGGGGATGATTAAAAGAGCCAGATTTCGCGCTGCTTCAACGAGAAATCAAGGACGCCGTAGTATGGCGTAAAAATACAGGAGATCGGCGGTTTCGTGCTTTTGATGTCCACGAAGGAGCGGGTGAGCACGGGGTATTCGAAGCAGCAGTCAGTGCTTCGAATGCCTAGCAGTGATGGCGGTCGTATATGCCCCCACATCAGGCCGACCGGGAGTTCATGCAGGAAGTCGAGCTCCTGCGCGGGATCGACGACGAGGAGGCCGTCGGGCTTTGCGGCCCGGGAGACGATCTTGGCAAGATGCTTCGTCCGCGCCACGCCAACGGAAATTGGCAGACCTAGTTCGGTGCGTACACCCATCGTGGTTGCTGAAACGGCCAACTGCGCCAAGTTCCCAGTCTTCCAAGTCGAACCCAGGTCTTCGTAACAATCGGTACGCTTTTGTGAACGGCCTAAGCGAGCCGCGAGTGGAACCTCTTATCGTGGATCAGGTTCGGAATGCGACTCCCTCAATGGGACGATCAGATGCAAACAGGAGATCAACCATGACTGCAAGATCATTTCTTCTCGTCACGGCTTTTACACTTTGCGTCGCCGCACCGACAGCAGTGTTAGCCCAGGGAGTGCTGCCGGGGGCGAAGAATGGGGCCGAACAGGGCAACGATGCTGCAGGCCCGGTCGGCGGTGTCGTCGGAGGCGCCGTTGGCGCCGTCACCGGCGGGATCAACGGATTGCTCGGCATCAAGGAAAGGCCGCGTTTCAAGAAATACGTGATCGAGCAGCATCCGCGGGTGTTCACGTACGATCAACCAGTTGCGGTAGGTACCGTACTGCCAGCAGAAGGTGTCGAATATTACGAAGTCCCGGCTGAATATGGGCACATCACCTATCGATACGCGTATGTGAATGACGAGGTCGTCCTCGTCGACCCGGGTACCCGGCGGATCGTACAAATCGTGGAGTAGGCAGATTGCTTCCAGCAAGGCCGCGTCAACGCGGCCTTGCTCCGCTCTAATCCCCGCCGAACACCAGGTGCAGGTGTCTACGCCCGTTTGTGCGGCAACTGACGTCCAAGCAGGCCCTCGTGAGCGGCACACCAACGCGTTGCAGCCGGCACCTACGATTTCCCGGGTTCTTGAGGCCGATCCAGGCTGACGGCCTCACCATGGTGGCCACCGCACGCCAAATAATGCTGCATGCCGGTGGCGACGTACGCCCCTCCCAATGATTGGGTGAATTGATTGGTTCCCCTGCTCTCGCGCACCGTGGTCCACGCAGCAGCAAACCGGGTCGGGAGCCATCTCGGCGAAGACAGGATAATACCCCTTACGCGCCGGCAACCGGTCCGGATGGCATTTCAGCCTCCACCCTAGCCTCCGACGATCGGCAATATCTCGCCGGTGATGAAGCTCGAGCACTGGGGCGAGGCCAGGAAGACATACGCAGGCGCGATTTCCTCCGGCTGTGCCGGTCGCCCCATCGGAGTATCGCTGCCGAACCTGGTGATGTCCTCGGCGGTTTTGTCCGAAGGGTTGAGAGGCGTCCACACAGGTCCGGGCGCCACCGCATTCATGCGGATCCCCTCTGAAATCAGATTTGCTGCGAGCGCCCGGGTAAAGGCGTGGATGGCTCCCTTGGTCACAGAATAATCGAGGAGCTCCTTGGGGCCAAACATGCCAGTAACCGATCCGGTGTTGATGATGACACCCCGTTCCTTTACATGCGGTACGGCTGCCTGCGCCACAAAGAAATAGCCGTAGAGGTTGGTTTCCACGTCAGATCGAAGTGGTCCTCGATCAGATCCTCGATGTTCTTGGCATGGACCTGGAAGGCAGCATTATTGACAAGAACATCCTGCCGGCCATCGTGCCGGACCATGTCGGCGACAGCACTCGCGCAGAAGGCATGCGAGCGGACATCACCTTCGATAAGTAGACATTGCCGACCTTCCCGCCGGACGGCATCGCGGGTGACATTCGCATCCGACGGCTCACCAGGTCGCGAGTGTCGCCATCCTGGCCTCCTTGCCCTTCATGCCATTGTCGGTTTGCTGTTCGACCTTGGGAGGATGCCCCTTCAAGGCCCGGTGTGTGTCAGCACGACACCGATAATATGCGCTGCATGTCACAGTTAAATCGCGCTTGCTCGGATGTGATGACTCCATGTTGTTGTCCCTCATACCAGCCTCCGTACGGCGACGCCGGCCGTTGCTTCCCTCTTTATTCTCAAGTGTCGGAATGGAACTGCCCAGGCGTCCAATCTGCCAAGCATAAGGATAGATTTCCATTCTGCCTGCGATGCCTTCACTAAATCCGCCGAAAATACTTCAAAGAAAGCGAGCTATAGCAAATGCCACTCCCAAAACGGGAGTGGCATGACCATCATGGATCAGAAGTCCATGCCACCACCGGCAGGCATGGCGGACCGGGTCTCTTGCTTCGGCTTTTCAGCTACCATCGCCTCAGTGGTTACCAGAAGGCCAGCAACTGAGGCCGCATCTTGCAAGGCTGTGCGAACGACCTTGGCAGGGTCGATCACGCCTTGCTCGAAGAGATTGCCATACTCGCCTGTCTGGGCATTCCAGCCATGGGCGTAGTCGGCGGTCTCCCGCAGCTTGCCGACGATGAGTGATCCTTCCCATCCAGCATTCTCGGCGATCTGCCGTATGGGCGCTTCGATGGCCCGGCGCACGATGTCGATGCCGTATTTCTGGTCCGCGTTGTCGGGCGCCAGTGTTTCAAGAACCTTGGCGGCTCGCAACAAGGCTACCCCGCCGCCTGGAAGGATGCCTTCCTCGACCGCGGCCCGCGTGGCGTGCACGGCATCGTCCACGCGATCCTTGCGTTCCTTGACCTCGACTTCGGTGGCCCCGCCCACACGAATGACCGCAACGCCGCCGGCAAGCTTGGCCAGGCGCTCCTGGAGCTTTTCGCGATCGTAGTCGGAGGCGGTCTCCTCGATCTGCGCCCTGATCTGGGCAATACGGCCGTCAATATCCTTACTGGCGCCGGCTCCGTCGACGATGGTGGTGTTCTCCTTTTCGATCACTACCTTCTTGGCGCGGCCGAGCATCTCAAGGGTCACGTTCTCCAGCTTGATGCCAAGATCGTCACTGATAACCGTACCGCCGGTGAGAATTGCGATATCCTCGAGCATGGCCTTGCGACGATCGCCAAAGCCCGGAGCCTTGACCGCCGCAACCTTCAGGCCGCCGCGCAGCTTGTTCACCACCAGCGTCGCCAGAGCCTCTCCTTCCACATCTTCCGCGATGATGGTCAGGGGCTTGCCCGACTGTACGACCGCTTCCAGGACCGGCAACAGGGCCTGGAGATTACCCAGCTTTTTCTCGTGAATCAGGATGTAGGGATCCTCGAGTTCGACGCGCATCTTCTCCTGGTTGGTGACGAAGTAGGGCGACAGATAGCCACGATCGAACTGCATCCCCTCCACGACCTCGAGCTCGGTCTCGGCCGTCTTGGCCTCTTCCACGGTGATGACACCCTCATTGCCGACCTTCTGCATGGCCTCGGCCAGAAACCGCCCGATCTCGGTGTCGCCATTGGCGGAGATCGTGCCGACCTGGGCGATCTCGTCGTTCCTGGTGATCTTCTGGGCGTTGGCCTTCAGCTCGCCGACGACGGTGTCAACTGCCTTGTCGATGCCGCGCTTGAGGTCCATGGGATTGATGCCCGAGGCCACCGCCTTGGCGCCTTCCTTCACGATGGCTTGGGCAAGCACGGTGGCCGTAGTCGTGCCGTCGCCAGCCAGATCGCTGGTCTTGGAGGCGACTTCGCGCACCATTTGGGCGCCCATGTTCTCGAACTTGTCCTCAAGCTCGATTTCCTTGGCGACGGTGACGCCGTCCTTGGTGATGCGAGGAGCGCCGAACGATTTTTCAATCACGACATTGCGCCCCTTGGGACCGAGCGTGACCTTCACGGCATTGGCGAGAATGTCGACGCCACGCAGCATCTTCTCGCGTGCTTCGGAATGGAACTTGACTTCCTTGGCAGCCATTGAATCTCTCCTGAATAGGCAGCTATCTCAAACTATGATGGCGAAGAAGCCGTCAGGCGGCCTTCTTCACGCGGCCGGCGTTCTCGATCACGCCAAGAACATCGCTTTCCTTCATGATGATGAGATCCTCGCCGTCGATCTTGATCTCGGTACCTGACCATTTGCCGAAGAGGATGCGGTCGCCGACCTTGATGTCGAGTGCGACCAGCTTGCCGGATTCGTCCCGCGCGCCAGGGCCGATCGCGAGGATCTCGCCCTGCTGCGGTTTCTCTTTGGCGGTATCGGGGATGATGATGCCGCCCGCGGTTCTTTCGTCGGCTTCGATGCGGCGGACCAGAACGCGGTCATGCAATGGACGGAACGTCATATCGTTCTCCTTCAAGGACAAACAATTTTGAGGTGTTCCACCGCTCCGATCCGACGACCGGAGCGGGGTGCGCGACCCAAATGGCGTCGCGCGTAAAATCACTTGGTTGAACGCTTTTTTGATTTCAAGGGGTCGGCCGAAAATTTTTGGCACTCCGCAGTCGAGAGTGATAATCGCTTGAATATACGCGTGTTTTAGCCCTATCCGCGCTGTTCCGCCTTGAGGAGGGCGCCTGCCAGCGGGCTATGGCGAGCACTCTCTCAAAGTGCGCAAGAATGATCTGAACGACCTCTTGAAATGTCCGAAACGCCGACTAGATCGTAATCGCCGGTCGCCATGCGGGATCGGCATTTCTCCCCTGGACAACAGCGTGTCTGGTGGAGGGATGAAACTTGTAACCATGTTGCTTTTAGGAGGATGTGGCTATGAGAACCACTCTCGACTTTACACCGTTTTTCCGGTCGAGCATCGGCTTTGACCGGATGTTGAACGCGCTCGAAGCGACGAGCCGTATTGAGACGGCCGACAACTGGCCTCCCTATGACATAACCAAGACCGGCGAGGACGATTATCGTATTACCATGGCAGTCGCCGGCTTTGCGCAAGACGAACTGGGCATCACCCAGGAGCGCAACGTCATGGTTGTGTCGGGGCAGAAGGCTGGGGAGGACAAGGGCCAGTATCTGCACCGCGGCATAGCGGCGCGTGCCTTCACGCAGCGTTTCGAACTGGCCGACCACATCAAGGTTGTTGGCGCAAATCTCGACAAGGGCCTGCTGACGATCGATCTCAAGCGCGAGGTTCCCGAAGAGATGAAACCGCGCCGTATTGAGATCGCAGCTGACGATGTATCGACGAAAGACGCAACCAAGCAAACCGAGATCGGAAAGCAAGCCGCCTAGGGCTGCTTTTCAAGACCGCTCGGGCAAAGCGCCGGACATCTTCGTCCGGCGCAACCCAGAAGCTTTTGTCACTTGCATGAACAAAAAGGAGACAGATGATGAGTGTGCGTGATCTGATTCCATGGGCGCGCAACAACGGCGATCAGCTTCCAACTCTATTGCGCAATAGCGACCTCGATCCGTTCCTGTCATTGCACCGGGAGGTGAACAGGCTGTTCGACGACGTCTTCCGTGGCTTTGACACTAGGCTGCCGGCTTTCGGCAGGTTAGGCGCTTCTGGCGCTGGCTGGCCCCGCGTCGAGATCTCCGACAACGATAAGGAAATCAAGGTCACCGCCGAAGTGCCGGGCCTCGCGGAAAAGGATGTCGAAGTCTTCCTGAGCGAGGGCGTGCTGACATTGAAGGGTGAGAAACGTTCGGAAACCGAGGATAAGGAAAGGCAATTCTCCGAGCGTTTCTATGGTCAGTTCGAGCGGCGCATCCCCGTTGGTCTCGAGGTCGAGGAAGACAAGGTCAGTGCGCGATTCAAAAACGGTGTGCTGACCGTTTCGCTACCCAAGACTGCGAAGGCCCAAACGCAGGCAAAGCGGATCGAGGTCAAGAGCTGAGCAGCGCAGGGGCGGTGGCATGAGCATGACTACCGCCTCGTCAATTAATAGGAACGAGTAGATTTGCTCTCAACTTAGCTTGGTTCAAGTCTGGCAATGAGCAAGGCATCATTTGAAAGGCCGGTCGTCTTCATGCTTCGCCCGAACTTGCTGCAGCGGGTTTCTAATGCGGCTGAGGCGTCCTATTTTCTCTTGCATCGCTGGCAGCAAGCAAAAGGTCCGGCATACCTGGCAGCACGCAACGCCTGTTATCTTGCCGCTCTCGGTCGGATGAGTGCCGATGACTGCCGGCGCGCTTTTGCTTTAGCCTTGGCTGAAGCGGGAATGTCGGATCTGGACGAATTCAGCGACGCCGAAGGCGTTCGGCCGACCGAGGTCGGGATATCGGCCCACCTGACGTCTGGTCAGCTCCAACGATCGGCCCGCAAAAATCCCAGTCTGTCCGAGAAACGGACAAGCCGGACCGGGAAAATGGGTCACGTCTGGTTTGTCACCGGCACAAAGGCCTGCGGGAGCTCGGCACATCTCAAAGAGCTTTCACGCGATCTGGCCATATCGGAAGCCGGGAGAGTTCTTCGGCCGATGCGCGAGCTACAAGAAGCCCGCGACCGGAATCTGGCTTCAATATGAACAAGATGATTGAAATCTACGAGGGGGAGAGGGCTGAACGGCTCGTAAGGCAATATGTCGAGCCCCGGGGCTTTCGTCCCATAACCTTCTGAATATAGCGTAAGGAGGAGAAAATGGTGAACATTGGTGATGTCGTTCGCGTCAAGTCCGACGCGGTTTCGTCGCTGTCAGAAATGTTCAGTGCCGAAACAACTTTCGAAGTGATTGCTTTGCATTTCGGCCCAGGCAACGATCCCGAGGGAAACGTTGATTTGAGGCGTCCGGACGGCACAATAGAATCCTGGTTTCCAGCCTCACGCTTAGAACGCGTGTCTGATCGTCATCGCAGTCGGCAGCAGCATTAACACCGACTTCGCGGCTTGGCGGCTCTGGGATTTGTTGCATCCGCCAAGCCGAGAAAATCGCGCATCCTTTTCCAAGTTGCTACTCCCTTGCGGAAGACGGGAGCAAAATGAACGAAACAAGTTCGCTGATCGATAAAACGAAACTTGAGGACTTGATACAGCGAGTCAAACAGAGCGAGGGGCGTGATCCCAGGCTGGACTGCGAAATAGCGGTAGCGCTGCAGTATGTTCCGGATGCCCTGGTAAAATACACCAATGTAAGAGCTCACCCATCATCAACGATCATCATGCTTTATGATTCACCGACGAAGGAGGAAACACCGACCTTTATTCCGATGCTGACCTCGTCGCTCGATGCAGTCGAAAAGCTGAAGGCATGGGGTAGGCAGAAATGGAAGATCGATGGGTTGCAGGCAAAGAATGGTGAATACATCGTGCGCGCAACGTCCGAATCCGGCGCCACAGTGCAAGCCGCGGCTAGTACGGAGGTTCGCGCCAGACTGGTTGCAGTCCTTCACACGTTTCAGCAGGACAGGGATTGAGCGGGCACAAATGCGAGGCTGATCGATCACAAGCTTGGTGGCAGCAACGATGAGCGCAGAAATGGCGACTTACGTCGGGATGAGGGTGTGCAAAAAATTTATTGTTCTAGCCTCTTGAAAAGGTTGCCACTCCTACCATTTCATTGCCCGTCGGGTGCCCAGTATGGGCCTGATGCGGACGTCAGCGGCGTCTGGCGTCCTGCTTGTAACCATGTTGCTTTGACGAGGATGTGGCTATGAGACCTTACGACTTCACGCCTTTTGCCCGATCGGCGATTGGGTTCGACCGCCTGTTTGACCTGCTCAACGCAGGTACTAGGGAGTCGGCCGAAGGCTATCCCCCCTATGATATCATCCGGACCGGCGAAGATAGCTTCCGGATCAGCTTGGCGGTCGCGGGCTTTAAGGCGAGTGATATAACCGTCACGACGCAGCAGAATCTTTTGACCGTAGCCGGACGCAAAGCAGAAGCGAAGAATGGCGTAGATTACATCTATCATGGCATATCCGCCGCGCCCTTCGAACGTCGCTTCAACCTGGCCGATTATGTCGAGGTCGGCAGCGCAAGGTTTGAAAACGGCTTGCTGCAAATCGACCTAGCACGACGGATACCGCAAGCCATGAAGCCCCGCCGTATTGAAATAGGCTCCGCTGAAGCCGTCGATAACGGTAGATCAGCCAAGGCAGCTTGAATGCTATGGTTCGAGGGCGTTAATCTGTCGCCCTCCGGCTACGGAGGATTCTGTCATGGAAAAGCGAGCAACAGGAAACGAATTCGATATTTCCCAGCTGCTTCATCCTGGATCGGCCTTCGATCATCCAAGGGATGTCGTGGCCGATCCGGATCTGACGCTGACTGAAAAGCGGGCCATCCTGGCGGCATGGGCTTCGGATGCGTGCGCGTTGGAGGCGACTCCGAGCCTTCGGGAGATCCGCAAAGGACGCGTCGTTGCCTTCGATGACATCATGGACGCGCTTCGCGCACTGGACGGCGACAGGGCGAATAGTATGTACCGCTACGATCGCGCGGCACGCCGTCGTCGAGCGGCCAATGGCCGACATTCGTCGGAGGGTGGTAGTCCATCCTTGCAGTGAAGCCTCACAAAGACTTCGTCGAAAAGGATATAAGCTGAGTGGTTGGCCAATATTCGTAGAGCCGGGTCGCTGCCGAGCCCGACAGGGCTTTTGAGTATTGGCCAGCCCTCCGACAGCGGTAACAAAGCTAAACTATGGACAGTGACCATTTTGGCAAACCGGTTCGTTTCCTGCTGGATGCCGGGCATTGGATTGAAATCCGTGATGTCATCGAAGCGCTGGCTTTCTTGCGCACGCGGTGGCCGGACGAGGGCGGCGATCTCTATGAGCATGCTTTGGATGTGTGCCAAAAAGCCATATCCGATCTCAAGAGTGTTGAAGCTGCGCGATTTGAGTTCGTCGATGCTCTGTCTGATGCCGGCTTTCTGATCGTTCGCGATTTCGAGCATCCGTTGATGGCGGCGACCAGTTTGGCACGTCGGGTCGCAATCCTCCGACCGGGAGCGCATCAGCCTGACTCAATGTTGAGCCGGCTGAAATCTGCCATTTCTCGAGCGGTCAGTTCGATGCTGGCCGCGCCCATGAACGTGTCCGCGAAATGCGCGCTGCCAGGATTGACAGGTAAGTAGCGGCCGAGCCTCAATCTCAACACCGTGAGCTCGTCTCCCATCCTTTGCGCCCCAGTCTGGTGAGTCCGAGGTGGATTACGGTCTCAGATCATCCGATCCAGAAAATGCCATGGTCTCAAGCCCAAGCCCGGACAATCTCGATCCGCTACGCTAGGCTCCGTCGGCGAGCTTCATGACGGGAATGCCGAGCTTGCGCGCTTTATCGGCAAGGTTCTCTTGAATCCCGGTACCCGGGAAGATGATGACGCCGATCGGCATGGCCGCCAGCATCCGGTCGTTGCGCTTGAAAGGCGCGGCCTTGGCGTATCTCACCCAATCCGGCTTGAAGGCGATTTGAGGTACCTTGCGATGGTCGGCCCAGCGCGCCGCGATCTTTTCGGCACCCTTTGGCGAGCCACCATGCATCAACGCCATGTCGGGATGCTTGGCGTGGATCTGGTCGAGCTTTGCCCAGATCAGCTTGTGGTCGACGGTGTCGCCACCCGAAAAGGCGATCTTCGGCCCGGCAGGCAACATAATCTCGGTTTCGGCTCGCCGCCTGGCCGCCAGGAAATCGCGGCTGTCGATCACCGCGGCGGTGAGGTTACGATGATTGACCATCGATCCGGTGCGCGGGCGCCAGCTTGTTCGGGTGTGCTGTTCGAAATGGTCGGCGGCCTGGTCGCGCATCAGTTCGAAGGCATTTCGGCGTTCGATCAGGGTCTGCCCTTCGGCGGTGAGGCGCTCGAGTTCGACCGATCTGACCTCGCTGCCATCCTGCTCGCCCTGGCTTCGCCGCTGCGCCTGCTCGTTATCGTCGAGTTGGCGCGCGATGCGGTCGCTCGCCCGGTGAAAGAGGTTGACGGTCGACCAGAGCAGGTCCTCGAGATCGGGTTCGAGGCGCGTGTCCACCAAAGTGGCAATCAGGGCGTCGAAGATGTCCGCGATGGCGCCGGCGACACGATTGCCGTCGGGGAGCGGCCGGGGATCGGGTTCGTTCTCGTAGGGCCGGTAGCCATAAAGCTGGAGTTCCTGCAACATGTGATCGAAGGGAGATGAGCCAGGTTGGCGTTCGTCATTGTGCGTGCTCATGGGATGCTCCGTCGGGGGACCGCGACCGTCGCGGCCTTCATGGCGACGAAACCCGCAGGCGGGCCGAACCTGCACCCGGCGCACAGCTCCGGGCCGAAGCGTGAGCGAAGGATGGCAAAGGCCGGCTATTTTGCTTGGCGATGCAAAGGCGGGCTCGTCCCGCTGGCGGAAAATAGTCGGCCGACGCCATTGCCTGTCCGGCCGGTTTGCGGCCCGATCGCCCTCTTGAAGGCCAAGGGTGGTCCCTCAAGGGCTTCAGGTATGAAGCAAACAACGATGATGGCAGCCGACGCGATCCGACCTTCCGACTATTTCAGCCGAGCATGAAACGGGCGACGTCCTCGGGCGCGAGGTGCCTCCGGATCTGCATGCGCACGGCATCTCGCCCAAGCGTCCGCAGATCCTCGTTGAAGTCTCCAAGCATAGGCGAAAGCGCCATCGTCTCGATCCCGGCAGTGTTGGCCCGTTCGATCAGCGAGTCTCGGGCACCGTCGCCAGCCGGATCGTTATCGCGGACGATGTAGAGCCGGCGCAAAGTATCGGGGAACAGGATCGCGGCAAGATGCGCTGCCGACAGGGCCGCGCAAGCCGCCATGCCGGGCATGAGCTCCCGCACCGACAGGACGCTCTCAATGCCTTCGCCTGCCGCCAGAACCTCGCGGGCATAGCCGAAGCGGACCGCGTGCCCGAGCAGATTGCCCATGGCCTTGCGCTGGACGTCGACCGGCGCCTTGCCGGACCCGTCCGGGGCGAGCCAGGTTCGATGCGCGCCCGTGATCCTGCCGCTGAGATCGGTGACGGCAGCGACCATGGCAGGCCAGGTCTCGGTCGAACCATGGTGGTCTGGCCGATAATAGCATCGAGGATGGAAGCGCAGGTTTGCCGTGCCGATCAAGGCCGTGACGCCACGGCCACGCAGATAGGTTTCTACAAGCGTATCAGCGATCGGTTGCGAGATGGCAAAGAGCCGCCGCGCCGCCGCGGGCGACCCAGACGGAACTGATGCACGACGCTGACACGCCTGCCGCTCCTCGAACTCGGGCGGTGGCAGACTGAGAAAGCGTCGGGCCTCCTTGATCACATCGGCGAAGTCGGCAAGGCCAAGCGCCTCACGGATCACGTCGAGGAGATCGCCGTGTTCCCCCGTCGCGGCATCGGTCCATTTGCCGGCTAGCCCATTCGGTGAGTCCTGCAGCCGCACGAACATCGAGCGGCCAGGCGTGTTGCGGATGTCGCCGACCTGCCAGTACCGGCCCTGGCGGCGACCGGCCGACAGATAATGGCGGCATACCGCCTCGGCGTGTTCGGCAAGCCGGCGCGCCAGATCTTGCGTCTTCGCCGTCATGGCGGCCTCCTCAAGAAAAAGGCCCGCCGGCAAAGCCAGCGGGCCAGGTGAGCCAAGTCGTGGGAGTACGGGTTAGGCTGCTGCGACCGCGTGAGGTGCGCCGATCGCCTCATCACTGTCGTCGATGGCGTCCTCGATGCCCATGGCCGTTATGCCGTCTTTCGCCGCCGTTTCCTCGCCGCCCGTTTCGATGACCGGCAAGCGCAGCGGTTCGGGCAGCCAGCCTGTATCGACGAGCAGCGTCTCGGCTTCACTCGCCATCTCGCCTTTCTTGAGATGGGCGATCCGGTCGGCGGCGGCTTGACCTTTCCCTTCCGTGACGGCCTGCAGGATGCGGGCCTTGGTGACGCGGCCGAGATAATGGCTGGCCGTCGGCTGCCAGCCGGCCTCCGCCATGTCGAGCCCGGTCGCCCGCGCCAGCCGGTCGGCCTGGGCAAGACGAAGCTTGAGGCCTTGCTCGCTGACGCCGCTGCCACCATACGGGTTGGGCTTCTCATGAAGGGCATTTACCCCATAGCTGACGCAATGGGCTAGCACGGCCATGCGGCTGGCCTCGTCGAGCCCGGCGAGCCAATCCCACAGCGCCTCGTCATCATCAGGAATCTCCTGCATCCAGCCCTGATGGCGTTCGGCGACGGCCTTGGCCGAGGGGCTGTCGCTGAGGTCGTCGGCCTGGCCAGGAAAGAAGACATGCCGGATAGAGACCTCCAGGCAACCTGTCCCAGACTTGTGCTGAAAGGTATCGCGGACGAGCTTGTGCAGCAGCATGGTCGTGGCGACCTGCGGATTCTGCGCCACGGCATCGCGTAGCGCCAGGGTGCGATGGGCGGTCAGTTCGATGAGGAGGCGTTCGGGCAACGCCTTGATGCCATCATCCTCTTCCTCCTCGTCAACCGAGGCCGGTTGTCCGCCGATGGTAATGACGGAACGTCGAATGGCGTGCGCAACCGGATCGTCGGCGTCGCCATCGGCTTCGTTCGCATCCCCCTCTCCTCCCGTGACCGGCACTTCATCCTCGGGGCGAATATAGCCACGGTCGACCAAAAGGGATCCATCGGCATTGATGCTGACAAAAGCGCCGGCGATAGCGATCTCTGCAGGCTCAAAAGAAACAGGCCGCTTGTCGAGGGCCTCCATCGCCGCCTCCAACGCACCGAAGCGCCGATCAACCGCATCCGGCAGCTCCTCGATGCCGTCATGCTCGTCCGACAGTTGGTCGTATTCGGCCTGCAGGGCATCGCGTGCCATCCGATCCTCGTCGGTCAGGTCGATGATCGTGCCGACAAGTTCGCGCAATCCATGGCTGGCGCCATAGGGCATGTTCACCGCAGCCTCGACCCACTTCCAGCCTTCCCCCGCAATCTCGTCGGCCGCGGCCTTGAGCTTTTCCGTCACCAGCCGGTCGAGCAGGCCGACATCCTGCAGCCAGCCGCCGTCGTCGGACTGGAACAGATCGCGCAACACGATGCCGCCGGCCGCTTCATACTGCTCGATGCCGACGAACACCGCCCGCTTGTCACAGGCGCGTACCGTGGTCTCGGTCAGCAGACGCCGGATATGATAGGGATCCTTCTGCCAGCTGTTGCGGATGGCGTCCCAGACCTGTTGCTGGCGCTCATAATCTTGGCAGACCGTAAAGGCCATCAACATCTCCAGCGTCATGCCATCCTCGGCATAGACCTCGAGCAATACCGGCGAAACCGCTGCCAGGCGCAGGCGCTGTTTGACCACCTGCACCGGCACGAAGAAGGCGGCGGCGATCGCCTCCTCGGTCATGCCCTTATCGCGCATGGCGAGGAAGGCCCGGAACTGGTCGAGGGGGTGCAGCGGAGCCCTCTCGATATTCTCGGCAAGCGAGACCTCGTCAACCAGGATGCCGCTTTCCGCGTCCGAGACCACGCAGGGCACTGGCGCAGCCCTTGCAAGGCGCTTCTGCCTGATCAGCAACTCCAGGGCCCGGTAGCGGCGGCCGCCGGCGGGGACCTCGAACATGTCGGTCTCCACCCCCTCAGCATTGAGCACCGGCCGCACATGCAGGCTCTGGATCAAGCCACGGCGAACGATGGATTCCGCCAGTTCCTCGATCGAGACGCCAGCCTTGACGCGCCGGACATTGGCCTGGCTGAGCACCAGCTTGTTGAAGGGAATGTCGCGCGACGACGACAGTGTGATCTTCTGAACGGCATTCGCCATGATGTTCACTCCGCGACGGGCGCCAAGAGACCATCTCTGCGGCATCAAACCCGTCACGAAACCAAGCGCCGCCCTCGAACTCTGGAGGGCAGCGCCACAGGACAACCGAAACGGGAAGGCGCCAGACGCAGGGCCGGCCCCAGAATACCGCGGGCACCGCTCCAGCCGAACCCTCAGCGTGCTCGGTCGAGCAGCTTTTTGGCCTTGCACTCGAGTTCGAGCCGGGCATCCTGGTGGGGTCTGTTGCGCGCAATGGCGGTAATGCCGGCCACAAAGTCAAAGATCGTTTCGGGCGGGCGCCCCTCCTCTGCCAGCACCGTCTCGATGATCCTGACGGTCTCGGCCTTGGAGAAACCGCGCTTGCGCAGAAACTCCGAGCGGTCCTCATCGGATCTTGCGACGATCCGCTCGCGCGCCGCCTTGATGCCGTTGACGAAAGGCATGGGTGAGGAATTGGCGAAGTTCAGCAGTGCCGGTGCGGCCTCGTGAGCAAAACGCGAAGCGGCATATTTGGAATGGCGGATGGTGATTTCCTCGAAATCCTCGACGCCCCACAGATTGCGGTTCTGGCAGACGGCCCTGAGATAGAAACTTGCCATCCCAAGTGTCTTTGCCCCGACCTCGGAGTTCCAGCAGTAAAATCCGCGAAAATAGAGATCCGGCGATCCGTCCGGCAATGTGCCGGCCTCGATGGGGTTGAGATCATCGACCAGGAAGAGAAAGACGTCACGATCGGAGGCATAGAGCGTGGTCGTGTCCTTGGTAATGTCGACACGCGGATTGTAGATGCCCGTCGACCAATCGAGCACACCGGGTACCTTCCAGCGGGTGTCGCTGGTCCCGTTGCCGGCAATGCGCTGCACGGCTTCGACCAGTTCATGATCATAGATGCGCCCATAGTCCGGGCCAGTCACGGCCCGCAGTTCGAGCCGGCCATTGTCGGTTTCCAGCGTCTTGATCTGCTCGGCCCGGTGGGAGGCCAGACCATACTGTAAATTGATGCCCGCAAGAGCGGCCGGAAGCTGACGTAGATAGGTGGCCGGCGCCCCGACCTGGCTCGCAAGCTGACCGAAGCTCCAATGCGTGGGGGCGACGGGCGCATCCGAATCCGGCAGGATCAGTGACAGCCGCCCGGGATCATCGCGGCTGGCCTCGACATGGATCAGCGCACTCTCCACAACACGGGTGCGACTGCGCTCAGACCGATCGCGGACGGAGCGGGCCAGTTCTGCGAGCGATAGATATCGCTCATCCGCCGGGCGCGAAAACCATTCCGAGGAAACCCGCCCGATGCGCTCGCCGCGGCTCGCATCCACCCTGTAGCCACCACTCGGAGCGCGACCGCCAGCCTGTGTTCCAACCTGGGTCATGAGACCAATCTCCATGACGGGCACCGGAAGCTTCTCTCCCAGCCTTCAACCCGTCGCGGAAATTCCGTCCACCCTCTCACTCTCACGGGAGCGCCGTACCGAGCCCCGAACCCGCGCCGGCCGGGCCAAACCTGATCCCGCTTTATGCGGCCCGCCTTCAAGACAGAGCGATTTCCGAGAGACGTTCAACGAAATCATGAAAGGCGAGATGGCCGTACGAGCACCGCGGCTGATGATTGCCGCCATGTGCACGGCGATCTGGCGGCAGGCTTTATGGGTGATTGCCCACCGAAGACTTGCTGGCGCCTTGGCCCTGACGTAGGCGGCTATCGCTACTTTGTGTGTGGCGAGAGATCGGCCGACATGGCACTGTTGCGGCAGCCCCAAACACCTCAGTCGTTGGCGTTCGAAGCCCTGAGTTCGGCGAGGAATGCCCTGCCAATATCGAGGACCTGCGTCGCGGCGACTGGATCGATATCAGCACCATGCGAGGCTTCATTTATGACGCGCAGAGCGTCGAGCATCTGGTCAGTGCCAGCGGGCGTACGACCATGGCGCTGCAGGTCTTGCAACATGGTCATGATACCGACCGGTTGGCTTACCGCGATGCCTCTGGATGCGACGAGGTCACGGAGCGCACGTTCGATTTCGATGCGAAGCTTGACCACCGACATCAACGGGAACTCGCGTGCAAACTCTTCGGCCGTCGGAAGATCTCCTTGAAGCTGAGGCGGCAAAGCCTGAGAAAGCAGATATTGGGCAACGCCCATGGGTTTGCTGGAATCGCGCAGCGCATATTCCACGATCACCTCGTTGCGTCCCTTGCAAAGAATGATGCCGATGGAGGGTTTGTCATCCTGGTGGCGCAGTTGGTCATCGACGGCGGACAAATAGAAGTTCATCTTACCCGCAAATTCGGGCTTGAAATCCTCGATCTTCAATTCGATCACCACGAAACAGCGCAAGCGGAGGTGATAGAAGAGCAGGTCGAGATAATAGTCCTGGCCGCCAACCTCGAGATGATACTGACTGCCGACGAATGCAAAGCCCTTGCCGAGTTCGAGGATGAGCAAGCGCAGATGCTCGATAAGCCCGCGTTCCAGATCCCGCTCCTGCATCTGAGGGCCGAGCGAGAGAAAGTCGAACGCATAAGGGTCTTTGAGGATCTGCTGCGCCAGCTCGGATTGCTCAGCCGGCAGGGTGTGCGAGAAATTGGTCAGCGCACTGCCTTGACGAGCGAAAAGATTGCTGTCGATCTGGTGAGAGAGGACATTCCGGCTCCAGCCATGTTCGATCGCCTGTCGGGCATACCAGGCGCGCGTCTCGGGTGCCCTGACCGCGTCGAGGAGGCGCAGGTTATGGCCCCATGGCAGTAGTGCAACAACCTGTTGCACAAATTCACCGTCCGGCCAGGCTTCGGCGAAGGTGCGCATATATTTCAGATTTCTCGCCGATAGTCCCGTCATCTCAGGGAAGGCCCGGCCGAGGTCCTCGGCCAGGCGCTCGATGACCTTGGTGCCCCAGCCCTCGCGTTCCTGCCGCCCCAGAATGTCGCGACCTATGCTCCAATAAAGAACGATCAGTTCGCGATTGACCGAAAGGCCGGCCCTGTGTCTTGCCGCGGCGATCTTCTGCTTCAAATCGCCGACGAAGGCGGAATAGCTGCGAGCATCGATCTCGGCGGCCGATCCGCCACTTCCGACGCGAGGGGTTGGAGATTTAGACACTGCGGCTCACTCTGCCATCTCCCTGCGCTTAGGCGATGACTTGGAAAGGAGGTGGCCACTGGCGAACCTGTCGCCATCGGACAGGTTTTCTCGGTTTCGGCTTGTCCGGGTGCATGCGAAAGCATGAAGGATCACGATGTCGATCATGCCTGGCATACTGTTTTCTCCTGTTCCGCAACCAGAATCGGTCGAGGAAAAGCAAGGATAACCCACCGAACATATAAAGGCGTCTTCTATCCCTTCAGGCATTCCGATTTGCCGTATACGTATCCAGTTCATCCATCGCAATGGTCAGAACTCAAAGCGCCAATGCGGCCTGCCCCGGCTCTTCCCGATAGCGCTCGACACGAAAAGTCCCTTTTGGCAAAGGCCGCAGCAGCTCGGCTTCTCGCCGCGTCAGGTCGAGCCATGCGATCCGCTCTTCCCGACGCAACACCGCCATCTGACGATCCTGATACAGCGCGATGTCATCATTGGCCGCAATCGTCAGAATTGCGTAGGATTCCGGCCAGTCGCGGGTTGCTGGGCGCCAAATGCCCGCAAAATAGAACCAGTCGCCATCGGCAAGCCGGTAGCGATAAGGCTTGCCGTTCACGCGGTTTCGGAAGCCGGCACCAGGCAGCGGAAGCTCGGGAAACTGCGCCCCTCTGAGCGAAGGAGCGTAAAGGCCCGCCCGCCCACTTCAAGCGGCTGCAAGCCCCAGGGTCGCTCGACCATCTCAACACCGCGGCCATCTCGTCTTATGATGACGCGGCGATCGTCGAGCGACGTGGCTGAATCGAAAGCCGCTGCGCTCATGATGCCCAAGAACATAACAGGAACACGCTCGCTTGACAATGGCGCGGGTATGGGAGGGTGGATGTGCAATGACTACCGCTTGCTGGTCGATCTCGCATCGGTCATGGAGGATTTCGCGGACCTCAAGATCAAGATCCGTTTTTCGGAGGGGCGTCCGAACTTCGAGGCTCGGGAGGACATCAAGATCACCAATGTCGCCCCGATCGTCAAAAGCGTTCCGGACATGCGCGGCGAAGGCGATCTGGTGAACCGCCGATGGAGCTGGCCGGGGAGCAACAAGAAACCCCGCCTGTGTGCTTGAAGGTCGCCATGGATTTGCGCAGCAGATCGGCCTCGCCGGGCGTGAAGCCAGCGCACTCGATCGCAACCCGCATTGCCTGCTCCTGAAACAGCGGCACGCCAAGCGTCTTGCCCAACACCTTTTCGAGCTCGGGCTTGGGATTATGGACGGGCTCGATGCCATCGCGTCGCCGCAGATAGGGATGAACCATGTCGCCCTGGATCGGCCCGGGCCGGACGATCGCAACCTGGACGACAAGATCGTAAAAGGTCCGGGGCTTGAGACGCGGCAGCATCGACATCTGCGCGCGGGACTCGATCTGGAAGGTGCCGAGCGTGTCCGCCTTGCGGATCATGGCGTAGGTGCGCGGATCTTCAGCCGGGATGGACGCAAGGTCGAGCGCGATGCCCTTGCGCTCGGCCAGGAGATTGAGACCGCGCTTCATGCAGGTCAGCATCCCCAGCGCGAGCACATCGACCTTCATGAAGTGCAACGCATCAATATCGTCCTTGTCCCATTCGATGACCTGGCGATCCGCCATGGCGGCGGGCTCGATCGGCACCAGATCGTCCAGCCGATCGTGGGTGAGGACAAACCCACCGGGATGTTGCGACAGATGGCGGGGGGCGCC
Source organism: Labrys methylaminiphilus subsp. lupini (assembly GCF_051161885.1). Taxonomy (NCBI): domain Bacteria; kingdom Pseudomonadati; phylum Pseudomonadota; class Alphaproteobacteria; order Hyphomicrobiales; family Xanthobacteraceae; genus Labrys; species Labrys methylaminiphilus. The sequence continues at coordinate 478,117 of NZ_JBMDIH010000002.1, read as the reverse complement.
CTGAAGCTGACGGGCGAGATCCAGTGTCAGCCTCAGCCGTCGATCGGCGCTATTCAGATTGAGCTGTTCGACCTCGCCTTCGGTGACGCCCTCCTCCGACCAGCCCCAGACCATGCCTGACAGCGTCTTGATCAAATCCTCCGGCAGGCCGAGCGCCTTGCCGACGTCGCGCAATGCTCCCTTGGTACGGTAGCGGATGACGGTCGAGCATAGGGCGGCATGATCGCGGCCATAGCTATCGAGCACCCATTGCATCACGATCTCCCGCCGTTCATGCTCGAAATCCACGTCGATATCGGGTGGTTCGCGGCGCTCCTCGGAGACGAAACGCTCGAACAGCAAATTGTTGCGGCCGGGATCGATCGAGGTGATACCGAGCACGAAACACACGGCCGAGTTCGCCGCCGATCCCCTGCCCTGGCACAGGATGTCCTGTGAGCGCGCGAACCGGACGATCGAATTGACCGTCAGGAAGTAAGGCGCATAGCCAAGCTTTTCGATCAGCCGCAATTCGTGCAGGAGGGTCGCGCGGACGCTGTCCGGTAGCCCCTCGGGATAGCGCCGCTCGGCGCCTTCCCAAGTCAGCTTCTCCAGCGTCTGTTGCGGCGTCAGCGAGGGATCGTCCCTCTCCTCGGGATATTGATAGGCAAGTTCGTCCAGCGAAAAGCGGCAGCGCTCCGCGATCTCCCGCGTCCTGGCCAGGGCTTGCGGGTAGCGGGCGAACAGACGATGCATTTCTTCGGGAGGTTTGAGATAGCGGTCGGCATGGCGTTCGCGACGCTCGCCCAATTCGTCGATCGTGACATTGTGGCGGATTGCGGTCACGACATCCTGCAGAACGCGCCGACCGGGTTCGTGGAAGAGCACGTCATTGGTGACCACGGTCGGCACGCGCATCTGCGCAGCCAGATTTGAAAGATCGTGCAGCCGCAGTTGGTCGTTGGGCCGGCGCCGCAAGGTGAGCGCTATATAGGCCCGATCACCAAAGGCCTCACGCAGGCGGCGCAGGCGCAGGCCACATTCGGCATCGGCGACATCCGGCAAGAGCACGGCGACAAGGCCGTCGCCATACGTGACCAGATCGTCCCAATGAAGGTCGCACTTGGCCTTGCCCGCCCGTTTCTTGCCGAGCGAGAGAAGCCGGCATAGTCGCGCATAAGCCGGGCGATCGGTCGGATAGACAAGGAAAGACTGGCCATCGGCAAGATCGAGCCGGCAGCCGACGATCAAGCACACGCCCGTCGCCCTGGCCGCCTCGCGGGCTCGAACGATCCCCGCCAGCGAATTGCGGTCGACGACGGCCAGCGCCTCGATGCCGAGGCAGGCGGCGCGGGCAAACAGTTCGTCCGCGGACGACGCACCGCGCAGGAAGCTGAAATGGCTGGTGACCTGAAGCTCGGTATAACGGGCGCTCATCCGAACACCCCGTGAAGATACCAGCGCTGCGAGCCGGTGGCGGTATCCTCGCCATCGCCGGCGCGATAGAGCCAGTAGCGCTCACCGGCCTCGTCCTCGACCCGGAAATAATCGCGCACCGCCACGAGTTCTGCCTCGCGCTTCCACCATTCGCCGAAGACGCGCTCGGGCCCGTCGGCGCGCTTGACGCGCCGGCGCACGCCGCGCCAGATGAAGGAGACCGGCGGATGATCCGGCAGGAGCGCCACGGTGTCGATCGGTTCGGGACGAACCAGCAGACGCGAGGGCCGCGGCCAGTGGCCTGGCCAGGTCGCGCCCGTGTCGGGCGCCATCGCCGCTATCCGGCACACCGAGCGCTCCGGCACGTCGCTGGGAACGGGTGCCGCCCGATAGATGGCGCGTTCGCCGACGCGGTTGGCGAGCGTGTCGACCAGATCGGAAACATCCGGCGTGACAGCTTCAATCAGGCTGCTGGTCACCTGCTTGCGCTCCAGCGGCTCGGCAATGGTCGCACCGAGCGTCATGACCTCGATCCCGAAGCCCGGATCGATCGTCTCGATCTTGTCGCACAACAGGCGGGTCAGGCGTTTTGCGTCACGCACCGGCTGCGCCATGCCGACCCGTATGGCTGCAATGCGGCTATCGACACGATGGCAGAGGAGGTCGAGACGTCGCGCGCCCCTCCCCTTCTCCTCGAGCGCGGCGCAGAGCTTGTCGACGAGTTTGCCGACATAGCGCGCGATGGTCTCGGCAGCGCCGATCGGCTCGGGAAATGCCCGACGCACCTCGATCAGATCGGGCGAGCGCACCGGGTCGATCGGCTCGGCCAACGCTCCCAGCGCCTGGTCGAGACGGCGCGCAAGCTCCGGCCCGAAACGAAGCAGGAGCGGAGCGCGCGGCTGCGCGAGGAGATCGCCGATGCACTTGAAACCCAGCACGCGCAGGTCAGTCGACGTCGCTGGCGGCAATCGAAGCGCTTCCAGCGGCAAGGCCATCAAGACGGGCCCGCCATGCCCCGGTGGCGCGACGATGCTCGGCCTCGCCGCAAAGCGCGCCAGGGCGTGAGCCGCACCCCAGCTATCCGCGACGGCGGCGCATGCTCTCACGCCTGATTTGGCGAGCCGATCGATCAGCATATCGAGCATGGCCTGCTCGCCGCCGTGGAGATGGTGGGCACCGGTCGTATCGATGACGATGCCATCGGGAGGATCGGCAGCGACGATCGGGGCGAAGCGTTGCAATGCCCACAGCGCCAGGCGGTCCAGGGCAGCCGCATCCTCGACGGGGTCGGCATCCCCGACGATCAGGCCGGGAACGAGAACCTGCGCTTTGGCTGCGGGCATGCCGACGTGAAGACCGGCGGCCTGGGCAGCAGCGTCCGCGGCCACCACGATGCGCCGGCTTCCTTCCCGGCCGATCAGGACGAGCGGCGCCTCAGGCGGAGGCGCCGCCTCGCCAGCCTTGCGCCGCAGCCTGTCGGTGGACCAGGTCGGCAGGAAGAGCGAGACAACCCGTGACATCGCATGCCTCCAATTCGAAATCGGCACTTTCGCCCGCACGGGCACGGATCAGTTCCACGAGCCAGCGATGCCGGCCGACACCGGGAACAGGCAGCGTTTGCGACGGCAAAACCGAAATTCGCCAACGCGTCATCGCGGCGGTCGGTTGGCCAAAATCGGCAGTGTCCGCATGCCGCCGCCAACGCCGAAGCGCGATGCCGATCGCCCCGGTTCCTTCCGAACAAAGCTGAAGCCGGCGCGAGGCGGTCATCGACAAGCGGGCGACTTCGGCGACGGCAGCGCCGAGACCGCCATGGCGAAGGCCCTCCTCCATGCAAGCGAGCACCGTCTTGTCGTCGCCAGCCTCGACATAGATCACCCGGTCCGGTGCGAGGCCGGCCTGGGCGAGCGCCGGCGCGAAGAGGTCCGGCCGTGTGATGCACCACAAAACCTTGCCGCTTGTGCGCGCGGCGATGCCTGCGGCGAACAGGGCAGCGGCCGCACCATCGACCGCACCGTTGCCACCGCCAGCCACCTCATGAAGCGCACCGCGTGCCAGCCCTCCGCCTGGAAGCCGTGCATCAACCTCGGCGATCCCGAACGGGAGAACCGATCGTGCGCGTCGCCCCGTGCCCTCGATCTGTTCGATCTGCCCACGCAAGGACGCTATGGCCGCCTCGGATCGCAAGCTCCCTATCAACCTCCAAAAATAGCTTCACCATAATGTTCACTATTTGTTCTGATTTTCCAGCGAGAGAGTCAAGGAAGATTCCACCCGCTCCCTCGAGGCAAGTACGCAGTGCTCGTTCTTCCAGAGGGTAGGGCGCGGTCCCCCTGCATGGGCTTGCCCAAGTTCGGTCGTGAGAGGGCGCTAAACGCGGGGCGCTGGGAGGCGAGACCTGGAACGTTGACGAACGATCTGAGGAACGGATGCAATCGATCAAAAGCTATTCACGCCCGCAGCGTTTTTTCCATTGGGCCATGGCGGCCATCATTCTTGTCGCACTCGGATTCGGCCTTTGGGCGTCCTTCCTCGAGGCCGGCACGCCCATTCGAATATTCATATTGGAGATTCACAAGTCGCTGGGATTCACCGCAGCCTTGCTGCTGCTGCCGCGCCTTATCTTTCGATTGATCTGGCCGGTACACACCTCGCCTGAAAGCGAAAATCCTGCAGCGCGTCTTGCCGCGCATGCCGCGCACTGGACCCTCTACGGTCTCATGGTGTTCATGCCGGTCACCGGCTACATGTTCTCGGCTGCCGGCGGCTACTCCTTGCCGTGGTTCGGCCTGTTTCAGTGGCCGCGATTGTTGGGGCATGATTCAGCGATAGCATCGGCCGGCGAATGGCTGCACGATCATGGAGCGTGGGTGCTGTATGCGATGGTGGGACTCCATCTCGCGGCGGTTTGCTGGCATCAATTCTACAGGAGGGATGCCGTGCTGAGCCGCATGCTCACACCCCGGGCGATCAAATAGCCGCATCTTCGCTATCGGAGCCAGAGATCTGCAAGCGACAGACTCTTTCAATCACAGGACGTGGTTTGGAGAGAACGGTTCGACAACAGAGCTTCGAATGATGATGAAAGGCCCGGAACGGCGAGGAAGGTCCGGCGGCAATGCCAAAGCGTTGCACAAGACACGCAGCCGACAGGTATCGATCTCGAAACCGCCCAAGACTTGCTGCTAAGAGGAAGAATGAAATCCGTTCTGTGCGTCGCCTTTGCCCTCCTCCCGCTCCTCTCGCCAGCTCGCGCTGCCACCTATGAGGCCGTCGAGGGCGACCGCATCATCGTTTTGGATGGCGATACTGTCGCGTTGCCATGCAAAATGCCTGGCCGAGGCTGTTCGGAACGCGTCCGGTTTCCCGACATCGACGCGCCCGAAGTGTTTCACCCTGACTGCAAGGAAGGGCTGGAGCAAGGCCTCAAGGCCAAGGCAAGACTGGTGCAACTCATCCGGGGCAAGGTCATCTATGTCGAGCGCAGCGGGCGTCGAGACATCTATGGGCGTACCTTGGCCGCTTTACGGGTCGGTAGTCCGTCGGGACTCAACGCCGGCATGCAACTCGTCCGCGAAGATCTGGCCCGGCCATGGAAAGCCAGCCGTGCCGCGCGTGAGGAGCGACAGCTCTATTGGTGTGGGCCAGACGCCGCTCCGGGAAGCGATTAGCCCAAGGGGTCACGCTTGTCCCTCTCCGAGGCCCGTCACAGTCACTTCACATCGATGCTGACACTATGGCAGCAACCGTTCACCCAGGTGGGAGCGATGCGATGCGCAAGCCGGCTATTGTCGCACTTTTATCCTTTTCACTCACTGCCCCTCTATCGACAGCCTAGGCATGGTGGGATGGAGGACATATGCAGGTGGCCTATGTTGCGTATCAACGGCTGAAAGACGGTCCGAAAGAAAAGGCGGATCAGCTGCTGCGCCTCAATCCCAGCTATCAGAAATGGATTGCCGGCGCGCCAGACGAAACGACCGCCAGAATGTATGCGTTCGTTCACGCCGCAAGCTGGGCTGACGATATCAAGATGAAGGGATCGGGCTATACGCGCGATGATCCAAACTCGCCCACGGCCGGCCAGAACATCGGTTATGCCGACCGCAATCAGCACGATTACTGGCATTACAAGGACATCGCTTTTTCACCCGACGGCACCATCCCGGGGGAGCAGAACAAGGTTGATGCTGTCACCCAGCTCAAGAAAATGATCGCTGCCCTCCCCACCTCGTCGGGGGCTTCTGATGATGTCAGATCCTATGATCTGGTTTGGATGCTCCACATCGTCGGCGATCTTCATCAGCCCCTGCATGCCACGGCTCGGTATACGCGTGAACTGCCGGCAGGCGATCGAGGCGGTAATGAAGAAACTGTGATCCCCGCGACGGGCGAGGTCATCTCACTGCACGCCTATTGGGATCGGATGTTCGGCGGTTATTCCTCCGCCTTTGGCGCAGTGTTCGATGCGGGAGGCAAGGAAGGGATTGCTTCGCTCGATGTGAGCGGCGAGGACCTGAAAGTCCTCGATCCCGAGGCTTGGGCCTCGGAAAGCAAGGCGATTGCGGAAAACTACGCCTACGCGCCGCCGGTTTCGACCGGGGCCAATCCGGTGATGCTTACGCGTGAATATGAGACCCGCGCCCGCACCATCGCTCGCGCCCGGGCTGCCCTCGCCGGCGCGCGACTGGCAGAGATCCTCAACGAGGCGCTGAAATAGGGAGAGAGCACGGATGCTCGGGGCACCAACGTATCTAACGCTTCAGGTAAGTATTCATGTCTATCCGCCCATCACATAGGTCGTTTTCACGGTGGTGAAGAATTCGGCGGCATATTTTCCCTGCTCACGCGAACCGTAAGAAGAACTCTTGCGGCCACCGAAGGGTACGTGGAAGTCGACGCCCGCGGTAGGCAGGTTCACCATCACCATGCCGGCTTCCGCATTGCGCTTGAAATGCGCGGCATGTTTGAGGCTCGTCGTAGCGATGCCGGAAGAAAGGCCGAACGGCGTGTCGTTGGCGACGGCCAGAGCCTCCTCATAATCCCTGACACGAATGACGGCGGCAACGGGACCAAAAATCTCCTCACGAGCGATACGCATCTGGTTCGTCGCCTCGGTGAAGAGCGCCGGCTGTAGATAGAAGCCAAGCCTATCGCGCGTCAGGCGCTCGCCGCCGAACGCAAGTTTCGCGCCTTCTTTTTGTCCGATCTCGATATAGCCCATGTCCTGCTCGAGCTGCGCCGCATCGACGACCGGCCCGATATGCGTGCCGGCTTTCAACGCATCGTCGACGACAAGGCTCGCGAGGCGCTCGCCGACCGCAGCCACGAACCTGTCGTGAATGCCTTCCGTCACGATGATGCGCGAGGACGCCGTGCAGCGTTGGCCGGTTGAGAAGAAGGCAGAATTCGCCGCCGCTTCGACGGCGACGGTAAAATCTGCATCATCGAGCACGACAAAGGGGTTTTTGCCGCCCATTTCGAGCTGGAACTTGCGGCTATGCCCGATAGAGGCCGCCGCGACGCGTTTTCCCGTGCCTGTCGAGCCGGTAAATGTGATTGCGTCGATATCCGGACTGTCGAGCATGGTCTGGCCGACGACGGAGCCCTTTCCCATGACCAGATTCAGCACGCCCTTGGGCAAGCCGGCGCGGACAAGAATGTCGGCGAGGGCCCACGCACTGCCTGGCACGAGTTCAGCCGGCTTGAAGACGACGGTGTTGCCGTAGCATAGAGCCGGAGCGATCTTCCAGGCGGGAATGGCGATCGGAAAATTCCATGGCGTTATGATGCCGACGACCCCGGCGGGCTCGCGAGTGATCTCGATGCTGATGTCCAGACGAACGGAGGGCAGCACTTCGCCGGCAAGTCGCAGGCATTCGCCGGCGAAGAAGTCGAAGATCTGGGCCGCGCGCACTGTCTCGCCGATGCCCTCGGCAAGAGTCTTACCCTCTTCACGGGACAGCAGCCGACCGAGTTCGTCCTTGCGGGCGAGAATTTCGTCGGCACTTTTCCTCAAGATCGCATGACGCTCAAGAATGCCGGAGCGTGACCAGGTTGGAAAAGCAGCCTTTGCCGCCTCGATCGCTGCTCTTGTGTCCTCGGTGGAGGCTTGGGCATACTCGCCAATCACATCATCGATATCCGAAGGGTTGATGTTCTTGACCGCGGCGCTGCCGACCCATTCGCCGGCTATCATATTCTGATGGAGGGTCATTACAGATACTCGAATTGCTCGTTCGGCGAGTGGGAGCGAACAGTGAGGGACCACCACCAGCAGGCTGGAGGTAGTCCCTTTTCCTCGTCTCTATCGTCTATGCGGCCCGATAAGAGCCTCCATCATGCCCGTTTCCTCTGCGGTGAGATCCGTTAGAGGGGGGCGAACGGAGCCCGCATCAAAGCCCTGCAGACGCACGCCGGCTTTAATCGCAGCAACGGCGTAGCCTTTGGAGCGATTACGAATAGCCATGAAGGGGTAGAAAAAGTCATTCAGGAACGCTTCGCACTTGGCCCGCTCGCCGGCGCGCAAAGACTTGTAGAATTCGATCGCAAGGCCGGGAACGAAATTGAACACGGCGGAAGAATAGGTCGTGAAGCCCGCGCCAAGATAGGCTTCCGCAAACAGTTCTGCGGTCGGCATTCCGCCTAGATAAGTCAGCCGCTCGCCTATCTTGGCCGTGATTTGACGTACGAGGCCGATGTCCCCCGTGCCGTCCTTGAAGCCGACGAGATTCGGACACTCGTCGCAAAGCCGAGCCAATGTATCGGCCTGGAGGACCGAATTGTCGCGATTGTAGACCATCACCCCCAAACCGGTCGACTGACACACGGCTTTGATATGTCGGTACAGACCTTCTTGCGGCGCGTCGATGAGGTAGTGCGGCAAAAGCAAAATGCCATCCGCTCCGACCTTTTCCACCGACCTGGCGATCGATACGGCGATTTCGGTCCCATAGCCGCATCCCGAAACGATCGGTGTATTTCCGGCGGCATCCTTGGCTACGCGAACGATCTCGGGAATCTCTTGCGGGGTCAGCGAGAAGAATTCGCCAGTGCCGCCGGCGGCAAACAGCGTTGCGGCTTCGAAACCCGAAAGCCAGGCAACATGCTCCGCGTAACTCTTGGCGTTGAAATTGCCATCGGCATGAAAATGCGTCACAGGAAAGGAAAGCAGGCCCGCTCCCAACACATGCTTCAATTCTTCAGTCTTCATAAGTATAGTCCTTGTCTGGAGAAAGCACCGAAAGAGCACCGCTCTCTCGTTGAACTTTGAATGGGTGCATGTCGTTAGAGCCCGAGCGAGTGCACCATGGCAGCGAGGCGCTCACAGGCACCTTCAAGTTCGCGGTCTGACGCCGCGATCGACAGTCGGATGAATCCAGGCGTACCGAACGCCACGCCGGGAACGCCAGACAGACCGAATTCATTCAGCAGGTGAGAAGCAAACACCGTGTCGTCCGTGATCACTTCGCCTGCCGCGGTCTTCCGGCCAAGCAGCCTCTCGATGCCGACGAAGGCATAGAAGGCCCCTTCAGGCGGCGTGAAATCGATCCCATCGATACCAGCCAGGTTATCGGCCATGATCTTTGAGCGTGCGGTGAATATCGCTGCGGCATTGCCGACAAAGCTCTGATCGCCTGTCAGCGCGGCGAGGGCGGCCGCCTGCGCCACCGTTGAAACGGAGGTGACGCTTTGCGACTGCATCTTGTTGAGGGCCGCGATCAGGGCTTTTGGCCCTGCCGCATAACCCACCCGCCAGCCGGTCATGGCATAGGCCTTGGAAACCCCGTTGACGATCAAGGTTCGATGGCGCAACCCAGCGCAGGCCTTGGCGAAAGAAATGAAGGCAACATCCGTCAACAAAATGTGCTCGTAGATCTCGTCGGAGATCACCAGAATCTGGCAATGGCGGGCGAGCACCTGCCCAAGCGCTCGATATTCTTCCTGCGAATAGATCGCGCCTGTTGGATTGGATGGCGAATTGAGCATCAGCCAGCGCGTTTTCGGCGTGATCGATGCTTCCAGCTTCTCCGGCGTTATCTTGAAGCCGATTTCCCGCCCACACGTCACATAAACGGGCGTGCCGCCATGCAAGGCAACGATGTCGCCATAAGATACCCAGCAAGGGGTTGGAATAATGACCTCGTCACCGGGCTCGAGCGTCGCCAGAAAGACATCGAAGAGGATCTGCTTTGCTCCGTTCGCAACCATCACCTCTTCGAGGCCGTAGTCCAGTTGGTTCTCTCTCCTGAACTTATCGACGACCGCCTGGCGAAGCTCCTCCGTGCCGGCGGCCGCGCCATAGCGCACGCGGCCTTTTCGGATGGCCGCACATGCCGCTTCGGCTACATGAGGCGGTGGCTCGAAATCCGGTTCACCCAGTGAGAGGTCGATGATGTCGCGGCCGTGCGCTGCAAGTTTCCTGGCGGCCATCGCAATCGCCATGCTGGGCGAGGATTTGATGCCTGCGGCGCGCTTGTTCTCGATCGCCATCTCAATCTCCTTGGACTGTTTGATCAGTAATGCCGAAAAGGCTTTCGCCGTGCCCGGCGTCATGGAGGGTCACTTCACTGAGACGTAGTCAAAATCTCGATCGCGCTGCGAAGCAGAAGAGTCACGCTTGTCCGCGGGACCATATCCACCGCCGCCTGGAAGCTGGAGGATGAGCCGGCGGCCTGCCGGTACATGTTGCCGTCCCTTGGAGGCGAGGCGGGTGCCGTCATCGAGCAATACCGCGCCGGGCGCGCCGCTTTCACCGCCATCGCGGCCACGAGCGGGATGCTCGATGCGATCGAACATTGCGTTGAAGTGCATTTCGTGACCTTCGGTCGGCGAGATCTCCACGATTTGACCGAGCCCACCACGAAACTGTCCCGCGCCACCGGAGCCGTCTCGCAATTCCTTGCGCCAGAAGATCACCGGCCCGACATGCTCCGTGGCTTCAATCGACATTGAATGAACACCGCTGGGAAAAGCGGTCGCATTCAAGCCATCGAGACGAGACCGAGCCCCTGCACCGCCACTATTGAAGAGCAGGACCTCGGCGCGCTGTCCGCCATCTGCGGGCGCTTCCTCGCCCGTTAGTGGCCTTACACTGACATGGAGGTTCCACAGCGCGCCCGCTCCCTCCGCCGGTACTCTGCCGGGTAGCATCTTGTGGACGGCGCCCAGCACCGCATCCGGAACGAGGTGGCCTAACACATGTCGAACCGAGACGGGGGCCGGATGCTGTGCGTTCAGGATGCAATCTTCGGGTGCCGTGACACGGAATGGCAGCAGCGATGCATGGTTGTTGGGGATTTCCGGAGCAATCGAGCATTTCAGGCCATAGCACGCATAGGCGGCCGAATAGATCAGCGGGCAGTTGATGCCTTTTGGACTTGGCGGCGAGGTGCCCTGAAAGTCGGCGAGTATATGGTCTTCGGCAACATCGAGACGAACGGCGATATCGATCGGCGAGCCATAGCCATCGACGCGCATCACATTGGAATAGGAACCCTTGGGCAGAGCCGCCAGCCGTTCCAGCGTGGCATCATAACTGCGCTTGAAGATGAATTCGGCAAGCGTCTCCAGATCGGCGAGCTCGAACTCATCCATCATGTCCATCAGTCGGCGATGGCCAATCTCGTTGCAGGCCGCCAGCGAATAGACGTCGCCAACCACCTGGTGGCTCTCGCGCACATTGTTGCGCAGGATGTTCACGAGATCCTTGTTGACCACGCCTCGCTCGGCAAACTTCATGATCGGAACGAAGATGCCTTCTTCGTAGACCTCATTGGCATCGGGGCCGAAGCCGCGGCCGCCGACATCCACCACATGCGCCGTGCAGGCGAAATATCCGACAAGGGCACCTTCACGAAAGCTCGGCGATACGACGGTGAAGTCGTGCAAGTGGCCGGTGCCCTTCCAAGGATCGTTGGTGATGTAGACGTCGCCTTCGAAAATACTCTCCGAACCAATGTCACGGATGAAGTGGCCCACGGCTTCGGCCATGGCGTTGACATGGCCGGGCGTGCCGGTCACGGCCTGGGCAATCATCTTGCCACTGCGGTTGAACACGCCAGCAGAAAGATCGCCCGATTCACGCACGCTGGTGCTGAACGCTGTGCGGATGAGTGTGACAGCCTGTTCTTCGACCACGGAAATCAGCCGGTTCCACATGATCTGCATGCGGACGTTGGAAAGTGCATTGGCCTTCATGGATATTCCTCCGTTCAAGCGTCTTGCTTGAGACGCACGAGCAGGCAGCCATCGGCCTGCATGATGACTTCGCGGCTTGCGGCAACGATGGTGGACGTCTCGCGTTCGGTGATCACCGCGGGGCCTGCGGCCCAATCTCCCGGCTTCATGTCATGGCGCGAAATGATCGCAGCCGTTTGAAAGCTGCCTTGCTGCACGTCGAAGATAGCGCGAGTGCCACGCACCGTTGCGTCAGCGGCCTTTTCGGTCCTGCCGATCTTCTGCGGTGACACCGTCTTGGAGGTTGCTCGCAGCGACCAGCCGACGATCTCAACATCGAGGCCATCGATGAGGCGGCCGAAGAAGCTCTCATATCGTTCGTCAAATAGTTTTCGGAACAGGGCGCCATCGGCGTCGGCGTAGTCGCGAACTGAGATGGCGACCGGCACTTCCCAGCCCTGCCCGACATAGCGCATATAAGCTGTGCATTCGAGATCGGGATCGGCATCCGGCACACCGGCGCGCACGAAGGATGTTGCTTCCGCAATCAGATCTGCGATCGTGGCGTTGATGGCTTCAGCCTCAAAGCGGCTAAGCCTGCTATAGGCGCTGCGAACGGACTCAAAGCCGAATGGTGCCCGCAAGAAGCCGATGGCCGAGCCGACGCCCGCGCCCGGCGGGATCAACAGCTGCGAAATGCCGAGTTTCTCGCAAAGCCGGGCAGCATGGATCGGCGCCGCGCCGCCGAAGGCGATCATGGTGAACTCGGAGAGCTCCTTGCCGTTCTCCACCGCATGCATGCGGGCGGCATTGCTCATGTTCTCGTCGACGACTTCGCTCAAACCATAGGCGGCGGCGGTAACATCTGTGCCCAGCCTATCAGCAACATCGTTGTTCAGGGCCCGATCGGAGGCTGAGCGATCGAGCCTCATGGCGCCGCCGGCGAACTCACCGGCATCAAGACGCCCCAGAACGAGGTCAGCATCGGTGACGGTTGGGCTTGCCCCGCCGCGGCCATAGCAAGCCGGACCTGGCTCCGACCCTGCACTATGGGGCCCGACACGGATCTGGCGCATGCTGTCGACGGTTGCAATCGACCCCCCGCCGGCACCGATCTCGACCATTTCGATGACCGGAATGGAGATCGGCATGCCGCTCCCCTTCTTGAAACGATAGGTGCGGGCGACTTCGAAGGTCTTGGATGTCCTCGGCGTCTTGTTTTCGATCAGGCAGATCTTGGCCGTCGTACCCCCCATGTCATAGGACAGCACCTTGTCCAGGCCATAACGGCTGGCGATATGCGCGGCGAAGATCGCGCCGCCGGCAGGACCGGACTCCAACAGGCGAACCGGAAATTCGACCGCGCTTTCGATACTGATGATCCCGCCGCCAGAATGGATCATGAAAACCGGGCAGCAGGTGCCCTCCTCCCTCAATCGTCCAACCAGGCGGTTCAGATAGGACGCCATCAGCGGCTTGACGAAGGCATTGGCGCAAACCGTGTTGAAGCGCTGAAATTCACGCATCTGGGGCGAGACTTCGGACGAGATCGACACGGAGATGTCGGGCTTCCTGGCCAGCAGGCGCTCGCGCACGATCTTCTCGTGATGGCCGTTCAGATACGAATGGATGAAACCGATCGCGACGCTCTCATAACCATCGGCAATGATACGGTCACACAAGGCATCGGCTTCAGCGATATCGAGAGCCCTGAGCACGGATCCGTCCGCACCAACACGCTCGTCCAAGACAAAGCGCTCATTGCGGGCGACCAAGGGTGCCGGCAGCACGATGTCGAGATCATATTGTTCGAAACGGCTTTCGGTGCGCATTTCGATGACGTCACGAAATCCCTTGGTGGTGATGAAGGCCGTTTTCGCGCCGCGACGCTCGATCAGGGCGTTGGTGGCGAGCGTCGTGCCGTGGATAATCGTATCGATGGCGGCAAGGTTCACCCCCGCGACGTCGGCAACCTCGCGGATCGCTTTGACGATCGCATTTTCAGGAAAGGAATAGTCGGTCAGCACTTTGACCGAATGGAGGGTGCCGCCGACCTCCATCGCGACGTCGGTGAAGGTACCGCCGATATCGACGCCGACCCTGATTTGTTCCCCATCTTTCGCCATTTACTTACGATGCTCCGTAATCAAGCTGCTGTTGCGCCGCGTGCGGGCGTGTTTTGGACATGCGGTGCCCGTCCCCCGCCTGTTTGATCAAGCGGGAGCCACAGGTCTTTTGGTCGTTGGTGTTTTGGTGGCCCTATGCGGCGGCTGGAACGCTCGCGCAGGGCTCGAACGTTATTGCTTGCCGGTAAAGTCGATGTCCGGCAACGCGGTGGGGAGTTTGGCGCGGTCTACACCGATCCATTTCTTGTAGAGTGCATCCAGGGTGCCGTCGGCGCTGTGGCGGGTCACGAAATCCGTCAGGAAGGCGAGCATTTCCTGGTCACCCTTGCGCACAGCCATGCCCTGGAAGTTATCCGCAACCTTGTACTTGCGCTCATAATCGGCGCCATGGCCCGTCTTGGTGATCACCAGACCATAGGTTACACTGCCTAAGATCGCGTCGACTTGGCCTGAGAGCAATGCTTGGACGGTCGTCGCATCATCATCGAAACGCTTGATTTCGGTATTGGGCGGCGCAGCCTTGGCCAAGACCGGTTCAAATACGCTGCCGCGATTTACGCCGATGACATAGTTTCCTAGATCCTCGTTACCTTTGATTTTGGCATCTTTCTTTGCCCAGACTGTAATGTCATTTGAAGAATAGGGAATGACATACTGGATCACCTTGGCACGCTCTTTCGTGATCGTCATCGAGGGCACGAGGAAATCGACATTGCCGTTGGCCAGGAGAGGAATACGGTTCTGGCCGGTGATGCGCTCGAACCTGACCTCCACGCCCAGTTCCTGGGCGATGAGCTTTGCGACTTCGATATCAAAGCCGTTGCTTTGGCCATTCTGGTCGATGAAGCCCCAGGGAAACTGGTCCATCTGAACCCCGATGGTTGCCGTGCCCTTGGCCTTGATCTCCTCCGGGCTGATCGCCTGTGCAGGGGTCGTCAAAGTGGTCGCCAGCAAAATTGCCGTGAACCCCGATACGATCTTGGTGCGCAAAGTCAACAATGCCGAATTGAACATGTGGTTACCTCTGGTTGATTATCATGCGTTCTTTGTTATCGAGCGGCATTGAGGCGCCGTTCGACACTTGCGCCGAAATAGGTCAGGGGCAGGCAGATGAAGAAGTATACCAGCCCGACTGCTCCATAGACTTGCAGGGGCTGAAAGGTGATGTTCGCCATCAACTGGCCCGAACGAGTAAGCTCGGTCAGACCCAGCAGCGCCGCCAGGGCGGTGCCCTTGATCAGGTTGACGAGAAAACCAATGGTTGCGGGAAGGCCGATGCGAAACGCCTGCGGCAAGACGACGTCGACCATCCGGTGGAAATAGCCGATGCCAAGAGCGCGAGCAGCCTCACTCTGGCCCGAGGGAACGGCTTGGATACTGCCGCGCCAGATTTCGCCCAGGAACGCGCTGGCATGCAGCGACAGACCGATCGTCAACGCGATCCAGATGTCGACTTTCATGCCAAGGAGCGGCAGACCAAAATAGACGAAGAAGAGCTGAACCAGCAGCGGCGTGCCCTGGAAGATTTGGATATAGGCGGCCGTCAGCCCGCGCAGCATCGTCCATTTTGCGGTGCGGCACAAAGCAACCGCAAGGCCAAGGGCGCCTCCGCAGACAAAGGCGAGCAAAGACAGGATGATCGTCCAGCGAGCCCCTTCAAGCAGAAACGCAAACTCGCCGAAACCAAATTCGCGGATCATCGCCACACCTCACTTTGCCGGATAAGAGAAGTAGGTTTTGCCGACGAGCCGGAGGGCGACGGCGAAGAACTGCGACAGCAAGAGATAGATCGCCCCGAGCACAAAATAGATCTCAAAACTGCGAAAGGTCTGCGCATCAAGCGTCTGAGCAACATAGGTCAGTTCTTCGGCCGACACCGAAGCGACCAGGCTCGAGTTCAGCATCATCAGGATGAACTGGCTGCACAGGGCCGGATAGACCGCACGGATTGCAGGACGAAACACGATGAAGCGATAGATATCGAGGGTATGAAGGCCCAATGCTCTGCCCGCCTCGATTTGGCCTGGTCGGATCGCCTGCACGCCGCCCCGGACGATCTCGGCCGCATAGGCCGCACAATTGAGCGTCATGGCCAGGACCGCAGCCTCCTCGCCGCCCAAACGCACGCCGAGAGACGGCATGCCGAAATAGATGAAGAACACCTGGACGAGAAAGGGCGTGTTGCGGATCAGTTCGATGTAGCAGATTGCCAGCAGCCGGAGTGGGGTGAGCCTGCTCATGCGCATCAGCATGAAGATGATGCCAAGCGCCAGGCCCGCGACCATGGAGATCGCCGACATCCGCAATGTCTGGATGGCGCCCTCCACAAACAAGGGCCAGGCGGCAAAAACCGGAGCGAAATCGAAGGTATAGTGCATCCCCTTCCCCGCTCAATGATTGAGAATTTGGCTGAGAAAGGCTTTGGTGCGCTGGTGGCGCGGATTGCCGAAGAAGTCCTCCGGCTTGGCGCTTTCGATGATTTCACCGCGGTCCATGAAGATAACGCGATGGGCCACTGCACGGGCAAAGCCCATTTCGTGAGTCACGCAGATCATCGTGATGCCGTCGTCGGCAAGCGAGATCATGGTGTCGAGGACTTCCTTGACCATCTCGGGGTCAAGAGCGGAGGTCGGCTCATCGAACAGCATGATCTTGGGGTCCATGCACAGAGCCCTAGCGATTGCGACGCGCTGCTGCTGCCCCCCCGACAGCTGCGCGGGATATTTCAGCGCTTGCTCGGCAATGTGCACACGTTCGAGATAGCGCATGGCCTTCACCTTGGCCTCCGCCATGGAAGCCTTGCGCACCCGGCGCTGCGCCAGCATGCAGTTTTCAAGAACGCTCAGATGGGGGAAGAGATTGAACTGTTGAAATACCATGCCGACATCGCGGCGGATATGATCGGCGTTCGAGCCCCTCTGGCTGAGCTGCGTGCCGTTGACGGTAATCGCGCCTTCCTGGACTTCCTCCAGGTGATTGATGCAGCGGATCAGCGTCGACTTGCCTGACCCGGACGGGCCGCACAAAACGATATGCTCGCCACGAGCGACGTTCAGGTTGATGCCCTTCAGTACCTGTAGAGAGCCGTACCACTTGTTGACATCGACCATCTCGATGGCTTTTTCCAATATACCGCTCTGGCCCATGACCAGTTCCCCTTCCTGTTGTTGTCAGGATTTTTGCCGTCAGGATTTCGGTGTGACTTCGAATATGGCGTCGACTTCTACCGAGGAGCCACGCGGCAGCGATCCGGCACCAAGCGCGGTGCGGACATGCCGCCCTTTGTCGCCGAAGACCTCGACGAGCAGATCGGAGGCGCCATCGATGACGGCAGGATGGCCTTTGAAGTCGGGCCGGGCATTGACGAAACCACGAAGCTGGAGACAGGCGACCACGCGGTCGAGATCGCCATCAAGCGCGGCGTGGACGCGTGCCAGGAGGTTGAGCGCACAAAGGCGGGCCGCCTGATAGCCCTCCTGCGGTGTTACGTCTTCGCCCACGACGCCAGGAAAATGGTCCACGCCGTCGATCTTCGGAACCTGACCGGAGACATAGAGAAGATTTCCAGCCAAGCGGCAGGGGAGATAATTCCCCGCAGGCGAGGCTATCGCAGGTAATACGATCCCCAACTTGGTAAGGCGTGCAGAAACATCACCCATCGTCGTTTTGCACCTGTTTTTGAACGCACGAATGCGCCCAGATTCGCTCCCGGGCCGCTCGCTACGTCCGGAAGGATCCCGGAAATTGCGGTTGGCGCACCTTTTTCTGAAGGTGGAGATTATAGAAATAGTATCTCATGTCAACCTTAGCAAAAGAGATATTATCTCTTTGCGATTTTATGAGCCATATTGAGAAAACATATATATTTTCAATAAGATATGAAAATTACAGATTGCGTTCCAAAATCCGGAACCAGCCCAATGTCGAAAAAAATTTCGCTTTCTGACGTCAGACAGGCCCGAGTGAGCGCTAATACCACGGGTGATACTATCAGTGAGCATCCGTTCAGCGGTCGTAGATTCGTATTGAGGTAGTACCACCAATCGCCGTTGTGCTACCTTGTGCTGGATCGTGAAATCCCTATCCACAAAGGCAGCAGGCTGGATGTGGTGGAACGAATTGGACGGGTGGCATTTGGATACTTTGACAGGCCGGACAATCAAGGCGCTGAAAACGCATATCGCAGAGGGACAGCTTGCCAAAGGACACAAGCTCGGATCACTCAACGAATTGTCGCAGACGTTTGGCGTAAGCCGGACGGTCATACGCGAAGCCGTATCCGCACTGCGCTCGGATGGTATCGTCGAGGCTCGTCATGGAGTGGGCGTGTTTGTCGTGGCTCCTCCCACGCCCGCCTCTGAGACGCATGCCGAACTTGAGGCCGAAGCTGCACTGGCCCCGCTCGCACGGCTGAAGACGTCTTTCATGGATCTTCTGGAGCTGAGAATGGCCTTCGAAGTGCACGCCGCCGGGCTGGCCGCTTCGCGCCGCTCCTGGGCTCAGGAATCAAACATCTGGAATGCCGCCCGCCAATTCGAAGCGTCGTTGGACGACGAAGACTCGCTCGATGATCTCGACTTCGTCTTTCATCGCTCCATTGCCGAGGCAACGAACAACGGTGCGTTCATCGAGTTCTTCAATCTGATGAGCTTGAAGATCTTGCCCCAACCGGCTTTCTCCCGGGAACTCAACCCGGCGCTCATCACACCGGGCTATATCCAAAACACCGTTGTCGAGCACCGTGCCATATGCGAGGCGATCAGCGTCGGAAATCCAGAACTAGCGCGCGAAGCGATGCGGGCTCATTTGAATAGAAGTCATTTGCGCTATCGAGGGTTTTCCGATGACAATGCATCTCCGTTGAGCAACATCGCTGGGGAATGACGGAGGCCCCCTCACGAGCGCGGGCGGAAGACCGCTGTTCGCTGCTGAACGGCGATATCGTGGTGTTCGGTCGTCACGGCGGATGGCCGATGAAGGGCAACTATTTCGGTTGCTCGAAGCCTATAGTTCTGAATGCGTTGAAGGACATTGGCTTCAATGCCCTGGCGCTCTCCAATAACCATGCCTTCGATCTGGGCCCGCCCGGCTTCCTGTCCACTCTCGAAGAGGTTGCGGCCAGGGACTTCCTTCATGCCGGTATCCAATCATCGCGACCGCAAACACCAGATCGCCGTCTGCAGGGACGGCTCGACAAGCCACTCCTATCACCCTTGAGGCACATGCACGCGTCATGGCGGTGTACGAAGTTGGCTCAAGGGGTAACGGCAAGGCACTTCCCGCCGCAGAACCGCCGCTATGATACGCTTGGCACTGCCTGTATAACGATGACGTCGCGAATAATCTCGACCCTTTGTCACGTTTGAGTTTCCGGATAATTCATCTTGAAGAGCACTGCCCTCGCCCGCCTGTTGCAGGGGATCACGAAGCCTTCTCACGACCAGCGTCCATCGATCGAGACCTTTGCGGATATCGACACGGACCGGCTCGCTGTCGAACTCGATCTCGCCAATCGAGGGGCAGAACGCGGATCGAAGGATGAGCCTCCCACCGCGTCGGTAATGGCCGATCCTGTCGAGGCTCAGATCATCGAGCGGATCGAAGCGGCCAAGAAAGCCGCCCACGCCACGATCGAGGATGAGCTGCGCACCTATGCCGAGCGTCTGGCAGCGCTCGATTTCGAGGATAGGTTCACGCAGATCCAGCACACAGCACCTGCGGCCGTGGGTGATTTCAAGCTGGAGGCTCGCGCAGGCAGAGACGACCTTTATGCCTTGCGGCGAAACCTGCGCGACCTCGATGCCGAACAGCAATCGTTCCGCCGCAAGCACAAGATCGACCGCACCGCACGTGTCCATGGCGGAGGGGCGACCTTCCTCAAAGTCGCCCTTCTCATCGTGATGTTCGTGGTCGAGGCCTTTGCGAACGGCAACTTCCTGGCCAAGGGCAATGAGCAGGGCTTGCTCGGCGGCGTCACCGAGGCCATCTCCTTTGCCGCCCTCAACATTTTCGGCACCTTCATCATCGGGCATTTCGGCGTCAAGCAGATCGCGCACAACAGCGTGGTCCGCAAATGCCTTGGTGTGCTCGCCTTTTGCTTCTATCTGGCCTTTGCCCTCGGCCTCAACCTCGCCTTGGCGCACTACCGCGATGTATCAGCCCAGTTACTGGACGGCGGCGGCGATCGTGTCATGCAAGCCATGGCTGCGACGCCGTTCCAGTTGCGCGATATCAATTCCTGGCTCTTCTTCGGACTTGGCCTTCTGTTTTCGGTGGTCGCTCTCATCGACAGTTTGACCTTCTCCGATGCCTATCCGGGCTATGCCGATGTCCAGCAGCGGCTCGAAGATGGCAGGGATGCCTATCGCAACCGCCGGGCTGAGCTCGATGAGAACCTGAAGGACGTCCGGGACGAATATCAGGAGAAAATGGAGGACATCAGCCGAGACCTGTCGGTGCGCCGCGGTGAGTATGAGGCGATTGTCGCCAATCGTTCGCGCATGCTGAAGCTCTTTGCCCAGCATCAGGAGCATCTGGAGCGGGCCGCCAACGCGCTGATCAGCCTCTATCGCGAGGCCAATACCAAGGCCCGCAAGGCGCCGCCGCCGACACGGTTCGCCACGGCTTTCTCGCTCACCAAGGTGAGCGTGGAGGCCAACACCGACGGCGAATGGAGCCTGCGCGACCTCAGATCACGCATCGAGCAAATCCAGGCAATGTTGACGGCTGAGGTGAAGGAGATTCACACCGCCTATCAAACCACGATGGACGAATATCAGCAACTCGACGACGTCGTTCCCGAGCCGGGAGTGGGTGATGGCTCGAAACAGGCGTAGACGCTCGCGCAGCCAGGGTGGCATATCGAGCTACCTAATTGGCGCTGTTCTTTTGCTCATCGCTGCCGCCGTCGCCGGTGGGTTTGCCTATCTCAAGCTGACGGCAAAGGTTCCGCCAAAACTGGATAAAACGACGCTTTGCCCGCTCGATGGACCGACCTCCATGACAATCGTGCTGCTCGACGCGTCAGACGCGCTGCCGCCGATCGGCCGCCAGCAATTGATGACGGAGCTCACCGATCTGGCTGAGTCCACACCCGACTATGGCCTGTTCGAACTGCGTGTCCTGGAGCCGAACGCCTCGGGCGGTGCCGTGAAATTTCATGCGTGCAATCCCGGAGACGGATCGGGCGTGGACGCTTTGACCGGCAACAAGGAACTTGCCAGGAAGAAGTGGACGCAAGGCTTCAAGCTGCCTCTTGAACAAGCGCTTGCCGCCGATCTGGGCGGTGTGCCGTCCGACAACTCGCCGATCATGGCCACGATCCAGGCGATTGCGGTCGAACAGTTTACAAGCGCCAAGGCGGACGACGTTGCCAAAAAGCTGGTCGTCGTCTCCGACATGATCGAGAACGAACGCGATTACAACCAGTATCGCGGCGATCTTTCGTTCGCGCGTTTCAAGAAGTCCCTCGCCTACCGGCAATACCGGACCGATCTCCACGGCGCCGAGGTGAAGATCAAATATGTGCAGCGCCAAAAGCCGCCAATCGATAGCGTTGCCCATATCCGTTTCTGGCAGGAGTGGATCGCCGACAACAACGGCAAGTTCGACAGCGCCGACCGGCTGCAGGGAGTGAACTGAGGATGGCCAAGGACAAGAGCTGGTCGACGACCGACAGCGCCATCAGCGCCAGCCTCTTCAGCGTGTTCGTGCTGGCCGGCAGCGCCTATATCATCGCCGCCAAGCTCCTGCATTACCCGTCCTTTCTGGTAACGTCGGTGCCCGTTGTCGTGATGGTGATCTACGCCTTGGCGATCATTGTGCTGAGGCGCTTTCGCCTGCGCTTGGACCAGGCGGGCGACAACATCTACTACATGGGCTTTTTGTTTACGCTGACGAGCCTTGGCGTATCGCTCTATCAGTTCCAGGCGGAAGGCGCGGTCGAGGAAATCGTCCGCAACTTCGGTGTGGCGATCGCCTCAACCATCGCCGGCGTCGCTCTCCGTGTGCTGTTTGGACAGATGCGCCAAGACCCCTATGAGGTGGAGCAAGCCTCGCGTCTGGAGCTGTCGGAGGCCACGCGGCGGGTGCGCCGGGAACTGGACACCATCGTCGTCGAAATCGCCAATTTTCGCCGGTCTTCCCAGCAAATGGTCATCGAAGGCTTCGCCGATGCGCGCGAGGGCGTTCGAGATGCAGCGAGCAGAGCACTGGGTGATTTCCAGGATTTGACGAAAAAGGCGGCCGGACCGATCGAAGCGAGCGCCGATGCCAGCACCACGATCCTGAAGGCATTCGCAAAATCAGCCTTTGAGAGTGTCGAGGCTGCCAACACGAAGTTCGCTGCGGAAACAGCCAAATTATCGGAGGGAACGGACAGACTCGCAACGACCTTGGAATCTGTATCGGATCATCTGAAAAGCCTGCAGGTCCCCGCAAACGTCATCGAGGAAAAGCTCCAGCCCTCGGTCGGCGAACTGACGCAGGCTGTTGCGCAGCTCAGCCGAAGCCTGGCCACATTCATCGAGCACAACTCGCCCATGACGCCCACGCAGGTTCTCGACGCCGAAGCCAGGCGCAACGAGCGCATCGATAGCCTGGCTGACGCGATCGGCAGGCTGACCAAACAGATGGAAGCGGCGGCGGCCGACAAGCAGAGCCGACCCTTGCGATACATCAAGCGCCTTTTTCGCAAATCGGAAGCGGTCGATGCCTAAGGCGACCCCAATCGCATCCGATGGGGCAGCCTATCGGCGCGGCATCGTGCTTGGGCTGACGATGGCCGAGATCATGCTCTTGCTAGTCTTCTGCCTGTTGATCGCCTTGACCGCAATGTTCAGTCGAGAACAACAGCGCGGCAGGGATCTGGCCGCTCGCCTGAAGCAGGCCGAAGTTGCGCTCGCCAAGGAACAGCAAACGTCAAAGGATCTGGCCGCTCTCCTCGATGAGTTCAAGCGCGCAGGGGCTATTCCTCAGCAAGTTGACGATAGCTGGCGCAAACTGGTCGAAGCCCGCGATATCGTCAACAACCTGCAAAAAAGCGGCGTCGATCCGGAGCAATTGACCCAGCAGGCTTTGAAACTCAAGGACCTCCTGCCCACACTCACCACCGATGCCTCGGGAACCGATCTTGCGGCGGCTTGGCGGCAGATCGTCGAGGCCAAGAACCGAATGGCGACGGTGGGTCTGGGCGAGCTTGCTGTTTCCGACTTGAGCGATGTGCTCGTCCAAGGGGCAAAGACACGCCAGGCGATGCGGCAAGGCCGCGGCGAGCATGATTGGCCACCCATCATCAATCTGAGCGAAGCCAGCGGCTATAATTTTGCGATCGGACGTGCGGATCTCTCGGCGGATTTCGACAAGAAGCTGAAGACAAGCGTCGTTGATCAGGTGGCCAGGATTGTCGCCGAGTATAACGTCGATGTCGTCGAGGTGATTGGCCACACCGACGAACAGGCCGTCAACAATCGCGTTTCCAACCTGGATGGCAAACTCGTCCCAGCCCTCGCCGGCAAGGTTCAAATAGATGGGTTGACCCCAGCGGATAATGCAGGACTTGGCATGGCCCGCGCAGTTTCTGTCGCCAGGGTTTTGGAGGGCGACCCTCGGCTAAAGGGCGTTGCTGTCCTGCCGCTGTCGGGAGGGCAGATGATCCTGCCCGGTGACAAGGTCACGGATGGCACCAGCAAGGGAGACGTGAAGGAACGGCGCAGGATCGAGATTAGAGTGAGACGCTCGACAAGCAAACTGACAAACGGCCCCGCACCTCAATCTGAGATGCAGCCCTAATGTGAATATCGCTATAGTGGCCCATAAGGACTCCCAAGTAAGCGGCTGCATGTGGCCGCTTAGCGCCTCTTAGCTGCCGTTGACGTTGCGTCGGACGACTCTCAAAAGCGAACATCGCCTGCGCGCCGCACCACGACTTCGACGTCTGAGTTCGAATCTCGTCCGGCGCGCCAACTCTCCCCTTTCCGCCACGCAGATACCAAGATCACCGCCGATAGCCGCCGGGGCGACGCCTTTCATCTGCTGACAATTCTACATTTTTGTTCAAGCGCAGACCCGGCTGATCGATCCATCAGAGCGGGCGGATGATCGCGGGCGCTGCTGGCGCCGCTCTCACCTCGTTGGATGAGACCGTGCGGTGAGTTTATTTCCGTCCGGATCGCGTAGGTAGGCAACGAATGAGCCGTTTGGACGCTCCGCGGGCGGGCTCTCGATCGCTGTGCCACCATGCTTGGTACCGGCCTCATGCCATGCCAGAACATGGTCGGGACTCGCGGCGTCGATGCCGATCGTCCCACCGTTAGCCACGGTGGCCGGCTTGCCGTCGATCGGTTTCGTGATCATCAGTCGACTGCCCTCGTGGGTATAGATCAGCCTGCCTCTCGCATCCATCTCGCCGGGCCTGCCTCCCAGCGCAGCGAACGTGGCGTCGTAGAAGCCTCTTGCCCGCTCCAGGTCGTTGCTGCCGATCATGACGTGCGTGAACATATTTCATCTCCAGTAATATACAAAATGGATCCCCAACCTAACGTATCCTACGTACCCATGGGCAGCTGCGAAAATCCCGGCTAAAGCGACGGTTCTGCACCTGGCTTCTGCAAAAAAGCCATTGATGACAATGGCCTCCATAAAGGGTCCGGTTTCAGGAGTGACGGCCGTCGATACGAACGTCCAGGATTGGATTACTAGCCGCCACGGCCGATCTTCAGGATAAATCGGGTTCGCACATAATCGGCGGTTCTCAGTGCCGTTTAGTACGACTGCTGTGATGGAAGGCATTATGGCGCGACGAAGTACAATTCGCGGACCGGGAGCACCGCCGAGAATCCGAATATCATTCGCACGGGTTAGGGGCTGTAAGCAGCGTCGCCCTGCGTTGCGCAAAATACTGCGCGGGTGTGCTTCCTAGAGCCTTCTTGAACATCGTGATGAAGGCGTTGACCGAGTCGTAGCCAAGCTCGGCCGCTACGGTCTGCACCGTCGCACCGCTGGCCAATTCTCGAAGTGCGACGACAAGGTGCAGTTGCTGCCGCCAGCGTCCGAACGTCAGGCCTGTCTCCGCGATCATCAAACGGGCGAGCGACCTCTCACTCATCGCCACGAGCTTCGCCCATTCGGCCAACGTACTGCGGTCGGAAGGTTTAACCGTCAGGGCATCCGCTATCGTAAGGATCTTCGGATTGCTGGAGATGGGCAATTTGAAGCGTTCACGCGGCATTTCGGCCAGTTCGTCGAGGGCCACCCTCGCAAGCCGGGCCGCATGGCTATCCGGAGGATAGTCGGCAGGCTCGTGAGCCAGCCGCTTGACCATTTCCCGGATCATCGGGGAGATCGACAGAGTACAGCAATCCTCGGGTAGCTTAGCCGCTCCTGGCTCCACGAAGAGGTAGTTGAGTCGGGCATTCACTGTCGCCCGGGCGCTATGCGGCACTCCGCCCGGGATCCAGACTCCGCAGTTGGGCGGCACGATCCAGATCTCGTTGTCCGCGGTACAGGTGACTGCCCCATGCAGCGCGAGGATCACCTGGCCCTTGCGATGCCGATGCATCGGCACCTCCGCCTCGTAATCCGCGAAGTCGAGCTGCCGCGCGACGGCCGGCTGATCCGTAAGGTCTGGGTTGAAGACGGAAACGGCTGATCGCGAAAGGAGCATCGATTGGCAGCTTTTGAATATTTTTTGACAGAATACCGAATTTATTCGCGTTTGCAACGCAGCGATAATGGCTCGCATGAGCATCTTACTTGCAGCGAACAGATCGATAGAGAAGGCCGCCACTGCAATAGCGGGTTCGGTTTCGCATTTCTGGCAAGCCCACACCACGAAGTCGGATGCGGATGCGGTTCTGTTCTCTGTGAAGAGCTTCGCCGCGGCGATACTGGCTTACTACATTGCGCTGCGTATCGGGCTGCCCAAACCTTTCTGGGCCATCGTCACCGTCTATATCGTCTCTCAGACCTCCGCCGGCGCATCGCTCAGCCGCGGCGTTTATCGGTTCGCAGGGACGCTTATTGGCGCCGTGGCGACGGTAGCGATCGTCCCCAATTTCGTGAACGATCCGATCGCATGCAGCGCGACTCTTGCCTGCTGGATTGGCCTTTGCCTCTTTTTCTCGCTGCTTGATCGCACGCCAAGAGCCTACGCCTTCGTTCTTGCCGGTTATACAGCGAGCCTGATCGGTTTCCCCAGCGTGCTCGATCCCGGCGCGGTCTTCGATACGGCCTCGGTGCGGGTCCAGGAGATTTCGATCGGGATTGTTTGCGCCGTGCTGATGCATCGTTACGTCCTGCCGAAGCGCATGACCGGCCAGTTCACCGGCAAACTGTCGGCAACGCTGCGGGATGTCCGTCGGCTGGCAGGCGACGCGCTCACTGGAACGCCCGGAGAGAATCGCAGCGAACGTTACCAGCTCGCAGCGGACCTCCTCGCCCTGCAGGGGCTTGCAACGCACCTGCCGTATGACGCAACGCCCGTAACGCCGGATGCCAAAAAGCTCCAACTGGTCCATGACCGGCTCGCCCGACTGCTTCTGCTCGCAACCGAGATTGAGGACCGGATCCATTCTTTTGGCGCCGAGGGCGACAACCCGCCCGATGAACTCATCGCCTTCCTCGGTGAGGTCGGGATCTGGATCACAATCGTCGAGGCGGCCGCGCGGGAGAGCGCCGCAGTCCATCTGATCGCGCGCGCGCGATCGATCCAGAAGTGTTTCAGCGCGGAGGACGCGACACCTGACGCCAGGCTCGCCGCCAATCTCGCCGGCCATCTGGCCGAGATGATCGGCCTGCTTCAGGACTGCGACAGGCTTGGGCGGAATATCGCGACTGCCGACCGCTCGCACGAAGCGGCATCGCTCCATGGGCCAGTGCATGCGAAGGGATACGTCTATCACCGGGATCCGGAGATGGCGGGCCGCGCCGCGCTGGGCGCGATTCTCGGCATCCTCATCGGCTGCGCCTTCTGGATCTGGTCGGCCTGGCCGGAAGGCGGAACGGCCGTCTCCATTTTCGGGGTATGCTGCACCCTGTTCGGGAATGTCGACGCGCCGGCGCCTAACGTCGTCAAGTATATGGTCGGCTCGATCTATGGGGTGGCGATCAGTCTCGCCTACAGCTTCGTCATCCTTCCCCAAGTCACGGACTTCGCCGTCCTTATCGCGGTGCTCGCGCCGGCGTTCCTGTTCGCTGGTTCCCTGCAAGCACGTCCCCCGACGACGTTCATGGCGCTTGGAATCACCCTCACCATCCCGATCCTCTCGGGTCTGAACGCCAACTACACCGGCGACTTCGCCGCGTCTCTCAACACCGTCATCGCGCTCTTTGCGGCAGTCGGTTTCGGGGCGGTGAGCCTGTCCCTGTTCCAGACCGTACCAGTCGATGCGGCGATCAACCGGCTGCTTCGCTTAAGTCGGAGAGACGTCAGACGACGAGCCCTTGTTGGCGCGTCCGACGAAGCACACTGGATGAGTCTCATGATCGATCGGACAGCGCTGCTGCTTCCTAGGTTGCGCGTGTCTGAGAAAGACTATTCGGACGTTCTCGACGATACATTGCACCATCTTCGCATCGGTTACGCCGTTAGTCGGCTTCGCAAGACGATCCCGCGCACCAAGGGCGAAGTTGGCGACAAGGTGAGCGATCTTCTTTCCGCGATCGCCATACGCTTCAGCGCTGCAGGCCTGATGGGACCGGTCGATCACATCGACCTTGATCATCGCATCCAGACGTTGACGACGATGATCGCGGGCAGCTCGATCAAGAACCGCTTGCGGATGCTTGACCTGCTGATCGACCTTCGGTTCGCGCTCGGTTCCAGTGGCACGCCAGATGGGCGACGCAGCTCATGATCGTTGATCTCAATGTTGGCGGCGTCCTCATCCCCGGCCTCCTGGTGCTCGCGTTCGCAGCGCTCGTCGGCACCATTGCGGTGATCCGCATCCTCTCCGTCGCGGGTATCTATCGCGTGTTCGCATACCGGCAGCTCGCCGAGCTCGCCATCTTCGCCATCATGTACGGTCTGCTCGTGCAGCACCTGCCATCGATCGGGTTACTTCAATGAAGCCTTTTCTATCCCTGCTCGGCCGTTACGCCTTGACCCTTTGCCTCGTCGCGACCGCCGCTCTAATCGCGCTGCCGGTGTGGGGGCGCTACGAGCAGACGCCATGGACACGGGACGGGCGCGTGCGCGCTGATGTGGTGCGTCTCGCGCCCGACGTGTCCGGCCTCGTCAGCGAGGTGCTGGTGCATGACAATGAACAGGTTCATGCGGGCGACGTGATCTTCCGCATTGATCAGGCGCGCTATGCGCTTGCCCTGAAAACGGCGGAAGCCAAAGCGGACAGCAGCAAGGCCGCGCTCGACATGGCCAATCGCGATCTCGTGCGTTATCGCCAGCTCGGGGACGCGAGCGCCACCCGGCAAAAGTTGGAACAGGTGGAGACCAACGCCCGGCAGGCTGGGGCAAACTATCGGCAGGCGCAACTCGACCGTGACCTCGCCGCGCTCGATCTAGCACGATCTTCGGTCAAGGCTCCGGTTGACGGCATCGTCACCAATCTGGGCATCCATCCAGGAGACTTTCTGGCGGCCGGGGTGCAAGCGGTGGCCCTTGTCGACACCGCCTCGCTGCGCATCGAGGGATACTTCGAGGAGACGAAGCTGCGGCAGGTCGCGATCGGCGACCAAGCCAGAGTCCGGCTGATGGGAGATGATGCCGAGATCACCGGCCGCGTGGAGAGCATCGCCGCCGCCATTGCCGACGACCAGCGGGGCGACACGGGTAATCTTTTGCCGAAGGTCGTGCCTACCTTCTCGTGGGTCAGGCTCGCGCAACGCATCCCGGTCCGCATCCGCATCACCCCCGTTCCCGCCGGCATCAGGCTGATCTCCGGCCGTACCGCGACCGTCGAGATCATCCCCGCTAGCGCCAAGTCTGCTAGCGCGGCGAACTGAGATGGCGATGGTCTAGTGCCAATCAGTGGGCTTTATTCGAACCCAACCCCACGCACCTTCGTCGGCAGAAGCGGCTCGATCACCGACCGCTCGAAATCCGTCAAGTCAAAGCGCGCGATCTCAACCTCCAAGGTCGAGATCAATGAATTAGAACGCGCCCGCTCGGGGAACTCCGTTTATGGTATAAGACTAGGGCTTACGGACGCACCGCTTGATCAATCGTCACCGTAATAATCATCATCGCCTTGATACGGTCGATAATAGCGGCGATAGTAGCGAGGCTGGTCGTTGTAATAGTAGCTGTCATACTGGCGTCGGTAGCCGTAATAGCCGGGCATCTGATAAGGATGGCGGCGAAGATAATGGCTTAGCTTGCAGCCGCCATAGCTCGTGATCTTGTACCCCGGGGGGCATCCGTAGCCGTAATATTGGATCTGCATTGCAACGGGAGAGGCGCCATTGGGCGCGAACTGGACTACAGGAGCTGCACTTGCTGTCGAAGCCAGAGCTGTTGCCGCTCCCAAAGCTAGGCCGAAAATCATCGAGCGAGACATCGTTGTTCTCCCACTGATATTCGCGCAATCCTAGTAAGCCCGCACTGAACGCAACCTGAATAATTTCGATGGCCCGGTTTCTGGGTGACAGCACGATGTTTCGAGCCCGCCTGGGAGACGGTGGCGGGTTTTTGTTTCAAGCAGGCAGACGGACGAGGCTTTGGCCCGTATGTCCGCGCCGGGATGTGGGAGCAAGGGGGCGACCTCGCCCCCTCGGCGCCAAACCACCGAAGGCGCAGGCAAGCCGGGATGGGTAGCGAGTGGTCTAATCCTGCTTGATATAGCGCTATTTCTTCCCCCGCCTACGATTGGCTAGGTTGGTCAGAATCGTAAGCGGAATGCTGCCGGCCAATCCAACAATCAGAGATCCATGCAGCGTATCGATCACGTTCGATACAAGATGATGCCAGGCGAAGACAGCGCGAGAGACCAAGCAGCTCGACACGAGCACCAAAGCGTAAAAGGCCAACTGTTTAAGCTTGGACATGAAGGTTCGCTCTCGGAATTCTTGATCATGCAAGCACGGCCGGCGAGGTCGAAGCTTCATAGCTCACGGATGAATGGCTGCGCTTGCCAGCCAAATATGCAAAAATATGCGGCTTGAAGTGACACATGATGCTTATTGTATTCGAGTCCAAGATTAGTCTTTCAATGGCGTATCGACCGAGAGCCCGATAGATGATGTCAGCACTCTTAGACATTAGATAAAATTTGAAATAATAATAAAATGCCTCTTCCGATTTTTCTCTCAACACAAGAAGAAGATACATTCGGCTTTCATTCATGACACTCTGTGAGAGGTCATTGACGCAGGAGCAGTCTTGGCCGCCGGCGTTGGCATTGAGGCATCCCGGCTGCATGAACACCATTCGCTCTGTGGTTCCGAGATTTGGGGTTGGCTGTTCAACGGATGATGTGACGTTGAAATCCAGGCGGAATGCCAGGCGGTCCGGTTCCTCGGTACATGCTGGTCATCGCCCTGCGATGGAGTGATCGATGTGCAGCAACATATCGAGTGAAGCATGCTCTATCGGCAACTGTATGTGGCCGCCGCCACGCTGAAAATGATCCGCGATACTGTCACGCGATGATTAGTGATCGCTACGAAGCACCGAGCAGTGGCGATACCACTGCCGCCTGGTCAACGGGCCACGATCTCAAGAGTTCATGGAATGCTTATTGACGCGCGGCGCATGGAAACATTGCCAATCAAGAGTCTGGGCGATCCTCGTGTGCCTTATGGGTACGTGCCGGCGTCTTCACGATCTTCCGCATCGACCTGCGCGCATTCCACCAGCACTTTGATCGTTTCTTGGAGCAGCGTTCCGAACCTGCGCCCCTTCTGCCAGAATACGACATAGTGATAGAGGGCGCTCGGCTCGAAGGGGCGAACTTCGACCGGGAAAGACGCAAACTGGCTGGCGGCGAAGGTGTTGCTACTCGATATGCCGAGACCCGCAGCAACGAAACTCACCTCCTGGCCGATGACGTCGACCTGGATGGCCAGATGCGGTTCCGCCCCCATATATCTCATAGCGTTCTCATTCATGAGATGGGACTGCATCCCTGGTTCGACATCCGCGAGCGGCTCCCCCACGAGATCTTCAGGCCTGATGATATCTTTGTGGGTGAACCGGTGACCGCGAGGGCAAATGTAGACATTGGTTGCGGTTGTTGCCGAACACCAGTCGAAGACATTGCCGTCCAAGGGCAGCCGAGCAATTCCAAGGTCGGCCCGTCCCTCCAGGACGTGCTCGGCCACCTCCGGGTAGGTGCCCGATTTGAGCACGATCCCTGCGATCGGTTGGTGTGAACGCAGCTTGCGGAAAGCCTCGGGCAAAAGTCGGAGCGAGAAGATGTGCGGCGCGGCGATACTGATCGTGTCGCTATCGACCCCCTTCAAGGACGCAACCGTTTTGGCGACCCTTTCGATCTGGACGAAGGTGGCGTCGGTATCGCGAAAAAGGGTCATCGTGTGGGCCGTCGGAACAAGCCGCCCCTTGTCGCGCACGAATAATTGCACGCCGAGCAAGCCCTCTAATATCCGAATTTGCTGGCTGACGGCAGGCTGGGTGATTTCAAGTGCTTTGGCAGCACTGCGCTCCGAGCCCGATCTGACGACCTCGCGCAGGATCTGAAGCTGGCGAAGCGTGACGCCCGTCTTTGAGATTTCCACCATGATATGGCTTTCGCGCAGCTGCCGTTGTCGTCTTTCGATACAAAGATCAACTTATACAGTCCTGCCGATCGTGCCACTCCGATTGTCTACCACGGAGCAATAGATGGTTATTCGCGTTGGGGCGACGTTAGGCCCTATTAGCTGAACTTATCGAAAAATAATTTCGCTTATAAATTGATCTCGGGAAGCGCGCGGGCAATTCTGGGTCAAGACGCAGTTCCAAAAGCGCTCGCCGCCTCTGGAGCAGAGGGGCGTCCCACACATCGACAACAGAACTCAAAAAAGAGTGGTGCAGCTCCATGCGTGCAGCAAGCGCTTTGCCATGTCCAGCATTCCCCCGTACCGGCGGCACCCAGCCTCCAGCGCGGGGTGCCTGATGCAAAGTGAAGCGACGTTCCCCCGGGCCGTGACGCGCGGTATCCGAGCCCAGCGGATCGAAAAACGGCTCGGCGGCAACGAGGTCCTGCGCGGCGTCGATCTCGACGTAAGGCCTGGCGAAATTCTCTCTATCCTTGGCAGCAGCGGCTCGGGCAAGAGCACGCTTCTGCGGTGCCTCAATCTCCTGACAGTCCCCGACCGGGGCGACATTTGGATCCACGGCGAGAAGCTCGCGATCCAGGCTGCATCGCAGCGAGGCGGCGAGCCCAGCATCACCGATCATCGGCAGGTGCGGCGCGTCAGAGCGTCGATGGGCATGGTGTTCCAGAACTTCAATCTCTGGCCCCACAAGACGGTGCTTGAGAACGTCACGGAAGGTCCCATCCTCGTCAAAGGGCTCCAGCGCCATGCGGCAGCCGATCTCGGGCGCTGCTACCTCGCCAAGGTCGGAGTCTCCGACAAAGCGGACGCCTATCCCCGCCATCTTTCCGGCGGCCAGCAGCAGCGCGTGGCGATCGCTCGCGCGCTCGCCATGGAGCCCCGCGTTCTGCTCTTCGATGAACCGACCTCGGCCCTCGATCCAGAGCTGGTAGGCGAGGTGCTTCGTGTCATGGCGGCACTGGCGGAGGAAGGGCGAACGATGGTGATCGTCACCCACGAACTCGCCTTTGCGAGGCAGGTTTCGACACGGGCAGCCTTCATGCACCAAGGCTTGATCGAGGAAGAAGGTCCCCCATCGGAGTTCTTCTCCACGCCTGCTTCCAGCCGGCTTCGCAGTTTTCTTGCCTCACATCGATAGAGGGGTTTCCCGCATGGACGGCTTTGCCGTGCAATTCGTCAACGGCCTGAAGACGACGGTACTGCTGGCGCTTGTCAGCGGCATGCTCGGCATGGCGCTCGGTCTGCTCGCTGCCGCCGGGCGGCTATCGCGGTGGAAAGCCATCAGCCTCACCGTCGGCTTCTACACCACGATCATTCGCGGCGTGCCCGAACTCATCATCATCCTGTTGATCTATTTCGGAGGCACGGTCGCCATCAGCGCCTTCTTCGGCCGCTATGTCGAGGTCAATGCGTTCTTGGCGGGAGTGGTTTCCCTCACCGTGGTCTTCGGCGCCTACACCGCGGAAATCTTCCGAGGTGCGGTGCGCAGTATACCCGCGGGACAGATCGAGGCGGCCCGCTCGCTTGGGCTGCATCCCTGGCAAACCTGGCTGCTCGTCACTTTTCCGCAAATGCTGCGCATCGCGCTGCCGGCGCTTGCGAACCAGTGGATCTCCCTCGTGAAAGAGACCTCGCTGATCTCGATCGTCGGACTGACCGATATCATGCGCGTCGCCGCCATTGGCGCGGGCTCGATGCGCGCGCCGCTGAGCTTCTATCTGGCCGCTTCGGCCCTCTACCTCACGCTAACCAGCCTGGCGCTGGTGATCTTCAATCTGCTCGAACGGCGTTTTGCCGTTCCCGGGCGGTGAGGCGTTCAACGATGGATATCCCCCTCCTCCTCACCAGCACCGTCACGCTTGCCGGCGGCATTCCGCTGACACTTCTCCTGACCTTGGTATCGCTCCTTGCAGGCTTCGTCCTCTCGGTGCCGCTAGCCTTCATGCGTGCATCGTCTCGGCGCTGGTTGTCCTTGCCTGTCCTCGCCTACACCTATGTTTTGCGTGGCACGCCGCTGCTCGTTCAGCTCTTTATCGTTTATTATGGCCTCGGCCAGATTGGCCTCATCCGCTCGAGCATCCTGTGGGTTCTGCTGCGCGATCCGTTCTGGTGCTGTCTGCTCGCCTTTTCGCTCAATGGCGCCGCCTACACGACGGAGATCTTTCGCGGCGGGATCCAGGCCGTCGCCCCTGGCATGGTCGAGGCGGCACAGGCGATCGGCATGTCGCCCTTGCAGATCAAGCGCCGGATCATCTTCCCGATCGCCTTCCGAAGCGTTCTTCCCTCCTACGCCAATGAAGTCATCAGCCTGGTGAAGGCAACGTCGCTGGCCAGCACGGTGACCCTACTCGAGATCACTGGGCTATCGCGAAAGCTGGTTGCAGAGACCTTCGCGCCCTACGAGATCTTCATCGCCGCCGGCTTGCTCTATCTTGGCCTGACATTCGTGCTGACCGGTGCTTTCCACCTGCTGGAAACGCGATTGAACGGTGCGCCGCGGACCAAATCCGAACCGGGCCGGGTCGCCCTCGCGCAGGTGGCCCATGAACAATAGGTCTCACCAAAGTCCGCTTCAGCTCGGCGAGACCGCCTGGCGCGAGATCGATCTGTCGGCGATTGCCTCCAACTACCGCGCCATTCGAACAGCGATCGGCCCGAACACGAAAATCATCGCCTGCCTCAAGCAGGATGCCTATGGATGCGGGGCGGAAGAGGTGGCCGCCCTCTTGTGTGCGGCTGGCGTCGATGCCTTCGGCGTCGTGTCGATCGCCGATGCCCTGGCGGTACGAAAGGCGGCGCCGCGAAAGCCTATCCTGATGTATCCGGGCATTGGACCGAACGCCATCGAGCTTGTCCGGGAGCTCGATCTGACGATTTCGATTTCCGGTGAGGAGGATCTGCGTGGCTGGCTATCGACCGGCGTGCCCCTCAAGATCTTCGTGAAGGTGGATCTAGGTTTCTGGCGCGCGGGCGTGGCACCCTCGGGCCTTCGGTCCCTGATCGATCTGTGCACGTCGCAGGCCAATATCGTGGTCGAGGGTCTTTATGCCCATCTCAGCGAATTCGGCCAGGCTGGAGCCTCGGCGCAAGAGCAGGTTGCGCGCCTCACACCTCTTCTCAAGGGACTCGAGGCGACAGGCCACCGTCCCGCGGCGGTCATGGTGTCGAGCAGCGAAAGCCTGCTTCGCCATCCGGAGTTCGACATGGATGCGGTCGATCCGGGTGCGCTCCTTTTCGGACTAACCGGTGCCCATGCAGGTCGCCGAGGGCTGCTTATCCGCCCTGCCCTGTCAGCGATTAAGGCACGCATCGTCGCGCTTAAAGCGAGCGACGACAGCATGGGCACGCCACCGGACCTTCCAGGATACCATGGGGCCATGCGCCTGGCGGTTCTGGGCATCGGCTGGGGGCATGGGGTGCCACGACGTCTCGGGCCGAAGGCCACTGTACTCCTCCGAGGGCAGCGCGCTCCGATCGTGCCGCCTGCCCACCTCGAGCACCTTCGCATCGACGTCACCGATATTCCCGAAGCCGCGCTTGGGGACGAGGCGATCCTACTGGGCGCCGCGGGTGCCGAGCGCATCACACTGCAGGACCTCGCATCTGCCTGGGACATGGACGAAACGGGTGCCGCCTGCGGCCTCCGCGAGAACCTGCGGCGGATACACCTCGGCGGATAATCAAGAACCGAACCAAGAAGAAGGGGAACACCATGAAACGACATCTGGCTTTGGCCGTTCTGGCAATCCTGCTCGCCGGCAGCCTCGCCCATGCCGGGGAGAGCAAGGCGATCACCATCGCCTCGGAAGGGGCTTCGCCGCCCTGGGACTATATCGACGCGAACGGTGCACTTGTTGGCTTCGACATCGATGTGGGCAATGAACTCTGCACTCGAATGAAACTGCAATGCACCTTCGTCGCCCAGGATTGGGACGGCATCATCCCCGGCCTTCTGGTCAAGAAGTACGACGCGATCATCGCCGGCATGTCGATCACGGAAAAGCGCAAGAAATCGATCGCTTTCTCCGTTCCCTATGCGGTGGGGCCAAACCAGATCGTCATGCGCCGCAACCTTGGCCTGCCGCCCGGCGATACCAAGGCCAAGCTTGATCTAACGGACATCGACGCGGAAAAGAAGGCGCTCATCGGCAAGCTGAGGGAAAGCCTGACGGGCAAGACGCTCGGCGTGCTTCGATCCTCGAATTCCGAGGCCGTTGTCCGGGAACTCTTCGGCGATATCGCGCAGGTGCGCAGCTATGACAGCCAGGAAAATCTGAAGCTCGATCTCACGTCCGAGCGCATCGACGGCGGTTTGGGAGACTATCTCGTCTGGAAGCAGTTCCTGGAAACGCCGGAAGGAAAGGCTGTCGACTTCTTCGGTCCCCAGCTTTCCGGAGGCACATGGGGTCCCGGTGTCGGGATCGGCCTTCGCAAGGAGGACGCCGATCTCGCGCAGGCCTTCAACAAAGCCATTGAGGCAAGCACCAAGGACGGGTCGCTCGGCAGGATCAGCGTGAAGTGGTTCGGGATCGATATTTCTCCGCAGACCGGGAAGTGACCGTTCCCCCCTTTCCGGTGGCCTGATGGCCCCTCATTTCGAACCCATCTCCAAGGTAAGTATCATGTCTTCGCCGTTCACGCTCGCCCTGACCGGGCAATCCCTGATTCATCATGATGTTCGACAGGTTTCCGACGAGGGGTTTGCCGCGATCAAGTCGTTGATCCGGCGAGCCGACATCGCCTTCACGAACTTCGAGACCACAATATTCGGCCGACACGGCGGATGGCCGATGAAGGGAAGCTATTTCGGTTGCTCGGCGCCCGTGGTTCTGGATGCGTTACAGGACATCGGCTTCAATGCCCTGGCGCTCTCCAACAACCATGCTTTCGACCTGGGTCCGCCCGGCATCCTGTCTACCCTCGAAGAGGTTGCGGCCAGGGACTTCCTTCATGCCGGTATCGGCACCGATTTATCCAAAGCACGCCGGCCGGGTATCAAGACCTTCGGCGAGAGGTCGGTGGCACTCGTGGCAATGGATGCCGGGCCCGGGCCGGCGACGATGTATGCCGCCGACGCAACGGACAGAAGACCCGCACGGCCCGGCGTGAATGGCCTTGAGGTTTCAAGGGTGTTCGAGGTGGACAGGTCGAGCTTTGATGCCCTGAGTGGCATTCAAGCAATGTTCCAGAGCAGTCCCATGGAACGGGGCAATTATGCCCAGCCCCACGATCCACCTGAATTACGATCAGCAGGCGACATCGATTTCTATGGCACGATCTTTCGCCGCGCGTCCGAAAACAGGCGCAGGATCCTCGTGGACGAAGCCAGCTTGGAAAATCAACTGTCGGCGATCCGCAGGGCCGCCGCGGAGGGTGCCTTCGTCATAGCCTATCTCCACCACCACCACTGGGAACCAAGCTGGCGTGATGTCCCCGTATGGGTCCAGACCTTCGCACGTACCTGCATCGATGCGGGTGCGGGTGTGTTCGTCAGCCACGGCGCTCCCGTGCTGCAGCCCATAGAGATCTATCGTGGTGCACCGATCTTCTACGGGCTCGGCAATTTCCTGTTCCATCTCAATGAGGGCGAGGTGGTGTGGAGTGCGCCGGAGGTTTGGAAGAGTGTCGTCGCAACATGCCGCTTCGACGCCGACGCTCAGCTCCAATCGATCGATCTCCATCCCATCGTAATCGGCGGCGAGCACTTGGGCGCCCAAAACTATCATGAGCGCATCGTGCCCGTTCTAGCCCCCAAGGTTCTGGCAACCGAGATGATGGAGGACCTAGCGGCCCGCTCACACGCACACGGGGTGTCGATTTCTTTCGAAAACAATCGTGGGACGATAAATCAGTGTCACTCCTCAGGAATTGAGAAGATCTGCTAATCGGAAATCTAGCATCTGAGCTAAGAGCAGTTGCAGTTCTCCGCTTAGGGGCGCCCAGCAGACTGTCCGCTGCTGTGAAAGTGCGGACTGCCAGTTGATGAATGACTTGCCGGAACGCCATCCTCGACGGATCGGGTCCAGGCCAATCGGGGCCGTCAGAGGGTGCGCGCTCGACGCACGGCCGCTATCGCCGTTGAGCGTATCCTCTTATGATCGGCCATATGGATATAGCTGGCTTCGACCTTAACTTGATGAAGGCCTTTGATGCGCTGTACGCGGAGCGTCATGTGACGCGCGCCGGGTCGCAGATCGGCCTCAGCCAGTCGGCGATGAGCGGAGCCCCTACGCGCTTGCGAGAGCTTCTTGGGGACGAGCTTTTCGTGCGAACGCCTTCAGGCATGCAGCCGACGCCCCGCGCCCATGATCTTGCTGGTCCCGTCTCGGATGCGCTCAGGCTTCTCCGGAGCGCGCTACAGGCCGATAGCTTCGACCCCGCGACGGCGGACAATACCATCACGCCCGCGATGACCGACTATGCGGCATTTGTCTTGTTGCCGCCGCTCATGGCCCGCCTCAGCGCCGATGCCCCACACATCAACGTGCGTGTCTACGGGATGTTCGAACGAGACGAAGCCATCACTCCGCTCGACAGCGGGGAGGCGAACCTCGCGATTGGTTTCCCCGTCGAGACGTCGGCGCGCATTATCAGTTGCCCGCTGTTTTTTGAGAGTTTCGCTTGCGTCGTGCGGGAGGGACATCCGGCGTTCGCCGGTGGCCCAAGCCTGGAGGCTTTCGCAGCAGCGCCGCATCTCCTGATTTCTCCCGAAGGCGACCGCTCCGGGATCGTCGATCTAAGGCTTGCCGACCTCGGCCTCGAACGGCGCGTCGTGCTGAGCCTGCCGCAATTTCTGGCTGCACCCTTCGTGATCGCAGGAACCGACCTCGTCGCGACGCTGGCCTCCCGGGTCGCACGAAAGTTCACCGATACCGGAGCTGGCATAGCAATGTATGATCCGCCGCTCGAACTGCCCACCTGGTCACTGCACTTAATGTGGCTCCGGCGGGCGGATACACACGGGGCTGTCGCCTGGCTGCGCGGCATCATTACCAAAATCGCCGCCTCGGCTTGACACCATCGGCACGATCGATAGCGCCACATCAGGAATCGCGATTTCCATCCGCATTGCCGTTCCGTTTTGTTGAATTCACCGAAATTGAAGGGGTGATCGACATGCGAGTTTTGGTAACTGGCGCGACTGGCTTGATCGGCGGTGCGGTAGCGCATCGATTGAAAGAGGGAGGTCATGAAATCGTGGGGCTCGCCCGGTCGGAAGCGAGCGCGGCCAAGCTGCTTGAGCGAGGCTTCGTGGTGAAGATAGGTGAGCTTGCTGACCCGGTGAGCTTAGCCTCGGCGGTGCGGGGTGTGGACGCCGTCGTCCATGCCGCTTCGCCGAACGACCGAAACGCTGCGTCTCTCGACGAGATTGCGTCGCGTGCAATCCTTGAAGTCCAGCGTGGAACGGGTAAGCGCTTCATCTATACCAGTGGCAGCTTGGTCTACGGCTCTACGGGCGGCAAGTCGGCGACCGCGGACACTCCACTGAAGCCGGTCGCGATGGTCCGCTGGCGCCAGACGCTAGAACGCGAGATCCTCGCGGCCGAAGCCGAGGGCGTCCATTCGGTCGTTATCCGGCCTGCCTGGGTATATGGCAACGGGGGTGGCGCCGCGATGATGATGGTCGCAGCTGCCAGGGAACATGGCGCGGCTCTACATGTCGGTGACGGTCAAAATCGCTAGTCGACCGTGCATGCCGACGACCTGGCCGATCTCTATGCGCTCGTGCTTGAGCGGGCACCGGCGGGATCCGTATACAACGGCGCGCACGGTTCGGCGCTGCGGCTCGTCGAGATCGCACGCGCAGCGAGCGAATTAGGCGGTGCCGGGGGGCGGGTAGCGGCATGGCCACTCGACGAGGCACGCAAGGTCCTATGGGATTTCGCCGATGCGATCGCCACCGATCAGATCATCTCAGGCGAGAAGGCGAAGCGTGAACTCGGGTGGAATCCCTCGCTGGCATCGATCATCGACGAGCTACGCACTTATGCGTGGGCTGTCGCTTAAGCCAGGATCGTGGCAGCCATTATAGCTGCCAAGTGCCAGATTTTCATCCAGGCCTACGGCTTTATCTCGGTCCGATTATTTCGGCCGTCAGAGCGGCGGCTGGCCGAGGCATCGAAGTCCTCATCATTCTCGACAAAAGTAATGACCGAGGCCGATACAGTGCCGCAACCTATCCTCAGCAATGCCGGCATTCCCGTCTGGATCGATACCACAACGGGGATTGTCCACAACAAAGGCGAAGATCTTTGACCGGGAAGTCGTTCTGGCGGGGAGTTACAATTTCACAAAAGCCGCTAAGAGTAGGAACGCTGAGAACTTGCTTCTGATTACGAGTCGCCCCCTGGCACTTCGCTTCGAAGCAAACTGGAGCGCACGATTCAAGGCATCAAGATCGTACGATGCATCCGGTTTTGAGCAAAAATGCGAATGACTAGGTGTCAAAGTCCAACCCGTTCATCTTTACGTGACAGAGACGTGAAATGAACTGCTTTGAACCGTAGATTGCGCTTGATTGGTTTGCAACGCCGGGCGAATAACCTTTGAGGATTAACCTGGGTGGGCAGGTTCTTGAAACAATTGTTCGTTCTAATTCTTGTCTTTTTGACAATCGGCATAGTTCAGGCCGAGGCACGCTATCGATCCTATATCAATTCCAACAGCGTGCGGGTCCATGCCCCAAACCATCGCGACCGCAAACATCAAGTCGCCGTTTGCAGGGATGGCACGACAAGCCATTCCTATCATCGTCGAGGTACCCGCTCTCGCCATGGCGGGGTGCGCACGTGGCTCAGAGCGTAACAACCGGGGGCACCCATGCGCCCTTGCGGGCTACTCATGCATGGAAGCAGATCATCGAGCCACTTCGCCGTTCGACTGAATACATCATCTCAATGT
The DNA here is from genome assembly GCF_051161885.1 of Labrys methylaminiphilus subsp. lupini. NCBI lineage: Bacteria > Pseudomonadati > Pseudomonadota > Alphaproteobacteria > Hyphomicrobiales > Xanthobacteraceae > Labrys > Labrys methylaminiphilus. Next base: position 437,765 of record NZ_JBMDIH010000002.1, on the reverse strand, counting down.
GGGTGAGCGCCTGCGACTATCAGGCCACATAAGGTCTTTTAGAAAGGCCAGATTTGCGCTAACTATATTGGGCAATATAAGGGCCATTTTAAGGCAACAATATGGTCCGGGCGTAATCCCAATTACTCTGCTCCCTACATGCTCCAGGAAATTAGGTCATACAAAGTCTAGTGCCGAACCGGTTATGAATTACAAATTGAGAGCTATCGCGTATTCGACATTCGGCGCTATCTTGAGCGTATTCGCTTCTTCGTCCGCGAGCGCTTCGCAGTTTTTTTCAAAGAAGATATCCGAGAATTTGTGGCTTATTGGCATAGCCGGAGATTTAGTCCCGGGTGACGACAAGAAGTTTACGACTGAAGCGCTGCCGATCGACAATGCCATTGTTGCTTTCGATAGCAACGGCGGCAACCTCATGGCCGGAATCAACATTGGCAAGGCGATCCGGCTAAAGGGATTTAAGACGCTCGTTCTCGAACGCAATACTTGTGCCTCGGCTTGCGCGATTGCTTGGCTCGGTGGCCCGCAACGATACATGGCAGCTGGTGCTCACGTTGGCTTCCACGCGGCATATCTCGACAACGATGGCTTGAAGATCCCCACGGCGACCGGCAACGCTCTGGTTGGCGCGTACATGGCGCAACTTGGCCTTTCTGACGGCGCGATCGTCTATGTCACGAGCGCTGGGCCGGATGATATTCAGTGGTTGTCATTTTCAGACGCATCGCGGGTCAGCATTGATGTAAAGTCGTTTGATGCGGACGACCGGCCTGCCTCGCCATCTGCCCAATATCAAGCACCTGCGCAAGAGCCCTTGGCTTCGAGCCCACCAAGCTCAACGTCTCTTGAGCAACAGGCGATGGCTTTCTACAGCGAGTATGAGCGAAACTGGTCTTTGGAGAATACTAGCGCGCTGCCTTACCTCGGATCGCTCTATGGCGATCAGATTGACTATTATGGAAGCGTCAAGTCAAAGGCTGACGTCATGGCAGAAAAGACCAAGTTCGCCCAACGTTGGCCGACGAGAGACTATCGGCCTCGTCCTGGCACAATCAGTGCATCGTGCAATGTAGCCACAGTGCAATGCACGGTATCGGGCACCCTGGAGTGGAAAGCCTTCAATCCGGCCGCATCGATCACGTCAGTAGGCGTCGCGGAATACCAATTCGTCGTGACCTTCGCGGGCGCGAAGCCCACGATCGTTGGCGAAAAGGGTACCGTACTCAAGAGGAACAGAACGAAGAATTGATCGATGGAGTACCCAACCTTTCGCTTCGTTTGACATGGGGCCGAATCTTGCAATCTAAACAGCAAGACCAATCCCATGCCTCGCTACCACGAACAACTATCGTACAACATCCTCATGTTGGATTGAAGGCAATGCGTCGAGTTACTATTGGTCTCATTTTTTCGATATCGGCAATCTTCTTGGATAGCTCAGCCAGCTGCGCTCAACCGATACCGCCGGCGCCGAAACAAATCTATCGGGACAACGGTAATATTGTCCGTGTCAACCTTATTCCGCCGCAAGCGAACACCTTTTGGCTTGTTGTGGCGAGCAGACCGACACAGGAAGAAGCGGTCGATCTGGCCAGAGCATATTCCGCGACCATAGGGCCAATATTTGTCGTCCAGAGTCAGAATGGACTTTATGCAATTGTCGCCGGCACTTTGAATTTCGACAAGGCGAAGCCCAATCTCATCACGCTCAAGGATCTTCATATCATCCCGCAGGACTCTTTTCTGTCTCACGGCGAAAATCTCGATCGCATCGTTTGGCTTGGATTCGATAGGGGAACGCCGCTCGATTTCATGTCGCAGTCGGCCTATCGCGGGGTCGTTCAGCGTCTGCAGGCTGCCATGACGAGGCTCTCACTTTATAGAGGTCCAGTTGACGGACTGATCGGGCGGACCACCGTCAACGCCTTCAACGCCTATGCGGCAAAATTTGGCATGCCGAACACCGATGTCATCACGATGGACGCACTGGCGCAGATCGAACGCACCGCGAGCGACGGCTTCAGGAACGATCCCGAACGCAGCCTGGCGCAATCGCAAGGCTTCAGCGATGCATTGTCATTCAACGAAGCCAGGGCTGGTGGTTTCGCGTCTGCGAATATCTTCATTCAGGCCAAGAATATGGGTTTTAGGACCCAGAGGGAGTTCGATGTAGCAACCTCCGCCGGCTTTGCCAGCAAGGCGGATTTCCAAAAGGCACAGACCACAGGGTTTACCTCCGCCCAAGATTTTAGGACGGCCCAAAAGCTCGGTTTCGCGACGCAGCGCGAACTCGCAGCATTCCAATCCTCGGGCTTTTCTGATCCCGATGAATATCGCGCTGCCATGCAGAAAGGCTTTGCCGACAAAGCCTCCTACGATAAGGCGGAATCCAAGCGGCTGAAGGTAGCGAAGGATGCCGCGGTAATTGTGCTGTCTGACGCTCAGACCTTTCTGCGCCTCAATCCGCAGCTCCCCAATCTGATTGATATCGCAGACAAGGCGTCAGCCCTTAATGCCCAACTGCAGACGACGTCCACCGACGCACTGGCGACCTCGACAGGCCAATTGAACAGCTTGCTTTTGGCGGTGAACGGCTACGGTGATTTCCTGGCGACGCGCGAAAAGGAGCGAACCGACGCCATCGAGAAGCAAAGAGAACAGATTCACACGGAACTCACTGCGGGCCAGCAGGCACTCAAGAAGTGGATGGCTGGACACCTCACATCCCCAAGTCTCCCGGCCGTGGTTGCCGAGGTCAAGGATCTCGACGCGGTTAGCGCATCCACTGATCTGGACACTCTTCTCGAGGCTCAAAAAGGCCTGCGCGCCCTGATCGCCAATCAGGGCCTGTCGAAGGACTTGACACAATTGGCGGCAGAAACAGCCAGCACTGCTCCAACCACCCGCGCCGTCAGCGCTCCCCGGATCGAGGAGACAGAGCTCAACCGGGTTATCTTGAAGGGAGCGCTGGAAGACGTCGTCGTCCTTTACAACGCCGGGCCGACTGCGCCTTCGCTTTTGCGGACCTTATCGGGCGATTTCTCGTTCACGACCAACGAGGCTTCGGTTTGCGTCCTGGGCGTAGAGGTCAATCCATCGCTCGAGCGCGCACTTCGCCATGCGGTGAGTCCACTGGGTGGTAAGACCTTGCATGTGAAGGCGGGGTGCGCGGTCGAAGATATCGATCGATCCGATCTCTTTCTCCTTCAGCGCAAGAAATTCATCGAAGCCAATGCCGATTACATCGTCATCTATCTCGATGCCCTCGAGAAGAAAAAGCTTCGGCCGTTCGAGCCTTTCAAGTTTGCCGATCTCAAGGCCGCTATCGACCAGGATTCTGCGCGGGTTGCACAGATAGCGAATGACGTCGAAGCCGGCACGCGACCGGGGTTCGCAGGTCTCATTCTGAGTAACTCCTCTTTTGGCGTTTGCATCGTCGCCGATGGCGACCTTCGTGTTCACCAACCAGCGATCGACGAAATCGTGCAGTCCATCCCGATCTCTGCTCCTCGGCAGAGAACCACAGCCGTTGACGAGGCCTATGCGGCTTTGCGTAGGGATCAATGCCGCGTGCTCTATGGTTCCGACCAAACGCTGAAGAAGATCGGTGAGGCGCTGTCGCGCGATGGGATTTCGTTCAGCTACGCACCGGTTTGGTTCGATCAACCTCGCCTCGCCGCCGAGCAGACGAAGCTTGATGCGGAAAAGCAAAGCCAGCTCAAGACCGCCGAGGCGGCGCGTCTCGCCGCTGAGGAGGCAAAAAAACTCAGTGAGATGAAGCTCGCTGAGGATCAAAAATCAAAGGCGGCGCAAGAGTTGCAGCTACGGCAGCAGAACGGCCCGGCCGCGAGTGGCCTTTCGAATTTACTATCATATGGGCTACGCAAATCCGTCCTGAATGAAAACGGCAATCAGCCTACGGGGCCATCAATCGATATCGCGAGCAGCTTTCCAAAATTTGCAGCCTGGAATGCGGGCTTGGAACACGATGCCTGGAAGCCCACGGACGTCATTGTCACGACCAAGGACTACGGCAGCGCCAACTGGAAAGGCCGGAATCTGCAGGCGATCATCGTGCAGGCAGATGTGAAGATGAAAAGTGCGGAGCGAGGCGAATATAAGGACGCCTGCTTTATCTTCGGGACTGTGATCGACACCGAATTCCAGATGGTTCGTGATCCCTACGAAGCCCCCTGCAGCGATGACACCTCGGCGGCCTGGTTAACAGGTCACGACTTCAGGAGCTCATGGGTCGCCCGGTGAGGCGTGGTGCGCAGGTTCCCGATGATCGCATCGAGGGCATCTCCGTCGGGCGTCGGAATCGGCGGGCTCATCTGTGGAGATCATTCGCCTTTCATCCATCGCTTTTGTGCAATGATCGCCATTTGAATCCACGAGGTCCACAAGCTGATCATTTCCTATCAGCTTGAAAATGGACGTCCGCGGTTTTGCCTCGATCGGCGGAAAGCCGACGTCTTGGACATCCACAATGGATTAAGAGCGATCATCGATGTTGGCCTAATCGAATTTCCGAAATGGGGCCGCAAGCGGACGGTCGGGTATGGAATGCTATTCAGCGGATAGCTGCCATTCTGTTGCCGACCCCGTTGCGGTCTTCCCAGCATGCCAGAATATTTCCCGAAAGGTGCCTGACTGTTGGCAGTCGCCGCAATGCCTTGATCTAGCCAAAATGCGCAGGCTTCACGAGCGCTACCACCGCGATAGCCCGCATAGATTTATGCGAGGTGAGCCTCAAGGGATAATCAGGAATGTCCGTTGTAATCGCTCAAATCCGGAATGAGGAAATATTGGTTCAAGCCGATACAAAAGTGGAAGACCCCAAAGAAACGGGGCCAGACACGATGCCAGGACGACTTAAGATCGTGACGCTAGGTAATCGCTTTACCGTGGCGTTCGCAGGCGCCGCCGATCCAGCACACATTGCCATACGGCAATTGGCTAAGCTCATTTCGGCCAAGGAATTCGAGGGCGCCATCGAGTGCCTAAAGGGATGGTCCCGTCAACACGACATTGACTTCATCACTGCCTCCCATCAGCCGCGCGCTCGATTACTTCGTATACGTGGGGGGGTAGCTTTAGACGTACCCGACATCTGTTCAATCGGCGATGCCGCTCCATTCTACGAGCGTGTTGAGGCCGCCCGAGTTTCGACGGAAGGCGGCCCCCTCGGGCGTAGCGACCTCCGGTCGCGGTTCATTGACAGGCTAATGACCAACAAAGACCTGGGCGACCATATCGGCGGTTTTCCCACAGCTGTTGAAGCCACGTCGGAGGGACACCGCTATCTCGGCTGTTCGGGATTCTACACCTTCAAATTCCCGGCCTTAAAGTGGGGAGAGGAGACGCATCAATCGGTAGAGGAGGTCTATTCCGGCGAGGGACATTTTCAGCTGTCGGTGATGCCTCATTCGGAAAGCGACATTCCGGTGATGGGCGTGTGCCTACTCCAAGCGCGTACCGGATATGTTTATTCCCCGCTGCGTCAGCCATCCGGGCGAAGCATCAAGCTAACCGACAGAACGGAGTGGGAGGGGCATGAGGCCGAGATGTATGCTGTTCTTCGTCATGCCATGAACGAGGAAGTCATGGAAATAAGACGGGCATTTCCGGGCCAGTTTCTAGCTGCTTGAAAGGCGGACAACGGTCGCAACCGGCGTTTGATTTCAGGTCGCTGCGCGGTTTGGTTCCGCCAAAGACCCCCGCTTTTCAACGTGGAATCAGGAATGCAAGTTACGGCGGCGTCCACAATGCCACTGTAGCCGAGGGCTGAGGGCGCGGAGGGCGAAGCAGACCCGATAGTGTGCCGCATCGGCGAGATCATAGAACGTCCGTTGTGGCGCCGCCCTAACAAAGAGCAGACAGGTCGATACCCACCCCATTAGTGGCTCGGGCGGCACGCCGTTCCGCGTACCCAAGCGGCCATCCGTGATGCGTCGGATGACCGCTCGACGTCAGATTTCCGTACGCTCGGCTAGGAGCAGCGCGTCCTCCACGTCGACCCCAAGATATCGGACCGTGTTTTCAATCTTGGAATGACCGAGCAAGATCTGGATGGCTCGGATATTGCCCGTCGCCTTGTAGATCATGGACGCCTTTGTGCGACGGAGCGAGTGAGTGCCATACTCCTCTGAACGCAGGCCGATCGCGGTCACCCACTCGTCAACCAGGCGTGCATACTGCCTTGTGCTCATATGGTGCGCGTGATCGATTCGGCTCGGGAAGGCATAATCCTCGACGGCGCCGCCGCGTCGTTCAAGCCAAGCCAGTAGGCTTGCTCTTACGTCGCTGGTAATCTCGAACTGGACGGGCCGCCCTGTCTTCTGCTGCACGACGATCGCGCGGGTCCTGATCTCCGAGCCGGCGACTACATCACGAATCCTGATCTTGACCAGGTCGCAGCCGCGAAGCTTGCTGTCGATCGCAAGATCAAAAAGGGCGCGGTCACGAATGCGGCGCTCGCGATCGAGGAAGAAGCGGACAGCCCAAATCTGTTTCTGTGTGAGTGGACGCTTAGTTCCGACCTGTTTGCCAGCGTTCCAAGCTGCACGCTCGCGGCTGGCATCATCAAATTGAGAATAGCCCATGTGAGTTCTCCTCGGCCTTGATTGGCCGGAGGAGAAACGGTGCCGGACACTACGGGGCCGGAAGCTGACTGACGGCTTTTGCTGTTCAGGGAATGGATAGGGACATTCGGCTCAGCAGGTGTTCACGGCTCAATCGAACCCACATGGGACTTTGAAAAAGATCTGGTTTCTGGCAGAAATCGCTGTAGTAATGCCTAGATGTACTTCCGTTGCCCGTAGAGCCCTGAAGAATCGTCTGCACTTCGGCATGCAAGCATTGAAGCTGCTGGCGGACACTGCAAACGGAGCGTTCTAAGATCGACATCGCCAATAGATTTGCTTATCTCGACTTTTCTCGCAGATTATTCTAGCTTGATTGAAATCTCGGGAGAGCTAGGTGTATCTTCAAACATATCGCGTGAAGAATTTCCGTCGGCTTTGTGACGTACAGATCGATCTTGCAGAAGACATTTCGGTGTTTGTGGGTGCCAATAACAGTGGAAAAACCTCCGCAACCCAAGCGATCCAGATGTTTTTGTCAGCAAGGAAGGATCGCTTCTCGCTCTTCGATTTCAGTTCTCACGCTTGGCGCGAGTTGAATGCGCTCGGTGAGGCCGACGCTGCGGGTGACCAGACCGCGTCGATACCTGCAATATCTATTGATCTTTGGTTTGCCGTAAAATCTATCGATCTTCACCTCGTGCTAAATATTCTGCCAACCTCCGCGCATGCGGTGGATGTAGCTGGTATTCGCATCGAGTTTGCGCCGAAGAATGGGCAAGAACTGATGCGAAAATTTCGCGCGGCCAGGCACGAGGCGCAGCAGCAGTCCGCAGCCCTGGGCAAACGAATTGGTGCCTATGTACCCTGGCCGAAGAATCTCACGGACTACCTAGAGCGGGAGCTTCAGAGCGAATACGAGTTCCGCTACTTTGTTCTGGATCGGGCGAAGTTCGATGAGCATTTCCAAGAACAGCCCGATTACAAGCCTGCTCCACTCGTCGCTGAAACTGGCGGTGCTACCCTTCTCAAGACGCTAGTTCGCGTTGATAGCTTGAGTGCGCAACGCCATCTTGCGGACCCGGCATCTGGGATCGGTGCGGGTGGTGGCGGGCGTGCCGAGGATCTCTCAAAAAGGCTGAGCCGATTTTACAAGAGAAATCTCGCGCAGCGCGCAGCGGACCACGCGGCCCTAAAGGCTCTTTTCGATTCAGAGGCCGGCTTAAACGACCACCTCATGAACGTGTTCAAGGACACGCTCGATAGGATCGCGACGCTGGGCTATCCAGGCCTCTATAATCCCCGCCTTGAGATTAAGTCGGGGCTCAATCCAACAAACGTGATGAGCCAAGACGCAAGAGTTCACTACATCCTCGGCGACAGCGACGGCGGCCTGCGGCTGCCGGACACCTACAACGGGCTGGGCTTCAAAAACCTCATCTACATGGTGGTCGAAATTCTCGACGTTCACGCCGCTTGGAAAGCAGACGAGAGTCGACCACCGCTGCACTTGATCTTTATCGAAGAGCCGGAAGCGCACCTACACGCGCAGATGCAGCAGGTTTTTGTACGCAACGTGCTCGCCTTGCTCGATGAGCCCGACGAGAAAGACAGTGTGTTCTGCAGCCAGGCGGTTATTACGACCCACTCGCCTCACCTCCTGTATGAGCGAGGCTTCTCGCCGATCCGTTACTTTCGCCGCGAGGTGGCAGTGGGCGATCAAACAACACGCGTTTTAAATTTGTCTTCTTTCCAGAAAGGCGAGAATCCAAAGGATCGGGACTTCCTTCAGCGCTACCTAAAGCTCACGCATTGCGACCTGTTTTTTGCGGATGCTGTAATCTTGGTCGAGGGGAACGTTGAACGACTATTGCTGCCACTCATGATCGAGAAAGAGGCCAAGAGGCTCGCATCGGTGGCTTTGTCGATCTTGGAAGTGGGTGGCGCATTTGGTCACCGCTTCAAAGAGCTGATCGAATTTCTCGGTATCACTACCTTAGTCATCACCGACATCGACAGCGTCACAGAGATTGACGAGCCGCAGGAAGAAGACCCCGACGATGGCGCGCCCAAGGAGTTTGAGCTTCCGGGTGAAGGAGAGGGCGCTCCGCCTGTTCAACGCTTCGGCAGGACCTGCTTGCCAGCAGCGGACTCGATGACCGCAAATCAGACGCTGATCCAATGGCTGCCGAAGAAGCGCACGCTCGCTGACCTGTGGGCGGCACCAGTAGCAGACAAGCAGCAGGACATTCCTGGCTGCGAGAAGGGCAAAGTGCGCGTCACATATCAAGGCCCAGTGCAGGTGCGCTGGAATGGTACACAGGGTGAGCATTGCGGCCGGACGCTCGAAGAAGCTTTTGGTCTGGAAAACGCCGCTTGGTCTCAGGCGCCCGAACAAAAGTCAGTAGGATTGAAGCTGCGAACCGCTCCTGCCGATACAGCCGCCCTTGCGCTCGGCCTGCACAAGCGGGTCACCGGTAAGAATTTCGACAAGACAAAATTTGCATTGGGCGTCCTCACCCGACGCGACGGCGACTGGAAAGTGCCCACATACATCAAAGATGGATTGGTTTGGTTGCAAGAACGGGTGGACCTTGAGGTGACCGAAGAGGTTGAAGCAGCGGCGGGCGCATTGGCAGAAGCAGCTGTCGCCGAAGCTGATCTGGGCGAGGCCATCCAATGAGCACTCGCCGGATTAGTCAGCCGAATACGCCCGCCGACGAAGCCCTCTTTGAGTTGCTGAAAGCTCCGACCAAGCGGAGCTTCATCATGAAGGCAGGAGCTGGATCAGGAAAAACCACGTCATTGATAAAAGCGCTCTCGGCCATCAGCGACCATTATGGGGCAGCATTGAATCTGAGACGACAGAAGATTGCGTGCATCACCTACACTGACATTGCGGCGAATGAGATCATCTCTGAAGTCGGTGCCACATCGCTGTTTCATGTTTCGACGATCCACAGCTTCCTGTGGACGCTCGCCCGACCGTTTCAGACCGACATCAAGGATTGGGTAGCTCAGCGCGTCGAGGCGAAGCTTGACGAGCTGAAAACGGCCGCTGAAACTTTTGGTCCACGTGTACAAGAGAAGACAAAGCTCAAAAACGCGCGCGACATCGAACGCTATGAGAAAGATCGCGAAAAAATCGCGGTTGTGCCGAAATTCAACTATGGCACCGGCAGTAATTTCCCGAAGGGCGTATTAGGCCACGATGACATCCTCAAAATTGGAACGCAGTTCCTCACGGAACGGGCGCTATTCAGGACACTGTTGGCACAGCGATTTCCGTTCGTTTTTGTTGATGAGAGCCAGGATACAACCTCAGGCGTGGTCGAAGCACTCAAGGCCGTAGAAGAGCAGGCCCGCGGAAAGTTCTGCCTCGGGTTTTTTGGCGACCCCATGCAGCGGATTTATACTACTGGAATCGGCCCTATCGCGGTCGGTGACGGGTGGGCTGACATCCCGAAAGAAGAGAACTTTCGGTGCTCGCAAACGGTACTGAAGGTCGCGAATGCTATTCGGCGAGGCGGCGACAACCTAGTCCAAACGCGTGGCCGCATGGAGTGCGTCAGCGGCGAAGAGCGGCCAGTGATTGGGTCTGCCCGCGTTTTCGTTTTGCCAGCAGACGGAAAGCGCGATGAGTATGTAGCGACAATCCGACACTGGATCGCGGCGAACACCGACGACCCCGAGTGGACCAGGGGACATGGTGCAGGTGTGAAGATGCTTGTCGTGGTTCACAAGATGGCTGCAACACGGTTAGGGTTCGGAGACCTGTTCGGCGCACTCAACGACAACGCGCCTCAGTCGTTCAAGGAAGGGTTTCGAGAGGCGTCACTTTGGCCAGTTCGCCCCTTTATGACCTTCGTGCTGCCGATCTGCACGGCGGTGGCCAAGGCCGACGAATTCGAGATTTTGAGCCTTCTTCGCGCACATTGCCCGCTCCTGAAGAAGGACGATCTTGCTTCGAAGAATGTAGCCGAGCTCCTTGCTCAACTTCGAGCTGCGAGCATGGCGCTCGAGCCGATGATGCGGCTCGGTTCCACAACGACAGTTCGCCAAGTATTAGAGCATGTTAACACCACTGAATTGCTAGAACTCGATCCGCGCTTCTTATCTTACCTCGCTGTAGCCAACGTGGCCGGCGCCGCGCCACGTCGGGGGAACGACGCACTGATAGAGACGGCCCCGGATGACTCCGCGGACACCGAGGCCGCATGTGTTGAGTCGTTTCTCAACACTCCTGCCACTCAGCTGTGGCCTTACCAAACCTACGTAACAGATGAATCGCCGTTCTCAACCCAGCAGGGGGTGAAGGGCGCCGAGTTTGAGCGCGTGCTTGTGGTTCTTGATGATGAGGAAGGCAGCGATCACAAACAATTCTCGTACGACAAGTTCTTTGGCTTAGCCGCACCATCCGACACAGACCGGAAAAATGCAGCGGCTGGCAATGACACTGTCGTTGATCGGACCCGCAGGCTCCTCTATGTCTGTTGCACTCGGGCGCTGAAAGATTTGGCCGTCGTGTATTTTGTGCCCAACGTCGAAGCTGGCGTTGCAGCCGTGCGGGCATCTGGCATCTTCGAAGCGACCGATGTCCTTACACTCAATGACCTGAACTGATAGGTCGCCCCTTGCTGGACACCTTAATTTCATCGGACAGTCAAGCCTCTTGATCGCAGGCAGCGATTAACTCGTCCGAGTTCTTCAACTGCCGGAAGGCGAGCTACATCTCGGAATTGTTGGGCGAAGCATCCTTGAAGATTGAATTGAACCAGCAAGGATTTCGCAGATCTTGGCCAAGTTACTCCCGTAGGCCCCTGAGCGCTCGCGTACAGACTCCAACTTCCAAGTGCCGCCCTCAACGCCCCTTTCCGGTGCTACGCCAACGTCCGCTCACTGCGCTTGACGTTCTCCCCCATTCCCGCAAGTGACGTCTGCTGTCGGGAGACGGCAAAGTCAAACTCAAGGGCTGAGATGGGGCGCGATGCCGCCGTTTAGATTGCGGTGTCGAACCGCACGTCAACTCGGGGGCCGACAGCGGACCGGCCGGTATTGTTTCGCAATCGCCAATAAGCTGCCATCACGTGGCTTCTGCCAAGCAGCGAATATTGCTCGCTGGAGAGCCACGAAGGCATATTTCCACGTTGCTGTTCGACTACACTGACGTCTGATCACCTTGCTTACTAGGCATTGGCCGCAACAAGCTATGTCCAAGACAACGAAACCAATCTTCCAGCGGAACGTCTTTCTGGTCTAGCGGACCTGTGATCGCCGGCAGGAACAGCTTTTCACCTACGTGTTCCCCAAGAGATCGGTACGCCTCGAATTGGGTTTCGGAAAAGAATTGATCCGCGGTCGAATGGTGTGGAAACGTCGGCTCATCGAGCTTGTAGCGCCTGAGATACTCTCCCTCGTTGCCCGTCAGGGAGAGCTTAATGTAGAGCAGGTAACCGATTTCTCGAGACGCCCGATCCGGTCCTTGCGGGTAGAATATCCGGCTGAGCTGAAAGTGCGACCGGCTATAGCCCGTTTCTCCAAGCCTTAGGTCGTCCAAATTTAGATCGAGGACGATCCCGAAATCGATATAGGCGAGCCGTTGCAGGTTTGTCAGCGCGTGGAATGTCATCGTCGGGTCGTTCTCGCCGTCAACGGCCACGATAAAGCGGCATCGACGTTTCAGCAGCTCGTAGATACCGAGGTTCTCGATATGGCCTCCGTCGGAGATGTTGAGAAATGCGCCATGCTCGTCGGCCGTGGCAGTCATTTCTTTCACCAGTTGCCATAGCCCCGGCCCTCGTGCCGTATTCCCTGGTCTACTGAGCCAGAGGCCCAATCGAAGATTGAGTGCCGTGAGCCAGAAGCTCGCGTAGCGTTTTGTCCGCAGGCCCATTTGCGGTGAGACCGCCGCGCCGGACAAGGCGATGGTGGATCCCAGATCGAGGTTGGGATTGGATTTTTCCCAACTGGAAGTTTCGAGATAGCCAATGACGCCCGCACCCACTGCCACAGGTGTGATCACGAACACATCCGACAGACGCCCGCGCATGACTGGATCTTTTGAGTTTGGAACGTTCAGCGCGCAGTTGATGATAGGAAACAGGGCCCGGCGCCCGTCGAACGTACTCAGATTCATCGGATCTGCGGGCTCACCCGAAGGGCGAAGCAGAAACGCATCCGACAACTTGGCGCGGTAGTAATGATGCAGTGACGCGACATTGATGTCGAGAAATAGCCACAGGAAGAAAAGGATGAGTGCCGCTAACCCGGCAGAGATGATGCCGGTCGAGGTGCTGCCATCAACAAAGAAGGTGTAAAAAAGAGACTCGGTCATCAGCAAAAATAAGACTGAAAATGCCGTCAGGAATGCTGGGCGCAGCCGATTGAATTGCGAGATTATCGCCCCCGCCGCGACGAAAGCGGAGATGGTGAGTGCGAGCCAGGTCACGATGGCGCCCAGCGTGACCGGAGCGTAGGTGAAGCTCGTTTGCATGCCGACTACAAATAGACCTGTGAGGTAGCGCACGGCAGCGTGAAACAGGTGCAGGAAAAAAACTGCCGGCGGCAAAAGAAACAGCAAGCCGAAAAACGACATCAAAAAGGATGGTTTGTTGTCGCGGTAGAACGTCTTGCTGGCCAGCGGAATGATCAGAATGCCGCTCACAGCAGCGATTGGCAGAAATGCCGAGAATATACTCGTAACGTTTCCGGGAATGGAACTTCCGATAGCAAACTCGCCAAACGCAAAGATAGAGATCAACAGTGTGATGACCAACAGATTTATGAAGATCCCGTGCGCCTGGATCGTCCCGAGCGCCAAGCGTTCGAGAAACGAACCCGACAGGTAGCTGGCACCATGACGAACTTTTCTTAGGATGAGTGACTCGCCTTCATCCCTCTCGAATGGCTGTTTATTCGCATCCAGTCCGAAGCGAGGGTCATTGTCCGGTCCGCCGAGAAGCTGCGTAAGGAAGCCCGCGGCAAATCCGCCGCCGGAAACACTGGAGATATAGTCGAACTGCGGCAGAAGATTTCTGCGCGCGAGAGCCGCGAGCACGCCGATCGCAAATGTTGCGCTTCTGATGCCCCCACCGGAAAGCGCCATTCCCGCAGCCCACCTCCGTTCCGGGTCTATCTGGTACTGACGTCGCCGGGCCAGGACAAGGTCCTGCTCCCGCGCCCCTAACTCCTCAGTGCCATTGCGAAGCCCCATGGGGCGCCACACCGGAGACAGTTGCAGCTCCTCATCAATGCCCGCATGCAACGGATTTGACGCTCGAGGCGCAGAGTAACCGTCATACCCGGCCATCAACTGCAATGCTTTATCCAGGTCGAGCAAAGCCTGCTGCATGACCTCTAACTCTGCCCGGAACTCGTCGCTGGTGTCTAGGGCGCGGAGCCCTCCTGATCGGCTGATAGCATGCCACCGGGCGGTAAACGGGCGAACTCTTGAGTTCAGTACATGCCACGCCACTATTTCGAAAGTGGTGCAGCCCAGGCTAGTCGCGCAGAAGGATCTGGTCTTCCCGAACAGCTCGAAAATGCTGGTGAGGGCGGCCTCCTCGACGCCTTGGCTGTAGTCGAGAGGCTGGGTGGCGACTCGCGAGACAAGTTCGATGTGGAGCGATAGGGCGGCACGGCGGTCCGCCTCGTTCGGAGCCCATGGCCGGTCACCATACTCCTTGAAGAACGTCTCATCGAACGCCGCGGTGGATGAGAGCGCTGGCCGGATTTTCTTCTCCCAAGTTTCCGTGCTCTTGCCTGCCAAAGCTTTCGTGCTCCCATCAATTCATAGGCTTCAGAAGTTTTCGTGCTGACGCCGCACGGTTTACTAGCCTTTGTACGCGACTCGTTACACAATGTGACACAATTTGTATGGGCTCACAGAGCTCTTTAGGAAGGTCAAAAATGTCGAAACGCCGGCATGTATTCATCAGCCACCACCATGCTGATGATAATCACGTGACCAAACTGATCAGCTTGCTTGGCCGCAATGGTTTCGAAATCCGCAACAGCTCTATCCGTGCGAAACCTTCGAACCAGGCCCGCCTGGACGCCGGAAGAATTCCGGAGCGGACACTCAAGCGGCTGCTGCGGATGAAGATGTCGTGGGCGGGAGCCGTGGTCGTATTGATTGGCAAAGAGACACATAAACGCCCATGGGTAGATTGGGAAATCCGCAAGGCGAAGGAGCTGGGGAAGCGGATTGTAGGCGTTTTCACACATGGAGGTACGAAGGCTGACATCCCGCTTGCCTTGGAAAATTACGGAAGCTCACTCGTGAACTGGAACTCGGACAGCATCATCGACGCCATCGAGGGTAAAGACAGTCCGTTCGAGGATCCAGGCAGCAGTACCCCGCGCGAGCCTGTCCATGCCGCGCCAACGTCGCGGTGCTGAACGCCCTATGCCAAACGTCTATATGTATGTGGTCGCGAGAGACTTCGGCTTTGCTCCGAATCCTTTTCACGGAGTATGCACTCTGGCGACATGTAAGCCCATGATCCGCCGCAAAGCTCAGGTTGGCGACTGGATCATTGGCATGGGCGGTGCAAAACTGAATGCGGTCGGCCGATGCATCTATCTCATGCAAGTGACCGACACGCTCACTTTCGACGCGTATTGGGATCATCCTGAGTATCGCTGCAAACGGCCCGTTCGAAACGGCAGTCGCATGACAATCATGGGCGACAATATCTATCATCGCCCGGTCGGAACGACCGCGTGGGTCCAGGAGGATTCGCATCACAGCCAGATAGACGGCAGACCGGAACCGTCGAACATTCAAAACGATACCCAGACAGATCGGGTATTGATCTCCCGCAACTTTTTCTATTTTGGCGAAGCGGCTCCTGCGCTTCCGAAAAAGATTCTTGATCAACTTAAATACAACAACGGGAGAGGGCATCGAAAATTTACTGTGGATCAAGCTCAGCCATTGCTGCACTGGATACAAAAACAATACCACGGATGTATTAACACTGTCGTTGGTGATCCATATCAATTCATGAAGAGCGGCTCGCGCTACTCGAAGCGCATGGACAAGGTCGTTGAATAGAAAGGGGTTAACTGCGCATGAGCGAGTTTTCAGCAGGCACTTTGACGCTTGATGCGTATCAGAAGGCCGCTCACAAGACGGACAAGCTCTTCAAGTCCGACAGGGGTCTGTCCTTTCCCCTTCTCGGCATCTTCGGAGAAGCCGGAAGCATATTGAGCGAGGTAAAAAAGAAGCAACGGGATCGCACCGCTTATACAGGCTACCAGAAGACGGTGATCGAGGAATTCGGCGACACGTTATGGTATCTGAACGCGATCGCATGCAGGTCAAACATCAGCCTTGCCTACATCGGGCATAACATCGATCGACCGGTGGAAGACTGGCAGTTCTCTGCCCCCGAAGACCTCAAGTTTGTCGATTTGCAGAAGTCGGTCGGAATCAAAGCCTCTGAACCCAGCAGCCAGTTCGAACGGCGCTTGCTCAAACTGGCCTCGGAGGTCGGTCTCCTAGTCGTTGATTTTCAGGCTGGCCGACTGGAGGACAATCAAGCCTCTATTGTTGGCAGGCTCGTAGCCATCCTGCGCTGCCTGAGGGATTCAGCGCAGGAAGCCGGTCTCAGTCTTGCGGATGCGGCAGCCGAAAATCTCAGGAAATCGTATGACCGCTGGCCACAGCAGAAGCGCTATCCAGCGCTGCTGGACGCGAATTTTCCTGAGCACGAACAGCTTCCTCGGAAGTTTTCACTGACGCTCGTCGAAAACGGCGAACCTGGGAAGAAACAGGTTACGCCCTACTACGAAGGGAACCCGCTCGGTGACAAGCTGACGGACAACCGCATGGAAGATGACGACTATCGATTCCACGATGCCTTTCATATGGCATTCGCGGCAAAGCTTGGATGGTCGCCGAATCTACGACGCCTGTTGAAACGCAAGCGCAAGAGCATCGCGAAAATCGACGAGGTCGAGGATGGTGCGCGTGCGGTGTTGATCGAAGAGGGCGTCTCCACATGGGTATTCAACCACGCGCAGCGGCTAAGCCTGTTCGAGAGCATGCCCGTGCTCGACTACGGTCTTCTGAAGTTGGTAAGAGAATTTGTAGACGGATACGAGGTTGCGAGCATGCCCTTGTGGCTTTGGGAGGAGGCCATCTTGTCGGGCTACGACGTCTTTCGCCAACTCCAGGCCAACCGTGGCGGTGTTGTCACCGCGGATCTCGAAAACAGAACGCTCGCCTATTCTCCTAATCCTTGAGTTTAGGTTAGCGACAGAGACAGCTGCGGGCTCTCGCGTCTGGCCTTCGGTAGTTTGTACAGCGTAGTGATCCCGGTAATGAACTCGGTCTGCCCGCCGTAGCTTGGGTGCCTCACGCCGACGGCGGAGATATCGAGGTCCGCTAACGCGCTTTGCGCATCCTTACCGATAGCAACCACATGCCGTGGGTTCAACGTCCGTAGGAGCCACAGCAGGAGGCTCCTGCACGCATGTCGCTCCGCCCTTGTGTGGCATCTGTTGGAAAGGGGGTCGCCTTGGTCGTGGGGATGAAGGGGAAACACGTTCCACAGAAACACGGGAAGCCCGATAGTCTCCAGCATGCGCCAAATGATTGTCGCAGTGCGTTCCGCTACCATTGGTCCTTTCGTCGCACGGGAAAGGGAGGTGCAGCCGGAGATTGCAGCATGGGATGATAAATGGGCTTCGTCTGTCAGAGGAAGCCCAGTTCGCCTGCCCCCGCGATAGCCGAGGTCACGGCCGATCCAGAGCGAATCGATTCCGTTTGTTGTTGCGGCCATGAGTACCGCCTCCAGGTTCTTGCGCCGGATAGCGGGGGCCTCTTCAATATCGTGAACGGCACACTTCTCACGGTAAGGATTGAAGGCGTGAGGAAAGCTAAGCCTTGAAAGTTCATCGATAAAATCGTTGATATTCACGTTATCGATCTCCCTTCCAGCGAATAAGGCGGTACTGACTGCTCAAACTTTGACCGCCATGAAGCAGCATCGAATGTTGGCCCGATCTATGACACAAGGCAGCCGGCGAAGGAATCGGGTATTGCGACGTTCGCGAGAATTGGATTCGGCCTTAGGGTGGGAAACCGCTAGAGGCCAGAAGCCAGCATGGGCGTCCAGCAGGTATTTGATCTGCTCGACGGGAAGAGCTCACAGATTATCAGGACCCCCCTTATAGTCCTTCTCAGGGCGTTGACCATTAATTCCAATAAACCATGCTAGATCATTCATAGCAGATTCACGTGTATCGGATGTTTCAGGCCACCATCGATGCCGCCGATGGAGAGGCTTATAATCAGAGTAACTGCCATCTGGCGGCTCAGCTGATCTTGGCTCAACCGGGGGTGATAGCGACGTTCTGGTGCGAAGAGGAACAGTTCAAGGTCTCGTCAGGACTGGCACTGGTCGAGGGACTCGGCAAGCCGTGCCCGCGGATCAATTCCACAACAATTGCGCGCGTCGACGGGCTGGGTATAGTTCGTCTGCGCACTGTATTTCAGACTTAACTTGGTCGGGGGCGGTTCGATGCCGACGTTGCAGGGCGAAGCGTTCGAAATCGCCGAAGCGCTTTCGCGCGCAATCGCGGGACAGCGGCGAGCCATCGCCATGGTGAGCGAGCGCATTGCCGCCTGGCGTGGCGAACCGGGGCCGCGCTTTCCGTTGCGCCTGCTGTTTGCCGGGCCTACGTCCGTCGGCAAGGAGCTCCTCGCCGCGAGCATCGCTAACACGTTGTTCTCCTCCCGGTTCGTCAAACATTCCTGTGTCGGATACGATGGTCAGCTGCATCTCAATCGCGATCTCAGAGTAGCGAACGCCGAGCCGCTCGTTCTCTTCCTTAAGCTTTTCGATTTCGCCGAGCATAATCTGGAAGCGGTCGAGTTCTTGCTCGCCACGGGTGGCCTCCTGCTCGGCAACGGACACTCGAGAGCTTTTCCGGATTCGCTCGTGATCCTCAGCGCGTCGCACGATTTTTCCGAGAAACTCGCGGAAGCGGAACGGATCGCGCCCGGTGACTGGAGTCGGGCGCTAGCGGCGAAGTTTCCAAACATCGCCGTCGCGCTGGACGCCGCGATACAGCTGGAACCGCTCAGCCTCGACGACCGTGCAGAAATCGTCAGGCGGGAAGCGGATGGCTTGGCCAAACGCACCGGCATCGCTATTGTTGTGAGCCACGCGGCAGCTCGGAGCCTGGCGGCGCAGGACAACGCGCGCGATCTCAGCTTGGAGCTCAGGCTGCAAGTCGGCCGCGCCTTTCGTGATGAGGAGCTCGTTGAATCGCTTCGCGCGGCAGGCCGGACGCTGCTGCTTGATTACAGAGATCCGCGCTTTACCTGGATGGCCGTCGAGGGCGGCGGGACGCAGGGCCTGCGCGTGTCGCCGTCGATCCCCGAACCGGGCCCGCCTCTGCTCGGCGACCGAACCCGGCCGAGGGACTTTCCAGCTCTAGACTGGCGTACAGAATGGAGGTTCGACGCCTTCATCAGCTACAAGATCCGCAAGCATCTGTTCGCCGCGCGCGCACTTCGCGACGATCTCTCGCGGCTCGGCTACACGGCCTGGCTCGATGAGGATCAAATCGGCGGACCCGACGATCCCTATCAAAAGAAAACGAGGGAGCAGCTTATCAAACATCTAGTGGATGGGGTCGGATGCAGCCGCTGCACTATCGTCTTCGAAACAGTTCTGGAAGCCGTGGCGCTGCCCCCCGGCTTGTCGGCCTCCGATTCACATCTCGCGGAGAGCGTCATGCGCACCGGCGAAGGCGCCCTGGTCGCATGGAACTGGCAGAAGCTTGAAATCGATTCGTCCTCGCAGACGATCGTCATTCATGAGGGAAGCCGCGATCTCACCGTCAGCGACGGAGCCCAGGACATTACGGCTTCGCTCTTCACGTGCTGGGAAATAGCGACCATCGGTCTGACCGCCGCGATCTGCAAAGCGATCGACCAATTTCGCAGTCTACGGTGATGGAACCAGTTGTCAATCGCGCTGTACCGGTGTTTTTCGACCGACTTCTCCGCGGACCTCTGCGCCCGAGTCTCCTCGCTCAAGAGCAACCGCTGGCGCGCCGTCATGTCCAGCGGGCGCCGCTCGGACGACCGCGACCTAAAGCTTCGCCATCGCCCACATATGCGGATTGGTCATCTTCACAAGATTGCATATGCACGTCGCTAATATCTGCTTGTGGTTGACGGCGAATTTGAACTCAACGACTGAAACGGGGCGCATAGCCGGCTTGTCGGCTGAGGAAGAAGTATACACCACTTAGATAAGCTCCCTTTTGCGCTCGACAGCCGGCTCGCGTTTGGTCGTTGACTTTACCTACTGCCAGCGGGGACGAGAGGAGTTGCGGAGGATTGCTGGGAGAAGCATGCTCGTCGCACTGCACCCCATGACCAAGGCGGGATTTATGCCGGAAACGCCTACATTGTCTCAGACTCAGATCATTCGAGCTCTCGCGGATGCTCTCAGTTGGTTTGAACGGGAGATTACCTGGGGCGTAAGTCCGTCAGAAATGCGAGCGTTGACGGGGCGGATCGGTGAGCTCTACGCGGCCATGATCACGCGGGGGCAGATGGCCCTGGCGAGCAATCAAAGAGGCTATGACGTCGTGTCGGCTGAAGGACACAGGATCTCCGTCAAAACAATCACCTCATCGTCTCATGTGAGTTTCCGCACTTCCACCTTCGGGGAGGTAGACCGTGTACTTATTCTTCGCGTGAATGTGGACCCGGAAGAGGGAATTTCGATCGAGGAGCTCCTTGACAAGCCTGCAGCCGAAGCGAGAGCGCTTTGCCGCGAAGCAGAGGGACTGTTCCGATACCTCATTGGGCACCCAGATAACTCGGGGGATAACGTCGAGCGGGGGGATCTGCGTATCACTGCACGCGCGACGTATGAGGGGTACGAAATAGTCAGATACGAAAATGCCGCTATCAGAATTCTTCGAGACGGAGTACCCTTGGACATTAACGTAAAGGGGTTCCTGCGTCCTATCGCATTGGATCTCGGCCTACCGCTCGAGCGGGACTCAGGTGTTCGTTTGAATACCCAGCAGCTTGGTGCCAATGTCATTCGAGCCCTCTGCGACCGCGCCGAAGTAGAAGATCCAGAAGGCGATGTGATCGTGGCCGACTTTCGCCAAGCCAGTAGCGAGCTCGCTGCCAATTCAGAGGTACTGGAGTTCGGATCGGATCGGGTACCGGAAAGGCGGCGTCGCTCTGAAAACGTCGATGCTCCAGAAAGTCTGCGGGTACTCGAACGAGCGCACTACGGCGATTTCGAGATCGTCCGCTATGAAAACTTGGCGATAGGCATTTTGCGGCTTGGCATGCCCCAAAACATAAACGTGAAGGGGTTTTTACGTCCGATCGCAAACGAATTGAGCCTTCCGTTATTCAACAAGTTTGGGACGCCCTTGAATACCCGACAGTTGGGTGCTGAAGTTATCAGAGCCCTAATAGCAAAAACACCATCCGGTCGTGCCAGCTAACGGCGTGCGGGACAGCCGCTTCGTCGGCAATCGGATGTCTGCTATTGGCGCTTTCTGCTGGACCCATAAACCGGCACATTGGGCGCTAAGCGGTCGCTCGACCTGGGCACGTCATTCGCGCGCTTGACGTCTGGGGTATGCTGCGCCGACTTGATCCCTAGCAATGCAATCGTTATTCACCTCAGCCGCCTGAGGTATCCTTGCTTTCTGCCCTGTTTATCCCCCGCTTCGCGGCATATTCCAACAGAGCAAGCTCGATAACAGCAGTGACTGAACGCCTCTCGGCTTCTGCAATTTTTTGGGCGAGTACGAGGATCTCAGGATCGATCCTTGTTGTGAAGGGCTTCTTTGCCATCGCCATTCTTGCTTGCGTTCCACTTTCGAAGAGAGCATAAAAATGCACGTGCATCGCACGTGCGGCCGAACTCGGTGCTGGAACACCTTGTTCGGCCTGGCCACCACCCAAGCTGTAAGGAGCTCGGATCATGGTTGATTCTGAGACTAGCACGAGTCTGCCCGGATTATCGCGGAGGGACGTTCTCTCCACCTTAACGGCCGCAGTAAGCAGCGCTACTGTGGGTCATCCGAGTGCCAAGCAAATGTTAACGGCGCCGCGCCAAGACCCAGCTCTCGTCGCCTGGCAATCCTGGCACACAGCTTCACGCAGAGCGCTCGCACTCTGTCGCAAGCAACAGCGCCTGGAGACAGAGCTCATCCGAACGATTGGCTTTCCGTCGATCACCCTGAACCTGTCGACACTCGACAAACCGGTCCAAATCGCAACTGTGGAAGCCTTCGAGGACCTTGCGGTGGCCGAACCATCAATCAGGTATTTGCGGAATTACGTCGAGGCGGAGCTGTTTGCCCAAGAAGCCAAATGGGATGCAGCCGACCGCCGGATCGGGTACTCAGCCGCTGTGCGAGCGGAGGAACTGGCCCTGTCTCACGAAGAACGACTCGCCGCTGAACTATTCGCCGCCGATGCTCTCACGATTCCCGGTGTTATCGCTAAGCTTGAGGCTTTGATTGCTCTCGATGCTCCTAGCGAGGACGCGGATGAGCGGCCGTGGCCACAACTTCGGCGCATACGTGCTGAACTCATTCATATGTATCGAAGGCACAATGGTGCGGCAGCCTGAATAGGATGTCTAGCAAACCCTCGCCCATTTTCCATTCGATACAGCGCGCGGGCGTGCGCCAATCTCCTCGACGCATGCCTGTGGCCACCAGGAACCGTCCACTATTTCTCTTTGATTTCAGTTGCTTATGCTTTCCTTCTTATCGATCCTGGTTCCGTCAACTTGCAATCGACGTGGAACAGCGCAACCATGGTCTCCGATATTCGTTCACAGCACGCTAATATACATCGGCTCGTCGAGCCGGAACTGCGCTTGGAGTGCCGTGACGCCGTTCCCGACCGCCGGCTGGTCGACCTGGTCCGCTTGCTTGCTCGTCACGCCGCGCGCGAGGTTTACGAACAACAGACACTCAAGGGGCGCCGCAAAACCCGCTCCTGATCCTGAGGGAGATTGATCCTTGAAGGTCGCGATTTACGCCCGCTACTCATCCGACAACCAGCGCGACGCTTCCATTGCCGACCAGCTTCGCATCTGCCGCCGCCATGCCGAACGGCAAGGCTGGGAGATCGAGGAGGAATATACCGACCATGCGATATCCGGTGCCTCCCTCCTTCGTCCCGGCATCCAGGCCCTGATCTCAGACGCAACCCACGGCCGCTTCCAGTTGGTGCTTGCCGAGGCAATGGATCGCCTTTCGCGCGATCAGGAGGACATCGCCGGCTTCTTCAAGCGCATGGCCTATTCGGAGGTAAAGCTTCATACCCTCTCCGAGGGCGAGGTCTCGCACCTGCATGTCGGCCTCAAAGGCACGATGAACGCCTTGTTCCTGAAGGATCTCGCCGACAAGACGAGGCGCGGGCAGCGTGGCCGGATCGAGCAGGGCAAGGTCGGCGGCGGCAACGCCTATGGCTATGACGTAGTCAGGAAGGTCGACGGCGGCGAACTCGCCCGCGGCGAGCGCACCATTAATGAACAGCAGGCACAGGTAATCCGGCGCATCTTTCGCGACTACGCCGGCGGTAAGTCGGCTAAGCGCATTGCCCATGAGTTGAACAGGGACGGCATTGTTGGCCCTGGTGGCGGCGATTGGGGGGCCAGCACCATCAACGGCAATCCCAAGCGCGGCAATGGCATCCTCAACAATGAACTCTATGTCGGCAAGCTCGTCTGGAACCGGCAGCGCTTCATCAAGGATCCCGATACGGGAAAGCGTCAGGCGCGAGGCAATCCCCAGTCGGAATGGGTCACGCAAGACGTACCGGAACTGCGCATCCTGGATGACGACCTCTGGCAAGCCGCAAAGAAGCGCCAGAGCACCATAAAGGACCTCCGCGTCGTCGATGCCCAGCCAGGGAACCATTTCCGCGATCGGCGCAGGCCCAAATATCTCCTTTCCGGGCTGATCAAATGTGGCTGTTGTGGAGGCGGCTATTCGATGATCTCGGCCGACCTGCTCGGCTGTTCGACCGCCCGCAACAAGGGCACCTGCGACAATCGCTACAATATTCGGCGCGACCGGCTCGAGAGCCGCGTCCTTGATGGCCTGCGCCATCATCTAATGGAGCCAGCCCTCTTCAAAGAGTTTTGTGAAGAGTTCACCCGGGAGATGAACCGGCTACGCACGCAAGGACGGGCATCAATCGACGCGGCAGAAGACGAGGTTCGCAAGATCGACCGCGAGCTCGATACGCTCGTCAATCTGATCCTGAAGGGCGGAGCTGCTGACCGGCTCAACGCAAAAATGCTGGCACTCGAGAGCCGGCAAAAGGAATTGCAGCAGTTTCTCGAAGACGCCGCTGAACCACCTCCTTTGCTACATCCCAACATGACGAAGCATTACCGGATCCAGGTCGAGCATCTCTATGCGGCGCTCAACGACAATTCCCAGGGACATCGCATAATGGCGGCCGAGCAGATCCGCTCGTTGATAAAGGAGATCGTGCTGACGCCAGAGAACGGCGAACTTCAGATCGACGTTCGCGGTGATCTGGCTGGAATCCTTGCCATATCCCTGGAACGCAAAAAGCCCGCCGGAGAGGCGGGCAAATCGCAAGTTAAGATGGTTGCGGGGGCAGGATTTGAACCTGCGGCCTTCAGGTTATGAGCCTGACGAGCTACCGGGCTGCTCCACCCCGCGGCAGGTAATTTACATGGTATTCGAGATTTTTGCTTTGCAGGCCTGGCAACGACCTACTCTCCCAGGTCTTGAGACATAGTACCATCGGCGCTGAGGAGTTTAACGGCCGAGTTCGGGATGGGATCGGGTTGAGGCTCCTCGCTAGTGCCACCAGGCCGGCGAAGCAAAATCTGAAGCAAGAATGGAATATTCCAGGTCACTGTCGGTATTTTTCACCGCGAGTGAGTATTGATAAATGAGAGCGATCAAGCCGATCAAGCTATTAGTACCGGTAAGCTGCACGGATCGCTCCGCTTCCACACCCGGCCTATCAACGTGGTGGTCTACCACGGCTTTCGAGGGAGAACTCATCTTGAGGTGGGTTTCCCGCTTAGATGCCTTCAGCGGTTATCCCGACCGTACATAGCTACCCTGCACTGCGGCTGGCGCCACAACAGGTCCACCAGAGGTACGTCCATCCCGGTCCTCTCGTACTAAGGACAGATCCTCTCAATTCTCCTACGCCCACGCCAGATAGGGACCAAACTGTCTCACGACGTTTTGAACCCAACTCACGTACCACTTTAATCGGCGAACAGCCGAACCCTTGGGACCTTCTCCAGCCCCAGGATGTGATGAGTCGACATCGAGGTGCCAAACGATTCCGTCGATATGGACTCTTGGGAATCATCAGCCTGTTATCCCCGGCGTACCTTTTATTCGTTGAGCGATGGCCGTTCCACAACGGACCACCGGATCACTATGGCCGACTTTCGTCTCTGCTCGACTTGTCAGTCTCGCAGTCAGGCGGGCTTATGCCATTGCACTCGACGACCGATTTCCGACCGGTCTGAGCCCACCGTCGCACGCCTCCGTTACTCTTTGGGAGGCGACCGCCCCAGTCAAACTACCCACCATACACTGTCCCGGGCCCGGATGACGGGTCGCGGTTAGACATCCATGATCGTAAGGGTGGTATTTCAAGGG